>NZ_CP014022.1:0-1240000 GCF_001558775.1 Staphylococcus lugdunensis | reverse complement strand
GGCCTATAGCTCAGCTGGTTAGAGCGCACGCCTGATAAGCGTGAGGTCGGTGGTTCGAGTCCACTTAGGCCCACCATTATTTTGTACATTGAAAACTAGATAAGTAAGTAAATTAGATTTTACCAAGCAAAACCGAGTGAATTAGAGTTTTAAATAAGCTTGAATTCATAAGAAATAATCGCTAGTGTTCGAAAGAACACTCACAAGATTAATAACACATACACACTTATATAATTTTGAAAGAAAACGTTTGTCAGGCGAGGCGTTGAAGCATTTCTAAGCGCAGTTTACTTTTGTAAATGAGCATTAGAAATGATGAAACAACAAAGCATGCGCGCGTTTGACTCAAAATGAATGAGCTTTAAAATGGTGAAACGAAGCCATATGAATGCGATTGACTTAAAGCGCAGTGTGGAAGATTAAGTTATTAAGGGCGCACGGTGGATGCCTTGGCACTAGAAGCCGATGAAGGACGTTACTAACGACGATATGCTTTGGGTAGCTGTAAGTAAGCATTGATCCAGAGATTTCCGAATGGGGAAACCCAGCACAAGTTATGTTGTGTTATCGACATGTGAATACATAGCATGTTAGAAGGCAGACCCGGAGAACTGAAACATCTTAGTACCCGGAGGAAGAGAAAGAAAAATCGATTCCCTGAGTAGCGGCGAGCGAAACGGGAAGAGCCCAAACCAATAAGCTTGCTTATTGGGGTTGTAGGACACTCTATACGGAGTTACAAAGGAATATATTAGACGAATCATCTGGAAAGATGAATCAAAGAAGGTAATAATCCTGTAGTTGAAAATATGTTCTCTCTTGAGTGGATCCTGAGTACGACGGAGCACGTGAAATTCCGTCGGAATCTGGGAGGACCATCTCCTAAGGCTAAATACTCTCTAGTGACCGATAGTGAACCAGTACCGTGAGGGAAAGGTGAAAAGTACCCCGGAAGGGGAGTGAAAGAGAACTTGAAACCGTGTGCTTACAAGTAGTCAGAGCCCGTTAATGGGTGATGGCGTGCCTTTTGTAGAATGAACCGGCGAGTTACGATTTGATGCAAGGTTAAGCAGGAAATGTGGAGCCGTAGCGAAAGCGAGTCTGAATAGGGCGTTGAGTATTTGGTCGTAGACCCGAAACCAGGTGATCTACCCTTGGTCAGGTTGAAGTTCAGGTAACACTGAATGGAGGACCGAACCGACTTACGTTGAAAAGTGAGCGGATGAACTGAGGGTAGCGGAGAAATTCCAATCGAACTTGGAGATAGCTGGTTCTCTCCGAAATAGCTTTAGGGCTAGCCTCAAGTGATGATTATTGGAGGTAGAGCACTGTTTGGACGAGGGGCCCCTCTCGGGTTACCGAATTCAGACAAACTCCGAATGCCAATTAATTTAACTTGGGAGTCAGAACATGGGTGATAAGGTCCGTGTTCGAAAGGGAAACAGCCCAGACCACCAGCTAAGGTCCCAAAATATATGTTAAGTGGAAAAGGATGTGGCGTTGCCCAGACAACTAGGATGTTGGCTTAGAAGCAGCCATCATTTAAAGAGTGCGTAATAGCTCACTAGTCGAGTGACACTGCGCCGAAAATGTACCGGGGCTAAACATATTACCGAAGCTGTGGATTGTCCTTTGGACAATGGTAGGAGAGCGTTCTAAGGGCGTTGAAGCATGATCGCAAGGACATGTGGAGCGCTTAGAAGTGAGAATGCCGGTGTGAGTAGCGAAAGACGGGTGAGAATCCCGTCCACCGATTGACTAAGGTTTCCAGAGGAAGGCTCGTCCGCTCTGGGTTAGTCGGGTCCTAAGCTGAGGCCGACAGGCGTAGGCGATGGATAACAGGTTGATATTCCTGTACCACCTAGTATCGTTTTAATCGATGGGGGGACGCAGTAGGATAGGCGAAGCGTACGATTGGATTGTACGTCTAAGCAGTGAGACTGAGTGTTAGGTAAATCCGGCACTCATAAGGTCAAGCTGTGATGGGGAGAGGAAATTGTTTCCTTGAGTCGTTGATTTCACACTGCCAAGAAAAGCCTCTAGATAGATAACAGGTGCCCGTACCGCAAACTGACACAGGTAGTCAAGATGAGAATTCTAAGGTGAGCGAGCGAACTCTCGTTAAGGAACTCGGCAAAATGACCCCGTAACTTCGGGAGAAGGGGTGCTCTTTAGGGTGCAAGCCCAGAAGAGCCGCAGTGAATAGGCCCAAGCGACTGTTTATCAAAAACACAGGTCTCTGCTAAACCGTAAGGTGATGTATAGGGGCTGACGCCTGCCCGGTGCTGGAAGGTTAAGAGGAGTGGTTAGCTTCTGCGAAGCTACGAATCGAAGCCCCAGTAAACGGCGGCCGTAACTATAACGGTCCTAAGGTAGCGAAATTCCTTGTCGGGTAAGTTCCGACCCGCACGAAAGGCGTAACGATTTGGGCACTGTCTCAACGAGAGACTCGGTGAAATCATAGTACCTGTGAAGATGCAGGTTACCCGCGACAGGACGGAAAGACCCCGTGGAGCTTTACTGTAGCCTGATATTGAAATTCGGCACAGCTTGTACAGGATAGGTAGGAGCCATTGAAACGTGAGCGCTAGCTTACGTGGAGGCGCTGGTGGGATACTACCCTAGCTGTGTTGGCTTTCTAACCCGCACCACTTATCGTGGTGGGAGACAGTGTCAGGCGGGCAGTTTGACTGGGGCGGTCGCCTCCTAAAAGGTAACGGAGGCGCTCAAAGGTTCCCTCAGAATGGTTGGAAATCATTCATAGAGTGTAAAGGCATAAGGGAGCTTGACTGCGAGACCTACAAGTCGAGCAGGGTCGAAAGACGGACTTAGTGATCCGGTGGTTCCGCATGGAAGGGCCATCGCTCAACGGATAAAAGCTACCCCGGGGATAACAGGCTTATCTCCCCCAAGAGTTCACATCGACGGGGAGGTTTGGCACCTCGATGTCGGCTCATCGCATCCTGGGGCTGTAGTCGGTCCCAAGGGTTGGGCTGTTCGCCCATTAAAGCGGTACGCGAGCTGGGTTCAGAACGTCGTGAGACAGTTCGGTCCCTATCCGTCGTGGGCGTAGGAAATTTGAGAGGAGCTGTCCTTAGTACGAGAGGACCGGGATGGACATACCTCTGGTGTACCAGTTGTCGTGCCAACGGCATAGCTGGGTAGCTATGTATGGACGGGATAAGTGCTGAAAGCATCTAAGCATGAAGCCCCCCTCAAGATGAGATTTCCCAACTTCGGTTATAAGATCCCTCAAAGATGATGAGGTTAATAGGTTCGAGGTGGAAGCGTGGCGACACGTGGAGCTGACGAATACTAATCGATCGAAGACTTAATCAAATATATGTTTTGCGACGCAAAATCAATTTTACTTACTATCTAGTTTTGAATGTATAACATTCACTTGTCTGGTGATAATGGCAAGGAGGTCACACCTGTTCCCATGCCGAACACAGAAGTTAAGCTCCTTAGCGCCGATGGTAGTCGGACTTACGTTCCGCTAGAGTAGGACGTTGCCAGGCAAAGCAAATGGATGCGATGAGCCGCATTGAGACCGAGAGGTCTCTTTTTTATGCCAAAAATTGAAAAACAAGTCGATAAATAACGGCTTTGCGAAGAGAAAGCGATTGAAGCTGACGTATTCTGACCTATAGAAAATACAAATTAAATGCGATACTTCAAAAATGAAAAAGTTATTGCTTTTTTAAATGATTAAAATTATTTTAAAACATTTGCACTGAAACTTAGTTTTTAAGTCTACAAAATTCTCACTCATAGTCATTTATGACGAGTGCGCTTATTAGTGCTTGGACATGATTAGACAAATCTTCATTTGAAATGCCACCAAACCCTAAAATAAAAGTAGGATAGCGTTCATTAGCATCATCGAAGTAATAGGGTTCCAGCTTAAGAGATATATTTGATGCGTTTTCTAGACATTGTTCCATTGTTAGCCCATTTATAACCCGAATGGTAAAATGCATGCCAGTTAATGCGCCATCAATCTTTAATTGGTTAGAGTAAGGTGCAAGTTGATTTAAAATATAAGTAAGTTTGTCGCGATAAATTTTTCTCATTTTATTTAGATGGCGTTCAAAACTGCCTGATGCCATAAATCTTTCGACGATATGTTGAATATGAACGGGAACTGTATTTCCTTCTTTATATGGATGATGATTATATATGTTTAATATTGGATAAGGTAAAACGATATACGCTATACGACAACTTGGAAATAGAGACTTAGAAAATGTACTAATATAAATAACTTTTCCTTTCGTGTCTAAACTTTGTAAAGCGGGTATCGGTTTGCCATAATATCTAAACTCAGAGTCGTAATCATCTTCAATAATATAACGTTTTTCTTGCTGCTGTGCCCATTGAATTAATTGGGTGCGTTTTTTTAAATTCATGATATGCCCCGTTGGAAATTGATGTGAAGGGGTAATATACAAAATATCATTATTGTATTCAAAGATGGGATCGACTTGGATGCCATCTTTTTCTACTATAACTTGTTTATAAGGCATCTGTTTCTTGTCTAATGTTTGTTTAATTGGTGGATAGCTTGGTTGTTCGATAATAAAGGAGCTATCTGATAGTACATCTGTAATCATATCGAGTAATTGTTCTGTAGAAGAACCGATAATAATTTGATTTGGATGACAAGTAACCCCTCTGCTGTTAAATAAATAATGGGCAATTTGTTGTCTTAATGCCAATTCACCCTGTGGATGTCCATGTTGTAAAAGGTCTATATTACTATCATCAAAAACATCTCGAGCATATTTTCTTAATGTATGCAATGGAAAGTTTTCAGCATCTATTTCAGCCAAGTTGAAGGCATAGCGGTAATGTGATTTTGGCGTTGACTTCTGAATGAAGTTGATTTCATGAAACCCTGATGTTTGTGGTACGACAGGCAGTGATTCGATATCTGATACATAATAGCCTGAACGTGGTTTGGCATAAATAAATCCTTCATCTAGTAAAAGTTGATAGGCATGTTCGATTGTTGTATGACTAAGTGATAAATGTTCACTTAATTGTCGCTTTGAAGGAAACTTTTCATTTGCCTGATAATGACCTTCAATAATTTGGGCTTTTAATTTTTCATAGAGTGATTGGTATAGTGCAGTTTTCTTCTTCATATCATCTGGCCTCTTTATTTATTATAAAATTGAACCTTTTTCAATATCAGTTTATCGTTTAGAATGGATTTAATCAATTAGAAAAGGGGCAATTTACATGTCTAAAATTGTAGGATCTGAAAGAGTTAAACGAGGTATGGCTGAAATGCAAAAAGGCGGCGTCATTATGGACGTTGTTAATGCAGAACAAGCTAGAATCGCGGAGGAAGCTGGAGCGGTTGCTGTTATGGCATTAGAGCGTGTGCCTTCTGATATTAGAGCGGCAGGAGGGGTAGCACGTAGCGCTAACCCTAAAATTGTTGAAGAAGTAATGAACGCTGTTTCTATACCGGTTATGGCTAAAGCACGTATTGGACACATTACTGAAGCGCGTGTGCTCGAAGCTATGGGGGTCGATTATATTGATGAATCTGAAGTATTAACACCAGCTGATGAAGAATATCATTTAAGAAAAGACCAGTTTACTGTACCGTTTGTTTGTGGGTGTCGTGATTTAGGTGAAGCCGCACGTCGTATTGGTGAAGGTGCAGCAATGTTACGTACGAAAGGTGAACCTGGAACTGGAAACATTGTTGAAGCAGTACGTCATATGAGAAAAGTAAATGCTGAAGTTAGTCGTTTAGTAGTAATGAACGACGATGAAATTATGACGTATGCTAAAGAATTAGGTGCGCCATATGAAATCTTGAAACAAATCAAGGATAACGGTCGCCTACCAGTTGTTAACTTTGCTGCTGGAGGTGTAGCAACACCTCAGGATGCTGCTTTAATGATGGAATTGGGTGCAGATGGCGTCTTTGTAGGTTCAGGTATTTTCAAATCAGAAGATCCTGAAAAATTTGCGAAAGCGATTGTACAAGCGACGACACATTATCAAGATTATGAGTTAATTGGTAAATTGGCTGCAGAATTAGGAACAGCAATGAAAGGCTTAGATATAAATAAAATTTCATTAGAAGAACGTATGCAAGAGCGTGGTTGGTAAGATATGAAGATAGGTGTATTGGCATTGCAAGGCGCTGTGCGTGAACATATTCGTCATATTGAATTAAGTGGTCACGAAGGCATAGCAATTAAAAGAGTAGAACAACTAGAAGAAATTGATGGATTGATTCTTCCTGGTGGTGAGTCAACCACACTTAGAAGATTGATGGATTTATATGGTTTTAAAGAAAAATTACAACAATCTAACTTACCTATGTTTGGCACATGTGCTGGCCTAATTGTATTAGCTAAACATGTCGAAGGTGAAACAGGGTATTTAAAAAAATTGGATATCACTGTAGAACGTAATTCGTTTGGTAGACAAGTAGATAGTTTTGAATCAGAACTTGATATTAAAGGCATTGCTGAAGATATAGAAGGTGTTTTTATTAGAGCACCACATATTGCTAGCGTAGAAGATGGCGTAGAAGTATTAAGTACTGTTGGCGATAAAATTGTTGCAGTTAAACAAGGGAACTATTTAGGTGTATCATTCCATCCTGAGTTAACGGATGATTATAGAGTTACGCAATACTTTATTGAACATATGGTCAAATAACATAGTCTTGTTGAAAGAGCACTCAAAAAATGAGTGCTCTTTTTTAATATAACCTATTAATATGAGACAATGATACGATGCAAGATTTGCTCTACATTAAATAGCTATTTTAAAATATTCGCTTTTTTATAAGAGATAGCAAGAAAGTATAAAAAAATGATGCTATAAGATGCCTACGATATAGGCTCTTATAGCATCACAAAACGATAATATGTCTATTTAATATTTATTTAAATAAAGAATCCAGCAATTGTTGCGGAGATAAATGAAACTAGTGTAGCACCGAACAATAATTTTAAGCCAAAGCGAGCAACAATATCACCTTTTTCAGAGTTAAGTGATTTAATGGCACCAGAAATAATTCCAATTGAGCTAAAGTTAGCGAATGATACTAGGAATACTGAAGTTACGCCTTTAGCGTGCGTTGAAATATCTGATAGTTTACCTAATGATTGCATAGCAACAAATTCATTAGAAAGCAGTTTTGTTGCCATAACTGAACCAGACTGTACAGCTTCGTTCCATGGAACACCAGATAAAAAGGCTAAAGGTGCAAAGACAAAGCCAATTAAAGTTTGGAAATCCCAAGAGACAGCGCCATGCGTTATGACACTTAAAAGACCACTAACGATACCGTTTAGTAATGCGATAATGGCGATATAGCCAATGAGCATTGCCCCAACGATAACCGCTACTTTAAATCCATCTAAAATGTACTCTCCTAACATTTCAAAGAAAGATTGATTTTTAGTTTCTGTTTCATCTACTAATAATTTATCTTCTTCTTCATTCACTTTATAAGGATTAATAATTGATGCAATAATGAAACCACCAAAAAGGTTAAGTACAACTGCCGTTACGACATACTTTGGTTCAATTAAAGTAAAGTATGCGCCAATAATTGAAGCTGAAACGGTAGACATAGCTGAAGCGGTTAATGTATATAACCGTTGTTTCGGTATGTAAGGTAATTGTTTTTTTAAAGAAATAAAAACTTCAGATTGCCCTAAGATGGCTGCGGCGACGGCATTATAAGATTCTAAACGTCCCATGCCATTGATTTTAGAAATTAACCAGCCTAACCCCTTAATAATGAGTGGTAGGATGCGAGTGTATTGTAGTATGCCGATTAACGCAGAGATAAATACAATCGGTAATAAAACACTAAAGAAGAATGGAGGGTTTTTAGGATTAACAAATTTAAATCCACCAAAGACAAAGTTAACGCCTTCTGCAGCTTTTTGTAGTAAATAATTAAAGCCGTTTGAAATTCCTCCGATGACATGTATACCTGCCGTCGTTTTAAGTAAAATAAAGGCGAATATAAATTGAATCACAAGTAACAAAGCGACGTACTTCCAACGAATATGCTTTCTATCTGAGCTAAATGCAAAGGCAAGCGCTAAGAAGAAAACGATTCCAATTATCCCAATGAGAATATGCATAGACCTGCTCCTTAATCTTTTTTCTAAATCTTATCATACAATAAATAGATGTGAACAAACACCTTTATTTTTTAAATTGAAAAACAAATTGGTTGAAAATGGTCAAAGTTGGTCATATAATATAGTCAAAGAAGGTCAAAAGGGGTGATAAGCATGCACAATATGTCTGACATCATAGAGCAGTACATTAAAAAATTATTTGAAGAAACGAATGGAGACGCTGTTGAAATACAACGAGCCAATATAGCACAGCGGTTTGATTGTGTGCCTTCTCAATTAAATTACGTTATTAAAACCAGATTCACCAATGAGCATGGTTATGAAATAGAAAGTAAACGTGGAGGCGGTGGATACATCCGAATCACGAAAATTGAAAATAAAGATGCAACGGGGTATATTAATCACTTGCTTCAATTAATTGGACCAACCATTTCACAGCAGCAAGGTTACTATGTTATTGACGGCTTGCTTGAAAAAGGTTTGATTAGTGAAAGAGAAGCTAAAATGATACAAGCTGTCATTGACCGTGAAACATTAAAAATGGATGTCATGTCTAGAGATATTATCCGAGCAAATATTTTAAAACGAATCTTACCGGTGATTAATTACTATTAATACTGAAAAATGCGAGGTGTTAAGACGTGCTTTGTGAAAATTGCCACTTAAATGAAGCAGAGGTAAAGCTTACGGTTAAAAGTAAAAATGGAACCAGTGAGAAATGGGTTTGTCCTGTTTGTGCACAAGGAGAAAATCCATGGAATCAGAATTACACATCTCATCACCAGTATCAAGATGATATTGAAGAAGCATTTGTTGTAAAGCAAATATTACAACATTTAGCTACAAAACATGGTATTGATTTTCAAAATGTTGCTTTTCAAGAAGAAAAACAGTGTCCAACTTGTCATATGACCTTAAAAGATATTGCGCATGTTGGTAAGTTTGGCTGTGCACAATGCTATGCTACCTTTAAAGATGACATTATTGATATTGTGAGACGGGTGCAAGGTGGACAGTATGAACATGTTGGGAAAACGCCGCATTCATCACATCAAAAATTAGCAATAAAAAAACAAATTGAAGAAAAATCACAATATTTAAATGTATTAATAGATGAACAAAAATTTGAAGAAGCTGCTCTTGTAAGAGATGAGATAAAAGCATTAAAGCAACAGAGTGAGGTGTTACATGATGAATGATTATAATATTAATCCTGATGATATATTGACCAATATCGAAACAGCACCAGTTGTTATGTCATCACGAATTCGCTTAGCACGTAATCTTGAAAATCATGTACACCCACTTATGTTTCCATCTGAACAAGAAGGTTTTCGAGTTATTAATGAAGTTCAGGATGCATTGCCAGATCTAGATTTACAACGTCTAGATCGCATGGACCAGCAAAGTAAGATGCAACTTGTTGCGAAACATTTAGTCAGTCCTGAACTAATTAAGCAACCAGCATCGGCAGTGATGACTAACGAGGATGAATCTCTTAGTATTATGATTAATGAAGAAGATCATATACGCATACAAGCGATGTCACCTGAGTTATCTTTGTCTGAATTATATACGAAAGCATCTGATATTGATGATTTACTCGATAAAGCGTTAGATATTAGTTACGATGAACATTTAGGGTACTTAACTACATGCCCAACCAATATTGGAACAGGCATGAGAGCAAGTATTATGTTACATTTGCCTGGTTTATCGATAATGAAACGAATGAATCGTATTGCTCAAACAATTAATCGTTTTGGCTTTACAATTCGTGGTATATATGGAGAGGGTTCGCAGGTCTATGGACATATATATCAGGTTTCAAATCAACTAACTTTAGGGAAAACAGAACAAGACATCATCGATAATTTAACAGAAGTTGTTAATCAAATTATTAATGAAGAAATGCAAATTCGCGAACGGTTACACACATATAACCAAATTGAAACGTTGGATCGTGTTTATCGTTCGCTTGGTATATTACAAAATTGTAGAATGATTTCTATGGAAGAAGCATCCTATCGACTTAGTGAAGTGAAATTAGGAATTGATTTAGGATATGTACAATTGCAAGATTTTAATTTTAATGAATTAATGGTGAGTATTCAATCTGCTTTCTTGTATAACGATGAAGACGAGGACGATGAGAAATCCGTCAATGAGAAACGTGCAGATATTTTAAGAGCTCAGACCATATAGGAGGTAAATAGATATGTTATTTGGTAGATTAACTGAACGTGCGCAGCGTGTTTTAGCACATGCACAAGAAGAAGCTATTCGTTTGAACCACTCAAATATTGGTACTGAACACTTGTTATTAGGTTTAATGAAGGAACCTGAAGGTATTGCTGCTAAAGTATTAGAAAGTTTCAATATTACTGAAGATAAAGTGATTACCGAAGTCGAAAAACTTATTGGCCACGGACAAGAACAAGCTGGGACGTTAAGATATACACCTAGAGCTAAAAAAGTCATTGAATTATCAATGGATGAAGCTAGAAAACTTCATCACAATTTTGTTGGTACAGAACATATTTTATTAGGTTTAATTCGTGAAAATGAAGGTGTAGCGGCACGTGTTTTTGCAAATTTAGATTTAAATATTACGAAGGCACGGGCTCAAGTTGTGAAAGCATTAGGTAGTCCAGAGATGGGTACGAAAAATGCACAAACAAATAAATCTAATAATACACCAACGTTAGATAGCTTAGCGCGTGACTTAACGGTGATTGCTAAAGATGGCACATTAGATCCGGTTATCGGTAGAACAAAAGAGATTACACGTGTGATTGAAGTCTTGAGCCGTCGAACTAAAAATAATCCTGTACTTATTGGTGAACCAGGTGTAGGTAAAACAGCTATTGCTGAAGGTTTAGCACAAGCAATCATAAATAATGAAGTGCCAGAAACGTTAAAAGACAAACGTGTGATGTCATTAGATATGGGTACGGTTGTAGCAGGTACGAAATATCGTGGTGAGTTTGAAGAACGCTTGAAAAAAGTAATGGAAGAGATTCATCAAGCCGGCAACGTGATTCTATTTATTGACGAGTTACACACGCTCGTTGGTGCAGGTGGTGCAGAAGGTGCTATTGACGCTTCAAACATTTTAAAACCAGCACTTGCACGTGGTGAGTTACAATGCATTGGTGCGACTACTTTAGATGAATATCGTAAAAACATCGAAAAAGATGCCGCTTTAGAACGTCGTTTCCAACCGGTACAAGTTGATGAGCCGTCAGTTGAGGATACAATCGAAATTTTAAAAGGATTGCGTGATCGATACGAAGCACATCATCGTATTAACATTTCAGATCAAGCTTTAGATGCGGCCGCAAAATTAAGTGACCGCTATGTTTCAGATCGCTTCTTGCCTGACAAAGCCATTGATTTAATTGATGAAGCAAGTTCTAAAGTAAGATTAAGAAGTCATACAACACCAACAAATTTAAAATCAATTGAGCAAGAAATTGAAACTGTAAAAAAAGAAAAAGATGCTGCAGTTCACGCTCAAGAATTTGAAAATGCAGCCAACCTTAGAGATAAACAATCTAAATTAGAAAAGCAATATGAAGATGCCAAAAAAGAATGGCAAAATGCGCAAGGTGGTAGTAACACAGAATTGTCGCAAGAAGATATTGCTGAAGTTATCGCCGGTTGGACCGGAATTCCTTTAACAAAAATTAATGAAACAGAATCAGATCGACTATTAAATCTCGAAGCGACATTACATGGTCGTGTCATAGGCCAAAATGACGCTGTGACATCAATTAGTAAAGCTGTGCGTCGTGCACGTGCCGGCTTGAAGGATCCTAAGCGTCCAATTGGTAGTTTCATCTTCTTAGGACCTACAGGGGTTGGTAAAACAGAATTAGCACGTGCATTAGCTGAAACAATGTTTGGTGAAGAAGATGCGATGATTCGTGTTGATATGAGTGAATTCATGGAAAAACACGCTGTGAGTCGCTTAGTTGGGGCGCCTCCAGGATATGTAGGCCATGATGACGGTGGTCAATTAACTGAAAAAGTAAGACGCAAACCATATTCAGTTATTTTATTTGACGAAATCGAAAAAGCGCATCCAGATGTATTTAATATTTTACTTCAAGTATTAGATGATGGACATTTAACAGATACGAAAGGACGTCGTGTAGATTTCCGCAATACTGTAATTATCATGACATCAAACGTTGGTGCCCAAGAGCTACAAGATCAACGATTTGCTGGATTTGGTGGTGCAAGCGAAGGTCAGGATTATGAGACAATTCGTAAAACAATGATGAAAGAGCTTAAAAATGCTTTCCGTCCAGAGTTCTTAAACCGTGTGGATGATATTATTGTCTTCCATAAATTATCTAAAGACGAATTAAAAGAAATTGTCACAATGATAGTTAATAAATTAACGCAACGTTTGTCAGAACAAGATATTCAAATTGAGGTTACAGACAAAGCGAAAGAAGTTATTGCTGAAGAAGGTTATGATCCGGAATATGGTGCTCGTCCACTCATTCGTGCAATTCAAAAAACAGTTGAAGATAATTTAAGTGAATTAATTTTAGAAGGTAATCAAATCGAAGGTAAAGCAGTGACTATCGATCATGATGGTACGGAGTTTAAATATGATATTCATGATAGAACTGCTAATTCTGAAGAAGAAATGACTCAAGCATAGAAAGACTGGAAATTAATGCGCTCGCTAGATAGATTTAGCGAGCGTTTTTTTTCATTTTTAATATAAAATGAATAAATGTACATAAACTATAGGTAAAAAATAATTTTATTGTAGTTATTTGATATATTATTTGTTAAATGATGATTTCCTATCTATTTGAATCTCTAAACATTTGTCATAACCGTGTGCAATGTATAAAATGGATTTAATGAAAATTGTGGAGGTGCGAAAGTGGCCAAGAAGAAAATCATTTTTGAGTGTATGGCATGTGGCTATCAATCTCCTAAATGGATGGGTAAATGTCCTAATTGTGGTGCTTGGAACCAAATGGAAGAGATTATAGAACAGAAGGCTGCACATCCTAAACATGGGGTTAAAGCACAAACGGCTACCGGAAAAGTTCAAAAATTAAACAGTATTCAACATGAATCGACACCACGTGTGCAAACGAAATCTCAAGAGTTTAATCGTGTGTTAGGTGGGGGGATTGTTAGTGGTTCTTTAGTGTTGATTGGTGGAGATCCAGGTATCGGGAAATCAACACTATTACTACAAATCTGTGCCTCGCTTTCGCAACAATTAAACGTGCTGTATATTACAGGTGAGGAATCATTAAATCAAACAAAATTGAGAGCAGAACGCTTAGAGGAAGACTCTAGTCAATTAAATGTGTTAGCTGAGACAGATTTAGAAGTTATTCACCAAACCGTTTCAGAAACTAAGCCA
Source organism: Staphylococcus lugdunensis (assembly GCF_001558775.1). NCBI lineage: Bacteria > Bacillati > Bacillota > Bacilli > Caryophanales > Staphylococcaceae > Staphylococcus > Staphylococcus lugdunensis. Next base: position 1,226,458 of record NZ_CP014022.1, on the reverse strand, counting down.
GATATTTTAGTGGTGGACTCTATTCAGACGATTTACCATCCTGAGATTGCATCGGCACCCGGATCTGTTTCTCAAGTGCGTGAGAGTACTCAAAGTTTGATGAATATTGCGAAGCAGATGGATATTGCCACATTTATTGTAGGACATGTGACTAAAGAGGGGCAGATAGCTGGTCCACGATTGTTAGAACACATGGTAGATACAGTGCTTTATTTTGAAGGTGATGAACATCATGCGTATCGTATTTTACGTGCTGTTAAAAACCGTTTTGGTTCAACAAATGAAATGGGTATTTTCGAAATGAAGCAAAGTGGTTTGAAAGGTGTCAAAAACCCGTCCGAAATGTTTTTAGAAGAACGTTCAACAAATGTTCCGGGTTCAACAATTGTGTCGACAATGGAAGGAACACGACCATTACTTATTGAAGTACAAGCTTTAGTGACCCCAACAACGTTTAATAATCCACGACGTATGGCAACAGGTATTGACCATAACCGTCTGAGCCTGCTTATGGCAGTGCTTGAAAAGAAAGAAAATTATTTATTGCAGCAACAAGATGCATATATTAAAGTAGCAGGTGGTGTAAGATTAACAGAACCGGCTGTAGACTTAAGTGTAATTGTAGCAACTGCATCAAGCTTTAAAGATGAAGCGGTTGATGGTTTAGATTGTTATATTGGAGAAGTAGGTTTGACTGGTGAAGTCAGACGTGTGTCACGTATTGAACAACGCGTTCAAGAAGCAGCTAAACTAGGATTTAAACGTGTGATACTCCCTAAAACAAATATCGGCGGATGGACATTTCCTGACAATATACAAGTCATAGGTGTTTCGACAGTACATGAGGCATTGAAATATGCTTTCAAAGCTTAAAATTTTCATACACAGCCAAAGAGGTGAAAGTTGAATGGATATACTTAAATTTATAGTAGTAATCATCTACTTTATTGTTGGTGCTGCTCTAGGAATTCTTATTATTCCAGAAGTCGTCAATGATATAGGGGTTACAAGTTATCCAATTTTAAAAAATCATTATATAGATGGGTTGCTTGGTGCGCTCATATTCTTTATTATTTTTGGTTTTTTCATTAACCAAGTAACACAATTAATCCGCACTATGGAACAGTGGATTATGAAGAGAAGTGCTGTTGAAATACTATTTGCGACAATTGGTCTTATTATAGGATTACTTATTGCAGTTATGGCATCATTTATTTTAGAAATGATTGGCAACTCGATATTTAATCATTTTATACCAATTATTATTACATTAATTTTATGTTATTTAGGATTTCAATTTGGTTTAAAGAAACGAGACGAAATGTTGCTATTTTTACCCGAAAATATGGCGCGTTCAATGTCGCAAAGTCATCGTAGTGCGGTGCCTAAACTGTTAGATACAAGTGCTATTATTGATGGGAGAATACTAGAAGTGATTCGCTGTGGATTTATAGATGGTGAAATTTTAATTCCACAAGGTGTAATTAATGAGTTGCAGATTGTTGCTGATGCCAATGACAGCGTTAAGCGAGAAAAGGGACAACGTGGCTTAGACGTATTAAATCAACTCTATGATTTAGACTATCCAACGCGTGTAATCCATCCGCAAAAGTCACATAGCGATATTGATACACTATTAGTTAAATTAGCACAGTCGTATCATGCGCATGTCATTACGACGGATTTTAATTTAAATAAAGTTTGTCATGTTCAAGGCATTCAAGCACTCAATGTGAATGACTTATCAGAAGCAATTAAACCCAATGTACATCAAGGTGACTACTTAAACATCTTACTCACAAAGATGGGGAAAGAGCCTGGACAAGGTGTTGGCTATCTTGATGATGGGACAATGGTCGTCGTAGATAATGCAAAACAGTTGGTTGGTCAGCAAGTAGAATTAGAAGTAATTAGTCTGTTGCAGACGTCATCAGGTCGTATTGTCTTTGCTAAAAAAATTGATGATAACCTGTGATTAACAAACCAATCATTAAACATTAACAGTTTCATGTGAAACGTATACGAGCAAAATTTAGTGTGTACGAATTACATGAAACTTTTTTGTTATAAGGCAAGGATATGACAAAACATGGTACTTATCAAAGTACTGAATAAGTGCTACAATATATGAGAAAATATTGTCTTACCAACTGAACATGGCCCTGAAAGTTATTCACTAAGAATTAATGTAGCGGAAAGTTGATTTTTAAGAATAGCTTTTTCTTATTAACTTAAAAGATATGCGAAGTGTTGCGTAAGTGATGAAAACAAGAAATAAATGACGTAGGAGTGAATATAATGAGTAATCGCGTTAGAGTAAGATACGCACCAAGTCCAACTGGATATTTGCATATTGGCAATGCCAGAACGGCGCTATTTAATTATTTATTTGCGAAACATTATGATGGAGATTTCGTTGTTCGTATAGAAGATACGGACAGTAAACGTAATTTGGAAGACGGAGAAGCTTCACAATTTAATAATTTAAAATGGTTAGGCTTGGATTGGGATGAATCTGTAGATAAAGACAAAGGTTATGGCCCTTATCGTCAATCTGAAAGAGCAGATTTTTATAACCCACTTATTCAACAATTACTAGATGAAGATAAAGCTTATAAATGTTATATGACAGAAGAGGAATTAGAAGCAGAACGTGAAGCGCAAATCGCGCGTGGCGAGATGCCTCGATACGGTGGACAACATGCGCATTTAACAGAAGAACAACGTCAACAATTTGAAGCGGAAGGACGTCAACCAGCTATTCGCTTTCGTGTACCTCAAAATCATACGTATACATTTAATGACATGGTTAAAGGTGAAATTTCATTTGACTCAAATAATATAGGTGATTGGGTTATCGTTAAAAAAGACGGGGTGCCAACATACAATTTTGCAGTAGCTGTCGATGATCACTATATGGAAATATCAGATGTTATTCGCGGAGATGATCATGTTTCAAATACGCCAAAACAATTAATGATTTATGATGCGTTTGGTTGGGAACCGCCGCGTTTCGCACACATGTCATTAATCGTCAATGAAGAGCGCAAGAAACTAAGTAAACGCGATGGTCAAATTTTACAATTTATCGAGCAATATCGTGACTTAGGATATTTACCAGAAGCATTGTTTAACTTTATTACATTGTTAGGTTGGTCTCCTGAAGGTGAAGATGAAATCTTTTCTAAGGAAACGTTTATTAAAATCTTTGATGAAAAGCGTTTATCTAAATCACCAGCAATGTTTGATAGACAAAAATTAGCATGGGTTAACAACCAATATATGAAGACCAAAGATACTGAAACAGTATTTGAACTCGCGTTACCACATTTAATCAAAGCAAATCTAATTCCTGAGCAACCAAGTGAGGAAGATCGCGAATGGGGTCGAAAATTAATTGCCTTGTATCAAAAAGAAATGAGCTATGCAGGAGAAATTGTGCCATTGTCCGAAATGTTCTTTAAAGATATGCCAGAATTAGGTGCAGAAGAACAAGAAGTAATCAATGGTGCGCAAGTTCCTGAATTAATGCAACATTTGTATGGCAAACTCGAAGCGCTAGAACCATTTGAAGCTGCAGAAATCAAAAAAACAATCAAAGAAGTTCAAAAAGAAACAGGTATTAAAGGTAAACAATTATTTATGCCAATACGTGTTGCTGTTACTGGACAAATGCATGGTCCTGAACTGCCAAATACAATTGAAGTGTTAGGTAAAGACAAGGTGTTAAGTCGTCTGAAACAATATGTATCATAGGAAGTCATGTTCGAGTGAGGAACTACTTGAAATTTTGAGCTAAACGACATATGATTAGAGTTGTATCGTCCACAAAGGATTAGTAAATAATGATATTGTGCTATAGAGAATGTACGGTTGGTGAAAGTACATCACAATAGTTATGGAATGCACCTTTGTGTAGACAATTGAATAATATAAACGAGAGTAAAGTGATATACTGATATTGCTTTACTGAATTAAGAGTGGAACCGTGCAAAAGCGCCTCTAACATCATACTTGTTAGAGGCGTTTTTTCATAAGAAACGTTTAAAGAACAAATTGATGTTATTAAATGGGCAAGGAAAGAAATAAGTTATTATGAAATCGGGGAGGAGATTATCTTGCTAAGAAGAATGAGAGACGACGTTAAAATGGTCTTTGAGCAAGATCCAGCAGCAAGAACAACATTTGAAGTAATCACTACGTATGCTGGGCTTCATGCGGTATGGAGTCATTTAATTGCACATAAATTATATAATAAGAAAAGATATGTACTAGCACGTATTATTTCACAAATTTCACGCTTTTTTACTGGTATAGAAATACATCCTGGTGCACAAATTGGCAAGCGCCTATTTATTGACCATGGCATGGGTGTAGTCATTGGTGAAACATGTACGATTGGAGACAACGTCACGATTTATCAAGGCGTTACGTTAGGTGGAACTGGAAAAGAAAAGGGTAAACGCCATCCAGACATTGGAGACAATGTTTTAATTGCAGCTGGATCGAAAATTTTAGGCAATATTCAAATTGAGTCGAACGTCAATATTGGCGCAAACTCAGTAGTATTGCAATCTGTGCCTAGTTATACAACTGTAGTGGGTATTCCAGGGCATATTGTAAAACAACAGGGTAAACGAATCGGGAAAACATTTGATCACCGTAACTTACCGGATCCATTATATGAGCAAATTAAGCAGCTAGAAAAACAACTAGAAAAAGCCAAGAACGGAGAGATTAAAGATGATTACATTATATAATACATTGACACGTCAAAAGGAAGTATTCAAACCCATAGAACCTGGGAAAGTTAAAATGTATGTCTGTGGGCCGACCGTATATAACTATATTCATATAGGGAATGCACGACCAGCGATTAACTATGATGTAGTACGTCGTTACTTTGAATACCAAGGGTATGACGTAGACTACGTCTCAAATTTTACTGATGTTGATGATAAACTTATTAAACGTTCACAAGAACTGAATGAATCCGTTCCTGAAATTGCTGATCGTTATATTCAAGCATTTTATGAAGATGTTGGTGCTTTAAATGTTAAGAAAGCCACTTCAAATCCACGTGTGATGGACCATATGGAAGATATCATTGAATTCATTAAAAATTTAGTCGACGAAGGTTATGCCTATGAAAGTCATGGAGATGTCTATTTTAGAACACGTAAATTTGATGGCTATGGTAAATTAAGCCATCAGTCTATTGACGACTTAAAAGTAGGCGCTCGCATTGAAGCGGGTGAACAAAAAGAAGATGCTTTAGACTTTACATTATGGAAAAAAGCTAAGCCTGGTGAAATTAGCTGGTCTAGTCCCTTTGGAGAAGGGCGCCCAGGGTGGCATATTGAGTGCTCTGTGATGGCATATCATGAACTTGGTAAGACCATTGATATTCATGCTGGAGGCTCCGATTTACAATTTCCTCATCATGAAAATGAAATTGCGCAATCAGAAGCACATAATCATGCACCATTTGCAAATTATTGGATGCATAACGGTTTTATCAACATAGACAATGAGAAAATGAGTAAGTCATTGGGGAATTTTATATTAGTGCATGATATCATCAAGGAAATTGATCCTGATGTCTTGCGTTTCTTTATGATTAGCGTACACTATCGCAGTCCAATCAACTATAATATGGAACTTGTTAGTGCAGCTAAAAGCGGCCTAGAACGCATTCGCAATAGCTATCAATTAATTGAAGAGCGTGAAACAATAGCTACCAATATTGTTGAACAAACAGACTACATTGAACAAATTGATGCAATATTAAAACAATTTGAGCAAGTGATGAATGATGATTTTAATACAGCTAATGCGGTAACTGCATGGTATGATTTAGCAAAATTAGCCAATAAATATGTGTTGGAGAAATCAACTTCAACGGCAGTAATCGAGCGTTTTAAAGAAGTGTATCAAATATTTAGTGATGTACTAGGCGTTCCTTTAAAAGGTCAAGAAGCAGATGTACTATTAGATGAAGAGATAGAGCAAATGATTGCTGAGCGTGATGAAGCACGTAAAAATAAAGATTTTGCGAGAGCAGATGAAATTAGAGATACATTAAAGGCACAACATATTATTTTGGAAGACACGCCTCAAGGTGTGAGATACAAACGTGGCTAATATGGATATAAAATTATTAAATCCACTAACATTAGCTTACATGGGTGATGCGGTTTTAGATCAACATGTTAGAGCATATATTGTGTTGAAATTACGCAGCAAACCTAATCGTCTTCATCAAGCAGCTAAACGCTATGTCTCAGCTAAAAGTCAGGCACAAACACTAGAAAAATTATTAGCACAGCAGTGGTTTACAGAAGAAGAATTAGATATCGTTCGGCGTGGTCGCAATGCTAAAAGCTATACAAAAGCTAAAAATACTGATATTCAAACGTATCGTAAAAGCTCTGCAATAGAAGCAGTGATTGGCTTCTTATACTTAGAGCAACGAGAGCAGCGTCTTAATTCACTATTAACAGAAATCATTCACATTGTTGACGAAAGAGAGGGAAGATAGCATTGGAAGATCATATAATAGTAGGTCGTCATGCCGTAAAGGAAGCCATTGTCACTGGTCATACAATAAATAAAATACTGATTCAAGAAGGTATTAAAAAACAACAAATCAAAGAAATTTTAACAAACGCAAAAACTCAAAAATTAGTCGTGCAAACAGTGCCAAAATCTAAATTAGATCATATGTCAGATGCGCCTCACCAAGGTGTTGCAGCCTTGATTGCACCATATGAATACGCCGATTTTAACCATTTTATTAAAATGCAACAACAAAAGGAAAGCCTATCTACGGTCATTATTTTAGATGGATTAGAAGATCCACATAACTTAGGTTCTATTTTGCGGACAGCAGATGCAACAGGTGTGGATGGTATTATTATTCCTAAACGTCGTTCAGTAGCGTTAACACAAATTGTAGCTAAAGCATCTACAGGAGCGATTCAGCATATACCTGTAATGCGTGTAACTAATTTATCTCAGACAATTGATGATTTGAAAGCGCATGGTTTTTGGATTGTAGGAACAGAAGCAGATAATGCCACAGACTATAGAGACATGGCAGCTGATATGTCATTAGCAATTGTCATTGGTAGTGAAGGCCAAGGGATGAGCCGTCTAGTTAAAGATAAATGTGATTTTTATATTAAAATTCCAATGGTCGGTCACGTGAATAGTTTAAATGCATCCGTGGCAGCTGGTTTGATGATGTATGAAGTATATCGTAAACGTCATTCATATGGAGACAAATAATGAAGCAAAAATATTTAGTTATAGACGGTTATAATATGATTGGCCAATCGCCAGAGTTGATGACCATTGCTAAAGAAAGCCTTGAAGAAGCACGCGAACAATTGTTGGATGCCATAGCGAATTATAGCGCTGTGATAGCTGATGAAGTGGTATGTGTCTTCGATGCATATGAACAATCAGGTATTGAACGTGAATATATGTATCATGGTGTAAAGATTATTTATACAAAAGAAAAAGAAACCGCAGATAGCTATATCGAACGTTATGTCTATGACTTATATAATAAACATACAACGCATATTACGGTTGTGACGAGTGATATGAGCGAACAGCATGCAATTTTTGGAACAGGTGCTTATCGTGTATCATCTCGAGAAATGTGGCGCGAATTAAAAGAAATGGAAATAACAGTAACAAAGTCGTTAGATGACTTTAGTCAATCAAAACCTAGAACTCGAATACCGTTATCTGATGATATACTTACTGAATTTGAAAAAATACGTCGAGGTCATCATCACAAACACTAGTATTGTGATATTGCCGAAATCCTATATCAGGGTATAAAATTTAGCATATAACTCTTATTGGAAAGTAGGCGACAAACATAACTGGTAGACATCTTGAAAGCGCGTTTAAAATGTACCGAGAGTGTGACAATAAAGATGATGCTTTTGCAGAACTTGTGAATTTGTGGAAACCCATTATTATTAATAAGCTTAAAAAGGTAGATTATTACCTAAATGATATCGACGATTTATATCAAGAGGTCTTAATTAAACTTTACTTGGTCATTGATCGCTATGACACACAACAAGATAAACCATTTGAGTATTATGTGAATTGTGTTATTAGGTCAGTTAAATATGATTATTTACGTAAACAATATGCCTATCATAAACGAATACAAAGCATGATTAAAGAGAGTCATGTAAACGTATATTACAATCAACATGTGAATCCTGTTGAAATAAAAATGTTACAACGCGCAGATTTAATGAATATATTTGAACACACGAAGTATTTTACTAAGGTAGAAAAAAGGGTGTTTTACGCGCTGATTGCAGGATATAAACCATTAGAAATTGCACGAATACTTAAGTTACAACGCAAAGCGGTTTACAATAGTATACAACGTTGTAAAATGAAATTATATAAAGTGATATTAAAGACTACGGAATGAGTTTTATTGATCATATTGTTTCATAGCTTCGTTTGACATTTAAGCCCAAATATAGGTATAGTATATTGGTATTAAAATGTGTAAGGGTGAATAAATGTGAAAAAAGTCCCTTTAAATTGCGATGTTTGTGGCAATAGAAATTATCATGTTCCAAAGAAAGATGGCTCAGCATCAAGGTTAACACTTAAAAAATATTGTCCAAGATGTAACTCACATACAGTACATAAAGAATCGAAATAATACTTTTAGTGCTATGAAAAGTGGTTATTCGATGTTGCAACATGAGACAACGTATAGGCTAGTTAATGAGTGAGAGTATGGAGGTTGTTTTTGATGGCTAAAGACAAAAACAAAGAAAAAGATAACTTTTTCAAAGGCGTTAAGTCTGAAATGGAGAAAACAAGTTGGCCAACGAAAGAAGAGTTATTCAAATACACTGTTATTGTAGTATCTACAGTGCTATTCTTTATGGCTTTTTTCTATGTTTTAGATATCGGTATCGGAAATCTTATTGAATTATTTAGATAAAAGTAAGGAGTGACAACATGTCTGAAGTAGTTGGTGCTAAACACTGGTATGCAGTGCACACATATTCTGGATATGAGAATAAAGTTAAAAAGAATTTAGAAAAAAGAGTCGAATCAATGAATATGACAGAACAGATTTTTAGAGTTGTCATACCCGAAGAGGAAGAGACTCAAGTCAAAGATGGCAAAGCTAAAAAAGTAGTTAAAAAGACATTTCCAGGATACGTTTTAGTGGAACTCATCATGACAGACGAATCATGGTATGTCGTGCGAAATACTCCTGGCGTTACTGGATTCGTTGGTTCTGCAGGCGCAGGATCTAAGCCGAATCCATTACTACCTGACGAAGTTCGTTTTATATTAAAACAAATGGGTCTTAAAGAAAAAACAATAGATATAGAATTAGAGATTGGCGAGCAAGTGCGTATCAAATCAGGTCCGTTTTCTAATCAAGTTGGAGAAGTTCAAGAGATTGAAGCAGATAAATTTAAATTAACTGTGTTAGTAGATATGTTTGGCAGAGAAACACCAGTAGAAGTTGAATTTGATCAAGTAGAAAAGCTTTAAAGTAAAGCCTCAATACTGGAACTGTGTTAATAATTGTTGAACGCTTTAAATGTTGAAATATTACTATTGATTTTTGTAACGAAAAGGTGTTAAAATAATGTGGTCGCGTTTTTAAGACGCTCATTTCGTCACGAAATGTTTGAGTGGGAGGGCAAAACTGAGCCCTGTGACCACATCACGATATCAAGGAGGTGCACATCGTGGCTAAAAAAGTAGAAAAAGTAGTTAAATTACAAATTCCTGCAGGGAAAGCAAATCCAGCACCACCAGTTGGACCAGCATTAGGTCAAGCAGGTGTGAACATCATGGGATTCTGTAAAGAATTCAACGCACGTACGCAAGAACAAGCAGGTTTAATCATTCCGGTAGAAATCAGTGTATATGAAGATCGTTCATTTACATTTATCACAAAAACTCCACCGGCTCCAGTACTACTTAAAAAAGCAGCTGGCGTAGAAAAAGGTTCAGGTGAACCTAACAAAACTAAAGTTGCTACAGTTACTAAAGAACAAGTACGTGAAATTGCTAATTCTAAAATGCAAGATTTAAACGCTGCAGACGAAGAAGCAGCTATGCGTATTATTGAAGGTACTGCTCGTAGCATGGGTATTACTGTAGAATAATTAAGAATTTAAACTTGAAATGAATTGATAGACGATAACAGCAGATAACGAAATGGCAACCAACGCTATTGTCTTCGATGGATTTAAGTGAAATTGGGTGAACATCGTCTCCCAAAATTAACATAGATATCATCAGTTATCTGCTCTTAACTTGTGTGATACGCAAGTGAAATGTGGGAGGAAATTCCGCTAAAACCACTAAAGGAGGAAGAATAATGGCTAAAAAAGGTAAAAAGTATCAAGAAGCAGCTAGCAAAATTGACCGTACGCAACACTACAGTGTTGAGGAAGCAATTAGCTTAGCTAAAGAAACTAGCGTAGCTAACTTTGATGCATCAGTTGAAGTTGCATTCCGTTTAGGTATTGATACACGTAAAAATGATCAACAAATCCGTGGTGCAGTTGTACTACCAAACGGAACTGGTAAATCACAACGTGTATTAGTATTTGCGAAAGGTGATAAAATCACTGAAGCAGAAGAAGCAGGCGCAGATTATGTAGGTGAAGCAGAATATGCTCAAAAAATCCAACAAGGTTGGTTTGATTTCGATGTAGTTGTTGCTACACCTGACATGATGGGTGAAGTTGGTAAATTAGGTAGAGTATTAGGACCAAAAGGTTTAATGCCTAACCCTAAAACTGGCACTGTTACGATGGACGTTAAAAAAGCTGTTGAAGAAATCAAAGCAGGTAAAGTTGAATACCGTGCTGAAAAAGCAGGTATTGTTCACGCTACTATCGGTAAAGTTTCATTTGATACTGATAAATTAATTGAAAACTTTAACGCATTACAAGACGTTTTAGCAAAAGCAAAACCAGCTTCAGCTAAAGGTACTTACTTCAAATCCGTTGCTGTTACTACAACAATGGGTCCTGGCGTTAAAGTTGATACTTCATCATTTAAATTATAATTATATAATGACTTCAAAGACTGGCAACTTTTGCTAGTCTTTTTTTAAAAAACGATTGACATATTACAATAACAACGTTATATTAATTATTGTGATTATTTTACCTAAGACAGTAGGAGTTAATTATAACTTAAAAATCAATCCTACCGAGGCTAAAATTGACTTGAACGTGATGATTAATTGATCTTTCAAGCACTTTTTGCCGTGGGTAGAAAGTGCTTTTTTTATTGCTATTAAAAAAAGCACCGAACAAATTTAAATGGAGGTGTCTGAATGTCTGCTATCATTGAAGCAAAAAAACAACTTGTTGACGTTATTGCTGATCAACTTAAAAATTCAGTATCAACTGTCGTTGTCGATTACCGTGGTTTAACAGTTGCAGAAGTAACAGAATTGCGTTCACAATTACGTGAAGCTGGTGTTGAGTATAAAGTATACAAAAACACAATGGTTCGTCGTGCAGCTGAACAAGCAGGTATCGAAGGCTTAAACGATTTCTTAACAGGTCCTACAGCAATTGCAACTTCAACTGAAGATGTTGTAGCACCAGCGAAAGTTATCGCAGGTTTTGCAAAAGAACACGAAGCTTTAGAAATCAAAACAGGTGTCATGGACGGTAGTATTATATCAGCAGAAGAAGTTAAAACTGTTGGTTCATTACCTTCACACGACGGTCTTGTATCTATGCTTTTATCAGTATTACAAGCTCCAGTCCGCAACTTCGCTTATGCAGTTAAAGCTGTTGGAGAACAAAAAGAAGAAAGCGCTGAGTAATTGCGCATAAATTTTAAAATAACGGAGGAATTATAAAATGGCTAATCAAGAACAAATCATTGAAGCAATTAAAGAAATGTCAGTTTTAGAATTAAACGATTTAGTAAAAGCAATTGAAGAAGAATTTGGTGTAACTGCAGCAGCTCCAGTAGCAGCAGCAGGTGCAGCTGGTGGCGGAGACGCAGCAGCAGAAAAAACTGAATTTGATGTTGAATTAACTTCAGCTGGTTCATCTAAAATCAAAGTTGTTAAAGCAGTTAAAGAAGCAACTGGCTTAGGATTAAAAGATGCTAAAGAATTAGTAGATGGCGCTCCTAAAGTAATTAAAGAAGGCCTTGCTAAAGACGAAGCTGAAAAACTTAAAGAACAATTAGAAGAAGTAGGCGCGACTGTAGAATTAAAATAGTTCTCTCGTCTAAACTTAATATAGGTTAAGATAAATGAGATACATCGTTTGAATGTAGGAAGACTTAACCTAAATGCTTTGAGAAATGAAAACCCCGTTATCACGATAACGGGGTTTAGTTCATTTTCAGAATACAGTGGTACTTAATTAACGCATCCAAGTAGTTCAAGAAAAATGAAAAAATACACGAATAATATGTACTTTTTATGCTCATGACGTAAAAATACACGGTGATAATTCTTTAATACAAATCTATAAAGGAAAGGGGTGGGCTTATGAGTCATTATTATGATGAGTGCCCAGACGTTAAAAGTAATCAACAAACCATTGTTTACTCATATCAGCACGATAAATTACAGCTAGTGACAGATGCAGGTGTTTTTTCTAAAGATAAGGTAGATTTCGGCTCTGACTTGCTAATTCAAACGTTTTTGAATGAACATCCGCCTGGTCCGAGTAAGTCGATTGTTGATGTTGGATGTGGATATGGTCCTATTGGCCTAACCATAGCAAAGGTCTGTCCGCACCATAAAGTGACAATGCTTGACGTTAACCAACGCGCATTAGCACTAGCTGAAAAAAATAGTAAGCATAATCAAATTGATAATGTCATTATTAAAGAAAGCGATGGTCTTTCTGCAGTAAAGCATAACGCTTGTGATTATATTTTAACTAATCCGCCAATTAGAGCTGGTAAAGAAGTTGTTCATCGAATTTTTGCTGAAGCATATGACAGGTTAAGGACACAGGGTGAGCTGTTCGTTGTCATACAAAAGAAACAAGGTATGCCATCCGCTAAAAAGAAATTGGCTGAACTATTTGATAATGTAGAAGTCGTCACAAAGAATAAAGGATATTATATATTAAGAAGTTCAAAAGGTTGATTTAATATTCGTATTCTGATATAGTTATAAAATGTAAAAATTTATGTTCAATAAGTGTGTACTTTTACCTAATAAGAGTAAGTGGAACAGGAATAACATGAAACGGAAATGGTGTCATCTTTAGTGTTGCCGTTTTCTTTTTGTCTTGTTAGCACACTTTTAAATGGACGGTAGCACACAATATTTGAGGGGTGAATCTGTTTGGCAGGTCAAGTTGTCCAATATGGAAGACATCGTAAACGTAGAAACTACGCGAGAATTTCAGAAGTATTAGAATTACCAAACTTAATAGAAATTCAAACTAAATCTTATGATTGGTTCCTAAAAGAAGGTTTACTAGAAATGTTCCGTGATATCTCACCAATTGAAGATTTCACAGGTAACCTATCATTAGAGTTTGTAGATTACAGATTAGGTGAACCAAAGTATGATTTAGAAGAATCGAAAAATCGTGACGCTACTTATGCTGCACCTCTTCGTGTTAAAGTGCGTCTCGTTATAAAAGAAACAGGTGAAGTTAAAGAGCAAGAAGTATTTATGGGAGACTTCCCATTAATGACAGATACAGGTACGTTTGTTATTAATGGTGCAGAGCGTGTTATTGTATCGCAATTAGTACGTTCACCATCCGTTTACTTTAATGAAAAAATTGACAAAAACGGACGAGAAAATTATGATGCTACAATCATTCCTAACCGTGGTGCCTGGTTAGAATACGAAACAGATGCTAAAGATGTTGTCTATGTTCGTATTGATAGAACTCGTAAATTGCCATTAACTGTCTTGTTACGCGCATTAGGCTTTTCAACTAATCAAGAAATTGTTGAGTTGTTAGGCGATAACGAATACTTGCGTAATACATTAGAAAAAGACGGAACAGAAAACACTGAACAAGCGTTATTAGAAATTTATGAACGTTTACGTCCTGGTGAACCACCAACAGTTGAAAATGCAAAAAGTTTATTATATTCTCGCTTCTTCGATCCGAAACGCTATGATTTAGCAAGCGTTGGACGTTATAAAGCGAACAAAAAATTGCATCTAAAACACCGTTTATTTAATCAAAAATTAGCAGAGCCTATCGTAAACAGCGAAACAGGTGAAATTGTTGCTGAAGAAGGTACTGTATTAGATCGTCGCAAATTAGACGAAATTATGGACGTTCTTGAAACAAATGCGAATAGTGAAGTATTCGAATTAGAAGGAACAGTAATAGACGAACCGGTTGAAATTCAATCAATCAAAGTCTATGTACCAAATGATGAAGAAGGTCGTACAACAACGATAATTGGTAATGCTTTACCAGATTCAGAAGTGAAATGTATCACACCTGCAGATATTATTTCTTCTATGAGTTACTTCTTCAACTTATTAGCTGGCATTGGTTACACGGATGATATCGATCATTTAGGTAACCGTCGTTTACGTTCAGTTGGTGAGTTATTGCAAAACCAATTCCGTATTGGTTTATCAAGAATGGAACGTGTTGTGCGTGAAAGAATGTCAATTCAAGATACAGAATCTATCACACCACAACAATTAATTAATATTAGACCAGTTATTGCATCAATTAAAGAATTCTTTGGTAGTTCTCAATTATCACAATTCATGGACCAAGCTAACCCATTAGCAGAATTAACACACAAACGTCGTTTATCTGCGTTAGGACCTGGTGGTTTAACACGTGAACGTGCACAAATGGAAGTTCGTGACGTGCATTATTCTCACTATGGCCGTATGTGTCCGATTGAAACACCAGAGGGTCCAAACATTGGTTTGATTAACTCATTATCTAGTTATGCGCGTGTCAACGAGTTTGGCTTTATTGAAACGCCTTATCGTAAAGTAGATATTGATACAAATGCAATCACAGATCAAATTGACTACTTAACTGCTGATGAAGAAGACAGTTATGTCGTTGCACAAGCGAACTCTCGCCTTGATGAAAATGGTCGTTTCTTAGATGATGAAGTAGTATGCCGTTTCCGCGGTAATAATACTGTTATGGCTAAAGAAAAAATGGACTACATGGATGTATCTCCTAAACAAGTTGTTTCAGCTGCGACAGCATGTATTCCATTCTTAGAGAACGATGACTCTAACCGTGCATTGATGGGTGCAAACATGCAACGTCAAGCAGTTCCGTTGATGAACCCTGAAGCGCCGTTCGTAGGAACAGGTATGGAGCATGTTGCTGCTCGTGACTCTGGTGCTGCGATTACTGCAAAATACAGAGGTCGTGTAGAACACGTTGAATCTAATGAAATCCTAGTGCGTCGATTAATTGAAGAAAATGGAAAAGAATATGAAGGCGAACTTGATCGCTATCCATTAGCGAAGTTTAAACGCTCTAACTCTGGTACATGTTATAACCAACGTCCAATTGTTTCTATTGGCGACGTTGTAGAATACAATGAAATTCTAGCTGACGGTCCATCAATGGAGCTTGGTGAAATGGCATTAGGCCGCAACGTTGTAGTTGGTTTCATGACTTGGGACGGCTATAACTATGAAGATGCTGTCATCATGAGTGAACGTTTAGTCAAAGATGACGTTTACACATCTATTCATATTGAAGAATATGAATCAGAAGCACGTGATACGAAATTAGGACCTGAGGAAATCACACGTGATATTCCTAACGTCTCTGAAAGTGCACTTAAAAACTTAGACGATCGCGGTATTGTTTATGTAGGTGCAGAAGTTAAAGATGGCGATATTTTAGTAGGTAAAGTAACGCCTAAAGGTGTCACAGAGCTAACAGCTGAAGAACGTCTATTACATGCAATCTTTGGTGAAAAAGCACGTGAAGTGCGTGACACTTCATTGCGTGTACCACATGGTGCTGGCGGTATTGTGCTAGATGTTAAAGTCTTCAACCGTGAAGAAGGAGATGACACACTTTCTCCAGGTGTTAACCAATTAGTACGCGTATATATTGTGCAGAAACGTAAAATACACGTTGGGGACAAAATGTGTGGTCGTCATGGTAACAAAGGTGTCATTTCTAAGATTGTTCCAGAAGAGGACATGCCTTATTTACCAGATGGACGTCCAATTGATATTATGTTAAACCCACTTGGTGTGCCATCACGTATGAACATTGGACAAGTTCTAGAGTTGCATTTAGGTATGGCTGCTAAAAACTTAGGTATTCATGTTGCGTCACCAGTATTTGATGGTGCGAACGATGAAGATGTATGGTCAACAATTGAAGAAGCTGGTATGGCACGTGACGGTAAAACCGTATTATATGATGGCCGTACAGGTGAGCCATTCGACAACCGTATCTCAGTTGGAGTTATGTACATGCTTAAACTTGCACATATGGTTGATGACAAATTACATGCTCGTTCAACAGGTCCATACTCATTAGTTACACAACAACCACTTGGTGGTAAAGCACAATTTGGTGGACAACGTTTCGGTGAGATGGAAGTATGGGCACTTGAAGCTTATGGTGCTGCCTATACATTGCAAGAAATCCTTACTTATAAATCTGATGATACGGTAGGCCGTGTTAAAACATACGAAGCTATCGTTAAAGGTGAAAACATTTCTAGACCAAGTGTTCCTGAATCATTCCGTGTATTGATGAAAGAACTTCAAAGTTTAGGTTTAGATGTGAAAGTGATGGATGAGCACGATAACGAAATCGAAATGGCAGATGTTGAAGATGAAGATACAACAGAGCGCAAAGTAGATTTGCAACAAAAAGATGCGCCACAATCTCAACAAGAAGAAACTGCTGATTAGTCAATATATTAGATATAAGGAATGGTGTTAGGAACAAGTGCTACGGATGTTTAAACATAATGTGTTTTGAGTTGCATCCATCCTAACCTTTCCTTAATTTCAATAGATGTAAATCAATCAAATGGCACAGCTAATCTAAATTGAAGGAGGTAGGCTCCTTGATTGATGTAAATAATTTCCATTATATGAAAATCGGTTTAGCCTCACCTGAAAAAATTCGTTCATGGTCATATGGTGAAGTGAAAAAACCAGAAACAATTAATTATCGTACGTTAAAACCAGAAAAAGATGGCTTATTCTGTGAGAGAATATTCGGCCCAACTAAAGATTGGGAATGTAGTTGTGGTAAATACAAACGTGTGCGTTATAAAGGCATGGTTTGTGATAGATGTGGTGTTGAAGTCACTAAATCTAAAGTTCGTCGTGAAAGAATGGGACATATTGAATTAGCAGCTCCTGTATCTCATATTTGGTACTTCAAAGGTATCCCAAGTCGTATGGGTCTGTTATTAGACATGTCTCCTAGAGCATTAGAAGAAGTTATCTATTTCGCTTCATATGTTGTCGTCGATCCAGGTCCAACTGGTTTAGAAAAGAAAACTTTATTATCTGAAGCTGAATTTAGAGACTACTATGACAAATATCCAGGACAATTCGTTGCTAAAATGGGTGCAGAAGGCATTAAAGATTTATTACATGAAATTGACCTTGATGAAGAGCTTAAGCAATTACGTGATGAATTAGAATCAGCAACTGGTCAAAGATTGACACGTGCAATTAAACGTTTAGAAGTTGTTGAATCTTTTAGAAATTCTGGCAATAAACCTGAGTGGATGATTTTAGATGTACTTCCAATTATTCCACCAGAAATCCGTCCTATGGTTCAATTAGACGGGGGCCGTTTTGCTACAAGTGACTTAAATGACTTATATCGTCGTGTCATTAATCGTAATAATCGTTTAAAACGTTTATTAGATTTAGGTGCGCCTGGTATTATCGTGCAAAATGAAAAACGTATGTTGCAAGAAGCAGTAGATGCTTTAATTGATAATGGACGACGCGGACGCCCAGTTACTGGACCAGGTAACAGACCTTTGAAATCTCTTTCTCATATGTTGAAAGGTAAACAAGGTCGTTTCCGTCAAAACTTACTCGGTAAACGTGTTGACTATTCAGGACGTTCAGTTATCGCAGTAGGTCCAAGCTTGAAAATGTACCAATGTGGTTTGCCAAAAGAAATGGCGCTCGAATTGTTCAAACCTTTTGTTATGAAAGAGTTAGTACAACGTGAAATTGCCACAAACATTAAAAATGCGAAAAGTAAAATTGAACGCATGGATGATGAAGTTTGGGATGTATTAGAAGATGTTATTAGAGAACATCCGGTTCTGTTAAACCGTGCGCCTACGCTTCATAGATTAGGTATTCAAGCATTTGAACCAACATTAGTAGAAGGTCGCGCAATTCGACTTCACCCACTTGTAACAACAGCTTACAATGCGGACTTTGATGGTGACCAAATGGCTGTTCACGTACCATTATCTAAAGAAGCTCAAGCAGAAGCACGTATGCTTATGCTGGCTGCACAAAATATTTTGAACCCTAAAGATGGTAAACCAGTTGTTACGCCATCACAAGATATGGTATTAGGTAACTACTACCTTACTTTAGAGCGCAAAGATGCAATTAATACTGGTGCTATTTTTAACGATACAAACGAAGTGTTAAAAGCATATGCCAATGGCTATGTACACTTGCATACACGTATCGGTGTACATGCTGGGTCATTTAACAACCCGACATTTACTGAAGAACAAAATAAAAAAATCTTAGCTACATCTGTAGGTAAAGTCATTTTTAATGAAATTATTCCAGAATCATTTGCGTATATTAATGAACCATCACAAGCAAATTTAGAAGACAAAACACCTGATAAATATTTTGTTGATCCATCACAATTAGGTGAAGGTGGACTTAAAGCATTCTTTGAAGAACAAGAATTGACTGAGCCATTCAACAAAAAATTCTTAGGTAATATTATTGCTGAAGTCTTTAATAGATTTAGCATTACTGATACATCAATGATGCTTGACCGTATGAAAGACTTAGGTTTCAAATTCTCATCAAAAGCAGGTATTACTGTAGGTGTCGCAGATATCGTTGTATTACCAGACAAAAAAGATATCTTAGATGAACATGAAAAACTTGTTGATCGAGTAACAAAACAATTCAATCGTGGTTTAATAACAGAAGATGAACGTTATAATGCAGTCGTTGAAATTTGGACAGATGCTAAAGACCAAATTCAAGGCGAATTAATGCAATCACTTGAGAAAACAAACCCAATCTTTATGATGAGTGATTCAGGTGCGCGTGGTAACGCATCTAACTTTACGCAATTAGCTGGTATGCGTGGTTTAATGGCTGCGCCATCAGGTAAAATTATTGAGTTGCCAATCACTTCTTCATTCCGTGAAGGTTTAACCGTATTAGAATACTTCATTTCTACCCATGGTGCACGTAAAGGTCTTGCCGATACAGCGCTTAAAACAGCTGACTCTGGTTACCTTACTCGTCGTCTTGTTGACGTTGCACAAGATGTTATTGTACGTGAAGAAGACTGTGGCACTGACCGTGGTTTACTTGTATCTGATATTAGAGAAGGTACAGAAATGATTGAACCGTTTATCGAACGTATCGAAGGTCGCTATTCTAAAGAAACAATTCGTCACCCTGAAACGGATGAAATTATCATTCGTCCTGATGAATTGATTACAGCTGAAATCGCGAAGAAAATTACCGATGCAGGTATTGAGCAAATGTACATCCGTTCAGCATTTACTTGTAACACACGTCACGGCGTATGTGAAAAATGTTATGGTAAAAACCTTGCGACAGGTGAAAAAGTTGAAGTGGGTGAAGCAGTTGGAACAATTGCTGCTCAATCAATTGGTGAACCAGGTACGCAGCTTACAATGCGTACATTCCACACAGGTGGTGTAGCAGGTAGCGATATCACTCAAGGTCTTCCACGTATCCAAGAGATTTTCGAAGCGCGTAATCCAAAAGGACAAGCTGTGATTACTGAAATCGAAGGTGTTGTTGAAGATATTAAATTAGCGAAAGACCGTCAACAAGAAATTGTTGTTAAAGGCGCAAACGAAACAAGATCTTACCTTGCTTCAGGTACTTCAAGATTAAAAGTAGAAGTAGGACAATCAGTTGAACGAGGAGAAGTATTAACAGAAGGTTCAATTGAGCCGAAAAACTTCTTAGCTGTGGCTGGTTTAAATGCTACTGAAAGTTACTTGCTTAAAGAGGTACAAAAAGTTTATCGTATGCAAGGTGTAGAAATCGATGATAAACACGTTGAAGTAATGGTTAGACAAATGCTACGTAAAGTGCGTATTATCGAAGCTGGCGACACTAAATTATTACCAGGTTCACTTGTAGATATTCACCACTTTACAGACGCAAACCGCGATGCATTTAAACAACGTAAACGCCCAGCAACAGCCAAACCAGTGTTGTTAGGTATTACTAAAGCATCTCTTGAAACAGAAAGCTTCTTATCAGCGGCTTCATTCCAAGAAACAACACGTGTCCTTACAGATGCAGCTATCAAAGGTAAACGTGATGACTTACTTGGACTTAAAGAGAATGTTATTATTGGTAAACTTATCCCAGCTGGTACAGGTATGAGACGATACAGTAGCGTTAAATACGATAAAACCACTGTTCCAGTAGCTGAACAAACAGAAGAACAATTAACAGACAAATAATAAAATTGACTGGGACATTTCCTGAAAAATTAGCTAGTAAATGCGGTTTTTGTAACATCATTTACTAGCTATTTTATTTACAATACTTGTATTGAAAGCTCACTTGCTTAGTCGACACTTCTGAGTGTGGTCCCAACTTGTTGGAAATATTTGTTTCTGACACTATGATTTTCAATCAATTTTGCTATTATATATTGACTGTAATAAAGTTAAGTGTTATTATTGTAAAGGTTGATGCAAGCAGAACTTTGGAGGATGTTCATGTCTAATGAAAAAGTTGCACGCTTTAACAAACAACACGTTGTAGTTGGTCTTAAAGAAACGCTCAAGGCGTTAAAGAAAGATCAAGTTACAGCATTGATTATTGCAAAAGACGTCGAAGTATTTTTATTATCTCACGTGTTTAGCTATATCAATCACACAAATATACCTGTTTATTATTTCGAGAGCAAACAAGCTCTTGGCAAATATGTAGGTATTAATGTTAATGCGACAATTGTTGCATTATTGAATGAGAATTAGTAAGTATTTGCTTACTAACTTTTATTTAACCTTAAAATGAACCACCTGGATGTGTGGGATTAAAAAGTGAAGAGAGGAGGACATACTCAATGCCAACTATTAACCAATTAGTACGTAAACCAAGACAAAGCAAATCTAAGAAATCAGATTCACCAGCTTTAAATAGAGGTTTCAACAGTAAAAAGAAACAATTTACTGACTTAAATTCACCTCAAAAACGTGGTGTTTGTACGCGTGTAGGAACAATGACTCCTAAGAAACCTAACTCAGCGTTACGTAAATATGCACGTGTGCGTTTATCAAATAACATTGAAATCAACGCATACATCCCTGGTATCGGACACAACTTACAAGAACACAGTGTTGTACTTGTTCGTGGTGGACGTGTAAAAGACTTACCAGGTGTGCGTTACCATATTGTACGTGGTGCACTTGATACTTCAGGTGTTGATGGACGTAAACAAGGTCGTTCATTATACGGAACTAAAAAACCTAAAAACTAAGTTTAAGATTGTGTAAATTTTAAATGAGAAAACTAAAAATATACTATAATGTGAAGGGAGGATTTTAATTATGCCTCGTAAAGGATCAGTACCTAAAAGAGACGTATTACCAGATCCAATTCATAACTCTAAGTTAGTTACGAAATTGATTAACAAAATTATGTTAGACGGTAAACGTGGAACAGCACAAAGAATTCTTTATTCTGCTTTCGACTTAGTTGAACAACGCAGCGGTCGAGATGCATTAGAAGTATTCGAAGAAGCAATCAATAATATTATGCCAGTATTAGAAGTTAAAGCTCGTCGTGTAGGTGGTTCTAACTATCAAGTACCAGTTGAAGTTCGTCCAGAACGTCGTACAACATTAGGTTTACGTTGGTTAGTAAACTATGCGCGTCTTCGTGGTGAAAAAACGATGGAAGATCGTTTAGCTAACGAAATTTTAGATGCAGCTAATAATACAGGTGGTGCAGTTAAGAAACGTGAGGATACTCACAAAATGGCTGAAGCGAACAAAGCATTCGCGCACTACCGCTGGTAAAATGAAAGCTTTTACCCTGAGCGTGCTCCAATCCATTGGTTTACCAGTGCTGGTACATGCTTAGGGCATCGCCATATCTAAAGTACTTATTCAGTAAATACTGGAAGGAGAAAAAATACATGGCAAGAGACTTTTCTTTGAAAAATACTCGTAACATCGGTATCATGGCTCACATTGATGCTGGTAAAACAACTACGACTGAACGTATTCTTTATTACACAGGTCGTATCCACAAAATTGGTGAAACACATGAAGGTGCTTCACAAATGGACTGGATGGAACAAGAGCAAGATCGCGGTATCACTATTACGTCAGCTGCTACAACTGCGCAATGGAATGGTCACCGTGTTAACATCATCGATACACCAGGACACGTAGACTTCACTGTTGAGGTTGAACGTTCTTTACGTGTACTTGATGGTGCGGTTACTGTACTTGATGCACAATCAGGTGTAGAACCACAAACTGAAACAGTATGGCGCCAAGCTACAACTTATGGCGTACCTCGTATTGTATTCGTAAACAAAATGGATAAATTAGGTGCGAACTTTGACTACTCTGTAAGCACATTACATGATCGCTTACAAGCAAATGCACAACCTATCCAATTACCAATTGGTGCTGAAGATGACTTTGAAGCAATCATCGATTTAGTTGAAATGAAATGTTTCAAATACAACAATGATTTAGGTACTGAAATTGAAGAAATCGAAATCCCAGATAGCCATAAAGAAAAAGCTGAAGAAGCACGTGCAACATTAATTGAAGCCGTTGCTGAAACAAGCGATGAGTTAATGGAAAAATATCTTGGTGACGAAGAAATTACTGTTCCTGAATTAAAAGAAGCGATTCGTGAAGCTACTACAAATGTAGAATTTTACCCAGTACTTTGCGGTACAGCTTTCAAAAATAAAGGTGTTCAATTAATGCTAGATGCAGTAATTGACTATTTACCATCACCATTAGATGTTAAACCAATCATTGGTCACCGTTCTGAAAATCCAGACGAAGAAGTTATCGCGAAAGCAGACGATGATGCAGAATTTGCTGCATTGGCTTTCAAAGTAATGACTGACCCTTATGTTGGTAAATTAACATTCTTCCGTGTGTACTCAGGTACATTATCATCTGGTTCATACGTGAAAAACTCTACAAAAGGTAAACGTGAACGTGTAGGTCGTTTATTACAAATGCATGCAAACTCACGTCAAGAAATTAGTACCGTGTACTCAGGCGATATCGCTGCTGCGGTAGGTCTTAAAGACACAGGTACAGGTGATACTTTATGTGGTGAGAAAAATGACATTATCTTGGAATCAATGGAATTCCCAGAACCTGTTATCCACTTATCAGTTGAACCAAAATCTAAAGCTGACCAAGATAAAATGACAACAGCTTTAGTTAAATTACAAGAAGAAGACCCAACATTCCATGCACATACTGATGATGAAACTGGACAAGTTATCATTGGTGGTATGGGTGAATTACACTTAGACATCTTGGTTGACCGTATGAAAAAAGAATTCAACGTTGAATGTAATGTAGGTGCGCCGATGGTTTCTTACCGTGAAACATTCAAAAAAGCTGCACAAGTTCAAGGTAAATTCTCTCGTCAATCTGGTGGACGTGGTCAATACGGTGATGTTCACATTGAATTTACACCTAATGAAACTGGCGCTGGTTTCGAATTCGAAAACGCAATCGTTGGTGGTGTAGTTCCTCGTGAATACATTCCATCAGTTGAAGCAGGTCTAAAAGATGCTATGGAAAATGGTGTCTTAGCTGGTTATCCACTAATTGATGTTAAAGCTAAATTATTTGATGGTTCATACCATGATGTCGATTCATCAGAAATGGCCTTCAAAATTGCTGCATCATTAGCGCTTAAAGAAGCTGCTAAAAAATGTGATCCAGTTATCTTAGAACCAATGATGAAAGTTACAATCGAAATGCCTGAAGAATACATGGGTGATATCATGGGTGACGTAACAGCTCGTCGTGGACGTGTTGATGGTATGGAACCTCGTGGTAATGCACAAGTTGTTAACGCTTATGTACCGCTTTCAGAAATGTTCGGTTATGCAACATCATTACGTTCTAACACACAAGGTCGCGGTACTTACACAATGTACTTTGACCACTATGCAGAAGTTCCAAAATCAATTTCTGAAGAAATCATTAAGAAAAACAAAGGCGAATAATTTAACTTGTTTTAACCTTGCTAACTAGGTTAAAATACACTTTGAGTTAAAACAACTTTGCTCACGCTTTTACAATTGATTTTTTGTAGAAAATGCATTATAAAGGAATTATGAATTTCTTTGAGGCAACTCAATCTATTATATTCTCATGATGGTGAGAAACTGTCATGAGAGATAATATTGAAATAACTTTTAACTAGAAGAGGAGAGATTTAATAATGGCAAAAGAAAAATTCGATCGCTCAAAAGAACATGCCAATATTGGTACTATCGGTCACGTTGACCATGGTAAAACTACTTTAACAGCTGCAATTGCAACTGTATTAGCAAAAAATGGTGATACTGTAGCACAATCATACGACATGATTGACAACGCTCCAGAAGAAAAAGAACGTGGTATTACAATCAATACTGCACACATCGAATATCAAACTGATAAACGTCACTATGCGCACGTTGACTGCCCAGGACACGCTGACTATGTTAAAAACATGATCACTGGTGCTGCTCAAATGGACGGCGGTATCTTAGTAGTTTCTGCTGCAGATGGTCCAATGCCACAAACTCGTGAACACATTCTTTTATCACGTAACGTTGGTGTGCCAGCATTAGTAGTATTCTTAAACAAAGTTGACATGGTTGACGATGAAGAATTATTAGAATTAGTAGAAATGGAAGTTCGTGATTTATTAACTGAATATGACTTCCCAGGTGACGATGTGCCTGTAATCGCTGGTTCAGCATTAAAAGCTTTAGAAGGCGACGAAAAATACGAAGCTAAAATCTTAGAATTAATGGATGCAGTTGATAACTACATTCCAACTCCAGAACGTGACTCTGACAAACCATTCATGATGCCAGTTGAGGACGTATTCTCAATCACTGGTCGTGGTACTGTTGCTACAGGCCGTGTTGAACGTGGTCAAATCAAAGTCGGTGAAGAAGTTGAAATTATTGGTATCCACGATACTACTAAAACAACTGTTACTGGTGTAGAAATGTTCCGTAAATTATTAGACTACGCTGAAGCTGGTGACAACATCGGTGCGTTATTACGTGGTGTTGCTCGTGAAGATGTACAACGTGGACAAGTATTAGCTGCTCCAGGTTCAATTACACCTCACACTAAATTTAAAGCTGACGTATATGTTTTATCTAAAGATGAAGGTGGACGTCATACACCATTCTTCTCAAACTACCGCCCACAATTCTATTTCCGTACTACAGACGTAACTGGTGTTGTTAACTTACCAGAAGGTACAGAAATGGTTATGCCTGGCGACAACGTTGAAATGACAGTTGAATTAATCGCTCCAATCGCTATCGAAGACGGAACTCGTTTCTCAATTCGTGAAGGTGGACGTACTGTAGGATCAGGCGTTGTAACTGAAATCATGGAATAATTTAATTATTCAAAGCTCCCTTTAGGGGGCTTTTTTAGATTTAGAATTGTTATATAAGTAAAAGCTACGCCATGATGATACTTGATTGTATCTTTGATGGCGTAGCTTTTTCAGTTAAAAAACATGTTCTAATTCTAGTATTTTTAAGAAGACACTAGCCGCATACTTAAATGCGGACTCATCAATATCAAAATGTGGATTATGATGAGGTGCTGTTATTCCTTTATCTACATTGCCACATCCCGTTAAGAAAAAGGCACCTGGACGCACTTTTAAATAGTGAGAAAAGTCTTCTCCAATCATCATTAAATCAGACTCGTTAAATCTTAAGTGCAAGTCATTCGATGCTTGTTTCACTTGAGCGTATGCTTGTGGATGATTATGCACTGGTAAATAGCCTTTAATGTATTCTAAATCATAAGTAATATCATTGGCTAAAGCTAGTCCCTGTAGTAGTTTGTCCATACGCATTTCGACGTGCTCTTGTATGTCAGTATCAAATGTTCGCACGGTACCTTTACAGAAAGCACTATCAGGAATAACACTATCAGATGAACCAGCTTGAATCATACCAAATGTTAATACAGCTTCTTTAACAGGGTCTATCGTACGAGAAATAATTTTTTGTGCACTTAATATAAATTCAGCCATAATAACGATAGGATCTATCGTTTCATGTGGCTTTGCACCGTGTCCACCTCTGCCTTTTATGGTAACTGAGAATTCGTCAGGGCTTGCCATGATTGCACCGGGTCTAGAATAAATCGTGCCTGTTTCATAACCACTCCATAAGTGTGTGCCATAAATTTTATCAACATCTTGTAAACAGCCATCTTCTATCATTTCTTGAGAACCGCCAGGCATGATCTCTTCACCATATTGGAATATGCAGACGACATTCCCTTTTAACAAATGACGATGCTCATGAATAATTTCTGCTACACCAAGTAAAATAGCGGTATGACCATCATGACCACAAGCATGCATAAAGCCTTCATGTCGCGATTTGTAAGGCACATCATTCAATTCCGTTACAGGTAATGCATCGAAATCAGCGCGAAAGGCTATAGTAGGGCCTTCTTCATTCCCTTTGAAGGTCGCCTTAATACCATTACGGCCAACAGGGGCTTCGATATCACAGTCAAGATGGCTGAGTTGATTTAAAATATAATTATGAGTCCAAGTTTCTTCGAATGATGGTTCGGGATACTGATGCATATAGCGCCGCATTTGAATCATTCGATTTTCTTTATGACTCGCTAATTGAAACCAATCTAACACGTGTTTCACTTCCTCCATTATGTTCGTATTTCTTAGTATATCAAACTCTGCACGAGCGATATAGATGTGAATAAAAATCTTTTATTTATAAAATTGATTATGCCATTTTTATATTAGGCTGGACATAAATTTCACAATAATATTCCGTATGATTGACTCGCTTGCTTAGGGGAAGTTTCAGCTTGTCCTATTCGCTTAAGTGTCTCACTAAAATACAGGATATTTATATGAGTTTTCATATTTAAAATACTTTAAAAAAACAAGGCACTTTTATAGTACTTAATCAATGTTACTAAACAAAATGAACGAGCTACCTTATGTATAAAAACGATAACATGAGGCATCATAAACTATTAATAGAAACTTCAGTTTTAATCCCTTTAGTTAGAAATAACACTCGAAAGAAATACTTTGACAGTGCTATTTTAATTCGTTACAGTTATATCCCAAACTGAGGGATTGATTTAATAAATGAAAAAATAATCATACTGCAATAATGATAAGGCTTTCATGAGCGATTAAAATAAGGTATGATAAATGTGAAATTCGAATACAAGGGGGACATATTTGTGGTTCAATCATTACACAACTTTTTAGAAGAAAATATTCAATATTTAAAAGACAACGGTTTATATAATGAAATCGATTCAATCGAAGGTGCCAATGGTCCTGAAATTACTATTAATGGTAAAACGTATATTAACCTATCTTCAAATAATTACTTAGGACTGGCTACTAACGAAGATTTAAAAACGGCAGCTAAATCTGCAATCGATTCACATGGTGTAGGCGCAGGTGCTGTACGCTCAATTAATGGTACATTAGACTTACATGATGAGTTAGAAGAAACATTAGCGCAGTTTAAAGGAACTGAAGCAGCCATTGCATATCAATCTGGGTTTAATTGCAATATGGCTGCAATTTCGGCAGTCATGAACAAAAATGACGCGATTTTATCAGATGAATTAAACCATGCTTCAATTATTGATGGTTGCCGATTATCTAAAGCTAAAATCATTCGTGTAAATCACTCAGATATGGATGACTTAAGAGCTAAAGCTAAAGAGGCTGTTGAATCTGGTAAATATAATAAAGTAATGTATATTACTGATGGCGTATTTAGCATGGATGGTGATGTTGCCAAGTTACCTGAAATTGTAGAAATTGCTGAAGAGTTTGGTTTAATCACTTATGTGGATGATGCACATGGTTCAGGAGTTATGGGTAATGGTGCTGGAACCGTTAAACATTTTGGTTTACAAGATAAGATTGATTTCCAAATCGGTACACTTTCTAAGGCCATTGGTGTTGTTGGTGGTTACGTAGCAGGTACGAAAGCGTTAATAGATTGGTTAAAGGCACAATCTAGACCATTTTTATTCTCTACATCATTAGCCCCTGGTGATACTAAAGCTATTACAGAAGCTGTAAAAAAATTAATGGCTTCTACTGAGTTGCATGACAAACTCTGGGATAATGCACGATACCTAAAAGACGGATTAGCAAAACTTGGCTTTAATACAGGTGAATCAGAGACACCAATTACTCCGGTTATTATTGGAGATGAAAAAGAAACTCAAGAATTTAGTAAACGTTTAAAAGACGAAGGTATATATGTAAAATCAATCGTCTTTCCAACAGTACCACGTGGCACTGGTCGAGTAAGAAATATGCCTACTGCAGCGCATACGAAAGAAATGTTAGATAAAGCAATTGCGGCTTATGAAAAAGTAGGTAAAGCATTAGGCACAATCGAATAGTGTAAACTATCATTATCCACTGGCTACAAAGCTAGTGGATGTTTTTTATGGAGTGAAATGCTAAACTGAAATGCGTAAACACACTTGTATGGAGGTCTGGGAATGTTAGTTATAAATGAACAAGATCAACAGCAATTATTGAATATGAAAGAAGTGATCGATGAAGTTGCTCATGCACTGAAAGCTTTTTCAGAGGGAAAGACAGAAACACCATTACGCTATGTATTACCATTTAATAATGAAAATAAATATTTGGTTATGCCTGCGCTTTCAGATGAGTTGAAAATTGTTGGTATCAAAACTGTAACATTTGCACCAGAAAATCCTGAAAAAGGTAAAAAAACAATTACTGGTTCTGTATTATTAAGTGACTATGAGACTGGAGAAACACTAGCTGTGTTAGATGGGAATTATTTAACCAAAATTCGCACAGGTGCTATTTCCGGTGTTGCAACTAAATACTTAGCACGTGAAGAAGCTAAAACATTATGCGTGATAGGTGCAGGGGACCAAGCACAAGGATTAGTGGCTGCAGTTATGGCAGTGAGAAATATAGATACTGTTCATTTTTCAAGTCGTACTAAAGAAAAAGCCAATCAATTCGCAGATACAGTTGCTAAAAAATATCACGTTACAACAAAAGTTTTTAATGTGGCCGATGATGCTATGGAAAAAGCCGACATTATTGTAACTGCTACGAATTCTAGTTACCCAGTTTATTCTCGTTCGCTAAAGCCTGGAGTGCATTTAAATGCGGTAGGTTCATTTAAGCCAGATATGCAAGAATTACCATCAGAATCAATGTTAGTTGCTAATAAAATTGTTGTAGAATCGGTTGAAGCAGCCATGGAAGAGACAGGGGATTTAAAAGTACCACAAGATGAAGGTTTAATTACAGTAAACTCACTGTATGGAGAGTTAGGTGATATTGTAGCGGGAAACATTCTAGGACGTGAAGACAATAAAGAAGTAACGCTATTTAAATCAGTTGGATTAGCAATTATCGATATTGTCGTTGCACATTATTTTTATAAGAAAGCACTAAAAAACAGCAATAAATCATAAAATATGTTGAAACAAGTGCTTCAATAAAAATAAATTAACACAACACCAAACGTAAAGATTGTTAGTCTAAACTAAAGCTAATACGGCAATTAAATTAATGAAAGAGAGATATTTTGTATGTTAGAACTGAGACCATTACGCAACAAAGATGAAGTTGCTTTAAGACATTATGTAGAAGCGTGGTATCATAACAATGAACCGATTGTGCCTAACAATACTGATTTAGCCAACTACACTTCCTTTAAACATATGGTTGAGGAATTGAATAACAAAGGTGTACATAAGGATTGGGTTCCTACAACAACACTATTTTGTTTTAAAAATGATGAAATTGTTGGTGCGGTAGATATTCGACATCAGTTAAATCAACGTTTGACCAATATAGGCGGTCATGTAGGTTATGGTGTAGTGAAATCTCAGAGAGGTCAAGGCATCGCTTTATATATGCTCAAAGAAGCGAAGAAAATATTGAAAGAATTGAATGTTGATAAAGTTTTAATGACGTGCAATCCTAAAAATTATGCGTCTCAAGCAGTTATAAAGCATTGTGCTGGCTATGAAATAGCACCTTATATTAAGAAAAATGGGCAGTTAGTCAGCCGTTTTGAAATTCCGAATGATTGAAGGTTAAAATATGAAAGAATTAAAAGTTGTATATGCATTAATTCAAAATGAAGATGGACAAGTCTTACTTGTACATAACACAGACGGTGGAGGTTGGTCATTGCCTGGAGGTAAAGTTGAGCCGGAAGAAACGTTAGTAGAGGCTGTAAAGAGAGAAATTATGGAAGAAACAGGTTTGGAAGGACAAATTGGTGATATATTAAGTATTAATGAGGGCAAGTCACGATCCATGGATGTCCACACACTATTCTTTATGTTTCGTGTAACGGTTACGTCATTTGCGACTCAAATCCAGGTGCCAAATGAAATATCCACAGTACGTTGGATGACGATAAGAGAAGCGGATGAGAAATTAATTTATTATCAACAAAGTTTAGCAGAACTGTTGAAAAATAGAGCAACTTACGATTATGAAGGTTATGTATCGTAAAAATAAAGGATGATAGAAGGTCTGTCTCAATAGGCCATTTATCATCTTTTCATATCTTTATGATTAACTGAATCATATTTTTAACAATAATACAGGCAACAATTAAAATAATGAGACTTGAAATCTTATTTAACAGGGTGATATATTTACCTGTTTTATCGAGATGACCGATGACTTTACCAATAATTGCTAATAAAATAAACCAAAACCAAGAAACGCTTATTGTTGCAAATGTAAACCACCATTTGTCTAGACCTTGATATAATGTTGAACTTGTACCAATGACTCCAATAGTATCCATAATAGCATGTGGATTAAGTAATGATACTGATAAAGTAAAACTAATTTGCTTCTTAGCAGACATAGGAGGTTGTGATTTTAAATCAGCCGGTTGTTCACGCCACAATGACCTAGCGATATATAATAAAAAAATGAAGCCAACAAGAAAAATGACGAGTTGTAACATAGGCAGTGAGATTAAGATAAGTGATACGCCTAGAACGGCTAGCAATATTAACACGCTATCACACAATCCTGCTGTGATAATGACAGGCAGTGTGCTTATGAAATGCTTATGATTAGCGCCTTGATTAAACACAAAGACATTTTGTGCGCCTAAAGGTAAAATTAAGCCTAATGCTAATAAAAAGCCATGGGAGATTGCTTGAAACATCTGAGTAACACGTCCTTTCAAGAATTTACTCAGCATATTATAAGTTCAATAAGTGGTAAAGACATTGTCGGAAATGCCTCACATCTTATGCGCTTAAAAATGAGTCAGTCGCAATAAATGAGTTTAGATTTAGAAGATTATGATAGCTAAAAATTAGTGGTTTAAGTAATTGCTAATTAATAAAGATAATGCAATAGACATCAAGGAATAGCGTACACTTAAAAGTGCAGCATATTCCCAATTGCTATTGTTGGGTAGAAAACATACATATTATTGTCCCTGTTTTCTACCCGGCGTCAAAAGTTTATAAATAGTTTTACAATGAACTGTAAAATCGCAAGGCAATGAAGTAAAACTAGGACTGCCTTTTATTTATAAATTTTAATTTAGCACAATGTAAATCAAAAAACAATATGTAATTACTGTGAATTTTTATATCAGGATTCATTTTTGAATGAAAAGAACCTAGTTTCGAATGTTTAATGAGTATCGAAATATCACTTAATAACAATCATATTTATAATAAATTGAATATTTGATGAATTAAAAAGCTAATATTTTAAAATTAGTTAGTAAAAATGTACTTTGTGTATATACATGTAAGCGTTTTTATATTATAATATTTGTGTAAATACAGGTAATGTACATATAGTAAGGACAAAAATACTTTTAGCAAAAACAAAGGGAGCGTATATTTTTATGAAAAGAATAATGATTACGGGTGCTTTAGGACAAATTGGTACGGAATTAGTAGGTAAATGCAGAGAAATTTATGGCACAGACAATGTTTTAGCTACTGATATTAGAGAGCCTGAAGCAGATTCACCTGTGAAAGATGGTCCTTTTGAAATTTTAGATGTGACTGATAAGGATCGTATGTTTGAGATTGTTAAGGATTTTGAAGCAGATTCATTGATGCATATGGCTGCTTTATTATCAGCGACTGCTGAGAAAAAACCGTTATTAGCATGGGAATTAAATATGGGTGGACTTATGAACGCGCTAGAAGCAGCAAGAGAATATGACTTGCACTTCTTTACGCCAAGTTCAATAGGTGCTTTTGGTAGCTCAACACCAAAAGTAAATACGCCACAAGTGACCATCCAACGACCAACAACGATGTATGGTGTGAATAAAGTAGCTGGAGAATTATTATGCCAATATTACTATGAAAAGTTTGGTGTAGATACACGTAGTGTCAGATTTCCAGGGCTTATATCTTATGTTAAAGAACCAGGGGGCGGCACGACTGATTATGCTGTTGAAATATACTTTAAAGCTGTTCGTGAAGGGCGTTACACTAGCTATATAGCTAAAGACACATATATGGATATGATGTTTATGGATGACGCGATTGATGCCATCATCAAACTAATGGAAGCAGATAGTGAAAATTTAGTAACACGCAATGGTTATAATCTTAGTGCAATGAGCTTTGAACCAGAAATGCTCAAAGAAGCGATTCAACAATACTATCCAAATTTTGTTTTAGATTATGAAGTGGATCCAGATCGTCAAGGCATTGCGGATACTTGGCCTGACAGTATTGATACAAGTTGTTCACGCAATGAATGGGGCTTTAATCCTCAATACGATTTACCTAAGATGACTAAGATTATGCTTCGAGCAATTGAAGCGAAAGACAAAATATAAATATATCTTCAAACACGATGCATATCAATAAAAAATAGGATAACTCTTACCTCATAAGCTTGAAAAATGCTTAAGGGGTAAGAGTTTTGTTATGCTTGTTAAATAACGGTTAATATTCTGATATATTTTGAATTTTTAGAAAATTTATTGAAAGACGCCGTTGAGATTGCTATAATTACATATAATTATTGATAACGGAAATTTTTAGGAGGCAATATTCATGTCAGAAAAAGTAAAATTTGTAGAACGTCAAGCACTTAAAGAAAAACCAGATACTGCTGGTTTAGGATTTGGACAATATTTCACAGATTACATGCTCAGTTATGACTATGATATCGATAAAGGTTGGCATGATTTAAAAATCGTACCGTATGCACCATTAGAAGTATCACCAGCCGCACAAGGTTTACATTATGGACAAGCCGTTTTTGAAGGGTTAAAAGCATATAAAACGAATGATGAGGTTGTCTTATTCCGTCCAGACCAAAACTTTAAACGTATTAACGATTCTTTAGCACGTTTAGAGATGCCGAAAATTGATGAAGATGTATTATTAGAGGGATTAAAACAATTAGTTGATGTAGAACGCGACTGGGTACCAGAAGGAGAAGGCCAATCATTATATATTCGACCATTTGTTTTTGCAACGGAAGGTATCCTTGGTGTGCGCCCATCACACCAATATAAATTATTAATTATTTTATCACCATCAGGTGCATATTATGGTGGAGACACATTGAAATCAACAAAGATTTATGTCGAAGATGAATATGTACGTGCCGTACGCGGTGGTGTTGGATTTGCTAAAGTAGCAGGAAATTATGCTGCAAGTTTACTCGCACAAAGTAATGCGAATAAGCTAGGTTATGATCAAGTATTGTGGTTAGATGGTGTTGAACAAAAATATGTTGAAGAAGTAGGTAGTATGAACATCTTCTTCGTTGAAAACGGAAAAGTAGTTACGCCAGCATTAAATGGTAGTATCTTACCTGGTATTACACGCAAATCAATCATCGAATTAGCTAAAGAATTAGGCTATGAAGTTGAAGAACGTAAAGTATCCGTTGATGAATTATTTGAAGCATACGATAAAGGTGCTTTAACTGAAGTGTTTGGTTCAGGTACAGCAGCAGTAATTTCACCAGTAGGAACATTACGTTATGAAGACCGTGAAATTGTAATTAACAATAATGAACCAGGAGAAATTACTAAAAAATTATACGATACTTACACAGGCATTCAAAGTGGTAAATTGGAAGATAAACACGGTTGGCGTGTGGTTGTTCCTAAATATTAATAGGTTATTAGAATTAAACAGGATGGGACATCAATGTCTCTGACAAGTTGAAGAGGGAGCGGGATAGAATTCATTATGAATTCGTATTCTCGCTCCCTTCATTATTCATATGAAGTGTCATTAAGACAAAGCTCAATGCTTTTAAGTATCAAGTATTTTAGGATTTATGTTCAACCTGCTTTAAATTTCTTGAAATAAAAAGAGAAGATTTAACATTTTTATTAAATTATAGCTTTGATTAGAAAAACAATGTCATTCATACTTAGGTACTGAATGTTTTTTATCAACAACGCATACTTTTTTGTGTCATTATTGAATCATAATTACAGCTTGGTATATAGAGTGGTTGTGTAGGAAAAATTAACCAAAAAGATTTTAGAAGAGATTAAAATAAAAGTGACAATAATATATTGAGGTGAGCAAAATGAATGATTTATTTGGTTTCATAACTAAAGTTATTGATTTCTTACGTAGTATTCTTGTCAACGGTGAACCTAGAAGATAACCAACGAAAAAACTCCTTAAGTATACTGAGCCTCAAATGATGCGTCTTGGTTTAGTACACTAATTAAAGAGCTTGTTTCCCAAAAAGGGAACAAGCTCTTTGATTTTTTATAAACTATGAAGTTAAACAATGGTTAATTATTTTATTTAAATAATAAAATACGTAGACTGTGTAGTAATATTTTAAAGTTATAAAACGAGAGAACACTCATCCATAAAATAGTTTGGAGAGTGTTCTCGATTTGTATCAATATATTTGTTGCCATTATATAAAAGAATATTTAATTTCTATAATACTAGCTACAACTACTAAGTTGTTTTTTTAGTATAAAGATATATTGGGGTACCTGCTAACGTAATAGCTATCCCAATAAACGCTAGTATCGGTTGTGTAATTAAGGTATTAACTAGAACGAATATACCGGCAATAAGCGCGATACCAGGAATAAATGGATACAATGGCACTTTGTACGGACGGGGCAACCCTGGTTCTCGACGTCGTAACAAGAATACGGCTATAAATGCCATACAGTAAAATGACCATATAACGAATATCAGCATATTTGTAATCGTATCAAAAGCGCCAAGTAAAATCATTACTGTAGCAATGATTACTTGTATCATGCCACCAAACCATGGTGCTTTTGTAGGTGTTAAGCTTGAGAATAGACGTTTAAATGGCAAGCGATTATTTTGCGCCATTGCGTATGGAATACGCATGCCTGTCATAGTATAACCATTCATTGTTCCATAGACTGATATTAAAATACCAATGGTAACCAGTTTACCGCCAATTGGTCCAAACAATAGGTTAGAAGCATCACTGGCAGCATTTAAGTTACCGGCAATATGAGAAATAGGTAATGTCATTAAAAATGCAGCATTTATTAATAAATATACTAGCATAATACAACCTATACCTATTGCGATAGCGCCAGGTAAATCTTTGCGTGGATTTTTAAGTTCTCCTGCAATATTTCCTACGTGAATCCAGCCATCATATGCAAACATCGTTGCTAGCAATCCACTACCAAGTGCTGTGAAGAAACCTGAATGCGTGCCGTTTTCTATAGGGAACAATGAGAAGTCTACATTGCTGCTATTGAACCAGCCGAATACTACGATAACGGCAATAGGAATAAGTTTGATTACTAAAGTTACGGATTGTAGAATACCACCGACTTTAGAACCCATGCAGTTAAATGCTAATATTGATACAGCACTAAGAAAGGCAATGGGAATAATCCAAGCTGGACTCAAATGAAACAAATTAATCAGTTGTGTCCCAAAGACAATCGCTAGTGCTGCGATATTGGCTGGGAAGTAAATAAAGGCTTGAGCCCACCCGGATAAAAAGCCCCAAAAATCACCATAGGTATATTCAATATATTTGGTGAGGCCTCCCGTTTCTGGGATAGCCGCAGCCAATTCAGCACCTGTTAGTCCCGCACAAATGGTCATGAGACCACCTAAGAACCATACAAGCATAGCCATACTTGTTGAGCCTGTTACTTCTGTTACATTGGATACTTTAAAAAATACACCTGATCCAATTACAGATCCCATAACAAGAGAAAGTGCTGCAAAAAAACCAATATTTTTCTTTAAATCTGTTGAGTTTGTATTCATGGTGCGACCTCCAATTTACGGGATTGAACTAGCCAACGACACCTTTACTAGTATCTGCAGGTTTTAATAAGTGATCAATAATATTTGATACACGACTTAAGTCAACGTTACCACCAGAAACTAGGGCAACAACATTTTTATCTTTAACCCAGCGAGGGTCTATTTTTCCACTAAGTAATGCGGCTGTTGGTAATGCACCAGCACCTTCAGTAATAATTTTGGTTCGTTGCATAAGTGTTTTCATCGCATTAGAAATTTCTTCTTCAGAAACTAAAATAAATTCATCTACTAATTCTTTTGTTATTTCAAATGTTTTATCACCTGGAATAGCAACTTCTGTGCCATCAGCGATTGTATGATCATTATATTGTGAAACGATTTCACCTTGTTTAATTGATTCAGCCATACCATGAACATTTTCGGATTGTACACCAATAATATGGATAGATGAATTAAATGATTTTAAAGCAGTTGCGACACCAGAAATAAGACCGCCGCCACCAACTGGAACAATCACGGTATCAACATCCCAAATCGCATCTAAGATTTCTAAGCCAATCGTACCTTGACCAGCCATAACTTCTGGATCGTTATAAGGATGTACGATTGTCATTCCTTTTTCTTTTGCCAACTCTTCCATATATAATCGAGAGTCATTAAAGGTTTCACCTTTTAAAATAACTTTGGCACCATAACCACGTGTAGCCTCTTGTTTAGAAATAGGTGCTTCTTCTGGCATAATAACTGTAACATCAACGCCAAGTAATTTCCCTGTTAAAGCTAAACCTTGCGCATGGTTTCCTGCTGATGCTGTAATGATACCTTTAGCTTTTTCTTCATCAGTAAGATGCATAACTTTATTAGCAGCACCTCTATATTTAAAAGAACCTGTAAATTGCATATTTTCTAGTTTTAAATAAACGTTACCACCAGTTGTATTATTACTTAAATACATAGATTGTATAAGAGGAGTTTGTCGAGCAATACCTTTTAATTTCATTTTAGCTTCTTGAATGGTACGTATATCACAGTAACCTGCTGTTTTTATTACTTCACTATTCATCGTCATAGATAAAACATCCTTTAATTTAAGTTATATTTTTGTAAAATTATATTTTGGAACTATGATTTAAATACAATGTGTTAACTAAGTGCTAAAGTACTTTATTTTAAAACAGAAGATAGTTCTTCATAAGTCATATCATGAGAAGTTGCAAGTCCTTGGTTAGTTACATGACCACGATAAATGTTAACGCCTGTTGCTAATACGGCATCATCTTTAATTGCTTGGTCGATACCTTTTTGACTAATTGCCATTAAGTAGTCAATATTACCAGCAGCTAGCACCATAGTAGATGTACGTGGAACAGCGCCTGGTTGGTTTGGCACGGCATAATGAACAACGCCGTCTTCTACATAAACAGGATCACTAATTGTTGTTGGGTGAATACCTTCAACCGTACCACCTTGGTCAATAGCGATATCGATTAATACTGAACCGGTTTTCATTGATTTAACCATGTCACGAGTAACTAATTTTGGTGGTTTTTGACCAGGTAATAAGATTGTTGAAATAAAGACATCAGCTGTTTTAATATGTTCAGCTAAATTTTCTTGTGTTGATTTAACAACGGTAACTTTATCATCTTTGAAATGTTGTTCTAACCATTCAATTCTTTCGTCTTTAAGCTCGATAATTGTAACTTCTGCTTGTAGTCCTAAAGCGATTGTAGCAGCGTTTACTGCAGCTGATCCTCCACCGAAAATAACAACTCTACCTGATGGAATACCTGAAATTGCATCTATACCAGAAATGAGAATACCTTCACCTTGATGTTGAGCTTCTAAATAATAAGCACCCATTAACATAGAACGGCGACCAGCAATTGCGCTCATAGGTGCAAGTAAAGGTGCAGCACCATCTTTTTCTATTGTTTCGCCACCAATAGCTGTGACACCTGCTTTTTGCATAGCCTCTACCGTTTCTTTAGATGATGCAAGATGTTGGAAGCCCCAGATGACTTGTCCTTCTTTGAAAAATTTAAATTCTTTTGCATCAGGTTCTTTAACTTTGACAATCAAGTCTGCTGTCCAACATTCTTCATGCGTAACGATTGTTGCACCAGCAGCTTCATATGCATCATCATAAAAGCCTGAGCCTACACCTGCATCATGCTCAACCATCACTTGATTACCAGCTTTTACTAATTTTTCAGCATTTTCTGGTGTACAAGCGACACGACCTTCTCCGGGTTTAAGTTCTTTTACAATTCCAATTTTCACTATTAAAACGCTCCTTTGTGATTTTTTTCACAAAAAATATACATCGCGAGAGCACCATTTGTCAAACGCTTTCATATATAGTAATTTTACATTAAACATGCCCGATTCCTTGATACACATAGGTATAAATACATTTTAGTTCGTGAAAATTCTTTTAAATAAGAAAATTATGAATCTTTGATATTTTGAGATTAATTGTAATTTTAAACTAAAAATAAATTTGAACTTAGAATTTTTTGAGATGAAATAAAAAGTAATCCGCAGTGATATGATATTTTTTATTTTATAACTATTTCAATTAGATTTATTTTTTAATTAAGTAAAATTCGGAAATTTTGTAAAAAGGTAGCTAAATCGTTACGTGGAATAGAGGGATTCCTACAATACAAAAGGGTATCGTGATTCATAAAGAGATGGTTGACTAGGTTGAATTTTTACAGCGTTGAATAGTTAAGATGATTACGAGGAAGTCCAAAGATTTTGTAACTTAATAAAATAGCATATTTTTGTTGTGAGCCTCATATTTATATTACAATAGACATAAACTTAGATAAATAACATATTGGGAGCGTGTCTCATTATATGGAATGGATATTATTTGACAAAGATGGTACGTTAATTGAATTTGATAAAAGTTGGGAAAAAATTGGGTTGCGATTGGTGGATCAGTTTTTAGAAACTTTCCCAGTAGCACATAAAGAAACAGCGCATCGTCAATTGGGTATTATAGATGATGCTATTGTTCCCAGTTCGGTTATGGGTTCAGGTTCATTAGATGAAATCATAACGGCATTTGGTAATCTTGCTGGACAAGATGTTTCTAAATGGACACGTACGGCAAGCCAAAGTTTAATAGATGAACGTCAACCTGAACATAACTGGATTACTGGTGTTTATGAGACAATTCAGCAGTTGCGTGTTAAAGGGTATAAAATTGGTATTGTAACGAGTGATACGAAAAAGGGAACGCTACAGTTTTTAGAAGAGACAAACTCAAGTGAACTGTTTGATTTAGTTATTTCTACGGAAACGCATGCAGCAGAAAAACCAGACCCAAAAGTGTTAGCACCGTTATTTGAAGCTTTTGATGTGAAACCAGAAGCGGTTACAATCATAGGAGACACAAATAATGATATGAAGACTGCTACCAATGCACATTTGGGCTTAGCAATTGGTGTGTTATCTGGCATAGCTACACGAGAAGAATTAACTAACGCAGATGTAATTGTGGAGGATGCATCACAAGTTTTTGATATTATAGAAAAACATCTATAAAGAAAATTTGGGGCATCATTATGTTTTAGGCTATGAACTTTATATTGGTGGTAGTTGACTGGATTGAAAATACGCTGATACCAAGCTATTTTCAATCCTAGTCAATCTTGCCAGGACGGGACTACGAATTCGTAGTTCTGCTCCCTATTTTTCTAGGAATTTTATCCCAGGCTGTTCACTTTGTTTGCTTAATTCGTCCAATGTCTAGTATCTACTTGACGATGCGTTTGAATAACATGTGCAATTTTTTCAATAATAGGATTTAATGAATCTGGATTTTCATGAATATCATAGTCATTAATATTGACTCGGATTACAGGACAAGCATTGAAATTATTAATCCAATCTTCATAACGTTTAAATAATTTTTTCCAATAATCAGGTTCTGTGTTGATTTCCATATCACGTCCACGTTGTTTAATGCGTTCAATGACTTCGTCATAGTTACACTCTAAATAAATTAAAACGTCTGGTTTAGGAAAATAAGGTGTCATGACCATGGCATTAAATAGTTCGGAATAAGTTTGGAAATCTTCAGGACTCATTGTTCCTTGTTCTTGATGCATTTTAGCGAAGATATCAACATCTTCATAAATAGAGCGGTCTTGTATAAACCCACCGCCATATTCAAACATGCGTTTTTGTTCTTTAAAGCGTTCAGCTAAAAAATAGATTTGTAGGTGAAAACTCCAACGTTCAAAGTCATCATAAAATTTATCAAGATACGGATTTTGGTCGACATTTTCAAAGGACGTTTTAAAATTGAGTTTATCTGCTAGTGCCCGTGTCAGTGTGGATTTACCAACACCCACTGTACCAGCAATTGTTATAACAGCGTCTCGAGGAATAAGTGTCTTAGTCATTTGTCAATTCTCCTAGCAAAGGTTTAATTTGAGTTAATATATCAGCATAATCTTCAGGGTTATGTACAAAATCGATATGTGTCGTATCAATTTGAATAACGCGAGCACCCTGTGCTTTTAGCGTTTCATAAAAGTGGTGGTATTCTTGTTGCAATGTCAATAAGTAATCATCTTCTATATGAGATTCAAAGCTGCGTTGTCTTTGCGCAATTCGTTGTTTCAATACACTTAGCTCAGCATCAAGAAAGATAATCATATTGGGTAATACTAAATCTTCAGTAATAATGTCGTAAATACGTTCAAATTTATCGAATTCACTAGCGTTGAGCGTATTACGGGCAAAGATTTTATTTTTATAAATATGATAATCACTGACAACACCATGTTGTAATGTTTTAAGATCATTTAATTGTTTATATCGGTTACATAAGAAGAACATTTCAGTTTGAAAGCTCCACTTACTAATATCTTCATAGAAATCTGATAAAAATGGATTTTCATCAACGATTTCTTTTTCTTCATAATAATCAAGTGTTTGGCTTAATTGATGAGCCAAAGACGATTTACCAACGCCGATTGGCCCCTCAATCGCAATAAAAGGTTTGTTCATAATCACTTCTCCAAATGTTAAAATAGATATTGAATATTGTATCATAAGTGAGGTAGCAGACATATGAGAAACGATGAATATTACATGAAAATAGCTATAGCAGAGGCTCGAAAAGCTGAGGCTATTGGAGAAGTTCCCATTGGCGCCGTGATAGTTAAAGACACACAAGTGATTGCACGTGCACATAACTTACGTGAAACCTCACAACAGCCTACTGCACATGCAGAACATATTGCAATTGAACGCGCCTCGGAAGTATTAGGTAGTTGGCGTTTAGAAGCGTGCACGCTCTATGTCACTTTAGAACCATGCGTGATGTGTGCAGGTGCGATTGTGATGAGTCGTATACCTCGAGTAGTCTACGGTGCGATTGATCCTAAAGGCGGCTGTAGTGGTAGTTTGATGAATTTATTAGAACAACCACAATTTAATCATCAAGCTATTGTCAAAACGGGTGTACTTGAACAAGAATGTGGTCAATTGTTGCGATCATTTTTTCAACGGCTTAGAGAAAAAAAGAGAAGACAATTCAAGTCATAATACAAAGTGTGTGAAGTTTGTTAGAATAAGAAGGGTAAGAGATACTTACAATTTTTGGACATCATTTTATAGTATATAAAACATAAATTAACTTAACTACAAAAAATGAAATGAGGTTAATGAATGATAAAGTTAATAGCTACAGACATGGATGGCACACTACTAAATGCTGCTCATGAAGTTTCTGAAGAAAATATTAAAGCAATTAAATATGCGCAACAACAAGGTGTAACTGTGGTGATTGCTACAGGCCGAGCTTTCTATGAGGCAAGTACACCAATTGCGGAAACCGATTTATGTGTACCATTTATTTGTTTAAATGGTGCAGAAGTACGAGATGAGACATTTAACATTTTGCATACATCCCATCTTAATCATGAGTTAACACAGCGCATTCAGAATGTGTTAAAAGATCACGATACGTATTATCAAATCTACACCAATAGAGGGATTTATACAGAAAATCCAGATAAAGATTTAGAAATATACATGGATATAGCTAAGCATGCGGGTCAACAAGGTGATATCGATAAGATTAGAGCGGGAATTCAAAAACGCATCGATAATGGTACGCTTAACATTGTTAAAAATTATGATGATATCGAAGAAATTCCAGGCGAGATTATTATGAAAATATTAGCATTTAATCCAGACCTAGAAAAATTAACTAAGATAGAACAATTATTAGCACAATCACCAAATTTAGCAGTTTCATCATCAGCAAGAGGCAATTTAGAAATTACGCACTCTGATGCACAAAAAGGTATCGCATTAGAAACGATTGCTGAACAGTTACGTATAGATTTAGCAGATGTTATGGCAATTGGTGATAATTTAAATGACATGTCAATGCTAGAACGTGTAGGGTATCCAGTAGCGATGGCTAATGCCACACAAGCAGTGAAAGATGCGGCAGTATATGTAACAGACACCAATGAACAAAGTGGTGTAGGTAAAGCCATAATGAAATTATTGCAAAGCGAAAATAAATAAGGAGTGTTTTTTAGAATGAAAGGATTAATTATTGTGGGTAGTGCACGTGTCAATTCTCATACGAATGCACTGGCAAAATACTTACAACAGCTTTTTGATAATCACCAGGTAGAATGCGAAATCTTTGATTTAGCAGAAAAGCCATTACATCAATTAGACTTTTCAGGAACAACACAAGCTGCTAACACAATCAAAGAAAATGCTAAAGTGTTACAAGAAAAAGCTATGGCAGCAGATTTTATGATTCTAGGCACACCAACGTATCATGGTTCCTATTCTGGTATTTTAAAAAACGCGTTAGATTTCTTGAATATGGATCACTTCAAAATGAAGCCAATTGGATTAATAGGCAATAGTGGTGGCATTTTAACATCAGAACCATTATCTCATCTACGTTTAATTGTACGCAGTTTACTAGGTATTGCAGTGCCAACACAAATTGCAACACACGATCATGATTATGGAACAGCAGCTGATGGTACATACTATTTACAAGATGATGAATTCCAATTACGTGCTAAATTATTTGTTGATCAAATTGTATCATTTGCTAACAATAGCCCATACGAACATTTAAAATAATAAGACAAAACATTTCAGTTTTGATACGCACCCCAAAAGTTAGATTTAATTTCTAATTTTTAGGGGTGTGTTTTTATATTGTAATGGTTGTTTTAGAAGACTTGAACAGTTTTATATAGATTGGTTAACAACAGTATACTATATTAATTAAAAATTAAATAAAAATATTCTATTATGTATTGTTTGGCATATATTTGGGTGATAATATAATTAATAGAGTGACTTTTAGACTTAAACAACAAGGAGTGATCATCAATGAAGTCCAAATCAAACAAGAATTTAGGTTTGAGTCCGATAAAACAAAATAAATACTCAATTCGTAAATTCAAATTAGGTGCAGCGAGTGTGACCGTAGCATCTTTATTAATCTTTGGTACGGCAGGCGTTGCTAAAGCAGCTGAAGTACATGGTGCTGATAAAGCTCAACAAGCTGAACATGTTGCTAATGTAGCTAAATCAGACACAGCTAAAGCAACAGAAGCACCACCGGCAGCAAGTACACAACAAAATGAAGTGAAAACTTCTGAAGCACCAAACACTGCTAAAGCTGTTACTGATA
Source organism: Staphylococcus lugdunensis (assembly GCF_001558775.1). NCBI lineage: Bacteria > Bacillati > Bacillota > Bacilli > Caryophanales > Staphylococcaceae > Staphylococcus > Staphylococcus lugdunensis. The sequence goes on along the minus strand of NZ_CP014022.1, from coordinate 1,181,967 downwards.
AAGAAGCAATAACACCAACAGCCGCACCGAAAGAAGACAAAGTTGTAAGCGATAAAGCAACAACGCAAGACAAAAAAGAAACACGTGGATACAAAGCGAATAATACAGAACCACAAAAAGGAACTAACGCTATCGCTAATACCGGTAAACACGATCCACGTAATGGACAAGCAATTCCAGGATATGGCACAAGTAGCTTCCGTGATGGAGGAAATACGGTGTCTATTGATGGTGGGAAAATTACAGCTAGTGGACATGTAAATGTTGACGACCGTGTCAATACGACAACTGGTATCAGCTATGACTATACGCTTAATTTTAAAGAAGGTGTTTTTCATGAAGGCGACACATTTAAAATAGGTATTAAAGAATTAGGTGAAGATACACGTTTACCTAAAGAATTAAAAGCAGATGATGGCACTACTTTTGCAATCCGTGATTCATACAAAAGCTTATATAACAACCCTAATACGAATCAAATACCATTCTTCTCTCAACGTAACCCAGGTACAATCGACGAAAAACGCTCTTGGCATTTACAAAGTAGAGGTACATTTTTAGAAGGTGTTTATAAATTTACAAAAGAAGTAGAAAAATTAAAAAATCTACACTTTTCATTTAGTAATAAAGATGGATTACGATTCCCAGAAGTAACTAAAGATAAAAGAGTGACAGGTGCAATTTTAGTTAATGATCAAGTGATAGCATCTAAAGATTATACAGTGGTCGGACAAGCAATTTCACCGGCACCAGTTAATTTAAACAAAGCTGTTATAGATACTAGTGGTGACATTAACATTGACAAAGATGGCACCGTTAAAAGTAAATGGGAAAATTTACGTTTAAATACTAATGGTAAAACATTTACAACAAATACAACGTTTACAGTGACATTACCAGATACAGGTATGAACTCATTTGAAAAGGTTGGAGATTTTAATGAAACAGGCGTTATGATTGTAGAGGTAGCAAGCAATGCTTCCAATTCAGTAGCCAATGAAAATGATGTTGTATTAAAAGCACCTAAAGAGGATCCATCACGAATTGCTAAAGTTCGTGTAGAAAGTGTTCAACCTAATAAGTTAGTATTTAAACTTGTTTCTGGTCAGTTAGATCCAAACAAGGTATATGTTTTTCTACTTAAAAATATGGGTGTAGAACGAAAAGTTAACAGCACAACGTTGAACTATTTAAGCCCTGACAAATCTTCAATTAGTGAGCAGGGAGCAACATTTGAAGTTACAAAAGATGGACAAAGATTGACAGACACATACACTACAACTGCAGGAGTAAACTGGAATGTAGTTGGTGATCGTACTAAACTTAATACTGGAGCTAGTCTTGCATTCTATGATGTTACATCAAGATATATTGACGGCAGTGGCAACCTATTAATTTCAGCTGATCCAGCTGTTGAACATGGTTTAGCATCTGTGGATGAGTTTAATACACATAATCCACAACCAAACTTTAATGAAGCTCAAGTTGGTAATCCAGATAATAGTCATGCAACAATTACGACTACAAACGGTTCAAATAAAAAAATCACAGATATTACGCCACCTTATCTTATTAAAAAAGATGGTAAATATTATGTGTTTAACCAATATTTAACAAAAAGTAATTATTATCAAAACACAAGAACTTCTGGTACAATCGAACATTCTCCAGTGAACGTTGTAGCACAATATGCGAATGCAAAATTCGGTACAGTATCAGTAGGTTATGAAATTAAAGACTCAAATGAAAAACTAAAAGCTGATGAAGTCATTCGTGATGGTTCTGCTCAATTAACTAACATCGTAGGTAATCAATACACAGTTCCAAGTGATAAAGTGCCAAATACGATTGAAAAAGACGGTATCCTTTATGTATTAAGTAAAGTTCCTGCTGATGCACCTTCAAATGCAACAGGTCAAATCGCAGAAACACCGACACGTGTAGTTTATAAGTACACTAATGCATATGTATCTGTAACACCAGAAAATCCTGGTCATCCAGGTCAACCGATTGACCCAAATAACCCTAGTATCGTTTGGCCACGTTACACAGATTTAGCATCATTAACAAAATCAGTCACTCGAACAATTAAATATGTAGATGCTGAAAATACAAGTAAAGTGTTACATGCACCAGTTATTCAAACAGTTAAATTTACGCGCACACCAATTGTTAACGTAGTAAATGGTCGCATTGTTGGCTATGATGAAGACGGCAATGGCACAATTGATACGACATCAGCTGAGAATGCTTGGGTTCCAGAAAATTCAGGAGCTACAACTTGGCCTGAACAAACTTCACCAAAAGCAAATGAGTTAACTGAACAAGGTTATCATGAAACAACGACACCTTCAGTGGCAGCAGTAAGTGTTAATGCCTCTACAATCTCAACAGAAGTATTAGTTAAATATCAACGTCAAGACAAAGAAAAATATGAACCAACGCCTGGTCAAATTAATCATGATTATGGTACGCCGACAACAGCAGATGAAGTTAAAAATTCAGTTAAAGTGCCGGGTTATCCTACAAGTGTTGGTACACCAACAATAACAGTAGATAATCCAAATCAAATACCAAATGGTCAAACACCAGGTACAGTAGTTATTCCAGTAACTGTAACGTACCCAGACGGTTCAAAAGATAAAACCACAGTTACTGTTGTAACAGGAAACCCTTTAAAAGATGCTTATGAACCATCTACTAAACCAATAAACAAACCATTTGGTACGCCAACAACAGCGGACGAAGTTAAAAAAGCAGTAACAGTACCAGATTACCCAAGTTCAAAAGGTACACCAGAAGTCACAATTGATGACCAAAGTAAAATACCAAATGGTCAAACACCGGGTACATATACAGTGCCGGTAACAGTGACATATCCAGATGGCTCAAAAGATCATGCCAATGTTACTGTTAATGTTGGAAACCCTGAAAATAGTACGTACGAACCACATGTTACACCAATAAACAAACCATTTGGTACGCCAACAACAGCGGACGAAGTTAAAAAAGCAGTGACAGTACCAGATTACCCAAGTTCAAAAGGTACACCAGAAGTCACAATTGATGACCAAAGTAAAATACCAAATGGTCAAACCCCAGGTACACACAATGTACCAGTGACAGTGACATATCCAGATGGCTCGAAAGATCATGTGAATGTTCCTGTTAATGTTGGTGATCCAGATAGCAGTAGACACGAACCAAAAGTAACACCAATCACAAAAGACTTTGGTACACCAACAACAGCGGATGATGTAACTAAAGCAGTAATCGTGCCAGATTATCCAAGCTCAAAAGGCACACCAACAGTAACAGTAGACAATCCAAGCACATTGCCAAATGGTCAAACGCCTGGAACGTACACAGTACCAGCAACGGTAATATACCCAGATGGATCAAAAGATCATGTGAATGTACCGGTAACAGTGAAAGAACAACCAGACAAAGACAAATATGAACCGAAAGTAACACCAATCACAAAAGGGTTTGGTACACCAACAACAGCGGATGAAGTTAAAAAAGCAGTAACAGTACCAGATTACCCAAGTTCAAAAGGCACACCAACAGTAACAGTAGATAATCCAAGCACATTACCAAATGGTCAAACCCCAGGTACGCATAATGTGCCAGTGACGGTGACATATCCAGATGGCACAAAAGACCATGTGAATGTACCGGTAACGGTTGGTGATCCTGATAGTAGTAGACATGAACCGAAAGTGACGCCAGTCACAAAAGATTTTGGCACACCAACAACAACTGATGACGTAACCAAAGCGGTAACCGTACCAGATTATCCAAGTTCAAAAGGTACATCAGTAGTAACAGTAGATAATCCAAGCACATTACCAAATGGTCAAACGCCTGGCACATATACAGTACCAGCAACGGTGACATACCCAGATGGATCAAAAGATCATGTGAATGTACCGGTAACAGTGAAAGAACAACCAGATAAAGACAAATATGAACCAAAAGTAACACCAATCACAAAAGACTTTGGTACACCGACAACAGCGGATGAAGTCAAAAAAGCGGTAACCGTACCAGATTATCCAAGTTCAAAAGGTACACCAGTAGTAACAGTAGATAATCCAAACACATTACCAGATGGTCAAACCCCAGGTACACACAATGTACCAGTGACAGTGACATATCCAGATGGCACAAAAGACCATGTGGATGTGCCAGTAACAGTGAAAGAACAACCAGACAAAGATAAATACGAACCAAAAGTGACGCCAGTCACAAAAGATTTTGGTACACCGACAACAGCGGATGAAGTCAAAAAAGCAGTGACTGTTCCGGATTATCCAAGTTCAAAAGGCACACCAGTAGTAACAGTAGATAATCCAAGCACATTACCAAATGGTCAAACGCCTGGAACGTTTACAGTACCGGCAACGGTAACATATCCAGATGGCACAAAAGACCATGTGGATGTGCCAGTAACAGTGAAAGAACAACCAGATAAAGACAAATATGAACCAACTACTAAACCAATTACTAAATCATTTGGTACGCCAACGACAGCAGATGAAGTCCAAAAAGCAGTAACGGTACCAGGTTTCCCAAGCTCGAAAGGTACACCAGTAGTAACAGTAGATAATCCAAGCACATTGCCAAATGGTCAAACACCGGGCACATATACAGTGCCGGTAACAGTAACATATCCAGATGGTACAAAAGACCATACCAATGTTACTGTTAATGTTGGCGATCCAGATAGCGGAAAATATGAACCGAAAGTGACACCAATCACAAAAGATTTTGGTACACCGACAACAACGGATGACGTAACAAAAGCAGTGACCGTGCCAAACTATCCAAGTGATAAACCAGCACCAAAAGTAAGTGTAGATGATCCAAGTACATTACCGAACGGTAAAACACCAGGAGAATACACAGTACCAGTGACAGTGACATATCCAGATGGCACAAAAGATCATGTCAATGTACCTGTAAAAGTTGGAAATCCAGATAGTAGTAAATATGAACCAAAAGTAACGCCAATCACAAAAGACTTTGGTACACCGACAACAGCGGATGAAGTCAAAAAAGCAGTGACTGTTCCGGATTATCCAAGTTCAAAAGGCACACCTGTAGTAACAATAGACAATGCAAGCACATTACCAAATGGTCAAACGCCTGGAACGTTTACAGTACCGGCAACGGTAACATATCCAGATGGTTCTAAAACCCATGTTGATGTTCCTGTAACAGTGAAAGAACAACCAGACAAAGATAAATATGAACCGAAAGTAACACCAGTCACAAAAGATTTTGGTACACCAACAACAGCGGATGACGTAACCAAAGCAGTAACAGTACCAGATTACCCAAGTTCAAAAGGCACACCAACAGTAACAGTAGACAATCCAAGCACATTACCAAATGGTCAAACGCCTGGAACGTTTACAGTACCGGCAACGGTAACATATCCAGATGGTTCTAAAACCCATGTTGATGTTCCTGTAACAGTGAAAGAACAACCAGACAAAGATAAATATGAACCGAAAGTAACACCAGTCACAAAAGATTTTGGTACACCGACAACAGCGGATGAAGTCAAAAAAGCAGTAACCGTGCCAGATTATCCAAGTTCAAAAGGAACGCCAATAGTAACAGTAGATAATCCAAGTACATTACCGAACGGTAGAACACCAGGAGAATACACAGTACCAGTAACAGTGACATATCCAGATGGTACAAAAGATCATGTAAATGTACCAGTTAAAGTTGGTGATCCAGATAGCGGAAAATATGAACCGAAAGTAACACCAATTACAAAAGACTTTGGTACACCAACAACAGCAGATGATGTAACCAAAGCAGTGACTGTTCCGGATTATCCAAGCTCAAAAGGCACACCAAAAGTAAGTGTAGATAATCCAAGTACATTACCGAATGGTCAAACACCGGACACATACACAGTACCAGTAACAGTGACATACCCAGATGGATCAAAAGATCATGTGAATGTACCGGTAACAGTGAAAGAACAACCAGACAAGGATAAATACGAACCAAAAGTAACACCGGTCACAAAAGACTTTGGCACACCAACAACAGCAGATGATGTAACCAAAGCAGTGACTGTTCCGGATTATCCAAGCTCAAAAGGCACACCAAAAGTAAGTGTAGATAATCCAAGTACATTACCGAATGGTCAAACACCGGGCACATACACAGTACCAGTAACAGTGACATACCCAGATGGTACAAAAGACCATGTGGATGTACCAGTAACAGTAAAAGAACAACCAGACAAAGATAAATATGAACCATCTACTAAGGCAATTACTAAACCATTTGGTACGCCAACGACAGCAGACGAAGTTAAAAAAGCAGTGACAGTACCAAATTATCCAAGCAATAAACCAACACCAGAAGTAAGTGTAGATGATTCAAGTAAAATACCAGATGGAAATACTACAGGTACATTTACCGTGCCAGTAACAGTGACATATCCAGATGGTTCTAAGACCCATGTGGATGTGCCAGTAACAGTGAAAGAACAACCAGACAAAGATAAATATGAACCATCTACTAAGGCAATTACTAAACCATTTGGTACGCCAACGACAGCAGATGAAGTTAAAAAAGCAGTGACAGTACCAAATTATCCAAGTGATAAACCAGCACCAAAAGTAAGTGTAGATGATCCAAGTACATTACCGAACGGTAAAACACCAGGAGAATACACAGTACCAGTGACCGTGACATACCCAGACGGATCAAAAGACCATGTAAATGTTACAGTTAAAGTTGGTGATCCGGATAGCGGAAAATATGAACCAAAAGTAACACCAATCACAAAAGATTTTGGTACACCAACAACAGCGGATGACGTAACTAAAGCAGTGACAGTACCAAATTATCCAAGTGATAAACCAGCACCAAAAGTAAGTGTAGATGATCCAAGTACATTACCGAACGGTAAGACACCTGGCACATACACAGTACCAGTGACCGTGACATACCCAGACGGATCAAAAGATCATGTGAATGTTACAGTTAAAGTTGGTGATCCGGATAGTGGAAAATATGAACCAAAAGTAACGCCAATCACAAAAGACTTTGGCACACCAACAACAACTGATGATGTAACCAAAGCGGTCACAGTACCAAACTATCCAAGCGATAAACCAGCACCAAAAGTAAGTGTAGATGATCCAAGTACATTACCGAACGGTAAGACACCTGGCACATATACAATACCAGTGACCGTAACATATCCAGACGGATCAAAAGATCATGTAAATGTCACAGTTAAAGTAGGCGATCCAGATAGCGGAAAATATGAACCAAAAGTAACACCAATCACAAAAGATTTTGGCACACCAACAACAGCGGATGATGTAATCAAAGCAGTAACCGTGCCAAACTATCCAAGTGATAAACCAGCACCAAAAGTAAATGTAGATAATCCAAGTACATTGCCAAACGGTAAAACACCAGGTACTGTATATGTACCAGTAACAGTGACATATCCAGATGGATCAAAAGATCATGTAACAGTTTCTGTAACTACTAGACCAAATAAACCATCTGAATCAGTACAACCAGTTCAACCAAATGAACCAGTTCAACCAGCTAAAGACGCAACACCTTTAGTCGATGGAAATCATGTAACTGTTGATACGCAAAATCATGCAAAAACAGCTACTAACCAATCAACTCTAGATAATAAACATCAAGCACCAGCTAAAGCTTCTGAACAGAAATCTTTACCTGATACAGGTCAAAAAGAAACTACAAATACAACATTATTCGCTGGCTTGTTCGCAGCATTAGCTACAGCTATGTTTGTATCTAGAAAACGTCGTAAAGACAACAAATAATAGTCAGTATATTAGTATTTAATGTTTAATATAATGACATTTAATTGGCCTAGCGAGGAGACAAATTATTCCTCGTTAGGCCTTTTTTAATACAAAATTTTATACTTATAGTAGACTACTCATATAATTCTTCTATAGGAATCAACCGTCCTTCGCTATCTCTATGTAATCCCATACGTTCTAATATATCTTCTTCAGAGTCGATATTAGTCATATTAATCTTATAGTCTTCTTTTAATTTCTTTTGGTTTAAGAAAAACAATACTGCAAGTAAAATATTTGTAAATATTAATAAATTTTTCATTGCAATAGCTCCTGTTAGATAATTTATTTTACTTTCATAGAAAGAAATCCATTAATTGTCGGATAAAAAGTGATATCATTTGAAGGTAATGTCATATTTTTGTTGTAAGCATATCTAATATTTAATGGTTTATAGTTATCATATATAACGAATACATTATAAATGCCTTTGCTAAGGTCATTTAGAATTGTTTCAGGTAGTTTAATTGTTAACAAGTCGTGGTTGATTGAATAATCTGATAAAAATATAGAATGCATAAAATTTGATCGACTTGCTAATTGAATGCCACTAATTGAAAGTTCAGATAAATTATGGATTGCTAATTGTAAATAGACAGACTTTTGAACTTGTTGTAAATTTTTAGTTGTTGCAAGTGGGTCTCTCACTTCAAAACGATAATCGTCTACGCTTATTAGCGAATAATGTTGTTGATTGGGCTTAGTTAGAAGTTTAGCACCGCTATTGTACCAAGCAAAAAAGGCGTTAAATTTATCAACATCGTCGTGATAAATTGCATTTATTACATCATCATATTTATGAGCAACGTTTGGTATAATATAATCACGTATATATGGATGTGTGCATATTTTTTTAATAATATCAAACACGCTAATTTTTTGCGTGAAATTTAAATTAATAAACACTTTTGAATTACAATTATTGAATAAATCATATTCAACAATGCGTAATAAAAATTTATCTCTAATTTTTTTATCTGAGATGTTTAAAGCAGACTTAAATATGATGTAATCACTTTCTCTTTTTGTTAAAAAATCTGATTTTTTAACGATAGAAACATTATCTGTTGAACGATTTAAATAGTTAGCTACGATAGGCGTCGTTGTAACATGATGTGCATTCACAAAGGCAGTCATAAAGAATAATTTGTCCTCACCAAAATGTAAGTTCAGAGGAAATTGAATGTTATTTTCAATAATCAACGATCTTTTAATAAATTTGCCACTGGGTCCCATATAATAATAAAGATAGGGAATATCGCTGCCTGGTTTATCTATATGTTCATCGATCGTCATAAATTTGGCATGAACGGTTGTATTACCATCTTTATATTTTATTACTTTCGCAATAATCAGATCGGTATCGTAAATAACATATTTGTTGGCTATCTTTTCTAAAATATTTAAATCTAACCAATCGTCACCATCGAGGAAGTAAATATAGTGGCCATGACTTAATTGAATGCCTAGATTGCGCGGTGCGGATGGGCCGCCACTGTTAAGTTCTAACTGATGAATTGTAAGATTATTTGCATTAAATGTCTGTAGTTTATTAAAAGTATCATCAGTCGATTTATCATCGATGACTATTATTTCATATAAATCGTTATTTAACGTTTGGTTTATTACAGAATTCAATGTTTTTTCAATAGTTTTATCATTATTAAAGGTAGTCACTATTATAGAAAAAAATGGTTTATTCATAAAAACGGTCCTCAATATATTAATTATAATATTTTGTTTCTCGTTACATTATAACTTGTTAATTGATATAATGTAATTAGAATTCTGAAATTTACAATATTTTAACAATCATATGAGAATATAACTGATATTATAAAGCTTATTAGAGCTTAGCTATAAGGTAATTGGAGGGAAATGAGTTGCATAAAATAACACAAGAAGGCACGGTTTTACATATATTATTTGATAGACCGGACAAAGTGATTCACCGAATTTTTGTAAAAAATGAATTTGATTCTATTGAATATGATAATGCAAGTGGCAGTAATCACTTTAAAATCAATTTGTTAGAAGTTGCTGAACATTTTAAATCACAAGATGATCCTAAAATCTATATTATTGTGGAAGAATCTACTGATATTTTAACTACACAAAGAACTTTAAAGGTTTTCAACGAAGATTTTGAAGTGGAAAATTTAAGTGCTGTTGTTGAAAATAATTGCATCATTTATCCATACATTACTAAAAATGGCTTTTTACATTTATCAATGAGTGACTATGTGCCAAGTAAAATATATTTTTCTCGCAGACATATTGATTCCTTGAAAATGAATAATCGTCAAGCACAAATTGATGGACAGTTTGCGATTATAAACTCACATTTAACTACAACACATTTATTAATAAAAACGAGATTTACGGATAGAGAAAAAAGGATAGCCATTGTACCTCAATTAAATGGCAATAACAAGAATGCAGCAACATATGATTTTTCAGCAGATATTTATGATGAACTGATAGAATTCATGCAGTATCCATATGATAGTGGTGATATCATAGATATTTTTCTAGAAATACAAGTTCAAGAAGTATTAGAGCCGATTAAATATAAATTAGGAAATCCACGCATTTTAGCCGAGCGTTTTTTAAAAGGTGAAATCATAACGGAATACAATAATGAAATCATTTCAATTACACCATATTTCACAATGAAAGGGCGCAATCTTTCATTCAGAATTAACCGTTATAGTATTGAGAGTTATTTACAATATATAAACAATATTAAAAAAACCAACATACACCATATACTTAAGAAAGAACAAGAAAAGATTTGGGTGATTGGTGAAAAATCATATAAAGCGCAGGATAATGGGTATCATTTCTTTAAATATATGCGTACACATTATCCGGAACGACCTGTGTACTATGTTATTGAAGAAAGCTCAAAGGAAGCCGAACATGTGCTGCCTTTAGGTAATGTCATATTTTATAAGACACCAGAACATTTTGATATTATGCTTCAAGCAGACTATATTTGTTCGACACATCATCCAGAGCTACTATATCCAACAAACAGTCAAATATACACACGAAAAATCAAAGCAATAAAGGTGTTTTTGCAACACGGCGTTTTAGGAACAAAAAATTTATCACAAATTAATGGAAATCAATTAAAAGATTTTAATGTCGACCTCTTTGTAACAAGCTCGGAACGTGAAAAAGAAATTGTTGTCAGAGATTTGAAGTTTGATAATAATCAAGTTGTTGTGACAGGTTTAGCCAGATTTGATGAGTTATTTAATCCTGATAATCAGGTGAAGAATCAGCTGCTTATTATTCCTACATGGCGTGACTGGTTAATCAATAGTGAACAACTTATTGAGTCGGATTATTTGAGTAGAATCAATGTATTACTCTATAGTTCTAAAATCAAAGAGGTTGTTGACCAAGGTATAGAAGTTATTTTCTGTTTGCATCCTAACATGCAACCATTTATTGATTTATTTGATGTGCCTCCGTATGTCACATGCATTAGACAGGGTGACGTAGATGTTCAACAATTGATTAAAGAAAGTAAATTAATGATTACGGATTATTCAAGTGTCGCTTTTGATTTTGGTTTCTTGTATAAACCTGTGATATATTATCAATTTGATAAAGAAAGATTTCTAGGTAAAGATGGTTCGCATATTGATATTGAGCAGGAATTACCTGGTGTGATAGTTAATTCACTAGCATCATTAGAACAAAAACTTAGTCATTATGTTAATCATAATTTTGAGGTTGAAGATGAGATTAAAGCAAGGGCGAATCAATTTATAAAGTATCGTGATCAGCATAATAGCTGTAGAATTTATAAAGCAGTCAGCTATTTTAAAGCACAGTATACTTTGAAAAATAAAGTTAAATATGATATTGTTTCACAGCATCTATTTAAACGGTTTAGAAAAAATAAATACTATTTCAAAACAATGGATAAGTATAATTCTGTAGTATCAAAAGTATTACCAACTAAAAAAGACTTAATTGTGTTTGAAAGTAATGTCGGAAAAACGGTTGGAGATAGTCCGAAAGTAATTTATGATACATTAAAGCAGTATCATCATCATTATGATATCGTGTGGGTGACAAATCAGGATTATCCTTTCAATGACCCACATGTGACAACTGTGGAAAGATTATCACCTGAATATTTCCATTATCTTTCTCGAGCAAAATATTGGATTAATAATCAAAATTTTCCATACTATCTTGCTAAGCCAAAAGACACCATCTATATTCAAACATGGCATGGAACACCTTTGAAAAAAATGTTAAACGATGTTGATACATTTGAAGGTAGAGATGAGGGTTATAAAGATCGAGTAAATCAGGCCATTAAAAATTGGGACTATCTTATTTCACCTAGCCCATACGCAAGTAAATGTTTTAAATCAGCTTTCAACTTTAAGAAAGAAATATTAGAAATAGGCTATCCTAGAAATGATATTTTTTACAGCAATAATGAAGCCCAACTAGAAGTAAAGAAAAAGATGATTAAACAGAAATTAGGCATCAAAGATCAGCGTAAAGTTATTTTATATGCACCAACATTTAGAGACGATGACATTAATAAAGCTAAAAAACACATCATTAAATTACACATGGATTTACAAAAAATGAAAGAAAATTTCGAGGAAGAGTACATTCTTATATTACGACCTCATATTATCATTAGTAATGCATTACATTTAGACGCATCATTAGATGAATTCGTAATTAATGCTAGTGCATATGATGATATTAGTGATTTATATTTAATCACAGATATTTGTATTACCGATTATTCTTCGGTTATGTTTGACTTTGCTAACACTAAAAAACCGATGTTATTCTTTACCTATGATTTGGATTATTATAAAAATCAATTAAGAGGTTTTTATTTTGATTTTGAACAAACTGCACCAGGACCACTGGTACGTACTAATGATGAATTAATTGATGCAATCAAACGAATAGAAACTGTTCGAGAACATTATGGTGAGAAGTATGATGCGTTTTATGAGCGATTTTGTCGATTTGAAACTGGTCATGCTGCCGAAGCAATTGTCAAAAGATTTTTCTTAAATTAAATCACGGTGTTACTCTTGAATCAATGATATCACTTAGCCATTAACAAAAAAGACAAATATTAAGACAATAAAAAAACTGAGCCAAGCAATAGTTGTGTAAACAACCTTGTTTGGCTCATTATTTATGAATGAAACAATTCTGACAAACAATGCGATGATTATCAGGATTTATTTTTATGATTTACGATATTTTAAGCGAGCAAAAGCATCGTGCTGATGGATAGACTCTTCGTTACGACATTCAATATCAAAACCATCTATCCACTCGAAATCAACAAGGTCAGCAGCAATTAAGCGAATCAAATCTTCGACAAAGCGTGGATTTTCATATGCGCGTTCAGTCACACGTTTTTCATCTGGACGTTTTAAAATAGGGTATAGGATCGAACTTGCATTCGCTTCCATGGCGTCCAAGATTTTCTCCTTGTAATCATCTACAATTTGTTCATCTTTATCTAAGTATGCTTTAACAGTAACAATTCCGCGCTGATTATGTGCAGAGTATTCACTAATTTCTTTAGAACATGGACATAGTGTAGTTACTGTTGCTTCTATCGTAAGCTCTTTACGGGTAATATTATTGCCTTCAATTGCCAGGCCATATGTGACATCTGCATTACCTACTGCTTTAATGTTTGTTACTGGACTATAGCGATCAAAGAACCATTTTCCTTTAACATCGACACCAGCTGAATTTTGTTTCATATTTTCTTGTAGTGTCCGTAATACTTGATACAATGTGCTGTAGTCCAATTCTAGGCCATTACTGTAATGCTTTTCAACGCTTTCTAAGATTCTACTCATATTAATTCCTTTTTCATTTTGTGTTAAGCTAGTCGAAAAACTAAATGTCCCGGCTGTTTGATATTGATTAATACGAACAGGGTACACAAGGTTTTTTATACCAACTTCTTCAATTTCAAAAAGGAAATTTTTATGTGTGCTTTGTAAGTCTGTCATGTCTTGTTTCGTCGTTGGTTTTGTACCTTCGACAGGATCAACTGAGCCAAAGTGTTTCCAACGACCTTCTCGTGTTGATAAATCAAATTCAGTCATATTTCAAACTCCCCTTATGCTTTAAAATGATAAGTCCAGAATGGTTCTACTTCTAAGAAACTTTGCGTTTCACCATCAATTTCAGGACTTGCTAATTGTTTTAAAAACGGACCTGTTTGTGATGCATGAGCTTCAAATGCTTTTAATTTAAGTTCTTTATATTTTGAAATATCATTTAAAATATCTGGTTCTCCTAAATGTTCGATTGCATCATTACTAAATGCAACTAATTGTAAACGAGGGCGCTGTGCAGCGGGCATACGTTTTACAGTTCTAATCACAGCGTCTGCAGTAGCTTCATGGTCAGGATGTACTGAGTAATTAGGATAAAAAGAAATAATGACAGAAGGATGTGTTTCGTCAATTAATCCTTGTATCATTGCATCCATTTGCGCATGAGGTTCAAATTCTACTGTTTTATCTCGTAAACCCATTTTTCTCAAATTTGTAATTCCTAAAATATTTGCGACGTTGTCAAGTTCTTGCTCTCTAATATCTGGTAAGGATTCTCTTGTTGCAAATGGTGGATTACCTAAATTACGTCCCATTTGTCCTAATGTAAGGCAAGCATATGTTACAGGTACTCCTGCCTCAATATAACTTGCTATCGTCCCAGCAGATGAGAAGGTTTCATCATCTGGATGTGGAAATATAACGAGTACATGTCTTTCATCATTCATGACTGTACCTCCTCTATAATGTGAATGGCTTATCACTGATTTCAATAGTGGCAGCCAATTGTCCTTCATAATTAAATCCAGCAATTAAAAATTCATTATTATTGTTGACTTCGAAGTGTGTGAGTCCTTGTACATAGACCCAGCCACCATCACGAAGTTTGAGACCAACGCGGTAAGGATCTTTGCCTCCGCCTTTAAGTTGTGCGTGTTCATATGTGACTTGTATATTTCTTAAAAACGTCCCCGCATTAAAAACACGTTGGTCGAAATGGTTTGCATACGCACCATTTGTTGTTTCAACGTGTAAATAAACAGGTTTATTTTCGTATGATGTGAGTCTTTTTTGTACTTCTATTTCATTAATTGGTTCCAACACATTCACTCCTTGTGCCATACAACATGTTTATCATTCTATTTTACTAAAAAGAACAGCGTAATTGTATATCTCTGCTCAATTTATTTAAAAAAGTAACAATAACGTTGTCATTATACATATAGACTATGCGAATACTTCAGTTAAAAGTTAATTGTTAGAGAAAAATCTAGTCGTTTAAAAAAAGATGAGACGGGTAAACTGCTAACTAGAAATAGAAAAACAAATAATGATTTATATAACATTAATGTTGAAAGGATGTTTGCATTGGAATTACAATTAGCAATCGATTTATTAAACAAAGAAGAAGCGGCAGAATTAGCTAAAAAAGTTGAGGAATATGTAGATATCGTAGAAATAGGTACGCCTATTGTTATCAATGAAGGATTACCAGCCGTTGAACATTTAAATAAAAATATAAATAATGCAAAAGTATTAGCAGATCTTAAAATAATGGATGCAGCAGATTATGAAGTAAGCCAAGCGATTAAATTTGGCGCAGACGTTGTAACTATTTTAGGTGTTGCTGAAGATGCTTCAATTAAAGCAGCAGTTGAAGAAGCGCATAAACATGATAAACAACTATTAGTAGATATGATTGCTGTTCAAGATTTAGAAAAACGTGCGCAAGAATTAGATGATATGGGTGCTGACTATATTGCAGTGCACACAGGTTATGACTTACAAGCTGAGGGACAATCGCCATTAGATAGCTTACGTAAAGTTAAATCTGTAATTAAAAATTCTAAAGTCGCCGTTGCTGGTGGTATTAAACCAGATACGATAAAAGAAATCGTTGCTGAAAATCCGGACTTAGTTATTGTAGGTGGCGGTATTGCTAACGCTGAAGATCCTGTAGAAGCGGCTAAACAATGTCGTGATGCGATTGAAGGTAAATAATATGTCTCAATTTACAAATTACCGTCTTATTCTTGAAGAGCTAGAGCGTACGTTATTACATGTTCAAGATGAACAATACGACCGTTTTGCGAATGATGTAAATGGTGCGCAAAGTATATTCACTGCAGGTAAAGGGCGTTCGGGCTTTATTGCGAATAGCTTTGCGATGCGTCTAAATCAATTAGGTAAAGATGCGTACGTCGTAGGGGAATCAACAACGCCGTCTATCAAAGAACATGATTTATTTGTAATCTTGTCTGGTTCAGGCTCAACAGCGCATTTACGTTTGTTAGCTGAAAAAGCCCAAACAGTAGGTGCTAAAGTCGTATTATTAACAACAAATCCTGATTCTCCAATTGGGGAGTTAGCAGAAACGGTGATTGAATTACCTGCTGGAACTAAATATAACGCAGAAGGTTCAGAACAACCTTTAGGCAGTTTATTTGAACAAGCTGCACTCCTGTTTTTAGATAGTGTGGTACTTGGACTCATGGATACATTTAATATTGATGAAGAAACAATGCAAAATAATCATGCTAATTTAGAATAAAAATTTATATATAATATATTCATTAGCCCGTTGAAATAGTAAATTTCGATGGGCTTTATTAATTAAATGATGTGCTTAAAAGTCTTATTTTACATAAATGAGTTACTAGTAAAAAGAGCAGTAACCACGTTGGTTTTTAGCGAAATAGATACAAAATGCCATTCTAATCGAAATAAATAAATATTAATAAAAGTGAATACATATAGATTATACAAAATATTGCATATGATTGGATAAATATATAGCGGGTATAGTTAGATGACATATTATATTTTATATAACACCGGATTTATGTTGAAAAAACAATATAAATTTTTGACAACTTTTATTGCCTTTAAAGTGAGTATTCGCTAGATTGACAACATTTTTCAAAATCCTTAAGTCATTGATATTAATGGAGATATAAGCATTATTAAAACGAGTGGAAATATGCCGGAATCCCTATGTTTAACTATGCGATAGTGAATATTTAAAGTCAAAATGTAGCGGGCAATATTTCAACACAATTTACTATAACACGATAAAGCATTAAAAATTTATATAAATATAATTAAAAATTCTGTAAAATGAATAAACTTGAATTTTAAAAATTAATTTTTCTTTAATCGATTTGACATTATAAATTAATAACGTATAATTATGTAACATATTACAAGGGAGTGTATCATTCATGGATTTCGAAAAAGAAAATATTAACATGGTAAACGCTCAAAAAGCCAAAAAAACTGTTATCGCAACAGGAATTGGTAATGCCATGGAATGGTTTGATTTTGGGGTTTATGCCTACACAACTGCATACATAGGTGCAAACTTCTTTTCTCCAGTTGAAAACGATCAAATTCGACTAATTCTTACTTTCGCTGCGTTAGCGATTGCTTTCTTATTACGACCAATTGGGGGAATTGTTTTTGGTGTTATAGGGGATAAATATGGTCGGAAAGTCGTATTAACAACGACAATTATTTTAATGGCGTTTTCAACGTTAACGATTGGTTTGTTACCCAACTACGATACTATAGGAATTTGGGCACCAATACTATTACTACTTGCTAGAGTGTTGCAAGGGTTCTCTACAGGAGGAGAATATGCTGGTGCAATGACATACGTAGCAGAGTCTTCTCCAGATAAAAGCCGTAATCGTTTAGGCTGTGGTTTGGAAATTGGGACATTATCGGGTTATATAGCAGCTTCAATTATGATTGCCATTTTAAGTTATTTATTAACGGCAGAACAAATGCAATCATGGGGCTGGAGAATACCGTTTATTCTAGGTTTATTCCTTGGTTTATTTGGATTATATTTACGTCGTCGCTTAGAAGAATCACCTATTTTCGAAAATGATATTGAAACGGCGCCACAACGAGATAATATTGGTTTTTTAACTATTATTCGTTACTATTACAAGGATATTTTAGTCTGTTTTGTAGCGGTTGTATTTTTTAACGTAACAAATTATACAGTCACTGCATATTTACCGACTTACTTAGAACAAATAGTGAAATTGGATGCGACAACAACAAGTGTGCTGATTACTTGTGTGATGGCTATTATGATTCCATTAGCACTTATGTTCGGTAGAATTGCAGATAAAATTGGTGAGAAAAAAGTGTTCTTAATAGGTACGGGTGGTTTAACACTATTAAGTATCGTTGCTTTTAGCTTATTGAATACTCGCTCATTACCACTGATTATTGTTGGTGTACTAGTATTAGGATTCTTCTTATCAACATATGAGGCGACAATGCCTGGATCGTTGCCAACAATGTTCTATACGCATATTAGATATCGAACATTGTCTGTAACCTTTAACTTATCAGTGTCATTATTTGGTGGTACGACACCACTTATAGCTGCTTGGTTAGTAAACTACACAAACAATATTTTAGCACCTGCATATTATTTAACTGCGATAAGCGTCATTGGTTTTGTTGTCATTTCATTACTGCATTTCAGTATGGCTGGAAAATCATTGAAAGGTTCTTATCCTAATGTCGATAGTGAAGAAGACCGTAGATACTTCGAAGAGCATCCTAAAGAGGCATTATGGTGGGTACAAGAACGTAAAGAAAAAGAAGACTTTTAGTATGACAATTAGACGTGCATGTCAATTTATGATGAATTGGCACGCACGTTATTTGTTTTTGTCGCTAAATTTGAATAAAAGGCGACGTCATTTTGTCAATCTTATGAACAGACTAGGTTATCGTGCTAACACGTTTTATAATATGGATAACTTATATAATAAAGGTGATTAATATGATAACGAAAGAAACAATTGTTGCAGAAGTAGTGACTGATTATCCAAAAGCAGCAGATGTTTTTAAGCATGCAGGCATAGATTTTTGTTGCGGTGGTGCTATTTCAATCGAACAAGCAAGCCAAAAGAGTAAATTATCGTTAGAAGCGTTGTTATCACAGCTTCAACAACTCGAAAGACAAAGTGAGCCAGGTGGCGGTTTAAATCCTAAATATTTAAGCGTGACCTCATTGATTCAGTATATTCAAGCTGCGTATCATGAACCACTAAAGGAAGAATTAAAACAACTAACGCCATATATAACAAAAGTAGCTAAAGTACATGGGCCGCAACACGATTATCTCATTGAGTTAAAAGCGTTATATACCCAATATAAAGACAACATGATTGCACACATGGCACAAGAAGATGATCATGATTTTCCTAAAATGATTGCTTTTTCAAATGGGCAAGATGTTGCAGAAATAGAACAAATTATTCTAGATTTGAAGACAGATCATGATGAGGTTGGTCAAATACTGAAGAAAATGAATCAGCTAACAAATGATTATACAATTCCAAATGAAGCATGCAATACATGGCGCCTCGTTTATCAACGCCTCCAAGCAATTGAAAAAGCAACATATCAACATGTGCATCTTGAAAATCATGTATTGTTTAATAAATTACATGCATAACAACAAACAAGCACTGATATTCGCCAAAGGGGACAACTTTGGAATGAATTCAGTGCTTGTTTGACTTTAATAAGGTGAATTTAGGAATACTATTTGACGTTTGTTACATGATAGGGGGGTCAGTAACACCGTACTTTTTTAAGGGTGGATCCATGACGAAATAACATGGAGGCCAATGAGGTTAATAACTTAATTTCATGTTATCAACGTCATTTTCTAGTAGAGAGAGCAATTTATAGATTTCGTTTTTATTAAACGTTTCATCGAATTTTACCGTAATTGTCTTGAAGGTTCGCGTAATGATTTCGTAGATAGGGACACCGTTTTCTATATTTTGCTTGTGAATAATCATGTTGACTTGCTCCTCCTTTATCTCTCTACACTTCATATCTTACTGAATTTTTAATTCAAAATCATGAGCCCCAAGTACCAACTTTTAATACGACGTACTACGTATAATCTTCTACGACTAAATACTTAGAATACGCAATGCTATCAGTGATTATGCTTCACCTTTAAATAGTTTGACAAAACGCTCAGGACTATCTTGGCCTAGACAAATATCCAATAGTTCGTGTGATTCTTGTTGCTCTGCTTCACTTCTAGGGAACATTTGACTTTCGTATTCTTTGATTACTTCGTCGAAATGATTGTAATTTTTAGCGATGCCTTCTGCTAATTCTGCACCATCTAGCATAGCTAAGTTAGCGCCTTCACCAGATGGCGCCATTAAATGTGCAGCGTCACCAATTAAAGTGATGCCTGACTTAGGTTCCCAGCGATGTTTGTCAGGTAAAGCATTGATTTTTCTAGCTACGATATTTGAATCTGACTCAGTTAACAATGCAGTAATTTCTGGTGCCCAGCCTTTAAATTCAGCTAAAATCGTTTTGATCGTTTCTGTTTTATTAGAAAAATCTATGCGATTAATCCAATCTAAATCACGGTTCATTTCTATATAAGTGTGAATAATATTATTTGCTTCGCGATGAGCTACAAAACCTTTTCCAGGAGAAAGGGCATACATCGCTCCTTCACCAACAATTTCAGCTGTTTTAGGATGTTTGTTATCAACATCGTGTAAATAAGTTTCAATAAAGGTTGTACCTACATAATTCGGTGTAATATCTGTTAATAATTTGCGTACTTTTGACCATGCACCATCTGCGCCAATTAATTTTGTAGTGTTTATAAAACTTTCATCTCTAAATACGACTTTATATTCTCCGTGTTGAATTTCTTCTATATGATCTACTTTTTTATTCCATTCAATTGTTTCTTCTGGAAGTGAGTGAATTAAAATTTGACGTAAGTCACCACGTAATACTTCAGGACGTCCATTTTCTTCATTAGCAGGCACCTCTAGAAGTAATTCTCCATTGGTATCTACAATTTTTGCTGCATCGGCACCTTCATGAATAATCGAATGAAATTCATCCATTAAATTAGCCTTTTCTAAAGCAACCTGACCATTATATTCATGAATATCTAATTGACCACCTTGTGTACGAGCATTCGGCGATGCATCTGCCTCATAGATTTTTGAAGGTATGCCATTCACATATAACACACGGGCAAGTGTTAAACCACCGATACCGCCACCAATAATTGTAATAGGTTCTTTTACTTTATTCATCATAAAACTCCTTTAAAACTCAATAATTAAATGCATTCTTACTTTACGCAAAAAACAGTTAGTTTAAACATAAAATAATAAATGTGATATAGTTTTTCCTATTCGTCGATGATTTTGATCGTTTATATTACTAAAATATTAGAAAGTAAAATAGACGAAATAGAAATAGTTACTGTAACTTATAGGGGCTAAAATGAACAAGTTGATATTTTAATACTATATAAAAAAGCTTTTAACTATTCCCGTTTGCTTTTGTTAAAGCCAAGAGAATAATTAAAAGCTTCATGTTAAAAAACTATACTTCTGTTACTTCTACGTCGATATGTTCAACACGATTAAATGCACCATGATCAACCGGTCCAACAAACGCATTCATTTTCCAGCCATTTTTAATTGCAGATGCCACAAAACCTTTAGCGGCAATAACAGCTTCTTTTGGTGATTTGCCATTAGCTAAATAAGCTGTTGTTGCTGCTGCAAATGTACAACCAGCACCATGATTGTAACTTTGTTGGAACATATCTGTTGTTAATTGATAGTAATTTGCGCCATCAAAGTATAAATCATAAGATTTATCTTGATCTAGTGCTTTACCACCTTTAATGATGACATGTTGTGCACCTTGATCATGAATGATTTTAGCTGCTTGTTTCATGTCTGCGATTGAAGTTAATTTACCTAAACCTGAAAGTTGTCCTGCTTCAAATAAATTAGGTGTCACTACGGTTGCTTTAGGTAATAAATATTTAATCATCGCATCAGTATTTCCTGGGTTAAGTACTTCATCTTCGCCTTTACAAACCATCACTGGGTCTACTACGAAGTATTTTGCACCCGATTGTTCAAAGGCCTCGCCAGCACGTTGAATAATTTCTTGTGTACCCAACATACCTGTTTTAATGGCGTCTGGACCAATTGAAATTGCAGTTTCAAGTTGTTTTTCGAGTAACTCCATTGGTAATGGTGTCACATCGTGAGACCACGTATCTTTGTCCATGGTAACGACAGCAGTCAATGCCACCATGCCATAAGTGTCTAATTCTTGGAATGTTTTTAGGTCTGCTTGCATTCCTGCGCCAGCACTGGTGTCAGAACCGGCAATTGTTAAAACTTTTTTTAAAGCCATTTAAGTTCACTCCCAATTATTTTCTAATACGTTTTTATCATATCATGTTTTAACGGTTAAGAAATAGCAGGGACACTTACATAGGTTGCTAGTCTTTAGTGTTTTTTAGCGGTGTAAATTGAATTTCTTGTTTCAATGGGAAAAACATCATCTCTTTTTGTGTCAGTATTTCTTCAGTTAATGTAAGCGAAAAAATTTGATTCGTTGAATATGGCTTGATGTAAAATGTTAATGTTTCACTGTCCATGACTAGTTGATACTGAGTATAGTGAGGTATGCCACCATCTAATACAGCACCTTTTGGAATACTCACACTATCCAGCAGCTTAAAGCAGTTGTTAAGATTTTGGCTTTCGTCAGTGGCACTGTGTAACTGTTGTCGAAGATAGCTTGCTCTTACAAAACGCTCGGTCGAAGTATAGCCTCCAGGCAAACCATTTGTACCTGCTTCGATGCCCATAGGACGAGTAAGTATCTTTCCTACAATAGGATAAGCAGTTTTCGTTGGTGACAGAAACGCGTAATTGCGTAAGTTTTCTATATGCCATTCTACGCTTGGTGCATTGGTAAGGACGTTTACATGATTATCTTTGATAATGACCCTACCATTACGTGGTTCAACTGTAGCAGTATGACCTGTTTTATCTGTGATCATAAATTGTAATGGGGGCACAATATTTAATGTCGTATTTTTTTCATTTAATATATTGATATGTGCTGCCTTTTGCTTTAAATCCGCAATGTTTTTTACGAAGCCTAATACCCAAACAATAAATTCTTCAGGTGCTAAATTAAAATATCCATAGCGTTTATGTTTACAATAAGAGGCTTCGCCGGTGAAATAATGATTGGAGATAGCAAGTCCTTGTTCATTGATACCATCACCAAAACGATATCGTCCCACTTTAAGATTAGTACCTACAAAACCATACGTTAATTGCAAAGCATCTTCTAAATCAAAATCATATTTGAAATCTCTTGGCACTACAGTAGGTATGCCATTAAATTCAAAGGCAAAATCCATGGTACGTGCTAAATAATGATGATTTTGTTTTGTATAAAAAGAAAAGCCAGTACACATCGTTATTTCTCCTTTATTTCCAGTGTTGTTATTTATTCATAGCATAATGAAATAGATATGATTTGTAAACTTTTGCGTATTATAAGTTTACATTATATAGATAGTGAACCTTTTAAGAGGTATATGTTAAACTATTGCTTGAGGTGAAGATAATGGAGTGGGCACAAATTTTTCATGATATAACATCTAGACATGATTTTTCTGCGATGCATGATTTTTTAGAAAAAGAATATACGACGCAAATTGTATACCCAGATAGAAAAAACATCTATCAAGCTTTTAGTTTAACGCCTTTTGAAAATATAAAAGTTGTGATTTTAGGTCAAGATCCTTATCACGGACCAAATCAAGCGCATGGTTTAGCTTTTTCGGTACAACCTAAAGCGAAATTCCCACCATCTTTAAAAAATATGTACCAAGAATTAGAAGATGATATTGGCTGTCATAGGACATCGCCGCATTTACAGGATTGGGCACGTGAAGGTGTTCTACTATTAAATACGGTGTTGACTGTGCGCCAAGGCCAGGCACATTCGCATAAAGATATAGGTTGGGAAATATTCACGGATGAAATTATTCAGGCTGTATCACGATATAGGCAAAATGTGGTTTTTATATTATGGGGCAAACCAGCGCAACAAAAAATGAAATTGATTGATACGCAAAAGCACTATATTATTAAATCGTCACATCCCAGTCCGTTATCGGCTTATCGAGGCTTTTTTGGCTCAAAACCTTATTCCAGAGCCAATGCTTATTTAGAGTCAAAAGGAATAGCACCAGTACATTGGTGTGAAAGTGGGGAGAATACTCATGGATAGAGAGAAAATCATCCAGTTAATTGAACAAGAATTAGTTCAGGCGGATGAAGCAAGTAATGAGCAACAATTTGAGAAGCACATATATGCGATTCATACGCTAACGTCTTTATATACAACCACAACATCAGGCCATCGAGCAAGTCAAGAAACATCCCAGGATGATATTATGGGACCAACTTTTTCAACCACGGTGAAGTCAAATACAAGATCAGCAGTGCAACAGACAGGACATAAGCAAACAGCAAAGGTAACAGCTGCTGAAATAGAAGCTATGGGCGGTAAAGTACCAAATTCCATGAAATCATCACACAACACGAACGTCGCTTCTTCAAATACTATGGTCACAGATGATGAAATTGGTAACGGCGATTCTATTTTTGATTTTTAAGCGTAAGGAGAGAACAAATAATGATGAAAGTATTTATTATCTTAGGTGCTTTATGTACTATGATGTCAGTTGGTACAGGTGCTTTTGGTGCCCATGTGCTTGAAGATAAACTCAATGAAAAATATATCTCTGTATGGGAAAAAGCAACAACATATCAAATGTACCATGGGTTAGTATTAATTCTAATTGGCATAATTAGTGGAACTACATCCATGAATGTTAATTGGGCAGGTTGGTTAATGTTTTTGGGTATCGTCTTCTTTAGTGGTTCGCTTTATATTTTAGCATTAACAGAGATTGGTATTTTAGGTGCAATTACGCCTATTGGTGGTGTCTTATTTATTGCGGGTTGGTTAATGCTAGTTATCGCAGCGTTTAAACTGCCAGTATAAAAGTAATGGTCATATAAATATGTTAGAGAACTCACTTTTGGGGTATACAGTTACCTTGAGGTGAGTTTTTTTATGACTGAAAAACAAAATAAAGTTGATAGAGGCGATTTAAAGCAAAATCTATCTGAGAAATTCGTATGGGCCATTGCTTATGGTTCATGTATAGGATGGGGAGCATTTATTTTACCAGGTGATTGGATTATGCAATCAGGACCTGTAGCCGCATCTTTAGGTATTTTTATAGGCGCATTGTTGATGATTTTAATCGCTGTCAGTTATGGTGCATTAGTTGAGCGCTTTCCCGTTTCTGGTGGTGCATTTGCATTTAGCTATTTAAGCTTTGGTAGATATGTTAGTTTCTTTTCATCATGGTTTCTAACATTTGGATATGTTTGTGTCGTGGCGTTAAATGCAACGGCTTTTAGTTTATTAATTAAATTTTTACTGCCCAATGTTTTAAACACTGGAAAGTTATATACTATAGCTGGTTGGGATGTTTACATAACTGAAATTATTATAGCAAGCGTATTACTTATCGTGTTTATGCTTATTTCGATTCGTGGTGCAAGTGTCTCTGGGTCACTACAATATTATTTTTGTGTTGCTATGGTGCTTGTCGTATTGTTAATGTTTGTAGGCTCATTTTTTGGTAGTACCTTTGATTTCGGTCATTTGCAACCATTAGCAAATCCTAAACGTGGTTGGTTTACATCTATTATTATGATTGTTGCGGTTGCTCCATGGGCTTACGTTGGTTTTGATAATATTCCACAAACGGCAGAAGAGTTTAACTTTTCACCCAATAAGACATTTAAGCTAATTGTTTATAGCTTATTAGCTGCAGCATTTACTTATGTCTTAATGATTTTGTATACAGGTTGGTTAAGCACGTCAGCAAAAAGTGTGAATGGCAATTTATGGTTGACTGGTGCGGTGACACAATCGACCTTTAGCTATATTGGATTGTTTGTCCTAGCGATTGCTATTATTATGGGGATTTTTACTGGATTAAATGGCTTCTTGATGAGTGCTAGTCGACTGCTCTTTTCAATGGGGCGTTCTGGAATTATGCCTACGATGTTTAGTAAATTACATCCCAAATATAAAACGCCTTATGTGGCAATTGTCTTCTTAGTTGCAGTTACTTTAATTGCACCATGGTTGGGGCGTACAGCTTTGACGTGGATCGTTAATATGTCATCCACGGGTGTATCGATTGCATACTTTATTACTTGTTTATCTGCTGCTAAATTATTTAGTTTTAATAAAGAGAGTGAAACATACGGCCCAGTATTTAAGAGTTTTGGTATTATTGGATCCATTATCTCATTTATATTCTTATACTTATTATTAATACCAGGGTCTCCGGCATCGTTATCGTTACCTTCATATGTTGCTTTAGCTGGCTGGTTAATTATTGGTTTAGTATTCTTTGTTATTCGCTATCCAAAAATAAAAGCGATGAACAATGATGAGCTAAGTCGTTTGATATTAAATCACTCTGAAGATGAAGTGAATGACATGATGAACGAAGATAAAAATGAATAATGACTATCAATGAATATATAAATTTTAAGAATACAAAAAGACACGCAGCGTCAATCTATGCACTGTGTGTCTTTATTTTAAATTGTTGTGTTCAAACGTTTGAAACACTATAGACGCTTATATCTTTTAACGAAACCGGACACACTAATTTTAGAAACTTGGTCTGCAAATAATAAGCCTAAAGCGATGGCACCTGCGATAAGTGTTACTTCTAACATTGTATTGATAGCTTTTCCAAACTCCAATAAGACAAGGCTTTTAGTGGCATCAAAAGCAAGACCACCAGGGACGAGTGGTATGATTCCAGTAACCATAAATATAATTGCAGGTTCTTTCTGTTTTCGCGCCATAAAATGACTGATAAGGCCTAAAGCTAAACTGCCAAAGAAACTAGAGTAGATCGTGTGGAGGCCTAAGCCGTTGAAAAATATAACGTAGACCATCCAACCACATGCACCTACAAGCCCACATGTCAGATATAATTTTCTAGGCGCATCAAAAATGACGCAAAAGAATAATGATGCGGTATAACTAAATATAAAGTTTAGTAACCAAAACATAAGACATTTCTCCTATACCATAATTAAGATTGAACCTACGCCTGCCCCGATACCAAATGAAGTAACGAGCGCCTCTAATGACTTGGTCGTAAACATCAGCATGTGACCACCAAATAAATCTTGTATTGCATTCGTAATTAATACTCCAGGAACTATAGGCATTACAGCAGCAATAATAATGGTGGCAAGATCACCATTGGGAATAAAATGATGCCCAGTCACAGCAATCATTCCAATGACTAAAGAACCAACAAACTCAGGAATAAATTGTGCGTGAAGCTTTCTATCTAAGATCTCAACGACTAAATAACCGAGACCACCAGCTAAAATGGCTGTTAAGGTATCGATGAGCGTACCACCTTGAAGATATAAGAAACTTAGCGCAATGATTGCAGCTGCTATTCCTTTAAAACTTAAGCTACTATCGCGTTCAGCAATATAAATGTGTTCGAGTCTATGTTTGGCATCTTCTAAATCAATTTTATTACTTGAAATCATTCGTGAAATTTCATTAGCTTGTGATATTTTAATTAAATTAGTATCACGGGCGTTGATTCTAAATAAACGAGGATATGTTTCATCGTGTAAAGTAAATTGAATGACAGTATTTGTGACGAAACTATTGCTGTCTGAATAGCCTAATGATTTAGCAATACGCGTCATTGTATCTTCAACACGTGTACCTTCTGCGCCTGATTCTAATAAGATACGACCTGCTAACATTATCACATCTTTAATTAGAGTTTCTCGCTCTGTATCTATATATTGTTTTTTGTTCATTTCATCACCATATCAAGTAGAATGTTACATTAATTATAGTAGATGCGTATCGAAATGGCTACACAATAATTTAAATCATGTAGCGATATTATAATGATGAAAGGTTAAACTTTAGTAACAAAAATTGTATTTTTATTACTTTTTTATCAGTATTATTGCGAGAACTTAACGAAATATGTTTATTTTTATTAAAAAGGGTTAAAATAAAAGTGTTAACAGGGAAAATATACTGGGTAGCGACAGTATATTTTGTGTAGTTAACGAATAGAGTAGTAGTAATTAAAGTTCTCCCAAGAGATACTAAGTAAGAACAGGGTTTAAAGCCCTGTTTTTTAAAAATACATATTGGGACAAATTCGCTAAAGCTACAAAAGAACTTCAGTGTAGTTGACATGCAGTAGAGTCTGCAAGATTTTCTGATGAAAATTTCAAAGGAATCAAGAGAACGAGCGCAACAAACTGAAATATGGTTTATGAGTATCACTAAACATAATATTAAATGGATTAATAACGCTGATTTAAAACAAGGTTTCCAATCAGCGATAAATGATGAACTCGATGACATAAAAGCTGAAACGAAAAACGCTGTTAATCCATTTCAAAACAATCAGATTTATGAATTAGATTGACAATTTACTGAAAATAAAACATTCAAACATAGATATTTGATACATTCTTAAAGCGCAAATTAACTTGAAAAGATCACTGAATTCAGTGATCTTTTTTATTATTATTTAGTTCTTTTTTGATTTCATCAGGTGATTTTCTTTCATGTGCGATTTTTAACAATTTATCAACGCCTTGACTTTTAATCATATCACCTACAAATTGAAAGTTACTCTCGGGGGATGCATAGGCTACAAAGTCATCATCTTTTTTATTATTTATGTATCCTTTAATTACAGCACTACCCATAGGGCTGTTTTCCAATTTAGTAAAGTTTACGAATTTAATGGTATTGGGTTCTTTGGTGTTGTGTTTAAGGTAAAGTGAAATACGTTCTTGTTGTTCTTTGTAGTAGATTTCCTTTTGTTTTTCACGTTCGTCATGTTTCATTTTGAGATAGACGCCTCCACTAATTATGCATAAACTCAAGATTATGCCAAGAATCATAAAAATGTGTTTTTTTGACATTGAATCAACTCCTAAACTGAGGTGAAATCTATGGATGAATTATATAATAACGATACTACATATTGTACTTTTTCATATATCACAGTTACATATAAAAATAATGAAAATGATTTAAAGTTACAGATTTTCGACAAGATAAGTATAACTCAATAAAGATGGAAGGAATATCCCTGTTGATAAGCACGGGAAAGTTCAGATCGATGATTTTTGGGGGATTTAAGAGAAAATATCAGATTGCCATTTTCTGTGCTAGGTACACAAGATGTAACGAAACTTTTCATTTGAGAAGTATTTAAAGTGTTTTTAAACATTAGCAAGTTTTAAATAAACAGTATGGGCCATCATTATGTTCTAGGCTATGAACTAAATATTGGCAGTAGTTGACTGGATTGAAAATGCGCTTATACCAAGCTTTTTCCAATCCTATTCAGCTTTGCCGGGCGGAACTACGAATTCATAATGAAGTCTGTCCTGCTCCCCATACTTTATGATGAAAAATTTATTGTGCATTAAAAAGAACCCTTAACTAAACTGAAGTGACGAATATCGGAATAGCTCGAGCTATTAACCTGCCGCATCAACAGTTTTTGAATTTGTTAAGGGTTTTGGGACTCAATTGCCAATAATACAATTGGAATAAAATATTAACAGTTCATGTCTTAAATGTTTTTGTTAAATAGCGAAAAATGAATCTAATTGATCAAGTTCTAGAATATGACCAATGTAGAAGCTGCCAAATTCACCATAGCGCGCTGTAGTTTCATCAAAACGCATTTCATAGACGATTTTTTTAAACTGTAGTACATCATCAGAGAACAATGTAACGCCCCATTCAAAATCATCAAAGCCAACTGAACCAGTAATAAATTGTTTGATTTTACCAGCATATTTACGACCGATTTTACCGTGGTTGTACATGAGCTCTTTTCTATCTTCCATCGGTAACATATACCAATTATATGTTTCATTTCGTCGTTTATCCATTGGGTAGAAGCAGATATATTCAGAATGTGGTAATTCTGGATATAAGCGTGCTTTAATATGTGGATTTTCATATGGGTCTTCATCAGATTTACCAGCAAGGTAATTACCTAACTCAATGACAGATACATAAGAGTATGTTGGAATTAGAAAATCTGAAATTCGACATTTATTTAATTCATTTTCGATTATATTTAATTCTTTCATTTCTGGACGCAACACCCATAATAAAAGATCTGCTTTCTGACCTGTAATATTATAGAGTGCTTGATCACCTGTATGAGAGGCTCTAGCATTTGCTTTATCGGCAAGAAATTGTTGTAGTTCTTGCACCATAGCATGACGGTCATCTTCAGGTACGAGTCTAAATGTTGTCCAATCTATCGCATAAAATAAATGTAAACTATACCAACCATCTAAAGTTTCTGCTGCTTCACTCATTAATAATCGCTCCTTTTCGTATCATTTATTTAAAATTTTAGCATAAGTTTGGTTGCTTATTCTAAATAAAAGATTACAAATTAGTGAAATGGAATTCTCATGATAAATCAAGTATAATTAAGAGTGCAAATATTATTATGTATAACAAATAGGAGGGTACTATGTCTTTATTAGATGTATTACAAAGTAAACTTTCAGGAAAAAATGTCAGAATCGTACTACCTGAAGGTGAAGACGAACGTGTTTTAACAGCTGCAACGCAATTACAAGCAACAGACTATGTAACGCCTATCGTATTAGGTGACGAAGCTAAAGTTAATGCTTTAGCACAAGACAAAGGATTGGATCTTACTGGTATTGAAGTTATCAATCCTACAACAAGCGAACTAAAACCAGAACTAGTGTCATCATTTGTAGAACGTCGTAAAGGGAAAGCGACAGAAGAACAAGCTAAAGAATTACTAAACAATGTTAACTATTTCGGAACGATGCTTGTATATGCTGGTAAAGCAGATGGTTTAGTAAGTGGTGCCGCACATTCAACAGGAGATACAGTGCGTCCTGCATTACAAATTATTAAAACAAAACCAGGTGTTTCAAGAACATCAGGTATCTTCTTTATGATTAAAGACGACAAACAATATATCTTTGGTGATTGCGCAATCAACCCAGAATTAGATGCACAGGGCTTAGCAGAAGTTGCTGTAGAAAGTGCTAAATCTGCTCAAAGCTTTGGTATGGATCCTCGTGTGGCAATGTTAAGCTTTTCTACTAAAGGTTCAGCAAAATCTGATGATGTTGAAAAAGTGGCTAATGCCGTTCAATTAGCACAAGAAAAAGTTTCAGCAGATCATTTAGAAAATGTCATTATTGATGGAGAATTCCAATTTGATGCTGCCATCGTACCTGCAGTGGCTGAGAAAAAAGCGCCAGGCGCTAAAATCCAAGGTGATGCAAATGTTTTTGTATTCCCAAGTTTAGAAGCAGGAAACATTGGTTATAAAATCGCACAACGTTTAGGTGGATTTGATGCGGTTGGTCCAGTATTGCAAGGACTTAATTCTCCAGTAAATGATTTATCACGTGGCTGCTCAATCGAAGACGTGTATAATTTATCAATTATTACTGCTGCTCAAACATTACAATAATGGAACTAAGTAGTAAATATTTTAATGGTGTGGATTGGCGCTATATAGACCATACGAATGGACTTGCGCCAATGCAATCATTTGCATTTGATGATACGTTTTCAGAGAGCGTGGGTAAAGATTTATCATGTAATGTTGTAAGAACTTGGATTCATCAACATACTGTTATATTAGGTATTCATGATTCACGTTTACCTTATCTCAAGGATGGTATTCGCTATTTAACTGATGAAGTTGGTTATAATGCGATTGTGCGCAACTCTGGCGGTTTAGGAGTTGTATTAGATCAAGGCATACTGAATATATCTTTAATTTTTAAAGGACAGACAGAAACAACAATTGATGAAGCTTTCTCAGTGATGTATTTATTAATTTGTAAAATGTTTGAAGACGATGATGTTGAAATTGAAACACATGAAATTGAACGTTCTTATTGTCCTGGAAAGTTTGATTTAAGCATTAATGATAAAAAGTTTGCCGGTATTTCGCAACGACGTGTCCGAGGTGGTATTGCTGTACAAATTTATTTGTGCGTGGAAGGCTCTGGGTCAAAGCGTGCTGAGATGATGCGCCATTTTTACCAACAGGCACTTAAAGGAGAAACAACAAAATTTAAATATCCAGACATCGAACCCCAATGTATGGCATCACTAGAAACGTTGTTAGAACGTGACATTAAAGTACAAGATGTTATGTTCCAATTATTACATGCGATTCAAGATTTAGGCGGCAAGCTAAACATGGATGCTATTACAGAAGATGAATGGCAACGATATGAAGGACATTTTGATAAAATAGTGGAGCGCAACGATAAAATGTCACGATTGTTATAGCACTAAGATGTGAGCATCCTGAATCATTGTATGATTATCTACAATGATTTAGGATGTTTTTTAATTTTGATACAAATAACGTGCACATTTAAATTGAAATTGTAGTATGATGGGTTAGGTAGAAAATAAAGAATATGAAATTAAGACTATAAATGTTTATAAAATCAAGATTTAAGGTAGAGTAAGTTAAATTTTTGAAACAAAAATACAATCGCTATATACTATTTAAGTGTTGTGCAACGAATGATAATTGTTATTTTACATTTTTGTGGTATTAGTCTACTATAAAAACAAAGTTTTATGACATAATTGTAGCGGAAACGTGACAAAGTTCGATAAAATAATAAGTTGAATAAAGCAAAAGATAGAATGTGAAGATTTCGAGCTTCGCGTTTTTTAATTGCAAATAAGTAAATAGAAAAAAGACTAAAGGTGAGCTAACATGACGCGACGAGGATATGGTGAATCGACTGGTAAGATTATCTTAATAGGTGAACATGCAGTAACATTTGGACAACCAGCCATTGCGATTCCGTTTAACGCTGGAAAGGTTAAAATTTTAATAGAAAGCTTAGAAAAAGGAAATTACTCTGCGATTCAAAGTGATGTCTATGATGGGCCTTTATATGATGCGCCAGAACATTTAAAGTCCATCGTTACCCGTTTTGTGGATAAACATCACATAGAAGATCCATTATTGGTTAAAATTAAAGCCAATTTGCCCCCATCACGTGGATTAGGTTCAAGTGCTGCTGTTGCAGTTGCATTTGTTAGAGCAAGCTATGACTATTTAGGTATTCCTTTATCTGATGACGACCTTTTAACCTATGCCAATTGGGCTGAACGTATTGCCCATGGTAAGCCAAGTGGCATTGACACACAAACGATTATTAGTAATAAACCGGTATGGTATCAGCAAGGTAAAGTTGAACATTTAAAAACTTTACAATTGGATGGCTATATGGTTGTTATTGATACTGGTGTGAAAGGATCAACGAAACAAGCAGTCGAGGACGTTCATCGTTTATGTAATAATGATGCTTATTATATGGATAAAATAACGCATATAGGTCAGTTAGTACATCAAGCAAGCGATGCAATTGAACACCATAGTTTTCAACAATTAGCTGAGATATTTAATCAATGTCAAGAAGACTTAAGAACATTAACAGTGAGTCATGACAAAATAGAACTATTTTTGAAGACGGCGCAACAAAATGGTGCAGTTGCTGGTAAATTAACTGGTGGGGGTCGTGGTGGAAGCATGCTGATTTTAGCAGAAGACCTGAATACCGCGAAACGTGTAGTATCAGCTGCAGAAAAGGCTGGGGCTGAGCATACTTGGATTGAATATTTAGGAGGTTAGGGCGTTGGTAAAAAGTGGCAAAGCACGCGCACATACAAATATTGCTGTTATAAAATATTGGGGAAAAAAAGATGAAGCATTAATCATCCCAATGAATAATAGTTTATCTGTTACGTTAGAACGTTTTTATACTGAAACACAAGTGACATTTAATCATAGTTATAATTCAGATCAGCTTATTTTAAATGGTGAACATGTTAGCGCGACAGAAAACCAAAAAATTCAACGTTTTATGGATATTGTTAGAGCCAAAGCGGGAATAACAATGCATGCCCTTATTGAAAGTACAAATCATGTGCCAACAGCTGCCGGTTTAGCCTCATCTGCAAGTGCTTATGCTGCTTTGGCCGCCGCTTGTAATGAAGCCTTAGAATTACAAATGACAGATAAAGATTTATCGAGATTGGCACGTCGTGGTTCTGGTTCGGCAAGTCGCAGTATTTTTGGTGGATTTGTTGAATGGCATAAAGGCTATGATGACTTAACATCATATGCTGAACAAATCGATGCCAAAGATTGGGAAAAGGATTTGGCCATGATCTTTATTGTTATTAACAAACAATCTAAAAAAGTTTCTAGTCGAGCGGGCATGTCGCTGACTAAAGAAACATCGCGTTTTTATCAATATTGGTTAGATTATGTAGAGCAAGATTTAGCAGATGCAAAAGCAGCGATCAAAACCAAAGATTTTCAACGGTTTGGTGAAACAATTGAAGCTAATGGATTACGTATGCATGCAACAAATTTAGGGGCGCAGCCACCTTTTACCTATTTAGTACCAGAAAGCTATTTGGCTATGGAAATTGTTCACCAATGTCGTGAAAATGGTATTCCTTGTTACTTCACTATGGATGCAGGGCCCAATGTCAAAGTCATTGTTGAAAAGAAAAATCTACAAGCTGTTCAATCAGCTTTTGAAGAAACATTTGAAACATCACAGATTATGTCGAGTGACATCATTTCATCAGGCGTCGAAATTATTAAGTAAGGAAGAGATAAAATGATTCGTGTGAAAGCTCCCGGAAAACTTTATATTGCAGGTGAATATGCCGTTACTGAACCGGGTTATAAATCCGTTTTGATTGCAGTGAATCGTTTTGTCACAGCTACAATTAAAGCTTCTAATGAAGTTGTTGGAACTATTCATTCTAAAACGCTGCATCATGATCCAGTATCATATAATCGTAATGATAATCAAATTGAAATTTCTGATACACATGCAGCGAAACAGTTGAAATATGTTGTCACTGCAATTGAAGTTTTTGAGCAATATGCTAGAAGCTGTGATATTAAGCTTGAGCATTTTCATTTAACTATTGATAGTAATCTTGCAGATGAATCAGGTCAGAAATATGGTTTAGGTTCAAGTGCTGCAGTATTAGTATCTGTAGTTAAAGCACTCAATAAATTTTATGATATGCAGTTATCTAATTTATATATCTATAAATTAGCTGTTATTGCAAATATGAAATTACAAAGTTTAAGTTCTTGTGGTGATATAGCTGTTAGTGTTTACAGTGGTTGGTTAGCCTATAGTACCTTTGATCATGATTGGGTGAAGCAACAAATGGAAGAAGGCCATGTAAGTGATGTTCTAGAAAAGAACTGGCCTGGCTTGCATATTGAGCCTTTACAAGCACCTGAAAATATGGAAGTTATTATCGGATGGACAGGATCTCCAGCATCTTCACCACATTTAGTTAGTGAAGTGAAACGTTTAAAATCAGATCCAGCATTTTACGGTGATTTTATTGAGCAATCACATTTGTGTGTTGAACAATTAATCAATGCCTTTAAGATGAATAATATTAAAGGTGTTCAGAAAATGATTCGCCAAAATCGTAAAGTGATACGTAAAATGGATGATGCAGCATCTGTAGATATCGAAACAAATAAATTAAAACGGTTATGTGATATTGCAGAAGCCCATGGTGGCGCAGCTAAAACGTCTGGTGCAGGTGGCGGCGATTGCGGCATAGCGATTATTGATACGAATGTTGATAAACACAAAATATATGAAGCATGGGCGCATGATGGCATTAAACCGTTACCTTTCAAAATATATCATGGACAGTAAATCAGATGTGACAACCTTTTGAATTTAATGAAGAGGTTGTTTTTCTTTTTGAAATATAATGTAATAATGTGATGATGTGTCTAAAGAGAACAGCTTGAAATTTTCTCTCAATAGAGTAAAATAAATAGAGTTAAATATGAATGCGAAGTAAAGGTGGGTGACACAATGAAAAACAAATTTTTAATTTGTGATGAATGTCAGGCAGTTAATATGAAGTCGCTAAAGAAAAAATTAGAAAAACTTGATCCAGATGCAGAGATTGAGATTGGATGCCAGTCATATTGTGGCCCAGGCCGACGAAAAACCTTTGCATTTGTTAATAATAGACCGTTAGCAGCATTGACAGAAGACGAATTGATGGAGAAAGTGGTAAAACAATTAAAAAAACCACGTAACCCTGAAGAAGAAGAACGCTTGAGAAAACGTAATGAAGAACGTAAACGACGTAAAGAAGAGCAAGATCGAAAACTAAAAGAAAAATTAGAACAACGCAAAGCTGCAAAATAAACAATTTGGAACATAAATACAAAGTATTAAAATTGTAATGTTAAAATCTTTTCTTCGGTATGATTTTTACAATATAATTTGAAGTGATTAAAACTGAAGCTTCTATTAATAACATATGTTGCGTCATGTTATCATTATTATACATAAGGCACCTTGTTTATTTAGTTTAGTAATATTTATTAAATGATACGAAACTGCCTTATTTTTTAAGCATTTAAAGGTGAAATTACATGTTAATACGTAGTATTGAATAAAAAATCAGCACTCAGATTGAGTTGAATTCAATTCATCTGAGTGCCATTTTTCTGGGATTTATGTTCCAGTCTGTTTTTATTATAAATTAAATAAATCATTGAATGCTTCTGTCATTGTTGGATGAGTATAAATATTATCTCTTAATACTTGATAAGGTATGTGTTGATCCATAGCTAATTTAATAAGGTTAATCATTTCTTCAGATTCCTTACCGTATAACGTTGCGCCTAAAATTTCATTTGTGTCCTTATTAATGACTACTTTAAACAAGCCGCGAGGATCATTATTAATTTTATGACGAGGAATGTTATTAACGGCTAGCTTGTTTTCCAAATAGTTATAATGACGTGCCTCTGCTTGAGCAGCAGTTAAACCAACTCGAGATAGTGGCGGATCAATAAATACGGTATAAGGAATTTGTCCACGATTTTCTGTTGTTCTATCCTTATTACCAAATAGTTTAGCTTTCAATATTCTAAAGTCATCTAGAGAAATATACGTAAATTGTAGTCCACCCTTTACATCTCCAGCAGCATATATATGCGGTACTGTAGTTTGTAGATGTGGATTCACTTTGATAGCACCATGTTCTTCTAATTCAATATCTGTATTTTCAAGGGTTAAATCTGTATTCGGAATACGGCCAGTAGCTAGAAGAACGGCATCAGCTACAAAATCTCCTTGAGATGTTTTCACTATTGTATGATCATTACTATCAATAAATTCAAATGTTTCAACATCGGTATGAATCTCGACGCCTTTATTTTCTAAATCATGGATGATAAGTTCAGCAATTTCACGATCTTCATTTGGGATGAGTGTTTGACTAGATTCAAGCACAGAGACATGTGTTCCTAAGTTAGCGAATAGTGAAGCAAATTCAAGTGCGATGTATCCACCGCCAACGATGACTAACTGTTGAGGTTGCGTAGCGAGATTTTGAATGCCAGTAGAGTCATATAATCGCGTGGCACGATCTACACCTTTAATATTCGGAATACGCGCTTTTGCACCTGTGTTAATAACAATATCTGTTGCACTAATGGTACGCTCAACTTGTCCTTGAGCATTAATTAAATTAACTTCAGTATTAGATTTGAACGTAGCTTTATAGTCCAAAACATCAATATGCGTATCATTTGCTAAATTTCCATAATTTTTCTTATTTAATGCTGATACGACTTCATTTTTTCTTGCAAAAGCATCAGCAAATGAACGGTTATGAAGTCCATCATGAATGAGTGTCTTTGTAGGAATACAACCAATGTTGATACATGTACCGCCATACATGTTTGCAGATTGTTCAACTACTGCGACACGTTGCCCTTGATTCGCAGCAAATTTTGCAAGCGTTTTTCCTGCTTTTCCAAAACCTATAATTAATAAATCATAATGTGTCATAACATTATGCCTCCTTTATTATATCTTCAATCACATCATCGATTGTCTTATCACGATAAAAATTTAAAATCAGTTGCTGTTCTTGTTCGCGATAGTGTGACATGGTAGTGGCAATTTGATTTGAAATGATACAATCACTGTCGATACTGCCTGTGAATAAGCGTTGTGTGTGTGTTTTATCGAGAACAAATTGTGAATAAAGTTCTGCTAGGGTGATAGCAGCCGTATGTTGATTAGCTTGATATCCTCCATGTTTACCACGAATTGTTTGTATATAATTACTATTGTTTAATTGTGACATTACACGTCTGAGTTGTACTGGATTTAAACACGTCAATTCTGCTAATTCAGTACTACTATAATGCTTATCTTTATGCTTTGCTAAAAAACATAAGACATGTACAGCAATGTTAAATTCTAAGTTCATCATGTCACCACCTTAATGTAACTATTATAGTTACATTAAATAAAATGTTAAGCAATGTGTCAACTTATTAGTCTTATTGAGCAGAAGTATGGAATGTTTTTACATGATGTGGGTAAATAATAATAAATAGATAAAGTTAAAGGAGTGTATTGTTTTGACCACTAAAGTACAATTAGGCAAATCAAATGTTGATGTTTACCCTATTGCGTTAGGTGCCAATGCAGTTGGTGGACACAATCTATATCCTAATTTAGATGAAGAACAAGGTAAACAAGTTGTACGTGAAGCAATTGATAATGGTATTACATTAATTGATACAGCTTTCATTTACGGACCTAAACGTTCCGAAGAACTTGTAGGTCAGGTACTTAAAGAATATCCAAGAGAGCAAGTTCAAGTGGCAACCAAGGGATCTCATGTCATAAATGAAGACGGTAAAGTTTATCATAATAATGAACCGGCATTTTTAAAGTCACAAGTAGAAGAGAGTCTTGCGCGTTTACAAGTAGATTATATTGATTTATATTATATACATTTTCCGGATGAATCAACGCCTAAAGATCAAGCTGTTGCTGCATTGCAAGAATTGAAAGAAGCAGGGAAGATTAGGGCGATTGGCGTTTCTAACTTTACTTTAGAACAACTTAAAGAAGCCAACAAAGATGGTTATGTCGACGTTGTGCAATTAGAGTATAATTTATTGCATCGTGAAAATGAGGATATTATGGCTTATGCGGCTGAAAATAATATTACATTTATTCCATATTTTCCGCTAGCTTCAGGCATTTTAGCTGGCAAATACACAGAAGATATGACATTTGACGATCACCGAGCTCCACGTCGGGATTTTCAACCTGAAACATTTAAAGATAATGTCCGCCGTGTCAATGCTTTAAAACCAATTGCGGAAGCGCATCAAACATCAATAGCTAATATTGTATTAGCCTTTTATTTAACAAGACCAGCCTTGGATGTCGTTATACCTGGAGCTAAACGAGTTGAACAGGTTAAAGAAAATATTGCAGCAGCACAGCTTATATTGACGGACAAAGATATTGAGACGATTGAACAATTATTTCCAATAGAAAAATAATGTCTTAATAATAAGTAAAAAGATTTCTGATAACGTTTATATAAGTGTCAGAAGTCTTTTTTTATATTGAGTATGTTAATGTGTATTTATAGAACTTGAAAGTAAGAAGAATGGGTATTAAGAACAATGTCAAGATTGGCATCATAAATAATAATGATATTATGAATTAAAGGAGAATGAGTATGATGATTACAGTGTTATTTGGAGGAAGTCGTCCTGATGGTAATACGGCACAATTAACAAAATATGCACTACAAGGACTTGAATATAACTGGATAGATTTGACAACATATCAGCTAAATCCAGTTAGAGATGCTAGACATGATAAGGGAGAAATCACTTCTTATTCTGATGATTATAAAGCACTTATTGACCAAGTGTTAGCAAGTGATGTGGTTATTTTTGCATCACCCGTATATTGGTATAGTGTTTCAGCTTCATTAAAGGCATTTATCGATCATTGGTCAGAAACACTTATAGATTCACAATACAAAGATTTTAAAATGCGTATGTCCCAAATTGATTTTCGTTTGATTTTAGTAGGTGGAGATGTACCTAAAGTAAAAGCTAAACCATGTATTACACAAATGAAATATAGTTTAGATTTTGTAAAAGCAGAGTTATCAGGATACATTATTGGTACAGCCGAACGTCCCGGAGATATTATGAAAGATAAACTAGCATTAGATAGAGCAACAGAATGGAATCAAGCATTTAGTAATAAGATATAAGCTAGCAAGTTGGATGATAAGCTATCTTTTAAATGCGTGATTTTTAAATTTTAAAGAGATATTCTAGGGTAACATTTCTAAAAAGTTAATGGCTTAAGTCTCATATCTATAATAATGATATGAATAACTCAAAATGTGATATAATGCAACTATTATTACTTCATTAACGGTCAGGAGAGACAGGCATGTATAGAGTTAGAAAAGCGACTGAGCAAGATGCAGTAGCCATTCGAGATGTTGCTACAAAAGCTTGGTATAACACGTATTTAGCAATTTATGCTGCATCAACAGTCAACGAACTATTGGCAGCTTCTTATAATGAGCAACATTTAGCGAAACGTTTAAAAGAACAATTATTTTTAGTTGCTGAAGAAGAAGGGATTATTGTAGGATTTGCCAACTTTATTTATGGTAAAGAACTATTTTTATCTGCCCATTATGTGCATCCTGAAGCACAGCATAAAGGATACGGCACAAGTTTATTAAATAAAGGTATAGAAACATTTAAAGGTCAGTACGATACAGTATATTTAGAAGTAGACAATAAAAATGCTAAAGGTATTGAATATTATCAAAATCATGGCTTTGAAATCGTGCGTTCGTATCAGCCAGAAATGTATGGCGAACATATGGATTTAGCTTTAATGAAAAAGGAAATAAAATAGCTTCGTTTTGCACAGCAGACAGCAACATGATTCATGATATTTCAAGCCTCAAAAGGAGGATAACTTTGAATTTATCATCATACGCGACAAAAAAGTTAGCAGAAGAAAAGGTGTTTAAAGACCCTATACACAGATATATACATGTCAAAGATCAACTGATTTGGGACTTAATCAAAACGAAGGAATTTCAACGCTTACGACGTATTAAACAACTTGGAACGTTGTATTTATCTTTTCATACAGCCGAACATAGTCGTTTCGGCCATTCTTTAGGTGTTTATGAAATCGTCAGACGTCTTATTGATGAGTCATTTAACGGGCGTGAAGCGTGGGATAACAGTGACAGACCACTCGCTTTATGTGCTGCGCTACTCCATGATTTAGGACATGGACCATTTTCACATAGCTTTGAGAAAATTTTCAATACTGATCATGAAGCCTTTACTCAAGCAATTATTGTTGGAGATACAGAAGTAAACGAAGTGTTAAGTCGCGTTTCGGATACTTTCCCACAAGAAGTTGCAGATGTTATTAATAAGACGCATAATAATAAGCTCGTGATTTCAATGATTTCATCACAAATTGATGCAGATAGAATGGATTATTTACAGCGTGATGCTTATTTTACAGGCGTATCTTATGGCACGTTTGATATGGAACGGATATTGAGATTAATGCGACCTTCTAAGGATGAAGTACTAATTAAAGAAAGTGGTATGCATGCTGTTGAGAATTTTATTATGAGTCGTTACCAAATGTATTGGCAAATCTATTTTCACCCAGTTAGTCGTGGAGGAGAAGTATTGCTCAATAATTGTTTGAAACGAGCGAAACACTTATATCAAGAAGGCTATATATTTAAAATGCATCCACATGACTTTGTACCGTTTTTTGAAGGAACAATGACCATAGAACAATATATTGATTTAGACGAAGCCGTTGTTCTTTATTATCTTAAAAATTGGATTAAAGAAGATGATGCAATATTAAGCGATTTATCGCGACGGTTTATCAATAGGGATTTGTTTAAGTACATTCCTTTTGATGGTTCTATTATAACAATTACGGAATTACAAGAATTATTTATTCAAGCTGGCATAGATCCAACGTATTATTTTGTTAGTGAAGCTTTTTCAGATTTACCTTACGATTATGATAGACCAGGATCTAACCGTCAACCGATTCATTTGCTACGAAAAAATGGTCATATTCGAGAAATTAGTAGTCAATCATTAGTAATTTCCAGTATTACAGGTATTAATCGTGAAGATTATAAATTATACTATCCTAAGGAGCGCATCCTTAATATTGCTGACCTTGAAGTTAAAGGTTCAATTATTAATTTACTCAATGAGTTAAATTAATGATTGATATAACCATTCAGTAACATTAGCTGATGCGTAGAATAGATAATAGTTAAAGTTCAAATAGATACTTTTTGATTTATATGGAGGTGTCATGATTGGCAGAGAATAAAGGATTTAAGTTTAATATTATTAAAAATGACCCTTTAGATGGCCATAAAGGTACAAATATTGGCTCAATTAGCTTAGATAATATTGCACCTGTATTTATTGATGTTGCCAACCAAGAAGCTTTTATTGATATTGGAGGTATGCATGCACGAGCTCAAGTAGAAAAAGGTGTGAAATGGATAACTGATAAAGAAACAGTAGAAGGTGACGATGCAAAGGAATATTGGCTTTGTTGGGTGACGACTGAACGTAGTGAACAAGGTCCATACTATGCAGGCGTTACTGCATGTTACTTGCTCGTTAATAAGTCCATTCGCCGTGGTTATAAAAGCATGCCTGAACATGTTAATATGATGGATAAATCAATGAAACATCATGTTATCATAGATCATATTGGTGACAATAACAAACAGGTACTCAAGAAATTTTTACAATCACATAATAGTGAAATGTGGAATAATTCGAGCTCTGAGCTACATTTAGCATTTGAATAAGATTGAGCTATACAAGCTTATATTATTTAAATATAAAGACAACACGTTTACCACTAAACTTGTAAAGTCTTGGATATAGATATCAGGTTGGGACATAAATCCCAGCATAATCGCACAAAGATGATTAAAAATTAAAAATCGTCTTTGTGCCTCTTTTATGCTCAATACGTCGTATTTAAAAGCACTTGGTTTGGTCTTAAGTGGTACGTAATATAACAAAGAATAAAGAAGCGCCTGAGAGATAACGCCTCATTTATTTTAGGTTCGTAACAATATATTGGCAGTAGTTGACTGGATAGAAAATACGCTTAAACTGAGTTTTTTCAATCTTAGTCAAGCTTGCCTGCGTGGGAATATGAATTCAAAATGAATGCTGTCTTACATGCTTGTTTAACTTGTCAAAGACATTGTTATCCCGGATGCTTTATATATTTTATGCTTAAAATATAATTTAATGAAAAACATTGTGAGCTAGGTTATTGCTAACGATAGTAAGCTTTTGCATGGTATAATTAAACTATAATAGTGTTGTATTACAACGAATGATAGGAGTGGAGTAATCATGAAAGCAGCTGTTGTTACGCAAGATCATAAAGTAAGTTTAGAAGATAAAACTTTACGTTCTTTGAAGCCTGGAGAAGCACTTGTTAAGACAGAATTTTGTGGTGTTTGTCATACTGATTTACATGTGAAAAATGCGGATTTTGGTGATGTTACAGGTAGAATACTAGGTCATGAAGGAATCGGAAAAGTGATTGAAGTTGCCGATGATGTTACCGCATTAAAAGTCGGCGATCGTGTGTCAATCGCTTGGATGTACGCAGCTTGTGGACGTTGTGAATATTGTACTTCTGGACGTGAAACATTATGTCGTGATGTCCAAAATGCAGGTTATACGGTCGATGGTGCAATGGCAGAAGAGGTTATTGTAAATGCAAATTATGCCGTTAAAGTGCCTGATGACTTAGATCCTGCCGCAGCTTCATCAATTACTTGTGCTGGTGTTACAACATATAAAGCGGTTAAAGTGAGCAAAATTAAACCTGGACAATGGATTGGAATATTTGGTATCGGTGGTTTAGGTAATTTAGCACTTCAATATGCTAAGAATGTGTTTAATGCTAAAGTCGTTGCATTTGATATTAGTGATGATAAGTTGAATTTTGCCAAAGAATTAGGTGCCGATGCAGTCGTGAACACTAAAAATCAAGATGCAACTGAAATCGTTAATCAACTAACCAATAATAAAGGTTTAGATGCCACAGTGATTACTGCAGTAGCGAAGACACCTTTTAACCAAGCAGTTGATGTTGTTAAAGCTGGTGCACGTGTTGTTGCTGTTGGTTTACCTGTAGACAAAATGGATTTAGATATACCACGTCTTGTGTTAGATGGTATTGAAGTCGTCGGTTCTTTAGTAGGAACACGTCAAGACTTAAAAGAAGCTTTCCAATTTGCTGCAGAAGGTAAAGTTGTTCCTAAAGTTAAAACACGTGACTTAGAGGATATTAATGATATCTTTGAAGAAATGGAACAAGGTAAAATCACTGGTCGTATGGTTATTAAGTTTTAATTTGAACGATACAACATCATTATAGCTATACATCAAGCTGGGACATTTTGTTACTGTTCCAGCTTCTATATGTTTTCATTGGTTAAAGAAACAAATTTAGGAAAGTGTGATAAAAATGACTAACAAAAATATTGATACAGTTTTTGAAATGGGTGAAAAAAATGACGCATTTAAAGAATATTTTATTGGGGGATAGTTATCTTAATATGTTGTCTACAGAAGGCATAACTATTGGTAATGTAACATTTGAACCTGGTTGTAGAAATAACTGGCATATCCATCATAAAGGTGGACAAATCTTACTTGTAACAGCAGGTGAAGGTTATTATCAAGCCTGGGGAGAACCTGCACGTAAGTTAACGAAAGGTGATGTGGTTCATATACCAGCAGAAGTCAAACATTGGCATGGTGCTACAAAAGATAGCTGGTTTACACATTTAGCGATTGAAGTTCCAGCAGAAAATAGCTCTAACGAATGGTTAGAACCCGTCGATGATGAGCAATATAGTAAGATTGA
Organism: Staphylococcus lugdunensis; assembly: GCF_001558775.1. Classification (NCBI taxonomy): domain Bacteria; kingdom Bacillati; phylum Bacillota; class Bacilli; order Caryophanales; family Staphylococcaceae; genus Staphylococcus; species Staphylococcus lugdunensis. The sequence continues at coordinate 1,137,060 of NZ_CP014022.1, read as the reverse complement.
ATAATAATGTTTAACGTGATTTTCCCATTTAAATGAATTAATTTTAAAACAAAATATGAATTATTTCTGTTCAGCGCATAGTGATAAAATATACAAATACTGAAATTTTATATATAATAAAATTAATAATTATATGGGAGAGATGACGTTATGCAGATGAAATTAAGAGAACAAGAACTTATAGATTTTTTAGAAATAAATTTTCCAGATAAAGAATTTAAAAAAGGGAGAATGTTAGTTGGTCAACATCATCGTGACGATTTGACAGTCTATTATCTTGGTGAAGAATTGTTTGCCGCTATCATTGTGGCATTTAACACATTTGAAACGAGAGAAGCTATGCTATTAGATTACACTGCAGTGAAGGATATCACGTTAAAAGAAGGTTGGCTATATCGCAAAATGATTATTACAACTGAAAATGAACGTATGAAATATGGTACTTCCAAAGTGCTATTAAGTGATTTCCAAACAGAAAACTTTAATTATTTTATAGATGGTCAAAAAGAACGTGTCATTTTTAAAAATGGGAAATTTGTCTAAAATCACCGTTAATGATTTATTTGAAATGTCAAAACACCTATGTTGTATCAAGCATAGATTAACTCTAAGCTGCTATATATAAACATATTACAAGATGCTTAAACGCTATGTAATAACCAGAGCGATACATATATTTGAAAAGGTTGCTCTATGTTAATGTAGCACAGTCTATTAATCAATTAATATTGTAATCAACTTAATAAATGGTATAATTTTTGTAAGTGAATTGATTTATAGAATGAGAGGACAACAAATGACTAAACTATTATTGTTTGTAACAACGCTTTGTTTTGGCATCATCTATTTCTATAAGTATAAAATGTTGGTAGATAAATATAATTATGACATAGTAGAACTTGAATCAGAAGCAGATATTTTTAGAAAGAATAGATAAATATTGTGACGCAGATGGCAAATTACAGTATATGATAGATTAAAATGAAGAAGCAAAGCAAAAGCTGGAGCAACTTATACAAGAGTTGTTTCAGCTTTTTAACGATTTAAGTAGTTAAAGCAATATAATTTTAAAAAAGAAGCAGTTGATGATGAGCTTAGCGATATGTCCAGTTTCATAAGGGGAATAATTGTCATAGAATGATGCATATTTATCGGCATACTCATGCTGACTATATCGCTATTTTGAATATGATTAACAAATGCATATTGTATTTCTGATATTGGTCCATGTAGTTCAATAGCAAAGTCTTTTAAAGCAAGATTAATTTTAATGATAAGATATTTAATATGTCGATAAGTCCATATTTTTAGTATATTGACGACTACAAGCGCTATAGTATTTATGCTATAATGTGGTGTAATTATTTAGAGATTAAGGTGAGTAACTTTTGACTAAGACTGTAAAGATTAATACAAAGCAAGTCTTAAAGCAAAATGGCGATAAGCAACAATTTGATATGACAACGATTGGTGTATGGCAACAGCGTCAGTCCGAATTCATTCGATATGAAGAAAATATAGAAGATGCTAATGTAAATGTAACGATTAAAATAGACCAACAAGGGGTCAAGCTCATTCGCAAAGGCGATATTAATATGAACCTCCATTTTGTTGAAGGTAAAACAACAACGACTTTGTACGATATTTCAGCAGGACGACTCACTTTAACGGTTAAAACATTGAGTATCCTGCATTTTGTCAACAAGTCGGGTGGCAAATTGAAGATACATTATGAGTTGTATCAAGAAGATGAAAAAATGGGCACGTACCAGTATGAAATAAACTATAAGGAGATAAGCGAATGAATATTATCGAACAAGTAAAGCAGACATTAATTAATGAAATTAAAACGAGCATAAAATCAGCTGAACTCATTCAAGATCAATCAATACCAGAAATAAAAATCGAAATTCCTAAAGATAGTAAAAATGGTGACTATTCTACCAACATTGCGATGGTCTTAACTAAATTAGCAAAGCGGAATCCACGCGAAATTGCTCAAGCCATTGTGGATCATCTTGATACAACGAAAGCACATGTAAAACAAGTAGACATCGCAGGACCAGGCTTTATAAATTTTTATTTAGATAATCATTATTTGACGGCAATCATTCCTGAAGCCATTTCTAAGGGAGCGTATTATGGTTATGCAAGTGAGCCTAAAAACAAACGTATTTTGTTGGAATATGTATCTGCCAATCCTACCGGGGACTTACATATTGGTCATGCTCGAAACGCAGCAGTAGGCGATTCACTAGCCAATATATTAATTGCTGCAGGATATGATGTAACACGAGAATATTATATTAATGACGCCGGTAATCAAATCACGAATTTAGCGCGTTCTATTGAAACAAGATTCTTTGAAGCATTAGGTGATACGAGTCATAAAATGCCGGAAGATGGGTATAACGGCAAAGACATTATTGAAATTGGTAAAGACTTAGCGCAGAAACATCCGGAAATTAAAGATTACTCTGACCATGACCGTTTAAAAACATTTAGACAATTAGGTGTTGAATACGAAATGGTGAAGCTGAAGAGAGATTTGGCTGATTTCAATGCGCACTTTGATAGTTGGTTTAGTGAAACAACGTTATATGACAATGGTGCTATTGAAAACACATTGGCACGTATGAAAGAAAACGGTTATACGTACGAAAAAGATGGTGCTACATGGTTACGCACGTCTGATTTTAAAGATGATAAAGACCGTGTTTTAATCAAAAGTGATGGCTCGTATACTTATTTCACACCTGATACGGCTTATCATTATGACAAAATTAATCGAGGTAATGATATCTTAATTGATTTAATGGGTGCAGATCATCACGGTTATATTAATCGTATTAAAGCAAGCTTAGAAACATTTGGCGTAGATAGCGATCGTTTAGAAATACAAATCATGCAAATGGTTCGTCTAATGCAAAATGGCGAAGAAGTAAAAATGAGTAAACGTACTGGAAATGCCATTACTTTACGTGAAATTATGGACGAGGTAGGCGTAGATGCGGCGCGTTACTTCCTAACCATGCGTAGTCCAGATTCACATTTTGACTTCGACATGGAACTTGCAAAAGAACAATCACAAGACAATCCAATTTACTATGCACAATATGCTCATGCGCGTATTTGTTCTATCTTGAAACAAGCAAGAGCGCAAGGAATAGACATCACTACAGATGTTGATTTTTCATTGATCACGAATGACAAAGCGATTGACTTATTGAAAAAGGTTGCTGAATTTGAACAAGTTATTGACAATGCTGCCGAGCACCGTGCACCTCATCGTTTAACAAATTATATTCAAGACTTAGCTGCAGCATTCCATAAATTTTATAATGCTGAAAAGGTTTTGACAGATCATCAAGAAAAGACAAAAGCACTTGTTGCACTTATTGAAGCGGTAAGAATTACATTGCATAATGCCTTAACTTTAGTAGGCGTGTCAGCACCTGAGTCTATGTAAAATAAATGAATTAAAGTACCCTCATAGCCTGTTGTTTATGAGGGTATTTTTATCTTATGAATGGGAGTGATAATGTGCCAACGCTAACAACTGAGCAACTTTATAAAAAATTATTCGAAGAGATGGGCCCACAAGCGTGGTGGCCTGCAGAAACTCCAGAAGAAATGATAGCAGGTGCGATATTAGTTCAAAATACAGCATGGAACAATGCACATATGGCATTGCTTCGTCTTAAAGAGGCAACACAATTTCAACCGCAAAGCATTTTATCTTTATCGTTAGAAACGTTGCAGCGCATAATTCGTCCTAGTGGATTTTATAGAAATAAAGCTAAGGCACTACATGAATTGTTCAGTTGGTTACATATGTATCACTTTGACTATGAACACATTGCACATTTATTTGATAAGCGATTGAGAGATGAACTGTTAGCAATTAAAGGGATTGGCTCGGAAACAGCGGATGTCTTAATGGTTTATATATTCAATGGTGTTGAATTTATTCCTGACAGTTATACACGGCGTTTATATCATAAATTAGGCTATCAACAAACAGCTAGCTATGATAAATTAAAGCAGCATATCACATTACCAGTAAATTTTACAAATCAAGATGCGAATGAGTTTCATGCATTATTAGATAATTTTGGTAAAAATTATTTCAATAGTTCAAATAGTAAAAAGTACAACTTTTTAGATGAATATTTTGAACAATAATATAGACATTAACGTAACGTTATTGTATATAGTAGTAGATAAGTATGCATGAATGAAAAATATTAAAGGGGTGAGTTGTTTGCATTACACATTTTTACCTAATGAAGTTGCGCATATTACGGGAAGTAGTACTAGAACATTACGTTACTATCATGAGATAGGGTTACTCATCCCCTCTATCATTGCGGAAAATGGTTATCGTTATTATAGTGAATCAGATATTGAGAAGTTACAAGAAATACAGTTTTTGAAAAATATGGGACTATCTTTGTCACAAATTCATAGGTATTGTCATAGTGATATAGAAGCTAAAAACAAGTTGCTTGAAGCACATTACCAGCAAATTTTGAAACGTTATGATGAGTTAGAACAGCGATTACAAGATTTACAACACCATCTCACTTCATCACATCAGAAAGCATTAGATGAACTTGATTATGATCATGTACGTTTGCATGCGCAATATGCTAAAGAAGCAAAAATAAAGTATGGGCAAACAGACTATTATCAGTCCTATAGCATACAGCAAGTGCAACAAAATAGCGCTTGTAAAAAGTGGGATGAACGTATTGAAGTACCCATGAATCAATTTTTTGATTGCATGAATGAATATTTAATACAAGGAGTTTCAGCTACACAACCAGAAGTTTACCTTAATATTGTTAAGTTAAAAAACATTATATTGCAACAAGTACCCCAATGCGATACTATATTTTTAAACTATATGGCGACACTCTATGAAGAGGATACACGCTTTAGTGCTTATATTAATCGACATAGAAGAGAAGGCCTAAATTGTTATATCTCTGAAGCAATTCGTGCCTATATTGCTTAAAAGATAATAGGCATCTTAATCTGTGGTAAAGTATAAACAAAGAATGTTTGATTACAAATAAGGAGAGATCATGCTGTGGGTTTTTACAAAAAATTTTGGTTAAATACATTTAAGCTTGAAGGAAGAACAAGACGCAAAGAATTTTGGCCGTCTGTCTTAATAACGTGGGGGCTAGTGATTGTGGCTTATTTTTTGATAGCTATCCTATCAATTGTGTTTCCTATATCACGTCCTATTAAAGACTCAATGATAACACTTGTTGAAATTGTTGCTTTATTTCCACTATTTAGTATTTCAGTTCGTCGTTTCCATGATTGTGGTCGCACCATGGCTGCACCGCTTATTATTGCAATATTTGACGGCTTATCAATCATTGAGAATATTTTTAAGATTGTGTTAAATGATTCTAGCGATAAATCATTATTTGAAATGGCAGGAAATATTGGACTATTCATTGGTTTAGTATATACTATAACATTTATTGTGACTGCGCTATATGCGCTTATTGTCTGTCTATTAGAAAGTGATAAAGGTCCTAATAAATATGGTGCAGAACCTGAAGTGCACTAGGCTGTAATAAGATACAAGTTTTAATATACCTACAATTATAAGTGCAAAATTTTTAAAGGTTTATAATGTAGAGACTAGGATACAAATCCCAACATAATCGCACAAAGATGATTAAAAAATTGAAAATCGTCTTTGTGCTTTTTTAATATTTTTGAAAATTACATAATAGTAGCTTAATAAATTTGATATGATGAATATTGAAATAAATATAAAGGTGGTAACATAATGAAGTTAAAATATGGGGTTATACTTTTGCTATCGATACTGCTTATATTAAGTGGTTGTAGTCAATCAGATAAAACGCAACGTAGTCAACATCAAAATGCGGATAAACAATCGCATACACCGTATCAACGAATAGTGTCATTGATGCCAAGCAATACAGAAATATTATATGAATTAGGATTGAAGAAACAACTCATTGGCGTTTCTACTGTGGATGATTATCCTAAAGATATTAAAAAAGGAAGAAAACAATTTGATGCGATGAATCTAAATAAAGAGGCGTTATTAAAAGCAAAACCAGATTTAATTGTTGCGCATGAATCACAAAAAGCATCATCTGATAAAGTACTTAAAGCGCTACAAAAAAATGGTGTCAAAGTGATTTATGTGAAAGATGCTCAATCTATCGATGAGATGTATCAAACATTTAAACAACTAGGTAAGGTAACTCATCGCGAGCAGCAAGCAGAAGCTTTGATACAAGACACAAAACAAAACATTAAAAAAGTAGTTGATAGTATACCGCAGCATCAACGACAACAAGAGGTGTTTTTAGAAGTGTCCTCTAAACCAGACATTTATACTGCAGGGCGGCAGACATTTTTTAACGATATGTTAACTATATTACATGCACGAAATAGCTTTAGTTCAATTGAAGGTTGGAAAGCTGTTAGCAAAGAAGCTATTATTAAAAAGAATCCAGATATATTAATATCTACAGAAGGTATTTCAAAATCTGAATACAACGATATCGTAAAAAAACGAGGTGGATTTAATCAAGTGAAAGCAGTGAAAAATGGTAGAGTTGAAGTTGTGAATGGTGACGAAGTTTCACGACCTGGTCCACGTATTGATGAGGGATTAAAGGATTTAAAAGAAGCCATCTATAAATGATAATAAAGTTGGTAAAAATGTGTGGGCTATTGCTGTAAGACTAATAATTAAACAGTATGTTTGGAAAATATAGCTTGCTTTGTATATTAATTTATTGCTTATAGTATATAGCTTATTTACTGTGGTCAAGTGAGGTTTTAATAAAAAAGATAAAGAGTGACGATAATGAAAGGATATCAGGTAGTAAGTCTTTGGCTAGTGTTATTATGTTTAGTTATAGGCACTAGTCTGTTATGGAACTTAGGCTCAATATTAGATCAATTTAATCAAATGATATTGCTAAAGGTGCGCATACCACGGGTACTTGAAGCGTTAATAGCTGGTGCTGTTTTAACTGTAGCTGGTCAACTGTTTCAAATTGTATTAAATAATCCGTTGGCAGATAGCTTCACATTAGGCTTAGCAAGTGGTGCCACATTTGGTGCGGCGTTACCACTATTTATTGGTATCAGCGTACTCTGGATACCTGTCTTCTCCATTGGTACAAGCATGTTAACACTTATCTTAGTTCTAGCAATTGTCTATACGATGGCTAAACAACAACCAATGCGATTATTAATTATTACAGGTTTAATGATTGGTGCATTGTTTAATGCATTACTTTATATTTTAATACTGATTAAGCCTAAACAACTTAATAATGTAGCAAATTATATGTTTGGAGGCTTTGCTACGGCAGAATTTTATGAATCTTGGATAATGCTTGTGGTATGTTTGCCTTTATTACTATGTTTATTTATTATGATACCGAGAATAAAATTACTACAAGTTGGAGATCTTAAAGGACAATCATTAGGTTTAAATGTAACCACGCTTACTTTCTATGTTTTAATTATAGCCTCAATGATGTCTGCTATTGTAATAGCATATGTAGGGATAATAGGTTTTATAGGTATGATTATTCCGCAATTAAGTCGCAGGATACATCATCGTTACTCACTATATATTCAAATGATATTGAATATTATAATTGGTGGGACTATGATGGTGATAACCGATTGGCTAGGCGCAATTATTATTGCACCAGTTCAAATTCCGGCAAGTATTATTTTAGCCATCATAGGGATCCCCGTGTTATTTTTAATGTTGATAAAATCTGCACGTTTTTTAAGATGACAATAAGTCTTTGCTACGATAATACAAATTATATAATAAAGAGGGACAAACATGGATTTAAGTGGTATTAAAGCAGTTGTATTTGATTTAGAAGGCACTTTATTAGATAGAAAGAAATCAAGAGATAAGTTTATTGAAGAACAATATGAACGTTTCCATGATTACTTCGTGCATGTTCAATTAGCAGATTTTAAAAAGACATTTATTGAATTAGATGATGATGAGGACAACGATAAACCAAATCTCTATAAAGAAATTATTAAACAATTTCATATTGATCGTTTAACATGGAAAGATTTATTTCGAGATTTTGAAATGCATTTTTATCGCTATGTCTTTCCATACTACGACACGCTATACACTTTAGAACAGTTAACAGAACGAAATTATCTTACTGGTGTGATTGCCAATGGTAAGTCAAAGATCAAACAATTTAGACTTCACTCTCTAGGAATTGAACATGTAATTAATTATCTATCGACCTCGGAAATGGTAGGATACCGTAAGCCACACCCAAAAATATTTGAAGATATGATTGCTCAATTAGGAGTTACACCAAATGAAATGATGTATGTAGGTGATGATGCACTAAACGATGTAGCACCAGCAAGAGCGATGGGCATGGTTAGTGTATGGTTTAAACAAGAAGATGCGGAAATTGAGCCATTAGCTGAAGAAGTAGATTACACGATAACAACGATTGAAGAAATATTAGACATTTTACCTCAACAATCAGCAGGGAAGGGAGAATAATAAATGGAGTTATTTACAAGAAAAGGTGGTATTACGATTCATTATCATACTGCAGGTGAAGGTTATCCTGTAGTATTAATACACACGGCATATGATAACGCAGCTATATTTAAAGATTTATCTAAGAAGTTAGCAGAATCATTTCAAGTTGTGCTGATAGATTTGAGAGGGCATGGTTATTCTGATAAACCAAGAATCATTAAATTTAATGAATTTGCAGATGATATCATTTTATTGCTCGATTATTTATATATCGAGCAAGCAGCGTTTATAGGTCACGAATTAGGAGCTAACATTATAGCTGATTTAGCCGTACGCTATCCTGAATATTGTTCTTCATTAACGCTAGTCAATCCAACGTTAATAGAGGGTGAATTGCCTGCTGAACGTTTGTTCCGTAAGTATGCTAATGAAATAAGAAATTGGGAAGACAATAAACAAGAGAAATTTTTAGATAAACATAGATATTATAAACCGCGTCATTTAAACAAATATTTAAAACATATTGAAGACACAAATGCGATTTCCACTAAAGAAGAGATAGAAGCGGTTGAAGAAGTATTTAAAACAACAGGAATTGCACAGTCATTTGACCAAGTAACGCAACCTACATACATTATCTCTGGAGAACATGGTGAGCAAGTTACAAGTGTAGAGGCAAAAGAAGTTGCAGATTTAGTAGGACAACCACAGTTTGAAGTGTTTAATGCTTCTAGTTTGTATCCTTTTATTGAAGAACAAGAACACTTTATTAGTCAGGTTAGTTCGTTTATTAAAGCACATATACCTCAACAATAGTAAGTAAAGAAACGGCAGGTTATATATTTATTATATTACAAATTACATATTTTTGTAATATATTTGTAATAGTAGTGTTATTTTAGTAATATGTAGGGTATAATATGAATGAGCAAATGAAAGATAGAAACAATAGAAGGAGAGAAAGCTTATGAAAAAATTAATGGCATCATTATTAGTTTCTGGCTTGGTAATCAGTGGCGTAGGCATATATCATGTTGAAGCTGCATCTGGAAATACTTCTCAAACTGTAGAACAATTAACGCATGGACAAAAAAATTTAGAAGATGTTAATATAGGCGAATCTATTAATAAAGTAACTAAAAAATATGGCACACCTATCTATTCAAAAGAGCCAAGTGGCAAAGAACATTATTATGAGTATCGCACAAGTAAAGGTGTTTTAGTTGTTACTGCAAATGGTCAAAAAGACCATGGTTATGTTACACGTATTTCTATGACTTATAATAAAGCAGATGGCCCAACATATAAGCATGTTAAGCACCTAGTGGGTAACAAAGCGATTGCACGCGTGCAATACAATAGCGTAAGTGGTAACTTTGGCTATATTGAAAATGGTAAAACAACATATCAATTTGCATCAAATTCACCAAAAGATAAAAATATTAAATTATATCGTATAGATATTGCAAAATAGCTTTTTGTGCAACACTGACATATTAATAATAGAAGCGACAAATACATGTTTTAAATGATTGTATTTTGTCGCTTTCTTTTTGTCATGTGACTTATGTTAAACTTTAAGTAAATGCGAATAACTTATGATACAATTGATTATTGAATCAGTTACGTAAAGGAGTTTATCATGCGTCCTAATGATAAAATATTACTAGAAAATATCGATGATTACTTCACACATAAAGGTTTACCCTCAAATATTATTGATGATATTGAAGAAAAATATCGTCATGATTTAGCTAAATCTGAAGCAAAAAACGAGGATTATATTGAGTATAGAGGGAAGTCGCCGGCACAAATTATCTTGACCATTCAACGCAATATTTTTGGTTTACAAATCAACCCGGCGATTTTCTTCATCATTAATTTTGTGCTTATCTCATATTTATATGATAAACAATTTGTTATTTATCAAGCAGCAACAACGATGTCTATTTGTTATTGTATTATATTATTTCCATTGACAGTTTTACTGCATTTTAGAATAGAAGCTAAAAATTATTTATATAGCAACCGTGTCGAGATGATTATGGGAGTTGTTATCGCTATATTAGCTATGATTTTAATTGTAATGCGCGCATTCAATTTTAATTTGGGGATTGTGCCAGTTTCGATGTATGGCCATCAAGTGGTCTTCTTTGTAGGAATTGCGCTAAGTTTATTAGGCATGTTTCTAAAGCGGTATGAGTTTACAGGAATAGGCCTTCTCTTTGCACAAAAAACAATCGATGCAGTTATTCATAACCCTCATCAAGCTCAAATATTTTCATTAGTAATATGGATATTAATTGTTGTATTAGTGATATACTATACAATTCAATTATCATCACGCACCAAAATATAAAAATTTTAAAAGCTTAGCCATAAGTATTGCTATGTTATGTAGGATGCTATGGGCTAAGCTTTTTATAATAAATGAATATAAATACAAAAGTAATAAAGTGTTTTTAAACTTCTTAGCGTATTCTTAGCGGGAGTGGGTATACAGATTAGTAAAGGGAGGTGCCGTCATGGACAAAATTAAATCGTTTGACCAAAAAGAATTAGTATATAAAGACGAAGGTCAGGGCATTCCCATTATCTTACTACATGGTTTAAATGGTAATTTAGCGGGTTTTTATAATTTAGCAGCAGAGTTAAAAACACAGTATCGAGTTATTACATATGATTTACGTGGTCATGGTAAGTCTTCGAGACCAGATGTGTATCACTTATCTGACCATATTGGAGATTTAAAAGCAATCATGCGTCATTTGGGAATCTGTACGGCTCATTTAGTCGGCCATGAGATGGGGGGCATGGTTGCACGTGAATTTACTGAACAATATCCTAGCCGAGTGTTGTCTTTAACGTTGATTTCTTCTAAACGTAAGGCCGTCGTCCATGGTTTTACACAGTTGATGATTGAGCATCAAGAAGAGATTCAAGGTTTCAATCGTTCAGAGGCTATTTTGATATTATTTCCTTACATTTTCAAGGAACAAAGTCGGGCAATGAAATGGTTCCAAGCACAATATTTATATCATAAGGCTACGTCAGAAGACAATGCGACTGCCAGTAGAGCATTATATTCAATAAGCAATAGTCAAGCTGAACAACCAGCGACTATACATGTGCCAACATTGGTTATTGATGGCAAATATGATCCATTAATTAGTGACGATGATATTGATAACCATTTTACGCGTGTCCAAAAGGAGTTGTTTGAATACTCAGGACATGCACCACACATTGAAGAACCTGATCACTTTTTGTCATTTTTAACTCAGTTTATTGATGCAAGTCATTCTTAACATGATAATAAGCGAGATTGAGATCTATTGAAATTTAATAGTCTATAGTAAAAGATTATGGACAAATATGTTTTTAATGGCTTAATTTGTGTAGTGAAATGTGTTTTGATCATACTATTAGTAAAACTAGAATAAGTTTGTTATTACACTCATTTTCTAGTCAATAAAAAACGCGATTAGCTTATAGCTGATCGCGTTTATGCAATAATATTGCATTATTATGTGCTGACTTATGCATCTTTATTTGCTTCTGTAATACGGTTGTTTACTTGCTCTAATAGCTTGTCGATTTTTTTGCGTTGTGTTGCATTAACAAAAATTAATACAGTTCTTTCATCATGTTCGTTACGTCTTTTATCGAAATAGTTTTCTTGAGACAAATTTTTAACAGCTTTAACAACTTGTGGTTGTTTGTAATTTAAATGATTAATAATATCTTTCAAATAATATTTATCCTTTTTATTTTGACTGATATATGTTAAAACTGCGAATTCTTCAAAACTAATTGAGAATTCTTTCTTTATAATACCTTTCAATTTGTCAGCATAAGTAACCATCGCTAATAATTCAAAGCAATCATTGATTTTTGAAACTGCCATATGTGAAACCTCCCCAATATATTTCCTCATTTACTATAAGACACCGTACCCAATTTAATAATCATACAGATTTATAAAAAAATTAAAGCGTTGCCTATGGATAGTTTGAAGTCAATAAAACTTATTTAAATGCACTTAATGCTATTTTATTTAGTTAATTATAACTAAATAAAAATAAAAAGTAAACATAAAAACACTTAATAAAACAAAATATTGTTTTGAGATAAGTTAGTTTTTATTTAACAGAATTTTCATATTACAAATTAATGTCGGCGTAATTTAGTTTAGTCTCATTATATAAAAAAATTAGTTAAGTGTCATTAAGTGTGCTCAATCATAAATATCTTTGGCTTCAGGATGTCTTACAACGCGGTCATTAATATTTAAACCTTGCGTTATAATAATATACCCTTTTTTTGAACTCTTAGTGTATTTTACTTCTCTTTTAATTAATTTGTTATTTTTTGAAATCAAAACGCAATCTTTTTGAATTAATACTGACTGTGGTAGTTCAAAAGTTGTGTGGTACGGTGCAACTTTAATGTGTGTGCCAAGAGGACAATTTTTATCAGATTTTATTATAACGCGATAAACAGAATTTTTTGTATGATATGCCTTAGGAATTGGAGAAATACTATTGATTTTGCCATAAAATTGTTGATTATTGCTGGTTAGTAATGTAACTTCTTCATCTATTTTAAATTTATTGCGGAATGTTTCTGGTAAATCTCCAACGATGATATGCTCTTCACTTGTAATCGTTAAGATAATATCATTTTCTTTTGAGGGCGTCGTGTTGTTTATCAAAACATACCCCTTGATTGGAGAAGTTAAACGTGTTACTAAATGATTTTGTTCAACTGCAATATCACTAATAAATTTTAAACGGGCTTGATCTTTAAATGTGTTAGAAACGTTTGAATGATTAATTTGAGTAAGCAATTTCTTTTGTGCAAGAATAAGGGGTTCTAATTGAGGATTATAGTAAGTTAATAAAGGTGTCTGTTTTTGGATGAGTTGCTGATTTTTGACATAAATATGATCTATATAGCCATAGCTTGAGTGATAACGTAATTCATAAAAGGATTTAGGTTGTTCCATAGCGGTAAATGAGGCTGATTGGTATGGTTTCACGGTTATTAAAGTTGGGGAAGATTTAGGTTGATTAAAATACGTGTGATAAGCCATCAGGCAAATAGCTAGAACAATTAATAGTAGGAGTAAGGGGAAAATAAAACGATGTTTGAATATTGTGGGCAAGTTAAATCACCTCGGGGTTATTTTATAAAAATATTATACAATATTTTGGCTATATTGAAAGCCTCAGAACGATATTAAATGATTTCACGTTCTAAGGCTTGAGACAAGACAAATGTCTATTAAAAAAGCCGCAGCAAAATAATCCCTAAAGCAATGGCGATAAGACCGAATGTTTTTCTTATAGTGATACGATTTTGAGGTGTCCCCAATAAACCGAAATGATCAATAATAACACCCATAAGCATTTGACCTAACATACCTATAATCGTAGTTAAAGCTGCACCTAAATGAGGCATTAGGACAATGTTTGCAGTGACAAATGCTACGCCTAGCAGACCTCCGATAAAATGTATCGGATGCAATGCTCCTTGCGTTTCATGGTAACGCTCAAGACGTAAATTACGATGAAATAATAATGTTAAGATGAATAAAGCCATTGTTCCAACACTAAAAGACACTAGAGATGCAAAAAGGGAGGAATGCACTTGTTGGGCTAGCGAACTATTAATTGTTGTTTGTAACGGGGGTGCAAAACCAAAAATGAGACCAATGATAAGCCATAAATAAAAACGTGGCTGTTTGGTTTCAGTCAACTTTGATTTCGGCAAATAGTTCATTAAAATAATTCCTAAAAGCAAACAACATGTACCTAAAGATTTGAGCGTAGTGAACGTATGTTGCTGAGCTCCAAGTATGCCAAAGGTATCGATAATTACCCCCATGAAAATTTGCCCAGTTACGGTCATGACAACTGTCAAAGCAGCACCCAGTCGTGGTAATAACAGTAAGTTACCTGTTAGAAAACAAACGCCAAGTAAACCACCTACAAACCATGTGTAATTAAAAGAAGTTTGTTGAGTATGTATGATATGTAGTAGCTGTGGATTGAATATTAAATTAAGCACAACTAAAAAAAGTGTTCCGGTGAAAAAGGAAATGGTCGATGCATAAAATGATGACTTCGTATAATAGCTTAGCCTTGAATTAATTGACGTTTGAATAGGTACGACCATACCGGCAATAAGACCGAATATAAATAGTAATATCATAAGTAAACACGCTTTCTTTAAAATAAGTGATTGGCCTTATTATAGCTGAAATAAAAGTACGATAAAAGATAGTTGTTAAAAAATAGATAGGGGGCGGGACAGAATTCATTGTGAATTCGTAGTCCCACCCCGGCAAGGTTGACTAGGATTGAAAAGCTTGGTGTAAGCGTATTTTCAATCCAGTTAACTACAATCAATATAGAGTTCAGAGCCTGAAAAATAATGATGCCCCAGACTCCGTCAAAAATGGTTAATAATAATCAATTGCTATGGATATTAGTATGAACAAGTTACTTTTCTTCAAAAATGGCAGTTGTTGATTTGTCAATGAGATAAGCCGCAATAGCTTTAACTGGTAAACCAGTTGTTGGATTTAAAATTTTCAATGCAATTAAGTTATTCATGGCTTCTTTAACATGATCTGCATCGGTTGTTGCAACGATATTTGGAACTTGCAGTCTAGCATTTTTATTATCAGCCGTTTTAAATACTAATTCTAGAGTTTTTGGCATGATATGTCCTCCTTATTATACAATTTCTTCAGTTTTAATCGCTTCCACTTTATCAAATTTTAAACCAGTAAGTTGACTTATAATTTGAGAAAATGATTTGATTTGGTCTGCAGTGGCTTGTGGATTCAGTTTTGCAAAGCGTCGTTTTTGTTCTTGTGCTTTACCTGCATCATTAAGTTTGATTTCAGTAAGCTGAACAGTCAGTTGATTGATTTGATTCATTATTTTCACCTCCTTACACTTTATATATCGTTGCGCATTATCAAAAGAGCCAAATGAATTTGAATATATAAGCATAATTCTTTTATGTAACTTAAATATGTATTATTATTAAATGAGAAACAATTATGAGGTGGCCAAATGAATCAAGTAGAACCTATTAGAAATAAAGAAGATATTAAGCGTATGTATCAAGTGCTTAGCATGAAATCTAAGCGAGATTATTTATTTTTCAAATTAGCAATTCATACCGGCATTAGATTGACAGACTTATTAAAATTAGAAGTGAAAGATATTAAAAATCCGCAAAGAGGGAATATTAAAACAGCTTGGATTGAAAACACAGTACCGTCAATTAAGATTAAGTTGCCTGAAACATTACGTCAAGAACTGACAGATTATATTGATGACTATCAATTGGCTAATCAGCAATTATTATTCCAATCAATACGTACACATCAGGCGCTTTCAAGACAGCAGGCCTATAGAATTATTCATCAAGCAGCAGAAGAATTAGGTATTTTACATATAGGATTAACAACTTTGCGCAAAACATTTGCATATCATGCCTATGAATCGGGTATTTCAATTTCGATAATACAAAAATATTTAGGTCACCAGACGACGCAAGAAACAATGAAGTTTATTGGCATTAAGAAAATTGAGAAAAATCAAACAGTGATTGCATTGAATTTATAAGTAATCACTTACATAAAAGGAGGCTTTTGATGAGCATTGTTTATCTTATGGGTGCACTCATCGTTGTTATGGTAGTCGTTTTAGGCACTTTATTTATAAAGCCAAGTCAACGATATACTGGTTACATTGCACTACTTGCACCTATAATGGCATCAAGCTATTTTATTTATCACATACCTATAGTATTAAAAGAACAGTATCCAGCCATCCATATACCTTGGATGTCATCTATAGACATTAATGTAGATTTACGTTTAGACGGCCTTGGACTAATGTTTGGTTTGATTATTTCACTCATTGGGGTGGCAGTATTTTTCTACGCGACACAGTACCTTACTTCTGGAAAAGATAATTTACCTCGGTTTTTTATCTATTTATTATTATTTATGTTTGCCATGTTAGGTATTGTTGTTTCCAATAATACAATTCTGATGTACGTTTTTTGGGAATTAACAAGCATCTCATCTTTTTTACTTATTTCATATTGGTATAGCAATGCAAATAGTCAGCTAGGTGCTATTCAATCATTTATAATCACCGTGTTTGGCGGACTAGCGCTACTTGCAGGTTTTATCATGCTTTATATGATGACTGGAACAAATACGATTACTGAGCTTTTACAGCAACGACACCACATCTCCCAACAACCGCTATTTATTCCCGCTATGCTTCTAATGCTAATTGGTGCATTTACAAAATCAGCCCAATTTCCATTCCACGTATGGCTGCCCAAAGCGATGGCAGCGCCCACACCGGTTAGTGCATATCTGCATTCAGCAACAATGGTGAAAGCTGGATTATTTCTGTTATTTAAATTCACACCATTACTTGGTTTAAGTGATAGTTATATTTATATTGTGACATTTGTCGGTTTAATTACGATGATATTTGGAGCTATCGCAGCGCTAAGATTATATGATTTAAAAGGGATATTGGCTTATTCTACTATTAGTCAACTCGGCATGATTATGTCAATGATTGGTCTTGGAGGTGGAATTGCACAACAAACTACAGGTAAAATGGCAGAATTATACATCATGATTTTATTTGCTGGTTTATTTCATTTAATGAATCATGCCATATTTAAATGTGTATTATTTATGGGTGTAGGCATTATTGATCATGAAGCAGGTACACGAGATATTCGTCGTCTTGGAGGTATGAGGCATCATTTTCCTAAGATGCATATTGTCATGACATTAGCAGCATTATCCATGGCAGGGGTCCCGTTATTGAATGGGTTCTTAAGTAAAGAAATGTTCTTCGACGGACTAGTGCATGCGCGTAATCTAGCACAATTTGATATAACGTTAACAATCATCGTTACAGCGATTGGTGTTATTGCAAGTCTCTTTACTTTTATTTATGCATTATACATGGTTAAAGAAACCTTTTGGGGTAAATTTGATACGCAAAAAGTCCCTCGAAAAAATATTCACGAGCCGTGGCTATTTAGTATACCTGCAGTGATATTAGGTCTGCTTATTCCGATTATTTTCTTTATTCCCAATTTGTTTACGCAACACATTGTCATACCTGCACTACGTAGTGTTTCTCAGTTGGGTACAGAAGTTGAAGCTATCGCACCACACGTTTCACAATGGCATGGCATAAATTTACCGCTAATTTTTACCATTGTTATCATCGCTGTAGGTTTACTTGGAACACTGTTTATTGATTGGAAATATCTCCGTTTAGGCATGTTAAAAACGGCTTCAATTACACAATCGTATCGCTCAGTGTATCAATGGTTTGAAAGATATTCTGGACAAAGTATTAGAAAATTAATGAGTAATCGCTTGAATTATTATTTGATTATTACGTTGATGATTTTTTCTGTGATTGTTGCTTATGGCATGATTCAAGTTGGTTTTCCCAAAGTGGCAGAAGTTCATGTTTCAGAATTTGGCCCCCTTGAAGTGATTTTACTTATATTAATTAGCATTGTTGGTATTGCGCTTGTCTTTATTAGACAGCGTTTGACAATGGTTATTTTAAATGGTGTGATTGGCTTTTCTGTGGCATTGTTTTTTATTGCAATGAAAGCCCCTGATTTGGCACTTACACAACTTGTTGTTGAGACAATTACAACGATACTATTTATTGTCAGCTTTTCACGTTTACCAAACGTGGCTCGTAAAGCACCCAATATGATGAAAGAAACGATTAAAATTATTATTTCATTGATTGTTGCTGGGTCAGTAATGATGCTTATTTTCATCACACAAAATGGAGAAAGCATCAGTTCAATCTCTAAGTATTATCTTAATGCTTATCAACTAACGGGTGGAAAAAATATTGTCAATGCTATATTAGGAGATTTTCGTGCATTAGATACTATGTTTGAGGGCTTGGTCTTAATTATTGCTGGATTAGGTATCTTCACATTACTTAACTATAAAGATCGGAGGGGTCAAGATGAAAGAAAATGATGTAGTTCTAAAAACAGTTACTAAAATTGTAGTGTTTATTTTATTAACATTTGGTTTTTACGTTTTCTTGGCTGGGCATAATAACCCAGGTGGCGGTTTCATTGGTGGACTTGTTTTTAGTTCGGCATTTATTCTAATGTTCTTGGCCTTTGACGTGTCAGAAGTATTGGCAAGTTTACCAGTTGATTTTAGAAAGTTGATGATTTTAGGTGCATTAATTTCTGTTACGACTGCCATTGTTCCTATGTTTTTTGGCAAGCCGTTTTTATATCAATCTGAAGCGCATTTACATTTGCCTATTTTCGATGAATTGCACCTAACTACGGTTACCTTATTTGAATTAGGCATCTTGCTGACGGTGGTTGGCGTGATTGTTACAGTGATGTTATCCATTAGTGGTGGTAAGTCATGAACATCATTTTATTATTAGTTATAGGATTCTTAGTATTTATAGGAACATACATGATCCTATCACTTAATTTAATTCGAATTGTTATTGGTATTTCAATTTATACGCATGCTGGGAATCTTATTATTATGAGCATGGGTAAATATAGTAGTCATATGACGGAGCCGCTTATTGGAACTTCGAATACGAATTATGTTGATCCTTTATTACAAGCTATTGTTTTGACTGCCATTGTTATTGGCTTTGCGATGACTGCTTTTCTACTCGTCTTAGTATACAGAACTTATCGTGTAACGAAAGAAGTAGAAATTAACTTGCTGAGAGGAGATGAAGAGAATCATGAGCAGTAATTTACTTATTTTACCCATTCTTCTTCCTTTTCTCTGTGCGCTTGTCTTAGTTTTTACTAAAAATAAGAACAATACTTCAAAAATATTATATATTGGGACGATGTCTGTTACGACCGTTATTTCTTTAGCATTATTAATATATGTGTTGAACCATAAGCCAATCACTTTAGATTTTGGAGGTTGGAAAGCACCCTTCGGCATCCAATTTTTAGGCGATTCTCTTAGTTTATTGTTGGTAACAATAACGTCATTTGTGGTTACTTTAATTATGTCATACGGGTTTGGTCGTGGTGAAAATCGAGTTAACCGTTATTATTTACCAACGTTTATTTTATTTTTAACTGTTGGTGTGATTGGATCCTTTTTAACTTCTGATTTGTTCAACTTATATGTGATGTTTGAGATTATGTTATTGGCTTCATTTGTACTAGTTACGTTAGGACAATCTGTTGAACAATTAAGAGCGGCAATTATTTATGTCGTACTTAATATTATTGGTTCGTGGATTTTCTTGCTGGGTATAGGTTTGTTGTACAAAACGGTAGGAACGTTGAATTTTACTCAAATTGCATTAAGGCTTGATCAAATGCAGGATAATAAAACAATCATTATTATTTCATTAGTCTTTATAGTTGCATTTGGTTCCAAAGCTGCATTGGTCATCTTTATGTGGTTGCCTAAAGCTTATGCTGTGTTAAATACAGAGT
The DNA here is from genome assembly GCF_001558775.1 of Staphylococcus lugdunensis. Taxonomy (NCBI): domain Bacteria; kingdom Bacillati; phylum Bacillota; class Bacilli; order Caryophanales; family Staphylococcaceae; genus Staphylococcus; species Staphylococcus lugdunensis. The sequence continues at coordinate 1,116,956 of NZ_CP014022.1, read as the reverse complement.
TGGCTGCGCTATTTGCTGCATTAATGACCAAGGTAGGTGCCTATGCATTAATTCGTTTTTTCACTTTGCTGTTTAATCAACATACTGGAGTCACGCATCCATTGCTGGTATTTATGGCATGCATCACGATGATTATTGGTGCGTTTGGTGTGATTGCTTATCATGACATAAAGAAAATCGCTTCTTATCAAGTAGTCTTATCAATTGGATTTATTATTCTAGGTCTTGGTTCTAATACTTTTGATGGCGTTAATGGAGCTATTTTCTATCTAGCTAATGATATGGTTGTTAAAACAATGCTCTTTTTCATTATAGGTAGTTTAGTTTATATGACTGGTTATCGGGAGTATAAATATTTAAATGGCTTAGCTAAAAAAGAACCATTGTATGGTGTAGCATTTGTCATTATGATTTTTGCATTAGGTGGCGTGCCGCCATTTAGTGGTTTTCCAGGGAAGGTGCTTATTTTTCAAGGTGCGATTCAAAATGGCAATTATATAGGTTTAACGTTATTGATTTTGACGAGTTTAATAGCGATGTACAGCTTATTTAGAATCTTTTTTGTGATGTATTGGGGTGATGCGGATGGTGAACAAGTAAATTTCAATCCATTACCGACACATCGTAAAAGTATTTTAAGCGTATTAATTGTAGTTGTCATTACAATGGGAATTGCTGCACCGATCGTCCTTAATGTTGCTGAAGATGCTACAAAGATGAATATGGATGGACACACATTTCATCAACTAGTTAATCCACACTTGAAGGAGGAACTAAAATGAGACAAGTAGTTTTAAATATTTTAATTGCATTTTTATGGGTCTTATTTCAAGATGAAGATTCATTCTTGTTCTCAACGTTCTTCTCAGGATATGTGATTGGTATCGTTGTTATTTACATTTTGCATCGTTTTTTCAATCAAGAATTTTATCCTAAGAAACTGTGGGTAGCATTTAAATTTTTAATGGTTTATTTATACCAATTAGTTACATCAAGTATCTCGACCATTAATTATATTTTGTTTAAGACGAATGATATGAATCCTGGGTTGTTGACATATGAAACCACATTGAAAAATGATTGGGCTATTACCTTTTTAACGATATTGATTATTATTACGCCTGGTTCTACGGTTATACGCATTTCAAAGAAAACGAACAAATTTTTTATTCATAGTATTGATGTGTCGGACAAGGATAAAGCAACTTTACTCAGAAATATCAAACATTATGAAGACTTAATTTTGGAGGTGATGCAATAATGATAGCGACTTTAACCATGTTCTTTACGACGAGTGCGTTAATTGTTTTTGGTATTGCATTACTTATCGCTATGTTTAGATTAATTAAAGGGCCAACAACAGCGGATCGTGTAGTGGCTTTTGATACAACGAGTGCTGTTATCATGTCCATCGTAGGCGTATTGAGTGTTATTAATCGTACAGTATCATTTTTGGATTCTATCATGCTCATTGCTATCATATCCTTTGTAAGCTCTGTATCAATTTCTAGATTTATAGGAGGAGGGCGTGTGTTTAATGGAACTAACAAAAGAAATAATTAATTTATGTGCCTCAATTCTAATATTTCTAGGTAGTATGATTGCATTGATTAGTTCAATAGGCCTAGTCAAATTTCAGGATGTCTTTTTAAGAAGCCATGCCTCAACTAAAAGTTCTACATTGTCAGTGCTATTAACGTTGGTAGGAGTATTAATATTTTTTACTAATGAACAAAGTTTCTTTAGTGTGAGATTGTTATTATCTATCGTCTTTATTAATTTAACTTCTCCAGTAGGAATGCATTTGGTAGCACGTGCTGCCTATCGTACTGGAGCTTATATGTATCGCAAAGATGATGTGCCACGACAGTCAACAATATTGCTGAGCTCAAAGGAATTTAACACACCTGAGGAATTAAAAACACGTGCTAAATTAAGAGAAGAACGGCGCGAGAAATTATATTATGATTTTACGCAAAAAGATGTTGGAAAAAAGAAACAAACTGATTCATCAGATTATAGCGATGATAAATAAGAACTATAATCTTCGAGCAGGTCTCATCATAACACTGCTAGAAGAAATTAAATGACATATTGACCTAAATATATTATTTAAGCAAGTCATTTAAAATAATGTATACAACATGTTAAAATTTATTACAAGTTTAATTGAAATTTAATCAATGCATGACATAGAACAATTTTAGGCTCAGTTCCTTCCTTTATGGTCATCCTCTATGCTTATGTTTATTGTTATCTACATAAAAGAGACATTGTGATTGCAATTACTCAATGTATTGAATAACTCAATTATGCAAAGAAAAAATGGAGAGGTGAAAGATTGGAAATATTTGAAACGATTCTAATATTTCTCGGTGTCGTCATCATAAGCTCTTTTGTGCATACTTTTATACCTAAAGTACCTCTTGCGTTCATTCAAATTACATTTGGCATGCTACTTTTCTTAACTCCTGTTCCTGTTGAATTTAACTTTGATACCGAATTATTTATGGTTACACTAATTGCACCATTACTATTTGTAGAGGGTGTTAACGTATCAAGAGTGCACTTAAGACGTTATATTAAACCAGTTATGTTAATGGCTTTAGGTTTAGTAATTACGACAGTGCTTGGTGTAGGATTATTTGTACATTGGATTTGGCCGGAATTGCCCATTGGTGCGGCCTTTGCATTAGCAGCTATCCTTTGTCCAACAGATGCAGTTGCTGTGCAGGCAATAACAAATGGCAAAATACTACCTAAAGGTTCAATGACTATTTTAGAAGGTGAGTCTTTACTTAATGATGCTGCAGGTATCATTTCATTTAAAATAGCAGTGGGCGTTTTAATTACAGGTGTGTTTTCAATTTTTGAAGCGATTGAACAATTTTTAATTGCCTCAATTGGTGGTGCCATTGTCGGTGTCATTATCGGTGTTGCTTTGGTAAGATTCCGCTTAACATTAACACGTCGAGGCATTGAAAATATTAATATGTTTACCTTCATACAACTATTAACACCGTTTGTGACATACTTAGTTGCTGAAATGTTTCATGCTTCAGGTATTATTGCGGCGGTTGTGGCTGGCTTAGTTCATGGCTTTGAAAGAGATCGTATTGCCCAAACGAGAACACAATTGCAAATGAGCTATAACCATACATGGAATATTCTAGGATATGCACTAAATGGTTTTGTTTTTTCTATTTTGGGCTTTTTAGTGCCTGAAGTTGTGGTTAGAATTATTGATAATGAACCACATAATTTACCATTTTTAATGGCGATAACCGTGCTGATTGCTTTGGCTGTATATGTCTTTAGGTTTATTTGGGTTTATGTATTATATCCATATTTTTATTTATCTGTCAGCCCTTTTCAAAAGATGATGTCTAAAGAAGAAGATAAGACAGATGAAAAACCGCCAAAGAGAAGTTTGTATGCCTTAATCATGACGATATGTGGCGTACATGGTACCATTTCATTGGCTATCGCGTTGACATTACCATATGTATTGGCAGATCATCATGCATTTACGTTTCGTAATGATTTATTATTTATTGCATCTGGGATGGTCATCATTAGTTTAGTTATTGCTCAGGTGGCTTTGCCACTAATAACACCGAATGCACCTAAAGCGAAAATCGGTAGTTTAAACTTTAAAGAAGCAAGAATATATATATTAGAAAATGTGATTGATTATTTAAATCAACATGCGACATTAGATACTAGCTATAAATATGGTAATGTGATTAAAGAATATCATGATAAATTAACATTTCTAAAAACGATGTCGAAAGATGATGAAAATTCTAAAGAACTAGAGCGATTACAAAAAATTGCATTTAATGTAGAAACAAAAACATTAGAAAATCTTGCTGAGGAAGGTAACATTACGACGAGTGCACTTGAAAATTATATGCGCTATGCTGAACGTACGCAAGTCTATCGTCAAGCTTCATTAATCCGACGTATGATTGTTGCTGTAAGAGGTATGTTACTTAAAAGTCGTGTAAAGACACGTATCAATGCATCTTCTTCTTTGAGCGTTACAGATAACCTTACAGAGTTGGCGAGAATCAATAAATTAGTACATTATAATGTCGTAAGTCGTTTAGCAAAAGAAGCAACAAGTGACAATACTTTAGAAATTGGTATGGTCTGTGATGGTTACTTAATGCGTATTGAGAACTTAACACCTGATAATTTCTTTAATACTAAAGCAGAAAATACAATGACTAAAATCAAGCTCAACGCATTACGAGAGCAACGTCGCGTATTAAATTCATTAGTTGAAGATGAAGAAATCACTGAAAGTACTGCATTAAAAATTAGAGAAGCGATTAATTATGATGAAATGGTCATCGTTGATAGTTTGACAGATTAAAACAAAAAGAGTGCGCGTTTGGGGAGTGTATGGGTTACACAAACGCGCACTAATTTTATATGGTATAAGCTTTATACCACCATATCGTGTATAGGTTGATTATAAGTTTTACGGAGGATGATGTTTACAACACAAAGTGTGTCAGTATGATTTATACACGATATGGGACTACAAAGCATACTAATATTATAAAGGTGACCTGCTCACCTCAAAGGTGATTGGGGCAAGCAGGTCTGCTATTATTTCATACTATTATGAATGATATCAATATTATATTTCATCATATTGTAGTATGAATCGCCTTTGCTTCCTTTTTTACCAATTGAATCGGTAAAAACTTCGCCATAAATATCTTTATTGGTTTCTTCAGAAAGGCTTTGCATAGCTTTTTTATCTACACTTGTTTCAACAAGTAAATGTTTTACTTTATTATCTTTAACAAATTTTGTTGCTTGTTTCATTTGTTCAGGTGTACCTTGTTTTTCGGTATTAATCTCCCAAATATATCCTGAATGAATATTGAATTGTTTTGAGAAATATTTAAAGGCGCCTTCACTGGTAATCATCGTTCGTTCTTTTTTCGGTATGTCATTAAATTTTGCTTTACTATGATTATTTAATTTTGTAAGTTTATTTAAATACTTATTGCCATGCTTGTCGTAAGATGAAGCATGTTTTTTATCAATATCTTTCAAGGCTTGTTGAATATTTTTGACATATTGAATACCGTTGTCTAGGCTTAGCCAAGCATGTGGGTCTAGTTTGTCTTTATTGCCATTTTCTCCGTTTAGATAAATGGGTTTAACGCCTTTGGAAACAGCAATAACATTTTTATCTTTCAGTGATTTTCCGGCTTGTTTTAAAGCATTTTCAAACCATGCATCACCAGATTCTAAATTTAAACCATTGTAAAAAATGACATCAGCATCTGTAAGCTTTTTAATATCTTTCGGTTTTACTTCATATTCATGAGGGTCTTGTCCTACTGGAACAATACTATGTATATTTACATTATTACCACCGACATGTTTGACCATATCATATATAATAGAGTTTGTTGTTACAACGTTAAGTTTTTTATGATTGTGCGATGTATCTTTACTTCCGCAAGCTGTTAATACTAATAACAGTGCAAGTATAAAGGGAATTAACTTTCGCATGATGAAATACCTCTTTTCTGTTTGTTAGCTAATTTTTTAAAAGTAAATACAATAACGTATGTAATAAACGTACAGATAACGATAGATGCACCACTAGGTAAGTTGTATAGATAACTAAAGAACATACCAATGATTGAACATATCGTACTCAATAAGCTAGAAACCATCATCATTGTAGATAGTTGCTTCGTGATTAAAAATGCAGTCGAAGCAGGCGTAACTAGTAGGGCAACAACGAGAATGATACCCACAGTCTGAATGCTGGCAACTGTAACTAATGCAAGTAGCAGCATGACAAAATAATGTAGCAATGATGTGTTCAAACCGCTCATTTTACTAAATGTAGGATCGAACGTTGAAATCTTCAATGGACGATAAAAAATAATAATTAATACTAAAATCAGTCCACAGATTATCAGTGTTGACAAAAATGCTTGATTCGTAATCGCTAATAAATTACCAAATAAAATGTGATACAAATTAGTTGAACTTTGAATTAAACTAATCATGATAACTCCGAGTGCCAAGAAAGCGGTGAAACAAATTCCTATAGCTGCATCGGGTTTAGTTTTACTTTTATCAGAAATAAAACCGATAAATAAACTTGCAAGCATACCTGAAATCATTGCACCAATGAAAAACGGTATATGTAAGATAAAGGATACCGCGACACCAGGTAGCACTGCATGACTCATGGCATCACCCATAAGTGATAATCCTCGTAAGATGACTAGACTACCGACAGTACCACATGCGATACCTACAACAATTGAAGTAATTAAGGCACGATGTAAAAATTGGTAATCTAATATTTGATTTAGAAAATCTATCATAAACAGCAATGGTACTCCTTTCTTAAATAGTGTTATTTTCCGAGGAATGTCTCATAGATGAGTTCACTATTAACAACGGATTTAGTCGGACCTAAATAGCGCAATGTTTTGTTTAATAACAACACACGATCAAAATAGGCTTCAGTTTTAGATAAGTCATGATAAACAATAAAAATAAGTTTACCACTTCGCTTCAACGCTGCTAATTTTTGCATGATGATATCTTCACTTCTAAAATCTATACCAACAAATGGTTCATCTAAAAAATAAATTCTACTTTCAGACATTAGAGCACGTGCTACAAGGACACGTTGTAGTTGTCCTCCGCTTAGCTGTGAGATTTGTTTATGGCGCAGCGGTGTTAGTTCTAAATCGTCCATAACTTCGACGAGATGTTGACGTGCACTTTTCGGAATTTTAGTAAACCAACCTGTTTCCTTATAACAGCCAGAGAGGATGACTTGTTCTACACTAATAGGGAAATCAATATCGATGTTGGCTTTTTGAGGAATATAGGTCATAGATTTTAACTGATGTTGTATCGGTTTATTAAATAATGTTTGTTTCCCGCTTGCTTGAAACTCACCAATCAGTGATTTAATTAATGATGACTTGCCGGCACCGTTAGGACCTATAATACCAATTATTTCGCCTTGTATTGGTATTTTAAAAGAAATATCTTTCAAGACAATTTTACCGTCAAGTTGAAGTGTTAAGTTAGAGACTTCTAAAATGTTTACACCCCCTAATAAAAATTTTAGGTTAACCTAATTTATTTCATGATAAACTCTGAACTTTTAACATGTCAAGTATTTTCATGGTACAATTAGGTGAATGTGTCTGTGAGGTGAAGAAATGTTAACAGAAGAAAAAGAAGATTATCTTAAAGCTATACTTGCAAATGATGGTGATCATCAATTTGTTTCCAATAAGCAGTTATCGCTCTATCTTGAAATTAAGCCACCATCAGTTAGTGAAATGGTGAGTCGTCTAGAAAAGGCTGGATATGTGGAAACTAAGCCGTATAAAGGAGTTAAACTGTCTCAAGAAGGTTTAATTCATACATTAGATATTATTAAACGTCATCGCTTGTTAGAATTATTTTTAATTGAAGTGTTGAAGTATAATTGGGAAGAAGTGCATCAAGAAGCAGAGGTATTAGAACATAAAATTTCTGATTTATTTGTACAACGCTTAGATGCGATTTTAAACTATCCAGACACTTGTCCACATGGAGGTATTATTCCACGGAGTAATGAATACAAAGAGAAATATACAACTTCTATCTTAAATTTTGAACCAGGAGAGCATGTGATAATAAGACGTGTGAGAGATAAGACGGAGTTATTGGTTTATTTATCAAGTAAAGACATCTCAATTGGCAATGAAGTGGAAATAGTAGCTAAAGATGAGACGAATAAAGTGCTTATTTTAAAAAGGACTGATAATACGTCAATCTTAAGTTTTGACAATGCGGAGAATATTTTTGTTGAGCAAGCGTAATGATTTTGGTCACGCGTTAAAACTGCATCATACAAAGGATATTCATTAAAATAAGAATAAATATATCGTAGGAGCAAGAAGTCAGAATTTGATTTCTCGCTCCTTTTATTTTTACTGATGCAAATTAAGCTATAAGATGGGGGTAGTTATTAGTAAAATGAGTATTGGAATAACAGATATAAACTGTAACCGTTTATCGAAATCCAAATTAAACTGAATGCGATACTAGGGACATGTGTCATATCTGCTAATGCCTGCCCATCCCATTGGGTTTTAGGACGTTGAAATGTTAATTTAACAATTGTCCAAGACGATTGTATGACTTCGCCTAATAGTACACCTAAAATAAAATGATAACTATAAGACATTATTGTATGTGTAAAAGTATACTGCGCTTGCTGTAAAAATAAATATAATAATGTTACCAACAATATCAAAATGATAATGGGAGACCATTTTCTAGACGTTAAAATTAGAAAATAGATAAAAATAGCAATATAGCATATTAGAAAAATGATTGGATGCTCAGAATGTGCCGAAGCAGCACCAACAAGTAACATAATTGGAGGCAAAATATAGCCACCTAATGTTGTTATTGCATGACCTAATTTACTAGTTGATTGCGTAATCGCATAACCTTGTTGTGATGTCATCTGTCTTTCATATGGTCGCGTAACAATAACTAAATCTTTAGCGCGACCGCCACTTATTTTATTAAATAGAATATGTCCAAATTCATGTGTTAAGACAGGTATGTAATTTAATAAAATGTCAAGATAGGCAAGAACAGGATGATATCTGTAATGATGAATTAAAATATATAAGATACCAATTAACACAATGATATAAAATTTTAAAGTTATCACGGTGGTAAATAAATCTTCTAAATACAACATAATAAACCTCGTAATCTTTTGTTTTTAGTACATGATATTTTTATTATACGCTACTTTGAATATTTTAACTTTTGGACTTTAGATGTATTTTTAAGAATACAATTGCAAACGGGAATAATGTATCATAAACTATATATTCAAAGTATATAGTTATCACGCATGTCGATAATTAGATAGAAAACTCGAAGGAGCATACTGCTATGAGTAATCACGACAAGCCTCACAAAATAGATATTTTAGGTGTTCGATTTGATAATGTGACCATGTTGGAAATGGTAGAAAACATAACAGCATATGTTGAAAATGAAGCGCAAGACGATAATATGTGGATTGTAACTGCTAATCCAGAAATTGTTGATTATGCGTCTACACACGTACATTATAGAAACTTAATCAATCAAGCCGATTACGTCGTAGCAGATGGCACGGGCATTGTTAAAGCATCAAAGCGTTTAAAACGACCATTAGCTCGACGTATTCCTGGGATAGAACTTATGGATCAATGTTTAAAAATGGCTAATATAAAGCGTCAACGTGTATTTTTATTAGGAGCGAAAAATGAAGTTGTGACTAAAGCACAACGTCGTTTACAACAACGTTATCCATATATTACGTTTGCTAGTCATCATGGATATGTTGATACACATGATGAGACAGTATTAAAACGAATTAAAAAATTAAATCCCGATTATATTTTTGTTGGTATGGGTTTTCCAAAACAAGATGAATGGATTGTCGCACAGCAACATCAGTTTAAGCATACGGTAATGATGGGTGTTGGAGGTTCTTTTGAGGTCTTTAGTGGCATGAAAAAAAGAGCACCTAAAGTATTTAGAAAATTAAATATAGAATGGGTTTATCGGTTGTTAATTGATTGGAAACGTATCGGACGTCTTAAAAGCATCCCTATATTTATGTTAAAGGTTGCTAAAACACAGTATAAAGAACATAAAGAGCAGCATAAGAAATAAGCAAAAATAAAGTCGAGACGATGTGCCATATGCACTTGTCTCGACTTTTTCCTTTATTTATATCATTTAATTTCAAACAGGGGCGTTATATTGCAATGATCGAATAGGGGGAGCAAGATAACGTAACAGATTTAGTTATGAGTATTATTTTGCTGTATAGCTTGAACTAGCAATACGTCCACTATCAACAATAATATCTTTCTTTTGGAAAGGTTCATTGTTAAAGAAACGAGTTAAAATATCTTTAACGCCATCTTCAATACGTTGCTGTGATTCTAATGTCATGCCGGAATAATGAATCGTCATACCATTACGTGGCATTGTTCTCCAAGGGTGTGTTGCAGGTGCAGGTTGTGGATACCATACATCTCCAGCATAGCCTTGAATATGACCACTATTAACTGCAGCAACAAGTGCGTCAGTATCTACGATTTTACCTCGTGCAGTATTAACAAGATAGCTGCCTGTTTTCATTTGAGATAACACATCAGCATCAAATAGTGTGTCGGTAGAAGGTGTTAATGGCGCATGAATTGTAATTGCATCACTTGTGCGTACAAGTTCTTCAAACTCTACAAAATGAGACAGTTCAGAATCTTTTTGATTGATAGGATCATAATGTTGAATGTTAACATTAAATGGTTTTAAACGTTCTGCTACAAGCTGTCCAATACGGCCAAATCCAAAAATACCAATTGTTTTGTGCTGTAATTCACGTGCTTGATTACCTACTTTAGAAAGGTTCCATTCACCTTCAACAGCTTGACGATGACCTTCCATATAGTTTCTTAAAATAATGAGTAAGTCCATAACAGCATGTTCTGCAACACTTACCGTATTGCTACCTGTTACTTCTACAACGGCAACGTCATGTTCACTAGCTGCTTCAAGATCGACATGGTCTGAGCCAACACCAGCAGTAATAGCAAGTTTTAGTTTTGGTGCTTGTTCGATACGTTTTCTAGTTAAATAAGCAGGATAGAATGGTGCGCTAATAATAATATCTGCATCACTTAAGTGTTGATCTAAGTCTGTTTCTCCATTTTTTAAAATGACAAGCTCATGCTCTGTATGTTCAAGAAAATCAGGAAGACCGATTGCTTTTGTTGTATTTAATAATTGATTATCTAAACCTTGTTCTGTTTCTGGGAATAATGCCACAATTTTCATAATTAATCCGCTCCTATTTATATAAATTAAAATGTTAATCGCATGGCTAATGAGAATATATTAAAAATTAGTAAAAAAATACTCAGTCTTGTTCGACCACCTCCTAAAATGCATACTTTGATTAGCATATTTGAAAAAGTGGGTTAGCAAACAGCACTGAGTACCTTACACCAATCCCTTAGATTGATAATTATTCGATTGTTTTGTCAAAGACGAATATAGAAACGACTTCATCCGTTTTTAAATCAACATCTGTAAATAATTTTACAAATTTTGCACCAACAAGTTTCTCCATTTCAGTTGGAGGGTTTTGCTGATATAAAGCTTTTATTTCTTCGGTTCTGCCATATTTCAACATGCTTTTAAAATCGTCATTTCTTAAATAGAAATTTTCAACTTTACTTAAGCTTCCGGTCATGTGACAGACAGCCCAATTATCTTTAAAGAATACTTTAATATTTTCTGGGCCTTTACCGATATATGACTTACGGTATGCACGTACAAGGTTTGCAAATTGTTGTGATGTCTTGTTAGTAATGACTCAATCACCTACTTTTCCAAACGCATAAAATGTGTCTAATTTGTTACATCTGTTTATATCATAGTACTGATTAGGTTATTTGAAAAGTAAAAAACTCAAAATTTATGAATTTTTTTGTTTCATAAATTTTGAGCTAGTGTCATTATTTTATGATAAAGCGATTTGCATCCAAGTTTTTACGAAATGCTTTTTGTTCTGCTTTGGATTTTTTCCTGAATTCTTTTAAAAATTGTTCGTATTGAGGTAAAACGTCATCAATATCACCAAATTCTTTGAGTTTACCGCCCTCAATCCAAGCGATTTTCGTACAAAATTCTTTAACTTGACGAATGTTATGACTTACAAAGAAGATGGTTTTGTTCTGTTCTTTAAATTCATAGATTTTATCTAGACATTTTTGAGTGAACGTTTGGTCGCCTACAGATAAAGCTTCATCGATAACTAATATGTCAGGATTAACAGTTACATTGATTGAAAAACCTAATTTTGCACGCATACCACTTGAATATTTTTTCACAGGTTGATAAATAAACTCACCTAATTCACTGAATTCAATAATTTGTGGCATAAGTTTCTTAATTTCTTTGCGTTTAAAGCCCATGCAGAGCATTTTAAACTCAATGTTATCAACACCACTAAGTTGCCCATTAAGTCCAGCGTTAATGGCGATGACACTTACATCACCGTGACGCTCAATATCGCCAGATGTAGGGGATAGAGAGCCGCCAATCATATTGCTTAACGTAGATTTGCCTGAACCGTTGATTCCAACTAGCCCAATCACATCACCTTCATGAGCAGTAATTGAAACATCATCTAAAGCGAAAAAGGTATTGTTTTTATGCTTTGGAATTAGCGCATCTTTAATGCGTTCTTTGTTTGTTCGATAAATGCGATATTCTTTTGTAACATTTTTAATGTTTACCGATACGTTCATAATTAAACCTTCCTTACGTGCATTTGTATAGATTATAATATATCACACATCAGTTGTGAAATTTATTAACCTGGTGTAAAGTGAATAGAAGATTTCAGTGATACATCATAAAAGATATCACTCGACTATTAAGATGATTACATATTGATGAAAGATACTGCTAAAACGATAAGTTTGGATGAAATTTATCGATATTTGCCAACTTAAAGCTACTTTTTAAGTTAAATGATAGTATAATGGTTAAGTAATAAAGTAAACGTGTGCAACAATAAAAGGTAACTGTTTACAACTACAGGTTATCGTATGAGTGTGTAACACAGGTTATGCATGCGCAAATAACAGTGGACAGTCAAGTAAAAATAGAAATATGTAATACGTTTGAAAGTGTGGTTTATACGATGTCAGCAGTCTTAACTGTGTTAAAAGAGCATATAAAAAACTTTTATTTAATTCAACGTTTGGCACAATTCCAAATTAAAATTTCTAACCATAATAACTATTTAGGAATTGCATGGGAATTATTAAATCCAGCGTTACAAATTATGGTTTATTGGCTTGTGTTTGGTTTAGGAATTAGAAGTAACAATCCTATTGATGGCGTGCCTTTCGTACTATGGTTATTAGTGGGTATTAGTATGTGGTTTTTTATCAATCAAGGAACATTAGATGGTACGCGTTCTATCTCTCAAAAGTTTAATCAAGTTGCTAAAATGAACTTTCCATTATCTATTATTCCAACATATATTGTGACGAGTAAGTTCTATGGACACATTGGCTTGTTAACATTAATTATTTTAGCATGTATGGGAGCAGGGATTTATCCATCTATTCATATCATACAATTGTTGATTTATGTGCCGATTGCGTTCTTCTTTACAGCATCCGTAGCTTTATTAACATCGACACTTGGGATTTTAATTCGAGATACACAAATGATGATGCAAGCAATTATGAGGATCTTATTTTATATGTCACCTATATTATGGATGCCGAAAGACCACGGTGTAAGTGGCATTATCCATAACATTATGAAATTAAATCCAGTCTACTTTATTGCTCAATCTTATCGTGCCGCAATATTATTCCATGAATGGTACTTTATTCAGCATTGGAGATTATTAGTATACAATATAATAGTCATACTATTCTTCTTCATCGTTGGATCAATACTCCATAAACGCTATCGCGATCACTTTGCAGACTTCCTATAATCAACATCCACTAGGCTGAGACATCCAAACATGTCCCAGCCTAAAAAAATGCGGGGGCCCCAACAAAGAGAAATGCGAAATGCATTTCCGCAAGCAAAGGAAGTTGGGGTTGGGGCCCCAACACAGAGGCTTTCCAAAAGAAAGCCAACGGACAAGGCAAGTTGGGGTGGGCCCCAACACAGAGAAATGCGAAACACATTTCCACAAGCAAAGGAAGTTGAGTTCCAACAAAAGAATTACGTTAAAATCGTGCCTTGTTTCTAAGAAATAGTTATGGCATATTGTACAGCTTTTATTTTCTATCTATTGTAGAATCATTTATAATTTTAAACATATTATATTTTTGGCGGTGACTTATGAGAATTTTAATCAAGAAACTCTATATGGCCATTATTCATAGCTTAAATATGTTGTTTTTTCCTGTAAAAGTGAATAAGCAACATATTGTTGTATTTATGACTTTTTATGAAGATATGATGCCCATCATTAAAGCGTTAGTGCAACAGTCATATCAAATTACGGTTATTGGACCTAAAAAATACCAACAAGAGGTTGAGTCATTAGGTCATCTAAACTACTTAATTGCTGGTAATAAAGGTGTCATTCAACATATTAAAGCATTAAGCTCAGCTAGGGTAATATTAATAGATACGTATTATCTTATGTTAGGTGGTTATCGAAAAAAAAGAGGCCAAACGATTATTCAAACCTGGCACGCATCAGGTGCTCTTAAATTATTTGGTCTCCAAGATCATCAAGTAGATACTGCAAACACACAAATGGTGACACAATATAAAAAAGTTTACGATGCGACAGATTATTATCTTATTGGTGGAGAAGAAATGGGGAAGTGCTTTGAAGGTGCGTTTGATGCGCAGGCAGCACAAATGCTTAAATTTGGGCTACCTCGTTTAGTAGACTATCAACAGCAGGATATGATAAAAAGGCAGCGCGATCTCAAACAGCAGCATGGGATAACGAAGAAACTCATCGTTTACGTTCCTACATATCGTGAAGACCATGGCAACAATCGTAAAATAAACAGTGAAAAGATTGAACAAGCATTGCCAGAGTATCGTGTGATTAGTCAATTTCATCCAAGCATCGTCCATCAATCTTCAGGAATATCTACGCAAGAGTTATTGATTATGGCTGATGTGCTTATCAGTGATTACAGTTCATTGCCCATTGAAGCAAGTTTATTACACAAACCAACATTATTTTATGTTTATGATGAAACGGAATATCATGATCAGCGTGGATTAAATCAATTTTATTGGACGATTCCTGAAGTTTACAAAGTGACAGATGAAGCGGAGATAATTAATAAATTAAAGAATGATAGCGCACAACTTAAACCGTTATTTGAGAGTTGGCATGATTATAATTCAACACAGAGTTTAATGTTATTGATGAATTTTATTGATAAGTTGGTGAAAAAATGAAAATAGCAGTTATCATACCTGTATATAATGCTGAGACAACAATACGTCAGGCAGTAAAATCTATTGATACCACGCATGATGTTGAAATTATATGTGTAAATGATGGATCTACAGATGCTACGCATGAAGTATTAGAAGCACTCCAAAAAGAAGTAAAAAATATGAAAATTATAAAACAAGCTAATCGTGGTGCTGCTGCGAGTAGAAACATTGCACTGGAAGCCATGTCTGCAGATATCGAGGGCTTCTTATTCCTTGATGCGGATGATCAATATTTATCAGGAAGTATCGACAAACTAGTACATTATTTTAACAAATATGAAGATACGGATGTTGTTATCGGACAAATGGTACGAGGAAAAGAAGGGAATTGGCGTGATATTCCTACGCATGAAGTTTTAAAGCAAGAAGCTCGGGTTACATTAGCAGAATGTCCGGAAGTTCTACAGTCAATCGGACCAAGTGCTAAGTTATTTAGTGCTAAATTTAAAAATGAGCGCTTTGATGAAGATGTCGTCTACTGTGAAGAACATACATTTATGGGGCGTGTGTTCTTAAAGGCTAGGGATATTCAATTAATTCCAGACGTGGTATTGGGCTATAATGAACGAGAAGACTCTATTACTGCTAAAATTGCAGACCAATTTTTACCTTATCTAAATGATGCTAGACAAGTACGTTCTAGAATGATGTCAATTCTATTATTAGATAATGAGAAGATATATTATAGCCATCGTTTAGATAATCTCATTGTTAGTTATTTGATCCAAAATTATTTATTAAAGTATCCT
Organism: Staphylococcus lugdunensis; assembly: GCF_001558775.1. Taxonomy (NCBI): domain Bacteria; kingdom Bacillati; phylum Bacillota; class Bacilli; order Caryophanales; family Staphylococcaceae; genus Staphylococcus; species Staphylococcus lugdunensis. The sequence goes on along the minus strand of NZ_CP014022.1, from coordinate 1,101,117 downwards.
AAAATTGATATAACTGTGATTGAAGCAATCATTCAATATATTAGAGATATGCAGCATACGCATTATTCAGGAGATGCTTTATTTAGAGTGATTCAAGCTGTTGAACAGGGTGCATCGCATTGGACTAAAGAAACTTATAAATTGTGGAGACAAACGTTGTTAGAAGTTGGCGTTGGAAGACCTAAGCGTTTATTGGCTTTTGAATTTAGTGTAACCCCTAAAAAAGTGCGTTTCACTAGTAAACAGAGAATCAAGAAGTTATTAAAAAAATAATACAATAATTATAAAGTGACATCTAAAAGATGGTGTAAAGAAATTATTTATGCTACATTAAGATTGTAAATTTTTAGTTAAGGATAAGGAGTTTAACATATCATGAGACGAGTCATTACTTATGGCACTTACGACTTATTACATTATGGCCATATTGAATTGTTAAGAAGAGCACGAGAAATGGGAGATTATCTCATTGTGGCACTTTCTTCAGATGAATTTAATCAGATTAAACATAAAAAGTCATATTATGATTATGAACAACGTAAAATGATGCTTGAGTCAATTCGTTACGTAGATTTAGTAATTCCAGAGAATGACTGGGGTCAAAAAGAAACAGATGTTGAGCGCTATGAGATAGATACATTTGTTATGGGTCATGATTGGGAAGGCGAATTTGATTTCTTAAAAGATAAATGCGAAGTAGTTTATTTAAAACGTACAGAAGGCATTTCTACAACGCAAATTAAACAAGAGCTTTATGGTAAAGATGCAAAATAAAAAGTTAGAGATATAAATCCTTAAAGAAGCACAAAGATGATTTGAAATTTACAATCGTCTTTGTGCTTCTTTTATAATCAATACTTCATATTGGTGGCTGAAGTTGTCTTGTTCCCTCAAGCGTTTCGCAATGACATTTAATATAAAAATAATGAAGAGGGTCTAGGACATTATTATGTTTTAGGCTATGAACTAAATATTGGTAGTAGTTGACTGGATTGAAAATACGCGGACGCCAAACTTTTTTCAATCCAGTCAACCTTGCCGGAGCGGGACTAAGAATTCATAATGAATGCTGTCCCGCTTCCTTAAACTAGGTATCCTAGGTTGTTATTATTTTCTTTTAAACAAACGTTTTATAACTTGGTAAACAATCAGTGCGATGGCAATGATAAGTAAACCAATAGCGGTGGATGTTATGATTGGATGATCTTTCCATGTGCTTTTAGCTATGGTATCTGCTTTATGAATCATAGGTTTCTGAACTTGAACGGTTGGTGGGCCGTATTGTTTAGAAATAAATTGACGTTTGTAATCTAAATGGACTTCACCATCGTTAATGACAAATTGGTAGTCTTTAGCGTGTAATGTTTTAGGAACAACATCGTAAAGATCTTTTTTGATATAATATGTTTTACCATTGATATTATGTTCGCCCTTAGAAAGTACTTTTTTGTATGCATATTGATTGAACGAACTTTCCATTATAGCGTTGCCCATTTTATTTCTCTCTTTTTCGCCACCGAGATTATTATAATCACCTACGCCTAGAATAACTTGGTTAATTCTAAACTTACCACGTTTTGTTGTAATAGTATGGTTGTAATTAGCAATATCACTAGAACCGGTTTTTAAACCATCTGTTCCTGGTAAGCTTAAGCTAGCACCTTCTAATGAATGATTAAATGTATAATACGTTACACCGTGTTGCGTTGGTGCGAGTTGTTTTGTAAAGTGAAGTATATTCGGTGTATCTGCGATGACATGTTGATCAAGAATTGCATAATCTTTTGCTGTAGATGTTGAATTATTATCATTTGTTGTTAGTTTAGGTGCAAATTCTTGCAGTTGCGTGTTTTCTGCCCCAGTTGGGTTAGTGAAATATGTATGCGTCATTCCAAGCTCTTTAGCTTTTTTATTCATAAGCTTTGTAAACGAAGTGACGTTGCCTGATACTTTGTTAGCTAATATTAATGCAGCTGCATTGCTTGAATTAGATACAGTAATTTGTAGTAATTCTGCAATGGTATACACTTCTCCAGGATAGAGTTTTGTATTACTTAATTCAGGTAACGTTGACATGCGATAATGATTTTGTGTGATTTTCACTTTATCATCAAGCGATAAGTCTCCTTTTTTGACAGCTTCTAATGTTAAATACATCGTCATAAGCTTAGTCATCGAGGCAAGATACCATTTTTTATTTCCATGGTAATTATACAAGATTTGTCCAGTTTGACTGACATTAATTGCACCTTCTGGATCGTATGCAGCAGTTATGCCAGTATAGCCATATTGGGTAGCGATTTGACTTGGGCTTAACACAGCATCCGACTCTGCAGCGAATAGATAAGGGGTAAACTGAGTAAAGCTAACAAGCACCAATATAAGTATTATAAAAATTTTTTTCATAAATTGAGTCCTTTTCTTTGAAGTTAGAATGCTCACATTTTACCACGAATATACTTTTAATAAAACTATAAATCTGATAATTAAGATGTTTTAGTACTTTATTGAATTTAAAAAAATATTAAATGTGTGTTTTTTTAATATTAGTATTATACTAATACTATAGAACTCGGAGCTTAGCAGTGTTATAGTAACAATAAACTGATAGTAAATAAGAAATGATTGAAAACAGTCAAAATAACAGAAAATAGCAAGCTTCATAATAAATAAGATAAAAATTGTAGAGGTAAAAGCATGAAAGCACAAAATCCATTATTTTTCCTGTTCAAAAAACTTAATTGGCCAGTTGGGTTGATTATAGGAGCAGTTATTATTACTAGTTTAGGTAGCATTAGTGGTTTATTAATTCCACTATTTACCGGTAAGATGGTTGATAAATTTTCAATGAGTAGTGTTAACTGGCGTACTGCCGTCATTTTTGGTAGCATTTTCATCTTAAATGCTTTGTTAAGTGGTATCGGCCTATATTTGCTAAGTAAAATTGGTGAAAAAGTAATTTACGCCATACGTTCTTTGTTATGGGAACATATTATTAAACTAAAAATGCCATTTTTTGATAAAAATGAAAGCGGTCAGCTTATGAGTCGTTTAACAGATGACACAAAGGTAATTAATGAATTTATTTCACAAAAATTACCTGATTTGTTGCCATCTATTCTAACGCTCGTGGGTTCTCTCATCATGCTATTTATCATGGATTGGCAAATGACATTATTAACCTTTATTACGATTCCAATTTTTATTGCGATCATCATGCCTTTGGGTCGTATCATGCAACATATTTCTAAAAATACACAAACAGAAATTGCTAATTTTAGTGGTTTATTAGGCCGTGTATTAACTGAAATGCGTTTAGTTAAAGTATCTAATACTGAGAGAAAAGAATTAGATAACGCGCACAGAAACTTGCAATCTATTTATAATTTAGGTTTAAAACAAGCTAAGATTACAGCAGTTATTCAACCCATTTCGAGTGTGATTATGCTGATCACGATTGCTGTCATTTTAGGATTTGGTGCCATACGTATCGCCAGCGGTGCCATCACTGCCGGAACATTGATTGCGATGATTTTTTATGTGATTCAATTATCTATGCCATTGATAAATTTATCGACATTAGTTACCGATTACAAAAAAGCAGTAGGTGCTAGTAATAGAATTTATGAAATTATGCAAGAGCCAACCGAACAGACTGAAATCACTGACGAAGAAGCGATTAACATCGTTGACGATGGAGAATTAACATTTGATCATGTGACATTCAAATATGATGTAAAGGATATATTGAAGGATGTATCATTTCGTATTCCACAAGGTCAGGTTAGTGCCTTTGTAGGTCCATCAGGTTCTGGTAAAAGTACGATTTTCAACTTAATAGAGCGCATGTATGATATTGATGGGGGAGATATCAAGTATCATAACCAAAGTATTTATGATATCTCACTGTCTAAATGGCGTAATAAAATAGGATATGTGATGCAGTCTAACTCCATGATGAGTGGGAGCATTCGCGATAATATTTTATATGGTATTAATAGACAAATTTCTGATGAAGAACTCATTGAATATAGTAAGTTAGCTAATTGTCATGATTTTATTATGCAATTTGATGATGGATATGACACGTTAGTAGGTGAACGTGGTCTTAAGCTTTCTGGTGGTCAACGCCAACGTATCGATATTGCACGTAGCTTTGTAAAAAATCCGGATATTTTATTACTAGACGAAGCCACAGCAAATCTAGATAGTGAAAGTGAACAAAAAATTCAAGAAGCGTTAGAAGTGCTCATGAAAGGACGTACAACGATTGTAATCGCTCACCGCTTATCGACAATTAAAAAGGCAGGACAAATTATCTTTATTGATCAAGGCCAAGTAACTGGTGAGGGTACGCATTCAGAGCTAATGGCTGAGCATGACAAATATCGTAAATTTGTTACGACTCAAAATTTATCAGAATAATTTTAGAGCTAGACTTTAAAACAATGAAATGATAAACAATCTTTAAGCTACGAATTAATAGATTTAATTTGAAATTATTTTATGAATATGAAATAATCAACTCTAATTTAACTATATCTAAAGCAAAGATGATTAAAGTTGAGACACAAAAATACCGACTTTAAATAGCGTCAAATTCATTTGTATCTTAAGTTAAGATGACAATATGAAGTTGGCGCTATAATGGCTTTTATATCACTTGCAAATTTTTTGCTATTGATGCAGACGTTAATCACTGTGCGTGATGCTTTGATATATTGGAGGAGATTATGTGTTATATACGGTGACTTCAACCTTACCGCCAGTGCATGGTGGAAGAACGAAATCATTATTAAAAAGAATTAAATTTTTAGAGGAAAAATTGAACAAATCATCGACAATATTGACCACAAACTATAATCCTAACTATAAAAAAGTGTATGATAAATTCAAACAACAAGGGATTATTACGGAAAATTTGAAGATTGATAATATTTATGATTGGCTAGCAGATTATAAATTGTTAGAAAAACCAAAAACGAAGTCACTATTACACCGAGGTCCAAAGGAAACCGCAGTTAAAATACCTGGGTTGACTTCTAAAGTAAAGGGAAATACGGTTAACTATTATCAACATGAACAACACGTAATGACTAGAAAATATTATAAGCATTCTAACGTAATGAAAACAGAGGAGTTACTTGCAACTGAAACGAAAGTTAAAATTCAACGTAAAGACTACACTGTAAACGGTAAACTGCATAGAATCGTCACGTATAACCCCAAAAACACCTTCAAGTTGAAAGAACAATACTATGAAAAAAAGGGTACGCTTTATTTAGAAAAACATTTTTCAAATGATCAAGAAAATAAACTGTTTCAAATTATTTATTATCCAAAGCATAAGTCTCGACGGGTCTTTAATACTGAAAAAGAAATGTTTACCTATTATTTTAATCATGTTTTGTCAGATGGCAGCGTGGTATTCAATGATGCACGACTATTAGATCGTTCATTGATTCAGTGTGAAAATAATATTAAACGTATTTTAGTACTTCATAGCAATCATCTTGAACATGGTAAAATCCGAAAGTCTTATGGTTTGGCTTTAGAAAATAGCGCGTCTATTTATAAATATCTTGTGTTGACTCACTATCAAAAGGCAGATATTCAGCAACAATTTAATATAAGTGATGATAAGATTGAAGTGATTCCACATTTTCAACATCAATTATTGACCGAACCATCCGAGAAAGTTGACGATTACTTCTGTTTTATTGGCAGGATTGCTAAAGAAAAACAGCTCAATCATCTTATTCATGCTTTCCAACAATATTTGGCTAAAGGATATAATAGTCAACTTCATATTTATGGAGAAGATGTTGACAATCAAGTGTCATCTTTAAAAGACTTAACAACTGAATTAGGTATTTGTGATAATGTAGTGTTTAATACGCATACAAATCAGCCAGAGCGTGTCTTTCAACATGCTACAGCGTCATTGCTGACCACCCAATATGAAGGCTTTGGCATGACGATTATGGAAAGTATTCATAACGGTTGCCCTGTGGTATCATATGACGTTCGGTATGGACCTAGTGAGCTGATTATTGATGGTGAAAATGGGCTATTAATTGATGCGGGCGACGTGACCGCTTTTGCTAATGGAATAGAAAAAGTTAGAAATATCAAGCGTGAAGATGTAAAATTAAGTGAAAAATTTAGTGAAGCTGCAGCGGTAAAAAACTATCAAAAACTTATCCAAGAGATAAGTAACTAAAGTAAAATGGAGCGAAACATATTGAATAAATTATCGGTTATTGTGACATATTATAACAATGAAGACCATATTGGTGATTGTATCACCAGTTTAAAAAAACAGAGAAATCAAGATTTTGATATCATTATTGTCGATGACGGTTCAATAGATGCATCGACAGAAATATTACAACATCAATTAGCAACGTATGATAAAGATGTGACATTCGTTCAAATCGAACATAACTCAGGGCATGCACATGCACGAAATGTGGCATTAGACTATGTTGATACCCCATATGTGATGTTCCTTGATGCGGATGACCAATTAGCAAGCTATGCAATAGACTTTTATTTAAACCATGTGAATGGACTTGATGGCTTGATTGCTCCCATTCATAAGTTTACCAATCATCGACCACAGTACGTTGATAAAGATAAAGTACGTTTAGAGTATTTATCACACCAAACAAATCCTAATTCTTTTTTACGAAAACATACAGTTTGTAATATATTATTCAGAACAGCTATTATTAAAGCCCATCACATTAGATTCAATGAAAGTTTAAGAATTTTTACAGATATGTCATTTACACTGGAATATTTGAAATACGCTGAACATTTTGTCAGAGTTTTTGACTTCCCATTTTATTATCGTGGAGAAGTTTATGATCCATTTAATGGCAATACATTAAGTGATCAAGATTTTGTTTTGACATTTGATGATTATGTGGAGAGCTTTTTCGATGCGATGCAACGTACTGATAATAAAAAAATTCAAAGCTTTTTAATAGATAAAATGAAAAATGAAATTAAACAAGGATTTGATCCATCATTAAGAGATATAAAAGCGCGTTATGTTGCATTGGAAGACAGTTTAATTAAAGTGGTTAAAGCAGTGAAATGGAATATTATTCGAGATGGTAAATTACTTTATAATCTTGAAGTGCTTTTCCTTGCTATGAATGATGTGGACCATGCGAAATACATCAATAAGTTACGTAAAAAAACGAGATTAGTCAAAGATATTGTTACTAATAGCAAAGCGAAAGAACGCTCAAGATATCAATTGACAGATGATAAAGATATTGTAGATGACAAGACAATTGTCTTTGAATCATTTGGTGGTAAAAATTATAGTGACAGTCCAAAATATATTTATGAATATATGCAACAACACTACCCACAGTTAAATTATATTTGGGTTTGTGCTAGACCAGAACAAACTGTCATTCCAGGAAATGCTATTAAAGTGCAAAAAGGTTCTAGGGCGTATTATCAAGCATATGCTAAAGCAAAATATTGGGTTTCTAATGCTCGTCTACCACTGTACTTAAATAAAAAAGAAAACCAAGTATATATTCAAACATGGCATGGTACACCACTAAAGCGTTTGGCTAATGATATGAAAGTTGTCAGAATGCCAGGAACAACAACAGCAAATTATAAGAAGAACTTTTATTCTGAAGCTTCACGCTGGGATTATTTAGTGTCTCCAAATAGATATTCTACAAATATCTTTAAAACTGCTTTTTGGATGGATGAGGCCCGTATTTGGGAAATAGGATATCCACGTAATGATGTCTTAGTCACACGTCAAAATGATACAGATTATCTAAATCAAATTAAGAGAGATTTAAATCTCCCAGAAGATAAAAAAGTAATCATGTATGCACCGACTTGGCGAGATGATGAATTTGTCAAAAAAGGACAATATCTATTTGATTTAAAAATCAATTTGGCTAACTTACAAAAGCAAATCGGTGATGACTATGTGATTTTATTGCGTATGCATTATTTAATTGCAAATGCTTTAGATTTAAATGGATATGAAGATTTCGCGATAGATGTTTCTAATTATAATGATATTTCAGAACTATATTTAATCTCAGATGCCTTAATTACCGACTATTCGTCTGTTATGTTTGATTATGGTATTCTAAAACGACCACAATTCTTCTTTGCTTATGATATTGAAAAATATGATAAAGGCCTTCGTGGTTTTTATATGGATTATATGAATGATTTACCAGGAGAAATTATCACTGATGAATTTAAATTAGCTGAAGAACTCAAACACATTGATAAACATAAAGAACGCTATAAAGATAAAATTGAGAAGTTTTATCAAGACTTTTGTTCACTTGAGAAAGGTCATGCTTCACAGTTTATTGGTGATCATATTTATAATGATATTCATCGTCATCAATAGTATAAATAAGCGCCAATCAAATTTAGAATATTAATCATAGAATGAGACGCCCTAAATGTATTGTCAGAATTCATTTAGGGTGTTTTTATAATAATGATTTATAGTATTGTCTTAATTTTCAAGGGTGCTATCATAACTTTGGATGGATACTAATTTCCTTGAAGACTTGCCTCAGTCAATAGCTATTTATATAAAATTTGATAAATTATCACTAAATACCAGAAAAATACTAGATCTACAACACGATAAATATAGTATTAATAAAAAAATGGCGATTTCTATTAAAAACAAAGTAGAAATTGCCATTTTCTTTGTTTAGAAACAATTTATATACTGAATGCTATTTTGTTGTAATTATGAATTTGCTAAAACATCATATCCTCTTATGGTAAGCCCGTGGTATAATATTTCATGTAGAATTTACAGATATTTTACATGTTTACTTTAAAAAGTGTATTCAAAATCTCATCTTAGATTGTTCATTTAAGGTGAAATAAAAAGGTAGGTGCCTTATGTTTTTAATTATCAATATTATAGGGTTATTTGTATTTTTAGGCATTGCTTATGCATGTTCGCGCAATCGGAAACATATTCAATGGAAGTCAATAGGAATATTAGTTGCACTTAATCTCTTTTTGGCATGGTTCTTTGTGTACTTTGAACAGGGAAGAAAAGTCGTTAGAGGTTTAGCTAACGCGATAGCTTGGGTTATTCAATCAGCGAATGAAGGAACTGGCTTTGCCTTTAAAAGTTTTGTGAGTGGGAAAATGATGGACATGGCAGTCAGTGCATTATTTCCTATTTTGTTAATTGTGCCATTGTTTGATATTTTAATGTATTTTAACGTGTTACCTAAAATTATTGGGGGCATAGGTTGGTTACTAGCAAAAATTACGCGTCAGCCAAAGTTTGAATCATTCTTTGGTGTCGAAATGATGTTTTTAGGTAATACAGAAGCTTTAGCTGTTTCGAATGAGCAATTAAAGCGTATGAATGAAATGCGTGTGTTAACCGTAGCAATGATGTCGATGAGTTCGATTTCTGGAGCTATTGTTGGCGCTTACGTTCGCATGATTCCAGGAGATTTAGTCTTAACAGCAATACCGCTTAATATTATCAATGCTATTATTGTAACGTCATTGCTCAATCCAGTGACGGTTGAAGAACAGGAAGATATTATCTATAGTATTAATACGAATAAACAAGAACGTCAACCGTTCTTTTCATTTTTAGGCGATTCTGTCTTAGCTGCAGGCAAGTTAGTACTGATTATTATCGCCTTTGTAATTAGTTTTGTAGCATTAGCAGATTTGTTTGATCGTTTTATTAATCTTATAACAGGGTTAATTGCTGGTTGGATGGGCTTCAAATTTAGCTTTGGTTTAGACCAAATACTAGGTGCAATTATGTATCCATTTGCGCTACTATTAGGTTTACCAATAGACCAAGCTTGGCACGTGGCACAAGATATGGCTAAGAAAATTGTGACAAATGAATTTGTTGTAATGGGGAAAATTTCGAGTGTCATAGATACATATAGTCCACATCGACGTGCAGTGATTTCAACATTCTTGGTATCTTTTGCAAACTTCTCGACAATCGGAATGATTATTGGAACATTAAAAGGCATTGTCGATAAGAAGACATCAGATTTTGTGTCTAAATATGTGCCTATGATGTTATTATCTGGTATTTTAGTGTCATTATTAACAGCTGCTTTTGTTGGCTTATTTGCTTGGTAATGAAAAATAAAAAGCCCCTATGCTATTACATGACTAAATGTATAGTATTGGGGTGTACTTATGTTTAGTAAATAGATAAAAACCAAGCACGAACAGTAAGGACACACTCTTTGCACTTGGTTTTTATGGGAAATGAATATTAATGTACTTGTAACGGTAAGGACTAGGTACTGTCACAGTACTTCGAGCAAAATTTGTTTGTTAATATAAACAACACAAAGGAGATAACTTCTCTTAATAAGAAGTTATACACATTATAACAGAAGAGAACTAAAATGTGAATAGAAAATTCAGAAAATTTAAATTTGTTTATAAATTCATTGCTTAACTTGATTTTATGGCACGCATAGTATTTACTTTTTTAATAATTATAATGAATAGTTATCAGAAGTATAGAACTGAAAATGAAGTGCATCATAAAAGTGTTGAAAAGCTCATACTACTTGTAGTTATATAGAGGGTATGTTTATATTATAATCGAAAGGATTATGTAAAAAATGCTTAAGCAAGGCGATAAAAAGTACATATAGGACACTTATATAAGTGGGTGAATATAATATGGAACGTGTAATATATGGTATTAATATCCTTAACTATATCATCGTTTTAACTATGATTTTTATCTTTAGAGATGCGTTAAGTAGTTATGGATTTTACATTGTTGCTACCTTTAGTGCAACAAGTTTACTGTTATTACTATTATCTATAATTTATAGTATTTATTATCGATACAATGATGACTTGAAAAATCATTGCTACATTAGCGTTTTTATCAATTTATTTAATATCATAATTATCGCTACAGCACTTTTAATCTTTTTATTCTAAGCTTCAATGAAATATATACTTACGTAATTTATATTAAATTCGGTTGACTTGTAAATTAATTAAGAAAGAATAGAGCGAAATAGCAAAGAAGTAACGAACTTTGCTTTCGCTTTTTTTATATCTTATTTTCTAAAAGTAGCGACTTTAGTCTCAACTTTTAGAAAATTTAATCATCACAGGTTTAAATTTCATATAAAGTCTCGTATGATGTTTATATATTACAGCTTTTACCTAAGACATTGCAGAGGGGATGAGTATAGTGAATAAACTTATTAGAGATATAGTATTTGTTATTATAGGTTCTTTTATTTTTTCTGCTGGTGTGAATGCCTTTATTATTTCCGGTAATTTAGGTGAAGGTGGTGTGACAGGTATGGCAATCATACTTTACTATGCCTTTCATATTTCGCCGGCAGTGACTAATTTTGTTGCTAATGCTATTTTAATCATCGCAGGTTACAAGTTTCTAAGTAAACGAAGCACGTATTTAACCATTTTGGCAACCATATTAATCTCTGTATTTTTAGGATTAACTGAAAACTGGCATATTAAAACGTCAAATATCATTATTAATTGCATATTTGGTGGTGGTTCGGTGGGACTTGGTATTGGGATAATCGTGTTAGCCGGAGGAACAACTGCTGGGACAACAATTCTTGCACGGATTGCTAATAAATATTTAGACGTTAGTACACCTTATGCTTTGCTCTTTTTTGATTTAATTGTGGTGCTGATTTCTTTAACAGTATTACCAATAGAAATGGTATTAGTCACTGTTATTTCACTCTATATAGGTACTAAAGTTATGGAATATGTCATTGAAGGATTAAACACAAAAAAAGCAATGACCATTATTTCAAGTAAGTCTGAAGATGTAGCTAAAGCAATTGGTGAGCAGGTAGGAAGAGGCCTGACCATATTAAATGGGCATGGGTATTATACACGAGAGCAAAAAGATGTCTTGTACGTGGTCATCAGTAAGACGCAAGTGTCAAGAGCAAAGCGCATTATTAAGCGTATTGATGATCATGCATTTTTAGTGATTCACGATGTGCGTGATGTCTATGGGAATGGTTTTCTTGTTGAAGAATAATCAAAGGAATAGAACAGAAATCGAACTTCTTAACAAAGGTTGTATTGTTTTGCACAATAATCATGCTATGTTGGAACACGTAGTGCTTATTTATATTTGTTGAATCCCACATGATTGTTGTTGGGAGCGGGACAGCATTCATTATAAATTCGTAGTCCCGCCCCGGCAAGGTTGACTAGGAATGAAAAAAGCGTGGTATAAGCGTATTTTCAATTCAGTCAACTACTGTCAATATAGTGTTCATCGCCTAAAATATATTGATGTCTCAACCATTTTGTATAAATAAAAAAGTTTGTTAGTCAATAACTTGTAAAGATGTTATAATAGCTTTTATGATAATGATTATCAATTGCGTTGTGACAATTAAAATATAGAATAGAAATAAATGAGAATAAATAGAAAGTTGGGGAATTATGAGTCGCTTGAATGGACAACAAGTTGAAATTGGATATGGTGATCATACGATAATTAATAACCTTGATGTAGAAATTCCTGATGGTAAAATAACATCAATAATTGGACCAAATGGATGTGGGAAATCTACGTTATTGAAAGCTTTATCTCGATTACTGTTGATAAAAAAAGGACAAATTATACTTGATGGTGAAAGTATTCATACACAGTCAACAAAAGAAATTGCTAAAAAGATTGCAATTTTACCACAATCTCCAGAAGTAGCTGATGGTTTAACGGTAGGTGAACTTGTTTCATATGGCCGTTTTCCGCATCAGAAAGGATTTGGTCGTCTTTCAGCTGAAGATAAAAAAGAAATTGATTGGGCATTAACTGTAACAGGAACATATGACTTCCGTCACCGCTCAATTAATGACTTAAGTGGTGGACAAAGACAACGCGTATGGATTGCAATGGCCTTAGCACAAAAAACCGACATTATATTTTTGGATGAACCTACAACATACTTAGATATTTGTCACCAGTTAGAAATTTTAGAACTTGTTCAGCGTTTAAACGAAGAACAAGGGTGTACCATTGTGATGGTCTTACATGATATTAACCAGGCTATTCGCTTTTCAGACCATTTGATTGCTATGAAAGATGGGGAAATCGTCGCAAATGGTACAACTAAAGAGGTACTTACAAAGGAAATTTTAGAACAGGTGTTTAATATTGATGTTGTGTTAAGTGAAGATCCACGTACAGGCAAACCATTATTAGTTACCTATGATTTGTTTAGTAAAACATACTCATAAAGATATTTTGAAAAGGATACGTTTTTATGTCGAGCAAAGTAAGTAAGAAAAGAATCAGTTTTATTGTTTATTTGATAGCGACAATAATATTGCTAATAATGGCATTATTATGCTCCATCCTAATAGGGGATGCTAAAATTGATTTTGACACTATCATGGAAGCAATTTTTAATTATAATCCACATAATCAGCAGCATAATATTATTAGTGAAATTCGTATACCAAGAGATTTAGGTGCTGTCCTTGTTGGGATGGCTTTAGCAGTCGCTGGTGCTGTCATTCAAGGCGTAACTAAAAATGGATTGGCAGACCCTAGCTTAATTGGTTTAAATTCAGGTGCATCATTTGGATTGGCAACAACGTTTGCTTTTTATCCAAGTGCACCTTTTTTAATCATGATGTTGGCTGGATTTTTGGGAGCTATGATAGGTGGATTGATTGTCTTGATGATTGGTAGGTCAAGACGTGACGGATTTAATCCCATGCGCATTATTCTAGCTGGTGCAGCGGTCAGTGCAATGTTGACGGCTTTGAGTCAAGGGATAGCATTGGTATTTCGATTAAATCAATCGTTGACGTTTTGGTCAGCTGGAGGTGTATCAGGTATCACGTGGCATCAATTATGGTGGAGTGGTCCGATCATTATTGTTGCAATCATCGTGATGTTAACCATAAGTAAGCAGTTGACGATTTTAAACCTAGGTGAATCTTTAGCAAAAGGATTAGGTCAGAATGTAACGCTGATTAGAGGCTTAAGTTTAATTTTATCAATGGTACTTGCTGGTGTAGCAGTCTCTATGGTAGGGCAAATCGCATTTGTTGGTTTAATGGTACCTCACATAGTTCGATTTTTAGTTGGTACGGATTATGCTAAAGTATTGCCATTGACAGCGATTATGGGTGGTTTGCTGATGATTGTAGCAGATACAGTAGCGCGCATGTTAGGAGATGCTCCAGTGGGTGCAATCATATCATTTATCGGTGTACCTTACTTCTTATATCTTGTTAAAAGAGGAGGGCGTTCGATATGATTGATCCAAGACTTAGACGTAAACAAATCATTACATTTATTATCATCACGGTGTTATTACTTTTTGCATGTGCTCTAAGTGTTTCGACCGGTGAATATAAAATTCCTATGGATCGTTTCTTTAAAACGTTATTCGGTTTTGGAGAATATACTGACCAGCTTATCTTGATGGAATTTAGGTTTCCAAGAATGATTATTACTATTTTAGCAGGCGCCGCATTAAGTATGAGTGGCGCGATTATTCAAAGTGTTACTAAAAATCCAATTGCAGAACCAGGTATTTTAGGTATTAATGCTGGTGGCGGTTTTGCCATTGCCATTTTTGTTTCTATAGGGCAAGTTGATCCAGATAATTTCATTTATGTGTTACCACTCATTAGTATTATTGGTGGTGTAGCAACTGCACTTTTAATTTTTTCATTTAGTTTAAATAAAAGAGATGGCATTACGCCATCGAGTATGGTGCTTGTAGGTGTTGGAATGCAAGCAGCATTGTATGGCGGCTCGATTACGTTAACTTCTAAATTTGATGAAGATCAGTCAGAGTTCATCGCGAATTGGTTTGCAGGAAGTATATGGGGAGACGAATGGGCATTTGTACTTGCATTCTTACCATGGATTGTGATTATTTTACCTTATTTATTATTTAAATCTAATGAATTAAATTTAATTAACACACATGAACACATTGCAAAAGGCTTAGGTGTTAAATTAGAACGTGAAAGAATCGTGTTGTTTTTTGTAGCAGTAATACTTTCTTCAGTTGCCGTAGCTGTTGCTGGCTCGATTGCTTTTATTGGCTTGATGGGGCCACATATTGCTAAGACAATTGTTGGTCCAAGACATCAACTTTTCTTACCTATAGCAGTAGTAATAGGTGCGTTCTTGCTTGTTATTTCAGATACAATTGGTAAATTAGTTTTAGAACCAACAGGTATACCTGCAGGCATTGTAGTAGCCATTATCGGTGCACCTTATTTCCTATTTTTAATGTATAAAGCTAAATCTATTTAATAAAATTCGTGTTGGAATGAATCAAAAAGGTAAAATATTTAGCTAAGTCAATACAGCTAATACCATTTGTAAAAGTATTAATGAGCCAATGTGCTTGCTTTTTTGAATTTTGATAAATTACATTACGATTGATAACTTGATGTTGCCGGGAGCGGGACTACGAATTCATAATGAATTCTGTACCGCTCCTTATATTTATGTATTGGTAGTAGTTGTAGTAAATATGTGATATGCAGTTAAAACATTATGCATCCTTTATATAGCCATAAATGATATATCAAGCGGTTTCTTAAAATGAAAATTCGACAATGATGAAAGATTGATTTTAATGCATGCATCGTATATTTTATAAGTGAATATGACCTGGTCAAAACGGAAGATAGCATCTTGTTGGGTTTTAAGTGGAAAAGTACAATTAATGTTGGCATTTCATATGTAATATTTTATATAATTTATAGTAATACAACTTGTGATAGATGGCAGAAGGTAAAAATACTAAATGCAGGGAGAGATGACTTATGACAGCAATTGTTTTGGTAAGTCATAGTGAAGCGATTGCAAATGGTACGAAAGACTTACTGAAGGATATCTCAAAAGATGTTAATATTATTGCATATGGTGGAGAAAATCATAAGTATGGAACGTCAGCAGACGATATTTTAACAATACTGAATCAATTAGAAGAAGATGCATTGTGTTTTTATGACTTAGGATCGGCAGATATGAATTTAGACTTAGCAATTGAGGCATATGATGGAAGTTTTCATATTTATAAAGTGAATGCGCCAATTGTGGAGGGTAGTTTTACCGCAACAGTAAATTTGTCAATGGGAGAAACTGTTGACAAAATATTAAATGATATTGAACAATATTCATTCAAAAAATCAACATTTTAATTATAAAATTAAAATGTAAAAGTTATACTGTGAAATTTTTGCATAGTGCATGCGAAAATGTAAGGTTTATGTTAAACTAAGGAAAATGAGTCCATCTGTGAAAGGAGGACATTAGTATGCAAGAACAAATAAAGAATTTAGTTTTAAATGGTAACTTTGATGCTGTAAGAGAATTAATGTCCGAAGCAGATTATTTAGAATTTGAAGAAGCATATATCTCAAGTGCACATGAAGTTGAAAGCATGATGTTTTATACGTGCATTTTAGATATGATAAAAGATGAAGAAACAGCTGAATTACATGATTTAGCATTTTTATTACTTGTTTACCCATTGAGTGAAGCAGAAGGTGCGTTGAATTCTGCATATTATCATGCACAAGCATCTATTCAATTAACTGAAGGTAAAGAAGTGAAAAGCTTATTACAAATGCTGTTACTACATGCAATTCCTGAGCCAGTCATTTCAGATGCAAAAGCACTTAAAGTAGCTAAACAAATATTGAAATTAGATCCATCGAATAGTGTGGCAAGAAATATTCTTAAAGAGACAGCTAAACGTATGGATAACGTTGTTGTAGATTTCAACGAATTAAATCGCTATAAAGATGCACATTCATAATATCATTTAAGCTGCGTTAGAAAACCCTTAAACTTGTCAATTGATGAGTTTAGGGCTTTTCTTTTGTTGAAAACGGTTTGCATCTTATCTTCTACTTTCGTGTGTTTACTGTTATAGTATTAAGGTTAATTAGAAATTCAGAAGCAAAGATGCACTACATAACAAAAAAATGGGTAATATTACAACGAGCTCTATTGCTGTTTAGCATAGGCAATAACGCTGATTTGCACCGTCACAACAGCTTTATGCATACTTGCATATTGCAATCAGTACGTTATAATGCTCAATGTCTAAATTTTAAGGAGGTAATTATTTACATGGGGCTGAATAAAGAAGCTGTTAAAATAGGTTTCGCTTACGTCGGCATTGTTGTCGGCGCAGGATTTTCAACCGGTCAAGAAGTTATGCAATTCTTTACACCTTATGGTTTATGGTCATATATTGGTGTAGTTTTATCTGGTTTAATATTAGGATTCATTGGGCGCCAAGTAGCTAAAATTGGTACAGCATTTGAAGCGACAAACCATGAATCAACGCTTCAGTACATTTTTGGTGAAAAGTTTAGTAAAATATTCGATTATATTCTTGTCTTTTTCTTATTTGGTATTGCAGTTACAATGATTGCAGGTGCAGGATCTACATTTACTGAGAGTTTTGGTATTCCTACATGGCTTGGTGCATTAATTATGACATTGGTCATCTACGGCACATTACTTTTAGACTTCAATAAAATCGTACAGGCGTTAGGAATAGTAACGCCATTCTTAATTGTGATGGTCGTGTTAATCGCTATTGTGTACTTATTTAAAGGCACAGTACCTTTAAATGAAGTTGATCAAGTTGTTCCTAAAACAAGTATCGTTTGGGGCATATTAAAAGGTTTACAATACGGAGGACTAGCATTTGCTGTTGGATTTAGTACCATTGTAGCTATCGGGGGTGATGCTTCAAAACGTCACGTCTCAGGTGCAGGTGCAATGTTTGGAGGTATTGTTTATACTATTTTGTTAGCACTTATTAACTTTGCTTTACAAACAGAATATCCAAATATTAAAGATGCGGCAATACCTACATTAAACCTAGCTAATGAAATCAATTCTTGGTTAGGATTGATATTGACAATAATTATGTTAGCTGTCATGTATAATACGATATTAGGTTTATGCTATTCATTTGCTGCACGTTTTACTGAACCGTACAGTAAGAAGTATCATATTTTTATAATAATCATGATGATTGCAGCATATATTTTAAGCTTCGTAGGCTTTGCTGATTTAATTAACTCACTTTATAATATTATGGGAGTTGTAGGATTATTTATTGTTGTTGCAGTACTTATAAAATATTTTAAACGTAAAAATGACAATAAAAAACATATTGCGTAAAGAATCATGGCAATTACGCTTTACAATTAAATTAAGTTGTTTTAATCTTAAAAGCAATTCGTCACTATGAAAAAGGCGAGTTGCTTTAATTTTACAATGTTAAATTGAGTAGAAGAAGTCTATTGATTATGGATGAAGGGATAGAAAATGAAAGAGACTAGAAAATGGTCTTGGATTACGTTGATATGCGTGTTAGTTATTGGTAGTGTGGTTGCGCTTGACTTAAAATATCATTACGATTCAGACCAAAATAATCATAGAACAAACAATAAAGTACAGATTAATAATAAAAATGTCCAAGTCTTTACGGATATTACTTATAGCCATGGTTATCCTAATAGCAAATTAGATATCATTACACCTGAAACAGTTAATGAAAATAGCAAGTTACCAATCATCTTTTGGATGCATGGCGGTGGGTTTGTTGCAGGAGATAAGCAGTATAAAAATCCATTGCTTTCTAAAATTGCTGAACAGGGTTATGTCGTTGTAAATGTTAATTATGCTTTAGCACCTAACTATAAATATCCAACACCGTTAAAACAAATGGATGCAGCGGTAAAATTTATGAAAGATAATCAACATGACTTCCCAATTGATTTTGACCAAGTCATATTAGGTGGGGACTCGGCAGGTGCCCAATTAATGAGTCAATATACTGCAATGCAAACAAATGATAAATTGCGTGAAGAAATGGGTTTCCAACAACAATTCACGCCAGAACAGTTAAAAGGAGCAATTTTTTTCGGTGGCTTTTATAATATGCAGACGGTTCGTGCAACTGAATTTCCTCGTATTCAAATGTTTATGCGCAGTTATACTGGTTCTGCCAATTGGGAAACAGATTTTAAAAATATTTCACAAATGTCGACGATTCAGCAAGTGACAAAGCAATTTCCTCCCACTTATTTATCTGTAGGTGACGGCGATCCATTTTACAGCCAAAATGAAAGTTTTATCCGTAAACTTAAAAGTAAACATGTACCTACTACGACACTTTTTTACGATGGTACACATCATTTACATCATCAATATCAATTTCATTTAGAAAAGCCGGAATCTAAAGAAAACATGAAGCGGGTATTGCTATTTCTAAGTCGAAATACGTCTTCATCAGGTGTTGAACGAGGCAATAATCATAGTTTAGACACGCATACACCAGAGAATAATACAGTTAATCTGCTACCTATCGAATGATGATAACAATAATTGTATTTCCGATTAGGTAATGATAAATAAGAGTTAACGCCACGACCAAAAAGTACATTATAGGTCGTGGCGTTATAGCGTATTTAAATATTATGTATAAAATTATATGGTTCAGCAGTGGTACTTTATCATAGTATAAAACACGTTAACGCTATATAGGTATTACGGACTAAATTAACAATTTGCCCAACACATACTTGCTATAATATTTACCATTTATGAACAGCTTATCTCTCAACTCGCCTTCAATAATAAAACCTAAACTTTTAAACAATATGACAGCGCTTTGATTTTCTGGAACTATAGAAGCTTCAAGACGCCGAATATGACGATTTAATGCCCATGCTTCTGCAGCGTTTATCAAGGCTTGTCCAATACCTTTACGTTGATATAAATATTTTACGCCTAAGGATATAATAGCCTCATGTTTTGTACGTTCATAATTTTTTGTAGTTACAAAGGCATAGCCAACAAGTTGTTCATCTTGTTCGGCCACGAAAATCGTATTTGCCGGAGATGTTATAAATTTTTCTAAGTTTTTACTTGCACGTTGAATGGTAGGAGCATATTCACCTGGATTATATAATGTGAATTCAGATTCATCATATACTGTCGACAATAGTTGTATGAAGTTTTCTACATCTTTAATGCTTATTTCGCGTATAATAGGAGCCATAGTAGACCTCCAATCGTTTAGAATTTATCGTTCTACTATAGTATAGTATATTAAAAGTATAATTGCTCATATCTTTAGTGATTGTTAAAGGGGATATTAAGATGAAACCAAATGTATTGCTTGCAGGGGGTAGTGGCTTTTTAGGTAAACATATTGGTTCTGCCATTGAACATGAGGCAACTTTATATGCTTTATCTAAATATCCAAACCCTCAAGAGACAAAAATTGAAAGTATTACTTGGTTAAAGAAAGATATATATAATTATAAAGATGTCCTAAGTGCAATGGAAGGGATGGACATCGCTATCTTCTACATTGATCCAAATAAACATTCAGCAAAGCTAACACAAGCAACAGCGAGAGATTTAAACCTAATTGCCGCTGATAATTTTGGACGTGCTGCCGCCAAGACAAGCGTGGCAACTATTATATATATTACTGGTAGTCGTTTTGACAAAGAAACGGTGGAGCGTCTGAGCGCATACGGGGTTAACGTACAACAAACAGAGCACATAGTCAAACGGCCACATATTAACGTTGAATTACAAGTTTCTAAGTATGACGATGTCAGAAATGCAATGCATATTGTTTTGCCAAAAAAATGGACACTGAGTCAATTAGTAGATTATTTTATGACTTGGCTAGGTAATACAAAAGGCACTTTTGTTAATACGTGTAAAGAAGGAGATAATTACATTATCTATGGTAAAGTTAAACATAAACCACTTGCCGTTATAAAAATTGGTGCAGAAGTAGATGGCATGATTACTTTAAACCTTGTTGGAGGTCGTCTAGTACATCCAAATTTGAAAAAACAGGGCAAATTGGAATTTAGACAATTAAAAGGAACCCAAATGGTTATTGTACATTTATATGATTACATTCCGCGATTATTTTGGCCAATATATTATGTTATTCAAGCTCCCTTACAAGGATTAATTATGCGTGGATTTGAAATTGATTGTAGAATCAAACATTTTCAAGGGCGTATACAAGATGGAGAAAAGATTAAATACACAAAATAATGAAGGTGAAAATTCATGCAAATATTACTCGTAGAAGATGATAAGACGCTATTTAAAGAATTGAAAAAAGAACTAGAACAATGGGATTTTAACGTTATGGGAGTAGAAGATTTTAGCAATGTGATGGAGACATATGAACAAGTTCAACCGGAGATTGTTATTATGGATGTTCAACTTCCTAAATATGATGGATTCTATTGGTGTCGAAAAATGCGCCAAGTGTCCAACGTGCCCATCTTATTTTTATCATCTCGTGATAACCCAATGGATCAAGTAATGAGTATGGAATTAGGTGCAGACGATTATATGCAAAAACCATTTTATACCAACGTGCTTATTGCAAAATTACAAGCGATTTATCGTCGAGTGTATGAGTTTGGCGTAGAAGAAAAGCGTATTTTAAATTGGCAAAAAGCAGTTGTCGATTTATCAAAAGATAGTATTCAAAAAGACGATAAAGTGATTTATTTATCTAAAACAGAGATGATTATCTTAGAAATGTTAATTACGAAACAAAATCAAATCGTGACGCGTGACACATTAATTACAGCACTCTGGGAAGACGAAGCCTTTGTTAGTGATAATACCTTAACTGTTAATGTTAATCGTTTGCGTAAAAAATTAGCTGAATTAGATATGGATACTGCGATTGAAACAAAAGTTGGTAAAGGATATATGGCTCATGAATAACGTGAAATGGTTTTGGCTGTTTATCAAGACACGTAAGAATTGGGTGCTATGGTTTTTATTTTTAAACCTAATGATGCTGGGTATTTCTTATATTGATTACGATATTTCTGTTGATAGTATGATTTATTTAGTGGTGTTAAACATTGGAATGACTGCTATCTTTTTACTCTTTGCTTTTTTAAAAGAAATTAAGTTATATCAACATTTTTATGAAAATAAAGAAATAGAGGAAATAAAGCATAAAGGACTCGCAGAAAGCCCGTTTCAAGAACAAATCGTGGATTATTTGTATCGCAAATTGAATTTACAAAAGGAAAAAGTAACAAAACAGCAACATCAGATTAAAGTAACGGAACAATCAATAACTGAATTTGTTCATGATATTAAAACGCCTGTGACAGCAATGAAATTGTTAATTGATCAGGAACAAAATCAACAGCGCAAACAGTCATTGCTTTATGAGTGGTCTAGAATTAATGAAATGTTAGATAAACAATTATACTTAACGCGCTTAGAGTCTCAAAATAGAGATATGTACTTTGAACAAGTATCATTAAAACGTTTAGTGATTGATGAAATACAATTAACAAGACACATTAGCCAAGCAAAAGGTATTGGCTATAACTTATCATTTGATGGTAATACAATGGTCTACACAGATGTAAAATGGTGCCGCATGATGATTCGGCAAATTTTGTCAAATTCTTTAAAATATAGTAAAAACTCTGATATTCATATGTCAGGCTATATTAAAGGTGAACACGTCCATTTGAAAATTCAAGATGAGGGCAGAGGCATTAGTCAGAAAGACTTGCCAAGAATTTTTGATCGAGGTTATACATCAACTGCTAATCGTGATGAAACAGCTTCTTCGGGTATGGGATTATATTTGGTTGACAGTGTTAAAGCACAATTAGGTATCCAAATTGAAGTGATGTCTGAAATAGGTAAAGGTACGACATTTATTTTAATTTTCCCAAAACAAAATGAGATTATGAAACGGTTGTCAGAAGTGACAAAATTGTCATATTAAATAAGTGTATTGTTACTTAAGATAGCGGCGTTACATATATCGACTCGTTATAATTAAGAGTGAAGATGGATGTAAGGAGTGTTGTTGTGTCAATATTAGTAGTTAAAGAATTAACTAAAATATACGGAAGTAAAGATATGCAGCAGGAAGTATTAAGAGGTATTAATCTTTCAGTTGATGAAGGTGAATTTGTCTCAATAATGGGACCTTCTGGCTCTGGAAAAACGACGTTATTAAATATTTTGGGATCAATTGATTATATGTCACAAGGTTCAGTAGAATTAGCTGGACATAAACTAGAAAAAATGTCGAATAAAGCGCTATCTGATATGCGTAAGCGGGATATTGGGTTTATTTTTCAAGATTATAATTTACTACATACATTGACGGTAAAAGAGAATATTTTATTGCCGTTATCTGTACAAAAAATTAGTAAAGAGATGGCAATGAAGCGTTATCATAAAGTTGTTGAAACATTAAATATTGCAGAACTGGGTGATAAATACCCTTCAGAACTTTCTGGTGGTCAACGGCAGCGAACATCTGCCGCACGCGCTTTTATTACATTACCTAAAATTATTTTTGCAGATGAACCTACAGGCGCTTTAGACTCCAAAAGTTCTCAAGATTTATTGGAACGACTTGTCTATATGAATAAATATCGACAAACGACAATTATCATGGTCACGCATGATCCATTAGCAGCAAGCTTTTCTAATCGTGTAGTCATGTTGAAAGATGGACAAATATTTACTGAGCTCTATCAAGGGGATGATGACGATGAAACATTTTATCGTGAAATTATTCGCACACAAAGTGTTTTAGGTGGGGTTCATCATGAATTTTAATCATATTATCTTGAAAAACTTTAGACAAAATATGAGGCATTATGCGCTGTATTTATTGTCACTTATTATTAGTATTGTCTTATATTTTAGCTTTGTCACAATTAGGTATGTGCGCCATATTAATATTAATCAATCTTTCGATGTCATCCGTGAAGGAACACAATTTGGCAGTTATTTTTTATTTGTGATTATTCTTATTTTCATCATTTATTCAAATATGCTATTTGTTAAGCGGCGCTTTCGAGAATTTGCTTTATATCAAGTGATAGGCTTAAGTAAGCGTAATTTAGTACATATTGTAATGGTTGAGCAGATTGCTATTTATTTCGTAACGTCTATTATTGGTATTCTAATCGGCTTATTTAGCACTAAAATTTTATTGATGATTGTCTTGAAATTGTTAGGCGCTAAAGCGACTGCGCCAATTGTATTTAGTGCTGAAGCCCTGTTACAAACTGGTATGCTTATTGGTAGTGCGTTTATCTTAACTATGGTGCAATCGATTATTTTTATTTATAGATATTCGCTTACAGAATTATTTGAAGATACGGAAGTTAAAGCATTAAGCAATAGTAAGTTGAGTTTTAAGGAAGCGATCTTCGGCATATTAGGGTTACTGATGATCGCAACAAGCTATTACTTTATTACGAATCATCTTGTTGATTTTGTACATATTTCAGTATTGTTTATCATTTGTATTTTATTATTAATAGGGCCATATTTTTTCTTTAGAAGTTCTGTATCTTTAGTCTTAAAATTATTAAAAAGGTTTAAGCAAGGGTCTGTGAATGTGAGTGATGTCATATTTACATCGTCTTTAGTCTATCGTGTGCGTAAAAACGCCTTTTCCTTAACGGTAATGGCGATTATTTCATCTATTACTGTTACAGTTCTTTGTATCGCTGCAATAAGTCGCAGCTCGTTAACGAACGAAGTACTATTGGCCTCTCCATATGATGTTACAACGAATCAAACTGCTGCTGCTAATCAATTATCATATATGTTAAATCAACGACAGATTGAACATGACTATAATTATAAAGAATTAATTTATACACACCTTTATAAAAATAAATTATTCAATAGCGATACTGCTAGACCATATTATGTTAATGTCACAAGTGCTGCCTTTTTTCCTAATCGGAACGTAGAGAAAGGTGAAGCAGATTTAATTATCCCTGATGGAACAATTCGACAGTATATGAAACATTACCCACATGGTACTACAGGTATAGGTACTAAAAAACATCATATTAATGTGAAATTAAACAAGGTAATACATGACGTTTATTTTAAAGAAGATAATGATTTAGGAGACCCAACGTTTATATTGAATGATTCAGACTATCAGAAAATTAAAACACATGCTAAAAAGAAAGATAAGATAGTACAATATGGCTTTGATTTAACACACCGGAAAGACGTACCTAAACTGGAGATGATTGTTAATGATATGAATCATCAACTAGAAACACGTAGTCAGATTGTAAGCGAAGTATCCAGCATAACAGGAATTGTGCTATTTGTGACATCATTTTTAGGCATCACATTTCTCATCGCAGTAGGCTGTATTATATATATTAGACAAATGGATGAAACCGAAGATGAACTCGAAAACTATTCCATACTGCGTAAATTAGGTTTCAACCAATACGATATGACAAAAGGACTAAAACTTAAAGTCACATTCAACTTTGGTCTACCACTCATCATTGCACTACTACACGCCTACTTCATCTCAAGAGGATTCATGGACATCATAGGAACCAATAATACAAGCCCTATATACATCGTTATGACCATATACAGCACCATATACGCCATATTTGCAATCATCACATACAACCACACCAAACGCACCATCAGCCACTCGATATAGGGGCCCCAACACAGAGAAACTAATAAAATTAGTTTCCCCAAGCAAAGCAAGTTGGGGTGGGGGCCCCAACACAAAGAAATGCGCCAAGCAATTCAACGTACAACGTAAGTTGGGTGGGCCTCAACAGAGAGGAAGCGGGACAGCATTCATTATGAATTCGTAGTCCTGCCCCGGCAAGGTTGACTAGGATTGAAAAAGCTTGATATAAGCATATGTTCAATCCAGTCAACTACTGCCAATATATCATTCATAGATATGGTGTTATGGCCATATATTAAGTTGCTTTAAAATACAGTCATTAAAAAGTGTATTCCAGTTACTTATTGCATCAAGCATTACGATTACATTGTCTAATTGTAAAGAATTTGTAAATAGAATTGTGATATTGTAAATTTTATGCTATTTTCAAAGAGGGACAAAGTCAGTATTTGAGAACATTTTTTCGCGATGCATAATGACATACTTACAAAATATTTACAAAAGTCAGAAAATGAATCGGGTTAGAGTGATTATAATGTAACAATTTTCTTAATAGGGATTGTCTTTAGTAGTATTAAATTACGGAAGTGATGATTTTCAATCGCTTAAATGGAGGATTTAAAATGTTTACAAAGAAAAAGGATAAGTTCATGGTTCAACTTGAAGAAATGGTTTTCAATTTAGATCGTGCAGCAATGGAATTCGGTAAAATGGATTTCAATACACATTTAGATTTAAAAGCGTATTCTGACAATATCAAAACTTATGAATCTCACGGTGATGAATTAATGCATCAAGTTATTACAGATTTAAATCAAACATTCATTACACCTATTGAACGTGAGGATATCCTATCATTATGCAACGCAATCGATGATGTATTAGATGCAATGGAAGAAACATCTGCAATGTTTGAAATGTATTCAATCGAATATACTGATGAATATATGGCAGAATTTGTTGAAAACATTCAAAAAGCAGTAGCTGAAATGAAATTAGCGGTCGGCTTACTTGTAGATAAAAAATTATCACATATGCGCATTCATTCTATTAATATTAAAGAATTTGAAACAAACTGTGATGGTATTTTACGTCAATCAATGAAGCATATATTTAATAGTGAAACTGATCCAATGACATTAATTAAAATAAAAGACATTTACCAAAGCATGGAAGAAATCGCTGATAAATGCCAAGTTGTAGCAAATAACTTTGAAACAATCATTATGAAAAATAGCTAAGGGAGTTCTTAAAGATGGATTACGTATTAATTATTACGATAGCTATCGTTGTTTTTTCATTGATATTTGACTTTATCAACGGTTTTCACGATACTGCAAACGCGGTAGCTACAGCGGTATCTACTCGTGCTTTAACGCCGAGAAGAGCTATACTATTAGCTGCAATTATGAATTTTATTGGTGCCTTAACATTTACTGGTGTGGCAGGAACAATTACAAAGGATATTGTAAATCCATTTGAATTACATAATGGGCTCGTTGTCGTACTTGCAGCAATTATTTCAGCAATTATTTGGAATTTAGTAACATGGTTTTATGGTATACCTAGTTCATCATCTCATGCTTTGATTGGTTCAATTGCAGGTGCAGCAATTGCATCAACTGGTTCTTTCATGGATATTCATTATCAAGGATTTACCAAAATTATTATCGTATTGATTATTTCACCAATCATTGCATTTTGTGTAGGTTATATCATGTATTCCATTGTGAAAATTGTCTTTAAAAATGCGAATTTAACAAGATCTAACCGTAACTTTAGATTTTTCCAAATTTTTACGGCAGCATTGCAATCCTTCTCACACGGGACAAACGATGCTCAAAAATCAATGGGGATTATTACCTTAGCTTTAATCGTAGCTGATGTGCAACACCAAGTAGAACCTCAGTTATGGGTTAAAGTAGCTTGTGCTACCGCAATGGGCTTAGGTACTGCAATTGGTGGTTGGAAAATCATCAAAACTGTAGGTGGTAATATCATGAAAATTAGACCTGCTAACGGTGCAGCAGCTGATTTATCATCAGCATTAACTATTTTCGTGGCTTCATCACTACATTTCCCATTATCTACTACGCACGTTGTATCTTCATCTATTCTAGGTGTAGGTGCAGCTAATCGTGTGAAAGGCGTAAAATGGAGTACAGCGCAACGTATGGTTATCACATGGGTAATTACATTACCTATTTCAGCTGTATTGGCAGCTATTATCTATTTGATTATGCATATTTTCTTATAAAGCATAATAAGTTATTAATTAAAATATTGCTAAAACAGGCTAGGACATCATTTTTAGAAAAATAAGCCAGTAAATGCGTTTTTAGTAAATGCATTTACTGGCTTATTCATATTCATTGCTTCGTAGTGTATAACTCGGGCTGTCTCAGCCAGCCCAGCTTGCGTTGTCCGTTGGCTTTCTTTAAACTAAGTGAATGTGATGTCTGATGTATAAAATGATGATGCAATAACGCTAACAATAGAAACTTTAGGCGGTTAGATTTTAATCCGTTATAAATAAGTTCAAAGCTATCTATTTATATCTTTTGAGTGAAATGGACTTAAAAGATAATTTTTAACAAAATAAAAAAGCGTAAGAGCTAGGTCTCACGCTTTGATTATTGTTATATTAATGGATAAATGCATAACTAGAAACTTCTGAAGCAGGGATAGTTCTAGTATTTGTGTTATATGGACCATAAGTATAATTCATTTCAGAAATTAAAATACTACCGTCGCCATTAACACGTTCAACATATGCAACATGACCATATGGGCCAGGTGTACTTTGCATAATTGCGCCAACTTCAGGTGAGTTATCTACACGGTAACCATCATTAGCAGCATTTCCAGCCCAATATTTTGCATCTGACCAATAAGTGCTTATTGGTTTGCCGGCTTGAGAACGACGATCAAATACATACCAAGTACATTGACCGGAAGTATATAGATTAGAATGGTTAAATGTTGGTGTTGTGTTTGTATTTGAAGGTGTTACTGTTGTGCCACCAGAACCAGCACCATTGCCAGAACCACTTGGGATATTTAATGTTTGATTTGGCATGATTAAATAGCCATTTAAATTATTAGCGCGCATTAAGTCATTAACTGACACACCATATTGATTGGCAATAAGATTTAATGATTCTCCAGCTTGAACTGTATGAGATGTTGCTGAAGAATTTTGACCACTATATTGGCTACTGTTGGTATTATTTCCACCAACTGATAAGACTTGACCAGGGAATACAAAGTTATTTGAAAGATTATTACTTTGTTTAATATCGTTAACAGTTGTGTTATGCTGTTGAGCGATACTCCATAAAGATTCACCAGATTTAACGGTGTGTTGTGTTGCGGCTTCGGCATGTTGGTGTGTAAGCGCTGCAGCAGCACCTGATGCAGCTGTAATAGCAAATGCTAATTTTTTCACGTTCATGTCCTCCTTATATTTAAATGCACATTAAGTCATGCACTTTAATTTAAATATTTAATTTCCGATTTATCACTACACCCCCATATTATCAAAAATAGTTTTCTTTGTGGGTATTGTTACTATCTTGTAATATTATTAATAAATGACGATGAAATGTAAATATATTTATAAACGTTGCTGCATAAGGGTTAGAAATGGAAATTATGAAAGTTATTTTCAATATAAAAATTTAATTTGTAATATTTCGAGAATAAAAAATGAAATGTAAATGCATTTATCCAACTGGATTATTCATTTTCAATAAAACAATGTTTATCTTATTGTCTTAGTGTTATAAATAACTATTGAAGGAAGGAGTAATAGCATGAATGATTTTTCAAAGAAACAAAGACATATGACAGATCACAGTCAATCTAAGTCATGGGCGTATTCGCAAGTATGGTTATATTTTATGTATTATTGGCTTATATTTGGTATTGGTTGTTATTTTGGACAATACCTTCCTGATGAATGGCGAATGCCGTTGTCTATAGGATTGTTAGTTCTTATTTTTTCTACCTTAATATTTAAAAGAGCGCGTAAATATGGTTTGATTATTTCTCATATCTATGCGATTATCGTGGGACTATTATCATACGCGATGTTTACAACATACTTACAAAATTTAGGTGCGGATGTATTTTATAAAAATATTGTCTTAGCTATTGGTGCATTTGTTATTTTTGGAGTGATAGGGTTTTTCTTTATAAAAGATGCATCAAGTATAGGAAGATATTTGTTTGTAACATTACTGGCACTGATTGTAGCATCTCTTATTGGACTGTTTATTCATAATCCAGTATTTTATACGGTTATCACGGTAGTCAGCTTGTTTCTGTTTCTTCTATATACTTTATATGATTTTAATAGAATGAAACGGGGTCAATTTTCACCGAGAGAAATGGGTTTTAATCTGTTTATTAATTTGCTTAATATTATTCTTGATATTTTAAGCTTAGCAAACCGTTTTCGAAATTAATCGAAAAATAAATATCTTAAATCAAAAGATGTTTGCGCTTTGTTTTACTTGTTTAGTGTAGTAAAGTTTTGGCAACAGCATGCCAATAATCAGCGAAAGAATTACACTAACCCAAAGCGCAATATTTTTTTATGTAATTTTATAGTTATCAATAAAATAGAAAAAACATAACAATAAATATGTTAGTTTATTTTTGCTAATATATTTAGATTGTGTTAAATTTATGCTTATTATTATAGGAAAAGCGGACTTTATGTTAAGTAAAATATAAGGGTTATGAGCTAGCAAGATTAGAAAGAGGAAGATATATGACTAATACTTTTTTTCGAATCCTCACTAAAGAAGAATATCAACCAACACGATGTATCGATGGTATTATTGTCATTTTACCTATACAAGGGGATCTGACGATTCAGCATTTTGCTAATTCTACTACGATTAGTGATGAAATATATATCATAAATAATAAAGATATTTTTACAATTAAGCAGAATCATAAATCATTAATGCTTTACATTACGAGCGATTGGTTTAAAAATCACGATTATGTATTTTTTGATTATAAGTATTCTGTGAACTTAATAAAATCAATCAATAAATTAAAACAACTGATGCTTAAAATTGCGATTAACTATATTAATCAAATGCCCATAACTAGTAATGAAAACTACATTAAACAAATGGTGGAAGTAATAGCAACAGAAGGAAGTGTTGATTTAGAAACAGCTGAAAATCAATATAAATTTTTATTTTATGGGGAACTTAGCCAAATACTAGAATATATTAATAAACACTCTCATGAAAAACTAACGTTAAATGCACTATCTCAAAATTTATTCACCTCAAAATCCAACATTTCCGCACAGTTTCACCAAAACTTAAACATGGGTTTTAAACAATACGTTGATTCACTAAAAATTGCTGAATCAATTGAATACTTGTTAACTGAAAATTCAACTATTAGTCATATTAGCGATAAATTAGGGTTTAGTAATTCGGCTAGCTATACGAAAATGTTTAAAAGTTATATTGGTATTACACCTAATGATTATCGAAGTTTAAATATAAAGGATAAATATTTATTAATGAATTATGAAGTGTTAAGTGAGGATAATGAACAACATTTAAAAACAGTACTCAGACAACAGATTAATTATTATCAAGAAAATATTGAACGTAAAATATTTATAGACAACAATAAAGTAAAAACAAAGCAAAATTTTGAACTTGTAACTCAGATTAATACTGTTGAAGAGTTTAAAGAGTTATTCTTTATTAAAATCAAAGGAAAAGCTAATATTAATACAGAAAATTTAATTATCTATGTTAATTTTGGTACTGGAACATTAATTAATAATCTGAGTGATGCTGAAATTGGAGATATGTTTAAAAAAATTGCGGCAAATAATTTGCATATTGCCTTTAAAATTCAATCATTAGAAATTATGGATTATATCGAGCGCATTTATGTACAAGTAGTAGAACGTTTAAACTATAAGAAATCATTAGCAAATGGTGATCGTGGTATTATCATGCTTGTATTTGATATGGAAGTAATAGAACTAAAAGAAATTTATCGGCTTATTTTAAAAATTCAAAATAAGCAATTTGGTTTAAGATTTGGTTTAGCCATTAGCTGTTTGCTTAACGAAACAGTCATGTTTAAAACATTAGAATCACAAATAAAACGTATCGGTTTTGATTATTTATTTATTGATAATGCTCACCTTGAACAACCATATTTACTAGAAGATAGTCAACATTTATTATTAAAAAATATTTTAGAGTATCAGAATATCGAAAAAATATTAACACAAATTGATTTATCATATAGCAAAGTTATATTTTTAAATATAGAGAACCACCAATTTTTAAATAATGAAAACGACTTGAGTAACAGTGCCCCATTAATTATTGAAACCTTTTTGAAAACGGCAGAGTTATTTGATGGTATGGGTGTTAACTTATATTTTAGTAGAAATTCGTTTAATGCAATTCATATCTTTGATGAAAATGGTTTTAAAACGGTGTTAGGCATCATCATTGGTCAAATTAAATGGATGATGAACCAGTCCAGAACAATTAAAGATAATTATATTGTAGTAGAAAATGAAGCACAGTATACATTATTTTTATATGATTGGAGAGTATTTGAAAGCGAAGCATCAATTACCTATTTTGGTGATACAGAAGTATTAATTCATTTTGAAGAAGTAGCCGAACAATCGATTCGTTTAATTAAGTCGGAAAAAGTTGACGAGAAAAATGGTAATATCAATCACATCATTAATCGCCATATTCGTGAAAAATACAATTGGACTCAGGAATTATTAAAAGAAATTGAAGATCATTTACATACGACTATGAGAATTATTGAACATGACTTCAGGAAAGACTATTTTAAAGTTAATTTAGGTTATGATTCATTAAGAATCATAAAAATATTCAAATAGTGTGCAATTAATGCGTAGTGCAATTCAATTCAAATGTGTTGGTAATTTTGGCAATGAATATTAAACAAATGAAAACGACAACCTCTAAAACATAGTAGATAATTATAATATATTGTCCGCTTATATTTGGAGGTGCAATAGTATTGAGTAAAGATAAATTAAATCAATTACTAAATCTTTATAAGAAGCATAAATTATTGTCAGAATATATAGATAAAAAATATAAGCTGACGCTTAATGATTTAGCAGTATTAAAACTTGCTAAAGATTATACTTCAGAAAAGAAAGTATTGATGCAATCGTTTTTAAAATTAGCGATTGAAGAATTAGATTTAAGTAGAACGAAGTTACTTGTTTCTATCCGTCGACTTATCGACAAAGAAAAATTAAGTAAACAACGTTCAGAAGAAGATGAGCGTAAAATTTTCATTTATATGAATGATGACAATATTGAAAGTTTTAATGACTTATTTAAAGATGTCGAAGAATTATTAGAAATCTAAGTTTGTTTGTACTGGCAAAGTTTACTTTGTCAGTATTTTTAATTTTATTTAAGCTCAATCATCAATATAAAAACAATCGGCTATAAGATGAGTTAATGATAGGCGGACATATATTGATATAATAGAATTGTTACTAAATTGGCATGTTTACGTGCTGTATGTTATATATAATCGTTGGAAAATCATGTATAATAAATAGTGTTAATTTAGAAGAACGAAAGTGAGATGACATTATGGGTCGTAAATGGAATAATATTAAAGAGAAAAAAGCCCAAAAGGATAAAAACACTAGCAGAATTTATGCTAAATTTGGTAAAGAAATATATGTTGCAGCAAAATCAGGCGAGCCTGATCCAAATTCAAACCAAGCATTGCGCTTAGTGTTAGAACGTGCTAAAACATATTCAGTACCTAATCATATCATTGACAAGGCAATCGATAAGGCTAAAGGTGCAGGAGAAGAAAACTTTGACCATCTTAGATACGAAGGTTTTGGTCCAAGCGGCTCTATGATAATTGTCGATGCGTTAACGAATAACGTAAATCGTACAGCCTCAGACGTTCGAGCTGCTTTTGGTAAAAATGGAGGAAACATGGGCGTATCAGGTTCTGTTGCATATATGTTTGATGATACTGCTACATTTGCTATTGAAGGAAAGTCTGCGGATGATGTATTAGAAGCATTAATGGAACAAGATGTTGATGTGAGAGATGTTATTGATGAAGATGGTTTAACTGTTGTCTATGCAGAACCAGATCAATTTGCGCAAGTGCAAGATGCATTACGTGCAATAGGTGTAGAAGAGTTCAAAGTAGCAGAATTTGAAATGTTACCTCAAACGGATATAGAATTATCAGCTGAGGATCAAGAAACATTTGAAAAATTAGTTGATGCACTTGAAGAGTTGGAAGACGTTCAAAACGTTTTCCATAACGTGGATTTAAAATAATGATATCTGCAGAAGAATGGATTAATCGACTTGAATTAATGCCTCATCCCGAGGGAGGCTATTATAAAGAAACGCTACGACCGGATGATAAAAAGCGTGCATCATATAGCAGTATATATTTTCTACTAAAAGATGCAGATGTGTCTCATTTTCATCGTATTGATGCGGATGAGGTATGGTATCACCATAGTGGTGAAACGCTTTTAATTCATATGATTACAACAGAGGGTAAATACTATGTTGAACAGTTAGGACAAAATGTTGCTGATGGTGATGTCTTGCAATGTGTTGTTCCTAAAGGCACGATATTTGCCTCAAGTTTAAAACATTCTAAAGGATACGGTATTGTTGGTTGTATGTGTCAACCTGCATTTGAATTTGAACACTTTGAATTATTGGCACAAGCAATATTATTAGAAAAGTATCCTCAACACCAAGAGATTATTAAAGCTTATGCAGTAGAATAGACGCATAACTTGAAACACAATTGTGATTTCATATTAAATAAGAATGCCATGTGCTTATTAACAGCACAAGGTGTTCTTATTTTTTAGAATTTTTCTTGTGGTTTAACGGTATTATATAATGATATGTGAAGGTGATTTTTAGCTTAGATGTGAGTATATACATTATGGACCAAGTGATAGGCTTTTGTTTAAATTTTAATTTTTGAAAATCTAGTTTAAATCTCAAAATTCATAGTAATATTATCGATTTTACCAAAATTCATAAATATATAGTAGAATATAAATGATCGAAGTCAAATAAATGCATGTAATTAATACAAAGTTTCGGATAAGATGACAGACGATAGTTAGTCTAATATAATAATGACAAGGAGTTGGTGGCTGTGAAAGTAAAATATATTGATAAACGTCACTGGCGTCGCCTTATAGAAAGGGAATATATAGAAGTTAAGGTGAATAATAAAAGATTCAAGGGCATTATCGGTTTAGTGACGATGAATAAAGTACGTGAACCGCTTGAGGTGACGGTAGTTGGAAAGCATATGGTTGTGGCTGATGACCATTATCAATGGCTGCAGATTTTACCCGAAAAGAAACGGTACAGTATTACAGCAATGTTTGATGATAAAGGCCAACCGTTAGAATATTATTTCGATATAAATATCAAAAACATTACACAAAAAGGTAATGCTAGAACATTAGACTTATTTCTAGATGTCTTAGTATTGCCTACTGGTAAGTATGAGCTTGTTGATGAAGATGACTTAATGAATGCGTTAGTTAATGAACAAATCACTAAAAGACAGTATCATGAAGCCTATATGATAGCACATCAATTGATGATTGAGATAAATGATAATTTTGATGAACTTGAACGACGAATCATGCATTGTTACCGCAAAATGAATCAAAAGAAACATAAAGCGAAACGACATCACCATCAAGCACCTCAACCACAGCAACGTCATAAAAGAAAAAAACGCTTTACAGAAGACTAAGATTTAAATCATGTATGTTTAACATTAGCCAAGAGAAACCGTTATAGAGACTTTCAAAACAAAAAGCAACGGACAACGCAAGTTGGAGTGGGGCCCCAACACAAAGACTTTCGAAGCGAAAGACAACGGACAACGCAAGTTGGGGTGGGGCCCCAACACAAAGGCTTTCGAAGCGAAAGACAACGGACAACGCAAGTTGGGGTGGGCCCAACACAAAGAAATGCAGTTAATATTTCAACAAGCAAAGCAAGTTAGGGATGGGACTTTCTACAGAAGCTTGTCATTATTAGCAAGAGTTTAAAAATACATTTTACATTAGACAATTAGTATTTTTATAATGTAGGTTTATCTACTTAATTATTTTATGTTTTACCAAAATAATGACTTATGCACTAATAGTACTTTTACTTTATAAAGTATTGTTATGATAGGCGCTGTTTAAATCCTAAACGTTTTAGTTATGACTTTATTATGTATGGATAAGCAAGAGGATTGTAGGGGGAAACTATGAAAATTGAAGACTATAGATTACTTATAACATTGGATGAGACAAAAACATTGCGCAAAGCTGCAGAATTATTATATATTTCGCAACCTGCTGTCACACAGCGATTAAAAGCAATTGAAAATAATTTTGGCGTAGATATTTTTATTCGTACAAAAAAGCAACTCATTACTACAACAGAAGGGGCTATGATTATTGAGCATGCTCGCGATATGTTAAAGCGAGAACGTTTATTTTACGATAAAATGCAGGCGCATATTGGAGAGGTCAATGGTACGATATCTATTGGTTGTTCTTCTTTGATAGGACAAACATTGCTTCCAGATGTCTTAAGTTTATATAATACACAGTTTCCAAATGTTGAAATACAAGTTCAAGTAGGTTCGACTGAACATATCAAAGCACATCATCGTGATTATCATGTTATGATTACGCGGGGAAATAAGGTTATGAACCTAACAAACACCCATTTATTTAATGATGAACATTACTTTATTTACCCTAAAGATAAGCGGGCAGAAGTAGATAAACTTCCATTTATTGAGTTTCAAGCAGATCCCATTTATATTAATCAAATTAAAGAATGGTACAATGATAACTTAGGACAAGATTTCCATGCAACCATTACTGTTGATCAAGTTGGAACATGTAAAGAGATGTTATTGAGTGGTGTAGGAGTAACTATTTTACCTGAGGTTATGATGAAATACATTGATAAAAATCAATTTGAATGTGAAAAAGTATTAATTGAAGGTCAGCCACTGATACGCTCTACATTTATGAGTTACGAAGCGAATATGTTGCAGTTGCCACAAGTAGATTCATTTGTTAATTTAATGTATAACTTTATACGCTAATTTATAGGATATCGTGCCGCAATATGTATCATGTTAACCTTGTCGGCATTTAGATTAATTAATTTTAAGGATAGAGGGTACGTTTATGTTTAAAGCATTACTCCATATTAAAAACTATAAATTATTTGTGGTAAATATGATGCTTCTCGGTATGGGTATCGCAATTACGGTACCCTATTTTGTATTATTTGCGACGAATGAATTAGGTATGACAACCAATCAGTTCGGCATTTTATTAGCGCTTGCTGCGGTTAGTCAATTTACAATAAATTCTATAGTCGCGCGCTTTTCAGACACGCATAATATTAATCGTAAGTTTTTAATTATTACTGCCTTATTTATGGGGGCAGTTAGTTTCTCTATATATTTTTATATTCATGATATTTGGTTATTTATTATTACATATGCGATTTTTCAAGGTTTATTTGCACCAGCAATGCCTCAATTATATGCTTCTGCTAGAGAATCTATCAATATATCGTCTTCCAGAAAAAATGCTAAATTTGCCAATACAGTGTTACGATCAATGTTTTCTTTTGGCTTCCTTTTCGGGCCGTTGATAGGTTCACGTCTTATCCATTTTAATGGGTACGCTGGACTCTTCGGAGGAACAGTTGCTATTATTTTATTTACGTTATTATTGCAGGTCTTCTTTTATCAGGATTTAAAGTTAACAGGAGATCAACAAGTTGGTGGAACAGCACATATTGAAACCACAGCGCCGAATATGTTGAAAGATGTTACCTTGTTTTTGCCTTTTGTAGCATTTATTTTGCTACATATTGGGCAATGGATGTATACCATGAATATGCCGTTGTTTGTAACAAAACAGTTGCATATTTCTGAAGATTATGTGGGGACATTAGCAAGCTTATGCGCAGGATTAGAAGTTCCATTCATGGTGATTTTAGGAATGTTAGCGACTAAGTTGCAAACTAGAACATTATTGATTGTTGGAGCACTAAGTGGTGGTGCGTTTTATTTTAGCATTGGTATCTTTAATAACATATATATGATGATGCTTGGGCAAGTTTTTCTGGCCTTCTTTTTAGCGATTTTACTTGGCTTAGGCATCAGTTATTTTCAAGATATTTTACCTGATTTTCCCGGCTACGCTTCTACACTTTTTGCTAATGCGATGGTAATTGGGCAGCTATGTGGGAATTTATTAGGTGGTGCCATGAGTCAGTGTGTTGGTTTAGAAAATGTCTTTTTTGTATCAGCAAGCTCAATATTTATTGGTATGGTGCTAATCTTTTTCACGAAAGATCAAAAATTTACTGAAGAAAAGGTGATATCTTAATATGACTGTCTTATTGTGGTTATTAATTATTTTCGCATTTATTTTGGCATTTGTTGGACTTATTAAACCTGTGATACCCTCTGTTTTGATGTTGTGGGTTGGTTTTTTAATTTATCAATTCGCATTTAATAATGGTGAATTATCGTGGATATTTTATGTGTCAATGATAGTGTTAACGGTACTCATGTTTATCTCTGATTTTGCAATGAATAAATATTTTGTTAATAAATATGGTGGTTCAAAGATAAGTGAGTATGTTGCACTTATAGGTGTGCTCGTTGGTTGTTTTGTCTTCCCACCATTTGGCATTATCATTATTCCTTTTGTAGCAGTTTTTGCAGTTGAACTTATGCAAGATTTCGATGTGAACAAAGCTTTTAAAGCAAGCTTGGGTTCAATCGTAGCTTTCTTAACCAGCAACATTGCCAAAGCGATCATCATGTTTATCATGATTGTATGTTTTTTTATAGATGTATTTGTGATATAAACCAGAGGATGCTGGATGGAAATCTTATTTTACTTTCAAGTATTAATCTTTTTGAAAAGGATGACTAGGATTGAAAAAGCTTGGTATAAGCGTATTTTTAATCCAGTCAACTACTGCTAATATAGAGTTCATAACTTAAAACATAATTATGTTCCAGACTCATGTCAATTAGTTTTACAAATGCGCACCAGGCGGGGCATCGCTCATCGAAAAAAGCCAGTAAATGAGTTTTTTATAAATTCATTTACTGGTTTCTTTATTTATGATGTTTTATATTGTTGTCCCGATTTATATTATCTGTTGAGTTTCTTAAGGAAGTTCATAATGATGGGCCCACCCCAGCTTGCGTTGTCCGTAGAAATGTTTGTCGCATTTCTTTGTGCTGGGGCCCCACCCCCAGCTTGCGTTGCACGTAGAAATGCTTGGTGCATTTCTTTGTGCTGGGGCCCCTATAGTCTTGTGTTGGCGTTTTTGTTGGTGTGTCGGTGTTTTGTGTAGAATGCGATGGGTGTAATGATGAGTGATGCGATAATAAAGTGCCAGTTGCTAATTGTGATATAGGGTCCGATTGCAAGGAATGATTGTGGGATAAAGAATACATAGACGAGTGCTGAAATAAGTAATCCTATGACGATGTAGGTTAATATCCATACTAAGTTTTTATTATTAAAACATTGAAGTTGAACCGTTTTGAAAATCATCCATATAAATAAAAAAATGATAAATAAACCAATGATGACAATAATTGGAAAGGTGTATAGATATATGCGGTTGTTATTGCCGCCGATAAAGAACCCAATAAATCCTTTACAAAAACAAAAAATACCTATTAAAAACATAAAATTTTGATAAATATAGTTAAAAATATTATTGATTGTTTCGTTTGGCAATGCGCGGATCTCCTGCTTTGCGTGTGCTTTAGGGTCGTGATTGAAAAATTCCAAAGCAAGGGTACCATTATCTTCTGCCTTCAATAATTGCTTTAATATACGATTGAGCATTAGTTCTGAATCATAGGGATTGACACTGAGTTCTGCTCGTACATATGTCATGTAATTCTCGAATATTTCTCTATCCGTATTATTTAGTCGTAGTGATTTGACATTATTTTCCCGCATGAGTTGAGACGTAGATTTCATACATTATTTTAAGCTCCTTTAGATATAGTAATAATAGTTATTATATCAATTATGATTAATCATATCATAGAAGTTGAAATAAATTAATTATCGTAATTACTATAAGTAGCTAGATAAACATTTATTAAAGCACGATTAGCTATAACAAATGATTAGAAAGTGGTTTCATGTTAAAATAATAGTATTCACTTATATTCAAAGGAGTCAAACATGAAGAAAGGGCTTGTGCTATTATTAGCAGCAATTTTTTTATTAACAGCATGCGGTAAGGGAAATGATGAAAAGCAATCTTTAGAACAAGATATACAAAAATTAGAAAAAGAGAAAAAAGATTTAGAAAAGCAAGAAGAGAAACTTAAAAGCGATAAAGAGAAATATAAAAGTCAACGTGAGACTTTAGAAAAAGAAGTAGAAGAGATGCAAAGTAATTCATCAGATGATGACAAAGATAATAAAGAAAAAACGAGTGACAAAAGTAAAGAGAAGTCATCACAACATCAAACAACGCACGACCAAAATAAAGATCAACAAAATCAGCATCAAAATTCAAACAATACAGATAACACACAGACAGATAAAGATAAGACGAATAAACAACAGTCATCACAATCTACTAAGAATGATACACAGAAGCAATCAAAGCAACCAAAACAACAACAATGATTCAATGTCACAAGTTAAAAAATTTGTGCCGTTTTATGTCTGATGTTACCGGGTATGTATAACCATAAATACAGAACGTGTATATGAACAAGTTTACATATCGACTTTAAAAGGAGCGAGCAACAATGCATGAACAAGATTTTCGTATTTTAGAAGGCCAAGATATTACTTTACCAGAATTAGGGCGTGAATTAGAAACGTTAACTGGACGTACAATTGTAGATTCTACAGGTGAAATCAATCGAGTAGTGGCACACTTGCCAAACTTTGATTCGGATTTTGATACATTTGTTGCTACATATAAATTAAATCATCAAAATGATTTCATTGATGCTATTTTTACAGCACCGAAAGCTCAGCGTAATCGTTTAAAAGAGATTCCTGTGCATATCGAATTAATTAGTTATATTTCGAAAGCTTAGTTGATACAAAGAACAAACATATAGTAGGTTGCGCGGTATGAAGAGTTTCTGTTCATAACGCGCTTCTTTTTATAGAGCACTGTTACAGAATGAAGCGATGAGGTGAAAGCAGAATGACTGTTTATATTGAAACGGAAAGATTGAAATTACGTGATTGGGAAGAAAATGATTTATTACCATTTCAAAAATTGAATGCAAATCCACAAGTCAGACGTTATTTTCCTAGTTTGTTAAGTTATCGCCGTTCAGCGTTAGATATGAAACAAATGCAAAAAAATATTACAGCAACGGGGATAGGTCTATTTGCAGTAGAATTAAAAGAAACTAATGAGTGGATTGGGTTTATTGGTCTGAATTATATTCCAAAAGATAGCCAATATCCATTTAATAATTTACCATTTTATGAAATAGGTTGGCGTTTAATTCCAGAGGTATGGGGAAATGGTATTGCAACTGAAGGCGCTGAAGCTGTGCTAAAATATGCACAAAAAAAGGGAGTTTATGACATATACAGTTTAACGGCAGAGACAAATTTATCGTCACGAAAAGTGATGGAGAAAATAGGGATGAAAGTCTTTGATCGTTTCGAATTTCCTGAATTGAATAAATATCATCCACTTAAAATGCAAGTTAGGTATTATAAAAATCTCAAATAAAAAATAGCCGCTCGTGTGGGCGACTATTTTTTTAATCGTAACTTCTTTCGCCAAGTGGTTTAGCGTTTTGAAGCCCATGTAGTAAGTCTTCTTTTGTGTGATATAGAGGTGCTAAAGCTTTATATTTTTCGTCAATAAAGCCTTCTTGAATCATGTGAATAATAAGTTGATGTAATGGCTCAAAAAAACCGTTTAAATTATAAATACCAATCGGTTTTTGATAAATACCAATTTGTGTCCAACTATAGATTTCAAAAAATTCTTCAAGCGAACCAGCACCGCCTGGAGCGAGGATAAAAGCATCTGCTAATTCTGCCATTTTCTCTTTTCTTTGATGAAGCGAATCCACTAGAATAAGTTCAGAAACCCGTTGACTCGTAATTTCTTTAGTATCTAATTCTTTAGGCATGACGCCAATAACAGTGCCATTGTGATCTAATACACCATTTTGTATGGCACCCATAATGCCTACAGAACCAGCGCCAAAAATGAGTTCATAACCTTTTTGCGCCATATATTTTCCTAAGTTATATGCTTCGTTGACATAGGTTGGATTACTGCCTTTACTTGCGCCACAGAAAACTGCAATTTTTTTCATGATGATAAATGCCTCCTATATTTGAGAGAGTACACGTCGAAATATATGTTCAAAGTGTTGCTGATCTTTGTTAGAAAAAGGAGTCGGTCCCTTGTGCCGACCACCTTGTTTTCTAAGTTGAGCATGGTTATAACGCTGTTGTATCAACATGTCAATGTTAGTACTATTGTATATATAGCCTTTATGGTGTAGTACTGTTTTAACTTTGTTTAACAATAGACTCGCCAAACCATAATCTTGCGTGATAACGATATCTTTACTTTGCGCTAATTGAACGATTTTATAATCCACTGCATCCGGTCCATCATCGACATATATCGTTTTAACGTGTTCTGGATAAGTCTGCGTTGTATAGTGACTGAAGCTACGTACAATTATAACAAAAATGCCTGTCCCTGAGGTTAATTCAATAACAGATTGAATGACAGGACAAGCATCTCCATCAATGATAATCGATGTCATCTTGTTAAGACTCATGATGTGTTTCTTTATTATTTTGTTTAGTTACACTTTGAGCATCATGTTCTTCATATTTTTTTATTTCTTTAATACGTGCTTTTTTATTCTTGTCACGATTTTTTTCTTCATCATGATGACGTTGTTCGATGTTTTTT
This sequence comes from Staphylococcus lugdunensis, assembly GCF_001558775.1. NCBI lineage: Bacteria > Bacillati > Bacillota > Bacilli > Caryophanales > Staphylococcaceae > Staphylococcus > Staphylococcus lugdunensis. The sequence goes on along the minus strand of NZ_CP014022.1, from coordinate 1,058,462 downwards.
TGTAACTTTTTAGCCAGTTTTTTAATATCATGTTTGTTATCTTTAGCTAATTTTTCGCCTTTTTTCTCTGTTTCATCATCCAATGCGCCGGGTGTTAGGCCTACTTTTTCTTGATACTTTTGAGTTTTCTTTAAATCTTTTATACGCTGTTTCTCATTTTTTTCACGTGCCTTTGCTTCTTCTTTATGACGTTGTTCGATATTTTTTTGAAGTTTTTTATCCATTTTATCGGCTTCTTTGCGATTTTTCTTCGCTAATTTTTCGCCTTTTTTCTCAATATATTCAGGATCATTTTCTTTTGCAATTTTTTTCAATTCTCGTTTGTTATCATGTTCTTGTTTTTTATCAATAACAAATTCTTTAACGTCAGTAGCTTTATTAGCCACAGTTTTAGATGCACGTGATGTTGCAGCAGTTACTTTTTTGACTTCAGAATGATTTTTGATATGTTTACGTTCAGTAACTAAGGGCACAATAAAAATAGGTAAAACGTTTATTAGTGTCTTAATTAGATGTCTTTTCTTTTGATCCATAGATATTGCCTCCAGTTCATATGCTTATCTTATTCATTACCCTATGACACTCTAGTATAAACGATAAATATACTGTATTGGTATATGTCTAAATATTCGTTTAAATAGTAATGACATCATTATAAAAAGGGACTCAGGAACTAATTCCTGATCTTAAGAAAAATAGTAGGTCTACAACTACAACATGGTAAATATAGTTTGAATAATAAAAATGGCAATTTCTACATTATTCCAATAGAAATTGCCATTTTTATTTGATTAGAGACGTATCTATATTAACACCATCAGTAAATAGTGCTATACACAATGTATTAAATTAATAAATCCCTTTACCAATGCCGAAACCAAAGTAAAGAATAGCGATAATTACTACTAAGATAATACGATATATAGCGAATGGTACTAATTTAATTTTATTGATTAAATGTAAGAAAGTTTTGATTGCGATTAACCCAACGATAAATGCTGCTAGGAAACCTAAAAGATAAAATGGTATGTGTGCTAAGTGAATATATTCATAGTGTTTAATTAAAGATAAACCACTTGCTGCTAGCATAATTGGTACTGACATAATAAATGTAAAGTCAGATGCCGCTTTGTGATTCATTTTCATAAGTACACCCGTTGAAATTGTAGAACCCGAGCGACTAAATCCAGGCCACATTGCAATGGCTTGAGAAATACCAATGACAAATGCTTGGAAATAATTAATTTGATCTACATTTTGTGGGTGCTTAACTTTTTCACTATATTTATCCGCAATAATCATATAAATGGCACCTAAAAATAACCCAATCATTACAGTAGGAACACTGAATAAATATTTTTCAATTAAATCATCAAACATTAGACCTAAAATACCGGCTGGAATCATACCGACAAGTACGTGTAACAAGTTCAAACGACGTGGTTTAGAGCGAAACTCTTCACTTATCGGTGCTTGATGTTGTTTTCCAATATGTAATAATTCGAAAAAACGTTCTCTAAAGACCCAAGCTGCAGCAAAAACAGACCCTAATTGAATGACTACTTTAAATGTAAAAGCAGATTCACTTCCTAGAAAATCAGTGGATTTCAACCACATATCATCCATTAAAATCATGTGACCTGTTGATGATACAGGAGCGAATTCAGTAAGTCCTTCAACGATACCGAGAATGATACCTTTGATTAACTCAAGTAAAAACATAGATTAACCTACCTTCTTAAATATCTTATTTATATTCATGAATCTTAAAAAATTACTACATTATCATAGCATATTAAATTCATTCCTAGCTACTGATTATTAGTTTAGAACTTATAAACTAGACTAAAGTTGTATATTAAACGATATTTATGAATACGTCATGAAATGGCGATTTATTTTTGAATGGATATGTTTAAGCTTCACGTAGTAAATTAAAGTGGAAAGGGAAAAAGTGGTCATTTCTATGGAGCTAGGTAGAAGAATACAATGTGTACATAAAAAACCCATCAATTAATATCAATTGATGGGACATTTTATTTAAAGATTTCGTTTAAAAAAATAACAGTTACAACTTTAATTCACATGACGCTGATACTATAATTATTCTTTGTTTTCAGTAAATGCGTTAATAACTTTACCTAGAAGACGGTTCAGTTCTTGTGCTTCATCTGCACTAAGCGATGAAGCGGTTGCCACTTTAGAAGAAGCATCTTTAAGATCAGGTTTGATGCCTTCACTTTTTTCTGTCAAGTGTATAAAGACCTCACGTTGATCAACTTCAGAACGTTCACGTTTGATTAAATCAACGTGTTCCATTCGTTTAAGAAGTGGTGAAACTGTTCCAGTATCTAATGCTAATTCAGTAACGACTTTTTTAACATTTACTGGTGACTCATCCCACAATATACTTAATACTAGAAATTGTGGGTAAGTAAGGTTGTACTTTTTAAAGACTTTGTTTGAGTAGTAGCGATTTACTTGTCTTTGAGCATTGTACAAACTAAAACATAGCTGCTCTTTTAAATTGTGATGTTCAGACATTAAAGTTCTCCTCCAGACATTCTATCCGTTTTCTCTTTTTCGGATTAAATCCCGTTAGTGTTGTGCAAAATATATTTATTGACACATTTCATTTCAATGTCATGATAAAATTAAAGTATGACTAAAGTTTAGAAGAAAACACACGTATAATCAAGTATAAACATAAATTTTTATATATTCATTATCATTTACTTAGAAATTTTAAATAGAAAAGAGAATAAAAATTGAAAAAACATAATTGCAGAAACACATATATTTCTATAGTTTCCGGGTTTTTAGGTAGTGGTAAAACCACTTTTCTACAAGAGTATATGCAATATTTATTAAAAACTGATGAGAAAATCACAATTATTATGAACGAATTTGGTACTTTTGACGTTGACAGTTTAACATTCAATAATGAGGTTGCCATAAATGCTTTAGTTAATGGTTGTGTTTGTTGTGATTTAAAAGCAGATTTAGTAGCGCAGTTAAAAAATATTATTGCGGATGGTCAAACAACACACATCATTATTGAGGCAACTGGAATTGCACATCCTTTAGAAATCATGATGGCATGTCAGGATCCTGAAGTGATTCATTTAATTAGTGAAGTTAAGATGATAGGGATTTTAGATGCTTCTCGATTTCTTCATAGACATCGTTATTCATTGACAACGGTAGAGTTAATGGAAGAACAATTGGCCTATAGTTCAACGATTATTATCAATAAAATGGATTTAATTAATGATCAGGAGCAGAAAAAACTGAGCGCTGAGTTAACCCAAATTAATCTGCAAGCAACCACATGCTACACTACGTTTGGTCAATTAGATATCACTACATTTAATAATATTAAGCATGTTGATAATATAAAGTCACCAGCTAAGCATGCACATCATCATGGCATTAAGAGCATGCAGTATACATTTAGTGGACCAATAGATAGACAATTATTTTATCAATTTATATTAAAGTTACCGCAAAATGTTTTTCGTTTGAAAGGTTTTGTCCGTTTTAGAGACTGTGCTGATGTGATTTATGAGTTTCAATATGCACATGGATTACCTAGTTATGGTGAGGTAGACAAAGAGGTACCACTTACAATAGTTATCATTGGTGAACATATTGATGTTGAACGTTTGCGCAATAATCTCGATATGCTTCAATTTACATGACATGGCATATCAGAAGTGAGATATCTTTACAAATACATAGATGATATAATAATAAAGTCGCCTACCTCTCAGGCGTCAAATGTCGACGCAGGGAGGAGGTGTTGCCCATGATGGAAATCCTTGTTCACATCACAACCACAGTTATTAGTGGTTGTATTGTTGCGTTATTTACGTATTGGCTACGTACGCGTAACAATAAGAAAAAATAGGCGACGCATAGCCAACGCCTAAAAAATCCCCTCACTATCGCAAGTAGTGAGGGGATTGGTGTTTCCATGTGGAAATCCTTGTTAACCATATTATAACACTGTGGCTTGGGAAAATGCAAAGTATGCAATGTCGTATATTAGAACGACACATATTAACGTTGTGACATAAAATAATTGTTCGATGAAGTTTGTGTTGTTTAAATGAATACTACTTTTTCGTTCTTGTAATGATTTAATTATAATTGCTTCTAAATAAATTAAGTTAAAATAAAGTGTTGCTATTTACGAGCAGAATTTAAAGTAACTCATTTATGTTGTTGTAGTGTGGATTTTGACATAAAATTATATGTAAGAAAACTTTTTCGTTTTAAGCAGGAGGTAAAGTTAATGAATAATGAAGATTTTAAACAAAAGCAGCTTAACTTTGAATTTAGATTTATTATGATTCCTTATCTCATATTTGCAGTAATTATTTTATTATCAAATATTTTTTACTCTCAAATTATTATTACAATGACTTTTTTTGGTTTGTTTTTTGCCTATAATTTAGGGTTATTATTTGTAGCGTTTGTTAGACACTTTAAACGTACATTAATATTAACAGCAATACTGACTTTATTGTCTGGAGCAGCTTTCTTTACAATTATTTATGTTTTTGGTTTGCACCATCAGATATTTGGATAAATAAAAGATGATATATGCTTGAAACATTATAAAAGTTTCATATAATAATGAATAAGCGCTTAAACATTCTATCTGGTGTGTATCTAAAATCTTAATGAAATAGTATTAATAGATGCACCCAGACAGAAGTATTTTAATTGTATTTATAAGCAATTATGTAAGCGGTTTCTACAAATGATTTTGTATGCAAAATACGTATATGCATTAAAATTTTTATAAAATAATATAAAAGGAGCGAAACCATATGATAAACAGAAATAAAATATCAGTCATTGGTGCAGGAAATACAGGTGCAACACTAGCTTTCTTATTAGCACAAAAAGAGGTTGGAGATGTCGTTATTGTTGACCAGCCTAAATTCGAAGGTATGTCAAAAGGAAAAGCGCTAGATATTCAAGAAAGTGGACCAATATTAGGGTTTAATAGTGTTGTGACTGGAACGTCAAATTATGAGGATATTTCAGATTCAGATATTGTCATTATTACTGCAGGTGTACCAAGAAAACCTGGTATGAGTCGTGATGACTTAGTTCAAATTAATGAAAGTATTATGGAAGATATTTCTCAACAAATTGTCCGCTATTGTCCAAAAGCATTTGTTATTGTCTTAACCAATCCGGTTGATGCGATGACTTATACCGTGCTGCAATCCACTGGTTTTGAAAAAAACCAAGTAATGGGGCAGTCAGGCATTTTAGATACGGCAAGATACAAAACATTCATAGCCGAAGCATTACATCTATCCGTACAGGATATTACTGGGCTTGTACTTGGAGGTCATGGTAATACTATGGTTCCTATCGTATCGTCTACTCAAGTAAACGGTGTACCTATTACCGAGCTACTATCACCTTCAGAACTAGAATATATTATCCAACGTACAAGAGATGGTGGTGCTGAAATTGTAAATTTATTAGGCAATGGTTCAGCATATTATGCACCGGCTGCTGCGTTATACGAAATGGTCATAGCTATTTTAAAAGATCAAAAACGTGTTCTTCCAACTATTGCATTTTTAGATGGGGAGTATGGCTATCGTGATATTTGCCTTGGCGTCCCAACCGTACTTGGCAAACAAGGCGTCGAACGAGTTATAGAACTTAAATTATCAGAATCAGAGCAAGAACAACTCGATTTATCTGCAGATGCAGTTATGAAAGTTAAACAATCATTAAAACAAGCTAAATAATATTGCTTATTTGTAATAATCTAAAAAGTGTGAAAATTGTGTGTTATTTGCAAATTTTCACGTCATTATTGTTGTTTAGTTGTTATACTAAAAATGAAAAATAAGCAAAGGGTGAAATATGATGGAGAAAGGGAGTCAAGATATACCACACACACGCAAAAAAGAAAAGACAAAGGGATACAAACCTATTTGGATTGTTATTAGCTTTATTGCTTTAATTGTCATTTTGTTATTACCAACACCAACAGGATTACCAGTAATGGCTAAAGGTGCCTTAGCTATTTTAGCCTTTGCTGTTATTATGTGGGTGACAGAAGCAGTGATTTACCCAGTTTCTGCAACGTTAATTTTAGGATTAATTATTTTAATAATGGGATTTAGTCCAGTACAGGATTTAGCGAAGCATTTAGGAAACCCTAAAGCAGGCGAGGCTATCTTAACTGGTAATGACTTGTTAGGAACTGGTAATGCTTTAACTCAAGCATTTAGTGGGTTTTCATCTTCAGCTGTAGCTTTAGTTGCTGCTGCACTTTTTTTAGCTGCAGCTATGCAAGAAACTAATTTGCATAAACGTCTCGCTTTACTCGTATTATCAATTGTTGGAAATAAAACGCGTAACATAGTTATTGGTGCTATTTTAGTATCCATTTTATTAGCGTTTTTTGTACCATCTGCAACTGCACGTGCAGGTGCGGTTGTGCCAATTTTATTAGGTATGATTGCAGCATTTAAAGTTTCTAAAGACAGTCGTTTAGCAGCGTTATTAATTATTACTTCGGTACAAGCAGTTTCCATTTGGAATATTGGTATTAAAACGGCTGCGGCACAAAATATCGTTGCCATCAATTTTATCAATCAAAGTTTGGGACACGATGTTTCATGGGGCGAATGGTTTTTATTTGCAGCGCCTTGGTCAATACTTATGTCGATAGCGTTATTTTTCATTATGATGAAAGTAATGCCACCTGAACATAATGCTATTGAGGGTGGTAAAGACTTGATTAAACAGCAGTTAACAGATTTAGGCCCTGTTTCAGCACGTGAATGGCGATTAATCGTTATTTCTATCTTATTGTTATTATTCTGGTCAACAGAAAAAGTGGTACATCCTATTGACTCAGCTTCAATTACAGTTGTCGCATTAGGTGTTATGCTTATGCCTAAAGTTGGTGTTATAAAGTGGGATGGTGTAGTAAAAACAATTCCATGGGGGACGATTATTGTCTTTGGAGTTGGTATATCACTTGGTAATGTATTGTTGAAGACTGGTGCAGCTCAGTGGTTAAGTGATAAGACATTTGGATTACTTGGGCTTGAATCAATGCCATTGATTGCGACGATTGCTTTGATAACATTGTTTAATATCTTAATTCATCTGGGTTTTGCTAGTGCGACCAGCTTATCTTCTGCGCTGATTCCAGTATTCATCTCATTGACATCAACGCTACATTTAGGAGATCAAGCTATTGGATTTGTACTTATTCAACAATTTGTTATCAGCTTTGGTTTCTTGTTGCCGGTAAGTGCACCTCAAAATATGTTGGCATATGGTACAGGGACATTTACAGTTAAGGATTTCTTGAAAACTGGTGTACTGCTGACTATTGTAGGTTATATTTTGATTGTAATTTTTAGTATGACTTACTGGAATTGGTTAGGGCTAATATAGGAAAATGTTAAATATATCAATAGAATAATCAATTGAACGATTTCGGGCACAAAACCTAGTGGATTTTGTGTCCGAAATCGTCCATCTTTATCATGCTTGTTGTTAGACGAGATGGGGTAATAAAATATCAAAGTTAAAGTGAGGTGATGTAGTTTGAATATCGCTTTAGTATTAAATAGAGTATTCAGATTAGAACAAAATCCAATGTTTGAGTACTTAAATCATAATCAAGCAGATATCGAACGATGTTACTGTGTGATTCCCTTAGAATTATTTGAAGATGAAGCACCATTAAAACGGACATTTTACCATCAGGCAGTTACTCAGTTTATACAACAACTGATTGAGATAGGAATTAAGCCCTTTGTGTTTCCATATACAGCGTTTGCTTCATTTTGTGAACAGAAAGAAATCGACACGGTAGTATTTCCAAGCGATATTATGAGTTTTCACAATTGTGAATGCGATATTTTACATGTTAAATCTGAGATACAAGCGCAAAAAATAGCAATCGTTAATGTACGTGCAAATCATTATTTTCAACCTAGTCGCACGTTAAATCAGGAAGGACAACCATATAAGGTATTCACCAGCTTCTACAAAGCAAATCGCCCTCAATTGAGACAACGAAGACGTTATCCTTATCAACTTGATAAATTAAAGCAACAAATCATCAATGCTGATAATACATCAGTTGAAAAAGTGACTGAGTATATAAATATTGGGGAGGCCAAAAGCCAGCAACAATGGCAAGCATTTTTAAATAATAATATTGAGCATTATCAATATTATAGAGAGTACTTACCAGAAACACTGACAAGTCAGTTGAGCATTGCACTTGCATATGGCTTCCTAGATATTAATGAGATCATGCGCCAGTTACTTGAACGTTATCATGATAATGAGGAAAATTATGAGGCCTTTATTCGTGAACTATTATTCAGGGAATTTTATTATGTTTTAATGGTTTATTATCCAGAAACGGCACATACATCATTTAACGATAAATATAAACATATAACTTGGTCAGAAAATCAATCAGATTTTAATGCATGGAAAGAGGGACGAACAGGCTATCCAATTATCGATGCTGCGATGCATGAGTTAAAACAAACAGGTTTTATGCACAATCGAATGCGTATGGTAACGGCTCAATTTCTAACTAAAGAGTTATTTATAGATTGGACATGGGGAGAAAATTATTTTAAAAATTTATTGATAGATTATGACGCTGCTTCTAATGTGCATGGATGGCAATGGTCAGCATCTACTGGTACAGATGCCGTGCCATACTTTAGAATGTTTAATCCGATTCGTCAAAGTGAGCGGTTTGATAAAAAAGGTTTATACATTAAAACATACTTGCCCCAATGGGCTAATGTACCTGCCAGCTATGTTCATGAACCGTGGAAACATGCGCAAACACTAAAAGATTATGGCATAGATTTAGGAACAAACTATCCGTGGCCTATCGTTGATCATCAACAAGCCAGAGCCCACGTGATGGAACAGTTTAAAAAACAAGCAGACAAATAACAACCACAACCATATAACCCGGGGCCCCATTAAAGAGTAATGCGCCAAGCATTACCATTAATGGGAGGATACATTGTCCACTTTTTCTATTTCTAAGCAATTAAAAATAAACATATATATAGCATTATAAATTCAAAAAATGTGGCAATATATAGATATTTCAACCGTAATTTAGTACGGTATGGGACTTCCCAATGTGGATATCGGCGTTCAAAATAGCATAATTGCATTAAGAATACACCAATGCCAAATGGAAGGCAGGTTAACAGCAAACTTAATGACAGTTTAAATCCGATTGAATGAAAGAAATGGCCAACGATTAGTTGCAAAATAATAATGCTAATTATTAAAAGAATGATATTAAAACTCATTGTGTATGACGCACTCCTTTCGCAAATATAAATAAAGTAGCTTGTAACACAACCATTAATAAGATGAAGATGAGTGATTTACCACTAAGTGAGCTCACTACATTTTCTATAATTTTAAAAGGTTGGTTAATCAGAAAAACGGAATGAAAGCGTAAGAAACGTCCGATATATATTCCTAATCCACTCAGAAACATTACTACAGCCACAAGGATAATATTTATCCATTGGTGAGAAGTAAAGTAATACAATTCCAAATAAATTAAGGTCATACAATAGAGTGCGAAGAAGACACCTAATAATAAATAGGTGAAGAAAATCCATTCCATTAAATTTAATGTTAAATAAAAGTTAAAGGTAAATTGATTAAGGTGAATTAAATCAGTCACCATATAAAAGGTATTTGGTACCATGAGTAAGAAAATTAAGCTAAAAATAATAAATAATGGCCATTCAATTACTTTTTTCGGTTTGAACAGCTTTAATAGTAAACATAATTCAAAAGGAATATATGCTAAAAATATATTGAGTGTCATAAACTCAAATATACGTGATTCAAATAATGAAATTACAATCAAGATTATAAAATAAATTCTGGCAATATACCGTCCCTGCATAATATACACTACTTTCGTATCAAACTTATCGTTCATTAAAATAATTGTATAGGTTAATAATCATACAGCTTTCATGCTAAATTTATCAAATTAAAAGGAGTTTTCAAATTAAATATTTATGTCGATTATTAACGGTATGTAATAAGTTTTAAAACACCGTTATTGCGAAAAAACATTTATTTGGTATAGAATGTCATAATATTGAATTTTTAATTTTTAGGGAAATGAAAATGTAGGGTAAAAATTAAATTAGTACAAAAGAGGTGAAGTGATTGAAAAAGCAATTATTCATATTATATTTTAATATTTTTCTAATTTTTGTTGGTATTGGCCTTGTCATCCCAGTATTACCTGTTTATTTGGAAGATTTAGGTTTAAAGGGACGTGATTTAGGAGTTCTAGTTGCTGCCTTTGCACTTGCGCAAATGGTTATATCTCCTGCTGGGGGCGCTATGGCTGATAAATTAGGGAAAAAATTAATAATCTGTATTGGCCTTATTTTATTTGCAGTTTCTGAGTTTTTATTTGCTGTTGGACATACTTTTGTCACGCTTATCATTTCAAGAATACTTGGTGGTTTCAGTGCTGGAATGGTCATGCCAGGAGTGAATGGTTTAATTGCAGATATTTCACCTTCAAAAGATAAAGCGCGTAACTTTGGCTATATGTCGGCTATTATTAATTCTGGCTTTATTCTTGGGCCTGGATTAGGTGGATTTCTAGCTGAATTCTCACATCGCTTGCCATTTTATTTTGCCGGAAGTTTAGGCATTATTGCTTTTATAATGTCATTCATTTTAATTCATAGTCCAAAACAACAAACAACAGACGGGTTCCATCATACATTACAACCTGAAGTATTTACTAAAATTGATTGGAAAGTCTTTTTAACTCCTATTTTATTAACGTTGATTTTAGCGTTTGGCTTATCATCTTTTGAAACGTTATTTTCTTTATATACATCATATAAAGCACATTACACACCAGCTGATATTTCTATTGCGATTGTGGGTGGAGGAATATTTGGCGCTATCTTCCAAATCTTTTTCTTTGATAAATTTATATCATATATGTCTGAATTAACTTTTATAGTTTGGGCACTTTTATATTCAGCAATTGTCTTATTTACATTAATCTTGGCAAATGGTTATTGGACCATTATGATTATTAGTTTTATTGTTTTCATTGGTTTTGACTTAATTCGTCCTGCTATTACAAATTATTTTTCTAATATTGCAGGAAATCGTCAAGGTTTTGCTGGAGGATTAAACTCAACGTTTACAAGTATGGGTAATTTTGTCGGACCACTTGTTGCTGGTGCATTGTTTGATATAAATATTGAGTATCCATTATACATGGCTATTGCAGTAATGGTATTGGGTATTGTTCTAATTTTTATAGAAAAAGGCTTGCGCAAACATTTATCAAAAGCTCAATAAAAAAATCTTTAACTTAATAGATGAATTAAAAAATGTTTAACAGTCTGGAACATAAATTCCAAAACAATAGGGCGCGGGACAGAATTCATAATGAATTCGAAGTTCCGCCCCGGCAAGGTTGGCTAGGATTGAAAAAAGCTTGCTATCATCCTATTTTCAATCCAGTCAACTACTGCCAATATAGAACTCAGAGCCTAAAATATAATTATTTCCCAGACTGTTTTTATATACAATAGTTTGTATGATTGGATCACTTGCTTAGAGGATAGTTTTAGTCATCCTAGCTCACTTTGTTAGGAAAAACTGGTTTAGTCAGGGACCGCCTCAACTTGCATTACTTGGTGAATTTCTTGTCGGAATTCTCTTTGTTGGGGCCCCAGCTTATCTTGTTCTCTAAAGTGTCTTGTCTTCAATACGTAATAACATGTGATTTTACATTGAAGTTCTTTTAATAAATAAGGCACTTTCGCATCATTATAGTAGACTTCACTAGATTAAATGAACCATGCGCTTTAAGTGTTTCATCATTAAAGTAAGTTAGACATTAGATTTAGGTTACAATACATAGTGATTTTGTAACATTTGCATCCTTTGAATGATGATTATGTTACAAAGATTACAGTTGGTTTAAATTGTATTATACACAATATATTTTGCGGTTTTTTATGTTAAGATGAATAAAAATTAAGTGAAGAAATGTGGGTAAGGAGATGAAACTGAAGAATCTTTTTTTAAGTGCTGTCGCAGTGTTGTTAACGATATGTTTGTTATTTCTATTGTTTATTGCTACAAATGAACAAGCTTTGGCTAAAGTCCATCAAACAATATCAACATTTTCAAAGATAAATAAAGTATCAGCTATTGAAAATGTAGTTAAAGTGAACCATCTTACAGCACATGCATCTGAAAGAACTAATAAACAACAGACACAAAGTTTAACGATAGAAGCTAACCAGCCACACAAATATACAGATCAAGAATGCAAAGTGATTGCTTCTAACTATGCGCAACAAAAGCAACAAGTTGAATCACATATGACGAAGATAGAAGAGACAAGTCGAGATGTGACTTATTCTGGCACACAACACGATAACAATATTAAAATTAACAAAAATGGCAAAGTAGAAAACGATAAGAATACACATTAGCACCGGATGATTGAGATAATCGAAGGTGTTTTTGTTTTGTTTGTATTTGAATCATTGTGCTTACTCAGCGTAAAATAAATTTGAATGAAGACAATGAGGTGACACGAATAATGAAGAAGAAAAAAGCAACTAAAACAAATGCAATGCGTATGTTGGATCAAGCAGGTGTAGATTATAAAGTGAATACGTATGAAATTGGTGAAGAACATGTTGACGGTGTCCATATTGCACAACTTGTTCATGCGCCCGTTGAACAAGTATATAAAACACTGGTCCTAGAAAATGCGAATCACGATCATTTTGTATTTGTCATACCGGTTGATACTACACTGGACTTAAAACAGGCAGCACATGTAGTTCAAGAAAAGAAATTAAACTTAATGCCACTTGAACAGTTAAAAAAAGTTACAGGATATATTCGTGGTGGTTGTTCACCTATAGGCATGAAACATTTATTCCCAACGACTATAGATGAGTCAGCACTGCAACAAGAATCGATATACGTTAGTGGCGGGCATCGAGGTGCTCAAATTATTGTAGGTGTCAAAGATTTAATAAACCTTACGAAAGCCAAAACCGCTAATATCATTCAGCATGGATAATTTCAACAGCATAGTGAAAAGACACTTAGACCAAGATTACGAAATAAATTTAAATGAATAATAGTATTAAACTTCTTACGAACTGCTAAGTGCTTCAAAAGCATTTTGCGGTTTTTATTTTGATGTGTGAACATATTATTAAAAAATGGTTTTTGTGACAAAACTGCGAATTGTGATTGTTTTTGACAGTTTTTGATAACTTTTGATTGAAAAATGTAAGCGCGAACATTATAATGTGAAGTGAAATGAGGTGAGGCAATGATAACTGAAAAACGATATGATTTAATCCTCCAAGAATTGAATAAGAAAGACTTTTTATCACTCCAAGAACTAATAAATCGTATTGGATGTAGTGCTTCGACAATAAGACGTGATTTATCGAAACTACAACAGATGGGCAAACTTCAACGGGTTCATGGTGGTGCAACCATTGTACATAACAGGGTGTTGGAACCAATATTGTCAGATAAGCTTGCAACGAATTTAACAGAGAAAAAAGAAATTGCACAGTATGCTGCAGCTTTGATTCAAGATCGAGAATACATTTTCTTAGATGCGGGATCTTCAACGATAGAAATGATTCCATTCATTACAGCGAAAGACATTGTTGTAGTTACAAATGGTTTAACGCATGTTGAAAAGTTGTTAGCAAAAGGTATCAAAACGCTTATGGTTGGTGGAGAAGTTAAAGATACAACATTAGCTACGGTGGGTGCCTCAGCATTAGAGATAGTTAGACGCTATTGTTTTGATAAAGCATTTTTAGGCATGAATGGTATTGATTTAAAGCATGGATTAACAACTCCAGACGAAAAAGAAGCATTAATCAAAGAAATGGCGATTCAACGTTCAAATGAGTCATTTGTCTTGGTAGACCATTCGAAGTTTAAACAAGTCTATTTTGCAAGGATTAATGACGATGATGCAGATGTGACCATTTTAACGTCAAAAGAAGCGTTAACAGAACCATCATTGGCACAATTTCAAGAACGTTATCATATTTTAGGAGGTTTGTCATGATTTATACGGTTACTTTTAATCCCTCTATAGATTACATTATGTTTACTGATGGATTTGAATTAAGTGGACTAAATAGAGCGACGACAACACATAAATTTGCTGGGGGTAAAGGTATTAATGTTTCTAGAGTGCTAAGCACATTAGAAATACCTTCAACGGCGTTAGGTTTTACTGGTGGATTTCCAGGTGAATTTATAAAAGATACGCTCGCAGCTAATGAGATTTATACGGATTTTATTACTGTAGATGAAGATACACGTATTAACGTTAAATTGAAATCTGGTCAAGAAACTGAAATAAATGCACCAGGTCCCAATATTAGTAAACAACAATTCGAAGCATTGCTTAATCGAATTAAGCGAACAACGTCAGAAGATGTTGTTGTTATAGCTGGTAGTGTGCCACAAAGTATTCCAAGTGATGCCTATGCACAAATTGCACGAATTACTCAAGAAACAGGTGCACAGCTTGTTGTAGATGCTGAAAAGGATTTGGTTAATACGATATTACCATTTCAACCTTTATTTATTAAACCAAATAAAGATGAGCTTGAAGAGATGTTTGATATCACGATTCAAAATGATATGGATGTCGTTTATTATGGTCGTAAAATATTAGAACAAGGTGCTCAGTCAGTAATCATAACATTGGGTGGCGATGGTGCTATATATATCGATCAACAGCAAAGTATTAAGGCACAAAACCCTCAAGGTAAGGTTATTAATACGGTAGGTTCTGGAGATAGTACAGTAGCTGGTATGGTAGCTGGTTTAACTTCAGGATTGTCAATTCAAGAAGCATTTAAACAAGCCGTTGCAGCAGGAACTGCTACAGCATTTAATGATGACTTAGCCACACGAGACGATATAGAAAAAATTAAAGATCAAGTTACAATGACAGTACTTGATGGGGAGTGATATTGATGAGAATTACAGAGCTACTTACTAAAGAAACAATAGCTATGGATTTAACTGCTACTGATAAAAATGGTGTGATTGATGAACTCGTCAATCAATTAAATATTGCAGGAAAATTAAATAATGTAACGGCTTTTAAAGAAGCGATTCATAATCGTGAAGCTCAAAGTACAACAGGTATAGGAGAAGGTATTGCTATCCCACATGCCAAAGTAGCAGCAGTTAATGCACCAGCGATTGCTTTTGGTAAATCTAAAGCAGGCGTTGATTACCAAAGTTTAGATATGCAACCAGCCCACTTATTCTTTATGATTGCAGCTCCTGAAGGCGGTGCTCAAACACATTTAGATGCACTAGCTAAATTGTCAGGAATCTTAATGGATGAGCAAGTGAGAGCACGTTTGCTAGATGCAACTTCACCTGAAGAAGTACTCCGAATTATTGATGCTGCTGATGATGAAGCAACAAAAGAAGAAGAAAAAGAAGCTCAAGAACAAGAAGCAGCAGAGGCAAATTCATCAGTTGATTCAACTGAACCATATGTTTTGGCTGTCACAGCTTGTCCAACAGGTATCGCACATACCTACATGGCACGAGATGCTTTGAAAAAACAAGCAGAACAAATGGGGATAAAAATAAAGGTTGAAACGAATGGTTCAAGTGGTATTAAAAATAAATTAACCCAACAAGATATTGACCGTGCAACAGGTATTATTGTTGCAGCTGATGTTCATGTAGAAACTGACCGTTTTGATGGTAAAAATGTGGTAGAAGTACCGGTTGCGGATGGCATTAAACGCCCAGAAGAATTGATAAACACCGCACTTGATACGAGTCGCAAACCTTTTATTGCACGTGGCGATAGTCAACATGGAAATGCGAGTGAACAAAATGAAAAACAAAGTTTTGGGAAAGCATTCTATAAGCACTTAATGAATGGTGTATCTAATATGTTACCACTTGTTATTGCGGGCGGTATTTTAATGGCCATTGTATTTCTATTTGGTGCTAACTCATTTAAACCTGATAGCTCAGAATATAATGCTTTTGCTGAACAACTTTGGAACATTGGTAATAAAAGTGCCTTTCAATTAATTATTCCGATATTATCTGGATTTATTGCACGTAGTATTTCGGATAAACCAGGCTTTGCTGCTGGTTTAGTCGGTGGTATGCTTGCAGTTACAGGTAGTTCAGGATTTATCGGTGGTATCATTGCTGGTTTCTTAGCCGGTTACTTAACTCAAGGTATTAAATATATGACGCGTAAATTACCACAAGCACTAGAAGGTTTAAAACCAACTTTAATTTATCCGCTCATAAGTGTGACAATTACAGGCTTGCTTATGGTATACGTATTTAACCCACCTGCAGCTTGGTTGAATAAATTATTACTTGATGGTTTAAACAGTTTATCAGGTGCGAATATTATGTTACTTGGCTTGGTTATTGGTGCTATGATGGCCATCGACATGGGTGGTCCATTCAACAAAGCAGCTTATGTCTTTTCAACTGCGGCATTATTTGAGGGTAACACTGCACCTATAACTGCAGCAATGATTGGTGGAATGATTCCACCGTTAGCAATTGCAACTGCGATAATTATTTTCAAACGTAAATTTACGAAAGAACAACGTGGTTCAATCATACCAAACTATGTTATGGGTCTCTCCTTCATTACAGAAGGTGCAATTCCGTTTGCAGCTGCAGACCCATTGCGTGTGATTCCTTCAATGATGGTAGGGTCAGGAGTCGGTAGTGCCATTGCATTAGGATTAGGTTCAAGCATTGGTGCACCGCATGGTGGTATTATCGTTATTTTTGCAACAGATTATCATCATCTTGTGCAAACATTTATCGCTTTAATTATTGGTACGATTGTGTCAGCTTTAATGTATGGTTTCCTCAAACCTAAATTAAGAGAACATGAAATCGAAGCATCTAAGGCAATGGATGAATAAGTGACCTTCTCATGAAGTTGGAGAAGTTAATATCAAGATAATAACTATAAATGAATTTATACTGAATCCCAAAGGTGGTATTTTTGTTTAGTATATGCATTAAGTGTCTGGACATCATTGCCGGAGCGGGACTACGAATTTATTATGAATTCGTAGTCCCGCTCTCTTTTATTATGAATGGATTTTTATTAAAATTTGTATAATAATGTATTGCTTTTGCCAATGACTGTTAAATACTTTACATAAAAGTATTTTTGCGTTAATAAACCAAAGAAAGGATCTATTTTCCAATCATGTTCGAATAAATATACCACAAAAACGCAAAAATATTTAGTAAAATAGAAACGTATGATAATGTATAGAAGATTGTAACTCGATGTTTTTGTTAAACATGATATTAAAATGAACGAAATGCCACTATTCGCAATTATATTATGATAAAATAAGAGTAATACAATTTTTTATGGGGGTGTCACAATGGGAAGGATTTAACTTGTAGTATTAATGTCATGAAACCAAGTGAATTCATAATCTTGTTTCCCAATGGGACATATATTTTGGAGGTGAATCCCTAGATATAGGGAGATTAATTGGAAACTGCGACCATAATAAATTTAGTTATATTTTTTCTTTTAATAGCATTAACAACTGTATTCGTTGGCTCAGAATTTGCCTTAGTAAAGGTGCGTGCAACTCGGATAGAACAACTTGCTGATGAAGGTAACGGTAACGCAAAAATTGTTAAACGTATGATCGCCAACTTAGATTACTATTTATCAGCATGCCAATTAGGTATAACTGTAACATCTTTAGGTTTAGGGTGGTTAGGAGAACCAACCTTTGACAAATTGTTACATCCATTGTTTGAGTTGTTACATTTACCTGATGCTTTAACAACAACAATTTCCTTTGTTATCGCGTTTATCATTGTTACTTATTTACACGTTGTTTTAGGTGAATTGGCACCTAAATCGCTGGCTATTCAACATACCGAAAAACTAGCGCTAGTATACTCTAGACCGTTATATTACTTTGGTAACGTCATGAAACCATTGATTTGGTTGATGAATGGCTCCGCTAGAGTGATTATCCGCATTTTCGGTGTAGATCCTGATGCACATAGCGATGCGATGTCTGAAGAGGAAATTAAAATTATTATTAACAATAGTTATAATGGTGGAGAAATTAATCAAACAGAATTAAATTATATGCAGAATATTTTTTCTTTTGACGAACGAAATGCTAAAGATATCATGGTTCCACGAACTCAAATGGTAACGTTAAATGAACCATTTAATGTTGATGAACTCTTGGACACCATAAAGGAATATCAATTCACACGTTATCCTATAACAGAAGATGGTGACAAAGACCATATCAAAGGATTTATTAACGTTAAAGAATTCTTAACTGAATATGCATCTGGTAAACCTATTAAAATTGCAAACTATATTCATGAATTGCCAATGATTTCTGAAACAACAAGAATTAGTGATGCATTAATTCGCATGCAACGTGAGCATGTGCATATCAGTTTAATCATTGATGAATATGGTGGTACAGCTGGTATTTTAACAATGGAAGATATCTTAGAAGAAATCGTTGGAGAAATTCGTGATGAATTTGATGATGATGAAGTTAACGATATTATTAAATTAGATGACCATACGTATCAAATTAATGGTCGAGTATTATTAGATGATTTAAATGAAAAGTTTGATATTCAATTTGCTGACTCAGAAGATATTGATACGATAGGTGGTTGGCTACAAGCTCAAAACACTAACCTTCAGAAAGATGATTATGTTGATACAACTTATGATCGTTGGTATATTTCTGAAGTTGAAAATCATCAAATTATTTGGGTTATTTTAAAATATGAATATCTTGAAAACAGACCAACCATTAGCGAAGAAGATGAAGATGAGTCTCATGCAAAAGATTAAAGCATAGCATATTGGGTGACTTATTTATTGGAGTGGGGAAGCACAGTCATAATTGACTTTGATTCCTGCTCTTTTTTATATGGCATGATGGTTAAGTTAACGATGTTAAGAAAATTTTTCACTGTTAAATTGAGTATGTTTTATTTGTATTATAATCTGTACTTACGATAAGCTTAACTCAACAATAGGCAACTTAAAAGGGGAGACTTTAGATGAATGATACGCAATTATTAAATAATGGCTATCCTATGCCCAAAGTAGGTTTTGGTGTTTATAAAATCACTGATGAAGATATGCCGAAAGTCATTCAACAAGCTATAGAAACCGGCTATCGTGCATTTGATACTGCATATTTTTATGGCAATGAGGCATCATTAGGACAGGCTTTAAAGAATAGTGGTCTGCCACGTGAAGAATTGTTTATCACGTCTAAGGTATGGAATGATCATCAAGGTTATGAACAGACGAAAGCCTATTTCCAACGTTCTTTAGATAACATGGGCCTTGATTATTTTGATTTATTTTTGATTCATTGGCCATGTGAACAGAATGGACGATATATTGAAACATATAAAGCACTAGAGGATTTATATCATGAAGGTAAAGTAAAAGCGATTGGCGTATGTAATTTTAAAATTCATCACTTGGAAAAATTAATGCAAGAAACCAATATCGTTCCACAAATTAACCAAATTGAAGTGCATCCTTACTTTAATCAACAGGATGTTCAAGACTTTTGCGATAAACACGATATTACTGTAACGGCATGGATGCCATTAATGCGCAATCGCGGATTATTAGATGATTCAACAATTCAACATATTGCCCAACAACACGACAAGACACCGGCTCAAATCGTGTTGCGTTGGCACTTAGCACATAATCGTATCATTATACCTAAGTCTCAGACACCTTCACGAATTAAAGAAAATTTCGATTTATTTAATTTTAATTTGGAATTAGCTGAAATTGCAGAAATTGATAGTTTGAATCGCAATGCAAGACAAGGGAAAGATCCTGATGATGTTAGCATTGGCGATTTAAAATAGTACAAATGATAAGCCTACTTAAAAAAATAAAATAGCTTTAAAAACTAGTTCGCTTGCAACTTTATTAATTTTTTGTAAAATTAAAGAACGATACTAGCGCGTTTTATGAATAAATTGATAAAATAGTATTAAGAAATAAGTAAAGGAAGTAATCGGATGAAAATCAGAGTCATTGTCCCCTGTTATAACGAAGGAGAAGTCGTATTAAAAACATATGAGCGATTGACTGAAATTATGTTGAAAGACAGTAACGAAAAAAATTATGACTATGATTTATTATTTATTGATGATGGTAGCAAAGATAGTACGATTCAACACATACAGCAATTGTCGTTAGAAGATAAACACGTAAAGTTTATTTCATTTAGTAGGAATTTTGGTAAAGAATCAGCGATGATTGCAGGTTTTCACCATAGTGTTGATGTAGACGCTGTCATTATGATAGATGGTGATTTACAGCATCCTCCTGAATTTATACCCAATATGATTGATGGTTATCTAGAGGGTTATGATCAAGTCATTGCCCAACGTGATAGAGAAGGCGAACAGCTATCACGTAAAATAGTGACAAAGATGTATTATAAATTGATTAATGCATTTGTTGAAGATGTCCAGTTTGTCGATGGGGTAGGAGATTTTAGATTGTTGAGTCAACGGGCTGTGTGTGCAATTGCTGAGTTGCAAGAGAACAATCGTTTTTCAAAAGGATTATTTGCTTGGATTGGTTATAATACAAAAGTCTTTTCATATAAAAATGTAGAACGTGAAGCGGGACAATCAAAGTGGAATTTTAGAAAGTTATTTAATTATGGTATTGATGGTTTAATTTCATTTAATAGTAAGCCATTACGGACAATGATTTATTTTGGATTATTTATTTTTGCAATTAGCCTTATCTATATTATTTATTTGTCTATAGGCATTATCGTAAATGGCATTAGTAATCCAGGTTATTTCACGACGATAGCTGCTATTTTGTTACTTGGTGGTATTCAACTTATCTCTATAGGTGTTGTCGGAGAATATATCGGACGGATTTATTATGAAGTGAAGCAAAGACCTAAGTACATTGTACAAGCTTCGAATTTAACCTATGAAAATGGTCATAGTCCCAATGCATATCAATGTAATATAAACCATGAGCATACCGTGAAAGATAAAGAAAAAGAGCATATATAATAAATAACCGAAACACGCCGACAAGTGTGTTCCGGTTATTTTAATAATGTTGAAATACTTTTTGCCAAATAATAAATGCTATAAATAATACATAGATTCCTAAAAATATGTACCAGAATGGTGTTAACATCATCATAACAACAAATGATAATGCAATAATAATTGTTCCTATCATGATAGGGGCTTGTATTCGTTTGAATAATGGCAAGCGATTGCGTTCGGTTGATTTAAATGTACCCGTAAATAAAATGATTGCCCCAATTAGAAAAATAGCTGGTGACAGATAAGGAATGGACATATAGACAGATTGGTCGCTCGAAATATCCATAATAAATGCTGATAAGCTTAAAATAATCGCAAATATGCTGGCAAGAAATTTTTGGTTATTAATTACAAAAGGATGTACCTTATAATTAACATACAGTTGCAGTAATAACCATATGATTAGTAATGCAGTGGTATAAGTTGAAATAAAATTATACTTTTGAATAATAAACATATTTATTGTTGTGTTAATGACAATCGCTAATAGTAGAGAACTAAATTTAAGTTGTTTATATTGCTGCCTATATAAATCAAACCCAACGATAGCCATAACTACAGCAATGTTTAATAGTACGTATATAATCATGATGAACTCCTATCGCAAATACTTCATTGCCATATTATAGCAATTTAACACAACTTAATCATTTCATAACACTTACAAAACATTTTATAGCGATAAATTTAAACACCTTTTTTGTTGCTCCATAATAATGTATGAAGTTGTGGTAAGACATAAGCGCGATTCATATCATTGCTATGCATTACTTTTTCAACCAATTGTTCATATCGTGACAATAGTTTTTCAGTGTGATTTGCTACGTCATCTGCTAAGTATGGGTTGCCTACTTGCAAATAGAAAGGTATGTCTGGATAACGATGATGAATCATTTTGGCAAAAGCATAATCTTCATCATCAAAAACAACCACTTTCAAATTTAAGGATTGTGGCACACATTGTGCAATGACTTGATCTAAAACTTCTAAATTAGGTGTCATTGAAGAGCTAGGTGGTTTAGGACTTATCGTCAAATCATTAATCTGTGTCATCCAAGGTTGGAATTTACTACCTTGTGTTTCTAAAGCAGTTGCGATATGCTCAGTTTCAAATAAATCGACAAGATCTTGTATACCTTTAATTAATGCAGGATTACCTCCTGATATCGTTACATGATCAAAACAATCACCACCAATTTCAATTAACTTTTCATAAATTTCTGTTGCGCTCATTAATTGAATTTGATCTTTTGCACTGCCATCCCAGGTAAATGCGGAATCGCACCAACTACAGCGATAATCACATCCAGCAGTTCGAACAAACATCGTTTTACGTCCAATGACACGGCCTTCACCTTGAATTGTGGGGCCAAAAATTTCTAATACAGGTATTTTAGCAGCCATTAATGTTGCACCTTCGGACGATAAACAACATAACTTGTTGGTGTTTCTCTTAAGTAGACTTGAACACAATGTGGACGATTTGTATATTGCATCAGATGATTTTCAATCATGTTATATATTGTCTGTGCCACAATTTCAGTAGAGGGGCTTTGGTCTTTAAAGTGGGGCAAATCATTCAATAAATAATGATCAAATTGATCGTGAATCAATGCTTTTAACTCTTGGAAATTGATAAGGAAACCATTATGATCAAGCGTGTCACCCGCAATTGTTAAATTTACGAAATACGTATGTCCATGAGTGCGTACGCATTTTCCAGCATCTTTACATGGTATAAAATGTGCTGCAGAAAAATTAAAGTCTTTATTGAGTTCGAATTGGTAAGGATGTGAGACAGACGGGTAAATTTGTTGTAACATATTATTTCGCTCCTTTAGAATTAAGATATTGTTGTAAACCACGTGCTCTTAAGTGACAAGCTGGACATTCTCCGCAGCCATCACCAATGATGCCGTTATAGCATGTTAATGTTTGATGACGGATATAGTCTAAGACACCAAGTTCATCACTTAGCGCCCATGTTTGAGCTTTGTTTAGCCACATGAGGGGTGTATGAATGACAAAATCTTTATCCATAGCTAAACTTAGTGTCACATTCATTGATTTAATAAAGTTATCTCTGCAATCTGGGTAGCCAGAGAAATCTGTTTCACATACACCAGTGATAATATGTTTGGCGTTGAGTTGGTAAGCAAGGGCACCTGCAAATGATAAAAACAATAGATTACGTGCAGGTACGAATGTATTAGGCATACCGTCTTCGTTGGTTTCAATTTTCATATCGTGTTGCGTTAATGCGTTTGGCGTTAATTGTGATAATAGCGACATATCAAGAATGTGATGTGCTAGTCCTTGTTCATGCGCTATGCTTTTGGCTACTTCAATTTCAGTATTATGACGCTGTCCATAATTGAACGTAACAAGTTCGACTTCGTCAAAGTGCTTTTTAGCATAAAATAAGCATGTAGTACTATCTTGACCACCGCTAAATACGACTATGGCTTTGTTATTGTTTAAAGTTGTTTCAGTCATTGTCCATCTCTCCAATTTAAGTGCGTTGAGGGTAATGCAACCTATTTTTAGACATAAAAAAAGCTATCTCTATAAAAAAGATAGACCACAGAATAAGTAAATGCATATGATGATAAGTTACTTTAAATATTGATTGAAACATTCGGTGTCTAGTTTTTTATAGAGGGTTTCGGCTAGGAACCTCTGATTATTTATTTTGAATACGCTAGCTAGAATAATACAGAAACTATGTAAAATCAAGAAATATTTTGGGATAATAGAAACGTAACCCCTTACATATATATTATAATAAAGTGGTAATTTTTACGAATGAAACTAAAGAAGGTAAGCATAAAATGATATTAGTCATAGATAATAACGACTCATTTACATATAACTTGATAGATTATTTTAAAACAGTTACTGATATAGAAATCATTGTTTATCGTATCAATCAAGTCACAATACAATCATTACAACAGCTTAATCCGTCAGCGCTAGTTATTTCCCCAGGCCCGGGTAAGCCTAGTGATTAT
Source organism: Staphylococcus lugdunensis (assembly GCF_001558775.1). Taxonomy (NCBI): domain Bacteria; kingdom Bacillati; phylum Bacillota; class Bacilli; order Caryophanales; family Staphylococcaceae; genus Staphylococcus; species Staphylococcus lugdunensis. The sequence goes on along the minus strand of NZ_CP014022.1, from coordinate 1,034,175 downwards.
CCGATAATCGCACAGATTATTGCAGCATTTAAAAAGCGTATTCCCATATTAGGTGTTTGCTTAGGATTTCAATGCATTTACGATTATTTTGGGGGCCGTATTATTCATGGTAAACGACCTGTACACGGCCACACAACAAAGCTTAATCATAATAATAAGGGGATTTTTGCTCAACTGCCACAACATTTTGAAGTGATGCGTTACCATTCTTTGATTGCAGAGCGTCAATCACTGCCGGCACAACTTGAAATTAGTGCTGAAAATGATGAAGGTATTATTATGGCAGTTCAGCATCGACAATGGCCTATTTATGCGGTGCAATATCATCCTGAATCAATTCTCAGTGAACATGGTCATGCACAAATTGAGCTGTTTATTAAAACTTTGGGGGTGAATCAGTGTGACAATACAATTTAATTATAGATATTATTTAGACGATTCACGCTACGAAACGCACCAACTTAAACTCACAGAAAGGTTAGGGCAATATCTAGCATATGAGATGAAAGATGTGGGAGACGTTATCAATTTTGCAGAACAACAGCAGAAAGAAGGGAAATATGTGGCGCTTTATATGACGTATGAAGCGGCACAATACTTTAATCCTGACATGGCTGTGCATCCAACTGCAGACGATGCAATATTAGCAGCGGCTTATAGTTATCAATCGGCACAGCCCATACAACAAGAGACGTCAATAAAGCATTATAATAATAAGCCACAACACCAGTTTGCCTTTCAAGTAAAAGAGGCAACTATGATTCAACATATCAAAGCAGTACAAGCAGCAATTATTGATGGCGAAACTTACCAGGTAAACTATACAACAAGAGTGAGTTCGCCAGTACAAATGCCAATTAAAGACCTGTATGATAAATTAACGCAAACTAAAAATGGCAATTACACCATGTTAATGGATACTGAAGACGTACAAGTCGCTTCTATTTCACCCGAATTATTCTTTCAGAAAGGGCCATTTGATGGTCAAGATAATGTAGTTGTGAGTAAGCCTATGAAAGGCACCATGCCAAGGTCAGATGTCAAACAGCAAGATCAATATAATTATAAATATTTACAACAATCATTAAAGGATAGAGCAGAAAATGTCATGATTGTTGATTTATTGAGAAATGATATTGCTAGAATTGCACGAAAAGGTACGGTACATGTGTATCGTCCGTTTTTTATTGAAACTTATGCCACTGTATATCAAATGACAAGTATGGTTGCAGGTCAACTCTCAAATGCAACATTACCATTAGCAACGTTATTTCATGCGCTATTTCCTTGTGGTTCCATAACAGGTGCACCTAAATTAAACACGATGTCATATATTCACAAATTAGAAGACCAACCGCGTTATATTTACTGTGGTACGCTTGGCATATTGATGCCAGATGACAAGATGATTTTTAATGTACCTATTCGCACAATTGAATATCGTGATAATAAAGCGATATACGGTGTCGGCGCGGGTATTACTATTGATTCTGATCCTGAAAATGAAGTGCAAGAATTTCGTGATAAAGCTAAAATTTTGGAGATGCTATAAATGAAAATATTTGAGACTATGCGGATAGAGCAAGGCGTAATCCCTCGTGTTTATTATCATACAAAACGTATACGTTCTTCTAGTGCAGCTTTAGGATTTTTATTTAACGAAACAGCATGGGAGTCGAAACTTAGCAGCATTCAAGCCACTTATAATCAAGGTATCTATAGACTCAAAATAGAGCTAAGTAAAGATGGCACATTTGAAATTAAAGTTGAACCATTAATGTACAAACCCTATTTCACAGCTAAATTACAGTCGATTGACAATGCGACAGAGACGTCGTTACTTATTAATAAAACATCACAACGACAACATCTAACACATAATCATACGACCGATTTAATCTTATTATATAACGAATATAAAATATTAGAGTTTGATATTGGTAATATCATGATTGAAGAACAAGGGAAATATTACACGCCAAGCTATCAGCATGATTTTTTACCAGGATGTAAAAGACAAGAGATGATTGATCAAGGGAAGCTTTTCGAAAAGGACTACACCGTGGATATGTTAAAAGAAGGTCTTCAAAAGCAAGAAATCAAAATATATTTAATAAACAGCTTGCGTGAGGTTGCCGATGTATCAATTTATCTATAAAATATAAAGGAATAAAGTATTAAAAATATATTTTAAAAAAGTGGGATAACAATGTTGGTAGTATGGTTGATAAGTATAGTGGTGATTGGGATAATAAGTAAATTCATATTTAATCATTATCATAAAACAGAACGCTTGATACGAGCAAAAGTAATAGCGACCGTGTCAATTTGTTGTCAATGTGTATGTGTATACTATTTCTGTCAGTCGCTTATTCCATATGTAGTTCGCATTATGGATGTTTTTTATCATTAATCAAGTAGTTTTGTAGTCAGTATGCCTGCACAATGATTGTCCGAAATTTACAGTCTAAAAATATTAGAGGTGTGTTTATGAAAATATATAGCCAAGGAGATCAAGCTATTATAGTGGCTATCCAAAAAGATGTGTCTAAAGATGTAACACAACAATTATTAATACTGAGAGATTATTTAGTTAAGCAAGACTTACCATTTATTGTTGAGATTGTGCCAACTGAATCTGATATGATGATTGTTTATGATGCCCGCGATATGATTAAACATCATCATATTGAATCCCCCTACCAGCACATGAAACATTTAATAGAACAGATAAGTCAAGCTGATTTAGAACAAACAGCTGCCACACAAACGAAACAAATTTGTGACATACCTGTTGTGTATGGTGGTACTTATGGTCCAGATTTAGAACCATTATTACAAGAATATGGGCTTGATTTTGAGACGTTTGTGAATTTACATACATCTGAAGCGTATTTTGTATCAATGATGGGGTATTCACCAGGTTTTCCTTATTTAAGTGGATTAAATGAAAGCTTATATGTAAATCATACGAGTGCAAACAAGAAAAAAGTACCTGCTGGGTCAGTAATTTTAGAAGGTAAAAAGTGTGGCATTGTGACTACAGACACTTACAATGATTGGCTAGTGATAGGGTATACTCCTCTACAATTATTTTATCCTGACCAAGCCGATTTCACATTAATCAAATTAGGAGATTCAGTAACCTTTAAAGCGATTGCTGAAGATGAGATAGAATTAGGAGCATATGAACCATGTCGATTAAAGTTATAAAAGAAGGACTATTTAGTAGTTTTCAAGATTTTGGACGTCGCGGATACGAGCATGATGGCGTTATTCCAGGCGGTGCTTTAGATGAGCTTGCCCATGAAATTGCCAATCGACTTGTCGCTAATGATAAGAATGAAGCGACACTAGAAATGACACATAAATTGCCAACACTTCAGTTTACTGAACCGACTTTAATTGCACTAACTGGTAGTAATTTTAAAGCACAGACAGAGCACCTTACCATCACACCTTATAAATTATATTTAATTCAAGCGGGCGACACATTAACATTCAATGAAACAAGCCGTACTTCTCGTGTGTATCTTGCAGTAGGTGGAGGCTTTCAATTAGATGAATGGTTGGGCTCTAGTTCTACCGACTTTAATACGCATATTGGTGGTTTTAAAGGAAGAACACTTCAAGCTGGTGATACGATACAATTAAAAAATAACTACTCACATCGACACACCAAGTTATTTGAAAATTTAGCCGAAAGCAATCAAACCGATTGGGGAATAGACGGATACGCATTATCATTTAACTATATTTCAGATGTCTTTCATGTAATTAAAAATAAAGGGACAGAAGATTTTGATGAAGCCACTGTACAGCGCTTTACATTAGGAGATTATAAAGTTACTAGTAAAGCTAATCGCATGGGAATGTATTTACAAGGAGAAAGTATCAAAGCCTATTACGAGGACATGCCGGCACATCAAAGTGTGAAGCGGGGAACCATTCAAGTTAAACGTGACGGTACGCCTATTATTTTACTTAATGATCATTATACGCTAGGAAGTTATCCTCAAATTGGCACAATTGCAAGTTATCATTTATCTAAATTAGCACAAAAACCACAAGGCGCAAGACTAAAATTTCAATTTATCGATGTTGAAACCGCAGAAAAGAATGTTGTCAAATATAGTCATTGGGTTAATCAAATCTTTCATGCGATTGAGTATCGCATGAAATTAGAAATGTTAAAATAACAGAGGTCAGCCTTTAGGCTGATTAAAACTAAAAGAAAAAAAGTTATAATATGGTATTGTCTTGTAGTTTATGCAGTGATATTATTTTCTTTTTACTTGAAAGATGGTCAAATATACTATATATTTATATATTGAACTATGCACTTTTGTTACAATTCAATTACAATGAATGAAATTTCTTAATAAAACATTAACAAAGTTAATGTTTTAAGTAGGGGATTTTTCGCTTATTCATAACTACAGTAAACAACAACGATACTACTATAGATTTGAACGGTCCATTTACAATCGTTATGATACGTTTTACATATAATGGGGTTAAACGCATCATTGATTAACGTGGGCACTGAAACCAGAGGAACACAACGCAATTTTAAAGAAATATTGAAAGTTGAAACAAGCACGATGCGTCTGTGATAGCACATCGTTTCATCTTTTTCCTAACTTTTTTAGCATGGGATAGTGAAGGCGAACGAAAGATAAAGCGCCTATCGCAAGTAATATGTACAGGTCTTTTAAAGTTGGAATAATTATAAACGGAGGAAACACACATGAGCATACGCAAAAAGAAAATAAGTCTTTTTACGTTTTTTATCTTAACTGTGTTAACAGTAACCCTGAAAACGTATTTTTCATACTATGTTGATTTTTCCTTGGGTGTTAAGGGATTAGTTCAGAATTTAATATTATTAATGAATCCATATAGTTTAGTAGCACTTATTTTAAGTGTCTTCCTATTCTTTAAAGGAAAAAAAGCATATTGGTTTATTTTTATCGCTGGTTTTTTATTAACTTTTTTACTTTATGCCAATGTGGTTTACTTCCGATTCTTTACTGACTTTTTAACATTTAGTACGTTGAATCAAGCTAGTAATGTGGAATCTATGGGGGGCGCAGTAACCGCATCGTTTAAATGGTATGATTTTGTATACTTTATTGATACTTTCATCTATTTATTTATCTTGATTTTCAAAAACAATTGGCTAGATAAACGCGTATTTAGTAAGAAGTTTGTACCTGTTGTGATGGCTGCTTCAGTCGCTTTATTTTTCTTAAACTTAGCATTTGCTGAAACAGACAGACCTGAATTATTAACGCGTACATTTGACCATAAATATTTGGTGAAATATTTAGGACCATATAATTTTACGGTTTATGACGGCGTTAAAACAATTCAAAATAATCAACAGAAAGCTTTAGCATCTGAAGATGATTTAACTAAAGTTTTAAACTATACGAAGCAAAAAAGAACTAAAGCAAATCCTGAGTATTTCGGGGTAGCAAAAAAGAAAAATATAATTAAAATTCATTTAGAAAGTTTCCAAACGTTTTTAATCAATAAAAAGGTAAATGGTAAAGAAGTAACACCATTTTTAAATAAACTATCTTCAGGTAAACAGGATTTCAGATATTATCCAAACTTTTTCCATCAAACAGGACAAGGTAAAACATCTGATTCTGAATTTATGATGGATAACAGTTTATATGGTTTACCACAAGGTTCAGCCTTTTCATTAAAAGGAGACAATACGTATCAATCATTGCCAGCGATTTTAGATCAAAAGCAAGGATATACGTCTAACGTGATGCACGGTGATTACAAAACATTCTGGAATCGTGATCAAATCTATCGACACTTTGGTATTGATAAATTTTACGATGCAACATACTATGATATGTCTGAAGATAATGTTGTGAACTTAGGTTTAAAAGATAAAGAGTTCTTTAAAGAATCAGCTGGTTATCAAAAGAAAATGAAAAAACCATTCTATTCACATCTAATCACATTAACGAACCACTATCCGTTTACTTTAGATGATAAAGATGCTGATATAGACAAACCAAATACGGGAGATTCTACAGTAGATGGCTATATTCAAACGGCACATTATTTAGACCAAGCGTTAGAACAGTATGTTAATGACTTGAAAAAAGAAGGTTTATATGACGACTCTGTTATTATGATTTATGGTGACCATTATGGTATTTCTGAAAATCATAATAATGCAATGGAAAAATTATTAGGTGAACAAATTACACCAGCCAAGTTTACAGACTTAAACCGTACGGGATTCTGGTTAAAAATACCAGGCAAAGAAGGTACAGTTGACAAAACATACGCTGGCCAAATGGACGTTATGCCTACGATTTTACATTTAGTTGGTATTGATACGAAGAACTATATTATGATGGGTACCGACTTGTTATCAAAAGAGCATAAAGATGTGATACCATTTAGAAATGGTGATTTCATTACCCAAAATTATAAATATGTTAATGGTAAAATATATTCTAATAAAGACAACAAACTATTAGAAAAGAAACCAAAAGACTTTGATAAGAATAAACAACAAGTTGAAAAAGACCTTGAAATGAGCGATAGTATTCTGAATGGTGATTTATTCAGATTTTACAACAATCCAGATTTCAAAAAAGTCAATCCAGCTAAATATGAATATAAGACGGGACCAAAAGGCAATCAAAAATAATTGGTTCTATAATAAATCGGACTGGTGATTTAAATCACTAGCCCGATTTTTAAATTTTGAATATAAAAATAGCGCAATTACCTCTATAATTATTACCGACCAAACAAAAGGCAGTCTGAACGAATGAAGTCAGACTGCCTTTTTATTGTAAAAAGAAAACCATACGCTATGCGTATGGTTCAGAAAAGGTTCTACCATTGTCACAAAAAATGCATCTCTTCGTACTAGAATTAATATTGGTCAGCCAACCAAAATAATCAACACGAGGAGATGCTATTTAATGTCATCCGACACAAACAGTTTAGCACATACAAAATGGAATTGTAAGTATCATATCGTCTTTGCTCCTAAATACAGAAGACAAGTGATATATGGAAAAATAAAAAAAGATATTGGAATGATTTTGCGTCAATTGTGCGAAAGAAAAGGCGTAGAGATAATTGAAGCAGAGGCATGTAAAGATCATATTCACATGTTAGTTAGTATTCCGCCAAAAATAGGTGTATCATCATTTGTTGGCTATTTAAAAGGAAAAAGTAGTTTAATGATATTTGATAGACATGCCAACTTGAAATATAGATATGGAAATAGAAAGTTTTGGTGCAAAGGATATTATGTAGATACTGTAGGTAGAAACAAAAAAGTAATTGAAAATTATATACGAAACCAATTACAAGAGGATATCGTTGCAGATTAAATCTCAATGGAAGAATACCTAGATCCGTTTACAGGAGAAGAAATTAAAAAAAGAAAGAAAAAATAGTAACCCTTTAGGGTTGCTGGAATAGTAGTGCAGTTGGCTAACTTATCAGTGCCCTTTTAGGGCTGGCCAGTATGAAAGGCTTATAGCCGCAGAACAAACCACCCGTTCACACGGGTGGTTTTGATTGTATTTTAATTCATATAATATTAACTCAAAGCAACATCTAATATCATCATGATTGTAAAGCCAATCATTAAACTCAATGTTGCTAAATCTGTGTTATTACCTGACTGTGAGTCTGGAATGAGTTCTTCCACGACAACGAATATCATTGCCCCAGCAGCAAATGCTAATGCATAGGGAAGAACTGGTGTCATAACTACTATAAGTGCAGCACCAAGTATAGCAAATATGGGTTCAACCAGTGCAGATGCTTGTCCATAATTAAAGGCTTTCCATTTTGAAGCACCAGCAGCACGAATAGGCATTGATAAAGCAGCACCTTCTGGAATGTTTTGAATGCCAATGCCTATAGCTAAGCCCAGTGCACCTAGAAAGGTCGCATGTTCATTACTAGAGGCAATACCTCCGAAGGCAACGCCAATTGATAGACCTTCTGGGATGTTGTGCAATGTGATTGCTAAAACGAGCAAAGTATTCTTATTTAATGACGTTTTTACACCTTCACGATAATGACTTTTATCGCCAATACGTTGATGTATATGAGGAATAATAGCATCTAGCAACCGAATAAATAAGCCACCTAGTAAAAAGCCAATTGCAGCAGGTAACCAAGGTAATGTAGTACCTTCTTTAAATTCAATCGAAGGTTGTAATAATGACCAGAAACTGGCAGCAATCATGATACCAGCTGCAAATCCTTGCATGGAAGCAAGAACTTTCCCGTTTACTTTATTAAAAATAAATACACCAGCTGCACCTAATGCTGTAAGAAGCCAGGTAATTATTCCAGCGATTAGTGCTTGGAAATAGGATGGTAAGCTTCCAAATAATTCTTCCATAAACGTGACTCCTTGTATCATTTACCTGTAAAAAGGTGTATAATATATAGAACTGAATTAAGCTTATCAAAATCATTTTGAAATTTCGATAGTAAAAGAGGAAATCACGTCATGGAAGCATATAAAATAGAACATCTTAATAAGTCATATGCAGATAAAGTTATTTTCGATGACTTGAGTTTAGCGATTTCAAATCATGAAAAAATTGGATTAGTTGGTATCAATGGTACAGGTAAAAGCACGCTACTCAAAGTGATGGGTGGTATAGATGATGATTTTACTGGCGATATCACACATCCTAATCAATATCGTATTCGGTATTCTTCTCAAAAACAAGATTTAGATGGTAATTTATCGGTGTTTGAAGCCGTGCTCAGTTCAGAGACAAGCACATTACAAATCATTAAACACTATGAACAAGCGGTACAACAATATACAGTTGAACAGACCGACCGAAATTTTCAAGCAATGATGGCTGCACAAGAAGCTATGGATCGACATGAAGCATGGGATTATAATGCGGAGATAAAAACGATTTTATCTAAATTAGGTATTCATGACACGACAAAACAAGTCAATTCTTTATCAGGTGGACAACAAAAGCGCGTCGTGTTAGCTAAAACGTTGATTGAACAACCTGATTTATTATTGTTAGATGAACCAACGAACCATTTGGATTTCGAATCGATTAATTGGTTGATTAATTATGTTAAACAATATCCATATACCGTATTATTTGTAACGCATGATAGATATTTTTTAAATGAAGTGTCAACACGCATTGTTGAACTTGACCGTGGAAAATTAACGACATACCCTGGAAATTATGAAGACTATATAGCGATGCGTGCCGAAAAAGAAGTAATTGAACAAAAGCAAAATGATAAACAACGTGCGCTTTATAAACAAGAGTTAGCCTGGATGCGTGCAGGAGCAAAAGCACGTTCTACGAAGCAACAAGCACGTATACATCGCTTCAACGATTTAGAGGCAAATGTAAAGCAGCAACAGACACAAGATAAAGGTGAGTTAAATTTAGCTTATTCTCGTTTAGGCAAACAAGTATATGAGCTTGATAGTCTAACAAAAACAATTAATGGCAGAACGCTATTTCAAGATATAACTCAAATTATACAGAGTGGGCAACGTATTGGTATCGTTGGACCTAATGGTGCAGGAAAGACAACAATGCTCAATATACTTAGCGGCGAAGATCAACAATTTGAGGGAACGTTAAAGATAGGTCAGACTGTTAAGGTGGCTTATTTTAAACAAACTGAAGAAACGTTAAATCGTGATATCCGCATGATTGATTACTTAAGGGAAGAGAGTGAAGTCGCCAAAGAAAAAGATGGAACGACAGTGTCAATCACTCAACTACTTGAGCGATTTCTATTTCCAAGTTCAACACATGGTAAAAAGATTTATAAGTTATCTGGCGGTGAGCAAAAGCGATTATACTTATTGCGCTTGCTTGTGCATCAGCCAAACGTGTTATTACTAGATGAGCCAACAAATGATTTAGATACTGAGACATTGACGATACTTGAAGATTATATTGCTTCGTTTGGCGGTTCAGTAATAACGGTTAGCCATGACCGTTACTTTCTGAATAAGGTTGCTCAGGAATATTGGTTTATTCATGATGGCATGATGGAACGTATTGTTGGTAGTTTTGAAGACTACGAAACATATAAAAAAGAAAAGGATAAACAGCTAGCAATAGAAAAGCAAGCAACCAACACATCAAAAACTCAGATAAAAGAACGTAAAAAAACAGGACTATCGTATAAAGAAAAGCGTGAATACGAGTCATTGATGTCGCGTATAGAAGAGACCGAAATACGCTTGTCAGAAATTGAACAAGAAATGATTGAGGCAAGTGCGGATTACGCTAAAATCAAAGATTTAACTATTGAACAACAACAACTAGAACAGACATATGATGAAGATATAACGAGATGGAGCGAGTTAGAAGAATTAAAAGAGGTATAAGGGGAATGCAGAAATGGAAGCAATATTATCGCATTATTTTGGTTATCAATCTTTTCGACCAGGTCAAAAAGAAATTATAACTAAAATTTTAGCTCATCATAATGTATTAGGTGTATTACCAACAGGCGGGGGAAAATCGATTTGTTATCAAATTCCCGGGCTGAAGTTAGGTGGTACAACTGTTGTTATTAGTCCGCTTATTTCATTGATGAAAGATCAAGTAGATCAACTTAAAGCAATGGGAATTCATGCAGCGTACTTGAACAGTAGTCTAAGTCAAAAGCAACAAAAGCAGATTGAACAGGAGTTGGCTTCTGGTAAAATTCAATTTCTTTACGTGGCACCTGAGCGCTTTGAAAACCAATATTTTTTAAGTATATTGCGTAAGCTGGAGATTCATTTAATTGCATTTGATGAGGCGCATTGTATTTCTAAATGGGGACATGATTTTAGACCGAGTTATCAGAATGTCATTCAAAAAGTAATGACACTACCTCAAGATTTTGTTGTTATTGCGCTTACCGCTACCGCAACAACTGAAGTGCAACGAGATATTATGGATAAACTTTATATTTCTGCAGATAATCGGGTTAAGACAAGTACTAAACGTCGTAATCTTATCTTCAAAGTTAATCCTACGTATCAGCGTCAAAAATTTGTCCTTGATTATGTGCAAGCGCATCGAGATGAAGCAGGTATCATATATTGTTCGACGCGCAAACAAGTTGAAGAACTGCAAGAGGCCATTCAAAGCATCGATCTTGAAGCAGCAATATATCATGCAGGATTGTCAAACAAAGAACGAGAACAAGCACAAAATGATTTTGTTTATGATCGTATTAAAGTTGTTGTAGCAACAAATGCATTTGGTATGGGTATTGATAAATCTAATGTGAGATATGTGATTCATTATAATATGCCTGGTGATTTAGAATCATACTATCAAGAGGCAGGGCGTGCTGGTCGAGATGGGTTAAAAAGTGAATGTATCTTATTATACAGTGAGCGCGATAAAGGTTTACATGAATATTTTATTTCTGTGTCTCAAGCTGATGATGACTACAAAGATAAAATGGGTGAAAAATTAACTAAAATGTTGCAATATACCAAGACTAAAAAATGTCTCGAAGCCACAATTGTGCATTATTTTGAACCCAATGAAAAGTTAGAAGAATGTCAACAATGTAGCAATTGTGTTCAAGAAAATAAAACATATGATATGACCAAAGAAGCCAAAATGATAGTAAGTTGTGTGGCGCGAATGCGACAGCAAGAAAATTATAGTGTCATTATTCAAGTATTAAGAGGAGAGCAAAGCGATTATATTAAATACAATCACTATGATCAGCTATCTACTTATGGCATTATGAAAGCATATACAACGTCAGAATTAAGTCATCTTATTGATGAGTTAAGATTCAAAGGATTTTTAAATGAACATAACGAAATATTGATTTGTGACCAAAGTGTGCAAAGTTTATTAAAGGAAGACGTAACGATATTTACAACGCCATTCAGACAAAAATCTAAAGAAAAGGTTTATATCAATACTGTCGAAGGCGTTGATCGCGCGCTATACAATGAACTTGTTGATGTACGTAAACAATTAAGTAATAAGTTAGGCATTGCACCAGTAAGTATCTTTTCGGATTATACGTTAGAAGAATTTGCTAAACGTAAACCAGCGTCGAAACAAGAAATGATTGCTATAGAAGGTGTAGGTAGTTATAAATTAAAACATTATTGTCCTAACTTTTTAGAACGCATTCAATCTTACAAAGCAAACATATCATAAAAGTAATAGCATACACTTAAAATAAGTAAGATGAGTTTTTGAATGGCAATGGCATTCAAACTCATCTTTTTAATATATAAAAGTAAAATTTTCTAGTATTATCATTAACTTTATGATAAAAGGGAATAACAAAGAAAAATGTACGCGTTGTATTGATGTCAATCTTTTATAAATAACAGACAAAATATTATTAATTTGCGTAATAGAGGTGTAAATGTGATTGAATTTAAAAATGTAACGAAACGTTATGGCCAAAATATTGCGGTTCATGACCTTAGTTTTAAAATCAATGAAGGTGAATTTTTTGTGCTCATTGGTCCTTCAGGTTGTGGGAAGACGACAACGTTAAAAATGATTAATCGACTTATCCCATTAACTGAAGGCTATATTTATTTTAAAGATAAACCAGTAAGTGATTTTCCAGTATATGAAATGAGATGGGACATTGGCTATGTACTACAGCAAATCGCGCTATTCCCCCATATGACAATAAAAGAAAACATTGCACAAGTTCCACAAATGAAAAAATGGAAAGAGAAAGAGATTGACCAGCGCGTAGACGAACTATTAGAAATGGTTGGTTTAGAACCAGATAAATATAAAAATCGCAAGCCTGATGAACTATCTGGTGGACAGCGACAAAGGGTGGGTGTAGTGCGTGCACTGGCAGCAGATCCTCCAGTCATCTTAATGGATGAACCTTTCAGTGCACTTGACCCTATCAGTCGAGAAAAGTTGCAAGACGATTTACTTGCACTCCAAACTAAAATTAACAAAACGATTGTCTTTGTAACACATGATATTCAAGAAGCCATGAAACTTGGTGATCGTATTTGTGTCATGAATCAAGGCCATATTGAACAAATCGATACACCATTAGGATTTAAAACACACCCACAAAGTAAGTTTGTCCAAGAATTTATGGGGAATTATTTACAACAAACATCTGTATCACAACATATTAAGTTGAAAGAATTAGATATCACAACACCGTTAAATGAAATGGCTGCGTCAACAGATTACCCAGTCGTGAGCGCAGACCAGTATATTGATGACTTATTTGATATGTTAAGCAAACATGAAGCATTGTTAGTAGAAAATCATGATACTCATGTTCAGTCACTTCTTACCAGAGAAGATGTCTTTGAATATTTAGCACAAGGGCAAAGAGGTGAAACAGCATGAATGAGTTTATTACTACATTAAACGCGCGTAAAGAAGAATTATTGGCTACTTTAATAGAGCATATCCAAATTTCTTTTATTGCGTTACTTATTGCTATTTTGATTGCTGTACCGTTAGGCATTGTATTAACAAAAGCAAAACGTATTTCTGAAATCGTGATGAATATCGCTGCTGTCCTACAAACTATTCCATCTCTAGCATTACTAGGTTTAATGATTCCATTGTTTGGTATAGGCCGTGTGCCTGCCATTATTGCTTTAGTGGTCTATGCATTATTACCAATATTACGCAATACATATACCGGAATTAAAGAAGTAGATCCATCGTTAATTGAAGCAGCAAAAGGGATTGGGATGAAACCATTTCGTCGCTTAACGAAAGTTGAATTACCGATTGCCATGCCGGTGATTATGGCAGGTATTCGTACAGCAATGGTTCTAATTATTGGTACAGCTACACTTGCTGCGCTCATTGGTGCAGGTGGCTTAGGAGATCTGATTCTCTTGGGTATTGACCGTAACAATCCATCGCTTATCTTAATTGGTGCCATTCCTGCTGCGTTACTGGCTATTATTTTTGATGTTATTTTAAGATTAATGGCAAAATTATCTTATAAAAAATTAATGCTGGCAACGGGTGCCATCTTATTAGTTATCATTATTGCGATTGTTGCACCATTGCTTAGTCATAAAGGGGATACGATTACGCTTGCAGGGAAATTAGGATCAGAACCATCTATTATTACGAATATGTATAAGATTTTAATAGAAGAAGAAACGGATGATACTGTCGAAGTGAAAGATGGTATGGGTAAGACAGCATTTCTATTCAACGCCTTAAAATCCGATGATATAGATGGCTATTTAGAATTTACTGGTACAGTGTTAGGAGAATTGACAAAAGAAGATTTAAAATCTAAAAAAGAGGCAGCAGTTTATCAACAAGCTAAAGATAGCTTACAATCAAAATATGATATGACGATGCTTAAGCCAATGAAGTATAATAATACTTATGCTTTAGCAGTTAAACGGGATTTTGCTCAAAAGCATCATCTTAAAACAATTGAAGATTTAGCCAAGGTTACTGACCAATTGAAACCAGGATTTACATTAGAATTTAACGATCGTCCAGATGGTTTTAAAGCAGTCAAAAAGGCTTACAACTTAAATATTAACAATGTAAAAACGATGGAGCCCAAATTGCGTTATTCTGCTATAGAAAAGGGAGATATCAACTTAATTGATGCCTACTCAACTGACGCAGAACTGAAACAATATGACATGGTTGTGCTCAAAGATAATAAACATGTCTTTCCACCATATCAAGGTGCGCCAATGTTTAAAGAAAAATTCTTAAATGAACATAAGGAAATTAAAGCACCATTGAATCGATTAGCAGGTAAAATTTCAGATGAAGAAATGCAAGAAATGAATTATAAAGTTACAGTGAAAAATGAAGATCCATATCAAGTTGCTAAAGCGTTTCTCAAAAAAGAAGGGCTTATAAAATAGCACTGTATACTTCATAAGATAAAATGCCTCCATATTGAACTGAAGACGCGGAAAACAACGATTAAATCAAGTTGTTCTCTGCGTCTTTTTTAGCGTGAGAAGCATGGATATATAGGCGTATGATAAAGGAATATAAGAAGAAATATATTCAAATGATAAATTGTAATAATAAAACTTTAGTAGCATATTGTAACTAAATTTAATTGTGTTTCTTTTGATTTTACTTGTGATTAATTCATATGAAGTATAAAATTGAGGGTATTACGAATGAGGTGGGGAAATGAATAACAAGAATTATACACGTCAAGAAATCGTTAGTAGTGTGCCACAAAAAGGTTTCTTTGGGCATCCAAAAGGATTAAGCACACTGTTTTTTACTGAATTTTGGGAACGTTTTAGTTATTATGGGATGAAAGCTATTTTAGCGTATTATTTATATTACGCTGTAACGGATGGCGGTTTTGGGTTAAGCCAAGCAACAGGCTTGCAAATTGTCTCAATATATGGTGCGTTAATCTACATGTCAGGATCTATAGGTGGCTGGATTGCAGACAGGATTATAGGTACAAGACACGCGCTGTTTTATGGTGGTATTTTAATCATGTTTGGGCATATCCTGTTGGCAATACCAGGTAACTTTACATTAGTGCTTATTGCATTATTATTATTAATTACCGGTACCGGATTATTAAAGCCTAATATATCTACCACTGTAGGCGATTTATATTCACATGATGATGTACGTTTGGACGGTGCCTTTACAATATTTTATATGGGTATCAACCTTGGAAGCTTACTTGCGCCATTTATAACTGGATATTTACAAACACGTCTTGGTTTCCATGTTGGTTTTGCGGCAGCAGCTGTAGGTATGTTCCTTGGTCTTGTGGTCTATGTGGTTACCAATAAAAGATTTTTAGGGTTAGCTGGACTCAGTGTTCCCAATCCATTAAAAAAAGAAGAAATTAAACGATTAAGTTTAATGGTGGGTAGTGCAATTATTATGTTTGCAATTATCTTAATTGTCTTACAATTTACCGGGTTACTTAGTCTTGAAAGTTTTACCTTAATAGTAACTATTATTGGTATCGTTTTACCTATATATATTTTTATTTATATGATTACGAATAAAAAAACAAATGAAGTTGAACGTAAGCGTATTTATAGTTATATTCCTTTATTTATAACATCAGTCGCATTTTGGATGATTCAAGAACAAGGATCAACCGTGTTAGCTAATTTTGCAGATCAAAACACTCAACTCAGTATGAGCAAGCTGACAAATGGACTGATTGATTTTCAAATACCAGCAGCTTGGGCCCAATCACTTAATCCAATATTTATTGTTGTGTTGGCTCCGGTATTTGCTAACTTATGGACAAGGCTGGGTAAACATAATCCAAGCACAGTGCACAAATTTGCACTTGGTGCAATCTTTGCCGGACTATCCTATTTAGTGATGATGATTCCTTTGATGAGTTCTACAGAATTAACACACCCGTTGTGGTTAGCACTTAGCTTTTTATTTATTACTGTCGGAGAACTTTGTATTTCTCCAGTAGGTTTATCCGTAACATCTAAATTAGCACCTAAACATTTATCTGCACAAATGATGGCGCTATGGATGCTAAGCAATGCCACAGCACAAAGTATTAATAGCCAAACAGTCGTATTTTTCAAACGCATTTCAGAACAACAATTCTTCATGTATTCAGGGTTGTTTACCTTAATTATTGGTGTATTATTATTTTTAATTTCACCTATAGTGATTCGAGCAATGCGTGGTGTACATTAATAGGAAGCCTGATTTTCGACGCTGATTGTCATATAATGAACTTGATATGTAACTAGGAAACACGTTATAATTAGTATTAAGTTTTTTAAAATTTCAGACAATTATCGGAGGAGTGGTTAACTTTGAAAAAGCAACTAGATCAATTATCTGCATACCAACCTGGATTATCCCCTAGAGCATTGAAACAGCAGTTTGGTATTGAGGGAGAACTATATAAGTTAGCATCTAATGAAAACTTGTATGGGCCCTCTCCGAAAGTCAAACAAGCCATAACAGATCATTTAGATGAATTGTATTATTATCCAGAAACTGGTTCACCTTCATTAAGAAAAGCGATTAGTGCTCACCTACATATAGATGAGTCACGCATCTTATTTGGTGCTGGTCTTGATGAAGTCATTTTAATGATTTCTAGGGCGGTATTAACGCCTGGCGATAAGATTGTTACAAGTGAAGCAACCTTTGGACAATATTATCATAATGCGATCGTTGAATCTGCAGATGTGGTTCAAGTACCACTTAAAAATGGCGGCTTTGATTTAGAAGGTATTTTAAATGAAGTTGATGAACAAACGGCATTAGTATGGTTGTGTAATCCTAATAATCCAACAGGGACGTATTTTACACATGAAAAATTGCATGACTTTTTATCACGTGTTCCAAGTCACGTCCCAGTATTAATTGATGAGGCGTATTTTGAATTTGTGACGGCTGAAGATTATCCAGATACTTTGAAGTTACAAGAAGAATTTGATAATGCATTTTTACTGCGTACGTTTTCTAAAGCATATGGTTTGGCTGGTTTACGTGTTGGTTATGTTATTGCAACGAATGAAGCAATTGATAAATGGAATATTATTCGTCCGCCATTTAATGTGACGCGTATTTCAGAATATGCAGCAATCGCAGCATTGGAAGATCAAGATTATTTACATGATATTACACAAAAAAATGCACAAGAGCGCCAAAAATTTTATGCGATTCCACAAAGTAAGCACTTCTTACCTAGTCAAACGAATTTTATTTTTGTAGTGACAGATAAAGTTCAGGAATTATATCAACAATTACTACAGGTAGGATGCATTACAAGACCATTCCCAACAGGTGTGCGTATCACTATTGGTTTTCCAGAACAAAACGATAAAATGATTGAAGTCTTACAACAATTTGATTATTAAAATTGAAACGATAAGACATAATAAATATATAAGCAAAGTCATGCTATTTACTTTTTAAGTAAGAGTATGACTTTTTAATTTACAAATAAACAGATTTGTACCAAGTGCAAATGAGCAAGACAAACGCATGATAATGAAATGAAAAAGCATTTGGCTACAGTCTGAAAGTATAACAAAATTTTGCTATACTCATACTGTATAACTACACAAACAAATAGAAACGGAGCGATCAAAGGAATGACCCGACAAAAAATTGCGATAGATATGGATGAAGTATTAGCCGATACTTTGGGAGCTATTATTGAAGCGGTGAATAAACAAACGAATTTGGGAATAACGATGGAAGGCTTAAATGGGAAAAAATTAAAGCACATGATACCTGAACATGATGGCTTAGTTAGGGAGATTTTAAATGCGCCTGGCTTCTTTAGACAGTTACCAGTATTACCAGCTGCACAAGAAGTTGTCGAAAAATTAGCGGCACAGTACGATGTATATATTGCTACGGCTGCGATGGATGTTCCAACATCATTTCATGATAAATATAAATGGTTATTACAACACTTTCCATTTTTAGATCCTCAACACTTTGTGTTTTGTGGACGAAAAAATATCGTGAAAGCTGATTATTTAATTGATGATAACCCACGTCAATTAGCTATTTTTGAAGGCGAACCCATTATATACACTGCAGCGCATAATGTAAACGAAACACGCTTTACACGTGTAAATGGTTGGAAAGAAGTGGAAGCATATTTTTTAAATTAATATTAGCTTAGTAGTAAGACAAAAAGATGCTGGGACATAAATGTCAGAAAAACAGCAGTAAGATCATTTTCAATTAGAAAATATCTTGCTGCTGTTTTCTATTTTCACAATGTTTCGTATTGAATGGCTTCGCTTTCCTAGGGTGCCGTCTCAGCCACCCCAACTTGCTTTGCTTGGTGAAATGCTTTTCGCATTTCTCTTTGTTGGGGCCCCTGTCTTCGACTGGCACTGCTCCCTCGGGAGTCTCGCCATAAATACTACGTATTAACATGTAATATTTATGTCCCAAATTGTTTATCAATTTTATGTAGGGATGGTTAATAATTTTAATGCTTTGGGCAACACTTTAATATCAAGCGGCGTTTCTAGTCGAATTTCACCATCTATATCTACTTTCATGATCGGTTTTGTATCAATGCGAATATCCTTACCTGAGATATGGTCAATACCTTGAGTGATTTCATTCCAGTTCATGCTATCTCTTTTTTTGAAAATATCATTTAATATGCTGAAACTTTGCTCGTCAAAAATAAATGTATTCAATTTACCATCTTGTGGTGATAAATCTGTGAGCGGAATACGACTACCTCCAATATTAGGACCATTCGCAATAAGCAGCATTGAAGTATTGCCAGTTGTTTTTTCACCATCAATTGTTAAAGTAAAATCAAAGTTACTCGGATCCATTAATGTTTTTACGGTTGAACCGATATAACTTAATTTACCAAATATATCTTTCGCACCGTTTTGCACATTTTCTGCATTTTGCACAATCAAACCTAGCCCAACGAAATTAAGGGCGAATTCTTTATTCACTTGAATGACATCATACTGACCAATTTGTGCATATTTAAGTTGTTCACTAGCTTGTTTAAAGTTAGGATGAATGTTAAGCGTTTTTGTAAAATCATTAAACGTACCACCTGGGATAATACCAATAGGCAAATCTAGCTGATGTTTCATCACGCCGTTAACCATTTCATTAACGGTGCCATCCCCACCTAAAATAAATAAAATATCAATTTTTTGACCATAATCACCTTGCTTAATCTTCTGACAATATTTAATAATGTCTCCTTCGTTTTCACTCAATTGAATGGATAGCTGTTTACATATTGAACTTAATGCTTTTGTCACTTCACCTAAACCATTATATATATCCTTTAAACCACTGTGTTCATGATAAAATAATACGCCATGATTGTATTTGTCTGTCATAATTATGCCTTCTTTCTAAAAGGTATCACTTTAAATACTTACCCTTAATTTTAAGATTTAGTGTATGGTAATACAAAAAATATGAGAGCGGGACAGAATTCATTATAAATTCGTAGTCCCGCCCCGACAAGGTTGACTAGGATTGAAAAAAGCTTGGTATAAGCGTATTTTCAATCCAGTCAACTACTGTAAATATTTAATTCATAGTTTAAAACATAATTATGTCCCAGGCTCTATAACTATAAAAAATAGCTATGAAAAAATCTATCGTCATAGATTTCTTCATAGCTAATCTTAGTATGTTTTTACTTGTTATAAGAATGTGATTAATGAATACCTTTCATGGCTTTCTTAATGATTGATGTGAAGGCAAGAACAATAAGCGTTACGACAACAGCAATACTACCGAGAAGGATAAAGTATGTAGTTTGACCTAAGTCATCAATATACTTCACGACTGTACCGTTAATTGCTTGCGCTGATGCATTAGTAAGCAACCACACGCTCATCATTTGTGCATTGAATGATTTTGGTGCGAGTTTAACAGCAGCACTGTTACCAGTAGGTGATAAACAAAGTTCCCCAACTACACAAATGACATAAGATAAAATAACCCAGTTGACACTAAATGTTGTTGATCCATAAGAAACGCCAATTAAGCCCATAATTAAATATGATAGTCCAGCTAAAAATGTACCAAGAGCGAATTTAACTGGCAATGAAGGTTGCTTTTTACCCATTTTCATCCACATTAATGAAATAAGTGGTGCAAATAATAGGATAAACAAAGGGTTAATAGATTGGAACCAAGCTTCTCCAAAACGAGTTGTCCAACCGAATATATTTAAATGCATATCTGATTTTTCTAGTCCGTAAATATTCAAGACATTAGAACCCTGTTCTTGAATAGACCAGAAAATCATACCTAGAATAAATAAAGGAATAAAGGCTTTCACACGTGAACGTTCAGTATCATCGACATCTTTACTGTATATCATAGTTGCAAAATAGATAATTGGTAAAACAATACCAAGTACGAGTACGGTATTACTTACTAAGTTAAATGACAATGTATTTGTCAAGTAAGTGACAATTAATACAGCTGTAATCACAGCAACTATAGCAACGATAATAAATGTGTATTTTTTCTTTTCTTCAGCAGTAAGCGGGTTAGTCGGTTGCATGCCGACTTGGCCTAATGTTTTACGGTTAAATAAAATATACCAAACTAATCCCAAAGCCATACCAATAGCTGCAATTAAGAAACCACCGTGGAAGTTATTCACATCTAAGAAATTTTGTAAAATAATAGGTGAGATGAGTGCGCCTAAGTTAACTGACATGTAGAAAATAACAAACCCAGCGTCAATTCGAACATCATTTTCTGGGTATAGACGACCAACAATATTTGAAATATTTGGTTTCATTAAGCCAGAACCAACAATAATAAAGAACATTGATGCAAATAATCCAAACATTTGGAAAGGTAAACTCAAACATACGTGACCTATAATAATTAAGACGGCGCCAATCAATGTCGCACCACGTGTTCCAGTGATACGGTCAGCAATCCAGGCACCTGGAATAGATGACATGTAAATTAATGCACCATATACGGACATAATAGACATGGCAGTTGCTTTATCAATGCCTAATCCGCCTTGATTGATAGCATAGTACATATAAAAAATAAGCATTGCACGCATGCCGTAGTAACTAAAACGTTCCCAAAACTCTACGAAGAACAATACGCCCAAGCCTTTAGGGTGTCCAAAGAAACCTTTCTGTGGAATTTTTTCAACTGCTAATTCATGGGAATTGTGTGATGCCATAACATCCCAACCTTTCTGTACTTTCAATTTGAAACTCAGTAAATAAATTTTACTATTCTGACAATTTATTAGCAATATTATTTTGAAATGATTAAATATTAAGAATATTCAGCAAAATAGAATTCAATCAACATACGCAATGCTTACTGAATTTCAATGATATTAATAAAATACGCTTTTATTAATAAATATGCAAGAACATTTTGTAAAATATTTTGTAAATAAAAAAAGATCACCACTAAGTTGTCACAATTAGTGGTGATGGATAACTTTAAATAATCAAACTAGCGGTTGTCAATTTTTTCTGGATACATATCATGATTCATCAGACGATGTTCGGCCATGCGTGCATATTTAGTATCTGGACGACCATAATTTGTATATGGATCTATAGATATACCACCTCGAGGCGTGAATTTACCCCATACTT
This sequence comes from Staphylococcus lugdunensis, assembly GCF_001558775.1. NCBI lineage: Bacteria > Bacillati > Bacillota > Bacilli > Caryophanales > Staphylococcaceae > Staphylococcus > Staphylococcus lugdunensis. Next base: position 1,012,055 of record NZ_CP014022.1, on the reverse strand, counting down.
CAATATAGTGAGGGTCCATTAACTCAATAAGATCGTTCATAATAATATTCATACAATCTTCATGAAAATCACCGTGATTTCTAAAGCTAAACAAATATAGTTTTAGTGACTTAGACTCAACCATTTTAACATTCGGGATATATGAGATATAGATTGTAGCAAAGTCGGGTTGACCTGTGATAGGGCAGAGTGACGTAAATTCTGGACAGTTAAATTTAACGAAATAGTCTCTCCCTTGATGTTTGTTAACAAATGTTTCTAATACATCTGGACGGTAATCAAATTGATAATTGTTATTTTGGTTACCTAATAATGTAATGTCTTTCATTTCCTCTTCTTGACGTCCTTGAGTCATATTACCGCTCCTTTAATGTGATTGTTGTGTATTTGATTCACGTCGTGCTTGGTCAAACATATAGTAACTTGCACTAATGATAATAATATAGCCGACTATAGCATACATATCTGGTGTTTCGCCAAATAAAATAAAACCAAATAGTGCAGTAAAAATGATAGAAGCATACGTGAATATTGAAATATCTTTCGCCGCAGCAAAACTATAAGCTAATGTGATACCTATTTGACCTACAGCTGCTGCAAGCCCTGCACCTAAAAGATATAATATTTGGGTTGTTGTCATTGGCTCAAATGTTGCGATGGAAAACGGGATCAACACAATCACGGAAAATAATGAAAAGTAAAAAACAATCGTGTAAGGTTGTTCACGTCTGCTTAGTGCGCGCACACATGTATAAGCTGATGCAGCAAATATTCCTGAAAATAATCCTGCTAATGATGGAAGCATTTCAGAAGAAAATTCGGGCTTAACTATAAGCAACATACCCATAATGGCAATGATCATCGCAGATATTTGATATTTTCGCACTTTTTCATGTAAGAATAGTAAACTTAATAGGATAGTCCAAAATGGATTAAGTTTCATTAGTGTGTCGGCATCACTTAACACCATATGATCTATGGCAAAGATGTTGAGTAATACGCCAATCAACCCAAGGGTAGACCGTCCAATCAATAATGGTTGATTACGAAGTTTACCGAACATTGGCTGTTTATATTTATAAATAAAAAATAAGGGTATAAACATAGCAACAAAATTTCGTGCTAACGACTTTTGAAAGACAGGTAAATCACCGGCAAGTCTAAAAAAAACTGACATAAAACTAAAGCCAATAGCAGAAATGAGGATAGCAATAATACCTTTCACTTTTGGATTCACTGTTAATCGCCCCAATAATAAATTTTAACTTATATATGATAGCATAAAAAAGCAATCTATGCATTGGAACTTGAAATGTATAATGCAATCGTTTATAATTAAAAAACGAACATACGTTCTATTTGGAAATAAATTAAATATCCGGAATATTTGTATAAAATTTTAAATTAAGATTGTATACCATATTTTTATGTTTGAATTAATAGCTTCAAAAATGACGCCAACCCGGACGATAAAGCTATTTAAGAAAAATTTTATAAATGCAAGCATTAATGCTCACAAAAATGTAAAATATTTTTTTGAGCTATTTTAAACTTACAGTGACGCACGTTTATTCGAAATTCCGAACGTTAAGGAGCAATCTCAAACTTTTAATAATTAAGGATATTATGTATAATGAAACACAGAATGTTGTGTTGGTTTTTGAAAACCAACACAATATATAGTGTTTACTTCTAAAATAGAATGCAATAAAAAAGTCAATATTTAAGCAAAATAACACTAAATAAGGCTAATTTCTCACCATATTCGTTATGCATTAGAGAAATTTTACTATTATACATATAGTTCGTTTTTGCTTTATACACAAGATGTAGTGTTTATATGAGGCATTGAACAACTATAAAATGGATGACTGACATAAATGATAGTCTAATGATGTTTCATCAGCACAGAAAAAATGAGCGATAGCGTTTAATTTGTTATGACGTATTTTAAAACATAACATGAATTTATACTAAACAACATACTACGCAGTAACAAATGAACATGTTATAAACAACACGACACATATCCATGCAATACTAGTGCAATTCGGTTTCTAGCAAGAAATCTTTATTTTTTAATACAAGATTGATGAAAGAAGGCGATTAAATGAAAGTTATTTATTTTTCATTTTCAGGAAATGTTCAACGATTTATTAAAAGAACCGAATTATCAGATGTTATGGAAATAACAGAAGATAATTGTCAAGAAGAAGTAAATGAGCCTTATATTTTAGTAACAGGGACAATTGGCTTTGGTGAAGTGCCACAAGAAGTACAGCAATTTCTACAAGTCAATCATCAGCACTTGCAAGCAGTTGCTGCAAGCGGCAATCGCAACTGGGGACAAAACTTTGCGAAGGCTGGACAGACGATTTCTGAACAATATAACGTGCCATTACTAATGAAATTTGAGGTTCAAGGATCAAACAGTGACGTGAAAGAATTTAAGGACAAGGTGGGTCAATTTAATGAAAATTATGAACGAGAAAAAATACAATCATATTGAACTAAATAATGAAGTAACCAAACGTAAAGAGAGTGGTTTCTTTAATTTAGAGAAAGATCAAGAAGCATTAAAGGTTTATCTTGAAGAGATTCACGATAAAACAATTTACTTTGATGACGAAATTGAGCGCTTACATTATTTAGTAGACCATGATTTTTATTTTAATGTGTTCGATAAATATAGTGAGATAGACTTACGTGAGATAACTGATTTTGCCAAGTCAATTGAATTTAACTTTGCAAGTTATATGTCAGCAAGTAAGTTTTATAAAGATTACGCGTTAAAAACGAATGATAAATCACAATATTTGGAAGATTATAATCAGCACGTGACAATCGTAGCACTGTATTTAGCTAATGGTAATAAAGCACAAGCAAAACAATTTATCTCAGCCATGGTAGAACAACGTTATCAACCAGCGACGCCGACATTTTTAAACGCAGGTCGCGCTCGACGTGGTGAATTAGTCTCATGCTTTTTATTAGAAGTAGATGATAGTTTAAATTCTATTAACTTTATTGATTCAACAGCAAAACAATTAAGTAAAATCGGTGGCGGTGTAGCCATTAATTTATCTAAATTACGTGCTCGTGGTGAAGCAATTAAAGGAATTAAAGGTGTGGCTAAAGGGGTATTACCAGTCGCAAAATCACTAGAAGGTGGATTTAGTTATGCAGACCAACTAGGACAACGTCCAGGTGCAGGTGCTGTATATTTAAATATATTCCACTATGATGTTGAAGAATTTTTAGATACTAAAAAGGTTAATGCTGACGAGGATTTACGTCTATCAACGATTTCAACAGGCTTAATTGTGCCATCAAAATTCTTTGATTTAGCTAAAGAAGGAAAAGATTTTTATATGTTTGCGCCACACACAGTTAAACAAGAGTATGGTGTAACACTTGATGATATCGATTTAGAGCAGTATTACGATGATATGGTTGCCAATCCTAATATAATCAAGAAGAAAAAAGATGCACGTGAAATGTTGAATACAATTGCACAAACACAATTACAATCAGGTTATCCATATTTAATGTTTAAAGATAATGCGAACAAAGTACACGCTAATTCTAATATTGGTCAAATTAAAATGAGCAATCTGTGTACAGAAATTTTCCAATTACAAGAGACATCAATTATTAACGACTATGGTATTGATGATGAAATTAAACGTGATATCTCATGTAATTTAGGTTCTTTAAATATTGTTAATGTGATGGAGACAGGTAAGTTTAGAGATTCTGTATTTACAGGTATGGATGCGTTAACTGTTGTAAGTGATGAAGCGAATATTCAAAATGCACCAGGTGTGCGCAAAGCTAATAGTGAGTTACATTCAGTAGGTCTCGGTGTAATGAACCTACATGGTTATTTTGCAAAAAATAAAATTGGTTATGAGTCTGAAGAGGCAAAAGATTTTGCGAATGTCTTCTTTATGATGATGAACTATTATTCACTTGAGCGCTCAATGCAAATTGCTAAGGAACGTGGCCAAGTATATCAAGATTTTGAACAATCAGATTATGCAAATGGAAAATACTTTAGTTTTTACACGGCACAAGATATCACACCACGTTTCGCTAAAGTTCAACAGTTATTCGAAGGAATAGAAATTCCTACTGCTGAAGATTGGAAAGCTTTACAGCAACAAGTTGAAGCACATGGTTTATATCATGCTTATCGCTTAGCTATCGCACCGACACAAAGTATTTCATATGTACAGAATGCAACAAGCTCTGTTATGCCTATCGTTGATCAAATAGAACGCCGTACATATGGAAATGCTGAAACATTTTATCCTATGCCTTTCTTATCACCTGAAACAATGTGGTACTATAAATCAGCATTTAATACTGATCAAATGAAGTTAATCGATTTAATTGCAACAATTCAAACGCATATTGACCAAGGAATCTCAACAATTTTATATGTAAATTCAGAGATTTCTACACGTGAATTATCACGTCTATATGTGTATGCCCATTATAAAGGACTTAAATCGTTATATTACACACGTAACAAACTATTAAGTGTAGAAGAATGTACAAGCTGTGCAATTTAAACAATACACGTGACTCTGTTTAAAGAGAAAACCGGGGTCTTAGCAATGAGAAATGCAATCTGCATTTTAACGAGTAAAGCAAGCTGGACCCCATATAAAGTAATACAGTAAACAAGATAGGTTAGGTATGTCATCAATTCGCAAACGCTTTGCAGAAATGCTTTTGCTTTTTGTGCACATATACGCCAATTGTTAATATGAATGACTTATAAACAAACGATAGGAGGAATTATCATTATATGAAGGCAGTCAATTGGAATACACAAGAAGATATGACAAATATGTTTTGGCGTCAAAACATCTCACAAATGTGGGTGGAAACAGAGTTTAAAGTGTCAAAAGATATCGCAAGTTGGAAGACGTTAACGGATGATGAGAGAAATACATTTAAGAGAGCACTAGCTGGATTGACTGGACTAGACACACATCAAGCAGATGATGGTATGCCATTGATTATGCTACATACAACTGATTTACGTAAAAAAGCAGTTTATTCATTTATGGCCATGATGGAACAAATTCATGCTAAAAGCTACTCTCATATTTTTACGACGCTTTTGCCATCTAGTGAAACAAACTATTTATTAGATACATGGGTAATTGAAGAACCACACCTAAAATATAAAGCAGATAAAATTATCGAAAACTATCATAAGCTTTGGGGTAAAGAAGCTTCAATTTATGATCAATATATTGCTCGGGTATCAAGCGTATTTTTAGAGACATTCTTATTTTATTCTGGTTTTTACTACCCACTTTATCTTGCTGGACAAGGTAAAATGACAACGTCGGGCGAAATTATCCGTAAAATTCTTCTAGATGAATCAATTCATGGTGTCTTTACTGGTATTGATGCACAAAGTTTACGCAATGAATTATCTGAAAATGAAAAACAACAAGCGGATAAAGAAATGTATGTACTGTTAGAAGATTTATATAGTAATGAAGTCTCTTATACACATATGCTTTACGATGACATTGGTTTAACTGAAGATGTATTGAACTACGTGAAATACAATGGTAATAAAGCATTATCAAACTTGGGATTTGATCCTTACTTTGAGGAAAAAGATTTTAATCCAATTATTGAAAATGCCTTAGACACAACGACTAAAAATCATGACTTCTTCTCAGTTAAAGGTGATGGCTACACATTAGCATTAAATGTTGAAGCGTTACGTGACGAAGATTTCATTTTTGAAAATTAAAAGATAATAGCAAATAAGATATGCTAATGAACAAACCTGACTAATCGTTGGGTTTGTTTTTTTATGTGAAGCTTCAATACCATGACAATTTGTCAGTTGCATATTAACGTCTAATCAAAACAATCCGCTACTATGGCTGCCAATCATTAATCATAATTTACTCAGCTATTTAAATATCATAATTGTTATAACAAAATAACTAATAGATTTAACCAATTTATCTGTAGTTTTGATTAATATCAAAAATAAAAAAACATATTGAAAAACATATTTATAAACGATAAGATAGTAATAAATGATAATGATTATCATTGTCGAAGGATTTATCTTCGCGAGCATTTGTAGATTATTGAAGGAGCATGTAGGAAATGAAATTGCTATTAAAAGGCTATACACTGCTTATTTGTTTAGTGATAATGTCAATCATTTCATTGTTTGTTGGCGTTAGCCAATTATCAATTACTGATATCTTTCATTTAACAAAAGAACAGTTAAACATACTGCTTTCGAGCCGTATACCTCGGACAGTAAGTATACTGATTTCTGGTAGTACATTAGCATTAGCTGGCTTAATTATGCAGCAAATGATGCAAAATAAATTTGTTAGTCCCACAACTGCAGGTACGATGGAGTGGGCAAAGCTAGGTATACTTATCTCTCTCGTTTGCTTTCCTCAAGGACATATCTTACTGAAACTTGCTTTTGCCGTTTTATGTAGCCTTTTTGGAACTTTTTTATTTGTAAAATTAATCGAGATGATAAGAGTGAAGGAAGTTATATTTGTACCTTTACTTGGTATTATGTTGGGTGGCATAGTGTCTAGTTTTACGACATTTATTGCTTTAAGAACAAACGCAGTACAGAGCATTGGTAACTGGCTTAATGGGAATTTTGCCATTATCACGAGTGGGCGCTATGAAATTTTATATTTAAGCATTCCACTATTAATCATTACATATATCTTTGCCAATCATTTTACCATTGCTGGTATGGGTAAGGACTTTAGCCACAATTTAGGTGTGAATTATGAACAGATTGTTCGAATTGCATTATTTATTACGGCTAGTATTACAGCACTTGTAGTTGTTACAGTGGGAACACTACCTTTTCTTGGACTTATTGTTCCCAATATCATCTCAATATATCGCGGGGATCATTTGAAAAACGCGCTCCCACATACAATGATGTTAGGCGCATGTTTTGTGTTGTTTTCAGATATCATAGGACGACTGATTGTTTATCCATTTGAAATAAATATTGGCTTAACGATTGGCGTCTTTGGCACAGTGATTTTCCTTGTCTTATTAATGAAAGGTAGGAAAAATTATGCAAATGACTTTGAATAAAAAGCTGTGCGCACTTATTGGTGTCACAGTAATTGCGGCTTTATTCTATTTATTTGTTGGTCTAGATTATGAGATTTTTGACTATCAGTTTCAAAGTCGTTTTCGTAAATTTATTTTAATTATTTTGGTAGGTGGTGCGATTGGTACGTCAGTAGTTGTCTTTCAAGCAATTACGAGAAATCGCTTGTTGACACCTTCAATTATGGGACTGGATAGTGTCTACTTATTTGCCAAAGTTATACCAATCTTTTTATTAGGTGCACAATCACAATTTGTGACGAATATTTATTTAAACTTTGCACTCACTCTCGTGGGAATGGTGTTATTTGCCTTAATCTTGTTTCAGTTTATGTTTAAAGTGGGCAATTTCTCAGTTTATTTTATTCTGCTAGTTGGCGTTATTTTAGGGACATTTTTTAGAAGTATTACAAGCTTTATTCAGTTAATTATGGATCCTGATTCATTTTTAGCAGTACAAAGTGCGATGTTTGCAAATTTTGATGCATCTAATTCTAATTTAGTCATTGGCTCAGCTATTTTATTGTGCACGCTTGTCATTGTTATCATTGTTATTTTACCTTATTTAGATGTCTTACTGCTTGGCAGGGCACAAGCAATGAACTTAGGTGTAAATTATTCAAGGGTAACACGATTGTTGCTTATTCTAGTGGCTTTATTAGTTTCTATATCTACGGCTCTTGTTGGTCCTATTACTTTTCTAGGATTACTAACGGTAAATTTGGCACATGAATTTATGAAAACTTTTCAACATAAATATATTTTACCAGCTACCATATTGATGGGGTGGATAAGCTTGTTTGTTGCACAATGGATAGTTGAAAACTTATTTGAAGCGACTACTGAAGTCAGTCTTATCATCGATCTCATTGGAGGTAGTTATTTTATCTACTTATTAATAAAAAGGAGAAATACAAATTGATCCGGATAAAAAATATGACGCAATCGATTCAAGGTAAAGCAATATTAAAAGATATATCAGTTGATATTAAAAAAGGCCGTCTAACATCACTTATCGGACCTAATGGTGCTGGAAAAAGCACCTTGTTATCAGCGATTAGTCGAATTATCGAACACGATAGCGGTGTAATAGAATTAGAGGATATTGATATTGCTGCATATAGAAAAAATCTTTTAGCACAGAAATTAAGTATATTAAAGCAAACAAACCATACTGACATGAACATCACTGTAGAACAACTTGTCAATTTTGGACGATTTCCATATTCAAAAGGTCGAATGAAAGAAGATGACTATGAACAAGTCGATTATGCAATAAATTTATTACATTTAGAAGATATACGTCAGCGAGATTTAAAAACATTATCTGGTGGACAACGACAACGTGCATATATTGCAATGACCATTGCTCAAAATACTGACTACATATTATTAGATGAACCTTTAAATAATTTGGATATGAAACACTCAGTACAAATAATGCAAACACTGCGTAGGTTATGTCGTGAATTAAATAAGACGATTGTTATTGTCCTACATGATATTAACTTTGCCTCTTGCTATTCTGATAACATTATTGCCTTAAAAGATGGTGAATTAGTTAAAGCTGATGAAAAGGATGCCGTAATTCAAAAAGAGGTATTACAAGAACTTTATGATATGAATGTTGCGATTGAAAGTATTAAAGGACAACGAATTTGTCTTTATTTTGATGAACAATTAGTAGAAGATGTCACTTAATTATCAATACTAGAGCAAAATAAGGAGGGGATACCATTGAAGTATTAAGCTTTAATCATTAAAAATAGCTTTATAATTCAACAATAAATATTAAAACGTTAGGAGTTATATATAATGAAAAAAACAGTTTTATTTTTAATCTTAAGTTTAGTCTTAGTGCTAGCTGCATGTGGTAATCAATCTAAAGATTCAGAAACAAAGAGTGGCGAATCAAAAGGCACAGTGAAAATTAATAATAATTTTGAAGCACAAGGCGATAAAAGAGATGGTAGTGACGCTAAAAAAGTAAAAAACACAGTAAAAGTTCCTAAAAATCCTAAAAAAGCTATTGTTTTAGATTACGGTGCGCTCGATACATTAAAAGAATTTGGTGTAGAAGATCAAATTAAAGGTTTGCCGAAAGGTGAAAATAATGCTTCATTACCAAAATTTTTAGATGAATTTAAATCAGATAAATACGAGAATACAGGTAACTTAAAAGAAGTTAATTTTGATAAAATTGCTGCGGCTAAACCAGATGTCATTTATATTTCAGGAAGAACAGCAAGCCAAAAGAATTTAGATGAATTTAAAAAGGCAGCACCAAAAGCAAAAGTTGTTTATGTTGGTGCTAGTGAGAAAAATTATGTGAATGACATGAAAAAAGTAACAACAAATTTAGGTAAAATCTACAATAAAGAAGACAAAGCAAAAGATTTAAACAAGAAATTAGACGATAAGATTGCTGACGTCAAAACTAAAGCAAAAAAAGTAAATAAATCAACAATGTATTTATTAGTAAATGAGGGAGAGTTATCAACATTCGGCCCTGGTGGACGTTTTGGTGGCTTAGTCTTTGACACATTAGGATTTAAACCAGCAGATAAAGATGTTAAACCAAGCCCACATGGTCAAAATGTAAATAATGAATATATAACTAAGAAAGATCCTGAAATTATTTTAGCGATGGATAGAGGTTCTGTTGTTGGTGGTAAATCAACTGCTAAACAAGTGTTAGGTAATGATGTCATTAAAGATGTTAAAGCAGTCAAAGAAGATAATGTCTTTGAATTAGATCCAAAATTATGGTACTTCAGTTCTGGTTCAACTTCTACAACAATTAAACAAATTGATGGGCTAAATAAAGTATTAGATAAAGCACAAAAATAATTATCCATAATGGTTGAAGTGGGGATATCATTCCTAGAAAAATTAGCCAGTAAATGAGTTTTCTTATAAATTCATTTACTGGCTGTTCTATTTACAATAATTTGTAATATTGGTTTGCTTTCTTACGAGTCTATACCTTCAGCTAATCTTGAATATCATGTGCTTTGTCACATGAGTCGTAACAATTTGTCCAGACGTTGTATCATAGCGTCCTAAAATGCTTATATATCTACATTCATTCTGAATTTACTCAATCTGAGTTGATGAGTGATATTTTGACTTTTGCTCGAGTGTCAGTTTGATGAATAAACAAGGGGCAGGAGGACTTGACTTAGTCATAATAGGTCTTAATTTAAGAAAAATAATAAAGTGGGCAGACAATTGGTTGAAGGCATTTACGTCCACTTTTTTAATTAAATACAACAGGTTTTCTATAAATATAAGTATAAATTTCAGAATATTCTAAAATAAGTATTGCCAAATAAGGTAGTGGGCGATAATATAATAAATGATAATGATTATCATTATCGCATTCAATATATACGTTGGGGTTAATGAAAATGAAATTTTTATTGAAAAGCTATGTGTTAGTGACCCTTGTCATCATCTTAACTATCGTGTCGTTATTTGTCGGTGTGAGTAAACTTGCTTTAACGGATATTTTTCATCTGTCTTCAGAACAGATAAATATTTTGATTTCAAGTCGTATACCACGAACCGTGAGTATTTTAATCTCTGGTAGTTCTATAGCACTAGCAGGTTTAATGATGCAACATATGATGCAAAATAAATTTGTGAGTCCAACGACGGCCGGAACTATGGAATGGGCAAAATTAGGTATTTTAATCTCACTTACTGTCTTTCCTGAAAGTCCAATTATGTTAAAACTATTGTTTGCAGTAGGTTGCAGCTTAATTGGTACTGCTTTGTTTGTAAAATTAGTATCCCTTATACAGGTGAAAGAAGTTATTTTTATACCGTTGCTTGGCATTATGTTAGGTGGTATTGTGTCTAGTTTTACAACGTTTATTGCGTTAAGGACCAATGCGGTACAAAGTATAGGTAATTGGCTAAATGGTAATTTTGCCATTATTACAAGTGGACGTTATGAAGTGTTATATTTAAGTATTCCACTTTTAATAGTGACTTATGCGTTTGCACAGTATTTTACAATTGTCGGTATGGGTAAAGAATTTAGTCATAATTTGGGAGTGAATTATGAATTAATGGTTAATATCGCGCTTTTTATTACTGCAACGATGACTGCCTTAGTCGTTGTAACTGTCGGTACGTTACCATTTTTAGGCTTAATCGTTCCTAATATTATCTCTATTTATAGAGGAGATCATTTAAAGAATACCTTGCCACATACGATGTTATTAGGCGCTTGTTTTGTGCTTATTTCTGATATTATTGGTCGTTTAATCGTTTTTCCATATGAAATCAATATTGGGTTAACAATAGGTGTCTTTGGAACCATTATCTTTTTAATCCTATTAATGAAAGGTAGGAAAAATTATGCTAATGAGCTTGAATAAAAAATTAATCCTACTGATTGGAATTTCGATAATTGCTGCAATATTTTATTTGTTTGTTGGTTTAGACCCTGATATTTTTGATTATCAACTTCAAAGTCGTTTACGTAAAGCGCTTTTAATTTTATTGGTTGGTGGTTCAATTGGTACAGCAGTGGTATTATTTCAAGCAATTACGCGAAATCGTTTATTAACACCTTCAATCATGGGTTTAGATTCTGTATATCTATTTGTCAAAGTTTTACCAGTATTTTTATTTGGTATACAATCTGAGATTCAAACAAACATCTATATTAACTTTGCGATCACACTCATGACAATGGTTGTGTTTTCATTAATATTATTTGAAGGTATTTTCAAGTTAGGTCACTTTTCAGTTTATTTCATTCTGTTGGTTGGCTTTGTTTTAGGAACCTTTTTCCGTAGTATTACGAATTTTATTCAACTAATCATGGATCCTGATGCATTTTTAGCTGTTCAAAGTGCGATGTTCGCTAATTTTAATGGTTCTAATACGACATTAGTTTGGCTATCAGGCGTCTTTCTTATTGTGCTTGTAGTAGTTGCGTATAGAAGTGCAGCATACTTAGATGTACTACTTCTAGGTAGAGCACAAGCAATTAACCTAGGTATTAATTATGAACGTGTGATCCGTGGTGTACTCATTTTGGTATGTATGTTGGTATCTATTTCAACTGCATTAGTTGGACCAATCACTTTTTTAGGTCTATTAACAGTAAACCTTGCACATGAATATATGCGTACTTACAAACATAAAATATTGATTCCAGTAACAATATGTTTAAGTTGGATTGGCTTATTCGTTGCAGAATGGATCGTTGAAAACTTATTTGATGCTACGTCAGAAGTCAGCATTATTATTGATTTAGTTGGTGGTAGTTACTTTATTTATCTTTTAATGAAAAGGAGACAGTCGTCATGATTGAAGTGAGAAACGTAACGCAATCTATACAAGGGAAAGAGATTTTACATGATATTACAGTGACAATTCAACGTGGAAAATTAACTTCATTAATCGGTCCCAATGGCGCTGGGAAAAGTACATTATTATCAGCGATAAGTCGAATTGTTAAGCATGATCAAGGTGAAATTGTCATAGAAGGTCATGCAATTAAAGACTTTAATCATAACGACTTAGCAAAAAAGTTAAGCATATTAAAGCAATCAAACCATACGGATATGAATATTACAGTTGAGCAGTTAGTTCAGTTTGGACGTTTTCCGTATTGTAAAGGGCGCTTAAATAAAGACGATATGGAGCATGTGGAATCAGCCATTAAATTATTAAATTTACAACACATTCGAGACCGTAATATAAAAGCATTGTCAGGTGGGCAACGACAACGTGCCTATATCGCAATGACAATTGCTCAAGACACGGATTATATTTTATTAGATGAACCACTTAATAACTTAGATATGAAACATTCAGTACAAATTATGCAAACGTTAAAACGCCTATGCCGTGATTTTAATAAAACAATCGTCATCGTCTTACATGACATTAATTTTGCATCATGTTATTCAGATTATATTATTGCATTGAAAGATGGTTATGTAATAAAAGAGGGCGTTAAAGATCAAGTTATCGACAGCCATATATTGAATCGATTATATGATATGTCAGTTGCGATTGAAGAAATTAGAGGACAAAAAATTTGTCTTTATTTTAATAATGATGACTTACTTTCTAAAATATAGTAATCATAAAATTTATAGTGGGAGGGGTACTTATGACTTAATCTAATAGAACTAAAGACGACAGAATGCAAACAAGACGTGAAATTTATTGTATTAAAAGGAGAAATACAGCTATGAGAAAAAGCATCTTATTTTTAATTTTGAGTATTGTCTTAGTATTAGCGGCATGTGGTAAAGATAGTGGAAATAATAGCTCAGATGATAAGTCATCAAATACAAAAGACACTGTTAAAATAGTTAACAATTATAAAGCACGCGGAGAGAAACAAGATGGTAGTGATGCTAAAACAATTAAAGACACAGTAGAAGTGCCTAAAAATCCAAAACGTGCAGTTGTATTTGATTATGCTGCAGTGGATTTGATGAAAGCATTTGGTGTGCAAGATACGATTAAAGCGTTACCTAAAGGTGAAGGTGTGTCATCAGTACCACAATTTTTATCAGAATTTAAAGATGATAAATACATCAACACTGGTAAAATGAAAGAAGTTAATTTTGATAGAGTCGCACAAGCAAAACCAGATGTCATTTATATTTCTGGACGTACGGCAAGTCAAAAAAACTTAGATGAATTTAAAAAAGCAGCGCCGAATGCCAAAATTGTTTATGTAGGTTCTAGTGAAAAAAATTATTTACAAGATATGAAAAAAGTAACTACAGATTTAGGTAAAATTTACGGTAAAGAAGATAAAGCCAAAGCATTAAATGACGAATTGGATAAAAAAATTGCAGATACGAAAAAACGTACAGCAAAAACAGATAAATCATTGATGTATCTATTAGTAAATGAAGGTGAATTATCAACATTTGGTCCAGGTGGACGCTTTGGTGATTTACTATTTAACACATTAGGATTTAAACCGGCAGATCAACATGTTAAAGCAAGTCCACATGGTCAAAATATTAATAATGAATATATAACTTCAAAAGATCCTGATATTATTTTAGCTATGGATAGAGGTTCAGTTGTTAGCGGTAAATCATCAGCCAAACAGGTACTAAAAAATGATGTTATTAAACATGTTAAAGCTATCAAATCAGGTCATGTATATGAAGTTGATCCTAAATTATGGTACTTTAGTGCTGGTGGTACAACAACAACCATTAAACAAATCGAGGCCTTAAACCATATATTAGATCAAGTAGAAAAATAAAAATGACTATAAAGGTATCCTAAATTTCAAGACATCTTGTTTAGCTAATGTATAACCAAATAATATCTGGAATTTAAATCAATTCCAATTTAAACAAAAACGACAATTTCTATTGAAATAAAATAGAGATTGCCGTTTTTTGTTATTGATGCCATCATTTTTTGTAAAATTAAGATTGTCTTGTTATGTGATTTTAAATTTTCATTCTCGCTTACATTGAGTATTTATAAAATGATGCGATTGATTTGTATGAAAGTACTTTGTTAATTTGATTAAGTGATAAATGGGGAGCGGGACAACATTTATAATGAATTCATAGTCCCGCCTTGGCAAGGTTGACTAGGATTGAAATAAACTTGGTATCAGCGTATTTTCAATCCAGTCAACTATGGCCAATATTTAGTTCATAGCTTAAAACTTAATAATGTCCCAGATTCTTATCTGAGTGATACAGTTTTAATATTCAATTTGTTAAGCAACAGAGGGATATAAAGCCTTATATTACGAAATACAAATGATAATGAAATTTACAACGATTATTAAAGTGGGCGCTACATTGTGGACAGTTTTCAATCAACATATATTTATTAATTGTCATTTCATGCCGACACACGCCACACATTACTGCCTTAATATCAAATTCGTGTTCAGGCCAGCGTTCAATTTCATGAAGCTCATGCTCATTATGGCATTGATAGCACGGGTAATATTTTTGGCAGCATTTGAATTTAATTGCAATAATGTCTAATTGTGTATGATAGTGAATGCATCTTGTTTCATGATCTACAATTGAACCGTATACAATTGGCATAATAAGGTCACCTCGACATTTTAATGTTTGTCAGGAGGATCACCAATAATACGTACTTCACGGTGCAACTCTACATCAAATTTTTCTTTGACCACTTGTTGAACATGATGAATTAAATTTTCATAATCTGTGGCAGTGCCATTATCTACGTTAACCATAAAGCCAGCGTGTTTTTTAGACACTTCAACACCACCAATTCTATGACCTTGAAGATTAGAATCTTGGATCAACTTACCAGCAAAATGTCCAGGTGGACGTTGGAAAACACTGCCGCAAGAAGGATATTCTAATGGCTGTTTACTTTCACGACGTTCAGTTAAATCGTCCATTTTAGCTTGTATATCATCTAATTGTCCTGGCGCTAAAGTAAAAGCAGCTTCTAGTACAACTAAATGTTGTTGTTGCACAATACTGTTTCGATAATCAAGTTCTAATTCTTGGTTGGTAAATTTAAGTAAATCACCCTGCTCATTTACACATAGAGCGTAATCGATGCAATCTTTAACTTCCCCACCATAAGCACCAGCGTTCATATAGACAGCGCCGCCAATGGAACCAGGAATACCGCAAGCAAATTCTAGACCAGTTAGAGCATGATCTCTTGCAGCTTTAGATACATCAATAATCGCTGCACCACTACCAGCAATAATGGCATCATCAGAAACAGCAATATGGTTTAATGACAACAAACTAATGACAATGCCACGAATACCTCCTTCACGAATGATAATGTTTGAACCATTACCTAAATATGTAACTGGAATATCATGCTGTCTTGCATAGCGGACTATGGCTTGAACTTCTTCGTTCTTAGTTGGAGATAAATAAAAATCAGCATTACCGCCCGTTTTAGTATAAGTGTAATGCTTAAGTGGCTCGTTTATTTTGATAATGTCACGTGGTACGAGCTTCTGTAAATCCGTTAAGATGTCTTCCTGACTCAAAATAAGTACATCCTTTCCTTACTTCTATAATCTAATGTTTATTATAGCAACTTTATAATTGAATTGCTTGAAAAATAGACGCTACTTTTAGCATATAATTACAGAAATCTACCTACACTTATAACTTGTAATTTCTATGTTGAGTCATATGTATAAAAAATGCCTCTTTTTGCGCTTCATAACTTCTAATGCTTGTTTGTTGTGAGATAATCTGTTCTTTATAGCTAGCAAATTGTGTTGCAAATGAAATATCTGTCTCTAATAAATGGTCAATTGTTTGATATTGCTTAAAAATAGGGTGAGACATCTGAATAATATGTAGACGACTGATTTGTTTTAATTCAGTCAAATTATTAAATTGAGCCATCATCACTTTTTTATGATAAGCATGATGCAAACGATAGAATCCAACATAGTTTAATCTTTTTTCATCTAAAGCAGTAATTTGATGTAAATTTTCAACGCCTACTAAAATATCTAAAATAGGTTCAGTAGGGTACTTCATATGGCGTGTGCCACCAATATGCTGTGTGAATTGAACGGGTGAATCAAGTAATTGAAATAATATTTCTTTCGTTTGTTTGTACCGATGAGCAAAATCGTTTAACATTTGAGTATCTTGTATGAATGGTTGGACTTGTGCGTACATGGCGAGCTCCCCTGGCTTGTAAAGTCAAATTCTGCCATAATATAACATAATTTATTTTCTTTATAAATAGCTTTCTGTATAATGTTTGTTGATAGGAGTGCAAATATGAGAAAATTTACCGTTATTTCTATTATCTTATGCTGTTTATTGCTCGTTTCATGTAGCAACGATAAACAATCTGCAGCCAAGCAATTTGAAAAAGACTTAGCACCTGCAGAAGCTAAACAAGAAGATGTTGAAAAAGTGATGGATAGCATCCAATTAAAACAAATCGAACAATTAAGTAATACTGATACAACCGATAAAAATAAAAAGGATTTTGAAATATTACAAAAAGATATGCATCGACATCTTTTGCCTACATTTGAAAAATATGAAAAATTAGCGAAATCCACCCCAGCAAAGACGAAAGAAGCCAAAGCATTAAAGAAAGATTACTTAGCGACAGTTAAACAGAAGCGCGCTAAAATAAATGAATTAATGGATTTCATAGAATTGTGTAATAAATCTATAAAAGCCAATGAAGAGATTTTAGACTATACAAAAGTATTTGAGAAGAAACGTTCTAACGTTGAAGAAGATATAAAAAATGCTCAAAATCAAGAAGATGCCAAGCAATTAACGCTAAAACTAGAAAATAACAACGAGGACTTAAAGAATGCTGCCAAAAAATATTTGAATAATAGTCAAAAAGCACACCCAGAAGACGAGGTAGATCGTCATATTATTCCATTAATTAAAAAGCAAATTCTAGATATTAATCAAACGAATATTACTGACAAAAATGTCAATAGTGCACGTAAAAATGCCATTGAAATGTATTATAGTTTACAAAATTACTACGAAACGCGTGTCACTACAATTAAGTTAAGTAATCAAATTAAAAAAATTAATGTTGAGCAACTGCCGAAAGAGGGTAAAGACCTAAGTAAACTTGATGACGACTTTTATCAAAGATTAAAGCAGAAACAGCATTAAGTTGTTATATTACATTATTAATATATGCAAATTAATAAATATTGGTTAACAACATCTTATATAATGTGTATAATTGAACCCACTGAGTAGTTTAATCGAGTAATTAATGAAAATGAAATCAATGAACTTACACAAAATGATAAAATTTTAGAGGTGAATAGAATGGCTATAAAGCTGAGTTCGATTGACCAGTTTGAGCAGGTACTAGAAGACAATAAATACGTATTTGTATTGAAACACAGTAACACATGTCCAATATCTGCAAATGCTTATGATCAGTTCAATAAGTTTTTATATGAAAGAGATATGGACGGTTATTATTTAATTGTGCAAGAAGAAAGAAAATTATCTGATTATATTGCTGACAAAACACAAGTGAAACACGAATCACCACAAGCGTTTTATTTTGTTGATGGCAAAGCGGTGTGGAATGCGAGTCATCGAGATATTAACGTGTCCTCTTTAGCTCAAGCAGAAGAATAATAAATTTGAAGTTATAGCAATCTAAAATGTAGTTAAACGATAAAAATGATACTTCGGGGCGGGAAGATAAAGTCATAACCGACTTTTACCCGCTCTTTTTCTTATAATATGAAAAAAGATGGTATGCTATGTATAATGGACGTTGATAATAAATATTAATCATGTTAGATGAGAAACGAAAGTGATTGACATACAGATTTTGAAAGAATTAATGAGGTGATTGTTGATGAGAGTATTAGTAGCTATGGATGAATTTAAAGATATCATTTCAAGTTATCAGGCAAACCGTTATGTAGAAGAAGCGGTTGCCAGTGAAATTAGTGATGCAGATATTGTACAAGTCCCATTATTTAATGGACGTCATGAACTTATGGACTCGGTTTTTTTATGGCAATCAGGCACTAAATATCGACTTAATGTACACGATGCGGATATGAATGTGGTTGAAAGTGTATATGGGCAAACAGAGCAAGGAACGACAGTTATAGAAGGTAGCTTATTTGTAAAAGGGAAAAAGCCAATTACTGCACGAACAAGTTATGGGCTCGGTGAAATGATAAATACTGCGCTAGATAATGGCTCAAAACATCTTGTTATCTCACTAGGAGGACTCGATTGCTTTGATGGTGGCATCGGCATGCTTCAAGCGTTAGGGGCAACGTTTTATGATGATGAGGCACAGCCGCTTGATGCAACAAAAGGTGCACAAATAATTAAATATATTAGACATATGGATTTGACAGCTGTTAATGATAAACTTGCAGAAGTAAACATTCAAGTTATGTCTGATTTTTCAAGCAGACTATATGGTAAGAATAGTGAAATGATGCAATCATATCAAACACTAGGAATCTCTAGAGAAACAGCAGTTGAAGTGGATAATTTGATTTGGTACTTAGGGGAACTTATTAAAAATGAATTAAAAATAGCAATTGGCCCAATAGAACGTGGTGGTGCCGGAGGAGGGATAGCTGGTATCTTGAAAGGTTTATATGATGCCGAAATTGTAACGAGTCACGAACTTGTTGATCAAATTACACATTTAGATCAGTTAATTGAGCAAGCAGACTTAATTATTTTTGGAGAAGGCTTGAAAGAAGAAGATCGTCTAATGGAAACTACAACGATTCGTATTGCAGAACTTGCAGAAAAGCATCAAAAACCAGCGATAGCTATTTGTGCAACAAGCGATAAATTTGATTTATTTGCGAACTATCATGTGACAGCCATGTTTAACACATTTATAGATATGCCTGAAACGGTTACAGATTTTAAAATGGGTGTTCAGCTACGTCACTACGTCGTACAGGCATTAAAATTGTTAAAAGTTCAGTTAAATTAAACATAATAGATAAAAATTGAGAGAGGCTGGGACATAAATCTCAGAAAAACAGCAGTAAGATCATTTTCAATTAGAAAATATCTTGTTGCTGTTCTCTATTTTCACAATACTTCGTATTGAATGGCTTCGCTTTCCTAGGGTGCCGTCTCAGCCACCCCAACTTGCTTTGATCGACGAAATACTTTTCGTATTTCTCTCTGTTGGGGCCCCTGTCTTCGACTGGCACTGTTCCCTCAGGAGTCTCGCCATAAATACTGCGTATTAACATGTAATTTTACCTTTAAATGCTTTAAAAATAAGGCACTTTCGTGTCATTTAATAAACTTTACTAAACTAAATGAACGAGGTGCCTTATGTATAAAGCTTATAACATGACTCAACTTACACTATACACTACCAATGGAAACTTCAATTCTTATTCCTACAAATAATATTTCTCGATATGTAAATGAAATTGTTGAAACAATCCCAGATAATGAATTCAATGAATTCAAACACCATCGTGGGGCTACATCTTATCCCCCTAAAATGATAACGAGCTGTATATTATCTAATACATAAGAGAAAAGACAATTTCTATCAAATAATTTTAATAGAAATTGTCTTTTTTACATTGTTTAAGAACTTAATGTCCCAGATTCGATTTTCTTATAATTGCAATTTTGTTAGCACGTATTATTTGTTATAATGTGTGACTTCTTCGACTATGCCTAACACCACTTGTACTGCTTTTTCCATAACGTCTATAGATGCAAACTCAAATGGACCATGGAAATTACCGCATCCAGTGAAGATATTAGGTGTTGGAAGGCCCATAAATGATAATTGTGAACCGTCTGTACCACCACGAATAGGAGCAGTGTTTGGCGTTATTCCTAAATCACTAAACACTTTTTTAGGAATATCAATTACATGAGGTAAAGGTTTAATTTTTTCTGCCATATTGTAATACTGATCTTCGATATCTACTTTGACTGGGAAATCTTCATAATGCGCATTTATATTGTCTCGAATTTCAAGTAATTTCTTCTTACGTAATTCAAAGTTTTTGCGATCATGATCACGAATAATATACTGAAGGGTTGCTTTTTCTACATTGCCGTTAAAATGCATTAAATGGTAAAAACCTTCGTAATTTTCTGTGCGTTCTGGCACCTCTTGAGGAGGCAATAAGCTATTAAATTGTTGGCCGAGTAAAATCGCATTAACCATGACATTTTTTGCAGAACCAGGGTGAACATTTACGCCATGGCAGGTAATCGTTGCTTCCGCTGCATTAAAACTTTCAAATTGCAACTCGCCATATTGACTGCCATCCATTGTATATGCAAAATCAGCATTAAAGAGTGCAACATCAAAATGGTGAGGGCCTTTACCAATTTCTTCATCAGGAGTAAAAGCGATACGAATACGGCCATGCTTAATTTCAGGATGGTCTACTAAATATGTTACAGCTTCCATGATTTCAACCACACCGGCTTTATCATCAGCCCCAAGTAATGATGTGCCATCAGTAATCATCAATGTGTGTCCTTCTAAGCCTTGTAATTCAGGAAATACCTCTGGATCAAGCACTCGAGATGTTTGGCCTAATTTAATCGGTTGACCATCAAATGATGAGATAATTTGAGGTTTGACATGACTGGCATTAAAATCAGGAGATGTATCTACATGGGCCAAGAAGCCAACTGTAGGCACATCATGCGCAATGTTACTCTCGATAGTAGCGAAAAGATAACCGTTATCGTCGAGTTCAGTTGCTAGACCTAAAGCATCAAGCTCTCTTTGTAAAAGATTTAATAAATCCCATTGTTTAGCTGTAGAGGGTGTAGTTTGTGAGTTTGAATCTGATTGTGTATCTATTTTGACATATCTTGTTAATCTATCAATAATTTGTGCTTTCATCGTTATTCAACCCCTTAAACTCTATTGTTCATATTATAAGATTTTTTATAAGATTTCCCTTTAATTTTCCCAAAAAACTGTTTGATTCGCGTATAAAGATAATATAAAATTTCGGCAACAAGAATACCAAAGGCAATCGCGCCAGAAATAAGTGTCACTTCTAAAAATGTATTTACAGCATGTGTGTAATCATTTGATACTAAGAAACGGGTTGCTTCATATGCAGCACCACCAGGGACAAGTGGAATAATTCCAGGAACAATAAAAATAATGACCGGACGTTTGTATCGTCTACTCATAACGTGACTTAGCAATCCTAAAATAAGGCTCCCAGAAAATGCAGCACCTACTTTACCTAAATCTAAATCAACGGTGTATTGATAAATCGTCCAAGCAACAGCGCCTACGAAACCACATGCCACGAGTAATCTTTTAGGTGCATTGAAAATAATTGAGAAAAGCACTGTAGAAATAAAACTAATTGTAAAATGAAATAAATAAAATAGCATTTATAAACAGCCTTTCTTAGAATAGTAATAAAACAATTGCGACACCAGCACCAATGGCAAACGCAGTTAAAGCGGCTTCTACACCACGAGACATACCAGCTAGCAACTCTCCTGCCATCAAATCACGAATCGCGTTACATATTAAAATCCCAGGTACTAAAGGCATCACGCTGGCAATAGTAATAATGTTTTGATTTGTTGCAATGCCCATCTTAGTGAAAAACACTGCAATACTAATTACCACAGCTGAAGCTACAAATTCTGAGAAAAATTTAATTTGTATATAGCGCTGAACAAAGCTAAATGTTAAAAATGCAGCACCCCCAGCCAATATTGCGATCCAGCAGTCTGATGCTACGCCACCAAACATAAATAAGAAAAATCCACATGCAATGGCTGCCGCTAAGAAATTAGTTAGAAATGAAAATTGCAATGACGCTTGACGTAGATGAATTAATTCGTTTTTGGCTTCATCGATTGTCAACTGATTATTGGCAATTTTTCTACTAAGACTGTTGGTTAATGCAATTTTTTCTAAATCGGTAGTTCTTTCTCTAATCCTAATGAGCCGTGTACTTGTGCGATCATTTAGTGAAAAAATAATCGCGGTTGAGGTCACAAAACTATATGTATCATGTAAACCATAGCTATGCGCAATTCTATTCATCGTATCTTCAACACGGTAAGTTTCTGCACCAGCTTCAAGTAAAATTCGACCTGCAATTAAAACCACATCAATCACTTTATTTTCATCTATAATAGTGATTGAATCAGACATAACGCGACACCTCCAAGGTGGAATAAAAATATATAGTCATAAAAAATTTAACGTTGCCTTTTTTGTATATCTATGGTGTTCAACGTACAAGTTATATAACTTCTATATTGCACTATTATAATAGAAGTTTTAACTAAAATGAATAATGAGTCAAGATAAACTTAAAATCATGAGCTATTCATACAAAAAACACTATCATTCAGATACTGTCTTGTACAGAATGATAGTGTAATACGGAAAGTGATATTGTACTTTATAATTTGATAATTGGATTAAACATAACTTGATTTCGTCCTTCATTTTTAGCCACATGTACCATATCATCAGCATCTTTAAATACTTTTCGTTGGGATTTGTGATCATCTTTAGTTAAATAACCTACACCAATGGACACTGATAATTTAATAACTTCTTTATTTGGTAAATGAAATGATGATTTTTCTACACCTAGACGGATATTTTCAGCAAGTTTAACGCTTTGGTCTAAGGAATAATCGCGTATAACTACAGAAAACTCTTCGCCACCATTTCTAAAAATTTTAAATTTCTTAGGTACATAATTCTTTAATAATTGGGACATTTGCTTTAATACAGCATCGCCTGATTTATGTGAATACGAATCATTGACGTCTTTAAATCCATCTATATCAATTAATAACAATGCAAGGCTTTCGTGATGTTCTTCAGCTTGTTGAGAAATATGATTAAGATGACGGTCAAATTCTTTAACGTTACCTAAACCAGTTAAATAATCATATTTATCTTCATTTTCGTAGCGATTGACAAGTGAAAAGAAACGCCAAATATCTACGAACGTTACTGCTGAAGCAATAGTTAAGACAAATGATACAGGTATCAATATAATTAATTCTTTAATGTCATATATCGGGCTGAAAATTGATAAAATAGCTAAAATAATGATACTAATTAAATTTAAGATGAGTAGTGACACGATATCATTTTGTTTTAAAAATGGACCAATTGCACTTACAATGCCTGCTATGACAAGTAATGTCACACCATATAATATTGAATTCCCATAGGCAAAGATATCAACCAATGCGACAATTGTGGCTGCAGCAAGGGTATAAGGCATATGGGTATAACGTCCTAAAAACAACAATGGTACAAACGTTAAATGTACTAAAAATTCATCGTTATATGATGGGATTGGATAAGCAGCTAATAATAGTGCAACAAGGGTCATTAAAACTGTAACATAGCCTTTAGAGAAAGTTACCCGTTTATTCTCAGAATATTGTAATCTGTGGAATAAATAGATACCTGCAACCATGACAGAAATATTATAAATGATTGCTTCCAACATGTATTTACCGACTCCTTTATTTCTCCACTAGTAATTGTAAGTGAAAACTTACAATTTGTCATTAACTCTGGAAAGAAATTTATGCTAAATTACAGTCTTTCATGTTAAAATAAAATTTTCCATGGTATGATAAGAAAAAACATTTTCTTCTTATTTATTATACTGTATAGACAACATGTGTTAACATACACCACAATTATATAGTGTATTTATGTCACAGTGCGTATAGAGAACCTTTATGACTGATGATATTGACGTCTTAACAAATAAAAAATATAAGGCGCTAAAAATAAGAAATATATCTATTGAAGGTGAACGGATGCTTACATTATTGCTCATAGTGATTACGATGTTGATTAGTTTAATGATTACACCAATCGTTATCGCTATTTCTAAAAAGCTCAATATTGTTGATAAACCGAACTTTAGAAAAGTTCATACTCAACCAGTTTCGGTTCTTGGTGGCACCGTGATACTTTTCTCTTTCCTTATTGGGATTTGGATTAGTCATCCTATGGAAAGAGAAATAAAACCCTTAATCATAGGTGCTTTTATTATGTACGTAGTAGGACTTATTGATGACATATGTGATTTAAAACCACTACTTAAACTTTTGGGGCAAGTCGTCGCAGCGAGTGTGATTGTGTTCTATGGCATTACGATTGACTTTATTTCGTTTCCAATGGGACCAACTATTCATTTTGGGTTTTTAAGTATTCCAATTACAATCATTTGGATTGTAGCCATTACAAATGCAATTAATCTTATTGATGGTTTAGACGGTTTAGCGTCAGGTGTTTCTATCATTGCTTTGTTAACAATAGCATTTATTGCTATTTTGCAAGGGAATATCTTTATAACGATGATTTGTAGCGTATTGATTGGTTCACTGCTAGGCTTTTTATTCTTTAATTTTCATCCAGCAAAGATCTTTCTGGGCGATAGTGGTGCATTAATGATTGGTTTTATTATTGGCTTTGTTTCGTTACTAGGCTTTAAAAATATTACGTTTATTTCATTATTTTTCCCGATCATTATACTTGCAGTTCCATTTATCGATACTTTATTTGCAATGATACGTCGTGTGAAGAAAGGGCAACATATTATGCAAGCAGATAAGTCACATTTACATCATAAATTGTTGGCTTTGGGTTATTCACATAGACAAACGGTGTTATTGATTTATTCAATTGCCATTTTATTCAGTCTATCAAGTATCATTTTGTACTTATCACAACCATTAGGTGTTGTCTTGATGTTTATCTTGATTTTAATTACGATTGAGATGATTGTTGAATTTACCGGATTAATTGATGATAATTATCGACCTTTATTAAAGTTAATTGCCAAGAAGAACCATCACCATGAACATAAATAAAAAATAAGCTATTCAGCCTGATATATAATATTGTTTCAGGCTGAGTAGCTTTTTAATTTGTAGAAATATCGAAAGGTAACTTTTTCGTTTTTTCAGTGGTTAATGTGTAATTGCCAGCAGTATGTTGATTTAAAAATGCGATGAAAGCATCATAGTCGTCTGCGATTACATCTATATGATAACTGACTTTATCAAGGTAAGTAGTATCGCGAAGCATATAGGATGTTGATGCTAACTCATATTCGAATTTACCAGTTAAATCGTAAGCAACTGTTACAATAACGGGAATGGCATCGCGTAATTCTACACGTCCTACCGCAAAAATAACATCACGCACGGCACCACTATATGCACGTATCAAACCGCCACCACCAAGTTTAATGCCTCCAAAATAGCGCGTCACAACTACACAAACATTATGAACATCGAGTTTTTTCAAAATATCCAACATCGGCACACCAGCTGTACCAGTAGGCTCTCCATCATCATTTGCTTTTTGAATATTCATGTGTGCTCCCACTGTATAGGCAGAACAATGATGTGTTGCATCTTTATGACGCTGCTTGATATCGGCAATAAATTGTTTAGCCTCATCTTCACTATTTACTGGTTTAATATGGGCGATAAATCTAGATTTGTGTATGACATTTTCAATAATATGTTCTTTTTTTATTGTAATAATGGGTTCGCTCATTAAAATTGATTCCCCCTATAGCGTATCGATTAATTTAACTATACAGCATGATATCAAAACAATAAAGCACTGTTTTAATCTGCTTAAAAATTTATCTTGTGTGTCATATGTCATGTGTGACGAATGATGATATTGCAAATTGTGATTTATTTTTTAAGAAGAGCAGGGAGCGGGACAGAATTCATTATGAATTCGTAGGCCCGCCCCGGCAAGGTTGACTAGGATTGAAAAAAGCTGGGTATAAGCGTATTTTCAATCCAGTCAACTACTG
The DNA here is from genome assembly GCF_001558775.1 of Staphylococcus lugdunensis. Taxonomy (NCBI): domain Bacteria; kingdom Bacillati; phylum Bacillota; class Bacilli; order Caryophanales; family Staphylococcaceae; genus Staphylococcus; species Staphylococcus lugdunensis. The sequence goes on along the minus strand of NZ_CP014022.1, from coordinate 985,576 downwards.
CCAATATAGAGCTCAGAACCTAAAATTTAATTATGTGCCAGACTCGTTGTTAAAGAGGGGATAGTTGTTTGCTTTTAAGTTAAATTATTTTATAATGAGAATTAAGTATAATTGAGGAGGACTACTATGAAGATTGCTGTAATGACTGATTCTACAAGCTATCTCTCACAAGAGTTACTAGATAAATACCAAATTCCAGTTGCACCTCTTAGTGTCATCTTTGACGACGGAGAAACATTTGTTGAATCAAATGATGTTGACATGGAACAGTTTTACCATAAAATGCTATCATCGAAAACACCACCAACTACAAGTCAACCTGCTATTGGAGAGTGGATTCAACGCTATGAAGCACTGCGAGATCAAGGTTACACAGATATCATTGTTATATGTTTATCAAGCGGTATCAGCGGTAGCTACCAATCTGCAACACAAGCTGGAGAAATGGTCGAAGGCGTTAATGTGCATTCATTTGATAGCAAATTAGCTGCAATGATGGAAGGGTCATATGTGTTACATGCAATAAACTTAGTGGACAAAGGTTTTTCACCTGACGACATTATTCAAGAATTAAGCGCAATTCGTGAACATACAACTGCGTATTTATTTGTAGATGATTTGAAAAACCTACAAAAAAGTGGCCGTATTACCGGTGCACAAGCTTGGGTTGGTACGATGTTGAAGATGAAACCTGTATTACGCTTTGAAGATGGGAAAATAGTACCGGAAGAAAAAGTGCGTACTAAGAAAAGAGCTTATAAGTCATTAGAAGAGAATATTATGCGCATTGCTAGTGAGCTTGATGAAGTGACGATATTTGTGATAAATGGAGATAAAATTGAAGAAGGTAAGGCATTTTACCGAGAATTGAAAGAAAAGTATCCGGAATCCTATAATATTCATTATTCCGAATTTGGACCAGTTGTTGCTACACATCTTGGTTCAGGTGGATTAGGATTAGGGTGTTTTGGTAAAAAGATTTCTATAGAATAATGCATTTCGAGGGAGGCATGAATCAACAATGATTCATGTCTTTTTTTACATTAAAAAGAGGTGACTAGAATCATACGCTATGGTCAATTAATACCTGCATCTCATGTTCAAGATAATGAGCCAGTAGCATCGAAACAAAAAGGAATTTACAACGATAACAAAGGAATAGTATGTCTGCAATGTGGCAATAGAGATATGCTATATTTTCATAAATATATAAGTAATCATCAGGAAGAGATTGTTTATTGCCGTAACTGTCTTCAATTGGGAAGAGTAGATAATATGACAGATTATGTATTAATAGAATCGAAGAGAAATAAGACTACCGCTTCGTACACATTGCCATTTAATTTGTCTGATCAACAATGTTATGCCAGTAATAAAATGATTTATGCTATACAGCACCACCAAAAATTATTACTCTATGCAGTAACGGGTGCTGGTAAGACGGAAATGATGTTTCCTGGTATTCAGTATGCCAGACAAAAGGGGTACAATGTTGCTATTGTATCTCCAAGAGTAGATGTTGTTTTAGAAATTAGTCAGCGTATTCTGGATGCTTTTCAAGGTGAACAGATTGATGTATTGCATCAGCAATCGAGACAACAATTTAACGGTCATTTTGTCATTGCAACGATTCATCAGTTGTATCGTTTTAAAAATCATTTTGACCTTATTTTTGTTGACGAAGTAGATGCTTTTCCATTAGCTATGGAATCATCATTATTTATTGCAATTCAGATGGCAGCCTGTAGACAAGCTTCAATTATTTATATGACTGCGACGCCACCTAAAGCGTTATTAGCGCAATTTGATCATGAACAAATCATATATTTACCAGCTAGATTTCATCGACATCCACTTCCTGTACCACGCTTTAAATATTTTAAGTTGAAGTGCAATCGACAACAACAAACTTTAGTGCGCATTTTGCAAAATCAACTAAATAAACGACGAATAACTTTAGTGTTTTTTCATCATATAGAAACGATGTTAGCTGCCTATCATCGATATCAAGCTGTTTTGTCGTCACTCACCTACGTATATAGTGAAGATGTCTTACGTTTTGAAAAGGTTGAAGCGCTCAGACAAGGGAACTACGAAATTGTTTTTACGACAACAATTTTAGAAAGAGGCTTCACAATGGCACATTTAGATGTCATTGTTATCGATGCACAAACATTTAGCAAGGCAGCATTGATACAGATTGCTGGTCGAGTTGGGAGAAAAGCACATGCACCTGATGGCATGGTATTGTATTTACATCAAGGCGTAAGTTTAAGCATGATTGCTGCTAGACGTGAGGTGCAATCTATGAATCGTTTGGCAAGAGAAAAAGGGTGGTTAGATGAGAAGATGCCTCCAATGTCTTCAACCCATCCATGAACCATTAACGGCTATAAATATATACAAGCCGCCTAAACTTATATGTTCACAATGTGAAAGTTTGTGGCAAGCTTGTCGTATTAAAGACAAAAAACAACGTTGTTCGAGATGTCTAAATCAATGTGGTCATTCAACGCAACAGTGTTTAGACTGTCAGTTTTTAGCAAATCGGTTTCAATTAATGACGCAGCTATATTGTGATTATCAGTACACAGGAATTATCAAAGCGCTCATCCATCAATACAAATTTATGAAAGATCACTATTTAGCGCAAGTGTTGGCATATCAACTGAAGCTACCTCAAATTAAATATGACTACGTTGTGCCAATTCCGTCCCCGAAAGTAAGAGATGATGCAAGAACCTTTAATCCTGTAACCACAGTGTTAGCTTATAAAGGTATTCAATATATTAATCTTTTATCTACGGATTTGCGTCCTAAGCAATCAAAATTATCAAAAATAGAGCGTGCTGAAGCATCTAATCCATTTTATATTTCTTTAGATATCGACTTGACAAATAAAGAAATATTACTCGTAGATGATATTTATACTACTGGATTAACCATACATCATGCGGGGTGTAAATTGTTAGAAAATAAAGTCAGAAAATTCAGTGTGTATACGTTTGCACGGTAGTCCGAACGTGGTATGATATAAGTAAGAATTACCAATAGAGGTTAAAGGAGAGATTACTATGATTAGATTTGAAATTCATGGAGATAACCTCACTATTACAGATGCAATCCGCAACTATATTGAGGACAAAATTGGTAAATTAGAACGCTATTTTAATAACGTTCCAAATGCAGTAGCACATGTTAAAGTTAAAACGTATGCTAATTCTGCAACTAAAATTGAAGTAACAATTCCACTCAAAAATGTCACACTTAGAGCGGAGGAACGACACGATGATTTATATGCAGCTATTGACTTAGTTAATGACAAATTAGAGCGTCAAGTACGTAAATATAAAACACGTGTCAACAGAAAAAATCGAGATCATGGGGATCAAGAAGTATTCGTGGCAGAAGTAGCTGAAGCTACTCCAGAACCATCTGAATTAGAAGTCGAAACAAATGATAGCGACATTGAAATTATTCGTTCTAAACATTTCAGCTTAAAACCTATGGATTCTGAAGAAGCTGTATTACAAATGAATTTGCTAGGACATGATTTCTTTGTGTTTGCTGATAGAGAAACAGAAGGAACAAGTATTGTATACCGACGCAAAGACGGTAAATATGGTTTAATCGAAACAACAGAATAAAAATTTTGAGTCATTGTGCTTATAGCCACAATGTCTTGAGTGATTTTCTAGAGAATGGGACAGAAATATCATTTGCAAAAAATAATTTCATTGTCCCTCACTGGCAAGGCTGACTAAGATTGAAAGAAGCTTGATACAAGCATATTTTCAATACAGTTAGCCACTGCCAATATTTTAAAATATATTTGGATAATGAAAAGAGTAGCTGAACAAGCTACTCTTTTTTTATTAAATATTTTTTAAAAGATAATTGTTAAGAAACATATTTTTTTAAAAAAACTTAACAAGATACACAAATATTTCACTTTTGATGAAAATAACCACTTGATTTTAATTTGTTATTAGATTAATAATATAAGTGTAATTATTAAATATTAATTTTAATAATTAAAACAATATCAAAGGAGTGTGATTTTATGTCAAAAATGTTAGTTCTTTTTTCTACATGTATTCTTTTAATGTCGATGTCGTTAATTTTTATGCCTGTTAGTCATGCGCAAGGTTTATCCTCTAAGCAAGCAACGTTGTATCAGCAGAATCCAAAAGATACTAATACCCAAGCTTCAGGAAAACTGAATAATTCGAAAGAAACAAAAGCAAATGATACAGCAACCTTATTTGCAAACTCTAAAGTCAATCAATATATTATCGACAATCATCTTCAGCATTCGCCAGTAGTAAAAGATCCACGTATGGATACACTTCCTAAATTAGAATATAAAAACGGCACTTACATGGGTGTTGTTATTCACGAAGTGGGCGAAGACAATCGTCCTTTACAAGTATGGGTAGATCGCATGTATGAAACTTATACTAGAGCATTTGTACACGCATTCGTTGATAATAACGAAATACATCTTACTGCACCTGCAGAATATTATGTGTGGGGAGCTGGTCCTAAAGCTAATCCATACTTTTATCAAATCGAATTAGTAAGAATGTATAATTTTGAAGACTTTGCAAAATCAGTTAATAATCAAGCTTGGCTTGCAGCCTATATGTTAAAGCAAAATGGAATTACGCCAACACTTGCTGATGATAACGCTGGTAAAGGTTCTGTCATTAGCCACAATGCAGTAGGTAAATATTGGGGCGGTACAGATCACGTAGATCCAATCGAATACTATGGAAGATGGGGATACGATATGCATCAAATGTTTGATTTAATTAAATACTACTATGATAATATGGCGTAAATTAAAAATGCTTTAATACATGTAGTAGCAAGACTAGGAATCTGTTATTTAGATTCCTAGTCTTGTTCGCGTGTTTTTTACAAACTTTAATAATCCCATTATCAACATTGAGGTTCATGATTAAGAATTTGTACATACTTTAGTTTTTAAGAAGCAAATGTTTAATCAATGGACACATATCTTAGGTTATGCTAATGTAATTTGACGATTCTAAAATTGTATTATTTCATCTTCAGTTTCTCAAAGTACGTTTTTAAAATACGCTTTTATTAATATATTCGAAAATTATTTATTTATGACGAGAAAAAGTTGTTTCTATCGTGTTAAAATAAATATGTTGTCGATTTGCAGGGCAATCAATAGCCCAAATGGAATCACGCATTAACTTAGTAGTAGCACGCATGAGTTTTTCGGTGAAAGAAATGATTAGAGATGACATTGAGAGACGCGTAGTATGAGTAATATAAGTATAAATTTAATGGTATAAATGATAAGATAAATTGTTGTAGGCCAAACAGTTTTAGCTAAAGGAGCGAACAAAATGGGATTTTTATCAAAAATTGTTGACGGCAATAAAAAAGAAATAAAACGATTAGAAAAACTAGCTGATAAAGTACTTGCATTAGAGGAAAATATCGCTATTTTAACGGATGAAGAGATTCGTAATAAGACAAAAAAATATCAAGAAGAACTTAAAGAGATAGATGATGTTAAGAAACAAAATGATTATCTAGATAAAATATTACCTGAAGCATATGCATTAGTACGTGAAGGATCTAAACGTGTGTTCAACATGATTCCATTCAAAGTACAAGTGATGGGTGGTATCGCTATTCACAAAGGCGATATCGCAGAGATGAGAACAGGTGAAGGTAAAACATTAACAGCTACAATGCCAACATACCTCAATGCCCTTGCTGGCCGAGGTGTTCATGTTATTACAGTCAATGAGTATTTATCAAGTGTACAAAGCGAAGAAATGGCCCAATTATACAATTTCCTTGGGTTGTCTGTAGGCTTGAATTTAAATAGTAAAACAACAGCAGAAAAAAGAGAAGCATATTTACAAGACATCACATATAGTACAAATAATGAATTAGGATTCGATTATTTGCGTGATAATATGGTGAATTATGCCGAAGAACGTGTTATGCGTCCACTGCATTTCGCTATTATTGATGAGGTCGACTCTATTTTAATCGACGAGGCGCGTACACCATTAATTATTTCTGGGGAAGCTGAGAAATCAACATCACTTTATACGCAAGCCAATGTTTTTGCTAAAATGTTAAAAGCCGAAGACGATTATAAATATGATGAGAAGACAAAAGCTGTACATTTAACAGAACAAGGTGCAGATAAAGCGGAACGCATGTTCAAAATTGAAAACCTATATGATGTCCAAAATGTTGATGTCATCAGTCATATTAATACTGCCTTAAGAGCACATGTTTCATTGCAACGCGATAAAGACTATATGGTGGTTGATGGGGAAGTGCTCATTGTTGACCAATTTACAGGACGTACGATGCCAGGACGTCGTTTTTCTGAAGGATTACACCAAGCGATAGAAGCTAAAGAAGGCGTTCAAATTCAAAATGAATCTAAGACAATGGCTTCCATTACTTTCCAAAACTATTTTAGAATGTACAATAAATTAGCAGGCATGACTGGTACAGCCAAAACTGAAGAAGAAGAATTCCGTAATATTTATAATATGACGGTTACTCAAATTCCTACGAACAAACCGGTACAACGTACAGATAAAGCAGATTTAATTTATATTAGTCAAAAAGGTAAATTTGATGCTGTTATTGAAGATGTAGTAGAGAAACATAAAAAAGGTCAGCCTGTACTGTTAGGTACAGTTGCTGTAGAAACCAGTGAGTATATCTCAGCCTTGTTGAAAAAACGCGGTGTGAGACATGATGTTTTAAATGCAAAGAATCACGAGCGCGAAGCAGATATTGTTGCTAAAGCGGGACAAAAAGGTGCTGTAACAATTGCGACAAACATGGCCGGACGTGGTACCGACATTAAACTTGGTGAAGGTGTCGAAGAATTAGGCGGCTTAGCTGTTATAGGTACGGAACGTCATGAATCACGTCGTATTGATGACCAATTACGTGGCCGTTCTGGTCGACAAGGTGATAGAGGTGATAGCCGCTTCTATTTATCACTGCAAGATGAGTTGATGATTCGTTTTGGTTCTGAGCGCTTACAAAAAATGATGGGGCGTTTAGGCATGGATGATTCAACACCGATTGAATCAAGAATGGTCTCTCGGGCAGTAGAATCTGCGCAAAAACGTGTTGAAGGTAATAACTTTGATGCCCGTAAACGTATTCTTGAGTATGATGAAGTATTGCGTAAACAGCGTGAAATTATCTATAATGAACGTAATAATATTATTGATAGTGATAATAGTTCAGAGCTTGTTACTGCAATGTTGAAATCAACTTTACAACGCGCAGTTAATTATTACATTAATGAAGAAGATGAAGCATTAGATTATAATCCATTCATCAATTATGTTAACGATGTCTTTTTACAAGAAGGTAGCTTAACAGTTGAAGAAATAAAAGGTAAAGATTCCGAAGATATTTATAATATTGTCTGGGGAAAAATCGAACAAGCATATGATGCTCAAAAAGAAACTATTGGCACACAAATGCCAGAATTTGAGCGTATGATTTTGCTCCGATCTATTGATACACACTGGACAGATCACATTGATACTATGGATCAATTGCGTCAAGGAATCCATTTGCGCTCATATGCACAACAAAATCCATTGCGTGATTATCAAAATGAAGGTCATGAATTGTTTGATATTATGATGCAAAATATTGAAGAAGACACTTCAAAATTCATTTTGAAATCTGTTGTTCAAGTAGAAGAAAATATTGAGCGAGAAAAAACAACTGACTTTGGTAAAGCCCAACATGTTTCTGCCGAAGATGGTAAAGAAAAAGTGAAACCACAACCTATCGTAAAAGGTGAGCAAGTAGGTAGAAATGATCCATGTCCATGTGGTAGTGGCAAAAAATATAAAAACTGTCATGGTAAATAATGTGCTTGACGGTAATTGAATTAAATTCTCAATACTTAAACGAAGCGTGACCATAAATGTTATGCTTAATCCGTTTTGAGCCTTTTTGGAGTAGGATATTGAAGTTACACAAAGACTTCTATCCTGCTCTTTTTTTGGATTAGATTAATCATCAATCATACTACAATCGTGACAAAATATAATCATATATGTATCATAAAGAAGACAGAAGATATCATCGTTATAGGAGAGATAAGCATGGAACTTTCAGAAATCAAACGTCGTATAGAGGCGTATCAAGATAGTTTAACTCAAATTAGGGGGTCTCTTTGACTTAGAAAATAAAGAGACAAATATTCAAGAATATGAAGAAATGATGACCGAGCCTAATTTTTGGGACGATCAAAATAAAGCACAAGATATTATTGATAAAAATAACGCTTTGAAAGCAATAACTATGGGCTATCATGACTTAGACAATGAAGTTGAGGACATGTTTGCCACGACCGAGTTATTACAAGAAGAGTATGATGAGGATATGAAGGCTGAGTTGGAAATGGATGTCTTGGCCTTTAACGATAAATTAGATCAATTTGAATTACAGCTGTTATTAGATGGTCCACATGATGCTAATAATGCGATACTAGAATTACATCCAGGCGCTGGAGGTACAGAATCTCAAGATTGGGCGAGTATGTTACTCCGCATGTACCAGCGTTATTGTGAACAAAATGGATTTAAAGTTGAAACGGTAGATTATTTACCTGGTGATGAAGCAGGTATTAAAAGTGTGACGTTACTTGTCAAAGGACATAATGCGTATGGTTATTTAAAAGCTGAAAAAGGTGTTCATCGCTTGGTTCGTATTTCACCATTTGATGCATCAGGACGTCGTCATACATCTTTCGCGTCATGTGATGTGATACCTGATTTTAATAATAATGAGATAGAAATTGAAATTAACCCTGATGATATTACGGTTGATACTTTTAGAGCATCGGGCGCTGGTGGACAACATATTAATAAAACTGAATCAGCTATTCGAATTACCCATCATCCGACTGGCATAGTTGTCAACAACCAAAATGAACGATCACAAATTAAAAATCGTGAAGCCGCAATGAAAATGTTAAAATCCAAACTATATCAGTTGAAGTTAGAAGAACAAGCGCAGGAAATGGCGGAAATCCGTGGTGAACAAAAAGAAATAGGTTGGGGCAGTCAAATACGCTCTTATGTATTTCATCCATATTCAATGGTTAAAGATCATCGGACGAATGAAGAAACTGGGAAAGTAGATGCCGTGATGGATGGAGATATTGGGCCATTTATAGAAGCTTACTTAAGACAGCAAATGGATCAGTCATATTCGTCATAATGATTATTAGAACGCGCATGGGACATCATTATGTTCTAGGCTATAAACGATATATTGTCACTAGTTGACTGGATTGAAAATACGCTGATACCAAGTTTATTTCAATCCTAGTCAACCTTGCCAGAGCGGGACAGAATTCATTATGAATTCTGTCCCGCTCTCGTTTTAAATATAGGTAACGTAACATTATATTAAGATAGCGTAATGCTTTTTATTAGACACCTTGTATAGAAATAGTAAGGTTGGAACTTATTGTAAAAAATTTATTGCTTTTAGAATTGCTAAAACTCTAAGATTTGATTGTTTGTTTACGCATTACTAAACAAAATGGATGTAAAATGCAGTTATTTATATTACTTAACCCTAGTAAATGCATCAAAATATAGGGAAAATATAAACTTTATGTTACATAGTGATAACAATAGCCAATTCGCAACGACTTTATGCTAGTCTAAGATTAAATCAGACTACAAATGAAAAGGAATGACATCATGAAGAAAACAATAACAGCAACAGTTTCATCAGTAGCCGCATTTTTAGCTGTAAATGGTATTGCGGATGCTTCTCCGGCTAAACCAGTTAAAGCGCAAACAACGATTAATACTTTAGATACATCACATACAGAAGCTGTAACAGCAAATAATTATTCTGAAAATGATATCGTGGTAGTGAAATCAGGCGATTCATTAAATTCAATTGCTTCTGCTCATCATATTACAGTGACAGATATTTATAACTTTAACCCAGGAGTTACTGAATTAATTCATCCGGGGGACTTAATCGCAGTTTCTAGCAAAGGTGCTGCATTACTTGGTACTAATATTAATGGTGCAACTTATACCGAAGTATCTTCGTCAAATCAACCACAAGATATTGCGCATTTAGTTACATCGACAACATCATATGATAAACAACATGATTTAACTTTTGATGAGTTAACACATGCAAATGCAACAACAAGCTCACAATCACATGTGACTTCTGGCACTGCAGGATCTCAAAGCTATCATAATAATACGCAAGCATCATCATACAACGGCCAACAAACATCAGCGCCAGCACATCATAATGCAGTAACACATCATCGCTACCATTATGGTTCAACACCAGCGCCTAACAAATATAAATCTGTAGCTAATCAAGGCAACCTATATGCATATGGCAACTGCACATACTATGTCTTTAATCGTCGTAGTGAATTAGGACGTTCAATTGGCAGTACTTGGGGCAATGCAAATAACTGGGCTTATTCAGCAAAAAGAGCTGGATTTACCGTTAATAATACTCCAGCAGTAGGTGCGATTTTCCAAACAGGTGCAGGCTATTATGGACACGTTGGCGTAGTTGAACGTGTGAACAGCAATGGTTCTATTTATGTATCTGAAATGAATTATAATGGACATTTCAATAATGTCACACATCGTTCAATTTATAATGTGAGCAGTTATAAATATATTCATTAATAATAACAGCTTAATTAAGGTGAGGCTTTGAATGCAAATGCATTGAGGAAGTCTCACCTTTATTTATTTTTTATGATAGAGTTACTTTCTTTAACATAGTTGCTTGGTATAATAAAGCTAAGTATCATCAGCGATAAAATAATAGAAAGGATGACAAGTATGGCAATTCACCAGTATTTTAAAAGATTATCAGACTTAGAAAAGTTAATAAGATTGCCTGGTAAATTTAAATATTTTGAACATAATGTTGCTGCGCATTCTTTTAAAGTCACTAAAATAGCACAATATTTAGCAACCGTTGAGGCACATCATGGTAATGAAGTTGATTGGAAAAGTTTGTATGAAAAGGCACTTAATCATGATTTTGCTGAAGTGTTTACTGGTGATATAAAAACGCCAGTGAAGTATGCAAGTAGAGAACTTAAAATGTTATTTTCCCAAGTAGAAGAAGAAATGGTAAATACATTTGTCAATGAAGAGATTCCTGAACCTTATCAAGATATTTATCGCCAGAGATTACAAGAGGGAAAAGATGATTCTTTAGAAGGGCAAATACTAGCAGTAGCTGATAAAATAGAATTACTATATGAAACGTTTGGAGAAATTCAAAAACGTAATCCTGAACCCTTATTTTTCGAAATATATGAAAATAGCCTAGAAACAATAATTCAATTTGATCATTTAGTTTCGGTGCAAGACTTTATTGAGAATGTAATTCCAGAAATGTTAACCGAAAACTTTATTCCTAGAACAGAATTACGCGAGACAACGATGTCAATCTTAAAACAAAGAAATGGGTGAACATCATGATTTGGTATGTCTGTGCTGCGTTATTTCCATGTTTATTAGTCGTCTTGTTTAGTGTTGTAACAAGAAATAAATGGATTGGAACGCTGGTCGCATTGATTTTAATTGCAACGTCTATATATAAAGGTTTTTTTCACAATGAATGGATTATATTTTTAGATGTCGTTTCATTATTAGCTGGTTATGTTATTATTGATAATCTTAAATTACATCAATCACATGATAATGACTAACGAACGTCGAATATGATGTTTAAAATTAAAAATATGATAAACGCTAGCAGTTCAAACTGACCATGAAGAAGGACAAACATAGTAGCAACACTGTGTTTGTTTTTTGTTTAAAAGAATAAAAGATTTAACGGGATGTTTAGCGAACAAACGTTTGTATTTTTGTTGAATTATCTGTTAGAATAGAAAATAAATCGAGCAAAGTATATGATGAGACAAACGATAGGAGGCGTATCTTAATATGGTTGAGCACGTACCATTTAAACTAAAATCTGAATTTGAGCCACAAGGTGACCAACCTCAAGCAATTCAAAAGATTGTTAAGGGCATTAATGAAGGTAAGCGACATCAAACATTATTGGGAGCAACTGGTACAGGTAAGACATTTACAATGAGCAATGTAATTAAAGAGGTTGGCAAACCTACTTTGATTATCGCCCATAACAAAACCTTGGCAGGTCAACTCTATAGTGAATTCAAAGAGTTTTTCCCAGAAAATAGAGTCGAATATTTTGTTAGTTATTATGATTACTATCAACCAGAAGCCTATGTGCCTTCCACAGATACATTTATCGAAAAGGATGCTTCAATTAATGATGAAATCGACCAGTTACGCCATTCAGCTACAAGTGCTTTATTTGAACGCGATGATGTTATTATTATCGCAAGTGTGAGTTGCATTTACGGTTTAGGTAATCCTGAAGAATACAAGGATTTAGTTGTTAGTGTGCGTGTCGGTATGGAAATGGAGCGGACAGAACTTTTAAGAAAATTAGTCGATGTTCAGTATTCTAGAAATGATATAGATTTTCAACGCGGAACTTTTAGAGTGCGTGGCGATGTCGTAGAAATTTTCCCAGCTTCAAGAGAAGAAATGTGCATCAGGGTGGAATTTTTTGGCGATGAAATTGATCGTATTAGAGAAGTAAATTATTTAACGGGTGAAGTGTTGAGAGAAAGAGAACACTTCGCTATTTTCCCAGCCTCTCACTTCGTCACTCGAGATGAGAAGATGCAATTAGCGATTCAACGAATTGAAAAGGAACTTGAAGAACGACTTAAGGAATTACGAGCTGAAAATAAATTATTAGAAGCACAACGTTTAGAGCAACGGACAAATTATGATTTGGAAATGATGCGAGAAATGGGTTTTTGTTCGGGGATTGAAAACTATTCAGTACACCTAACATTAAGACCTTTGGGATCAACTCCTTATACATTATTAGATTATTTTGGTGATGATTGGCTAGTTATGATAGATGAGTCACACGTAACTTTACCGCAAATAAGAGGCATGTATAACGGTGATAGAGCACGTAAACAAGTGCTTGTGGATCATGGATTTAGATTGCCGAGTGCACTAGATAACCGACCGTTAATGTTTGAAGAGTTTGAGGATAAGACAAAGCAACTCGTATATGTATCAGCTACACCGGGACCTTATGAACTAGAACATACGGATGAAATGGTAGAACAAATTATTCGACCTACAGGCCTATTAGATCCTAAAATTGACGTCAGACCAACCGAAAATCAAATTGATGATTTATTAGGCGAAATACAAGAACGTGTTGAACGTAATGAACGCGTATTAGTGACAACATTAACGAAAAAAATGAGTGAAGATTTAACAACGTACATGAAAGAAGCGGGAATTAAAGTAAATTATCTTCATTCGGAAATTAAAACATTAGAACGTATTGAAATCATTAGGGATTTACGTATGGGTACGTATGATGTCATTGTTGGCATTAACTTATTGCGAGAGGGTATTGATATACCAGAAGTATCGTTAGTCGTCATTTTAGATGCGGATAAAGAAGGTTTCCTACGTTCAAATCGGTCATTAATTCAAACGATTGGACGTGCGGCGCGTAATGATCGAGGTGAAGTCATCATGTATGCAGATAAGATGACCGATTCTATGAAGTACGCCATAGACGAAACTCAACGTCGTCGTGAAATACAAACCGCACACAATGAAAAATATGGTATTACACCGCAAACGATTCATAAACGGATACACGATGTTATCAGTGCTACTGTTGAGAATGATGAAACAAATGCACAAGAACAAACTACAGTTCCTAAGAAAATGACGAAAAAAGAACGACAAAAAACAATTGAAAATATCGAAAAAGAAATGAAAAAAGCAGCAAAAGAATTGGACTTCGAGAAAGCAACAGAGTTAAGAGATATGTTATTTGAACTAAAATCAGAAGGGTGACAGTTACATGAAAGGACCAAGTATAGTAGTTAAAGGGGCGCGTGCGCATAATTTAAAGGATATCGATATTGAGCTGCCTAAAAATAAATTAATCGTTATGACTGGATTGTCGGGATCTGGAAAATCTTCATTAGCCTTCGATACCATTTATGCTGAAGGGCAACGTCGCTATGTTGAGTCATTAAGTGCATATGCTCGGCAATTTTTAGGGCAGATGGATAAGCCTGATGTTGATACGATTGAAGGCTTATCTCCTGCAATATCTATCGATCAAAAGACGACAAGTAAAAATCCACGTTCCACAGTGGCTACAGTAACGGAAATATATGATTATATTCGTTTACTCTATGCTAGGGTAGGTAAAGCCTATTGTCCCAATCATGGTATAGAGATTGAGTCCCAAACTGTTCAGCAAATGGTTGATCGTATATTAGAACTTGAAGAACGTACTAAAATTCAAATTTTGGCACCTGTGATTTCTCATAGAAAAGGGAGCCATGAAAAGTTAATAGAAAGCATTGGTAAGAAAGGATATGTACGCTTAAGAGTGGATGGTGATATCGTCGATGTTAATGAAGTCCCACCACTAGATAAGAATAAAAATCATACGCTTGAAGTGGTTGTCGATCGTTTAGTTGTGAAGCCAGGTATTGAAACACGACTAGCTGATTCAATTGAAACGGGTTTAGAATTAGCAGAAGGAAACATTACAGTCAATGTTATTGATGGTGAAGATCTTAAATTTTCTGAGAATCATGCATGTCCTATTTGTGGCTTTTCAATCGGTGAATTGGAACCAAGAATGTTTAGTTTCAATAGTCCATTTGGTGCTTGTCCTACATGTGACGGTCTAGGTCAAAGGTTGACGGTTGACTTAGATTTAGTTATTCCAGATAAGAATAAGACGTTAAATGAAGGAGCCATTGAACCATGGGAACCTACGAGTTCTGATTTTTACCCAACATTACTTGCCCGAGTATGTGAGGTATACAAAATCAATATGGATAAACCATTTAAAAAGTTAACGGATAGACAGCAAAATATTTTATTAAATGGTTCTGGAGACAAAGAAATTGAGTTTTCTTTTTCTAGTAGAAATGGTGGTACACGTCATAGAAAAATGACTTTTGAGGGTGTCTTACCTAATATTAGTCGACGTTTTCATGAATCACCTTCTGAATATACACGTGAAATGATGAGTAAATATATGACTGAATTGCCATGTGAAACATGCCATGGTAAACGACTAAGTCAAGAAGCGCTATCTGTTTATGTGGGTCAATACAATATCGGTGAAGTTGTCGAATATTCGATTGGTAAAGCTTTAGATTACTTTAAGAATTTAGTGCTGTCTGAACAAGATAGAGCAATTGCTAATCAAATTTTAAAAGAAATTATTGCACGATTATCATTTTTAAATAATGTTGGTCTAGAGTATTTAACATTAAACCGAGCATCAGGTTCTCTGTCAGGTGGAGAAGCACAGCGTATTCGTTTAGCAACGCAAATAGGTTCACGATTAACAGGTGTATTGTATGTTCTTGATGAACCATCTATTGGTTTACATCAGCGCGACAATGATCGTTTAATTCATACATTGAAAGAAATGAGAGACCTTGGCAATACACTTATTGTTGTCGAACATGATGACGACACGATGCGTGCTGCGGATTATCTTGTTGATGTTGGTCCCGGTGCAGGAAATCATGGCGGAGAAATTGTTTCGAGGGGTACCCCAGACAAGGTTATGAAAGATAAGAAATCACTTACTGGTCAATACTTAAGTGGTCAAAAACGCATTGACGTACCTGAACATCGAAGAGCGATTACTGAACGTAAATTAAGTATTAAAGGTGCTAGAAGCAACAATTTGAAAAATGTGGATGTAGACATTCCATTGTCAGTAATGAATGTTGTCACTGGCGTTTCGGGTTCCGGAAAAAGTTCATTAGTGAATGAAGTATTATACAAAGCGTTAGCTCAAGCGATAAACAATTCAAAAGTTAAGCCAGGTGACTATGACAAGATTACCGGTATGGAACAGTTAGATAAAATTATCGATATTGATCAATCGCCAATTGGTCGTACACCACGATCAAATCCTGCAACTTATACGGGTGTATTTGATGATATACGCAATGTCTTTGCACAAACGAATGAAGCTAAAATAAGAGGTTATCAAAAAGGACGCTTTAGCTTTAACGTTAAAGGCGGTCGTTGCGAAGCATGTAAAGGTGACGGCATTATCAAAATTGAAATGCATTTCTTACCGGATGTATACGTACCTTGTGAAGTCTGTGATGGACAACGCTACAATCGAGAAACGCTCGAAGTGACGTATAAAGGGAAGAATATTGCGCAAGTATTAGACATGACTGTTGAAGAAGCGACACATTTCTTTGAAAATATACCTAAAATTCATCGGAAATTGCAGACACTGGTTGATGTAGGTTTAGGTTATATTACACTTGGACAACAAGCTACAACGTTATCTGGTGGTGAAGCACAGCGTGTTAAACTTGCTTCAGAACTGCATAAACGATCAACGGGACGTTCGATTTATATATTAGATGAACCAACAACAGGATTGCATGTTGATGATATTCGACGTTTGCTTAAAGTTTTGAATCGATTAGTAGAAAACGGTGATACGGTAGTCATCATTGAACACAATTTAGATGTAATCAAGACAGCAGACCATATTATTGATTTAGGTCCTGAAGGTGGCGATGGTGGCGGTACAATTGTTGCCACAGGAACACCAGAGGAAATTTCAAATGTTGATGCATCCTATACAGGACAATATTTGAAAAATGTCTTAGCACGTGATAAAGCAGAATAACAATTGAACTAGTTTGATATGTATTTTGACTATAGGCTGAAGGTAGGCTTAAGAAAGACGTCAATAGTACAACGTATTGTATAGAAGCCAGTAAATGAGTTTTCTCATGAATTCATTTACTGGTTATTTTTCTAACAATCATCTCCAGACATGTATTATATCCGATTAAAAGCTTCAGTTAAGTGTGACTTTGATTGATGTTATTTATTTTTGTTGCTGTGAAATATATCAGTGTAACGACAATAATATGATATTACGGTATCTTATTATAAATCTTCCATTTTGAATGAACTTTTATATAACTTGGTGTGATATTTTTGATATGATAAGAAGTGAACAATTTCAAGTTACGTTTTGAGGTGAACCCATGCTTACAACAAAAAAGTTAGTTGAGCTATTAAAGTTAGAATTGCTTGTTGGGGAAAAAGGACTAAATAAACAAATTAAGAATACGGATATTTCACGACCTGGGCTTGAGATGGCAGGTTATTTTTCGCACTATGCATCAGACCGAATTCAGTTATTAGGTACGACAGAATTATCATTTTATAATTTACTTCCAGATGACGAAAGACAAGGTCGTATGCGAAAATTATGTCGACCTGATACGCCTGCTATTATAGTGACAAGAGGTTTAGAGCCGCCTAAAGAATTGATTGAAGCTGCCACTGAAATGAATACACCATTAATTGTCTCTAGCGATGCGACTACAAGTTTAATGAGTAGACTTACAACTTTTTTAGAACATCAACTTGCGCGTTCTACATCGTTGCATGGCGTTTTAGTAGATGTTTATGGCGTAGGTGTATTGATCACCGGAGATTCAGGTATTGGGAAAAGTGAAACAGCACTTGAATTAGTCAAACGTGGACACCGTCTAGTAGCCGATGATAACGTTGAAATAAGAGAAATATCTAAAGACGAACTCATTGGTAAA
Organism: Staphylococcus lugdunensis; assembly: GCF_001558775.1. Taxonomy (NCBI): domain Bacteria; kingdom Bacillati; phylum Bacillota; class Bacilli; order Caryophanales; family Staphylococcaceae; genus Staphylococcus; species Staphylococcus lugdunensis. The sequence continues at coordinate 967,797 of NZ_CP014022.1, read as the reverse complement.
CCGCCAAAACTTATCGAACATTTACTTGAGATTCGTGGATTAGGTGTTATCAATGTGATGACTCTATTTGGTGCAGGTTCCATTTTGACAGAAAAGCAAATCCGACTAAATATTAATTTAGAAAATTGGAATAAAGAAAAACTCTACGATAGAGTAGGCTTACATGAAGAAAAATTACGCATACTAGATACTGAAATCACAAAGAAAACAATTCCAGTTCGACCAGGACGAAACGTGGCAGTTATTATTGAAGTTGCAGCCATGAATTATCGCTTAAATATCATGGGCATTAATACTGCCGAGGAATTTAACGAACGTTTGAACGCAGAAATTAGAAAAAATGGACATAATCATGAGGAGCACTAACGTATGAATTTAATGGTAAGTTATATAAATCCAGTGGCAATTGAATTAGGCCCTTTATCGATAAAATGGTATGGGATTATTATTGCTTGTGGCATTTTGCTGGGCTATTTTGTCGCCCAAAAGAGTTTAATCAATGTAGGATTACATAAAGACACACTTGTAGATATTATTTTTTACTGTGCATTATTTGGCTTTTTAGCAGCACGAATTTATTTCGTTATTTTTCAATGGCCGTATTATGCACAGAATCCAGCTGAGATACCTAAAATTTGGCACGGTGGTATAGCGATACACGGTGGGTTACTCGGTGGGTTTATCACTGGAATAATTATATGTAAGCTAAGAAACCTCCATCCATTTCAAATTGGTGATATTGTTGCGCCAAGTATTATCTTAGCGCAAGGTATTGGTCGTTGGGGTAACTTTATGAATCATGAAGCGCATGGTGGTCCTGTATCACGTGCGTTTTTAGAACAACTACATCTTCCAGAGTTTATTATCAATAACATGTACATCGAAGGTACATATTATCATCCGACATTTTTATATGAATCCATTTGGGATGTTGCTGGTTTCGTCATACTCTTAACATTGCGTAAGCATTTACGAATTGGAGAAACATTCTTTAGTTACTTAATTTGGTATTCTATTGGTCGCTTTTTTGTTGAAGGCCTACGTACCGATAGCTTAATGTTGACAAGTCATATTCGTGTGGCACAACTTGTTTCAATCATTTTGATACTCGTCGGTTTAACTTTTATTGTCTACCGACGTTTAAAATATAAAGCGCCAGTTTATAAAGATGCAGGTCCACTTACCTGGCCAAGTCAGACGGCGAAGGTTAAGCGATGAGACGATTACAAAAACGTAGTAGTACAGGCATTAATCCATTATGGCATATGTATCGTTTTATTCGTTTTCCAAAAGTGTTGAAGCAAACCGTTATTATAGAATTTTGTCGTTTTATTCCTAGCATGCCATTGAAGCGATATGTCTATCGACGCTTTTTAAATATGTCTATCGGTCAAGCTACTGCAATTGCTTATAAAGTAACACCAGATTTATTTTATCCAGAACTTATAAGCATTGGTGATAACTGTGTGATTGGGTATAATACTACAATATTAACTCATGAAATTCTTGTTGATGAATATCGACAAGGTCAAGTGATAATAGGAGACCATACGATGGTAGGTGCCAATGTGACGATTTTACCAGGCGTATATATTGGTAAGCATGTGATTATTGCTGCGGGTTCAATTGTATCGAAAGATATTCCAGATGGTTGTTTTGCTTGCGGTAATCCAATTCAAATACATAGGAAGTGAGGTGACCAACAGTGAATCAACAAGATGATAATGTCATACATGTGAAATTTAATAATCATTTTTATCTTAAAATGGCAGACGAAAAATTTGAAAATGAAGATTGGGAACAGGCAGCTGAATATTACAGTCGAGTAATGGAACATGAGTCAGATAATATTGAAGTTATTACCAATTATACAACTGCATTAAAAGAGTTGGGACGATACAAAGAAGCAATTGCGATTAATTTTGATTTAGTTGCTAAAAATGAACATGTTCGCTCGGCATTTAACAATATTAGCAATGTTTATTTCAAATTGAAAGATCATTATAAGTGGTTTATTTTTGCCATGTCTAGTGCTGCTATGTCTAAGGACGTGGATATAAGAGCTATCTTTGAAGATGTACATCAGGTAGAATACGATGATGAAGAAAAATTTTACACGGAAGTAATGCTAGTTTCATTCCAATACGTATTTCAATATTTACTGACACAACAACGCTTTGAAGATGCTAAAAATTATATTTCTCATTTAGAACACCCACTGCGCAAACAACACATTGTTCAAAATTCTCTTGTACTATGTCATATCTATTTACGAGAATATCAGCAAGCGAAAAGAATATGTGAGCGTTTGTTAAAAGAAGATTCCTCTGACGTATACGCATTATGTCATTATACATTGGTGCTATATATTACTAATAATAAAGAAAAGTTTAATAAATATATGAAAGTAATGAAAAAGATTAGACCAATGAACGATGACGAGAGATTTAAACTTGGTATCATTCTTAGTTATTTAAAGCAATATGAAGCGTCTCAAAAGTTATTACTACCACTTTATCGTAAAAGTAAATTTCCCTCACCTCAAATGTACAATGCTTTAAGCTTTAACCATTATTACCTAGGAAATGAAATCGAAAGTGAAGCCATGTGGAAAAAGCTCCAGCATTTGGCAAAAAACGAAGTCGGTCCACCTCCATGGACGCTTGAGGATAGTAAAGAAAAATTTAATCAGAAAGTACTGCCATTATTACTTCATGATAATAATCATTATAGACTATACGGTATCTTTTTACTTAATCAATTAAATGGTAAAGAAATATTTATGACAGAAGAAATATGGGCCATTTTAGAAGAAATGACAGATTATGAAAAATTATATTTAACGTATCTGATACAAGGACTGAAACTAACAAAATTAGATTTTATCCATCGTGGCTTAGTTGAATTATATAAAAATAAACAACTGCAACAAGATATGGAACTGTCTATTAGTTGGATTGATACCGCAGAAGCACTTATTGCAAGTAAAGTGGATTATAATGAAATGGAACGCTATTTAGCTGCACATGTATATCTCTATTATCGCCACACAGCATTAAAAATGACAAAACGAGAAATCTTTGATTGGCTAGGTGTCACAAAATATAAGTTAGATTCAGCAGTAAAATACTTGTTGAGCATATAAATTTTATCGGTAATGATTATGGTTTATAATGCGCATGGTAAAGATAAACGAGGAGGCATATAAAATGACTGAAGTAAATTATGACGTTGCTATTATCGGAGCTGGACCAGCCGGTATGACAGCAGCGGTTTATGCATCACGTGCGAACTTAAGTACAGTTATGATTGAACGTGGTATGCCAGGTGGCCAAATGGCAAATACAGAAGAAGTTGAAAACTTTCCAGGCTTTGAAATGATTACAGGCCCAGATCTTTCTACTAAAATGTTTGAACATGCAAAGAAATTCGGTGCTGAATATCAATACGGGGATATTAAATCTATTGAAGATCAAGGTGACTATAAAGTCATTCATCTTGGTAATAAAGAAGTGACAGCACGTGCAGTTATTATTGCTACAGGTGCAGAATATAAAAAAATAGGCGTGCCTGGTGAACAAGAATTAGGTGGCCGTGGAGTAAGTTATTGTGCTGTATGTGATGGTGCCTTCTTTAAAAATAAAAATTTATTTGTTATTGGCGGCGGTGATTCAGCAGTTGAGGAAGGAACCTTCTTAACGAAATTTGCAGACAAAGTAACGATTGTACATCGACGAGACGAACTGCGTGCACAAAAAATCTTGCAAGATCGTGCATTTAAAAATGATAAAGTCAACTTTATTTGGAGTCACACGTTGAAATCAATTAACGATAAAGATGGAAAAGTTGGTTCAGTGACACTCGTATCAACTAAAGATGGTTCAGAACAAACATTAGATGCAGATGGTGTGTTTATCTATATAGGTATGAAACCATTAACTGCACCATTCCTTGATTTAGGTATTACTAATGAAACTGGCTATATTGTAACTAAGGACGACATGAGTACAGCGGTTCCTGGCATCTATGCTGCTGGAGATGTGCGCGATAAAGGTTTACGCCAAATTGTTACGGCAACAGGTGATGGTAGTATCGCCGCACAAAGTGCCATTGATTATATTGAAGAATTGAAAGACAAAGAAGCTTAAATTTAAGCATGTGCACAGTATGATATAAAGCCAGTACTATTTAGATTAAAATGGTACTGGCTTTTATTTACATACTTACATTTGTTTAAGCTATACGTTATGATTAAAGCATATAAAAATAAGTTGGAATAAAAAGTTATGGTGGTGATTCTGATATGACTCAATCAGAAAGGGAAATAAGTAAAAGTGAATTACTCGTTGTAACTGGTCTATCTGGGGCCGGTAAATCACTCGTTATTCAAAGCTTGGAGGATATTGGCTTTTTTTGTGTGGACAATTTGCCGCCAATATTATTGCCAAAATTTGTAGAGCTTATGGAACAAGGCAACCCTTCATTGCATAAAGTAGCCATAGCTATTGATTTACGTGGGAAAGAACTATTCACCTCACTCGTACAAGAAATTGATAACATAAAAAGTCGCAATGACGTTATTGTTGATGTTATGTTTTTAGAAGCGAGTACAGAAAAGCTTATTTCACGCTATAAAGAATCAAGACGTGCCCATCCGTTGAATGTAAAAGGAGAAGTATCGTTAATTGATGCGATTGAAGAAGAACGCCAACTGCTTTCAAGAATACGCACAATTGCTAATTATATAGTAGACACAACAACGATGAAACCGAAAGAATTAAGAACACGTGTTAATAAGTATTTTAAAGATGAAACATTTAAATCATTTAGTATCAATGTTACTAGCTTTGGATTTAAACATGGCATTCAAAAAGACGCCGACTTAGTATTTGATGTACGTTTTTTGCCAAATCCGTACTATGTTGAAGACTTAAGACCGATGACTGGTGAAGATGAACCTGTATATAATTATGTTATGAAATGGAAAGAAACTGAAATTTTCTTTGATAAACTAATGGATTTATTAAAATTTATGATTCCAGGTTATAAAAAAGAGGGTAAATCTCAATTAGTGATTGCAATCGGGTGTACAGGCGGTCAACATCGTTCTGTAGCACTTGCGCGACGCATCGGAGAAAAGCTCGATGAAATTTTTGACTATAATGTATATGTTCATCATAGAGATGCGCATATTGAAAGTGGCGTGAATAAATGAAAAAGCTAAAAATTGTGCTTATCGGTGGTGGCACAGGACTATCCGTATTAGCAAGAGGACTTAGAAACTATCCAATAGATATTACTGCAATTGTGACAGTGGCAGATGACGGTGGTAGTACAGGCGTAATACGTAATGAAATGGATATTCCGGCACCAGGAGATATTCGCAATGTCATCGCAGCATTAAGTGACGCTGAACCTATCATACAAGATTTATTTCAATATCGCTTTGAAGCTAATCAAATTGGCGGCCATTCGTTAGGCAATTTATTATTGGCAGCACTGACAAATATAGAAAATGATTTTGGTCACGCAGTAAAAGAACTGAGTAAAATATTAAACATCAAAGGTAAAGTTATCCCATCAACTAATACGAGCGTTAAATTAAATGCCGTTTTTAAAGATGGAGAAATTGTTTCTGGTGAGTCCAGCATACCAAAACGCAATAAACAAATTGAACGGGTCTATTTAGAGCCAAGCGATGTAAAACCAATGGATGAAGCAGTACAAGCCATAAAAGAGGCCGATTTAATCGTTCTAGGACCAGGTTCACTCTATACAAGCGTCATATCAAATTTATGTGTCAACGGCATCCAGAAAGCACTATTTGATACCGACGCACCAAAGTTATATGTAGCAAATGTAATGACGCAACCAGGTGAAACCAATGGTTATGATGTGTTAGACCATATTAATGCGATACATAAGCATGCAGGTAAAGATTTTATCAAATATGTGATATGTAACACGCAATTATATGATGAAGCAGTGCTAGCACATTATAAGAAACAGAATGCTGAACCTGTAGCAGCCCATTATGACATGTTAACAGCTAAAGGATTAAAGGTAATTACAGCTTCCAACTTAATCGAAGTGTCTAAAGATTACCGGGTAAGGCACAACAACGAAGTGTTAGCCAAATTAATATATGATATAGCACTAGATTTAACAAGTACAATACCGTTTAAACCAACACGGCATCAATCAAAATCTAACGATTAGACTGTTAGTAGTTGACAATGACGCGATTAGAAAGGTGAAGGTAACATGAGTTTTGCTTCTGAAATGAAAAATGAATTAACACGAATTGAAGTTGACGATTTAAATGCGAAAGCAGAACTTAGTGCATTGATTCGAATGAACGGTGCGCTTAGTCTTTCTAATCAGCAATTCGTCATTAATGTGCAAACTGAAAATGCAGCAACAGCACGTCGTATTTATTCATTAATTAAACGTGTGTTTGATGTTGAGGTAGAAATCTTAGTACGTAAAAAGATGAAATTAAAGAAAAATAATATATATATTTGTCGGACAAAAGTGCAGGCAAAAGAAATATTAGATGCTCTTGGAATATTGAAAAATGGGATCTTTACCTATGATATTGATAAAGAAATTATTCAAGATGATGAAATGAGACGTAGTTATTTACGCGGCGCATTCTTAGCGGGGGGATCGGTAAATAATCCCGAGACCTCTTCATACCATTTAGAAATATTTTCACAGTATGAAGATCATTCAGAAGGCTTAGTAAAATTAATGAACCACTATGAGCTAAATGCGAAACATTTAGAACGTAAAAAGGGAAGTATTGCTTATCTGAAGGAAGCAGAAAAAATATCAGATTTCTTAAGTCTTATTGGTGGTTACCAGGCTTTATTAAAATTTGAAGATGTACGAATCGTGCGCGACATGAGAAATTCAGTAAATCGTTTGGTAAATTGTGAAACGGCGAATTTAAATAAGACTGTAAGTGCTGCAATGAAGCAAGTTGAAAGCATTCGGCTTATCGACAAAGAGATTGGATTAGATAATCTACCAGACCGTTTACGTGAAATAGCTAAGCTACGTGTTGAGCATCAAGAGATTTCATTAAAAGAATTAGGTGAAATGTTATCGACAGGAGCCATTTCTAAATCTGGTGTTAACCATCGATTACGCAAATTAAATGAATTAGCAGATAAAATCAGAAGCGGAGAAAAAATCGATTTATAATAGTTTCATACAGTATTTAATCATGATTTATATAACACATAGAAAACACCCGAATGGTTTGAGATTGATTAAACCAATCGGGTGTTTTAATATGTAGCCCCCTCGAGAGGAATCGAACCTCTATTGTAAGAACCGGAATCTTAAGTGTTATCCATTACACTACGAGGGGTAAATAAAATATAATCAAAACGCTGTACTCATTGCGTGTTTAACAGTACAATCTAGTTTAGTGAGCGAATCTAGTTTACAAAATGTAGAACCAAACGTCAATAAGATAAAATAATAAAGCGTCTTTTTTGACCATTTTTGACTTTTAAGGTAAACTAACATTACTAGTTATTATAAGGAGGCAATATGAATGAATTTAATTCCTACAGTAATTGAAACAACAAACCGTGGAGAACGTGCCTATGACATCTATTCACGTTTATTAAAAGACCGTATTATCATGTTAGGATCAGCAATTGATGATAACGTTGCGAATTCAATTGTATCACAATTATTGTTTTTACAAGCACAAGATTCTGAAAAAGATATTTATTTATATATCAATTCACCAGGTGGAAGTGTAACAGCTGGTTTTGCAATTTATGATACAATTCAACATATCAAACCAGACGTACAAACGATTTGTATTGGTATGGCAGCATCAATGGGGTCATTCTTATTAGCTGCTGGCGCTAAAGGTAAACGTTTTGCATTACCAAATGCTGAAGTAATGATTCACCAACCACTAGGCGGTGCTCAAGGTCAAGCAACTGAAATTGAAATCGCAGCAAACCATATTTTAAAAACACGTGAAAAATTAAATCGTATTTTAGCTGAACGTACTGGTCAATCTATTGAACAAATTCAAAAAGATACAGATCGTGATAATTTCTTAACTGCTGAAGAAGCGAAAGCGTATGGCTTAATTGATGAAGTCATGGAACCAGAAGACAAATAATATATACAATTCAACAGAGCAAAAATTGCTTGAGACATCAATGTCTCAGACAAGTAGAAGAAGGCGATTTCTATTGAAATTTAGTAGAGATCGCCTTCTTCATTATTAATATATTAAGTAACAATAAGACCACACAAAAGAACCAACATGACGGAGTATTGAATATAGAAGAAGCACACAGATGATTTGTGTCAAACCATCTGTGTGCTAATATTTTATGATTTATGTCCCAGCTTATTCAGCCTATATTGACATTAGGTGACTGAATTGAAAATGAATTTTGTTCTGCTTCCTTTTAAATATTTATTGAACTAAATCATCTAATGCTGATTTTAAATGAGGATAGCTAAATTGGAAACCTAGCGCTTCGAGTTTATTTGGTAACACCTTTTGTGTATCTAATACAACGGTTGACATTTCACCAAGTACAGTACGTAACACGAATGCTGGCACCCATGTTTCGTGTGGTCGATGCATGGCGCGTCCTAAAGTATAGCCAAATAAATTTTGACGTTCGGCGATAGGTGCTGCAAAATTAAATGGGCCTGCTGCATCTGGTTCATCAATAGTGAAAAGAATAGCACGTACTAGGTCATCAATATGAATCCATGAATACCATTGGAATCCAGAGCCTAATTTTCCACCAACGAAAAATTTATAAGGTAATTCCATCGTTTGTAGTGCACCACCATCATCAGATAAAATCATGCTGAATCTTCCTAAAATCACACGCGTTCCGAATTGTTCAAATTTCTTGGCAAAACGTTCCCATTGATATACAACATCAGATAGAAAATCAAAAGGTGACGTTTGATATAACTCAGTATAAGAACGATTGATATCATGTGGATAATAACCCATTGCACTTGCATTAAATAACACTTCAGGTTTATCTGAGCGCTGTTCAAATAATGACACTAATGCTTGAGTAGATTGGATACGACTAGTCATAATGAGTTGTTTATAGCTATCAGTCCAGCGTTTATTTAAGGTAGCGCCTGCTAAATTTATAACAACATCAATATGACCAATTTCTTGCTCCCACCCGTCTTTAGACCAGTTAACATAGGTAATATGATTATTTTGACTGACTTTATCGCTACGCGTGAGAATGGTGATTTGTGCTGATTCACGTTGTAAAATACGATCCACAAGATGGTGTCCTACCATGCCGGTACCACCAGTGATTAAATAATGTTTCATGCAAGTCACCTCTATAATTTTTTTCTTTTAAGAACTATTATTAATAGTCATTATAATTGTTCAAACTTTATACAATAGTTAGTCATTAATATGTCATTTACTTTCTTTATAAATGGTTTTAAATCATTTTGAATAAGTTATAATAAAAGCGTACCTTCGATAATTAATTAGACATCTCTTAATTAGTATGAGTATACCCCATATTATACCCTCGAAGGTAAATTTTGACTCCCTTTAGTAGTGACCCATGCGATAAGCGTATGGGTCTATTTTACTATATAATTGTAAAACCACTAACAACAACAGATATGCTAACAATACCTATTAATATTATTCTTTATCATCCCACGCATAATATCAACTTTTATGTTTCAAAGTTACAATATGATAGCTGATTTTTTCAATTATTTAACTAAAATTAGAGGGATGTAAGGAAATCTTAATAATTAAATTAATGTTCCCAAGAACTGAAAATGTTATCATATAAATGATAATAAAAAAGTGAGTTGTGTATGAATATCTTTTAATGACATATTGATGTAAAATGTACCATCATAATAGTAAATTATTATACTCAAATATAGAGAAGTGAGGGAGCCTATTGTCTAAGGAAAATAAACAGTTCAATGATTATGAAGATTCAGATAAGAAACGTATGGGCACAGGCGCAAAAGTGATAAGTATCATAACAGTATTATTGCTTTTAGGTGGATTAGTTTTTGCAGTCTTTTCATTTGTAGACCATTCTAATCGCGCCAATGAAAGACTTAACAAGCAGTCAACTGAGGAAAAGAAAGAAGATTCAAAGAAAAAAGACAATAAAACGAATGAGCAAAAGAAAAAGCAACCGACGCAAGAAACACAACAAACGCAGCAACAAATTCCACAAACGCAACAAACACCTCAGACAACGCAACAACCACCAGCGACACAACAAAAGCCAAGAAAACCTTCCACTGAGGAACGGAATACACAAGAGAAAAATACTAAAGAGCCGTCTACCGAAGAAAATAATCAGCCTGACAAAACTAAAGAACCAGCTACACAAGAAAAGTCTAAAGAAAGCAATTCGCGAAACGACAATAAGACGCCAACGAGAGAATCTTCAGGTCAACAACGCTCAAATAAACCATCAGCACAGCAACCTTCTTCAAATCAAAATGGACAACAAAATAAACAGCGTAACAGTCACCAATCGAACACATCACAATCAACATCTAAAGCGCAATAAAGATAAAATCAGCAAGCTAGTCATATAAGCGACTAGTTTGCTGATTTTTTATCTATGAAGCATTTTAGGCACAAAATTTATAGCTTACATCTCGTACGTAGACGATTATCATTGGTGTATCAGGGTAAGAAAATACAAGTATTAAAAGGAAAGTCGTTTAATAGTCAGACTATTGATAATTTTTTGCAATTAAATTTAAAAAAGTCGGTCAAATGTCTTGCATTTTTAAACATCACATAGTACTATTGCAGTGTAGAAAGGTTAGATTTTGTCCCGCGTGGGACTATAAACGTCAAACCTAGTTATAATTTCTACTCATTACCTTTTTTATAAAAAGAGGAGGAAGGTAGTAGTGAAAGACTTGATGAAAGTTCAACAAAAGCTCATACCTGACCTTGTTGATAAAATGTATCGTCGGTTTTCTATCTTAACTACTATCTCTAAAAACCAACCTGTAGGTCGACGTAGTTTAAGTGAATACATGGACATGACAGAACGTGTATTGAGAGCTGAAACGGATATGTTAAAAAAGCAAGAACTGATACGAGTTAAGACAACAGGTATGGAAATTACTGAAGAAGGTAAAATGGTTGTTGAATATCTCAATGATTATTTTAATGTTTATTCAGATGATCATCAGATGGCACAGCAAATTAGAGAGATTTATAATTTGAAAGAAGTTCATGTTATACCGGGTAATTCTGACACTACCGAAACGGTAAAAGCAGAAATGGGTAGACAAGCTGGACAGTTACTTGAAGGTATACTTTATGAAGATGCAATTGTATCTGTTACTGGCGGATCCACAATGGCTCGTGTCAGTGAAGCGATGCATTTACTACCTTTCAATGTCTTCTTCGTTCCAGCGCGTGGGGGCCTAGGAGAAAATATGGTCTATCAAGCAAACACCATTTCAGCAAGCATGGCACAACAAACAGGTGGTTATTACACTTCATTGTATGTGCCAGATAATGTGAGCGAAACAACTTATAATACGTTGATGATGGAACCGTCTGTCATTCATACATTAGACAAAATTAAGCAAGCAAATATTACAATACACGGTATTGGTGATGCGCTGAAAATGGCGCATAGACGTCATTCCTCTAAAGAGGTTGTTGAAAAACTTCAACATCACCATGCCGTAGCCGAGGCATTTGGTTATTATTTTGATGCTTATGGTCAAGTAGTGCATAAAGTTAAAACAATTGGACTACAACTCGAAGACCTAGAATCAAAGGAATTTATATTTGCAGTAGCTGGTGGCAAATCGAAAGGGCAAGCTATTAAAGCTTATCTCAGTATTGCGCCAGACAACACAGTCCTTATCACAGATGAGGAAGCCGCAAAGGTAATATTAAATAAGGAATAAAAAGTTATTTGACTTTTTAAATATCATTTTAAAGGAGGCCATTATTTATGGCAGTTAAAGTAGCAATCAATGGATTTGGTAGAATCGGTCGTTTAGCATTTAGAAGAATTCAAGACGTAGAAGGCATCGAGGTAGTAGCAGTAAACGACTTAACAGATGATGATATGTTAGCGCATTTATTAAAATATGACACTATGCAAGGTCGCTTCACTAGCGAAGTTGAAGTTGTTGATGGTGGTTTCCGTGTAAATGGTAAAGAAGTTAAATCATTTGAAGAACCAGACGCAAGCAAATTACCATGGGGGGACCTAGGTGTTGACGTGGTATTAGAATGTACTGGATTCTATACAGATAAAGAAAAAGCAGAAGCACACATTCATGCAGGTGCTAAAAAAGTATTAATCTCTGCGCCAGCTAAAGGTGACGTTAAAACTATCGTTTACAACACTAACCATAGTGACTTAGACGGTTCAGAAACAGTTGTATCAGGTGCTTCATGTACAACTAACTCTTTAGCACCAGTAGCTAAAGTAATCAGCGATGAATTTGGTTTAGTAGAAGGTTTAATGACAACTATCCATGCATACACTGGTGACCAAATGACTCAAGATGGCCCACACAGAAAAGGTGACAAACGTCGTGCTCGTGCAGCTGCACAAAACATCGTACCTAACTCAACTGGTGCTGCTAAAGCAATCGGTAAAGTTATTCCTGAAATCGATGGTAAATTAGACGGTGGTGCGCAACGTGTACCTGTAGCTACAGGTTCATTAACTGAATTAACTGTAGTATTAGAAAAACAAGATGTAACAGTAGAACAAGTAAACGAAGCGATGAAAAAAGCTTCTAACGAATCATTCGGTTACAATGAAGATGAAATTGTTTCTTCTGACGTAGTTGGTATGACTTACGGTTCATTATTTGATGCAACACAAACTCGTGTAATGTCAGTTGGTGGCCGTCAATTAGTTAAAGTTGCAGCTTGGTATGACAATGAAATGTCTTATACTGCACAATTAGTACGTACTTTAGAATATTTAGCTCAATTATCTAAATAATTTGTAGCATAGTTATTTGACGAGTGCTCTGTACTGATAAATAATAAAGATAAGCTTATGAGTAAGCGGGGAGCACAAACGCTTCTCCGCTTATTTTTATATGAGTGTTCCTAGTAAAAGGAGGAAATTATAATGGCAAAGAAAATTGTTTCTGATTTAGATTTAAAAGGTAAAACAGTTCTAGAACGCGCAGACTTTAACGTTCCACTTAAAGATGGAAAAATTACAAACGACAACCGAATTGTTCAAGCTTTACCGACAATTAAATACATCATTGAGCAAGGTGGCAAATTAGTTTTATTCTCTCATTTAGGAAAAGTAAAACAAGAGAGTGATAAAGCTGGATTAACATTAAAACCCGTTGCTGAAGCTTTATCAGAAAAATTGGGGCAAGAAGTTATATTTGTACCTGAAACTCGCGGTGAAAAATTAGAATCAGCTATTAAAAATTTAAAAGAAGGCGACGTATTATTAGTAGAAAATACGCGTTTTGAAGACTTAGATGGTAAAAAAGAATCTAAGAACGATCCTGAATTAGGTAAATATTGGGCTTCATTAGGAGATGTATTCGTAAATGATGCATTCGGTACAGCACACCGTGAGCATGCTTCAAATGTAGGTATTTCTACTCACTTAGAAACAGCAGCAGGTTATTTAATGGAAAAAGAAATTAAATTCATTGGTGGCGTTGTAAATGACCCTCATAAACCTGTTGTAGCCATTCTTGGTGGTGCTAAAGTTTCAGATAAAATCGGTGTTATTAAAAACTTAGTCAACATTACTGATAAAATTCTTATCGGTGGTGGTATGGCATATACATTTATTAAAGCGCAAGGTCACGAAATAGGAAAATCATTATTAGAAGAAGATAAAATTGATTTCGCCAAAGAATTATTGGCGTCTAATGGAGATCAAATTATTTTACCAGTTGATGCAAAGGTAGCTGCAGAATTCTCTAATGATGCAGCAATTACTGAAGTAGCTATTGATCAAATTCCAGCTGACCAGGAAGCATTAGATGTTGGACCAAAAACGGTTGAATTGTTCAACAAAGAATTACAAGGTGCACATACAGTAGTTTGGAATGGACCAATGGGTGTCTTCGAATTCAGTAATTTTGCTCAAGGTACCATTGGCGTTTGTAAATCAATTGCAGCATTAGACGATGCCATTACAATTATTGGTGGTGGAGATTCAGCTGCAGCTGCAATTTCATTAGGATTTGCTGATGACTTTACACATATCTCTACTGGTGGCGGTGCTTCATTAGAATATCTTGAAGGTAAAGAACTACCAGGTATCAAAGCAATTAATAATAAATAAAATTGTCGTCAGAAATTGATTTATTGGCTAACATATAAAGTGCGGTGGCTTATTCCATGTACTGAGTTATTAGTTTAAGTCATGCGCCTTTAACCTTTAGAATTTAAACAATAGGAGTGTTATTAATGAGAAAACCAATTATTGCTGGCAACTGGAAAATGAATAAAACAGTTCAAGAAGCAAAAGATTTTGTAAATAATTTGCCAACTTTACCAGATGAAAAAGAAGTAGAGTCAGTAATCTGTGCACCAACAATTCAACTTGATGCTTTGATTACGTTAGTAAAAGAAGGTAAAGCAACAAGCCTTAAAATCGGTGCTCAAAATACTTATTTTGAGGATAATGGTGCTTATACAGGTGAAACATCTCCTGTAGCATTAGCTGATTTAGGCGTTAAATACGTGGTTATCGGACACTCTGAACGTCGTGAATTATTCCATGAAACAGATGAAGATGTAAATAAAAAAGCACATGCAGTCTTTAACCATCACATGACACCAATTATTTGTGTAGGTGAAACGGATGAAGAACGTGAAAATGGCAAAGCAAACGATATTGTAAGTAATCAAGTTAAAAAAGCTGTTGCTGGCTTAACTGATGCACAACTTAAAGAAGTTGTAATTGCTTATGAACCAATTTGGGCAATTGGTACTGGTAAATCTGCAACATCTGATGATGCGAATGAAATGTGTGCACAAGTACGACGCACATTAGCTGAAGTTTCTAGCCAAGATGTAGCAGACGCAACACGCATTCAATACGGTGGTAGCGTTAAACCAAACAACGTAAAAGAATACATGGCACAACCAGATATCGATGGCGCTTTAGTCGGTGGCGCATCTCTTAAAGTGGAAGATTTCGTTCAATTGTTAGAAGGTGCAAAATAATAATGGCGAAACAACCTACTGCATTAATTATTTTAGATGGCTTTGCAAATCGTGAGGAAGAACACGGTAATGCTGTTAAGCAAGCCAACAAACCTAATTTCGATAGATATTATAATAAGTATCCTACAACGCAAATTGAAGCAAGTGGTCTAGATGTAGGTTTACCTCCAGGCCAAATGGGTAATTCCGAAGTCGGGCATATGAATATTGGTGCAGGAAGAATCGTGTATCAAAGTTTAACGCGTATTAATAAAGCGATTGAAGAAGGAGACTTCTTTGATAATGATGTCTTGAACAATGCGATTCAACATGTCAAAGATCATCAATCTACTTTACATGTTTTTGGCTTGCTCTCTGATGGCGGTGTGCATAGTCACTATAAACACCTATTTGCATTATTAGAGTTAGCAAAACAACGTGGCATAGACAAAGTTTATGTCCATGCGTTCTTAGATGGTCGTGATGTAGATCAAAAATCAGCATTAAAATATATTGCTGAAACCGAAGATAAATTTAAAGAACTAGGTATTGGACAGTTCGCCTCTGTTTCAGGTCGCTATTATGCTATGGATAGAGACAAACGTTGGGATCGTGAGCAAAAAGCATATAACGCAATACGTGCTTTTGAAGGACCCCAATTTGCTTCAGCCGAAGAAGGTGTAGAAGCTAACTATGCTAAAGATTTAACCGATGAATTTGTAGAACCATTTATTATTGAAGGTCAAAATGAAGGAGTCAATGATGGCGATGCGGTAATTTTCTTTAACTTCCGTCCAGACCGTGCAGCTCAATTATCAGAAATATTTACAAACAAAGCTTTTGGTGGCTTTAAAGTAGAACAAGTCAAAGATTTATTCTATGCCACATTCACGAAATATAATGATCACATTGATGCTGAAATTGTCTTTGAAAAGGTTGATTTAACTAATACAATTGGTCAAGTAGCTCAAGATAACCAATTAAAGCAATTGCGTATTGCCGAAACAGAAAAGTATCCACACGTCACTTATTTCATGAGTGGTGGTAGAAATGAAGAATTTGAAGGTGAACGTCGTCGTTTAATCGATTCTCCAAAAGTAGCAACATATGACTTGAAACCTGAAATGAGTGCTTATGAAGTTAAAGATGCTTTACTTGAAGAGTTGGATAAAGGCGATTTAGATTTAATTATCTTAAACTTTGCTAATCCCGATATGGTTGGACATAGTGGTATGTTAGCGCCAACAATCAAAGCAATTGAAGCGGTAGATGATTGTTTAGGTGAAGTCGTTGATAAAATCTTAGAAATGAACGGCTATGCCATTATTACAGCTGATCATGGTAACTCAGATGAAGTATTAACGGATGATGATCAACCGATGACGACACATACCACAAACCCAGTTCCAGTAATCGTCACTAAAGAAGGCGTAGAATTACGGAAAACTGGCCGTCTTGGTGATTTAGCGCCAACATTGTTAGATTTATTGAATGTAACGCAACCAGAAGAAATGACAGGCGAATCACTCATTAAACATGACTAAAAACATTGTTTAATGGTGAAATCATTGATGCGCAATGATGACATACAGCTTGTCTGCTAATATATGAAATTATTTTATTAATTATTCAAATCAAGCTATAATAGCTTTAGATTAAAGTAAAAGGAGTTTTTGAACATGCCAATTATTACAGATGTTTATGCTCGCGAAGTCTTAGACTCACGTGGTAACCCAACAGTTGAAGTTGAAGTATTAACTGAAAGCGGTGCGTTTGGCCGTGCATTAGTGCCATCAGGTGCTTCTACTGGTGAACACGAAGCCGTTGAATTACGTGATGGTGATAAATCACGTTATGGTGGTAAAGGTGTTACTAAAGCTGTTGAAAATGTTAACGAAATTATCGCACCAGAAATCATTGAAGGTGAATTTTCAGTATTAGATCAAGTATCTATCGATAAAATGATGATTCAATTAGATGGTACGCCAAACAAAGGTAAATTAGGTGCAAACGCAATTTTAGGTGTTTCTATCGCTGTTGCACGTGCAGCTGCTGAATTATTAGGTCAACCTTTATATAAATATTTAGGTGGATTTAATGGTAAACAATTACCAGTTCCAATGATGAACATCGTTAATGGTGGTTCTCACTCTGATGCACCAATCGCATTCCAAGAATTTATGATTTTACCAGTAGGTGCTGAATCATTTAAAGAAGCGTTACGTTGGGGCGCAGAAATCTTCCACAACTTAAAATCAATCTTAAGCGAACGTGGTTTAGAAACTGCTGTTGGTGATGAAGGTGGATTTGCACCTAAATTTGACGGTACTGAAGATGCTGTTGAAACAATTATTAAAGCCATCGAAAAAGCAGGTTACAAACCAGGCGAAGATGTATTCTTAGGATTTGACTGTGCATCATCAGAATTCTATGAAAATGGTGTATATGATTACACTAAATTCGAAGGTGAACATGGTGCTAAACGTAGCGCAGCTGAGCAAGTTGACTACTTAGAAGAATTAATTGGTAAATACCCTATCATTACGATTGAAGATGGTATGGATGAAAATGACTGGGAAGGTTGGAAACAATTAACTGACCGCATTGGTGATAAAGTACAATTAGTTGGTGACGACCTATTTGTTACAAACACTGAAATCCTTTCTAGAGGTATTGAAGAAGGAATTGGTAACTCTATCTTAATTAAAGTTAACCAAATCGGTACATTAACAGAAACATTTGATGCGATTGAAATGGCACAAAAAGCAGGCTACACTGCAGTTGTATCACACCGTTCTGGTGAAACAGAAGATACTACAATTGCTGACATCGCAGTAGCTACAAATGCTGGCCAAATTAAAACAGGTTCATTATCTAGAACTGACCGCATTGCTAAATACAATCAATTATTACGCATTGAAGACGAATTATATGAAACTGCAAAATTTGATGGTTTAAAATCATTCTACAATTTAGACGTTTCAAAAAAATAATTTTCAAAAAATGCAATAAAAGTTCACGCTAATAATTATGAGTCTGGAACATTATTTTTGTTCCAGGCTCATAACTATATATTGGCAGTAATTGACTGGATTGAAAATACGCTGATACCAAGCTTTTTCAATCCTGTTCAACCTTGCCGGGGCAGGACTACGAATTCATAATGAAGCTATCTCGCTTTCAATCCTGTTCTATTTTTTATATAAAAAGCTGGAACGGTAATGTTATCATAGTAGTGAAACTGATATAATAAGATTTGAATTGATTAAAAGGAGTTACATGATGGAAAAACAAACTCAAGTAAGAGAAAAGCGGACGGGCAACTTAATTGCAATCAGTTCACTTGTGTTCAGCTTCTTATTAGTGTTCCATAATTTTGTCGCATTGGATATGGCTACAGCTAAAGCGCTACTTGCTTTTGCAGGTCAGAAAACATCAGATGCTGTCGCACATAATTTATTAAATGGCTTTAGATATACGGGGATTATGTATATTTTAGCTTATTTAGCCGGTATAATTGCATTTTGGAATAGACATATGTACTTATGGTGGTTTATGTTTGCCGTTTTCGTGTCAAATGCCATTTTTACCTTAATCAATATTTCACTAGTGATAAAAGGCATCACTACAGCACATTCATTCATGTATGCATTACCAATTCTTATAGTAATTATTGGTTCTTTAGCACTAGCATTGTATATGCTCGTTATCTCGATTAAACGTAAAAGTACATTTAATCGTTAGTAGATTTGATATAAACAAGCGTTCTGTGATATAATTCAGTTCGTATATAATGAATGGAGGACAATTTTCATGCATACATTTTTAATCGCACTATTAATCATTGATTGTATTGCATTAGTAACTGTTGTATTACTCCAAGAAGGTAAAAGTAATGGACTTTCAGGTGCTATTAGTGGTGGCGCAGAACAGTTATTTGGTAAGCAAAAACAACGTGGCATCGATTTATTTTTGCATAGATTAACAATTATTTTAGCAATCATATTCTTTATCATATTGATTGGCATAAGTTATTTCCAATTATAAGGTCCGACGATATAAATGTCGGGCTTTTTTAATTATAATAAGTGTATGTGACTGTTAAAGTACACAATAAATAGGAAAATAATGTCGCCTTTAAAGACATGTAATAATATAAAATAGTTATGTTTAGAAATAGGAGAGATGTTGTTATGCAAATTAAACTACCCCAACCATTCTTTTTTGAAGAAGGCCCCCGTGCTGTCTTACTGCTTCATGGTTTCACAGGAAATTCTTCAGATGTAAGACAACTAGGGCGTTATTTACAGAAAAAGGGAATCACCTCTTACGCGCCTCAATATGAAGGTCATGCGGCTCCGCCAGAAGAAATTTTAAAATCAAGCCCACATGTCTGGTTTAAAGATGCATTAGATGGTTATGATTTTCTTAAAGAAAAAGGCTATGATGATATTGTCGTTGCTGGATTATCTCTAGGTGGTGTTTTTGCACTAAAATTAAGCTTAAATCGAGATGTAAAGGGTATTGTAACGATGTGTGCTCCTATGGAAGGTAAGACTGAAGGAACAATATACGATGGTTTCCTTGAATATGCACGCAACTTCAAAAAATATGAAGGAAAAGATCAAGCAACGATTGATCAAGAAATGGAAAACTTTCACCCAACTGAGACATTAAAAGAGCTAAGTGCGACATTAAGTGAAGTTCGAGATGTTGTCGAAGAGGTGCTGGATCCCATTTTAGTTATACAAGCAGAACATGATGAGATGATTGATCCTCAATCAGCCAATTATATATATGACCATGTTGATTCAGAACAAAAAGACATTAAATGGTATGCCAATTCAGGTCACGTCATTACGATTGATAAAGAAAAAGAACAAGTTTTTGATGACATTAATGACTTTTTAAATACGTTAGAATGGTCAGAGTAAGGAATAAACAATAGAAATGAATATAGAAAGGAGGGGCATGATGAATTTAAAGCAATCCATTGAAGCAATCGTTAAGCAACCAGATTACGAACCGATGTCTGTGTCAGATTTCCAAGATGCTTTAGGTCTTAATAGTGCCGACTCATTTAGAGATTTAATAAAGGTGCTTGTTGAACTAGAACAATCGGGGTTAGTTGAACGTACAAAAACAGATAGATATCAGCGAAAACAAGGAAAGTCATTAGGCTCAAAATTGATTAAAGGAACATTGAGTCAAAACAAAAAAGGATTTGGCTTTCTTCGACCTGAAAATGATGATATGGAAGATATTTTTATTCCACCGACAAAAATAAACAGAGCCTTAGATGGTGATACAGTGATTGTTGAAGTAAAACAATCTAAAGGTGACCATAAAGGGAAAATTGAAGGTGAAGTGAAATCCATTGAAAAGCATTCGGTCACACAAGTTGTGGGAACATATAGTGAAGCTAGACATTTTGGTTTTGTCATTCCTGATGACAAACGAATTATGCAAGATATTTTTATACCCAAAGGGCAAAGTCTAGGTGCTATAGATGGTCATAAAGTACTCGTACAAATTACTAAGTATGCGGATGGACATGATAATCCAGAGGGACAAGTATCCGCTATACTTGGTCATAAAAATGATCCAGGCGTTGATATCTTGTCTATTATTTATCAACATGGCATAGAAATTGAATTTCCAGATGCAGTCTTGAAAGAAGCAGAAGCTGTTCCAGATGAGATTTCTCCATCTGAAATTGAAGGTCGTACAGATTTACGTGATGAATTAACGATTACGATTGATGGTGCAGATGCAAAAGATCTTGACGATGCCATTAGTGTTAAAGCATTAAAAAATGGAAACACCGAACTTACCGTTAGCATTGCAGATGTCAGCTACTACGTTACTGAAGATTCTCAGCTAGATAAGGAAGCTTACGATCGTGGGACAAGTGTCTATTTAGTTGACCGCGTCATACCTATGATTCCACACCGTTTAAGTAACGGTATTTGTTCATTAAATCCAGACGTTGACCGATTGACATTAAGCTGCCGTATGGAAATTAATGCACGTGGTGAAGTCGTTAATCATGACATCTTTGATAGTGTGATACATTCAGACTATCGCATGACATATGATGCTGTAAATCAGATTATTACTGAAAAAGACCCAGAAGTCCGTCAACAATATGAAGCCCTCACACCTATGCTCGATTTAGCGCAAGACTTATCACAACGCTTGATTCAAATGCGTCGTCGTCGAGGAGAAATCGACTTTGACATCAGCGAAGCGAAAGTATTAGTGAATAGTGAAGGCATTCCAACAGATGTCGTCACACGACAACGCGGTGATGGTGAACGGCTAATAGAATCGTTTATGTTGGCAGCCAATGAAACCGTAGCAGAGCATTTTAGTAACTTAGACGTACCATTTATCTATCGTGTACACGAACAGCCAAAATCCGAAAGACTAAGACAGTTTTTTGACTTTATAACGAACTTTGGCATAATGATAAAAGGTACAGGTGAAGATATTCATCCAGCTACACTACAATCTATCCAAGCAGAAGTAGAAGGACGACCAGAACAAATGGTCATCTCAACAATGATGTTACGTTCAATGCAACAAGCGCATTACGACGATGTAAACCTTGGACACTTTGGCTTATCGGCAGAATATTATACACACTTTACTTCACCAATACGTCGGTATCCAGATTTAACCGTCCATCGCTTGATTCGCAAATATTTAATTGAGCATAGCATGGACAGTAAGACACAACACTATTGGGCAGAAAAATTACCAGAAATTGCTGAACACACATCTCAACGTGAGCGTCGTGCGATAGATGCAGAACGTGATACCGATGAGCTTAAAAAAGCAGAGTATATGATTCAACATATTGGTGATCAATTCGAAGGTATTATTAGTTCTGTAGCCAACTTTGGCATGTTTGTCGAATTACCAAATACAATTGAAGGCATGGTCCATATTTCCAATATGACAGACGATTATTATCATTTTGAAGAACGTCAAATGGCATTGATTGGTGAGCGCTTAGCAAAAGTATTTAGAATTGGAGATACCGTCAAAGTTAAAGTGACCCACGTAGATGTAGATGAACGTATGATAGACTTCCAAATTGTCGGTATGCCAATATCTCAAAGTAGTAGTCAACGTCCAGCGAGAGGTAAAACCATTCAAGCTAAAACACGCGGCAAAGCTTTAGACAAATCAAAAAACGATGGGCAACGTCGCAAAAAATCTAAGAAGTCAAAACAGCGCAAAGGTAAAAATGCACGCAAAAAAGAAAAAAATGGTCAAACAAATCACAAACCATTTTACAAAGATAAAAGTGTGAAGAAAAAGTCACGAAGAAAGAAAAAATAAGCAACAAAGAGGTGATAACCAGTGGCTAAAAAGAAATCACCAGGGACATTAGCTGAAAATCGTAAAGCACGACACGACTACAACATTGAAGATACCATAGAAGCGGGCATCGTCTTACGAGGAACCGAAATAAAATCGATACGTCGTGGCAGTGCTAACTTAAAAGATAGCTATGCCCAAGTAAAACGTGGAGAAATCTATTTAAACAATATGCACATCGCACCATATGAAGAAGGAAATCGCTTTAATCATGATCCATTACGTTCTAGAAAACTCTTGTTACACAAACGAGAAATTATCAAACTAGGCGAGCGTACAAGAGAAGTAGGATACTCAATCATTCCGCTTAAACTGTATTTAAAACATGGTCATTGTAAAGTACTGCTTGGCGTAGCAAGAGGTAAGAAAAAATACGATAAACGGCAAGCGTTGAAAGAAAAAGCGATGAAACGCGATGTAGATCGTGCAATGAAAGCCCGTTATTAAGCAACGTCATTGCTTAATCGGGCTGATTTTGATATGATAATTAATGCTTGTTTATTATTCATTACGGGGACGTTCTTGGATTCGACAGGGGTCCCCCGAGCTTATTAAGCGTGTCGGAGGGTTGTCTTCGTCATCAACACATTCAGTTTATAATAACTGGCAAATCAAACAATAATTTCGCAGTAGCTGCCTAAGCGCACTCTGCATCGCCTAACCGCATTTCCTATGTGCTGTTAACGCGATTCAACCTGAATAGGATATGCTAAACACTGCCGTTTGAAGTCTGTTTAGAAGAATACCAATCAAGCTAGCACAACGTTGGTTGTCTATGACCTTTCATTGTGTGAAACTGAAATATAGACTACACACGTAGAAAGATTTGTATCAGGACCTCTGGACGCGGGTTCGAATCCCGCCGTCTCCATTATATAGCCTGCAACCACTGTGGTTGTGGGCTTTTTATTTTTAGGTGCACAAAAAGTGCGCAGATAGTGCACAACGCATAAAAAACCACTGCCTCATTTTTAGGTAGTGGTTATAAATATTTAATTATTTCTTTCTGTGTACTAAGGTACAAATGTCCGTATCTATTATATACTTCAGTGCTATCTGCATGACCTAATCGTTGTGCTATTATCATAATGCTTACACCATGATTGACTAACATAGAAGCATGAGAATGTCTTAAAATAGTAGATTCACTATAGGCTTTGAAGAACGTACCAAATAATACATAATTATCTTTATAAATGCTATTCTTTTTATATCATTTTAAATAATCTTTGCTATCGTTTATCTCTTTTGATATAAAAATAGTATTATCACTTTTAAGAAAATTAAGCTTGTGGGGATTTATTGGAATTATTATTAGTCATCTCTAGTAACAGAGATAATTACAACAATATTTTTTATTGGATTAATAGGAAATTTAATAATATAAAACTGCATGCTGAAATTATCTCAAAAGCTAGAATTGAGTGGATAAATTAATTTAGAAAGTTATCAAGTATTTGTATGAAGCGTATCAATCATTAGTTATTGGAGAAACACTTTTAAAATTTAGAAGAAAAGTTGAAAGAAATAAATTTGATACGAAATATTTAAAATTAAATAAGGATTGATTTTTTGAATAAAAAAATATTTTTAACAGTTATTATATTAATTAGTATAATATTGATCGTAGGAGGCGTCTATTTAAAAATGAAATATGATGAACAAAAAGAAAAAGAACAAAAGTACTATAATGAACAAAAAGAAAGAATAACTTTATATATGAAATACAATGTCAAAGATTTCAAAAACATTGAATTTACAGAATTCAAAAAAAATCCAATGGATGGCTATGATATTAGCGGTTATATAAATAAAGATAAAAATTTATCTTTTAGTGTAGGTATAAGGTCTACAGAAAATTTTCAATTTAATGGAAATATATCTTATTCAGAAGAATTAGAAAATAAATTTATTAAAAATACGAAAACAGTATCACAAATAAAGAAAGAACATAGGTAGGTCAAAATTGTAACTAAGCAATATTTTAAGTGGTGTTTTTACGCTGAGATATGTTCTTTGTTGAAGTAGAGATGAATTACTACGTAAAGGTTGTGGGTTATGGTAAATATCAAGTGACTAATCGTTACGATTTATGCAAATATAAGGGAACAACTGGTTTCATGCTTTGTTTAAGTAGTTTTAAAATATAATTCTATTAGAATTTATAAAGATGGCCCATCAATCAACTGAAATTACTTAGGTTCTATAATAAATCGGACTGGTGATTTATTATAGAACCAATTTTTATTAATGACTTTAGTCTGTTGAGCACGTAAAGCGTGCGAAATAAAAAATATATTCAAAACTAAGAAATGCAAGATAAAGCACTAGGTAAATTGAATGTAAGAGAAACCTCTTTATAGGCTAGCTAAAGTGACAATCACATTTTGTATTGGACATGAAATGAAAAAGCCAGCGCCTATAGACGCTGGCCGGTATAGCGGGCTTATAGTCGCAGAACAAACCACCCGTTTGACGGGTGGTTTTGATTTTAATAGTATAGCTTAAATTAAGCATTTATTATTTTTAACTTAAAAAAATATCGTCTGACCATTTCTATAACCATCATCCAAACTACATGACCAAATAGTTCAGAAATATGTTCTGTGAATGGTTGTTCAAAAGGACTTGGGACAACTTGCATGATAGGCATAATAACCAAGTGAAAAGCAATCCAAATTACAATTCCAAATAATGCACCATATCCCAAAGTAATCTTAGAATATTTATTAGCTAAAATAATATAAATAATTGCTATTACAATTGAAAAACTATAATGAACAATAAAGCTTACAAATGGCAATGCATGTTCAGAAAAACTATATGTAAGGTGTGTGACATTTGAAGGTATTCCCAATATCTGTAAGAGTTCTTGAGGCGGATTTGTTGCATCTCTAGCTGGTGTTCTTGGTGGGAACATAACTTCCCAACCCAATTTAACTATTCCTGACAATAAACCGGCTAAAATACCTACCCAAAGAACTTTTAACCAGTTTTGTTTCTTATTAGTATTGTCCATTTTTAACTTCTCCTTTCTATATCATTTTTATTATAGCATTATTAGAACTTTTTGAATATTTAATATACTATTTAAAGTTAATAGTCAAAATTAGTATTTTTGTGATGCTTTACTAAAAAATTAGGTAGATTAAGCATAGAAATCTAATTAATGTGTATGTTTGAATGATTATCTATTCTTTATGAATAACAATGTCTAATTTTTGAAAATAGCTACTTAAACAATTCATTCTGTTAGATATAAAGAGTAGAAAAAATGGAATTTCCTTTGTTTTTAGGGGACATGAAATACTAAGTCATACATTCAGTGACGTATTTTTCTCTCACGCTTCGAAAATTGTGAAATTAGATAAATAGAATAAAGCAGACATTAATTGAGACTACGAGTATTAACCAACACTACATTTAGTAATATGGTTTAAAGAATCTGCGAAAAGAGGACTGCGTATAGACGATGAAATAGTAATAAAAAGTTTGTGGTTAAGAAAAGTGAATTTGAACCTAATCTAGACACGAACTAATTGAATGTATTTATACTTTTCAAAAATAAAAATATGTGTTACGCTTTAAGTGGTTAGGCGCCTAACTATATTAGAAAGGGTTGTTCACGTGAACGAATTTTATTTGATAGATAGTCCGACTTATACAAAATTAGAAGGACTGAAAAAAGAATATGAAAACTTAGATATTATTTCTGTCATGTTATATCTTGAAATTAATAAAGCTTACAAAATTATGAAAAGTAAATATGACAAGTTTATAGAAGAATATGATTTGTCAGAAGCTAAGTTTTCAATTTTAATGTTGCTTTCTTATGAAGAAAATATGACTTTATCGCCATCAGATTTATCTAAGAAAATAGGTAATAAAAAATCAACAATTACAGGATTAGTTAAAGGGTTAGAAAAACAAGGCTTAATTAGAAGGGTTAATTTATCAAATGATAAACGTTCCAGTTATGTACAAATGACTGAAATTGGTTATTTAAAGTTGAAAGAGTTTTTACCTAATAATTATGACTTTGTGTCAAATATATTTAGTGATTTTGATGAACAAGAAAAAGAAACATTTTTTCATTTGATGAATAAATTAAGAAATAAAATAGAAGAGGATGGAGAAAATGAATAAAATTGAATTTTTAGAAACTTTTTTAAGCTTATATATTAATCATCATGTTGTGCTTGAAGATATGGAAAAAGGTACAAATAAATATACAGTTTTAGACGTAAGAAATGCACCTAAAGAAGTGAAAAAAGATAAAATTAAAGGTTCTTTAGAGATACCAGCTAAAGACTTAAATAATCGTTTAAACGAGTTATCTCAAGATAATATTTATGTTGTTTATGATTGGACTGGAGGAACGATTTTAGGTAAGCAAGCGTTGTTAGAATTATATCGAAATGGTTTTGAGGCTTATGAATTAGCTGGAGCATTAGAAGGATGGAAAGGTATGAGCTTACCATTAGAAGATGTAGAATAGTTAAGTTTTTATCAGTTATACTTTTAATTTATGCTATTTTTAAAGTTAAATTACCTTCATAAAAGAATAATTGAAATTTTAAGTGAATACATTAAAAAATCGTAAAGATGACCTTATACATGAGGTTATTTTATAAGGTGAAAAGTTATTGTATTTATTGATTCAATCAGTAATTGACGATGAAATAGCAACGAAAGAGATTGTGGTTAAGAATGGTGAAACTTGACTAGAAACTGGTAGGTTAAAACTCGTATACCATGAACATGTGGAATTTGTAGATGTACCTATCAATTCTAGTAGTAGATTAAAGGCTAATGATATATTAGGCCGTTATCTTAGATTAGCAATATTCAAATGCTGTAGTTCACATTTATTACAAATATTAGTTTTATAGAGAAAAGTAATAAGAGTCTGGGACATAATTATATTTTAGGCTCTGAGTTCTATATTGGCAGTAGTTGACTGGATTGAAAATACGCTAATACCAAGCTTTTTTCAATCCTAGTCAACCTTGCCGGGGCGGGACTAAGAATTCATTATGAATTCTGTCCCGCTCCCTTATTATTTAATATTGTTAAAACCAACCATTATATGTTTTGCAACTGTTTTTTACAATCAGCTATTGAATCAGAATTATGAGATACTTTTTTGCGAAACAAAGTACTGGCAATACCCAAGTGAATACGATTTTTTATAAAGAATATAGATATTGGCGACGAACTAAGATTCTAATTTTTACAGCATATTTAATGATTTTTAAAAATATGTTTATATTCAATTTTTTCTATTTGGGGCAGTGATCTATATGGTTTAGATAGGTAAAATATAAGGCTGCCGATTATAAATATCAGACCTGTAAGAACAAGCGTATAATCAAGATCAAAATATTTAATTAATACACCACTAGATAAGCTGCCTAAAGGTAAAGTCATTGCAGATATGCTAGTTATTATAGTAGTAATGCGTGCTAATAATTTTTCAGGAGTTACCTTTTGTTGGATTGATACTAGAGAAACGTTACCTATACTAATAGTGATAAATGAGATTGGAAATAACATCATAAAAATAATATTAGGAACATAGTTAATAAATATTAAAAGTAAACCCGAGGATAAATATAAAAATATCAAGATTTTACCATAACCAATATTTACATTCTTTATATAAGGCGCGAGTAATGAACCAACAATTAAACCTAATGAAAGTAAGCTCATTAATAAGCCAAAATAAAATGAACCACCAAGATAATTTGCTTTTAAAGGGATCCAAGTATAAAGAATTCCTAATCCAAAATTAAGAATGGAACTTAATACAGCTATTAAAAGTAATAAAGAATGATATACCTCTTGAAAGCCTTCTTTTAAATTATTTAAATATTTACCTTTATATATAGATTCTGTTTGTGTTACAGGCCATTTTATTAACATAAAAAATAAAGCAGCGATTAAAAATATTAACGAATTACCAAAATATAATGGAATGAAAGAGAGTGTAGCAACAATAATACCACTTAAAGCATTCATGATAACATCTGTACCTTGATAAGCCACACTCATAGCAGAATTTGCTTTAACTAACGCATCATTACTTACCAAAATAGGAATTGCTTTTGACTGTGCTGGATAACCTATTTGCGCACAAAACATAGCGAGTGTCACTAAAATAATTAAAAGATAAACATTTAAGATGCCAACAAAATACAAAAAAGTTATAGTTAATAAAATTAAAAATTGAAGAATAGGTGTTATGATGAGCGTCTTTCTTAAAGCAATGGCATCTACTATAGGCCCAAACAAAAAAGAAATACATATAGGAATCATTAATAATGTATTTGTTAATCCAACTAATACTGAATGATGTGTCCATTGTAAAACTGTCCATGTTGTTGCTACATAATAAAGGCTATCTCCAGCATTAATTAAAATTCTTGCTAAAAGTAGATTGAAAAAAGATTTGTTTTTATGTAAATGTTTCATATTTATCATCCTTAATTATAGTACTTTAATTAAATTATAAGTTTTTTAGTATAAAAATAAAGTATTATTAACAAATTCGTCAGTATACAATTAATTTAATTATGGTATAGAAAAAATATTGATTAAACATATGTTATACTATCTAAATGTCCATTGCCTGATTTACAAATAATTTTAACGTTGAATGATAATTTATGTTGTAAGACGCAAGTTCAATAATTCTAATGGCAATGCTCAAATAATTCGATAGATTTAGAGTAAGAGTACTTAAGGACGTTGAGAAACTACAAAACGTTTAGTATATTATAGATGTAAATTACATATTTTATAGAAGCTAAATGCCGGTTATATCATTAATAAATATTAAAGAAAGGAGCCTCTTTCAATGAGCTTTTCAGCCTTAATGAGTATTGTTTTTTATTTATGTTTGGCCTGTGTCGTTTCCATTCCATCGATGATTTTAGGGATTAAGAAGCATAATGAAAGAAAAAGAATAATTAGAGATAGATAAGTGATATGTTATATTTTCGATGTATTTATATAAATTCAGTCATGTTGAAATAATTATTTCATGAAATTGCCAACTGAAATATCACGTATATCTTAAATACTTCTTTTCCATAGTTAAGAACAGAACATGCTGTTTCTTTTGCATAAAAGAACTTTGAAAATGTGAACGCTTATGCGTATATTTTTCTATTTTACTAAATATAAAAATATTACTAATTCATGTTACATTTTTTTACAAACATGTAATAATAAAAATAGGGTATTTACAAGAAAGATATTTAGTAAAATAGGGGTTATTTAAAATGGCAAATAATACAAAATATTTTCATCATGTTGAACATAGAAAGTTTCAAAATCATTCTAAATTTACATTATGGTTATCATTAGTTATAACGCTCATCTTTACGATTGTTGAATTTGCGGGTGGTATCTATGCGAATTCTTTGGCGTTACTTTCGGATTCATTTCATATGCTGAGTGATGTCTTAGCTTTAGGGTTATCTATGGTTGCGATTTATTTTGCGAGTAAACCGCCCACAAAAAATTATACTTATGGTTTCTTAAGACTTGAAATTATTGTTGCTTTCCTTAATGGACTGGCTTTAATTGTTATTTCTTTAGGGATTACGTATGAGGGTGTCATGCGTATCATTCATCCAGAACCAGTCGAGAGTGGTGTCATGGTTGTTATTGCTACACTTGGGCTTCTCGTTAATATCATTTTAACGTTGATTTTAGTTAGATCTTTAAAAAAAGAAGACAATATCAATATTCAGAGTGCGCTATGGCACTTCATGGGGGATTTGTTAAATTCTCTTGGTGTTATTGTGGCTGTAGTATTAATTCATTTTACAGGTTGGGAAATCATCGATCCAATCATTAGTATCATTATTTCACTTATCATATTTAATGGTGGCTATAAGATTATAAAAAATGCGTGGAAAGTGCTTATGGAGCGCGTTCCAGAAGGATATAGTTCAGACGAAATTATCGATCATATGAAACGTATTGAAGGTGTTATTGATGTACATGAATTTCATTTGTGGAGCATCACAACGAACCAAAGCTCTCTTAGTGCACATGTGGTTTTAAGTGATAAATATATTAAATCTCCATATGCGACCATTAATAAAGTCTCAGATTTACTTAAAAATAAATATCATTTAGAACATGTCACACTTCAAATTGAAAATATTGAACTCAATCATTTGAATGAAGATTATTTTAAGCAATATCAAGGTGATTCTCAAGACTAATATGGCACGATATTTTATTATTTTCTAAATAGCTGATGCATATGTCGTTTAAAAAACAATAATTTAATACTACTACTGTTTCCTATGATATGTTAATAACATGTCAGGTTGACTATCATGAATCAACAGATAAATAGTGAAGAAAGAATTTTGTACGAATCTAATTTATATCATAGAAATTATATGATAGTCTATACATAAATAAGCAGTAAATTTAATATAGGTGGTCTTATAATGAGTATAAAAGAAATGTGGGATTATTTAGTAAATAAAAAGTGGACATCTAAAGATATTGGTATACTTATTTTTTATGTTATTGTCGCAAGTATCTTTGCCACACCAGTATTAGGAATTCCTCTCGGTGTGTTGGCCTTTCTAATTATTAATGAAGATGTTTTGGATGATAATAAAAAGTAATAAAATATTTATATTGGATTAAGAGTTACAGCACTCATGTGTTGTAGCTCTTTTTTTAATTTTCTTTATAAATAAAAAAAGATGTCAGTGACGCCTTCTGATTTTATAATATAAATATTTAGTTGTCCGCATCTCTATATTTTGATAATATAAAATAAAAAATAAATATAATAGACATCGATGGAAGTATAAGGGATGTGAAGACATGTTGCATTCAAAGAAGTTGCTGATATGCTTTGTCGTTTTAATGCTTTTATTGGCGGGTGTGGCATGAACAACAAAGATAATAATAGAGAAGCTCAAATTAAACGTAGTTTTAATAAAATGTTAAGCATTTATCCGACTAAAAACCTTGAAGACTTTTATGATAAAGAGGGCTTCCGAGACCAAGAATTTGATAAAAACGATAAAGGAACGTGGATTATTGGCTCTACTATGGTCATCGAACCCAAAGGAAAAAGTATGAAAACTAGAGGAATGGTTTTATACATAAATAGAAATACAAGAACTACAACTGGAAACTATATTTTAAGTGAGATAACTGAAGATAAAAAAGGCAGACTGCAAAGCACAGAAAAGAGATATCCGGTAAAAATGGAACACAACAAAATTATTCCAACAAAACCAATAAATGATAAAAAGTTAAAAGAGGAAATAGAAAACTTTAAATTTTTTGTACAATATGGCAATTTTAAAGATATCAATGACTACGGAGATGGTGATTTTTCATACAATCCCAATGTGCCAAGTTATTCAGCAAAATATCAATTAACTAATGATGATAATAATGTGCGACAGTTAAGAAAAAGATATCATATTCCAACCAATAAAGCATCTAAGTTATTGTTGAAAGGTGATGGCGATTTCAAGGGTTCATCTGTCGGTTATAAAGATATAGAATTTACTTTTGTCGAAAATAAGGAAGAAAATATTTATTTTACTGATAGTATTAATTTTAATCCAACTGAGCGTGATGAAACATGATGAAAACAGATTATCAAATAAAATCTGGGAATATAACAAGTAACTCTGAAGAAACAAGTGCCATATCTAAAATCAGTTATGAAATTGAAAATGCCAATGATAATGGTTTGAAGCGTCAAAAAGTTAAACAACAAATTGACAAATTAAAAGAATATAATAAATTTCCTAAAAATCTTAAATATATTGATAGCTATACTGATCCACTCACTGGTACGACAGCAACAGCATTTT
The DNA here is from genome assembly GCF_001558775.1 of Staphylococcus lugdunensis. Taxonomy (NCBI): domain Bacteria; kingdom Bacillati; phylum Bacillota; class Bacilli; order Caryophanales; family Staphylococcaceae; genus Staphylococcus; species Staphylococcus lugdunensis. Next base: position 935,328 of record NZ_CP014022.1, on the reverse strand, counting down.
TAAATAAAGATACTGGAAAAGTAACGGTTGGTATGACTGGAACAAATATTCATGATGAGGTTTTAAAAAAAGCAGCATCAAGTGTTTTTCGGCGAAGGTCTGAATTTACTACACAAGATTTTGTAGATGCATTTGAATCAGTAAAAGATATAGGGGCAGACTTAAATATTGCTTTACATTCAGTCACTGATAAAGATTTAAGATATAGAAATACACAACAATTTATTGAAAATTTACAAAAATATTATGACATAGATACGATTACTGGCCACTCTCTTGGGGGGAGAGATGCAATCATTCTAGGCATAAGTAATCATATTAAAAACGTTATTGTTTATAATCCAGCACCATTAACAGTAAAGAATTTACGAAAGCATTTACCATTTAGTTTTAAAGAAGATATGAATGACCAAGAAATAGAGGATCTAGTGAGAAATTATGATGGGAATATACTAAGGATTATTTCAGATGAAGACTGGTTAGATAATTCAGTTAAAGGATTAGAACATATAACAGCAGGGAATAAGTTGATTATTAAAAATGGTGAAGGGCATTCGATTGATGGGTTTTTAAAAAAATTTGCTCAAGAAATGATAAAATCAGAATTAAGAAAATTAAAAGTATATCAAGAAGAGAATAATAAAATATTCAAATTAGCGATTAATAAAACTGAAAATCGCTTAGAGAAAGTTAATTTGTTGAGAATGAATTGGATTCAAGTGAATGGTGGGATATTATCGTCATCTCAACAAAAAGTGTTAGAAAACTTGACGGCATTATCTATAGCAGAAGGATTAAGCCAATTAATTAAAGAAGAAAGTCAGCGATTGGAGAAGGTATATCAAGAAATGTCGAGAAAATTTAGTGAAAATTGGAAAGAATCGGAAAAATCAGGGGTTGAAATAGGTAGTCATTTATCATACCATCAAGTATTAAGTGCTTTAGATGCTGGAAATATAACGGAACATAGACTTGAGACACACCCTAAAAGAAAAATTTCTAACAAATTAAAGCAATTAAAAGATGTCTCTAGAGATTATAATGATTACATAGCAAAGATAAAAAAGAGTATCCGTGAAATTGTTGCTAATGATCAAATTCTAGCGAATCAAATAAGTGGTATTATATGATGTTTTCAGCATATCAAAATGTAGATAATCTTGAAGACGCATATGTTATAGAGAGAGAGCATATCGATAAGCAACTAGAATTTCTTAACGAATTAAGATATCAATCGCTTAGAGAAAGTGAACAAAATTATGATCGATTCATATATTTAAAAAATAAAATGAATTATAGCGAGGAAGCTAATGCTAAAATGATAAGTCTAATAGAAGAATTTGATCATGAAATAAATTATCGTATTAGAAGTGAAGAGATGAAATTAGAAGATGATAAAGACGAGCTTAAAAGAGCATATATAAGACAATTAGAGAAAATAAGAGGGGAGGCGTAATCTATGTTAATGCCAAATCCTATCATAGATTCTTATTTAATAGATGAGATAAAAAAAGAAAGAGAACTACAACAAATTATAAATGTAATAGCCCCAGAACATGATAAGATTCATCTTGATAATAAAAATAAGTTAAAAAATGATGAAAAAATATTGATAGATCAAATGGTTAGTCATTGTCATGCTTTTAGTAGAGATTTTAAAAATGTAGCTCAAGGTGATTGGGTCAGACGTGCGATGTTAGAATTAAAAAAGTTAAGTTACCATTTAAGAAAGATTCAGGATATAAAAGTATAAAACTAACAATTACAAGTTTAAAAAGTGGGTGTCTCTCGGTGTGTTGGCCTTTCTAATTATTAATGAAGATGTTTTGGATGATAATAAAAAGCAATAAAATATTTATATTGGATTAAGAGTTACAGCACTCATGTGTTGTAGCTCTTTTTTTAATTTTCTTTATAAATAAAAAAAGATGTCAGTGACGTCTTCTGATTTTATAATATAAATATTTAGTTGTTCGCATCTATGTATTTTGATAATATAAAATAAAAAATAAATATAGTAGACATCTATGGAAGTATAAGGGATGTGAAGACATGTTGCATTCAAAGAAGTTACTGATATGCTTTGTCGTTTTAATGCTTTTATTGGCGGGTGTGGCATGAACAACAAAGATAATAATAGAGAAGCTCAAATTAAACGTAGTTTTAATAAAATGTTAAGCATTTATCCGACTAAAAACCTTGAAGACTTTTATGATAAAGAGGGCTTCCGAGATCAAGAATTTGATAAGAACGATAAAGGAACGTGGATTATTAGCTCTGAAATGAATATTCAAACAAAAGGAGATAATTTGAAGTCAAGAGGTATGATTTTATATATAAATAGGAATACTAGAACAACAAATGGATACTTTGAAATAGATGAAATAAGTGAAGATAAAAAAGGAAGACCAAAGAGTAAAGAAAAGAGATATCCAGTAAAAATGGAGCACAACAAAATTATTCCAACAAAACCAATAAATGATAAAAAGTTAAAAGAAGAAATAGAAAACTTTAAATTTTTTGTACAATATGGCAATTTTAAAGATATCAATGACTACGGAGATGGTGATTTTTCATACAATCCCAATGTGCCAAGTTATTCAGCAAAATATCAATTAACTAATGATGATAATAATGTGCGACAGTTAAGAAAAAGATATCACATTCCAACCAATAAAGCACCTAAGTTATTCTTGAAAGGTGATGGCGATTTCAAGGGTTCATCTGTCGGTTATAAGGATATAGAATTTACCTTTGTAGAAAAAAGAGGAGAAAATATTTATTTTACTGATAGTATAGACTTTAATCCAACTGAACATGACGAAAGATGATAATAAAATATTTATATTTGATAAATAAGCTAGAACATCATTATGTTTTAAGCTATGTACTAAATATTGACAGTAGTTGACTGGATTGAAAATACGCTGATACCAAGCTTTTTCCAATCATAGTCAACCTTGCCGGAGCGGGACTACGAATTCATTATGAATGCTATCTCGCTCTTTTTTATTATGAACTGTGTCCATAAAACCGCTAATACTTTATTAATAGCTGAAAGGCCTAACAATAATTAATATTTATTAGATTATTCTGCATATTAATAGTATATAATTTAATTAATTTTTTAATATAATAATCATGCTAGATTTACATTCTTTTAAAGTCGTCTTGATATCTTAAATATGTAAGGCGATGTTATTCAATTTAATTTAGGGAGGAATTACAGTTGTATTTGCAAACAAAAAAATCAAAATGGATAAGTGGTATGGCTAGTATGGTTATGGTCTTAAGTATGACTATGTATTGTCCAGGAAATGCTGAAGCAAGTGGTGCGGGACAAGGTCCTAATCAAGCTACAAATCAAAATGAAATTAAAGTGACACAGACTAAACCACATGTTGCACCAATACCTACAAAAAACAGTCCGAACCGAATTATGACAAATTTTAATGGCAATACTCAGAAAGAAATGGGCTTTAGTTGGTATACAACGGATCGGTTCAAAGATGCTAAAGTTTGGGTTTCTGAATCTGGACGTTTTGATGATGCACAAATATTTAATGCTAAACCTAAGAAGGTAAACTCAAAATATCTTGAGCGTGATGATAGTGGTCATTTTATTTTTAAAGATGTACAAAAAGATGATGAAGGCAACGTAATCAAAGATAAAAATGGCAAGGAAAAAGTAAACGGGTATTATACTGATGCAAACGCACATGGCCCAGAATGGACAAGTGGTAATGAACATGGTGAAGCTACGTTCACATCACAAACAGAATATACATATAAAGCAAAAGCAACGGGCTTAAAACCAAATACAAAATATTACTATAAAGTGGGCAGTTTGCAAGGTGGTCAAAGTACTGTTGGGCAATTTCAAACATCAGGTAACAAAGGGGATGCCTTTAAGTTTGTTCAATACACAGACACACAAAATGCGTTTTGGAATGAACATGTTAGAAATGAGGCACAATTTGGAGCTGACACATTAAATCAAGCAATTCAAACGGCAGGCAATCCTAATTTTGCATTGCATACGGGGGACTTCGTAGAGACAAGCGAAATTGAAGATGAGTGGGCAGATTTATATGATCAATCAAGACCGTCATTTATGTCCTTACCTGTAGCTGCTACAGCTGGGAATCATGATGAACATGCGTTTAATGAAGATGATCCAAAACTATTAGGACAATTTAATCAACACGTCAATGTGCCAAAAGCAAATAATGCGGTAAATGGTGGTTCTTATTATTCATTTGATTATAATGGTGCACATATGGTTGTAGCAAATACAAATGACAATAAGAAGTCAAAAGATAATCCAGATGAAAAAGCAATTGGTAAACAACAAATGGCATGGATTAAAAATGATATTAAACAAGCCCGCAAAAAAGGTGCTAATTGGATTATTTTAAACTTGCATAAACCAATGTATTCTAAATCTTATCACGCTTTATCAGATGAAGACATTCAAAAAGTTCGCAACGAATTGACAAAAGAAATTGACGATTTAGATGTTGATTTGGTATTGCAAGGTCATGATCACGTGCTTGCACGCACGCATTCACTTAGACATACCTCAACTAAAAACAGTTTTGTTAATGCTAGAAAAGAAGATGCCAAGCAAATATTAGGCGATGATCATGTTGAATATTATGACAATCCTAAAGGATCAGTGTACGTCTTACCAAATACAGGTGGTACAAAGGCCTATGACGATATTTATGATCGTTCATTAAAACACATCAAAAAAGTAAGACCAGAACTTAAAGGATTAACGCAACGTCAACTGGATCATTATAACAGTTTGTTTGCTGTAGGAAAGCAACCACAAAAGACATCTGCATTTAAAAATAAACATGCAAACAATAGAGATTCTTCAGCACAAAACTTTTCAGTGTATGAAGTTTCAGGCAATAAGTTAAAAGTTAAAATATATCAATTATACGGTGATATTAGTAAAGGTGAACCAAGAGATATTAAATTAATAGATGAGTTTGGAATTAAGAAAGATAAAAATAAACGATAAACAGCTATTCTTATGAACTAAATCATAAGTTGAGATAATGGACGATGTGACTGTATTTTTTACAGGGTTAGCAAGAATGGAGTGTTAAACTTTGATGACAGGCAAAAGATACATGGCAGTATTACTAACAGTTTGCATGGTATTGACGGCATGTGATAGTCATGGCGATAAGCAAACAGAAGCTTCTGGCACACCACACGTTGAGCATCATGATAAAGAGCGACAACAGTTAAAAAAAGATGTGCTTAAGTGGGCGAATAAACAAGGTGAACAGCATAAGCGGGCCGTTACCAATCGCTATTTTGGTAGTGGAGAGATATCGACTGGTGATTGGTACGCCTTAACCGCAGATGGTCAGCTACAAGTGAGCAATCAAAACAAACCCGGACCCAAGGCATTTAAACTCCATACGCTTGCAGGGTTTGTAACGTATAAATCAGCACATAAGCAAACTGGAATAGATTCTCGTGCCCAAAACTTATCTAATGTAGAGGGTTATGCAAATGTTGCAGATATGTCATATCCCATAACCAAATATTTAATCGCAGATAATGGTAAAGTATATAAATATCAATTTCAGAAACAAGATGATACGAGGTTATCTAGTGGCTTTGCGCCGAAAGATCATAATGACAAAGATCCCAATCTTAGTCCGAATATACAATTTAAAGAAGTAAACAATGCCACAATGAAACAACTTTTGAAGCAGCTAAAGCATAAATATCCACAGTTATTTCGTGAATCATAGCATTAATAAAAGTACGAAGTAATTTAGAAATAGCAAAATCTATGGTGGTCCTAGCACAAATAAATAGAATTCATTTCAACACCACTAAGATGATTATAGCCGTATGATATTTCAAGGTATCTTGATTTTCATACGGCTTAATTATTTCATTTATAAGTTCTAATTTCTGGCGCTTGATAACATTGAATAAATTGTTCCATTTCATTAATATTATCTGAGAATAGCATATGTTGGCGATCTGTTTGACTCAAGAAGCCTTCAGTAACCATATGATCGTAAAAGTGTTGAATATGGTCGTAGTAATTATTAATGTTATAAAAAATACAAGGGTTTTGGTTTTGTCCAATTCTTGACCATGACACAACTTCGGAAATCTCTTCAAGTGTTCCCGGACCTCCAGGAAGTGCAATGCATACATCACCAAGAGATAAGATTTTTTCTTTACGTTCAGACATTGAATTAACAATGATTAATTCATCTAAGCCATTATGGGCTAATTCTCTTTGTTGCAGAAATGTGGGCATGACACCAATTGTTTTACCACCATGTTGTATGACGCTATTTGCAATCGCTCCCATTAAACCTGCATTGCCACCGCCAAAAATAAGCGTATGGTTTTGTTCAGCAATCCATTGACCTAGCTGAATTGCGCCTTCTTTATAAATACCGTTGTGGCCTTCACTCGCACCACAATAGACAATAATATTCACATGTTTCACTCCTAAGAAGTTTCGTTTTTTGACAGTAATACGTTATAAGTATAGTAAAATGTTTAAGCAATATAAAGCGATATTTTGGATTAAGTGATGCATGAATCATTATTCTACTCTTTATTAACACCCTAAGTTACGTTATATTGTAACCAGAAATGTAAAAACACAATTGGGTTGGTAGTCCCAATGCAAAGTTTAGCTTTGTCAGTAACCTTCCTCCTCAGGTCGTCCATCATTTCTAATTGCTAAAAATTAGAGGAGGGGTAGCATGGAGCTATCTATATTACATGATGGTCAGTTTTTTATAGGTTTGGTTGAATACCGTAAAGGTCAAAAGGTGAAATTTGTAAAATACACGTTCGGTGTAGAGCCAGATGACGAAGTAGTATTGCAATTTATTACCAATCATTTATTAGCTTGTTTAGATGATGCGGAGGTTGAAATAAATAGCAAACCGCCAAAGAAACACCTTAATCCTAAACGATTACAACGTCGTGTGGCTAAAGAACAAAAACAGCCTAAAGATTTAACAAAAGCACAAATGGCATTAAAAGAAGAACAACAACGGAAGAAAAAGCGCCGTAAACAACGTTACAAAGCAGATAAAGAAGCTGAAAAAGCCTATAAAAGAAGAGTCAAAAGAATTAAAGCAAAAGAAAAACATAAAGGCCATTAATGTGTATTGGGAGCGGGACAGCTTTCATTATGAATTCGTAGTACCGCCTCGGCAAGGTTGACTAGGATTGAAAAAAGCTTGGTATAAGCGTATTTTCAATCCAGTCAACGATTGCCAATATATCGTTCATAGCCTAAATACATTATGATGTCCCAGACGCATTACCCTAGCGTTATACTTTAATGTTAAGGGTGAAATTTTATATAAAAGAACAAAACTAAGCTAGTTGAAAATTTTGAAATAGTGGTGACATAATTATCCCAATAAAATAGGGAATGCAAGTAATCGAATGTGTCTTTAATTAAGGAATGAGCTATACAAAGGAGAAAATCGTATGTGTTCAGAGCAAGAAACCTATGACTTTATTTTATCGGTAGCTCTAAGACGCTTATGACAGATTAATATAGAAAAAATAAAGGAGAGATATAATGATACAAGCCATTAACCATATTTGTTTTTCTGTAGCTGATTTAGCGACATCTATAGACTTTTATGAACGTATTCTTCAAGGTGATTTATTAGTACAAGGACGAACTACAGCTTATTTTAATATTGGAGGATTGTGGATTGCTTTGAATGAAGAACAAAATATACCAAGAAACGAGATTCAATATTCCTATACACATATTGCCTTTTCTATTGAAAATAAAGATTTTGATGCTTGGTATGATTGGCTTGAAAAGCATGAAGTACCTATTTTAAATGGACGACTAAGACATCTTAAAGATAAAAAATCAATTTACTTTACAGATCCAGATGGTCATAAATTAGAACTTCATACTGGCACGTTGCAAGATCGTCTAGCTTATTATAAAGATGACAAACAACATATGACTTTTTATGTATAAAGTAAGCAGAATAGTGTTATATAAAAATAGTAAAGAAGTTAAAACAAAAAGCACGCCACACAGCATATTATGATGCAGTGAGGCGCAAGTTATAAATATTAATATGGTTGAAATAATTTTTTCCATTGATAGCTAACGGATATAGCTATACTCATAACTAATAATAAAAGAGGGAGTTCTGAAGCCATATAGCCTTGCGGTAAGTGAACCGTGAACAGTGCACCAAGCATAATGACTATGAAGCCAATAGCGATGTAATTAGTTAATAGACCGACAATCATCATGATACCACCAACAAGTTCAAAGAGGCCTAATAAAATGCCGACAAATGCAGGGAAGCCCATATTAGACATCATTGTCATAGGCTCGTGAAAACCACCGATTGCTTTTTGAGCACCGTGAATAGTGAATGTAATGCCTAACATGATACGAATTAGAAGAAGGCCAAATTTCAAAAAATCACCCTTTCAATAGTATATTTAGTATAATAAATATACTATAACAATAAAAATATTACGAGGTAAGTTTATGCGCCTCGCAAAACATATGATTACTATTTATCAAAGATTTTTATTTCTGTAGTTTCTGATTGTATATCAATCACCAACGTATCATCGAAAAGATATGTAGTGGGCGTTTCACCTTTCAAGTCAATTTCTGCTAATATTTGAAAACTACTATCATCAATTGGCTCTATAACTGAAAGGCTTTGTTCAAATTCTTGAACAGCGATGTTGCGTTTAGATTGAATATGAATATCCCATGCTGGCATGTTATCACCTTTTTCATTATCGTATAGTTCTATATATTAACTAAAACTTTGTTCAAATTCTACAAAAGTTTTAGTCGTTACACTTATATGATTGATGCGATCCCCTGACACATCACCATTAATATAACCATTATTAATGAGCACCTTACAATTTTCAACAAAATCATGATAATCTCTATCACAAAAATAGGTGTCTTGTGCTGATGCAGAATCTTTAAAGTCGTTTGCTTTATCCTCAGGTTGACCAGCATTTGAGCGTTCCATGTAAAGTTTGTAAAACTTTGCAATGGTATATTTTTGTTCTTGCGTTAATTCATCCATAAATATGCCTCCTAAAAAACATCATATACCTATAAATACCCTCTATATAGTCAGGAAATGTTTTGAACGGCATATTGTAATAAAAATGTCTTATTTTGCTTTTTCTATCCCTTTATGAACAGCTTTCGCAAATTTATAAAAAGTATGCGTGTAATTATCACTGTTATTACGTGTTGTTTTATCTAGTTTCAAGTCTTTAAAAAAGAGTTGACGTTGTTTCGTAGTTAACTCCAATTGCACACCTGAATCAGTGCCATTTTGATTAACAAAATTATCTTCCGACATTGCTTCAATTCCTTTAGGGCTAGACTTAATAGTAAAGCCAGCTTTGCGCAGTTCAGTGCGAATCGCTTTGGCCATATATTTGTCTTTTCCACCGATGTAAATAAATGGATCTTCACCATTAAAGCCATGAACCGATATCGTTTCTTTTGTAGCTGCTAGCATATTCATTAATTGAGGTTCATCATAATTGGTTGAAGTAATATGTAAACGTTGATTATCTGCAGGTAATAATCCTTGAAAACTATAAAAATCATACTTCCCTATATTAGCAATGCGGCGAGCAATTTCAGTCGATCCAGGTTCAATCCCACCACCATGTATGGCAGTGATTAAAATATTATCGTTTTTCACATGCTTAGTGCTAATTTTCCAGTCTTTGTTTTGTGTCGTGTGATGCTTTAAGTCATTAAAATCTTTGTAGGTATCTGAGGTTTGGTTAACGGCATTTTGACGCGTAAAATAAATCGCACTAAAAAGGGCGATAATTGTTACAATAAGGCCAATAACCAAGGCATAATAATATTTTTTATTCCAGTGTCGTTGCATAAAAACTCCTTTTAGTAAAAAATAATATAAAACTTAAACTTTAGAAAGTATAATTGAAAACAATTTAAATATAAAGCATTTGCGGCTTTAAAGCATTATAAATGCTAAAAAAATTAAATAAATTTAAAGATTAACGCATATAATACATAAAATTCATCTAAACTTTACAAAAAAAGGATAGAAAATAAGTGAAGGACGTGATGATTATGAATAAAGATCTATTAAGAAAATACTTCCAAAACGAAGATTTTCACCCCATTACTATTGTCGTAGGAGCCAAAAGAATCACCCTAGAAAACGACATAAACATCGACTACCAAAACGAAGTCATCATCTATCCCATGCCCCAAACCACACGAATCATACCATTCACATCCATCACCTATATCGACCTAAAAGACACAAAAAACACCCACATCAACCTATACAAACTAGAATAGGGGCCCCAACAAAAAGGAATGCGCCAAGCATTTCAACGAACAACGCAAGTTGGGGTGGGGCCCCAACAGAGAGAAATGCGAAGCGCATTTCGTCAAGCACAGCAAGTTGGGGTGGGCCCAACAGAGACAGTTTGGCACATCATTATATTTTAGGCTATGAACGATATATATTGGCAGTAGTTGACTGGATTGAAAATACGATTATACCCAGCTTTTTTCATCCATTTTTCGGCTGTTTTATATGTAAAATGTAAATATATATTAAAAGAAAAAGAACTTAAATACAAGATATATACGGGTAATATAGGAGTGATATCTTGAACGTTAATTTAATGTATATGATTATGTAAAGCATATGAATACTGCAAACTAGCTTTAATGTATCGCCATTATATCACTAAAAATATGCCTTTATATTTTTTAATAATCATAAACGAGTTTCAAGCGATAGTCTTTGGAAAAATTGTCTACAAGTGCATAAGGGGAAATAATTTTTAAGCCTTGGTCATTAATTGCATTGTCACTAACACCATATTTATAAGCTTGATAGATAATTTTGGTACAATATGTATAATTTTCACTCTTCAAGTTTAATGTTACGAGATAGGTTTTATCGCTGTCTTTGTAATGCGCTTTTGCCCATTGTGCTGCTTTGATACCAGCGCCTGGTTTAACACTACGATAAACCTTTATCCAGTCATTTTTTCCGTCGCCAAACCGATGTTTAAATGATTCAAAAGATTCCACAATTGGTTTGTCACCAGGTCCTTCAATCTGGAGTACAGTATCATGGTCTATGGCAATACTTGAATGTCCAAAAAAGCCGAATAAAACAGGACCTTTTGTTAAAATAATATCGCCTGGCTGCAGCTTGAAATCTTTATTGTGTATACGAGTGTTTTGAGTCTCAGTAGCTGGTATTAAGCTGACAAAAAACAAAATAACACCAACAATAATAAATATATTTAATCTTCTTAAAACCAACTCAACAAACACCTTCTATCTATCTAATAGTTTACCCAATTATAGCAAACAATCGACGGGCCCCCAAGCACAGAATAACTGGCTAAAATAGTTTTTTAACAAAACAAGCTGGGGTGGTTGAAGCTGTCTTCTAAACAAGTGAGCTTAAATATATAAAGAAGCACAAAGATGACTTATTTTAAACCATCTTTGTGCTATTATTTTGGGAATGATGTCCCAGTTTGTTTTGTTCATACAATAGAGCTTCTATAATACGCCAAATATTAAAACATATATGAGAAGTGCAATACCAAATATATAGAACACCACTGTAAAGCCAAGATATGATTCTTTTTTTGAACCAGCTTTTGTTCGAAGCAATTTAAATAGTATCAAAGATGCAGCAACGACAAAAATGATGCCTAACCATAATAAAATTGTTAAATGTGTGCTCATCTTAGCCACCTCCTATAGACAATTAACTTTATACATTATTCTATGATTAATTTTAATTCATTATAACACTTAATAGAAAGATGTATAAAAGCCAAAGCTAAACTAATGATGGAAAGAATCACTCTTGAAAATATAGTCGTTCTATCATAGCAATTGCAATGAAATATTTTATTTCACAATTTAGACACATTTATCAAAATATAATTAATTTTGTGAAAAAATATACTTTTAAAGGTGATTAATGTCGATATATGTGGATTAGTAAAGCCATTGATGATGTGAAATTATTTTCACCTTTACTAAGAACAATGATATAAGCGCACAACACTATTAAAATTGTATGAAAATAACATGCATAATCTTTAGTAATCTGCTAAGATATAATAAAATAAGAAAGTAAGTTTTAATAAACCTAATAATCAAAAGAAATTAAGGGGAGGTATAACGATGACATTTTATGACTTTATCATCGATTTTAGTAATGATGATACGCCATTAGGCTATTTAGCAAACTATATTTTGAATGATTGCGAATTCCCAAAAGATGAAAAAAATAACAAAATTATTCGCGAATATGTGATATCAAAATATGCCAATCAGCAACTGATTGAAAGCACTAATAGAGCCATTAGCTTGTATAAATTAGTTTGATTGTGTGTAGTACCAATTCTGTTCATGTAAAGCTTGCCATACATCCCGTGTTTTAAAGTTAATTTCATTCCCTTTAATGGAATATGGTTGGATGATTTCATTATCAATCCAACTGCTAATGAGTTCATGTGGTACACCGTCAAGCACCATGTCACTCTTGCTAACAATTAAACATTCCCATTCTAATGAGAGATTATTAGGATTAACATACTTGTATTCACTTTTAGTAGTCATCACAAACACTCCTTAGAAATTGTAAATCCAATGTTAAGTTATACCCGTATATATTTAAGTCAAACACAACCTAGTCATTTTTATTGTGATAGTAAGCAAGATGCAATGATAATAAAGTGCTAAGATAATTAATGATACATGTGGAATCGTGATAAAATAGAACTATAGACCTAAACCGTTACGTTGATGTGACGGTTTTTATTACATCATATGTTGCAGGGTTAGGAGTGTTTTTATGGAAAAAATATTATATTTAATGCGACATGGACAAACATTATTTAATTTAAAAGGAAGAATCCAAGGTTCAAGCGATTCGCCATTAACTGACTTAGGTGTACAACAAGCACAAGCAGCGGGTCATTATTTCACGCAACATCAAATTAAATTTGATAGCGCAGTGTCATCTACACAAGAACGTGCATCGGATACATTAGAACATGCAATTCCTGGGCAACCATATACGCGACTTAAAGGGTTAAAAGAATGGTCATTTGGTTTATTTGAAGGGGAGAGTATTCAATTACTACGCAAAATTAAACAGCCAGGTGTACTATATGGAGATTATGTTGTACCGTTTGGTGGTGAGGCAAGACAAGCAGTACAGACGCGTATGATAGAGACATTAACACAGGTGATGGAACATGATAGCCAAGGATGTACATTAGCAGTGAGTCATGGGAGCACAATTGGGGTCTTTTTAGATTATTGGGTTGAACGCGAGCAGTTTTTCGAAGCGGGAAATTGCCATATCTTAAAATTTTCATATAAAGATGGCGCATTTAAGTTTATTGAAGTGATAAATCCTATTAATGATAATTGAAAAATTAACAATATGTTGAGGTATTATTACTAGAGAAATTAGAAAGTGGGACAGAATTTATTTTGAATTTGTATTCTCGCCTTAGCAAGATTGACTAGGATTGAAACAAGCTTGATATAAGCGTATTTTCAGTCCTTGTCAGCTACTGCTAATAAAGTAGGGGAACTTGTTGACAGTTTAAAGCTGCACTAGCAAATCGCTAGAGCAGCTTTATTTTAAACATTTTTAATCATTCTTTTGTTTTGCACGTTTAGTATGGTAAATAAGCCAATGAACATCTTGATATTCATCGTTAATTTTATAGGCATCTTCTTCATAGCCTAAAGTCTCAAATCCTATGGAGCTATACATAATCTTATCACTTATGTTATTAGAAATAATAGACGTCATAACTTTTTCAATTTGATGATCTTCGGCATATTGCAAGATATGACGAATCAAAGCTTTGCTGTAATCATGGTTATTTTCTTTAACAAACAGGTCTTCAAAGTTTGCTTTATGCTCTCTACCGACAAACTGAATTTGATAATATGTGGCTGCCGCTACAAGTTCATTTTGATCAAACATCCCAAAGATATAAGCATAAGTCATATCTGGAGATAATAGTAGATTTAAATTTTCTTCAGTGATATGAGTTAAATAAATTTTATCCCAATTAAAGGCATGGTCTCCGGTTTCTAATAACGCTTTATATTGTGCTAAGTCATCCAACGTCAATATTCTAATATCACTCATAGCGTCCTCCATTAATAAAAAATAAAGTCTTGTATTAAGATGATAATAAAATAAATAAACTAACAATGCAATATGCTAAGGTTTGAAATTTATATATTTATTTCATTCTTTTTTAAAAAAGGTATTATTACAATGGTATTTTGTAAAAAATGTGGCGTATTTGTATGGGGTTAAAATCTAAGGAAAACGCATGAGAGCGTAGAGATTTGATGAAGTGAAAAGACGGAATCGCAGTCATTGCTGACTGATCAATTCCGTCATAAAAAAGACATAAAATTTATTTTTAGATGATATGAGTTAACTATCATTAGTCAACTACTTCGACACTTAAATCAACATCGATATTACCTCGTGTTGCTTTTGAATAAGGGCAAAATTCGTGAGCATCTTGTAAATATTTTTCCGCATCTTCTTGAGATAATACATTTTTAACTTTTGCATGGATGTCTACAGATAATTTCGGACTTTCTGACTCTGAATCATCCTCTAAGCGCACCGTTAATGTAACTTCTGGTTGTGCATCTCTTACTTTATTTTGTTTTAAAATTAAATCAAATGCACCATTAAAGCATGAGGCGTATCCAGCAGCAAATAATTGTTCTGGATTTGTCGCATTCCCATCAGCTTGTTGAGGTGGTAATACATCTACATTTATCGCTTTATCGTCTGTTTGAACGTGTCCTTTACGGCCACCAACGTTTGTTGCTTTTGTTTCATATTGTACTGCCATGAATAAAGACCTCCTAAAAATGTTTGTACTCATGCTATACCCACTGCAATTTGTTTCAATCATCGAACACCAACATTTGTCATAGTTAGTCGTTGTCACTTAAAATATAATTAATAAGCGAATTTAAAAGTGAGGGATCACCATGACTAAAGTAAACATAGCAGCAACGATTGCACCTAAAGGCCGTTTAGATCACACGTTATTAGCAAAGATAGAACGTGATCATCATGCTATTGATATTATAGAGCTTAGAATTGATCAATGGCAGACGGATATAGATCGTTTACTACAAGATAATTTGGAACAACTGGCAACATTGTCTTTCAAACCTCAAATCTTAGTGACGTATCGTACAGAATCACAAGGGGGTCAAGGGGTTTTAGATGAGCAAAATTATCTCGCGTTACTAAAACGATTGGCTAAAGTTCAAGGCATTGATATGGTCGATGTGGAATGGCATAATCATTTACCATTTGATATTTATCATCAATGTATATCACATTTGAAAGCACAACATAAAGCGGTTATCTTATCACATCATAATTTTCAACATACACCGGAGAGTGAAGCATTACATTTTATCTTTTATAAAATGAGTCAATTTCCAGCTGACTATTTGAAATTAGCAGTGATGCCTGAAAATCAAAGTGATGTACTAAGATTATTAGATGTATTGTCGATTACAGCGCAATCAGTTGATCAACAGGTCATTGGTATTTCGATGTCATCACTTGGTGTGATTTCCCGTACGGCTCAGGGGCTATTTGGAGGTACAATGTCTTATGGCTGTATTGACACACCTAAAGCGCCTGGTCAAATACAAGTTACGCAATTACATGACATCATCAATTTCTATCAAAAATACGATAATTGAATAATCTCATAAACTCGCATATAATTGATAATAGTTATCAACGAAAAAGGGAGAGATACGTCGTGGAATTACAAGAAGCGATTGCAAATAGAAGAAGTATTAAGAAATTTAAACATGATGTCGAAATCGACGATAAAGCATTATATCAAGCGATTGAACAAGCAGCAGATGCACCAAACCATGGCATGCGAGAACCTTGGCGCATGATTCACATTACAAAGGATAGACTAGGGGATATGAGTGAAGCAATCACGCCTTATGCATTCCCAGATAGTGTGGATAAACAGCAAGATCATTATCAAACGGTAACGCGTTTAGGCGGTATATTGGTATTGGTTGTGAAAACAGATCCACGCCAACGTCAAAATAGAGAGAATTTCTTTGCTTTGGGTGCTTATGCTCAAAACTTAATGTTATTATTACATGAAGCAGGAATTGGCACTTGTTGGAAAACACCACCTTATATTTTTGAACCTAAAGTACGTAAAATCTTTGGTATCGCTGGTGATGAAGCCATTGCAGGATTGCTATATCTTACAGACTTATCAGTTGATATGCCACATGTTCAACGTAAAAACAAAAATCTTATAGAAAAATTCTAATAAATAAAGCATGAAGTCACGACTGGTAATGTCGGAACTTCATGCTTTTGCTTTATGCTTGAAATGTTTCAGCTAAAAAAGTTTCAACCTGTTCGGGTGATTTAGCATTTGCTGAATGTAAGTGTGCTAATTTTTCACTATTTTTAAAGATTAATAAACTAGGAATGCCCATTACATCATGATTTGCAGCAACATCTTCTAACTCATCTCGATTGACTGAATACCATTGATAGGCATTGTATTTTTCAATTATAGGGTCAATCCATAAATCCATTGCTTTACAATCTGGACACCAACCCGCTTCAAATTTTATGATGACAGGCTGATCACTTTGAATAATCTTATTAAAATTTTCAGTTGTTTGTATACTTTCCATATTGATGCGCTCCTTTAGTCAATGTCGTAATCGTATTATAACTAAATTTACTTTTTTAATAAAAAATTCAGCTTAAAAAATAGAGCGTTTTCATTTAATATCTGTTATATTAAACGTAACTACTATAGGAGGTTACAACTGAATGATAAAATTTTATCAATATTCTAATTGTACAACTTGTAAAAAGGCTGCAAAGTTTCTAAAAGATTATGGCGTTAGCTTTGAACCAATCGATATTGTGCAACATACACCAACTAAAAAAGAATTTGAACAAATCATTAAGAAAACAGGTGTGGAAGTTAATAAACTATTTAATACACATGGTGCTAAATATCGTGAATTAGGGCTTAAAGATAAGTTGAAAGACTTAACGCAAGATGAAAAATTAGAGTTATTAGCTGGCGATGGTATGTTGGTAAAACGTCCACTTGCAATCTCAGGAGATAGAATCACACTTGGATTTAAAGAAGACCAATATAAAGAAACGTGGTTAGCATAATATAATACAGTTTACATATATTATTATATGTGCAGAAATTATTCAAAGTTTTATGAATAATAGTTGAATGAATGCAGACGGTATGGCATCATTAAACTGTAATTATTTTTAGGAGGGGATTTTCGTGACAGTACCGAGCGAATTAAAATATTCTAAGGAACATGAATGGGTAAAAGTTGACGGAAATGTTGTAACAATTGGTATTACTGAATACGCGCAAGGCGAATTAGGTGATATTGTATTCGTTGAACTACCAGACGTTGATGATGAAATTAACGAAGGGGATACATTTGGTAGTGTTGAATCTGTTAAAACAGTGTCAGAACTTTATGCACCTGTTTCTGGAAAAATCATTGAAACAAATGAAGAGCTCGAAGATAGTCCTGAATTTGTGAATGAATCACCATTCGAAAAGGCTTGGATGGTTAAAGTTGAATTAGATGATGAAAGCCAATTAGATGAATTATTATCTGCAGAACAATATGCTGAAATGATTGGCGAATAAAAGCGATGAACTCCTTGATATACGTATCTTGGAGTTTTTTCTATCATCAGTTATAAACAAAGGTATATGACCAGTTTATTGGTAATATAACATTTTGTTAACATGATTAATCTAAACGCAACAAAATAATAATTATTTTTACAGCATTTCAATGTTTAGAGACACGCGTTTTTGTATAGAAGTAACTGTCTTATAATATGTAACTGTAGAAGGTGGATGAACATGACACTTGTAAATAAAGTTATTATTGTAGAAGGTAAATCAGATAAGAAAAGGGTACAACAAGTGATTGCTGAGCCCGTTCACATTATTTGTACACACGGTACAATGAGTATAGATAAGATAGATGATATGATAGAATCACTTTATGGCAAACAGGTTTTTATCCTGGCAGATTCAGATGATGAAGGTGCCAATATTCGTAAATGGTTTAAACGCTATTTGAGTGAAAGTGAACATATTTATATAGATAGAACATATTGCGAAGTTGCGCGCTGCCCTAAGAAATATTTAGCCAAAGTACTGCACAAGCATGGGTTCATGGTTCGACAAGAACAACAGCTCATGCCTCATTTAAACATGGAAAGGTTCGTCTTATCGAATGACTAAAGATATCAACATCTCTGAAATAACAGAGCATGCACAACAACCACGTCACCTTATCTTTGGTTATACACCAATGTGCGGAACGTGTAAAATATCTGAACGTATGTTAGATATTGCTAATGAAATGTTACAACTACCAGTAACCAAGCTTGATTTGAATTTCTATCCGGAATTTAGTGAACATTATCAAATTCAATCAGTCCCTGTGTTACTGCTAATGAATCAAACACAAGAGTTGAAACGAATCTATGCATTTCAATCGGTGCCTTATTTGTTAGAAAATTTAAAAAAGTAGTTGACGAAATATTACCATAATGGTAGGATTAAAATTAATTAAATAATGCGAAAACTCTTATCGAGAGAGGTGGAGGGATGTGCCCTGCGAAGCCCGGCAACCGTCTATATTAGAAATAGAAATGGTGCCAATTCACATAAAGTTAAACTTTAGAAGATGAGAGAAAGGATATATAAATGCTTTCTCAAACATCTAAAGTTTGAGGAAGCATTTTTAATTAGATACAGCTACATAAGGAGGCACTTAACGTGATTGAGTTAAAACAAGTTGTTAAACGTTATCACACAAAGAAAAAAGATGTTCTCGCAGTTGATCACGTTGATTTAAATATACCAACTGGTTCGGTTTACGGT
The DNA here is from genome assembly GCF_001558775.1 of Staphylococcus lugdunensis. NCBI lineage: Bacteria > Bacillati > Bacillota > Bacilli > Caryophanales > Staphylococcaceae > Staphylococcus > Staphylococcus lugdunensis. Next base: position 916,248 of record NZ_CP014022.1, on the reverse strand, counting down.
GTGATTGGATTTTCTGGCGCCGGTAAAAGCACATTAATCAGAATGTTCAATCAACTCGAGTCCCCAACGTCAGGAGATATCATCATCGATGGTGATAACATGAGTCAGTTATCTAAGTCAGAACTGCGTTTAAAACGCCAAAAGGTAAGCATGGTTTTTCAACATTTTAATTTATTATGGTCAAGAACCGTATTAAACAATATTAAATTTCCCCTTGAAATTGCAGGCGTTCCGTCAGGACTTGCTGTCAAACGTGCGCTTGAGTTAGTTGAATTAGTGGGTTTAAAAGGTAGAGAACATGCGTATCCTTCTGAATTATCAGGTGGACAGAAGCAAAGAGTAGGAATTGCGCGTGCACTTGCGAATGACCCTGATGTTCTACTATGCGATGAAGCGACAAGTGCCCTTGATCCGCAAACAACAGATGAAATTTTAGATTTGTTATTAAAAATTAAAAAAAGTCAGAGCTTAACGATCGTGTTAATTACACACGAAATGCACGTCATTCGACGCGTGTGTGATCAAGTTGCTGTCATGGAGAATGGCCGTGTGATTGAGCAAGGTAAAGTAAGTGATGTCTTTGAAAATCCGCAACATGAAGTGACACGTCGTTTCGTAAAAGATGATTTAAATAACGATTTTGAGGAATCATTAGATCAACTCGAGCCACTAGCACACGATGCTTATGTCGTACGTCTAAACTTTAACGGTGATAACACGACACAACCTATCGTGTCTTATATTACGAAAACACATAACATAGACGTTAATATTCTTGAAGCAGATATTAAGAATACGCGCAATGGCACAATAGGATTTTTAGTGATTCATATACCACATATTTCAGAAGTAGACTTTGATCATTTTACTGAAGGATTACATAAAAAAGGTGTCAATGTGGAGGTGCTAAGACATGGGTAAATCATATAGCGAAATCTTCCATGAGATGGTGACAATGCCAAATGTGCAATGGCCAGAAGTTTGGACAGCGATTTACGAGACACTATACATGACTATTATATCAACCATTTTTGCGTTTATTTTTGGCTTGATTTTAGGTGTGCTTTTATTCCTATCAGCGAAAAGTAATTCAGTAGGTGCACGTATTTTCTATAGTATTGTGTCATTTGTAGTCAATTTATTTAGAGCGATACCATTTATTATTTTAATCTTGCTGCTAATTCCATTTACAAGCATTGTCTTAGGTACGATTAGTGGACCAACCGGAGCCTTGCCAGCACTTATCATTGGCGCTTCACCATTTTATGCAAGATTAGTTGAAATCGCCTTTAAAGAAATTGATAAAGGTGTCATTGAAGCTTCAGTTTCAATGGGTGCTACCACACTTACCATAGTAAGAAAGGTATTACTTCCTGAATCGATGCCAGCACTCGTTTCCGGCATTACAGTGACAGCAATTGCTTTAGTTGGCTCAACAGCTGTTGCCGGAGTTATTGGTGCAGGTGGTTTAGGTAACCTAGCTTACCTTACTGGTTTCACTCGTAACCAAAATGATGTCATTTTAGTTTCGACGGTATTTATTTTAATTATTGTATTTATAATTCAATTTATTGGGGATTGGATTACAAATAAATTAGACAAACGATAAGAAGGAAAGAGGAATGATTAGATGAAGAAGATTTTAACTTTAGTTGCAGTATTCGTATTAACGATCGCATTAGCGGCTTGTGGTAAGGGAGACAGTGAAGATAAGACTATTAAAGTCGGCGCTTCACCAGCACCACATGCTGAAATTTTAGAAAAAGCTAAACCATTATTAGAGAAAAAAGGATATGACTTAAAGATTCAATCAATCAATGACTATACAACGCCAAACAAATTATTAGATAAAGGTGAACTCGATGCCAATTACTTCCAACACACACCTTATTTAAAAACAGAAAGTAAAGAAAAAGGTTATAAAATTGAATCAGCTGGTAACGTACACTTAGAACCAATGGCTGTTTACTCTAAAAAATATAAAAGTTTAAAAGATTTACCAAATGGTGCAACAGTTTATGTTTCAAATAATCCAGCTGAACAAGGTCGATTCTTAAAATTCTTTGTGGATGCAGATTTAATTAAAATTAAAAAAGGCGTAAAAATTGAAGATGCGAAGTTCAGTGACATTGTAGAAAATAAGAAAAATATTAAATTTAATAACAAACAATCGGCAGAATTTTTACCTAAAATCTACCAAAACCAAGATGTAGATGCAGCAATTATCAATTCAAACTATGCAATTGATCAAAAATTAAGTCCTAAAAAAGACTCAATCGTTCTTGAAAAAGCAACAAACAATCCATATGCGAATTTAATTGCAGTAAGAAAAGGCCATAAAGATGATAAAAAAATTAAAGCTTTAATCGAAGTATTACAATCTAAAGAGATTAAAGACTTCATTAATAAAAAATATGACGGTGCAGTAGTACCAGCCAAATAATAGCTAAAAACCCGAGAAGGTCAATTTAATTGAGTATCTCGGGTTTTCTGCATGTATAAAGATATTTTGTGAGATTACTAATATAAGAAATTTTATATTAACATCAAAAAATTTGTTTAAGGGCTTGATTTATTTAGAAACTAGGTATATAGTTTTAAGCGTAATAATTACGATTTAGAGGAGTAGGTTATGAAGAAGTTACTAGTAGGTATATTAACCATTATTTTAACGATAACACTTACAGCATGTGGTGGTGGTAAGAGCGAGGACAATAAAAAAGTAAGTGCGGATAATAAGCTAAATGTTTATACAACCGTCTTTGCGTTCCAAAGCTTTATTGAGCAAATTGGTGGTAAATATGTCAATGTGAAATCAATCTATCCGAAAGGCACGGATATACATAGTTATGAGCCAACGCAAAAGGAAATGACAAATATTGCTAAGAGTGATTTATTTGTTTATTCTAGCGATGATATGGATCCAGTTGCCAAAAAAATTGGCAAAGCCATCAATAAAGATGATAAGAAATTACAATTAACTAAAGATATGGCTAAAAAAGACATGATTAAAGCAGATGAAGATGAGGACACACAACATGACCCACATGTATGGTTAGATCCTGTACTCAATAAAAAATTTGCTAAAGAAATCAAAGATGAACTTATTGCCAAAGATAGTAAGCATAAACAATATTATGAAGATAACTACAAAAAATTAATCAAAGATATCGACCATATTGATCAACAAATGAAAGATATCTCAAAAAATAAAAAACGAGACAAAGTCATTATCTCACATGATTCACTTGGATACTTGGCAAAACGCTATGATTTTGAACAAGAAGGCGTAAACGGTATGAATGATGACGAACCAAGTCAAAAGAAAGTCATGGATATCGTCAAAGAAATCAAAAAATCAAAACAGCCGTATGTATTGTATGAACAAAATATTCCACACAAAACAACGGATGTCATTAAATCAGAAACAGATACGAAACCATTAAGTTTCCATAATATGGCTGTGCTAACAAAAGATGACAAAGATGCAACATATCAATCATTGATGGCTAAAAATATTAAAACATTAAGACAAGCATTAACTGAATAATACAGATACAGTCGTAATAGTGTGCAGATAAGAATTTGTAGCTCAACAAGCATTTTAAGCATCATTCATGTCTGATTGTAAAATCAGTTTGGAACATCTTTATGTTTTAGGCTAAGAACTATATATTGAAAGTAGTTGACTGGATTGAAAATACGCTGATACCAAGCTTGTTTTCATCCTAGTCAACCTCTCTGGGGCGGGACTACGAATTTATTATGAATTCTGTCCCGCTCCTATTTTGATATGAATGTGGTAATTATAAATCTTGTAGTGTAGTATTTTTCTGGGAAAGAGATATTTAACTTAAGCGTTAAACTCAAGCTGAACGTCAGCCGTGATTTAGCTCTGATTTTACAGCATGCAACCCAATAAGACACATACTGTAGTGAATCTTTTTCGAAAAGATGTTTATGAATGTGGCCTACGGGTAAATAGAACTATCTCAAAACAACCTAGGAGGAATACAAAATGGCTGAAGACAATAAATTTGAACAAGCAAAAGGGAATGTAAAAGAAACTGTAGGTAATGTGACAGACAATAAAGAGTTAGAAAAAGAAGGTAAAGAAGATAAAGCTTCTGGTAAAGTAAAAGAAACAATCGATAATGTAAAAGACAAAGCAAAAGATTTTGTTGATAACATTAAAGACGGGAAAAATAGAGATACAAACTAATAAAGTAGAAAAAGCTCTTAGGCTGTGTGCTTAAGAGCTTTCTTTGTGTGATTTGCTTGATGTTGAAGCTTCATTTTTAGCGGTAATTTGGCCTAAAACGAAGCTAACGATAAAACCTAGTATAAGCGTAATAATCGATATCAACCATGATAGCAGCGTCATTGGCATTCCTGGGAAAACAGCAAAAACAGAGCCGATCACAAAGCCAATAATCAAGGCAAAGGTCAATGTAGGATAATGATGCAACGCATAATGGATGACTTTACTAGAACATATAAAGCCAGCTACGATGCCCAAGCCAACAACGAATAATAAAGATATAGCTTGAAAATTAAATGACATAAGTTCAGAAATAGCAAACATTACTGTGCCATAAGCACCGAATACCAGTAACATAAATGAACCTGAAATACCTGGTAAGAGCATTGCACTAGACGCACACATGCCAGCGATAAAATATTCAATAATAAGACTTGAATTTAATGTAAGTGACGTGTTGGCATGCGTGTCACCATGATTGAGCAATGTGATTATGACTAAGATAATGATACCTAAAGCAACTACAGCATAATGTTTAACTTGAAAGCGACTTTTGAAATGAGATATACGCAATAAATAGGGAATGATACCAATGATTAATCCTGTGAAGAAAAACATGGTTGGTACTTGATGGTTGGCCAATAAATAATTAAAAAGTTTACTTAAAAGGCCGATAGCTAACAACATGCCGATTAAGATTGGAAATAAGAATTTAAGACTAGGCCAGAAACGTTTAGAAAATAGTCCACTGATAGCATGAATAAAATCATCATAAATGCCTAGTAACAAGGCGATTGTTCCACCACTAACACCAGGAACTAAATCACTTGTGCCCATACCAAAACCTTTCAAGACATTAATCCATCTAAAATGTTTCATAATGACTCCTTTCTAGTTAAATTGCAGTGAAACTGCATCATAGCAGAAATAGTGTTAATAAGGAAATAATATCTGTCGAAATTTTGGATATTGAGAACAGAGGGGCCAACATTATCAGTTAAGTGTAAAATAATACGATTATCAAAAATAATTATATTTAAATAATGACTCTAATTTAGCAGTTCAAACGGTTTATATTGCTACTTATTTGCGTTATAATGTAGTGGATTGAACATTTCAAAGTCTTTTTGACTACAAATTAAAATTACTATAAACTAGTTAAGAAAACTTTATATTTTACGGAGGGAATATAAATGTCATCAACATTAGAAATCAAAGACTTACATGTGTCTATTGAGGATAAAGAAATTTTAAAAGGTGTTAACCTTACGATTAATACTGACGAAGTACATGCAATTATGGGGCCAAATGGAACAGGTAAATCAACATTATCATCAGCAATTATGGGGCATCCTAGCTATGAAGTCACGCAAGGGGAAGTGTTATTAGACGGCGTGAATATCTTAGAATTAGAAGTTGATGAAAGAGCTAAAGCAGGATTGTTTTTAGCAATGCAATATCCATCTGAAATCACAGGCGTAACTAATGCGGATTTCATGCGTTCAGCAATTAATGCGAAACGTGAAGAAGGCCAAGAAATTAATTTAATGCAATTTATTAAGAAATTAGATAAAACTATGGCATTTTTAGATATTGATGAAAACATGGCACAACGTTATTTAAATGAAGGTTTCTCTGGTGGCGAAAAGAAACGTAATGAAATTCTACAATTAATGATGCTAGAACCAAAATTTGCTATTTTAGATGAAATCGATTCGGGTTTAGATATTGACGCATTAAAAGTAGTATCCAAAGGAATCAACAAAATGCGCGGTGAAAACTTTGGTGCACTCATTATTACGCACTATCAACGTTTATTAAACTACATTACGCCAGATCAAGTACATGTGATGTATGGAGGCAAAGTAGTGAAAACGGGTGGTCCAGAATTAGCTAAACGTCTTGAAGACGAAGGTTATGAATGGGTTAAAGAAGAGTTCGGTACTGAAGAATAATCAAGCATGCGTGTTTAAATGGCATTGCATAAATCGCAATCACGTATGGAGAAAATTCAAGTTTAGCTATGTGTTTAGCATCTAACTTAATATTTCATCAAGTAGGAGGAAAAAGTTATGACAACGGAAACTTTAAACATTTCTGAAGAACAACTTGTTGATTATTCAAAAGCACTCCATGAACCTTCTTGGATGACAGACAGTCGTAAAAAAGCTTTGAAATTAACGGAAACTTTAGAAATGCCTAAACCAGATAAGACCAAATTAAGAAAATGGGACTTTGATTCATTTCAACAACATCATGTTGATGGCGCAACATTCAAAGATTTATCAGAACTCCCAGAATCAATTAATAAAATCATTAATGTTGAGACATCTGAAAACTTAATCATTCAACATAATAATACGCTGGCCTACACACAAGTGTCAGACCAAGCAAAGCAAGATGGCGTCATTATCGAAGGATTATCTGAAGCCCTTGTTAACCACGGAGACTTAGTTCAAAAGTATTTAATGACAGAAGCGGTTCAAGTAGACGAACATCGTTTAACAGCCTTACATGCTGCATTAATCAATGGTGGTGTCTTTGTTTATGTACCAAAAAATGTTGTGGTAGAACATCCAATACATTATGTTGTGTTACACGATGATGATAAAGCGAGCTTTTTCAATCATGTGATTTTAGTCACTGAAGAAAGTGCTGAAGTGACATATGTGGAAAACTACGTTTCAGATGCAAGTGGTGATGGTAACCAAATTAATATTATTTCCGAAGTAATTGCAGGTGCAAACTCAAGTATCACCTATGGCTCAGTCGATTATTTAGACAAAGGCTTCACGGGTTATATCATTCGTCGTGGACATACAGAAGCGGATGCCTCTATTAATTGGGCATTAGGCTTAATGAATGAAGGCAGCCAAATCATTGATAACACGACAAACCTTGTAGGAGATCGTTCAACAAGTGAACTTAAATCGGTTGTCGTAGGTACTGGAGATCAAAAAATCAACTTAACTTCTAAAATCGTACAGTATGGTAAAGAAACGAATGGCTATATTTTAAAACACGGGGTCATGAAAGAACATGCATCATCTGTCTTTAATGGTATTGGCCATATCAAACATGGTGGTACGAAATCAATTGCGAACCAAGAATCACGTGTTTTAATGTTATCTGAGCATTCACGTGGCGATGCGAACCCAATTCTCTTAATCGATGAAGACGATGTAGAAGCTGGACACGCAGCATCTGTAGGTCGTGTTGATCCAGAGCAGTTGTATTATTTAATGAGTCGTGGTATTTCACAACATGAAGCCGAACGCCTTGTTATTCATGGTTTCTTAGATCCGGTCGTGCGCGAATTACCAATTGAAGATGTTAAACGTCAACTTAGAGATGTCATTGAACTTAAAGTTTCTAAGTAAAATGAAATATAATATTAGCAGTATTCTAAAATAAATCATATAAGCGTGCTTCATAAGCACAAGCGTTGAGACACGTTATAAATTGAAGAAACAAATGAGATTTTTAATATAAGAAAGGTCGTGAAGTCAATGGCCGACACAACTTTAAATGTTGAAGACGTTATAAAAGATTTTCCGATTTTACAACAGCAAGTGAATGGCAAACGCTTAGCTTATTTAGATTCTACAGCAACAAGTCAAAAGCCTATACAAGTACTCAATGTATTAGATGACTATTACAAGCGCTATAATTCAAACGTTCACCGTGGCGTGCATACATTAGGTTCATTAGCCACTGATGGTTATGAAAGTGCACGCGAAACCGTGCGCCGTTTTATAAATGCGCACTATTTTGAAGAGGTTGTCTTTACACGTGGTACAACGGCATCTATCAACATGATTGCACACAGTTACGGCGACGCACATGTTGAAGCTGGTGATGAAATTGTAGTAACTGAAATGGAACATCATGCCAACATTGTGCCATGGCAACAATTGGCTAAACGTAAACAAGCGACACTTAAATTTATTCCGATGACCGCAGAAGGCGAATTACGTGTAGAAGATATTAAAGCGACAATTACCGATAAAACTAAAATTGTAGCGATTACACATGTATCCAATGTGTTAGGAACAATTAATGATGTGAAAATGATTGCTAAAATTGCGCATGAACACGGTGCGATAATTAGCGTTGATGGTGCACAATCAGCACCGCATATGCCAATTGATGTTCAAGATTTAGACTGTGATTTCTTTAGCTTTAGTGGTCACAAAATGCTAGGGCCAACAGGCATTGGTGTGTTATATGGTAAACGTGACTTATTAAATGACATGGAGCCTGTAGAATTTGGCGGCGATATGATTGATTTTGTTAGCAAGTATGATGCGACATGGGCAGACTTACCGACAAAATTTGAAGCAGGTACACCGCTCATTGCCCAAGCAATAGGCCTTGCAGAAGCCATTCGCTACATTGAAAATATTGGCTTTGAAGCGATCCATCGGCATGAGAGAGCGTTGACTGAATATGCATATGAGCAAATGTCAGCGATTGAAGGTATTGACATATATGGTCCGCCTAAAGATCGTCGTGCAGGTGTTATTACGTTTAACTTAAAAGACGTACATCCACATGATGTAGCAACAGCAGTTGATACAGAAGGTGTTGCTGTTCGTGCAGGACATCATTGTGCACAACCCTTGATGTCATGGTTAAACGTATCTTCTACAGCACGTGCAAGCTTTTATATTTATAATACGCAACAAGATGTCGATCAATTAGTCAACGCATTGAAACAAACGAAGGAGTTTTTCTCGTATGAATTTTAATAATTTAGATCAATTATATCGATCTGTGATTATGGATCATTATAAAAACCCTAGAAATAAAGGCGTCTTAGACAACGGCTCAATGACTGTAGACATGAATAACCCAACCTGTGGTGATCGTATTCGACTTACATTTGATATTGAAGATGGCATCATTCATGATGCGAAATTTGAAGGTGAAGGCTGTTCTATTTCAATGTCCAGCGCATCTATGATGACGGAAGCAGTAAAAGGTCACTCATTGGCAGAAGCTATGCAAATGAGTCAAGAATTTACAAAGATGATGCTTGGTGAAGACTACGAAATTACTGAAGATATGGGTGATATTGAGGCGCTACAAGGCGTTTCTCAATTCCCAGCGCGTATCAAATGTGCCACTTTAGCATGGAAAGCGCTTGAAAAAGGTACGGTTCAAAAAGAAGGCAAAGCGGAAGGTTCTACTGAAGAAGACTAGCAGAGTGTGACAATTGAGATGTCACACTTTTGATACAGAAAGTAACTTGTTACAATGGCGGTAGACTTTTCATAACATTAAAAATCTCACGCACGTCGTTTAAATATATTTTTAAGGAGTGATTGAAATGGCTAAAAAAGCACCTGATGTTGGGGATTATAAATATGGATTCCACGACGAAGATGTGTCCATTTTCAGATCAGAACGCGGTTTAACAGAAAATATCGTGACTGAAATTTCAAAAATGAAGGAAGAGCCTCAATGGATGCTCGACTTTAGATTAAAAGCACTTAAATTATTTTATAAAATGCCAATGCCTCAATGGGGTGGTGACTTGTCAGAATTAAACTTTGATGACATCACATATTACGTTAAACCTTCAGAACATACAGAACGTTCATGGGATGAAGTGCCAGAAGAAATTAAACGTACATTTGATAAATTAGGTATTCCAGAAGCAGAACAAAAATATTTAGCAGGTGTATCTGCACAATATGAATCAGAAGTGGTTTACCATAATATGGAAAAAGAACTTGAAGAAAAAGGCATTATCTTTAAAGATACAGATAGTGCGTTAAGAGAAAATGAAGATTTATTCCGTGAGTACTTTGCGTCAGTCATTCCAGCAGCAGATAATAAATTCGCTGCATTAAACTCAGCCGTGTGGTCAGGTGGTTCATTTATTTACGTACCTAAAAACGTTAAACTTGATACACCGCTGCAAGCTTATTTCCGTATAAACTCTGAAAATATGGGGCAATTTGAGCGTACATTAATCATTGCTGATGAAGGTGCTTCTGTAAATTATGTAGAAGGCTGTACAGCACCTGTATATACGACAAGTTCGTTACACTCAGCTGTCGTTGAAATCATTGTGCACAAAGATGCACATGTCCGTTACACAACGATTCAAAACTGGGCTAACAACGTCTACAACCTAGTAACCAAACGTACATTTGTGTATGAAAACGGTAATATGGAATGGGTTGATGGAAACCTAGGTTCTAAATTAACAATGAAATATCCAAACTGTGTACTGTTAGGAGAAGGTGCTAAAGGTAGCACACTATCCATTGCCTTTGCCGGTAAAGGACAAGTTCAAGATGCAGGTGCGAAAATGATTCACAAAGCACCAAACACATCATCAACTATTGTGTCAAAATCTATTTCTAAAAATGGTGGTAAAGTCATCTATCGTGGTATCGTTCATTTTGGACGTAAAGCAAAAGGTGCGCGTTCTAATATTGAATGTGATACGTTAATCTTAGATAACGAGTCAACATCAGACACAATTCCTTACAATGAAGTGTTTAATGACAATATTTCCTTAGAACATGAAGCGAAAGTGTCTAAAGTATCTGAAGAACAATTATTCTATCTCATGAGTCGTGGTATTTCCGAAGAAGAAGCCACTGAAATGATTGTTATGGGCTTCATTGAACCATTTACGAAAGAATTACCAATGGAATATGCCGTTGAAATGAACCGTTTAATCAAATTTGAAATGGAAGGTTCTATCGGTTAATTATCAATGAAATCAATGATCATATACAGCCATCAATGGATTGTTTGCGTACAATGCCATTGGTGGCTTTTTTGACTATTCAAAAATGATAATAAGCAAACAAATTTACAAATAACTGTTTAAAAATATTATTATATAATTCATATTTACTTTTTTACCCAAGAGTGGAATAATATGAGTTGTGGAACGGGTTGTGTAGCAGTTGTAAGTGATTCATGTTGTAGACACAATCGGTTTGGCTTTATGACTTAGGGAGGTTAGATGGGATGGAACAGCCACAATAGTCCAGGCTTGCCTGACATTCCATAGATTATAGATTTTACATATTCGCTCCTTGAGGAATAATAAAATTTCTGGGCAGTCCTCTTATTATTTTTGGAGATTTTTATTAAAAAGTATCATTAATGCCGAGAAATAACAGATTTTTCAAATATGTAAGAAAAAGGAGGAACATCATGAGAAAAATATTCATCGGTATGCTGGTTGCGGTGATTATTGTTGTCAGTGGTTGTAGTAAAGATAGTCATAATGATAAGCAAGCAGATAATAAACAACAAAGCACCAATAAGCAGAAAAATAATAAATACCAAAGCAAGATAGATGAAATATTATCAATTCAGCAAAAAACACATCAAGATATGGTGAAAAGTAGTGATAAAGTAAATCCAGAGTTTAAGAAAGAACGTGTGAATCGTTATGTTTATAACGATGGCAAGTTAATAATTATTAGTTATCCATTGTACAAAGGAAACAATAAGTTATTTTATGCAGCTTATGAATATAAAAATGACAAAATATACTATAAGCGTGGTTTTAACGCGAAAGCCTATGTTGAGCAGCATAAACCAGACTATAAAGATATTAAAGTTAAATAATAAAGGAGATTGTTATGACTAAAGCAATTAAAGTAACATCATTGATTGGCATAATTTTACAAGCTATCATTAGCGTTATATTATTACTCTTATTTTTAGCATCCGTAGCAGGCTTGTTACACCCCGAATTCAAAACAACGGTGAATGGTGAAGTGAAAATATACAGTCCGGAAGAAGCACAATCTATTTTTAATGGTATCTTTGGGGTGCTATTTATTATTAGTATTATTTCATTAGCCTTAGGACTTGTAGGATTAAAATTTATGTCTAAAAAAATGGCAATGAGTGCTACATTCTATATTATAGGCGCTATTTTAAGCTTTAATTTCATTACATTTGTGTCATGGATTGCATGTGGTGTATTAATCATCCAAAGAAAAAAAGAACTCAAAAATCCATTATCAGATGAACACCAATCAGTAGATTAATCGGTATTATTCATATTTAGAGCCGGTTAACAGTCTTTCAAAAATTTAGCCAGTAATGCATTGTCATTGTACAATTGTATTGCTGGCTTTTTGAGTTTAATAGAGCAAGTAATAAATAAGTGTTTAAAATTATTATTATATAATTCATATTTACTTTTTTACGTCACAATGAAATAATAAAAATCATAATACTGTTGACCGTGTAGCATGGTTGTGTTATCAACAGTTGTGCGCTACAAACTATTAACATACATAAAATCAAGCATAAGGGAGAACATGATGATTAAAACAATAAAAGTAACATCGCTGATTGGACTTATTCTAGAAGCATTTCTATCATTTCTATTTTTACTTTTTTTCGTAGGGTCAGTTTCAGGCATTTCTCATTCCGAGATTAGGACTACGATAAATGAGCAAACAACAACAAAAAGCACTGAAATGTCATCATTAATCTTTAATTGGATTTTTGGTGTGCTGATGGTTGCAAGTTTTATTTCATTTATTATAGGGTTTACAGCGTTAAAGTTAATGACGAAAAAAACGACGATGAGTGCAGTGTTCTATATCATTGGTGGTGTGGTCAGTCTTAATTTAATCACGATTGTTGCTTGGATGATTTGTGGCATATTAATTTTTAAAAATAAAGCAGCAGTTAAAGAGGCAGTTATTGAGAAAAATAAAATAGGCAATAGCTGGTGGATTATTTTAGCTGTTGCTGGCATTTTTAGTTTACTGAGTATACATGGATTTATTATAACCATAGGTGCATTTGGCATCTTAGCTTTGAATATTGTATGGTTAACCGTATATAAGCCAAAGAGCAACGGTCAAGCTTTCGAAAGTACGGCTAAACCAACCATCTATTTATCTATCATCGGTCTATTTATTATGTCAGTTTTAATGAATATACTATTTTATATAGTATTGTATGATGATTTCTTTGATATTGGGTTGAAATTATATGGCGATAACTTTCATTTTATAGGAAAAACACTATTTTTCATTAGTATCCTTCTATTTGCATTAGGTACAATATTTGCTTTTCAAATACAAAAAGCACGTTTACAACATCAAAACAGCAAACAGTGATATATACGAAAACACCTTATTTTTTAAAAGTATGTTGATGTAAAACTACATATAAATACGACGTATTTTGGCGAGACTCTTGAGGGAACAGGACAAGCTGAAGACAGGGGCCTCAACAAAGAGAAATGCGAAAAGCATTTCGTCGATCAAAGCAAGTTGGTGTGGGGGCCCCAACAAAGAGAATTTCGAGAAGAAATTCACCAGGCAAAGCAAGTTGGGGTGGCTGAAGCTGTCCCCTAAGAAAGCGAGCCAACAATACAAAGTATTGAATAAAAAGAAGCACTCAGATGAGTTGAATTCAATTCATCTGAGTGTTATTTTTCTGAGATTTATGTCCCAGGTGTTTGCTCTCTAATGTATATAGTTGTAGGACCCGGCTTCCATAGATGATATTGTACGTGTAGATGTAATGTATGGGGCGATCCAGTTCATTTCTGAAATAAAGACACTGCCGTCAGCGTTAACGCGTTCAACAAAAGCAACATGTCCATATGGGCCATTACCAGTCTGTAGAATCGCACCTTTTTCAGGTTTGTGATCGACTTTAAAGCCGTCACCTGAAGCTTGACCAGCCCAATTGCGCGCATCTCCCCAAAATGTGCTAATCGTGTGGCCAGCTTGTGCACGTTTATCGAAGACATACCACGTACATTGACCTGCCGTATAGAGATTGTTCTTACTTGTAAATAATGGGTTTGAAATAATCTTACCATTGCCTAAAGCAAGTGGTTTACCATCGACTGTCATCGCCTTGTCGTTAAATTCACTTAACTTCAACTCATCATAAAGACCGTCGACATTAATGCTTGTAATCATACCGGAGTCATCTTTTTTATATACTTTGTCAAAATCTGCTTGTTCATTTTGCGATTCTGCTGCTAATGATGCATCAGCTGCATATTGACGTGTCGCAATAGATGGTGCTGGTTGACTTGGTTCTGGTGCTTTGACAGGACCGACATTTTGTTGCACACCTAATGGAGATTGAGATGTGCTTCCTGGTGCTTGGCTTGCTCTTTGGCCTTGATTGGTACCAGCTTGGCCATGTGCATGACTTTGTGGTGTATGGTTATCATTAGAACCACGTTGCTGTTGGCCATAAGTATAGGTAAACGTGCCATCATTTGAATTGACATTAAATGAGGCATTTGGATGTGCCTTTTTAGCTTCTTGTAGTGAAGTGTATGTTGCTGCATATGTCAGTTGGCTATTAACGATTGTAAATAATAATAAAGAAGACATTGTCGTAACTAGTGTTTTTTTCATACGGGTACATTAATCCTTTTTAATTATTGATATAAATTTAGTATACATAAAAAAGACTTACAAATGAATAGTAATAGGCAAATTAAATTTCCGCAATATATTTTACGTAAAATTTTAGTAAAAGTGTATACATGAACCTATTTTTTTTATATTATTTAATAAGATACGATTTTTCATAATCTATCTGTAATAGAAGTAACCAATTAAATTTTTTAGGAGGTTTCGTATTATGGCATTGATTAAAATGAGCCCAGAAGAAATAAGAGCTAAGTCACAATCTTATGGAAATGGTGCTGAGCAAATCCATCAAATTCTTTCTGATTTAACTAGAGCACAAGGTGAAATTGCTGCAAACTGGGAAGGTCAAGCATTTAATCGCTTTGAAGAGCAATTCCAACAATTAAGTCCAAAAGTTGACAAATTTGCTCAATTATTAGAAGAGATTAAACAACAATTAAACAGCACAGCTGATGCTGTTCAAGAACAAGACCAACAATTATCTAATAATTTCGGTTTACAGTAATAGTTATATATAGGTTGAGACATTTAATCGTGTCTCAGCCTGTTTTATCATTAATAAGTGTGGATTGAAAGGACAAAAAAATGAAAAAAGAATACTGGATCTATACTCTTATCTCAATTTTAATCGTCGCGATTGCCATTATAGGATTTTTTGTTTTTGTACATTTTAAATATGGTGACCAATCAGGACAAAGTCATAAGAGTGAAACAAAAAATTATGAAGATATACATATAGCGATTGTCAATGAAGACCAATCGACAACATATAACGGTAAGAAGATTACGCTAGGGGATACATTTGTTAAGAAATTATCTAGTCAAACGAACTATAATTTTGAGACGGTTACGCGTAATATTGCTGAAAATGGCTTAAAAGATGGTAAATATCAAGTCATGATCATTATCCCTGAAAACTTTTCTAAATTATCGATGCAATTAGACAAAAAGAAACCAGCCAATATGGCGATTCAATATAAAACAGCAGTTGGACAAAAAGAAGAAGTTGCGAAGAAAACTGAAAAAATTGTCGCAAGTATTTTAAATGATTTCAACAAAGATTTAATTAAAATCTATTTAACAAGTATTATCGACAATTTGCATAACGCTCAGAAAAATGTTGGCGCAATTATGACACGTGAACAAAACGTTAATCAAAACTTTGCCAATTATTTGTTGAATCCGCTCAACGATTTTCCAGAATTATTTACTGATACATTAGTCAATTCTATTAATGCGAACAATGATATTACGAAATGGTTACAAGGTTACAATAACTCTTTATTAAGTGCGAAGCCAGAAGCGTTTAGCATTCAATCTGATAATGATGTGTCATCTATCGTCGGCAAACAAGCAGAATATTTCAATGCGCATCAGTCTTTATTAGAGGATACACTTGATGATATGAAATCACGAGATAAAGATGTGAATATCTCAGATTATATTAATCAATTGAAACAAGTTGATAGTAAGTTAGACCAACAACATGAAGCGCAACAACGTACGAAAGATGACTACCAAAAATCATATCAAGACGCTTTAAATAAAGTGAAAGATGAAGTGAAAGCACAAGAATCACCATTTACGGAAGATATGATTAGAGACTATCGTCAAAAATTGACTGTCTCATTACAAGAACAATTGAAGAATAATCAAGATTTAAACGATATCGTGGATCAAATGAAACAAGACCAACAAAAAATACAAGATACGATGGCTAATCAATTGAGAAACGCTATTGAAAACGACCAGTCTGGTCAAGATGAATTTTATATTAGAAAGTTAACAAATAAAGATATCGCAGACGCTGGATTATCTGAGAAAGCTACTAAAGAATACCAAGAAATTTTAAAAGAAGTAAATCAATATAGAACAAGCTACAATGTGAAGCATCTTGATAATCCAATTAAACAAGAAGATTATCACGGTGAAATTAGTGCCACAGATACATCGAAATTAGAAACTGAAGGTACGACGTTTGAACGTCAAGAGGATATCAAATCTAAAGATATTAACCATTTAACAGTATCAACAGATCCTAACTTTGATTTTAGCGGTGATATTTATATCAACGGTAAGAAATACGATATTAAAGATCAAAATGTCAAACTGGATACGACAGTTAAAACATACCATGTTAAAGTCAAAGGTGTGGCCAAACTTAAAGCTGATGCACAACATAAAGAAGATTTCCTTAAAAATAAAACGATGAAGCTACAATTGTTATTCGGCCAAGCCGATAATGATAAAGATGAACCAAAAGCGAATGTCGTTGATTTATCTATCAACAATCATTTAGATGGCAAATTAATCAGTGGCGATTTAAATCAACAACTCCGTTCACTTGATCAATTCAAATCTAAATATGACATCTATAAAGACGTTGCAATCGATCCAAATGATATCAAGATTGATAATAAAGCAATTGTCGATATGATGGTTAATCAAGTTATTAAAGATATGGAAAGCTTTAAAAATGATAAATCAGCATTACTAAATCAATTAGATCAATTAAATCAACAGTCTGATAAATTTATTGATGATGTCATCAATAATCAAGACCAAGTTGCACAGAATAAAAAAGACATCAGCACGTTACTTGATGATTTATCAAAAGCTGAAAAATTATTAAGTGATGAACCTGAAACACCAAAAATCAATGAAGAAAAAGGTAAAGAATTTACAACGATATCAACCGATTTAGATAAACAAATTAGTGATTTATCTGAGCGTAGTACGAAGTTACTTTCAGATAGTCAAAATTCTAAATCAACTGCCGATGACATTAGTGGTGAATTAAACAAACTTGATGACAATGTTGGCAAGCTTCATGCTAGCGGACGTGCATTAGGTGTTAGAGCTAACAACTTAAATGAAGTGATGAATAAAAACGATAAAGAAAATCGTCTCTTCGCTAAAGACTTTGAAAACGTCTTGAAAAACTCTAAAGAAGGCGATCGTCAAAACGAAGTGTTAAAAGACTTTATGAGTAATCCAATTCAGAAGAAAAATCTGGAAAATGTGTTAGCAAATAGCGACAATCACAACACATTCTCACCAACAATTCTAGTATTGCTCATGTACTTAGTTTCATTAATGACGGCATACCTATTCTATAGTTATGAACGCCATAAAGGCCAAGTGAACTTTGTTAAAGATGAATTTAGCAAACATAATCACTGGTGGAATAAAGGTATTGGTGCAGGTATTGTTACTGTTGCTGGCTTAGCAGAAGGTCTCATTATCGGTTTGATTGCCATGAATCAATATGAAGTTATGGCAGGATACCGTGCGAAGTTTGTCGGTTTAATTATCTTGACAATGATTGTCTTTGTACTCCTCAATACGTACTTATTGAGACAATTAAAATCCATCGGTATGTTTATCATCATTGTCATACTTGCCTTATACTTTATTGACATGAATCGCAATAACGCAATACTTGCAGCGATTTCACCATTATCACATATAGATAAAGTGTTCTATAACTACTTGAATGCAGAACATCCAGTTGGCATGGCAATGTTAATCCTTGCAGTACTTGCCATTATTGGATTCATCTTAAATATGTTTATTAAGCACTTTAAGAAAGAGAGGCTCATTTAATGCTCATTGAAGGCTTAACCATGATGACGCTATTAACTGCCAATCCACATCAAGGTGATTTAGATATAAGAGTCGATGATGAAGATCAACAAAATGTGAATAAAGATATCAAAGAATACGATACAACGCTCTTTGATGATGAAAGTAAAAAAATAAATCAACGCATTAAAGAACAACAACAGAATAAAGATTCAAATATAAAAAATAATTTGTTTCAAAAACAAGCGGGCAATAAGTCCCGCTTGGATGAAACAAAGCATGTATTGTTTTCAAACAAGAATTTGAACAAAACAGCGGAGAGTGATAAAAGCCCTTATTTACAAGACAAACAAAAGAAAAATTTCTTTCCATATATCTTGTTAAGTATAGGGGCTTTTTTAACTATAGGATTTATGGTATTTACCATCCAGCGAGGGAGAAGGGTTAAACGATGAGCCAGCATAAAAAAGTGACATTTGATTTTTCAAACTATCAACACGGAAGCTTTGATTTAGCAGTTCCCATATTTATTCCTATCAAACAACTAATACCACTGATTATAGAAAGTTTAGATTTAGAAATATATGATTATAAAAATCAAATAAAAGTGACCACTAAGGATCGCTTATTACTAGAAAATGACCGACTCGTGGACGGCAAAATTGCAGATGGAGATATTCTGAAAATATTGTAGGGAGAATCAAAAGATGGCAAAAAACAAAGCTGAAGAACGAAATGAGCAAGACGTAATTAAAGAAACAAAGCATGAACGCGAAGATATGCGAGAGATTCCTAAATCCTCGATTAAAGATGAACATTATCATTTGATGTATTTATTAGAACAGCAAGACAATGCATTTTTAAATGCGAGGCTGACTGAATTAAGAGATAGTTATCAAATTCATTATGATTTGTCACAACATCACACGCCATTTTCAGAAATAAAGACCTTCCCTAAAAATGAAAAAATGCGTTATTTGTTAAACATTGCCAAGCTCGAAGATGTGCTGAAAACACGTTACACCTTCATCTTATCGCCACAAGAATTATTCTTTACGAAAGATGGATTACCATTATTAAAGACACGTGGTTTGAAAAATATTGTCGAACCCCTTGCCTTATCGGATGAAGAGTTTCTTGCGCGTTACAAAGCACTGATTATCACGGCATTTAATGACAAAGTCACATTCGATTCTTTAGTAGAAGGTAATCTTGAATTACATAAAGGCACACCGTTTGAAAAGAAAATCATTGATATTGCGACGTTAGATGAATTAAAAGCCTTTTTAGTTGAACAATTTGATAAACAACAATCAGATTATCGTCGTAACTTCTCATATGTGAAGAGAAGAAACTTTACGATTTTCAAAGCTATTGCCATTACAATGAGCGTAATTGGTGTTATTTTACTAGCAATACTTGCTTATCTGTACTTTTCAGTAATGAAAAATAATGCTCAGATTGAAAAAGGTTATAAATCATATGTGAAATCGAATTACACACAAGTGCTCAATGATTACGATGATTTAAATGGTAAAAATTTAGACAAAGAAGCGTTATATATCTATGCAAAAAGCTATGTTGAAACAAATAAACAAGGCTTGGAAAAAGATAAAAAAGAGAACTTATTAAACAATATTACACCAAATTCGAATAAAGATTATTTACTTTATTGGATGGAATTAGGTCAAGGTGACTATGACGAAGCACTTAATATTGCCACATATTTAGATGATAACGATATTACTAAATTAGCTTTAATCAATAAATTAAATTCAATCAAAAATAATGCTAACTTATCAAACGATAAACGTTCAGAAGAAACGAAAAAATATAACGATAAATTACAAGATATTTTAGAAAAAGAAAAACAAGCTAAAGAAGAATCTTCCAAAGAAAAAGAAGAAGCAGCTAAGAAAAAAGATGAAAAAATAAAACAACAAGAAGAAAATGAGAAGAAACAAAAAGAACAAGCGCAAAAAGATAAACAAAAACGTCAAGAAGCAGAACGGAAAAAATAGTATAGGATTGAGGGCAGAATGATGCATAAATTGATAATACAATATAATGACCAATTAAAAATGCTAAATCTCCAAGATGATAAAACTTATACTATCAGTTCGGATGACAAAGCAGATATCACGCTAAAGCATTTGCCAGAGGCCATTCATATTGAACAAAATGAATTTGGCGCTTGGCAAGCCAATCATACGACCTTGTTTAAAACATTGGTGCGTAAAGTTGCAGATGGAGAAGTGACATTAAAACTTTATGGTCAAGAACATTTACATTCATTCATGTATCCATCACTTAAAGAAGTGATGACGATAGGTAACCATGCATACGATGACTTAAAGATAAGTGGCGCGACCAATGTCATTATTTTAAAGGATATTCATCGCATTAAAGAACAACACTATATTAAAATCATTCATGATAACGCAGCTGAAGTCTTTATCAATTACGATAAACAACATAATAAAGTGGATAGAGCTTATGTCGGCGATCACTTGTTTATTGACGACATGTGGATTGAAATTAGAGAAGATGGTATCAACATCTTGTCACATGATGATATTGAGACGGAACTTATTCGCAGAAATAGCGATAAGTTTGAAAATTATACGATAGAATCAAATGATTACCATCGTTCACCGAGAATTATTCATCGTGAACCGACAGATACCATTAAGATAGAGCGCCCACCTCAACCAATTCAGAAGAATAACTCTATGATTTGGCGCTCCATCATTCCGCCATTAGTGATGATTGCCTTGACGGTTGTGATCTTTTTAGTACGACCTTTAGGTGTCTATATTTTAATGATGATTGGTATGAGTACAGTAACCATCATCTTCGGTATTACGACATACTTTTCAGAAAAGAAAAAGTATAAGGAAGAAGTTAAAAAGCGGGAGAAAGATTATAAAGACTATTTGGATGAAAAATCAACAGCGATTAACCATGCCATTAAAGATCAACGCTTTAGCTTGAACTTTCACTATCCAACGTTGGCAGAAATTAAAGAGATTGTTGACAGCAAAGCACCAAGAATTTATGAAAAATCACCACAACATCACGATTATCTTTACTATAAATTAGGGATTGCAGATATTCAAAAGTCGTTCAAAGTGGATTACTCGGAGGAAGAATTTAATCAGCGCCGTGACGAACTGTTTGACGATGCGAAACGCCTGTATGAATTCTATGAAAATGTCGAACAAGCACCATTAACTAACGACTTAACCCATGGGCCTATTGCCTACATTGGGACACGCCGTCTAATCTTAGAAGAACTCGAAAAAATGATGCTGCAACTCGCGACATTCCATAGCTATCATGATCTAGAATTCTTATTAGTGACGCGTGAAGATGAATATAAGAAGTTGAATTGGTCACGTTGGTTACCACATACAACATTAAAAGCGCTGAACATTAGAGGTTTCGTCTATAATCAACGTACACGCGACCAAATATTGACATCCATTTACAGCATGATTAAAGAGCGCATTCAAACCGTCAGAGAACGCAGTAGAAGCAATGAACAAATTATTTTTAAACCGAATTTAGTATTTATTATTACGGATATGTCATTAATTATTGATCACGTTATTCTTGAATACGTCAACCAAGATTTATCAGATTATGGTATTTCACTTATCTTTGTTGAAGACGTGATTGAAAGTTTACCAGAACATGTAGAGACGATTATCGATATCAAATCTCATACAGAAGGCGAACTCATCATGAAAGAAAAAGAATTAGTGAAAACGCCATTTGTACCTGAAAGTATGGAAGGTATTGATAAAGAATATATCGCACGACGCATTGCCAACTTAAATCATGTTGAGCATATGAAAAATGCCATTCCAGACAGTATTACATTTCTACAAATGTATCAAGTCAAGGATGTGAATCAACTCAATATTGTACAGCGTTGGCAACAAAATGAAACATTTAAGACGATGGCAGTGCCCCTCGGTGTGCGTGGGCAAGATGACATTCTAGAGCTGAACCTACATGAAAAAGCACATGGGCCACATGGTTTAATTGCAGGTACAACAGGGTCAGGTAAGTCAGAAATCATCCAATCTTACATTCTGTCACTTGCAGTGAACTTCCACCCACATGAAGTGGCATTCTTATTAATTGACTACAAAGGTGGGGGAATGGCGAACCTCTTTAAAAACTTAAAACATCTTGTGGGAACGATTACCAACTTAGATGGAGACGAAGCCATGCGTGCATTAGAGTCCATTAAAGCCGAATTGCGCAAACGTCAACGTTTATTTGGGGAGTTTGATGTTAACCACATTAACCAATATCACAAGTTATTTAAAGAAGGCGTTGCGACAGAACCGATGCCGCATTTATTCCTGATTTCCGATGAATTTGCGGAATTAAAATCAGAACAACCAGATTTCATGAAAGAATTAGTATCAACTGCACGTATCGGTCGATCATTAGGGATTCACTTAATCTTGGCCACACAAAAGCCATCCGGTGTGGTTGACGATCAAATATGGTCGAACTCTAAATTCAAATTAGCCTTAAAAGTACAAGACCGTCAAGATAGTAACGAAATATTAAAGACACCAGATGCTGCAGATATTACGTTGCCAGGTCGTGCATACTTACAAGTAGGGAATAACGAAATTTATGAACTATTCCAATCCGCATGGAGCGGTGCAGTGTATGATACTGAAGAAAATGTTATCGAGACAGAAGATAAAACGATTTATGCTATCAATGAATATGGTCAGCTCCAAGCCATCAATAAAGACTTAAGTGGTTTAACCGATGCTGAAGCGCAACCAACACAAACCGAACTCGAAGCGGTCATTGCCCATATTGAAGAAATTACAGAACGCTTAAACATTACAGAAGTGAAACGGCCATGGTTACCACCTTTACCAGAAAATGTATATCAAGATGAGTTAATGACGACAGACTTTAAAGCACTATGGAGTGATCAACCAGGTGATGTCGAATTAACACTTGGTTTAAAAGACGTGCCAGAAGAACAATTCCAAGGGCCATTAACCCTAAAATTAAAAGCGTCAGGACATATTGCCTTAATCGGAAGTCCAGGATACGGACGCACGACATTCTTACACAACATTATTTTCGATATTGCACGTCATTTCAGACCAGATCAAGCCCATATGTATTTATTTGATTTCGGTACAAACGGCTTAATGCCAGTATCCGATATCCCACATGTGGCGGACTTATTCACGATAGACCAAGAAGATAAAATCACAAAAGCTTTAAAACGCATTAACGAACTCGTATCAGAACGTAAACGCTTATTAAGCCAACAACGCGTCGTTAATATCGAACAATATAAACGCGAAACACAAGACAATGTACCAAACGTCTTTATCATGATTGATAACTACGACGCCGTTAAAGAATCACCATTAATGGAAGCCTATGAAGATATGATGATGAAAGTCACACGTGAAGGTTTAGCGTTAGGCATATACATTATCCTAACAGGTTCACGCTCAAGTGCGATTAAATCCGCAATCTTCACCAACATTAAGACACGCGTTGCTCTATATTTATTCGATAACAATGAGTTAACCAACATCATTGGTTCATACAAAAAAGGCGTTAAAGACATGAAAGGCCGTGCAGCCATCAATGATGATAACTTCACCCAATTCCAAATTGCACAGCCATTCAAACTAGCAGAAGGTGAAACGTACAATAACCGTATCAAAGATGAAATCGCTCAAATGAACGAACACTATGTTGGCGATTATCCAAGTCATATTCCAATGATGCCAGAAAAAGTATTGAAATCAGAAGTAATAAAACGCTATGATATAAACACAATCATCAAAGAAGATTACAAACTTCCATTAGGATTAGACTTTGAAGATGTCGAGTTAGTGAGCTTGGATTTAAAATCACCAAGTATTATCGCAGCTAGAGCACCAAAAGATTTAGACTTAATAAATCAAGTTGTTCTAGAGGGTATTAGTCAGTTAAAAGAGCAAACGACAACAATTTTAATTGATGCAGACGGTAATATGTCAGATAAAGAGAAATATGTGCGTTCTTATTATACACAACCCGAAGAATTAATTTATATCAAACAAGGATTTAATGTTGAAATAAAAAAACGTCTTCAAGGCCAACGTGATATTAAAGATAAGAAAATAGTAATAATTAATAACTTTAAAGAATTTTCGACAAAAACAGGTATTACTGAAAATGATATCCGATTAATGTTTGCTGAAGGACCTAAGGTCAACGTTTATATTATTATAACAAGTATGTACAATGATATTCTTGGTACTTTTGACAAAGTAACTAAATTAACTAAGCAAATCATTAATCAAGCAATCATTGTATCTCGATTATATGACCAAGAATTTTTACCAGCAAAATCAACAAATAGAGAACCATTATTAAAACCTTATGAAATGTATTACTTTAACGATAATGAATATCAAAAAATTAGGTTATTAGAGTAGGAGTGAATAATATGGGAGAAATAAAAGTAGAAACAGGAACAACATCGTCTAAAATTAGTAATATTACATCAGCAGGGACTGCCATGCAATATGATGCAATTAATGATAGTCTAGAAACAACAAATATTAGCCCATTTGTAGAGTTCGCTGCTGCTAGTGAATCGCTCTCTAAAGCTATTGCTAACTATAGTACAATCGTTACTCAAGATGCCAAAGCTATGCAAAGTGCAGTGAATGATTTTAATGACAATGATCAATATATTGCCGGACAAATTAATAATAGCCAAGGATTGACTTAAAGGGGGAATTGAGGTGTCTAATAAAGCAGAACTTCGTAGTAGAAAAGCTAAATGTGTATCTGAAAAAAGTAGCAAACTAAGTGATTTGTCAGATTTAAAAGCAGATAAAAAAAGACTTGAGCATGCTATTAAGTCAGCAGAAGGTATACAAGAAGACTTTAATTCGGAACATACAACATATAAAAGTATTAAAATAACAAAGAATGAATGGTCAGGGGAAACAAGAAATAAAGCTGACAATAAAAAAGATGATTTAGATAATGAAATTAAAGACTATAGTGATAAATACGATCATATTCTGGAACAAATGAATAAAGATTTGGAAAAAATAGAGAAAAAAATTAGTGGTTTAGAATCAGATATTGCAAGTTTAAATAGTGAAATTGCTAGTATTGATAGAGAACTTGGTAAAGACTAAGGGAGGTATTATACTGTGGATAATAAAGTTAGAATGTCAGAAGTTCATGCATTACAAAAGGCTGTGAACAGCTCATTAAGCAGTTTGTTAAGCAATGGAAAAACATTAAAAAATAACTTAAATCAACTTAAAAACGATGATAATTTTAAAGGGCAAACTGCTAGTAGTATTAATGCCTATAATGATAGTTTTCATATTGAAACAATACATCGAATTGAAAAAATAAAATCTGAATTTGAGTCTAAATTTAAAAGTGCAGTTGATAGCTTTCATTCAAATGTAGATAACGATCATAGTGCTATCCTTGATGCAGAGAGAATGGAAAATTATAAAGATGATATTAAAAAAGCAGTTAATAACATCGAACAAACAAAAACTAGAATGAATAGTACGATAAATGGAGTACATGATATTACAGATGCAAAAACCATAACGGGCCACTCTGTCAAAGAAAAAGGGACAGCATTAACTAACTTTATAGGTGATACGGTATCAGATTTTAAATCTTTTCAGGGTAAACATGACATGGATGGAGCAGAATTGCTAGATATGATAACGCCGGTAGCTAAAATGACATCTAAGGTCAAAGATATGCCTGCTGATAGATCTACAATCGCAGGAAAGGCTGTAATTATAAAAGAACAATATAAAATATATTCAAAAGATAATCAGTTTACTCAATTAAAAAAAGAATTAGACAAATATAAAAATGCTGCATATGGTGGTAATAAGGCAGCGAAAACAACTAAAGCATTTTTAGAAATAAAAAATCAATTATTAGCTGCATATATTGCTGGAGATGGAAATTTTTATAAAGGAAATGAACTTTTAAAAGCTGGCAAGATAGGAAGTTTAGGGAAAAGTAAATTAAAATTAATTAATGCTACTTTGCATACAAATATTGAAAATATCCAAGGTAAACGTTTGCTTAAAGCAGCTAACTTTTTATTAAGCAAAAAAAATATGAAAATGAGTGATAAATTAGTAAATGCGTTAAAAATGACTCGAAATTATGATGATGTTGAATTTAGAACAATACAAAAAGAAATGAAAAAATACACAGCTAAAAATCCCTTAAAACAAGGGTCAAAATCATTCTTAGATAAAGTATTGGATCCTAAATTAAAAGAAGCTTTAAAGCACCCTAAAAAAATGACTTTACAGGAAATTGAAGAGTTCAAAAGTCTTAATTTATTGGGCAAAGGCGGTAAAATTTTAAAATATGGTGGTAAAGTTTTAGGTCCTCTAGGAATTGCAGCTATTATTGCGACAAACGCTATGAGTAATAAGTCAAAACAAAGAAAAATTGTTGATACAACTGTTGATTTAGGTGCAATGGGAGCTTCAACAGCAACAGGTATGGCTGTAGGGACTGCCATAGGAGGTCCTATAGGTGCAGCAGTTGGAGCAGGAGTTGGTGCTTTAACAGGTATTGCTACCGAACTTAAGGTTTTTGGTGGTAAGTCTCTAACTGATATTGCTAAAGATAAAGCAAATGAAGCAGTTAGTCGGTTTAGAAATTCAAAAGCCGGTGAAATGACAGGTAAATTTTTAAAATCTACAACTGTATTTGGATTATTTAGTTAGGAGGAATAATAATGTCAACATCCGAATGGATTGAAGATATAAGAAAACCCGCAGTACAAATAATAAGTTTCTTTTTGCTAGGGTTTATAGGTTTATCATTTGTTGTATTTATTATGGATGCCAAAATCGAGGATATGTACTTAGGTTTAAAAATTTCAATAGTTGCGGAACTGCTTATTATCTTAATTGGTATTATTATGTGTAAGGATTTTTTTAACTATTCATATGTCAATGATTTAAACAAGGTAAGAAGATATACTAAGTTTCTAACGATAATTAATGTAGTAGGTACATATAATGTGATATTTGTAACTCATAATGTCTTTTATACACTAGCATTGCAGTATGAAGCTAATTTAGAAAAAGTATGGCTTTGGAGCTTTTTATTAGTAGTAAGTTTTTGCATTGTAGATGCAGTGAGTAATGTTTTTATATTGATAAAGTTGGAAAATGTAGAAAAAATTATTAGTGGAAAAACAAAGTCGATGATAGGAATAATATTGAAATTATTTGCACAGCTTATTTTTGTCGAAAAAATAATTGAATATATGTCTGTTCCAGCTTCTGATGAAAATAGATTTATGATATTAGCGTCTATTATTGTTATCTTTTGTATGAACTTTGCGGCCTTCTTATTTGTAAAAAAATATGCTGATTTTAAAATTGAGGTATTGGAGGATTAAATATGCAATTAGATATGTTAATTATGCCGAACTTAGCAAAAATGGAATTTTCAATGAATCCAGAATATTGGGAAGATGAAATGTCACGAATTCAATCATTTTTTATCTCAAATGATATTTATACTACTGGACCAATTATCTTTTCTAAAGAAGTAACAGGATTAGATGAAGTAAGCTATACAACATATATTGCGCTGAATGATGAAATCGAAGCTATACCAGAATTGAATATTGAATATGTTCCTTCTTTAGAAGTTTTTCCTACAATATCTCATCGATGCTTTGAGGATGCTGATCTTGATCAAGTATATCAGGACATTAAAGACTATGCTGCTGAAAATGATGTGATTTTAAGTGATAAACCTTTTTATCATGTTGCAGTTAATTATTTTGATGGTCAAGTCTATGAAATTCATGCTGAAATTGATGTAGATGGAGTTGAAATAGATGAATAAGATGGGATATTCAACTATGATGTATCGAAATCTTGTATACAAAGAGTACATAGATATTGAACTAGATATGACGAAAGATTATATTCAAGAATTTTATCGAAGCGTAGAAAAAAATAAGTTGCATAAAAATGGACCACTTATTATTGTTTATACTCAAATTATGAAAGATGAACGTGTGAATATTCTATTTTATTTACCTGTAGATAAACCGTTCAAGGGTAAAGAAACACTTAAATTCCGCTCATACTTGTACATTGATCAAATGTTACATGCTAGGATGATTGGAAATGATTATGAGCAAGAGGAAGTTAAAGCATTAAATGAGATAGAAGAACATGCTAAAGAAAATCATTTAAGAAAAATACCTCCTTATTATCATATAATTAATGAAATTAACGATTATTATTGGGTAGATATAAAAGTTAAAGTAATGGAAACGAGAGGATAAGTATGTGTACGTTTTACTAATAATTGTCATTTTTGGATTTTACTATTTACTTTATTATACTGCAGTGCTGTGGTCTGAGCGTTTGGTACTTAAGTCTACGCTTATATACATCGTTAGTGGTATTTTATTTTCAATCCCTTTTATTTTTATGCCAAACAATCAGAAATCCGTAGATACTTATGTAGTAATATTGTTTTTGGGCGTTGTATTTTATGGTTTTGCAGCAATTAATGCACTATGGAAAAGGCCATTGAAAATTAAATTTGAAGTTTCAACAAAATATAGCAATCAAAGTATTTCACAATGGAAATATGGTCAAATTGAGAGTATGAAGATTAATTTGCAATTATCAAAATATAGATTATATATTTCTCTTGGTGTATTAGCTGCATTATTTATTGCAGCTAAAATATTAGTTACACCTGATATGGTAGATGTGATTGTTGAAATTGTTGAAACGTTATTCATCATATTATTTTTTGTTACTATAGTATTTTTCGTAATCGATATCGTTTTATGGATTAAAAGAGGAAAATTCGCTTTTATTACGATTAAACCATTATTTATCATGGCATTAATTATTCTTTTAGTTTGGTTTTTACCATAGAAAAAACGGTTAATAGTTTAAATAATAAAGATGAAGTGTGTATTTAAGTAGGTTTAAATCAACATCATAATCATATAACAAATAAAAGCGATGGTTTTCATTGAGTAAATACATAAGTTGGAGTAATGGAATCGAGAGGATGAGTATGTGTACTTTTTATTGTTAATTGTTATTATGGGGTTTTATCCTGTACTTTGCTTTACGACAGTCATGTGGTCTAATCGTTTAGTGATTTTACCCACGATTGCTTATATGATTAGTGGTGTATTATTTGTAATTCCTTTTATTTTTACACCAAAAGATCAGAATTCAATAGATAATTACTTACTAGCTTTATTATTTGGTATTGTATTATACGGTTTTGTAGCAATTAATGCACTGTGGAAAAAACCAGTGAAAGTAAAATTAGAAAATTTAAGGAGACCTACCGGAATAATTGAAAATACCAATGAAGATAAAATTGAAGAAATAACAATGAATCTACAGGTATCAAAATATAAATTTTACATAGCAAGTGGTACATTAGCAGTTTTATTTTTTGCGACTAAAATATTTGTTACACCAGAAATGAGAGTTGGAGCACTTGAGAGTATTGAGACGATATTTATTCTGTTACAGTTTATGATTATAGTGTTTTTTGTGATAGATATTTATATATGGTTAAAAAATAAAAGATTTGTATTTATTACGATTAAACCACTATTTGTTATCGCTTTATTAATTGTGTTAGCTCGTTTTTTACCGTAATAGGTTATATAAGTTTTAAGATGGTTCACTAGTTATTTATTCGTATTATTAAGCTGTATTTAATCTTCATCTAACAAAAACGGCAAACAATATATTATCAATTTAAGACAGTCAGGAGAAATAGCTTGGTTATTTTTGTTTTTATTACAATATTTATATTATATTGGTTTGTGGCATTTATCAGTATATTAAAGACGGAAGCATTTTCGTTATTAGGTTTATTCATGGACATTATTGTATTAGTATTATTATTAGTCTATTACTTTATTGGAGACCACTTATATAATAATGATTTGAAAAATTTCATTATGTTTATGCATTTTGGTTCATTTACATATATGTATTTTGCGATTAAATTCTTTTGGATTAAACCCAAAGTATTAATCTATTTAGTTAATAAAGATGCTAACCCAGAGGATGAGTCGTTAGAAGAACAAGAAATTGATATTCAAACGTCACGGGTTCGTGCTTTATATTATTTTATTATTTCAATTGTCTTATTTATCATTACTAAAATAAGACTTACACCAGATATTAAAGAAGATTCCTTATCAATGAACCCTATGTTTATTTTTATTGGTATGATTATCACAATAATATGGTTTATTATTGATTGTTATCGTAAGAAGAAATATCGTATATTTTTATTTAAAACTATTGTTCCATTGGTAGTTACATTATGGATCATTATTGTAACGTTAATATTGCAATAAATATTAATGTTTAAATAGACAATATAGTAATTTATTTAATCAAAATGATTAAAAAGGAGTAATACAAACGAAAAAGGTCATGACGGCATTACTCATATTTGCTATAGTCTTAGCTGGCTGTGGTAAAGGAGATAAATACGACAAAGATATTAATAAAGTGTATAAAGAACAAGAAGACTTTAATGATATATTAAATTCATTGGACATCGAAAAAGCAGATAAAAAAATAGATAGAGATGATAGCAATACATATGTTTATGAAGATGGTAAAGTCATTATTATTGGTATAAAACTAACTAAAAAGGCAGACAGAATTAATTACTTTATCTATAAAATTAAAAAAGGAAAACCAATATTAGATGTGGATGAAAACCCAATAAAATACAAGAAGAATCACAAAGCTGATTATGAGGAAGAAAATCTGAAAGTGAAAGAAGAAAAATAGTAGATTCTAGAAATAATAAATATTACAGGTTTTAAATCGTAAAATAAAGTGGAAAAATGTTTGTTGTATATATAAATTTATTTAAAAATATCATATAATGATAGCATCAAATGTATAATTTAATTTGATTGATAAAGTATGAAGGAGAATTGATATGGAAGAAAAAGGTAAAGCTTTAAAAATATGGGCTTGGGTATTCATGGTCCTATCATTGGTCATTTTCTTATTCGGCATAGGTTCAATTATCTGTAGTTATAAATACAAACAATATAATGAAGAAAAAGGCGCAAAATTATTACAAATAGCAATTATTGTTACGGCAATAACAACTGTTTTTACTATTAGCAGACTTTTTATGTAATAAACTAACTAAATATTAGTTTAAACTTACTATGAATGAAAGAGATTAGACAAATAATCCTTGTTTAATCTCTTTTTTTAAAGTTTAATTATATTTATAGACATCTAAATTAAAACGAATGCTATAACCGTCTGCTTTATATTAATATTGATATGATAATCAAGCATTGAGTAATATAATTGTATTACAGATCAATTAGGAGTGATTGATAGTGAGTTTTGAAAACAAGTTAAATAAACAATACAATAAAATAGCGAATTATGTGAGTGATATGATTCCAGGTCCATGGGAGAAAGTAAATTTAGTTGCATATATGGAAGAATATGCTAGTGAAGTGTTTTTCTTTTTTACAGTTCCACAGAAAGATGAACTTTATTATTCACAACATATACCAAAAGATTTTGGTGTGTCTAAGAAAGAATATGTAGACAGTTTTTTTAGATTATGTGATTTATATGATGATTTAAATGCAATTTTTATTAAATATGGTCAAGAACCATTTGGCACGTGTGAGTTTGACTTTACCATTGAAGGTAACTTAAATGTCTCTTTTGAGTACATAGATTGGAAAGCATCAAATTTTTCTCCAAGTGAAAAATTTGATTATTATCGATATAAAAAATTTGGCATATTACCTAAATTTCAATATCAAATTGATGATCTTCATGCGGTCGAAAAGTATGTAAAAGAAAGTCAGGAAAAATAAAACATTAACAAAGCAATTATGCAAAAGAAGATTAGACAAATAGTCCTTGTTTAATCTTTTTTAAGTAATTAAATTCACTTACAATATAAATAATGCTCATTAACCAAATTACATTTTAGATAATCAATATTTGAATCAAAGTTTAACTTATAAAAGCATAATGAAGATAATAAATTAATTTTAGTATAAATAACGCAACTGTGAGAAAAATAAAAATTATAGATATAACTATCTATTCAGAAATTCAAAATTTGGTTAAATCACAATAAAGTTTTTAAAATCTACAGAAGCATTAGGAATATTAGGTTAGGAGGGGTATCGTGTCAAAAAATGAATTGATGGACGATATAAGAAAACCAACAGCACAAATCATAAGTATTTTTTTATTATGCATGATAGGAGTCTCGTTTATAGTTTTTATCGATGATGCAAAATTAACAGATGTATATTGGGGATTAAGAATTTCAATACTATTTGAAATCTTAATTGCAATAATGGGTATTATTCAGTTTAAAGATTTCTTTAATTATTCAAATATTAATGATTTAAATAAGGTGAAGCAATATACTAAATTTTTAACGATAGTTAATGTTTTGTGTACATATAATTTTATTTTTGTTGCTCACAATTTGTATTATACTCTAGCGTTACAGTATGAAACAGATTTAGAAAAAATATGGTTTTGGAGTATTATATTTGTTATCATTTTTTGTGCTATAGATGCAGTGAGTAATGTTTTTTTATTAATAGATTTGGGAAATTTAGAAAAATTTATTAGTGGAAAAACAAGGTCGATGATAGGTATAATATTGAAATTATTTGCACAGCTTATTTTTGTCGAAAAAATAATTGAATATATGTCTGTTCCAGCTTCTGATGAAAATAGATTTGTAATTATTGTATCTCTTCTCATAATTTTTTGTATAAATTTTGCAAACTTCTTATTAGTAAAAAAATATGCTGATTTTAAAATTGAAGTATTGAAAGATTAGAATAGCAATTAGGTATGCTGATTTTAGAAAAAATTGAATTTCCAATGAATTCAGTATTATTAAAGAGAATAAATGTCACGAATCTAATCTTTTTGCCAATATTATTTATATTATAGAGGCAAGCATCTTTTTTAAGAAGTAACAGGATTAAATAAAGTGATTTCGGTCACATATATTATGTTAAAATTATATAAAAAATGTAAAATTGTTTTTTGCTGTTTATGAGTTTGAAAAATTACAATAAACAGAGACTTAACATGAAAAATTTTGTAGATCAATACGAAGTAAATTACAAATATATAAAAACAAACAATAAAGGTGAATACTATGATTAAAACAATTAAAGTGACATCCCTTATCGGACTTATTTTGGAAGGATTTTTATCGTTAATGTTCGCCCTTTTTTTCGCAACGTCAATTTCCGGTTTGTCTCATTCAGAGATTCAAACCACAGTTAATGGTGAAACAACGATGCAAAGTGCTGAAACGTCATCATTAATCTATAATTGGATTTTGGGTGTACTTATGGCTGTAAGTATCATTTCATTTATTATTGGTATTATAGCTTTAAAAATTATGACAAAAAAGACAACAATGAGTGCAGTGCTTTATATTATTGGTGGTTTTGTAAGCCTTAATTTGATTGCGATTTTTGCATGGACACTTTGTGGCGTATTGTTGTTAAAAAATAAAGAAGCACTTAAAGGAATAGTCATTGAGAAAAATAATATAGGTAATACCTGGTGGATTATTTTAGCTATAGCTGGTGTTCTAGGCCTGTTGAGTGTACATGGTTTTTTAATTGGATTCGGTGCACTAATCATTTTAGTTTTGAATATTATTTGGTTAACTGTGTATACGCCAAAGAATAATACTCAAGCTTTCGAAAGTACGGCTAAACCAACGATATACGCATCTATCATAGGTATTTTTGTAATACTTGTTTTAATTAATATATTGAACGGTGCTGTTCTATATGATGACTTGCTAGATTTAGGGTTAAAAATATACGGTAATATATTTAACGTCATCAGTAAGCCGATGATTATATGTAGTTTGATATTATTTGCGATTGGTACATATGATGTTTTTCAAATTCAGCGAAAGCGATTAAATAGTAAATAATGAAATAAAGAAAATTTTAAAGTGTGCTATATTGGTTTTACGTCAAATAGGACTATTAAGCTTAATTATATTTATTGACATCTAAATTATATTGAATACTATAACCGTCTGCTTTATATTAATATTGACATGATAATCAAGCATTGAAAAATATAATTGTATTACAGATCAATTAGGAGTGATTGATAGTGAGTTTTGAGTCAAAGCTAAATAAACAATATAATAAAATAGCGAATCATGTGAGTGATATGATTCCAGGCCCATGGGAAAAAGTATATTTAGTCGCATATATGAAAGGATATGCTAGTCAAGTAATTTTCTTTTTTACAGTTCCACAGAAGGATGAACTTTATTATTCAGAACATATACCAAAAGATTTTGGTGTGTCTAGGGATAAATATGGACAAAGGGTTTTTCGATTATGTGATTTGTTTGATGATTTAAACGCTATTTTTGTTAAATATGGTCAAGAACAGTTTGGCACGTGTGAACTTGACTTTACCATTGAAGGAAACTTAAATGTCTCTTTTGAGTACATAGATTGGAAAGCATCAAATTTTTCTCCAAGTGAAAAATTTGATTATTATCGATATAAAAAATTTGGTATATTACCTAAATTTCAATATCAAATTGATGATCTTCATGTGGTCGAAAAGTATGTAAAAGAAAATCAGGGAAAATAATTAAATTAGATAAAAGAATTTATAAAAAATAAAGGTGAATACTATGATTAAAACAATTAGAGTGACATCTCTTATCGGACTTATTTTGGAAGGGTTTCTATCGTTGTTGTTCGCCCTTTTTTTCGCAACGTCAATTTCCGGTTTGTCTCAATCTGAGATTCAAACCACGGTTAATGGTGAAACAACGATGCAAAGTGCTGAAACGTCATCATTAATCTATAATTGGATTTTTGGTGTACTTATGGTTGTAAGTATCATTTCATTTATTATTGGTATTATAGCTTTAAAAATTATGACAAAAAAGACAACAATGAGTGCAGTGCTTTATATTATTGGTGGATTTGTGAGTCTTAACTTGATTGCGATTTTTGCATGGACATTTTGTGGTATTTTACTGTTAAAAAATAAAGAAGCACTTAAAGGAATAGTCATTGAGAAAAATAAGATAGGTAATGTATGGTGGATTATTTTAGCTATAGCTGGTGCTCTAGGTTTGTTGAGTGTTCATGGGTATTTAATTGGATTTGGTGCACTAATTATCTTAGTTTTGAATATTATTTGGTTAACTGTGTATACGCCAAAGAATAATACTCAAGCTTTCGAAAGTACGGCTAAGCCAACGATATACGCATCTATCATAGGTATTTTTGTAATACTGGTTTTAATGAACATACTTGACTACGTAGTGTTGGATGATGGAAATTCAGATATAGGAATAAAATTATATGGTAATACATTTAATATAATAAATATGCCAATGCTAATATTGAGTTTGTTATTTTTTGCGATTGGTACATATTTTGTTTTTCAAATTCAGCGAAAGCGATTAAATAGTAAATAATGAAAACAATAAAAATTTTAAAATGTGTTATATTGGTTTTATGTTAAATAGGACTAGTAAGGCTAATTTGAGAGATTAGACAATTTTGTTTAATCTCTTTTTTAAAAGCTTAATTATATTTACTGAGATCTAAATTGTATTGAATACTATAACAATCTGTTTTATATTAATATTGACATGACAATCAAGTATGAAATATCTAGCATTGAGTAATATAATCGTATTCCAGGCCAATTAGGAGTGATTGATAGTGAGTTTTGAAACAAAGTTAAATAAACAATATAATAAAATAGCGAATCACGTGAGTGATATGATTCCAGGGTCATGGGAGAAAGTTTATTTAGTTGCCTTTCTGGAAGAAAGAGCATGTGAAGTCTTTTTCTATTTTACAGTTCCAAACAATGATGAATTATTATATTCGTTATCTATTCCTGAAATTTATGGAGTTTCAGAAAAAGAATTTAGCCAAAGAAAGTTTAAACTGTACCATTTATTTTTTGATTTACGTAATATTTTCGAAAAAAATGGACAAGAACCGTTTGGTACGTGTGAATTTGACTTTACAATTGGAGGTAAGTTAAATGTATCTTTTGAATACACAGATTGGGATGCATCAAAATTTGGACCTGGTGGAAAATTTGATTATTACCGATATAAAAAGTTTGGTATTTTGCCTGAAATGGAATACGCAATTAAAAGAATGCATGAAGTTGAACAATATGTAAAAGAAAGCCAAGAGAAATAATAAAATTAGATAAATTAATAAAAGGAGATTAGACAAACACTATCTGTTTAATCTCCTTTTTCAATGGGCTCTACGTCAAATATTAATGTATAATAATCATTTGTTATTTAAAATATTTTTCTATAAAAAGACTTCAATTACCTGTTCCAAAGCTATAACAAGATTAAATAAAGTGAGTTCTGCTACATATATTGTGTTAAAATTATATAAAAAGTAAAGGTGAATACTGTGATTAAAACAATTAAAGTAACATCTCTTATCGGACTTATTTTGGAAGGATTTCTATCGTTAATGTTCGCTCTTTTTTTCGCAACGTCAATTTCCGGTTTGTCTCAATCTGAGATTCAAACCACAGTTAATGGTGAAACAACGATGCAAAGTGCTGAAACGTCATCATTAATCTATAATTGGATTTTTGGTGTACTTATGGCTGTAAGTATCATTTCATTTATTATTGGTATTATAGCTTTAAAAATTATGACTAAAAAAACCACGTTGAGTGCAGTGCTTTATATTATTGGTGGTTTTGTAAGTCTTAACTTGATTACGATTTTTGCATGGACATTTTGTGGTATTTTACTGTTAAAAAATAAAGAAGCACTTAAAAGAATAGTCATTGAGAAAAATAAGATAGGTAATGCATGGTGGATTATTTTAGCTATCGCTGGTGTTCTAGGTTTGTTGAGTGTATATGGATTTGTTATAGGTATAGGTGCACTTGGTATTTTGGCAATGAATATTGCATGGTTAACAGTTTATACACCAAAGAAAAATAGTCAAATATTTGAAAATACTGCTAAACCAACAATGTATGCATCAATCATAGGTGTTTTTATAATGTCAGTTTTAATGAACATACTTGACTATGTAGCATTTGGTGATGGAAAATCAGATATAGGAATAAAATTATATGGTAATACATTTAATATAATAAATATGCCAATGCTTATATTGAGTTTGATATTATTTGCGATTGGTACATATTTTGTTTTTCAAATACAGCTTAATCGGCTAAAAAGTTAAAAAATGAAATAGAATATCTATAAGTTAATGAATTATTAAAGTATTCTTAACCAATTAGGTGAAAATGGAAACCAGTTGGAAATTATAGTCAGAATGGACAGGGGCGATATACAATGAAATTTGAAGAGAAATTAGGAGAACAATACAATAAAATAGCGAATTATGTGAGCGATATGATTCCTGGCCCATGGGAGAAAGTATATTTAGTTGCATATATGGAAGAATATGCTAGTGAAGTGTTTTTCTTTTTTACAGTTCCACAGAAAGATGAACTTTATTATTCACAACATATACCAAAAGATTTTGGTGTGTCTAAGAAAGAATATGTGAACAGAGCTTTTCGATTATGTGATTTGTTTGATGATTTAAACGCTATTTTTGTTAAATATGGTCAAGAACAGTTTGGCACGTGTGAATTTGACTTTACAATTGAAGGTAACTTAAATGTCTCTTTTGAGTACATAGATTGGAAAGCATCAAAATTTGGACCTGGTGGAAAATTTGATTATTACCGATATAAAAAGTTTGGTATTTTGCCTGAAATGGAATACGCAATTAAAAGAATGCATGAAGTTGAACAATATGTAAAAGAAAGCCAAGAGAAATAATAAAATTAGATAAATTAATAAAAAGGAGATTAGACAAATGACACTTGTTTAATCTCTTTTTTTAAGTTTAATTCTAATTATTGTTATCTAGATGATATTATAAGTGTTATTTTTATTAATATTGCTATGCCAGTTAAATTTAAAAACCTAAAATAAACGTATTAAATATAAATAGCAGTGGGTATAAATGAGTTTTAAATCAAAGTTAAATGACGGAGGCGCTGTAAAATAATAAATATAGATAGAATAAATCAACGATGATTATTTTTTTTTACTAAATAGTATATGTCAATTTTAGAAATTAATATATAATCAATATTGTATATAGTCATTTCAAAAGCATAACTATTAGTTAAAATGAGAATTAAACTGTTTTTACAATTTAAAGCTTAAAAGAAAATATACGTCAATATGGTTTAGAGATTTATTTAATAAATATAAAGAACTACAAAAATCAAACGCCGACTGTAAAATAGCTATTTCAATTTATAAATAAAAGAGGATGGTGTTTCAAAGAATAAAAGTATATTTGAAATTACCAGGTTGGAAATATATGAAAATTATTGAAGTCATGCAAGACGGATTAAGATAAAATGAAATATGGTACATCATCCAGAACACTACTTTAATCATTTGATATCTGAATACTAAAAATTATCGCAAAAATATTTACATAATGAATGGGAAGGTGTGACTAATCATGAATTTTGAAGCGCAATTAGATGAATTATATATTGAAATTACTAATCATATCAGTGACATGATTCCAGAAAGATGGGAAAACGTGTGTCTAAATGCGTTTATTGGGGACAATAAGAGGTATGTGTACTTCCATTATATGGTCCCAGGTGAAGATGATTCTCAACTGTCAATGGATATTACCTGGAATTTTGATGTATCAGAAGAAGTATTTGATCAGCAGTTTGAAACGTTATGTGAATTATTAATGAAGTTGCGGCATCTGTTTGTTGTAAATGGCAGACCGCCATTTGGTACATGTGTTATTGAGTTTAATCATAAGGGACAAAAGCAAGCTGTATATGAAAATACAGATTGGGATGTGGTAGATTTTAGATCTAAACATATGAAAAACTATTATTTTTATAAGAATTTTGGTCACTTACCAAAACAAAAATATGACATTGAACAAATGTATGCCATTCATAGGTATGCCAAAACAATTGACGATAAAAATGAAATTGTAACTATGGAATTTAAAGAAAAGATAAATTATTTATATCGATATATTGGACAGCATATCATGAATATGATTCCAGTATCGTGGGAGAATGTATATGCAGTTGCATATATGACTGATGGCGGAGGATCAGTGTACTTTTACTATACTGTACCGGGTAGTGATGAACTGTTTTATTCAATGGATATCCCTAAGAATTGTCATACTTCAAGTGATGAATTCAGTCATCAAACCGATGGATTATATGATTTGTTTGAAGAATTACGTTATGAATTTATTAGAAATAAACACAAAGCTTGGAGTACATGTGAATTTGATTTTACGATTAAAGGTAAATTAAACGTATTGTATCAATTTATAGATTGGGATGCTACAGAATTTGGATCAAGTGCTTATTTTAATTATTATCGTTATAAAAAATTTGGTATATTACCTAAATTAGACTATGAGCTTAAAGAACTGTATGCACTCGAACGTTATATGAAAGAATATCAAAAACAGCAGGATACATCAATTTAGATAAAAGTCAGCAAAGCATGTTATAAACAATTTGATATAGTCAGGAGAAATGTTTTGGTTATTTTAGGTTTGATTTCAATTATTTTACTTATTATTTTAGCGATTTTTACAAGTATGTTAAAAGCTCAAAGAATCCCGATTTTCGGTTATTTTGTCGATATTGTTATCTTAGCACTGCTGATGACAATTTACTTTGTTGGTGGAGGTTTAAATCATAGTGGGTTGATTGCTTATGTGGTGTTTCTGCATATAAGTTCATTGATATATATTTATTTGGCACTGAAAAATTACTTTATCAAATTAAATAAACATAAATATAATTATGCTAAGAAAAATCAATTTAATGACAAAATAGCAAAGGATAAAGCTTATGATTTTCGCTTTACTCGCAGACAAGCTGTATATCATTTTCTTATTGCCATCGCCTTGATTGCTATTGCTAAACTAAGACTCACACCAGAAATAGAGCAAGATGTTTTATTATTTGAGTTTGGTTACGCATACCGTTTCATTATAATTGGGCTTGCAGTTATAGTTCTTACGTTCCTCATTGAGTGCTATCGTATGGAAAAATATGGCGCAAATTTAGTTAGAATAATTGTGCCACTAGGTGTTGCATTATGGGCAGTTATCTCCATGTTGTTGCTAGTAAAAGACGTATGGATAATTGTATTATTAGCCATTGTTGTTTTTGGTTTTTATTACGTACTTTGTAGTACAGCAGATATGTGGTTTAATCATTCTATTATTTTACCGATAATTTTATATAGTATAAGTGGCATTTTATTTGTCATTCCATTTCTATTTATGCAGCACAATCAGAAATTAATCAACAATAGTTTATTTATACTCATACTTGGCATTCTTATATATGGATTGGTAGTGATAAATGCATTATGGAAGAGACCACTACGACATCAATTAAAGATATTAATGAAATATAATAATACGTTGATATCAGCTAAAATTTATAATCAAACTAAAAAGCGTATGACAAGTTTGAGATTATCAAAATATAAATTTTACATTGCTATGGTAGCATTAATCATATTATTTACTGCAACTAAAATACTAGTCACACCGGCTATGAAAGATATCGCCGGCAAAGATATTGTAGCATTAATGATGCTATTATTTTTTATAACTGTGGTATTTTTGGTAATAGACATTATTTCATGGCTGAAAAGAAAACAATTTGTCTTCATCACCATAAAACCTTTATTTGTTTTTGGATTATACATCCTTTTATTCATATGGTTGCCTTAATTATCAAGCGTTAGTTTGAAAGGTTCGAAGTAAAGATAATGATACTTTTTTGATTGCGTTTGTTGTAATAGATATTTTGTTTTGGATTAAAAATAAAAAAATTATATTCATTTCGATTAATCCACGATTTCTTATGGTATTATTAATTGTGTTAGCTTGGTGTTTATTTTAAAAGAAAAAGATAATATCAATCTAAATAAAAAAGATTAAGGGGTAAACAAATGAAAAGAATTATTACTGTGTTATTACTGTTTGCGATTGTGTTAGCGGGTTGTGGTAAAGGAGATAAGTACGACAAAGATATCGATAAGGTTTATAAAAAGCAAGAAGAAACAAATAAAATGTTACCAGCATTTGGCTTAAAAGTAGATAAAAAAGTAGATAGAAATGATAGTAATACATATGTTTATAAAGACGGAAAAGTATTTGTGATTGGTGTACAACTTAGTAAAAAAGTTGAAGAATTAAATTACTTTACTTATAAAATGAAAAACGACAAACCAGAATTAGATATGGATGAAAACCCACTTAAATACAAGAAAAGCCATAAAGCAGATTATGAAGAAGAAAATGTAGAAGTAAAAGAAAAATAGGGACATACTTGTATTATTTGTGTGGAAATATTATAAAATTATTATATAACAGTATATTGTTTTATTTATAAAGAGGAGTATTGATATGGAAGAAACCGGGAAGGCATTAAAAATATGGACATGGGTATTTATGGTCTTATCTCTAGTAGTTTTTCTATTTGGTATCGGTTCAATCATCTGTAGCTATAAATATAAACAATATAATGAAGAAAAAGGCGCCAAATTATTACAAACCGCAATTATTGTAACCGTTGTTACAACTACTATGACAATTTGTAAATTCTTTGTTTAATGAACAATACATTTTAGTTCGATATCAATAATAATTATAAGGGATTAGGCAAATAGCACTTGTTTAATCCCTATTTTTAAAAAATACAATATATGGCATAACGTTTAATTGCATGGGAAACATACAAAAAAATTAGTATTTATTTAATGAATATCAAGCACTAATTGGTATAACTATAGCTAAGATTAGTTGACAGTTTTAAAGCAATATCAATGTTTGAAAAAGGAGAGAGTCCATGAAACCTAAAGAAATGCAAGTTATGTGTATAAACAACATAAAGAATTCATATTTAATCGCCTTTGCTTTTAGTTAATCAAATGGTTAGGAATTAACACTATAATACTTTCAACTATTGGATTAATATACTTTTCATTGATTATTCCCGTTGACTCTGAAGAAAATAGAACAATTTGGGTAGGGATATTATTTATAAACCTCATTATGTATTTGAACCAGAACGAATTGGTAGGTCACTAACAATATTTTACACTAATGACGACAATGTACAGCGTGTAAGATACAGATATAAAGTCCATGGAGAAAATCATGACCACACAGTAGTTAAACATGGCTCGGATTTTAAACTAGAAGAATAATGTCATTACTATTTTTTATCTTTAGAGCTTAATTGAGAACTAACTAGCTTAAAAAGACATCATTTGTAGAGGAGAGGTGGATAGTGGAAAAGGAAATAACTAAAGAGGAAATTGCTCATAATATAAAAAATCCATAAATTACCCTTGTTGCAACTTTTATGTTTATATTCTCAATGGCCTTTTATTGCATTTTATTTTTTAGCGCTAATTTATTATACAAATTGCCAATATATTTGTACATATTTTTATTTGTTATTTGGTGAGATATTAACGAGTAAAGAAATGGGTTACAGGATTGAAAGCAAGTAATCCAGTGAAAATAAGCATCGGTTAGCAACTTATGGTGAATTTAGCTATGAGTTTAAAAATGATTTGAACTTATCGAGTCTCATTATAGACTGTGTCACCCAAAATATATGATTATTTCATAATGAATTTGAATTTACTTTATTCAGTTTGTAATAACATAATTTAAATTAAAACTTATAATGTGTTATTCGCACGTCATCGTCGCTAACACTTATAAGTTTTTTGTATATTGGCTAAGGGAACTTATGCGTTTATGGTGTTTAATTGTTGGGAATATTTTATATAATATAACATTTTTATTCATTGCAGAGGAGCATGTTGTATGATTATTGCAATTATTTGTTTAGTTGTGTTGTCGTTCTTCTTTTCTATTGGTGAAACCACTTTAAGTACGGTGCATCGGACGAAATTTCAAACTGAAGGCGAGCAAGGTGATAAAAAAGCATATCGTATTGCACGATTTTTAGCGCATCCAAGTGAAGCGATGACGGCGTTACTCATTGGTCGTACGATAAGTATGACGCTGTTGACTGTGCTAGTAGCAGCGGTATCTTATCATGCACAATGGCACTTAGGCCTCACGCTTACAATATATGCTGTATTTGTTATTTTATTTGCAGAATTGATACCTAAATCTATTGCTGCAAATTTTGCTAATCGCATTATGCGTATGATTTTTCCTGTTGTACGTGTGTTTGTCGCAATCTTGCGTCCAATCACTTTATTATTGGATGCGATAACGAAAGGGTTGAATCGACTTATTGCGAATGGAAGTGAACCAGAAGCGCAATGGTCTAAAGCGGAGATTCAAATGATGTTTGCAGTGGCTCAGCGTGATGGGGCATTGAATGAAATTGAAAGTGAACGTTTAAAAGGGGTTATGGCGTTTAGTAATTTAAAGATTAAAGATGTTAATACGACGCCAAGAGTAAATGTCACTGCTTTTTCAAATATCACACCTTATGATGAAGTCTATCAAACGGTCATGAATGAACCTTATACGCGTTATCCAGTATATGATGAAGATATTGATCATATTATAGGCGTGTTTCATTCGAAATACTTACTGTCTTGGAGCAAAGATCCGAGTCATACTATTGATGAATATATTGCTGAACCACTGTTTGTCAATGAACACAATCGTGCAGAATGGGTGTTGAGAAAAATGACGATAAGTCGAAAACATTTAGCGATTGTGCTTGATGAATATGGTGGTACAGATGGTATTGTTTCGCATGAAGATTTAATTGAAGAAATGTTAGGCATGGATATTGAAGATGAAATGGATAAAGAAGAAGAAGAAAAGTTACAACAACAACGTTTAAAACATCAGCACCTGCATCAACAATTTCAAAGACGACGGTAAATTTGGAGGATACAAGATGAAGCAGTTGACAACGCAATTCACAAAATATTTGAACGTTCACTATCCTATCATTCAAGCAGGTATGGCTGGCAGTACTACTCCAGAATTAGTGGCTGCCGTGAGTCATCAAGGTGGGCTTGGCACGATTGGTGCAGGCTACTTTGATACTGCGCGATTAGAACAAGAAATCCAAGCAGTTCAGGCATTAACTTCGCAACCATTTGCAGTGAATTTATTTATTCCGAGTGATTATCAGTATTCAGAGGCTGAGGTGGCACAAATGAATGCTTGGCTGAAACCTTATCGTCGTGCACTTCAACTAGAAGAACCCACTGTAAATATTAC
The DNA here is from genome assembly GCF_001558775.1 of Staphylococcus lugdunensis. Taxonomy (NCBI): domain Bacteria; kingdom Bacillati; phylum Bacillota; class Bacilli; order Caryophanales; family Staphylococcaceae; genus Staphylococcus; species Staphylococcus lugdunensis. The sequence goes on along the minus strand of NZ_CP014022.1, from coordinate 871,538 downwards.
TGAGGAACAACGTTTTAATGCTGCGATTGATTTAGTGCTTCAATACCATGTTCCTGTATGTAGCTTTACATTTGGCATACCGAAGCAAGAAATCATTGAACGATTAAAAGCAGCACAAATTGTGACGATGGGTACTGCAACATCAGTAGATGAGGCAATCGCAATTGAACAAGAAGGTATAGATATCGTAATTGCCCAAGGTAGCGAAGCAGGAGGGCATCGTAGTAGCTTTTTACCTACAACTCAAGGGCAACAATCAATGATTGGTACAATGGCACTTGTACCACAAATCGTTGATCACGTAGATATTCCTGTTATTGCTGCAGGTGGCATTATGGATGGCCGTGGCATTTTGGCAAGCTTGATTTTAGGTGCCTCTGGCGTACAAATGGGCACAGCTTTTTTAACGTTGCAAGAAAGTGGTGCACGCCCAGTATTAAAGCAAGCCATTCTGAATAGTAAAGAAACGGATACTGTCGTGACAAATGTATTTAGTGGCAAATATGCGCGCGGTATTAATAACAATTTTATTCAATCCTTTAAGAATTATAATGGTAAAATCCCTGATTATCCAATTCAAAATCAGTTGACAACATCGATACGTCAACATTCAGCACAAAAGCATAACGATGCATGGACGCACTTATGGAGTGGACAAGCACCACGACTGGCTATAGATAGTCATGTAGCTGGACTTTTTGATAAATTGTTGACAGAGATAGAAGCATTACGTTGCCAATTTTAAATCGTTTATCATTGATAAATCTAAGTTGATATAATGAAGTAATAAATTCGATTGTGGTATGATTGTACTGGTGATGAATATGATTAACATTGGCTTAACTGGTTGGGGTGACCATGAGACGTTATATGAAGATATTGGACGCCAAGCTGATAAACTTCAAACGTATGCAGGTCATTTTCCAATTGTTGAATTGGACGCCTCTTATTATGCGATTCAACCTGAAAGAAATATATTAAAGTGGATTAAAGAGACACCAGAGACGTTTAAATTTGTTGTCAAAATACATCAAGCGTTGACGTTACATGCGGATTATAAAGATGTTGCGACATCGCGCAAAGCGTTGTTTGAGCAATTTAAAGCAATGATTGAACCCCTGCAAACGCATGATAAATTAGCGTTGGTGTTAGTTCAATTTCCGCCTTGGTTTGATTGCTCGATGGAAAATGTAACTTATTTACGGTATGTACGCCAACAATTATTAGATCTTCCCGTATGCATTGAATTTCGTCATCAATCATGGTTTGATGCGGTACATAAGGAACAGACATTACAATTTCTTGTCGACCATCAATTTATTCATGCGGTTTGTGATGAACCACAGGTGAAAATGGGTTCGATTCCAATGGTTAATCGTATTACTCATGATATCGCCTTTGTACGTTATCATGGGCGCAACACTCAAGGCTGGACTAAAAAGGATATGACAGACCAAGAATGGCGAGATGTGCGGTATTTATATGATTATAATCAACAAGAATTGCAAGACCTCGCGCATAAAGTTGAAATATTAGCGCAAAAAGCTAAGACAGTATATGTCGTGTTTAATAATAATTCTGGGGGCCATGCGGCTAAAAATGCCAAAACATATCAACAGATGCTTGGAATAGATTATACAGGTTTGGCACCACAACAACTAAAATTATTTTAAGAGGCGAAATCAATGGTATTAACTTTTATTTTTCTTATTTTAATTGGCCTACTTTCTGCTGTTATTGGTTCATTAGTAGGTATTGGCGGCGGTATCATCATTGTACCTACGCTTGTTTATTTAGGTGTGGAACATCATCTTTTACATGGCATTACGCCTCAAATTGCTATTGGGACGTCATCCGTGATACTCATTGTAACAGGATTATCGTCATCTCTAGGCTATTTGAAAACGAAACAAGTTGATATTAAAAATGGCTCTATTTTCCTATTTGGCTTATTGCCTGGGTCATTAGCGGGTTCGTTGCTTAGTCGCTATTTAACATTAGAGTCATTCAATTTATATTTTGGTATTTTTATGATTCTTGTATCCATTATATTGATGGTACGTCATAAAATAAAACCAATTAAACTATTTGATAAGCCACAATATCGTAAGTCTTATACGGATTCGGAAGGTGTAACTTATCATTATAGTGTTCCACCGCTTGTGGCTTTTGTCGCAACCTTATTTATTGGTGTGTTAACAGGATTGTTTGGCATTGGCGGCGGTGCATTAATGACGCCATTAATGCTGATTATCTTTAGATTTCCACCACATGTTGCTGTCGGCACAAGTATGATGATGATTTTCTTTTCTAGTGTGATGAGCTCAATTGGTCACATTTTTCAAGGACATGTGGCTTGGGGATATTCTATCATTTTAATTATCTCAAGTTATATTGGCGCACAAATTGGAGTGAAGATCAATCATTCTATTAAGTCTGAAACGGTAGTCATGTTGCTTAGAACTGTCATGTTATTCATGGGGATTTATCTTATTTTTAAATCATTGATGTAAATTACAAAGGGGGTAGTACTGTGAAGTTGACGATTTATCATACGAATGATATACATAGTCATTTGCACGAATATGCACGCATTCAAGCTTATTTACAGACACATCGCCCAGCGCTTCAACATCCTTCTCTTTATATAGATATTGGGGATCATGTCGATTTATCTGCCCCTGTGACAGAAGCAACATTAGGGAAAAAGAATGTTGCGTTATTAAACGAGGCACAATGTGATATTGCAACCATTGGTAATAATGAAGGGATGACGATTTCGCATGAAGCTTTGAATACATTATATGATGATGCGCATTTTAAGGTGATTTGTACGAATGTTCTTGACGAACATGGACAATTGCCTAACCATATCGCAACTTCATATATTCAAAACATCGAAGGGACACGGATTCTTTTTGTTGCTGCAACCGCACCATTTACACCATTTTATCGTGCGCTAGATTGGATTGTGACAGATCCACTTGAAGCGATTAAAGATGAGATTCAATCACGTCAAGGACAATATGATGTCTTAATTGTGATGAGTCATGTTGGTGTCTTTTTTGATGAACAATTATGTCAAGAAATACCAGATATTGATGTTATTTTCGGGAGCCATACGCATCACTATTTTGAACATGGTGAAATAAATAATGGTGTGCTGATGGCTGCCGCTGGAAAATATGGTCACTATTTAGGTGAAGTTACGCTAACCATTGAACAACATCAAGTCATTGCGAAAGAAGCAATGCTACATCCCCTCGACACATTGCCCACTGTCGAAACACACTTTGATGAGGAAGGTAAGGCACTGCTAAATGAACCTGTGATTCACCATCCAGTTCACTTAGAAAATAAAACAGATGTCATTACCCAAACAACCTATCTTCTCGCTGAAAGTGTCTTTGAATTTACAAATGCAGATTGTGCGATCATCAATGCGGGATTGATTGTTCAAGGTATTCAGGCTGACCAAGTGACTGAGTACGATATTCACCGTATGCTACCACATCCTATTAATTTAGTAAGGGTAAAAGTCACAGGTACAGAATTGAAAAATGTGATTATAAAAAGTCAAAAGCAAGAATATTTACATGAGCATGCACAAGGTTTAGGCTTTAGAGGAGACATCTTTGGCGGTTATATTTTATATAATTTGGGTTTTATAGAATCAGAAGCGCGTTATTTTATCAATGGAGAAGACATTGATGATGAGCAATGCTATACGTTGGGAACGGTTGATATGTACACGTTTGGCCGTTACTTCCCGATGCTAAAAGGATTGCCAACAGAATATTTAATGCCAGAATTTTTACGCGATATATTTAAAGAAAAGTTATTAAATTATTAAATTTATTGCGTATTACGTTTTAATTTAGGGTAAATTTAGTTATAATGAATGAAGATTGATTATTCAGGAGGGTAAGCGTTGTTATGGCTACAAGAAATGAAGAAATTTTACGTAAACCAGATTGGTTGAAAATTAAGCTTAACACGAATGAGAACTACACTGGCCTCAAAAAAATGATGCGAGAAAAGAATCTACACACTGTTTGCGAAGAAGCAAAGTGTCCAAATATACATGAATGCTGGGGAGCAAGACGTACGGCAACGTTTATGATTTTAGGTGCGGTATGTACAAGAGCATGCCGTTTCTGTGCGGTTAAGACGGGATTACCTAATGAATTAGACTTAAATGAGCCAGAACGTGTGGCAGAATCGGTTGAACTGATGAATTTAAAACACGTGGTTATTACAGCAGTAGCACGTGATGACTTAAGAGATGCGGGTTCAAATGTTTATGCTGAAACAGTGCGCAAAGTACGTGAACGAAATCCATTCACAACGATTGAAATCTTACCATCTGATATGGGTGGGGATTATGAAGCGTTAGAAACATTAATGGCATCACGACCAGATATTTTAAATCACAATATCGAAACAGTACGCCGTTTAACACCAAGAGTACGTGCACGTGCAACATATGACCGTACACTCGAATTCTTACGTCGTTCAAAAGAATTACAACCAGATATTCCTACGAAATCAAGTATTATGGTAGGTTTAGGTGAAACGACTGAAGAATTATTACAAGCTATGGATGATTTACGTGCGAATGACGTAGACATTTTGACAATTGGTCAATATTTACAACCATCTCGTAAGCATTTAAAAGTTCAAAAATATTATACACCTCTAGAATTTGGTAAGTTACGTAAAGCAGCTATGGATAAAGGATTCAAACATTGTGAAGCTGGACCAATGGTACGTAGCTCATATCACGCAGATGAACAAGTTAATGAAGCGGCTAAAGAACGTCATCGCTTAGGAGAAAAGCAATTAAATCATCAACAATAATCGAATAGACTGTGGAAATTGAGTTGGCAGAAGTATTATGTGAGCCACTATCAGCTATGGTCATTCTTATCAATAAAAGGGCTTAGTTTGTACGAGAGTGATTAACTGTCGTATTTGCTAAGTCTTTATTATCATATAAAGGTGAGTCATTTATGATTAAAGTAAACCAGCAATATTTTGAAATCATTGAGGACTATCGTGACTGCTTTGATGAAGAATTATTTGCTGCTAAATATGCAGATATTCTCGATAAATATGACTTTGTTGTCGGAGATTTTGGTTACGAACTGTTAAGACTCAAAGGATTTTATAAAGATAGTAACAAAAAGGCTGAAATTTCAAAACGATTTTCAAGTATTCAAGATTATATCTTAGAATATTGTAATTTTGGCTGCCCATATTTTGTTCTACAGCGTCTTTCAGAAGACGAGGTTAAAACTCGATTAGGTGAGCCAGACACACAAATTAACAGCGAAGACAAACTACACGATGTCAAAATAGCGCCATCCATACCAGCAGAATCTCAACAAATAGAAACCAATAAAGATTAATTGGCACAGACAACATAGCATCAACAGAGTAACTTTCAAAACGAAAGTCCACAAGTAAAGCGAGAAAACAAAGTTAACATCAACTTTTGTTTCCTCGCTTTTTTCATGCTTTGATAACATGTTTATGACACAGCATTGAATCATAAACATGTTATTGTATGACTTCATTTAAATATTCGGTTATTTCAGTGGCTTCTGCATCAGAAACACCAAGAATATAGGCGATATAATCATCTTCTTCAAGGTCATCTGTGCCGATAATTCCAAATTTATTGGTCTGCATATTCAAAACTAATGTCTTTCCATAATGACGGTCTGTTTGAACTAACATCAAATCATAGCGACTATGTTCACCGACAAAGCCTACAAATTGCACTTGACTTTGTTCTTCATCGTCATATAAATACATATCTATCATAAAGTGGTGCTCCTTTATTTAAGGTTATTTATTTAGTATAACTACAAATGAAGTGTGCTGCAAAATTATGATATGATAAAGACATTAAGAGGTGACTAAGCATGTATTTTGTAGACAAAGAAAAATTAACACAGAAATTAAATTATTTAAGGCAGTTAACGCAAGATTATCAAGATCATAAAGATAATCCTTATGCTTTTGAGCGCATTGCACAAATGCTAATTGAAGCATCTGTCGATATTGGTAATATGATTATCGATGCTTTTATTTTAAGAGATCCTGGTAATTACAAGGATGTAATTGATATATTAGCACTTGAGGGTGTGATTACATCTGAAACACAAGCTGCAATCAATCAAACAATCGAAGTGCGTAAGCAATTTGCACATGATTATATTACTTTACAACATGATACACTTGAACCTCTGTTTGATGATGCACTACCGTATTATGACAACTTTATATATGAAGTATCATTATTTTTAGAACAGGAAAGTGTACCAGTGACAGCTTTTGGAAAAGGAGACAATTAACAATGAAACACTATAAAGGATATTTGATAGATTTAGATGGGACGATGTACAAAGGTACAGAGGAAGTTGACGGAGCAGCACAATTTATTGATTATTTAAATCAGCAAGGCATTCCTCATTTATATGTAACGAATAACTCGACCAAGACACCTGAAGAAGTAACAGCTAAATTACGCGAGATGCATATTGATGCTAAACCTGAGGAGATTGTGACTTCAGCATTAGCTACGGCAAACTTTATTGCCAATGAAAAAGCAAATGCCTCTGTATATATGATTGGTGGTAGTGGTTTGAAAGCAGCATTACTAGACCGTCGTTTAACATTAAGACGAGATAAACATGTCGATTATGTAGTGATAGGATTAGATGAACAAGTTACTTACGATAAACTAGCGATTGCAACACTTGCTGTACGTGAGGGTGCCACATTTATTTCAACTAATCCGGATGTTTCTATTCCTAAAGAAAGTGGTTTATTACCTGGTAATGGTGCTATTACAAGTGTCGTTAGCGTCTCTACTGGGCAACAACCACAATTTATTGGTAAACCAGAACCAGTTATAATGGATATTGCACTTGATATACTTAAATTAGATAAAGCAGATGTTGCCATGGTCGGGGACTTGTATGATACAGATATTATGTCTGGCATCAATGTTGGCGTGGATACAATTCATGTTCAAACGGGTGTAACCTCATTTGCTGAAATTCAAGAAAAAGATGTTCCGCCAACTTATTCGGTAAAAGATTTAAATGAAGTGATTCGACAATTACAACAATAGTCAGGGACACTTAAAGGAGGCTGAATGATGGTTAAAATACTTGTTACCAGAAAAATCCCAGACCACTTTGTCCAGCAATTAGAACAATTTGGGGAAGTAGAGATGTGGGATAAGGCACTTGTACCAATGCCTAGAGCACAGTTTTTAACAGCTATTAAAGATGCAATAGCGTGTTTCATTACGCTCAGTGAACAAATTGATCACGAAGTTATCGCACAAGCGCCACAGTTGCGTATCGTTGCAAATATGGCAGTTGGCTATGATAATATCGATATTTCACTAGCAAAGTCACGCGATATTGTGGTAACCAATACACCAGATGTACTTACAGAAACGACAGCAGAATTAGGGTTTACCTTGATGCTTAGTGTTGCGCGACGTATTGTTGAAGCAGAAAAATATGTTCAAGATGGTCGATGGACTAGCTGGGGTCCTTACTTATTATCTGGTAAAGATGTGTACGGTTCGACTGTTGGTATTTTTGGCATGGGTGCCATTGGTCAAGCATTTGCAAGGCGTTTAACTGGCTTTAATACGCGTACGCTATATCATAATCGTTCAAGAAGAGAAGATGTTGAGCGTGAATTAAAAGTCACATATGCTGATTTTGACACATTATTAGAAGAAAGTGATTTTGTCATATGTACAGCACCATTGACAGTGGAAACGAAGAACAAATTTAATGCTGAGGCATTTCAAGCGATGAAACAAGATGCAATCTTTATCAACATTGGTCGAGGTGCAATAGTAGATGAAGACGCACTTGTATTTGCACTTGAACAAGGTGATATCGCTGGATGCGGCTTAGATGTTTTACGTGAAGAACCTATTAATGAGAAACATCCATTATTATCTATGCCGAATGCCGTCATTTTACCGCATATTGGCAGCGCATCAGTGAAGACGAGAAATCGTATGATTCAATTATGCGTTGATAATATCGTGGCTGTTTTACAACAACAGGCGCCATTAACACCGGTTACTAGCCATTAAATTATGATACAAGCAGAGCTTTTACATGTTGTTATTTAATAGCATGTAGAAGTTTTTTGCGTATATAACAAAATTGTTATGTCATATGTAATTGTGTGTTTCGTTAATAAGACGTAAAATAAAATATGTTCTACAAATAGTGTAGTGCAAGTCTTTGCAATAGTGTTTTTAAAGATAACATTGCAGGCTTGTCAAAAAATAGATATAATAAGTTGTAAAAATAATATATAAATCTGAAACTAATTATACTTATTATAAAAAGTGGCGCAGCAAAAGATAAGCTGTGCATCTTAATTTTGAATGAGTGAGGTGCGATATGAAAGCCCAACAAAAAGAAACTTCAGAAACATTTAAAAAACTTAAACCATATTTATTAACATTGCTTTATTTAGCTATATTCATAGCATTGTATTTAATTTATGGTACTGGCGATACACAGAATAACTTCATTTATAATGAATTTTAATGAGGGAGAATATAACATATGAACGATATCATTTCTAAATTAATCGATATTGAGCAAGCGCAGCCGAATCAAGTTGCTGTAAGACATATGAATGACGAATTAACTTATAAGGAATTACTTGAGGAATCAAGTAAACTAGCACATCAATTACAAGGCAGTCAACAACCAATGATTTTATACGGCCATATGTCTCCGTACATGATTGTTGGTATGCTTGGTGCTATCAAAGCAGGTTGCGGCTACGTTCCGATTGATACATCGGTGCCAGCTGAACGTGTAAACATGATTATTGATAAAGTTGAACCACAGTTCATCTTTAATACCGTTGATGAACCATTAACATATGATGGGGCGAAGACGATTACGACTCAAGATGTCAAAGAATCAAACAATCCAATCGTATTCGATAGTCAAATGACTGAAACAGATACGGTATATACTATCTTTACTTCCGGTTCAACTGGTGAGCCTAAAGGTGTTCAAATTCAATACGCAAGCTTGATTGAATTTGCTGAATGGATGGTATCGTTACATCAAGAAGATGGTGGCCAAGAATGGTTAAACCAAGCACCATTTTCATTTGATTTATCAGTGATGGCAATCTATCCATGTTTAACATCTGGTGGCACACTAAATCTTGTAGATAAAGATATGATTAAAAAGCCTAAGTTATTAAATGACATGTTAGTGGCTACACCAATTAACACTTGGGTATCTACACCATCATTTATTGAAATGTGCTTATTATTGCCGACATTGAATGAAAATGATTACCCAAGCTTAAATCATTTCTTCTTCTGTGGTGAAATTTTGGCACATAGAACAGCTAAGGCTTTAGTTGATAGATATCCACACGCTGTGATTTACAACACATATGGTCCGACTGAAGCAACTGTAGCTGTTACAAGTATTCAAATCACACCTGATGTATTAGCGCAATATAATCCACTTCCAGTAGGTGTTGCACGTCCAGGTACGACGTTATCTATAACTGATGAAGACGAACTTGTTATTAAAGGTAACAGCGTGAGCCTAGGTTATTTAAAAAATAAAGCTAAAACAGATGCTGCATTTAAATATGATGATGGCATTCGCCATTATTATACAGGGGATAAAGCCAAAGAAGACAACGGCCTATGGTTCATTCAAGGACGTATTGATTTCCAAATTAAAATGAATGGTTACCGTATGGAACTTGAAGAGATTGAAGCACAATTACGCCAATCTGATCGAGTGAGAGAAGCTGTTGTAGTGCCAGTATACCGCAATGATAAAGTTGTTCACTTAATTGGTGCTGTTGTTCCAACGCAACACGTTGAAGATGATATGGCTATGACTCACGCATTGAAATCCGAATTGAAATCTCGTTTACCCGAGTATATGATACCGAGAAAATTCGTTTGGATGGATCATTTACCACTTACTTCAAATGGTAAATTAGATCGTAAAGCTATTGCGGAGGTTGTAAACGGATGATTCCATATGGTACGTTTACGTTCTTTTTAATTGCATTTATTGTACTCTTACCAGTGATTATACTCGGATTTTTAGGTAAGCGTAGTTATATATACAACGGCATTAGTACAGCCATTATGATTGTCATTATCTTTGCTTCAGATAAGTATCATTTCTTTGGTACGAAATATATTAGCGTCCAGTTAATATGTTTTATTGTGTATTTAATTTATCAAACAGCGCTGATTATGTTTTACTTTAAATCGAGACAGAAAAATAATACATTTGCAAAATTTACTGTAATTATGGTTCTGTCTATCTTGCCATTAGCAGTGGTTAAAATATTGCAAAGCTCTTGGCTAGGTGGTCATCAAATTCATTTCCATGAACATAAATTAATTGAATTTGTAGGGTTCTTAGGTATTTCTTATGTAACTTTTAAAAGTGTTCAATTAATTATGGAAATTCGAGATGGCTCGATTAAAGAAATAAAAGTTGGCAAGTTAATGCAATTTATTTCATTCTTCCCAACGGTATCATCTGGTCCAATCGACCGTTACAAACGTTACGTGAAAGATGATAAGAAGATTCCAACAGGTGAGCAATATCGTGAGTTGATTTTAAAAGCGATTCATATGATAATGTTAGGGTTCCTATATAAATACATTATTGCGCATTTAATTCAATTCTATGCGATTAATCCATTGATGATGGATTTACATGGATTTACGCATAAATGGCTGTATATGTATGCGTATAGTTTCTATCTGTTCTTTGACTTTGCTGGTTACAGTTTATTTGCGGTAGCAGTCAGCTATATCTATGGCATTATGACACCGCCAAACTTTAAACAACCATTTAAAGCTAAAAATATAAAAGACTTCTGGAATAGATGGCATATGTCGCTATCATTCTGGTTTAGAGATTGCATTTACATGCGTGCACTGTTCTACATGTCAAAGAAAAAATTATTAAAAAGTCAATTTGCCATGTCTAATGTAGCCTTTTTCCTAAACTTCTTTATCATGGGTGTCTGGCACGGTTTAGAATTATTCTATATCGTCTATGGTATCTATCATGGTTTAATGTTTATTGGTTACGGCTATTATGAACGCTGGCGCAAGAAACATCCTGCACGTTGGCAAAATGGATTTACAACTGCCTTAAGCATTGTTATCACTTTCCATTTTGTAGCATTTGGATTTTTAATTTTCTCAGGAAAACTGATATAAAAGGAGTAATTAATTATGGAATTTAAAGAACAAGTATTAGATGTATTAGCTGAAGTTGCTGAAAATGATATCGTCAAAGAAAACCCTGATGTAGAAATTTTCGAAGAGGGGATTATTGATTCATTCCAAACTGTAGGACTGTTATTAGAAATTCAAAACAAATTAGGTATTGAAGTTTCAATTATGGATTTTGATCGTGATGAGTGGGCGACACCAAATAAAATTGTGGAAGCATTAGAAGAATTACGATGAAATTAAAGCCGTTTTTACCGATTTTAATTAGCGGTGTGATATTTATCATCTTTGTCTTAATGCCGTCAAGCTGGTTTACGGGATTGGTGACAAATAAAACACTGGCAAATAATAGACTTGCTTCAACGGATCAAGTGCTTAAAGGTACGCTCATTCAAAACAAATTATTTAAATCAAACGATTATTACCCAATTTATGGTTCAAGTGAACTCAACAAAGAAGATCCATTTAATCCAGGTATTGCACTTAATGGTCGTAAAGGGACTAAACCTGCATATTTACTTGGAACTGGTGGTTCAACAGACTTGATTAACGCTGTTGAGTTAGCAGCACAATACGATCAACTAAAAGGTAAAAAAATTAGTTTAATTATTTCACCGCAATGGTTCACTGATCATGGTTTAACAAATAAGAACTATGATGGACGTATGTCTGCGAACCAAATCGATCAATTGTTCAAGCAAACTAAAATGCCAGCTGAGTTGAAACAACGCTACGCGAAACGGTTATTACAATTTAAGCATGCTAAAAATAAAGCATTTTTAAAACAACTAGCAAAACACCCAAATCAAGATCATGGCAATTATATTTCTCAATTCAAAGGTGAGCAAATCAAAAAGATTGAAGCAATCAAATTATACTTTGGTTTCGACAAATCACCGTTGTCACATGTTGAACCAGTGACATCACCGAATGCTTCTTGGAACGAGATGAATCGCAAAGCGACAAAAATTGCAATCGATCATTCGAAATCCAATAAATATGGCATTAAAGATGAATATTGGAAACTAATTAAGGAAAATAGACGTAAAGTAAGACGTGATTGGGAGTTTAATATTAATTCTCCAGAATTTAACGACTTAAAATTACTTGTAGATACAATGCGTGAAGCAGGTGCAGATGTTCAATACGTCAGCATCCCTGCCAATGGTAAATGGTACGATCATATCGGTATTCCACATGAACGTCGTCAACCTGTTTACAACAAAATTCGTGAAACAGTAATTAATAATGGTGGCCAATTGTATGATATGACGGACAAAGAATATGCGAAACATTACATTACTGATGCCGTTCATATAGGCTGGAAAGGCTGGGTCGACATGGATAGACAAATCGACAAGCATATGAGAGCACCTTACAAAGCACCACATAAACCGCATCACGATGATCAAGATCATCAATAAATATAAGTAAGATGTATTGAATATAACAATAGCACAAAGACGGTTTTTAATTTCAAATCGTCTTTGTGCTATTTATTTTGGGATTTATGTTCCATATTGTAATTTTTTAGAGATTTATATCTCAGTATTTTGGTTCTTGAATGTTATACATTTTATCTCTGTGACTACAAATGAAAAAACTAGAGCGCGTAGGGGCTCTAGTGATGTATATATTATAGATATCTAGAATACTTGTTCCACTTCAATTACACCTGGAACTTCTTCATGTAATGCTCGTTCAATACCTGCTTTTAATGTAATTGTTGAACTTGGGCAAGTGCCGCAAGCACCATGTAGTTGTAATTTAACAATACCGTCTTCTACATCGACTAATGTACAGTCGCCGCCATCACGTAAGAGAAACGGACGTAAACGTTCAATAACTTCAGCTACTTGATCAAACATTGTTGCATTCTCAGTTGGCATGAGAGATGACTCCTTTCAAGTATATTACTTCATATTTAGATTGTTATTCTATTATAATGGATAGTGAAAGAAAAATCTATCAACTCAACGGGGGATTTTTTATATGACAAAGGTGAGTGTTGTCGTTTATGGGGCAGATGTGGTATGCGCAAGTTGTGTCAATGCGCCAACATCTAAAAATACGTATGAATGGTTACAACCATTATTAAAAAGAAAATATCCACAAATTGACTTTCAATTCACATATATCGATTTTGAACACCAAACAGAAAATTTAACGGATCATGATGTGCAATTTATTGAACAATTGCAAGAGGATGAATTATTTTATCCTCTTGTGACGATGAATGATGCGTATGTAGCTGATGGCTATATACAAACAAAACAAGTCACAAATTTTGTAGATAATCATATTATGGATACAAAATAATATGTAGGGAGCGGGACAGCATTCATTATGAATCCTTAGTCTCGCTCCCATATGGTTGACAGGATTGAAAATACGTTGATATCAAGCATTTTCAATCCTGTCAGTTACTGTCAATATAGAGTTCGTAACCTAAAATATAATGATGTCCAAGACTTTATATTGAACCGTTTATTAACCATTATGGTATTTGTAGAGCCATAAGACACCTGATTTTAAAATAGCAGCAAGACGTCCGGTCACGGTACGATCCATGATATAGGCGAAGCCTTGCTTTTCACCTAAAGAACCAAGGAAACCTTGTACTTTTAATTCTGGCATTTTATCTGGAAGCGCTTCGTTTGCCCATTGTTTTTTTAAGACATCGGCTATTTGATCGCCTTGAAGTTCTGCAAGTTGTGCACTTGGTGCGTGAGGTAAATCTGCACAGTCACCAACTACAAATACATTCGTATATGTAGGAATTTGATGATATTGATTTACAATCACGCGACCACTGCGATTAATATCTATCGGTAAATTTCTGACAATCTCAACAGGTTGGATACCAGCCGTCCATACTACTAAGTCGACGTCTTCAGGCTGTCCATTATTATATATTTTACCGGGTTCAACACCATCAATTGTCGAATTTGGTACCACCGTTACATCGTGCTTTTTGAACCAAGTTGCAATATAATTGCTTAGTTTTTCCGGGAAATTTCTTAAAATACGTTCTCCACGGTCATATAAGATAATCTGAATGTCTTTTCGACTTTCTCTCAATTCGCTTGCTAACTCAATCCCGCTTAAGCCTGCACCAACGATACCAACTTTGGAACCAGCAGGCAGTTCGCTGATTTTATGAAATGTTTCACGAGCTTTAGATAATGTTTGGATACTATACGTATAGTCGTCAGCGCCAGGAACATTATGATATTTATCTTCACAGCCAAGTCCAATCACTAATTCATCGTAATCGACTTTTGTTTGACCGACCGAAATGATTTGGTCATCTAAGTTAATATCTGTAATTTCCCCATAAATGGTATTAATCCGCTCTGATTCTGGAAAATTCATGCGAACATCTGTATCAGACTTTGTGCCGGCTGCCAATGCATAAAATTCTGGCTTAAGGCCATGATAAGGCATGCGGTCGACTAACGTTAATGTGTAGTCAGCCGGTAATGCATTTGGTAAAATGTGCGACATAATACGCATATTACCGTAGCCGCCACCTAGTAATACTAAATTTTTCATAAATATACCCCTTTGATATGAAATCATTGTCACACATCACTCATATTTTCTTAAACTGATGTTATATTAATTGAGTGAAAAACTGTGTAAACTGCATTTACGATAACAAAACATCAATTTCCCCAAAAAATTGAAGTATTTTTATTTATGTGCTTATTATATCTTGTTTTTTTGATGACTACAAACAAATTTACGACTGGGCACAATCATATTGTAAACGTTTTATTGGAGTGCATATAAAAATCAAGATAATGAGCTGGCCGTATGCATATAGAAAGTATATTTGCTATAATAATATGACTAAAATGATTGAGAGGGTGTACTATGAATCCAATCGTGGAATTTTGTATTTCCAATATGGCACGTGGTGGACAATATGTATACGATCAACTTGAAGAGGACCCTGATGTCGATGTGTTAGAATATGGTTGTCTACAAAATTGTGGTATCTGTTCATCCGGGTTGTATGCATTGGTTAATGGTGATATTGTTGAAGGTGAAACGCCAACTGAGTTATTAAATAATATATATAAACATATAGAAGAAACATGGATTTTTTAGGAGGTCATGATGATGAGTACTGTAACTTTAACAGAAGCTGCTGCTTATGAAGTCAAAGATATGTTGAAAAGTAATGATATGGAAGACGGTTATTTAAAAATTAAAGTTAATGGTGGTGGATGTACTGGTTTAACGTATGGTATGTCTGCAGAAGAAACAGCAGGGGATAACGACGAAGTGTTAGAGTTCTATGGTTTAAAAGTACTCGTAGATAAAGATGATGCGCCGGTGTTAAAAGGGACAACAATCGATTTTAAACAGTCACTCATGGGTGGTGGTTTCCAAATCGATAATCCTAATGCGATTGCATCTTGTGGCTGTGGCAGTTCATTTAAAACAGCCAAAGTTTCAGGTACACCAGAAGAATGTTAATCACGTGTAGTTAAATATAAATTGAATTAAATATGTTAGAAAACCTTATGAGTCTCTCATAGGGTTTTTTTGTTTTCCCAAAAAAGAGTATAAAAAATAAAAATTATATAGAATTTTTTGGGAAACAATAAATTTTGCGTTAAATATCAATCAACATTGATAATCATTATCAATTAATGTAAGATAAAAGTGTAAATATCATTTTAAATCATAAAATAACTATAGGAGGAAAAAGGTATTTGGCAAATTATCTAATAAATCATGAAAAAGATAGAGATGAAGCGTTGATATTATTTCCCTTCGCAGGTGGGGGGGCGAATATTTATCGACATTGGAGTGATTATTTTCCGGCAACCAATGTAATGCGAGTGCTTTATCCAGGCAGAGAAAGTCGGTTTAGCGAAACGCCCATTTCCGAAATTAGTGAGTTAGTTCAAGAAATTTATGATGAATTAGTCCAAACATTTAATTTTGAACAAGACTATTATTTATTTGGCCATAGTATGGGAACTAAAATTGTTTATGAACTTGCATTAAAAATTAAACATAGCGGTTTAAATAATCCTAAGGCAGTGATTATTTCAGCGGGTAGAGCACCGTGTTTTAAAGAACCTGATCCTATATATCATCTTGATGATGCAGGTTTTAAACAGGGCTTGCAAGACTATGGTGGTACACCTAAAGAAGTATTAGAAAATGATGATTTAATCAAAATGTTTTTACCGATGCTAAGAGCCGACTTTGTCATTGATGAAGAATACCAAGATATGAATAAAGAACCCTTAGATAGTCCTATTTTGGCGTTGATGGGTACCTCAGATGAACAAATGACGCTAGAAGAGTTACTAGAATGGGAGCAATACACAACCAAATCATTTAGATGGGAATATGTAGAGGGTGGACATATGTTTATTAACGGTAATTCCGAAGAAGCCATCAATAAGATAAAGGCATATTTAAATGAAATATAAAATATATGAGCTAAATGATAACATGCACAATTTATCACAACGCATCATGCAACATTTGTTAAATGGTTATTCGGTGATTGTTATTGGTAGGACTGACAGAGTTAACAAGTGCGGTAATCAATCCAGTTTTTTAACAAAATCACAGCTTGCTAAACTAAAAAATTTAAAAAGAAAAAGCGACAAAGTGAATTATATTTATAGTCATGCACTTGTGAATTTGTTTTATCAATATCTATTGACGTGTGAGTTAACTGACTTGGTCTATCAATACACAAGCTACAAAAAGCCTTATATAGAAAATGCTTATAATATTCGCTTTAATATTTCGCATACTGAAGGTTGCTGTGTGGTTGCGTTTTCAATGGTTGATATTGGTGTAGATGTTGAAAATATAACAAGACAAATTGACTTCAAAGATATTATTGACTGTTATTTTAATGTGCACGAAGCGTTATATATTAGCGATAATCCGTATCATTTCTTTCAGTGTTGGGTTGCCAAGGAAGCATATTTAAAATGTATTGGTACAGGTTTGATGGAAGGATTGGATTATGTAGAAGTTCAAAAACGTTCAGGCAATCATTTTATAATATACAACAATAAAGATACAACAAAATCCATTGTGAGAATGGAAGATATAGATTCAAAATTTATTTTAGGTATTTCAATGATGGAGGTTCCAAAATGAAAAGGACAAAGAGAGAACAACTAGAAATATTTTATGATGAACAAGTTTGGGATCATCAAACACTAGATGAATTTATCCAAGAAAAAGTAAGACAGTACCCAGAAAAGATTGCACTTATAGATCGTGAGTTTGAATTTACATATCAAGAAATGTATGACGAGATAAATCATTTTGCGTATAAATTTTATCAGGATGGCATTAAACCGGACGATAAAGTGTTAATCCAGTTACCAAACTGCTTCGAATTTATTTTCGTCTTATTCGCATTATTTAAAATAGGAGCGATACCTGTATTAGCTTTAGCGACACATCGAAAAGTTGAGATCAAAGGTGTTTTGGAAGCGTCTGGTGCGGTAGCATATATAGCTAAAGATAAGTATTTAGGCTTTTCATATTCACAGCTGATTAATGAAATAGAAGGTGAACTAGGTTGTCAGATTAATCAATATATTCTTGGAAATTCCAAGCAATATAAAAATTTTTATTCCGCAAATCGTAATGATTATGACTATCGCTATTCAGAGGAATTAATCAAGCCATCTTATAATAATACTGCATTATTGTTACTTTCAGGCGGTACGACAGGTATACCTAAACTTATACCTCGTAGACATTGTGACTATATTTATGTTGCCAAACAATGTGCACAAAGATGTGGCTTAGATGAACATTCGACTTACTTAGTTGCTTTGCCTATCGCACATAATTTTCCTTTAGGTTGTCCAGGAATCATTGGAACATTAGCGGTCGGTGGCGCAATAGTGATTTGTAGTGTTACGAGCCCTGATGAAATTTTCCCGTTGATAGATGAACAAGATATTACTCATTTAGCGTTTGTACCATCATTGGCGAAAATGTGTCTTGACTATCAAAAAGACAACGATGAAGATGATATCAGTTCTCTCAAATTAATTCAGGTGGGAGGTGCATTATTAGATTCATTTACTGCGCAAAAAATTGAAGAACAATTTGAGTGTAAATTACAACAAGTATACGGTATTGCAGAAGGATTAATTTGTATGACTGATAAGCAAGATGGCAATGAAGTCACTTATCACACACAAGGGACACCTATTTCTGAATATGACGAAATTAAAATATTAGATGATAGTGGAAAAGAAGTGCAGCAAGGTGAATATGGCGAGCTTTACGTCAGAGGCCCCTATACAATATATAACTATGAACATGCGCCACACATAAAATGTGTAGATGATGACATGTATTTTATGACAGGAGATAAAGTGAAGCAACAACCTGATGGAAACTTTAAAGTTGTTGGGCGTATCAAAGAGATGATTAATAAATCAGGTGAGAAAATTTTACCTAATGAATTAGAAGATGTCATTTTAGGCCATCCTAATGTTGACGAAGTCAAAGTAATAGGAGTACCAGATGAGGTTGTAGGTGAGAAAATTTGTGTCTGCATTAAAGAGGATACAAATATCAATCTTAATGAACTGAGAAATTATCTACAACAACAAGGTATAGCAAATTTTAAATTGCCCGATTTAATAAAAAAAGTACCCGTATGGCCTTTAACTACATTTGGGAAAATTGATGTTAATAGATTAAAAGAATGAGTTAAATAAGACATGGAGGTTTATAGTAATGGAAGTGCTTTTTTCGAAAGATAAAATAAAACAGCTTATTAAGTCTTGGTTAACTGAAAAAACAAATCTTACACACATTGATGCGCACGAAAATCTTATTAATTTAGGCGTTCATTCAATAGATATCATGGCATTAGTCAGTAAATTGCGACGAGAAGGTTTAAGGATAAAATTTTCTCAATTAATAGAAAAACCTACATTTAGCCAGTGGATGTTACTTGTTGACAACAGTAAATTTAAAAAGAAAAAAAGTACTGTTCATCATTCAATAGAAGCGGTTGATAACTATCAGCCATTTCCATTAACAGATGTACAAAGTGCGTATTTAATTGGTAGAGAACAGGATCAAGTGTTGGGTGGCGTTGGCTGTCATGCATACTTTGAAATTATAGGGCATCAAGTGGATATAGAAAAATTAAATCAAGCATGGAATGAGCTACAACGTATTCACCCTATGTTACGCTGCCGATTTATTGATAACCATCAACAACAATTTCTGAAAGAACCAATCAAAAAACGCATCGATATAATCGAATTAGATAACTTAGATGAAACGCAACTATCAGTGGAATTAGCAAAATATAGAACAGAACTATCCCACAAAAAATTAGATGTTTATCGTGGAGAAGTGGCAAGCTTAACTGCTTTTATATTGCCACAGCAAAAGGTGCAAATAAGTTTAAATATCGATTTATTGGTAGCAGATGTTTTAAGTATCAGTATGATCATAAAACAATTAGCGCATTTATATCATGGTCATACTGTAAGTGAAGAACAAATCACGTTTAAGACATATTTGGAACAAAAGCAGATAGATGATGAACAAGTAGAACAAGATAAAACATTTTGGTCACACAAAATAGATGAATTGCAGTTGAATCCTATTCAATTACCCATTTTAAAAAAGCCAGAATTGGTAGAACAGGTAAAAGTATCAAGACATAAAAGAATAATTGAAAATAAGGTATGGGAAAAAATTAAAGAGAACGCAAAGCGATTTGACACAACGCCATCTATTGTTTTACTTACATGCTATATGTTGACACTAGAGAAATGGAGCAATCAAGAAGGCTTTTATGTCAATATTCCGTTGTTTAATAGAGAAAGTGATACAAAAGATGTAACGCATATAGTAGCAGATTTTACAAATCTGTTATTAGTTGAACATATACCTCATAAAAATGAACGGTTTGCGAATACGTTACAAAGAGTAAAGCAAACGTTTATTGAGAATGTATCCCATTCTGATTATAGCGGTGTACAAGTACAACGTGATGTTTCAAAAAAATATGGAGAAAGTATAAATATCGCCCCAGTCGTATTCGCATGTAATATTGATTATGAACTTGAAAACGATGAGACAAGACAAACATTTGGAGAAATATCGTATATGGTTTCTCAAACACCAGGCGTGTGGTTAGATTTTCAATCTTATCTTGTTAAAGGCGACTTGCATTTATGCTGGGACAAGGTGGATGATTTGCTAACAGATACAACGGTTGATGCGATGTTAGATGACTATCGTCGTTTGCTCGCATCATTAACAGATGTTGATAATTGGAATAAGACGAACGACATATTAAGCGAATATGTGGAAGACATACAGCTATCAGACTTGAAACAACCTAATGCAATGCTATATGAAGGTTTCGTGCGAAATTATCAGCAGACACCAGACAATATTGCATTAATAGCTTCAGATGATGGTAAACGTATGACTTACGGTGAATTGTTTGACAAAGCCATGTCCGTTAAACAGATGTTAGAAGATATTGGCGTAAAGCCCCATGATTATGTGGGGATAACATTACCTAGAGGAATCGACCAAGTGGTGTCAATTCTCGGTGTGTTATTTGCCGGCGCTGCTTATGTACCGATTGGTATTCAGCAACCTAGTGATCGGAGAGACAAGATTTATAAGCAGGTAGGGATAGATGTCATTATTAGCAATACCAAATATATTGAGTCATGTTCATTAAGAAGTAGTCATAAAAAAATGATTGATGCTAATTTAACTACAAAGCCAAAAGATTGCAAGATTAAGTCTGTTAGTGCAAATAGCTCTGCATATGTCATTATGACGTCGGGTTCAACAGGTGTACCTAAGGGTGTTGAAATTACCCATAATAATGCAATGAATACAATACTTGATATTAATTGTAAGTATCATATCACCAATGAAGATACATTATTGATGGTGTCATCAATAGACTTTGATTTATCTGTTTACGACATATTTGGGATATTAGATGCAGGTGGCACGCTAATCCTCACAACCGAAGAGAATTTTAAAGATGCTAATAAATGGCTAGAAATCATTCATAAATATAATGTGACAGTTTGGGATTCTGTGCCTATTCTGTTTGATATGCTTGTTACCATGGCAGAAGGTAAAAATGAACATCTTCCTTTAAGTAAAGTATTACTGTCAGGAGATTGGATAGATTTAAACTTGCCACAGCGGTTTTACGAACGTTCAATGTCAGATAGTTTAGTCGTTGCGATGGGCGGTGCAACGGAAGCATCCATTTGGTCTAACCATATCGATGTTCCACATCAACTTCCTATTGACTGGATTTCGATACCATATGGAACAGCACTCAAAGGGCAAATGTATAAAGTAGTAGATAAATTTGATAGAGTATGCCCTAATAATGTAGTTGGAGAATTACATATTGGTGGACTTGGCGTGGCTAAAGGTTATATTGGTGACCAACAGCTAACTGAAGAAAAATTCTACTATGATAACAATCATGTTAAGTGGTATCGAACAGGTGACCAAGGTCGTATTTGGAATGATGGCACGATTGAATTTTTAGGTAGAATTGATAATCAAGTAAAAATCAAAGGGCATAGAATTGAAATCGGTGAAATTGAAAAAGCAATCTCAAACGCTATAGACATTAGTAAAGTGAAGGTTATTAAAACTAATAATGCACTTTCAGCATTTATTATTCCTAAAAGTCATACAACCATCTTAAATGATGAAAATGGTATTAAAGATATACCTCAAACATTATCTAGAATGAATAACATGATCTATCACGTATTAATGAAAATGTTTGAGAATTTAAATGCATTAGATAGCTTAAATTATCGTTCGTTTGAGACTATTTTAACAACATTAAACGTTCATAAAAAGTACGAGTCTATAGTGAACAAATGGCTAAATAGACTTATAGCTAAAGGCTATATTAATGAACAAGATGGCAAATACAAGCGTACATCTAAAGTAGATAATGCTTATCAATACCCTGATGAAAACAAATCCATCATCAAATTTTTAAATAAATTAGAAAAATATTTACCTAAACTGATTACTGGAGAACTGAATCCTATTGAGCTGTTCTATCAGCAAGAACCAGAGTTAGCACCATCTAAACTTGCAGAACTAATGCCTTGGAATATGGCGATACAAGACTATTTGTTCAAAACTATCCAAGAATTAAACAATCAATCGATAAATGTCTTAGAGTTTGAGACAAGAAACAGTGCATTAAGCAGTGACCTTGTGCATCAAATCAATCATAAAGGCAAAGATTACCATTATTTAGATGAATCAAAATTATTAAATCGGGAGTATATTGATCATGACATTGGAATCGAAGTAAAAAACGACTTTGAGCAGCTAAAAGATCACCATTATGATGTGATTATTGCTGTTAACGCGCTTCATAGAAGTTTTAATATACAACAGCAGTTGATGAAACTTAAATCTAAGTTGAAACCAGATGGACATATAATTATTGTTGAACCTAATCTAAGTTTATTTATTGAACAAATTACGGTTGATATATTAAATGCTTATATTGGTGATTATAAGGGGAAATTAACTAGACGAGATTGGCAAAACATGTTTACTGAAAATAACTTTGATTGTCAGCGTATACAACAAGTTGGTAATGATAGGGTTTATGCTAATATTTATTGCATTTCTCCAACTGATATAACATCTGAATATATTACATCTCAACTGACGCATATTATACCGAATTATATGATTCCAGCGCATATTTATTTCTTAAATGTATTTCCATTAAATAAAAATGGTAAAATTGATCAAAAAAAATTAAGTCAGTTAGCTCGTAAACAAAGAAACAGTGATTCCAGCGTTAAAGCTGACAACTTAACTCATATGGAACAAAAGATACTAAATATATGGCGTGCAGAGTTTAACGATAACACTATTAACAGCGATTCAAATTTTTATAACATTGGTGGCGATTCACTAATTGCTACACATATAGCTAAAGAAATAGAAACCGCATTTCATATAAATTTTACTATTAAAGATGCCATGGAAAACACAACAATCAAAGCGCAGGCTGCACAAGTTGAGAAGAATAAGAACCAAGCGCATACAGATGAAACCATCGAATTTCAAACTAATCCAGCAAAAGAAAATGAACCGTTTTCCTTAACTGATGTTCAATATTCTTACTTCATAGGCAGGAAAAAAGAATTAAGCCACCATAATGTATCGACGCATTGCTATTTCGAAATTAATGCTACGAATATTGAATTAGAACGACTAGAAAGAGTATGGAACAAGCTAATCCATAGCCACGGCATGATGCGAGCAATAATTACTGATGATGGCTTACAGCAAATATTAAGCGAAGTGCCATATTATAAATTTAAAACGAACCATCTTGAAAATAAAAATTCACAACAGCAACAAAGTTCGTTGTTGGAAATTAGAAATAGATTGTCTCATCAAGTATTAGATATCAATCAATGGCCCATTTTTAATATTGAAGTATCTATTTTATCTGACAGAGAAGTTAGACTGCATATTAGTTTCGACAATTTGATCTTTGATGGTTGGAGTATGTTTACATTGCTAAGTCAATGGAATCAGCTGTATCTTAACAAAGATATAAGCCAACAACTTACAGCGTTAAACTTTAGAGATTATGTATGCTACCTAAATCAACTTAAACAAACAGAGCAATACACCAAAGATAGAGACTATTGGTTAAAACGAGTCGGACACTTTTTAACAGCACCAGAAATACCAACAATGGCTGTATCAAATGATGATGCAAATCAGTTTACAAGAAGAACATATCATGTTGATAAACAAAGTTGGCAAAAGTTAAAAGAAATAGCTAAAGGCATAGAGTTGACGCCAACCTCACTCTTGATCGGTATATATGCTGAAGCGATTAGGAAAGTCAGTCATAACGATAATTTTTCACTTAATATTACGCAATTTAATAGGTTGCCAGTACATCCTAATATTGAACATGTCATAGGTGATTTCACTACATTAACTTTATTAGAAATTAAACATTATGGCAGCACAACATTGTTAGATCGCTTTAAATATGTTCAGAAACAGCTCGTCAAAGATTTAGAACATCATCTGTATTCCGGTGTTGAATTTCAACGAGATTTAAGAAAATATTGTGAAATTAATGACTATATACTCATGCCGTTTGTATTTACAAGTGGTCTAGGTATACATGCACTTAATAGCCAAAACTTACTAGGAGAAATTGTTTACAATATTAGTCAAACGCCTCAGGTTTGGTTAGACAATCAAGTGATTGAACGAGATGGTGGTTTAGACATTTATTGGGATAGTGTAGATCACCGCATAGGTACAGACAACCTTGATAAAATGTTTGATTATTTTATTAAGATGATACTTGAGATTGCGCATAATAAAAATGTTCTAAATCATGAATTAAACGTAAGTGATAGATATGAAGATACTTATTTTACAAAAATAGATTCCGTTTTAGAAAATGATAATCAACTCGAAGTAAGTAGTTTCATAGACGATGTTAAAGATATTTTAACGGATATTGTTAAACAAGAGGTTTCTAACAGTAATAGCAGATTTTTTGAAATTGGTGGTGATTCTCTTAAAGCGATAGAACTTACCAATAAAATTAGAAACCAATTTAACGTTGAACTCGAACTATCCTTTATATTTACAAATCCTACTGTCGCTGATATTGCAGCTAAAATAGAAGGCTCACAACATATTAATCGTGATGAAGGGGTGTTGTAAATATGAAAAATTGTATTATATGTGGCAGTAGATTTGGTCAATTTTATATAGAGGCGATACGTAAACATGATGATATAAATATTTGTGGGTTGTTAGCAAATGGTAGTCAACGCTCTGTCGACTGTGCTGAATTTTATCAGTTAAATTTATATACGCATATCGATGAGATTCCGAGTCATATTGATTTTGCATGTGTAGCAATTAAATCAGAAGTTCAAGGTGGTCAAGGCAATATTATTGCCAAAAAGCTATTACAAAAAGGGATAGATGTCATATTTGAACAACCTATTTCTGAGAGGGAATATGCGGAGTTATATGGGGTCGCTCGAAAAAATCAACGTTATTTTGCAATTTGCAATTTATATAGTAGATTGCCATCAGTACAAAATTTTATCGAAAATTATCAAATCATAAAAAAGGAACAAGATGTTAAATATATCAATTTCGAATTTGCAACACAGTTATCTTATCCAGTGGCAGAAATACTATGTAAATTATTACCAGCGTTTGTAAATGAACCCCTCCCTGAAAAATTAAATAATGATGGACCGTATCATTTACTTTCGACTAATTTAAATGGTATTCAATTAAATTTAAGTGCGTACAATGAAGTTCGTGATGATATTGACCAATTTATGCGACAGTTATTCAATATAAAAATAGGATTTCAAGGTGGCGAACTAGCATTAACCGATCCGCACGGTAATGTGCAGTGGAGAGAATATATTCATTTTCCAAAAGAACACTTGTTGCCTTATAAATTAAAAGATCATCCACCACTTGGCATGCAAAAAAATAACATAGAAACGATATATTCAAGCTATGAACAAACACAGCAATTAATATTTACAGAACTTTGGACTCGGATGATTTTTGAAGAAATAAATTTATATTTAAACCAAGAATATTACAGTAAAAAATGCTTTAATTCCAAGGCACAGAGCCACATCAATCATGCCATGGCTTGGAAAAAACTTATGCAAGCATTTGGTTATCCACAAAAGACAGAAAATGATTTTTATGCGTACTTTGATGTCAGTCAGTTCAAATATGACATTGCGTCTGATGATGATATAAGTGGTCAACTGCATAGATTAGAACGTGTATGTGCGCTCACCATGCTTTATGTATTAGGTAAGTATTTAGATAAGAAACAGTCTTATATGATAGATGACATATTTGAAAGATTAGAAGTACATCCTAACAATAAAGACATTATGAGCAGATGGTTGAATTATTTAGTAGATCATTTTTATGTAATTAAAACTATGGATGATGCATATATTTTTGATTATCAAACGCTTACTAAAGATAACGTGCAACATGAATGGAATCATCTTGAGCAGCAATGGATAACATCTATTATGCCAAAGAAAATCTTCCAATATTTTAAAGCACACTTTGAGCATATTGAAGCTATCGTTAGAGGAGATAAACCAGTTAATTTAATTTTATTTGAACATGGAGATATTGACATTGCCAATGCGTTGTATCGCCATACAGCGATTGCACGCTATATTAACACACAAATTGCTTTATACGTTCAAACATGCGCAGAACATAGAAGGCTCAATATATTAGAATTAGGCGCTGGTACAGGTGCAACTACGACGTGCATTTTGAAACAAATCGGGCAGATATTTACGGGGTCGTATCTCTTTACGGATATTTCGCAGTATTTTATCTCGTTGGCAAAAAAACAATTTGTTGATAAAACCTTTATGCGATATCAACTTCTAAATATAGATAACCTTCATCATAGCAAATTAAATGCTTATCAGCCTATAGACATTGTGATCGCAGTGGGTGTTATTAATAACGCGAAGAACTTGAACAGATTACTTAAGGCTGTGCATCAGATTTTAACTAAAGGAGGCAAACTTATCATCGGTGAAGCTTATGGTGAATCGGCACCTATGTTAATTTCTCAAGCATTTATGATGACCGAGCCAACTGATATTAGAAAAAGTAAAAATACAACCTTTCTCACGCTAGATGAATGGTATGAACTATTTAATCAGACGGGATTTAAACTATTAGATAAAAAACCACAACAAAGCGATGAATTAGCATCATTTAAGCAAGTATTATTTATTTTAGAAAAGAGGTAATTATGTATAAAATTGGCCACTTACAATATAAAGTGAAAAATCTTGCACAAGCGATGGAAGCGTTCAAACAGCTAGGGTTTGAAATTGAAAGAGGCGGTGAAAAATCTAAAAATGCATTTATTTGGTTCAATGAGGGTCCCTATATTGAACTTATAGAAATGAATCGCACATTAATGCCATTTGCTTATATTTTTAGATGGATTTATGGCCGTGCAATGAAAGCGCGATGGAAAAAATGGTGTTGTAGTCAGCAAGGATTTATAGATTTTGCCATTGAAGCTCAAAAAGCTAGCTTAAGGTCTATTGCGCACTTTTCAAAAAACAAAACAATATTAAATCAATTTGAAATCAAAGGGAGAAAGGTGATTACGTGGTATAGAAAAAATTTAAAAAACGAAAAGATAGCATTTAGTTATTATCCAATTCTACCTGTAACATTACCGTTTGTGGTTTCAGATTATAGTACGCCACAGAGGCCTTCAAGTACAATTCATTCGAATCAATTCACAGAAATTGATAAGGTTATCTTCGTGTGTCAACCACAAGATTATCAATTGATGTGCCAATTGGTTTGTCATGATGACAAACTTCAATTAAAACAAGGAAATATTACAGAAATTGATAAAGTTATTTTGAAAAATAATCAAAATGAAACGTATCAATTATCTAATAAAATTACCTTAGAAAGGATGTGATAAAGGTGAATTTAGAGCAGCAACTCATTGAGTTATATAAGCAAGGTATAACGCTGTGGACGAAAAACGGTCAATTACATTATAAAAGTAAAAATGCAAAAATAAATGAAAAAATATTAGCATTTTTGAAGCAAAACAAACAGGATATTTTAAAGCTTTTATTAAAACATAGTGACGTTAATTATTATCAAAGTGCAACACGCTTTCCCTTAAAAGACATTCAAAGTGCCTATCTAATAGGGCAACAAAGCAAATTTGGAGATGTATCAAGTCATGTCTATTTTGAAGTCAAATTTCCTAAATTAGACATAGAGCGAGCTAATCAATTATGGAATAAACTCATAAAGAAACATCAAGCTTTGAGGACGATTATTGACTCATGGGAGACACAAACGATATTGTCAGGTGACTTAGATTATAAATTATTAGTAAATAATGAAAATGGTGACAGTCATTTAATACGAGAACAACTTCAAGATAAACAATATGATCCAGCAACATGGCCATTATTTGATATAGGTATTACGCAACGACATGAGCAATCCATACTGCACCTATCGTTTGATTTTTTAATTTTAGATTGGACAAGTATTTGGATATTACTTAAAGCGTTTGAAAGTGCCTATTTTAATGAAAATGACGTTATTGATACATCTCAAGACTACGAGCTAAAAGATATATATATGCAAAGCGAATTAACTAAGGCAAGCTCTAAATATTTGGTTGATCAGCAATATTGGTTAAATAAGTTGCCACATTTAGGACAATATCCACAATTACCAATTACTATTGATAATGCCAAAGATTTATTTGTAAGAAATTCATTTGTAGTCAATCGTCAGTCATGGTTAAATTTAAAAACATTTGCACAACAGCATGGATTAACGCCAAATACACTTGTACTAACCGCATTTGCTTGTGTTGTCAATAAGTGGATCGATCAACAGACATTTGTAGTCAATTTAACGACGATGAACCGTAATGAAACATATAAAGATATTGATCATATTGTCGGTGATTTCACCTCTACGAACTTATTATCAATCAATGTTGATGAAAATAGTTCGTTTTTGGAAAACGCTTCAAAGATTCAAGCTACACTATTAGAGGACTTACAGCATAACACTTTTACCGGTGTTGATTTAATTAGAGAGATTAGAAAAACAAATTCAAATCGTCTGTATCCTATTGTTTTTACAAGTTCATTAGGGACTGGAGATATGCACTTTGAGCATTTGAAAATTGGGGATGAAGGCTTAAGTCAATCGCCACAAGTGTTTATGGATTGTCAAATCATGGAAATTAACGGTAAGTTAAACGTTAATATTGATACGAGACAAGGTATTTTTAAAGAAGCATTTATCAATAGGTTTATTATGGATTTAGAACACATGCTCATGAATTATACAACTAGTGAAAGTTTAACTAAGGCACTTAGCTTTTGGTATGACACTGAAAGAAAAACAAGTGCGTATCAGCAAATCATGTCACAACAGCAAGACGTCAAACAAATAGATAATAAAACATCTGATGTTCAAGCAGATTTAGTACCCGAATCTTTAAAGCAAGAAATCATCGACCATTGTCAGTCGATATTACAAGTCAATTCACTATCTTATGATGACAATTTTTATAACTTTGGTGCGGATTCACTAGTATTAGCACGACTTTCTACTCAAGTGGTTGAATCGTGTAAATCACATGATTATGAAATCATCAATTTTGATGGTTTATTACGAAAATTATTAGCCGAACCCACGATTAATATGCTATTCAATGCAATTAATACCAAAATTGCTGAAGTAGAAAATGTGAAGGAGTCGGAAAGTAATCAATCAATCGGGAAGTTGACATTCTTTAAAAAGGAAGGTACGACACTAAAAATACTATTTCATGCTGGTTTAGGAACGATGAATTGTTTGCGTTATTTAATCGATGATTTAAAAGCTATTGATCGCGATGCACTGGCAGGAATTACCATTAACAATCAAGAGCAATATTGTCATATCAATCGTCAAAATCTTGTTAAAAAAATTAGTGAATCCTATGCTGAAATGATTAGTGAAACGGATTATGAATCGATTCATCTTGTAGGATATTGTTCGGGCGGATTGGTGGCGTTAGAAACTGCTAATATTTTAACACTACAAGGCATTGACGTAGAACATGTGACGTTAATTGATACATCGATATCACCTATATCTCAAATAGATGACATCGTGTCAGAAATGGCATATATACAAAATCATTTTATAACAATCTCTGATGTCATTCCTGATATTGAATACAATAAATTAACTCAGAGTATTAAAGAAATGTATAGCAACATAGAACAAGACAAACAATATCATTTATTAGATTTCCTGGAAAATAAATATGGGGAATCAGATCAATTAGTTACACAATTAAAACATTTTTTTGAACGCAAAACATTTGATGAACGATTTAAGATTTATGCGAATGTAATAGAGGAAACAAATGGAGAAACTATTAATGAAGCATTTTTAATGTCTTCTTATCAAGTTCAAATGGCAAGTTGGGAATCCGCACATATGGTGCCCACGACTTACATTGGGGATGTTACGTATTTAAATGCGCAACAAAAAGAAAATAGTTCTTTATTGCCAGCACAAGATAATGATCAATGGGAACAATATTGCATAGGTAATTTTGAACAAAAAAATATTCCAGGTAATCATTACGATTGCGTAGAAGATAAAGATAATGCCACAGCAATAGCAAATTTAATAGCTCATTAGTAAAGGAGTCATTTTTATGAAACAGTTAAACGTTAAAGATTTAATTACAGTAGGTATTTTTACAGCCATTTATTTGGTCGTCTTTTTTGTTACTTTTATGCTAGGTTATATACCGTTTTTAATTCCATTTTTAGGATTAATTTGTCCAATCGTTTGTGGTATACCGTTTATTTTATATGTGATGAAAATTGAAAAGTTTGGGATGTTAACACTAACTGGATTTATATTAGGGCTAGCTTTTACCATCATGGGAAGTGGACTAATTATGATTCCAGCTGGATTGATTTGTGGATTGCTTGGTGATTTGATTATGAAACAAGGTGATTACAAAGCTTGGAATAATATTGCATGGGGTTATGCGGTCTTTTCATTGTGGATGATGGGCTTTGTGTTGCGTATGTTTTTAGCTAGAGAGGCGTATTTTAAAGAGTTAGAACAATCTTATGGGCATGAATATGTGCAAACATTAGCATCTATAACGCCATTATGGACGTTACCAATTATGTTTGTTTTAACAATCGTTGGTGGGCTCTTAGGTGCTTGGTTAGGTAAGAAAATGTTTAGTAAACATTTTAAAAAGGCGGGGCTTATGTGAGTAAAATAAGTTCTTTATTTAAAGATGATAGAACACGGTTAGCACAATTAGACCCTCGAACTAAGATTTTACTGACAATTACTGTGAGCACTATTCTTATTTCAAGTGGTAGTTCACAAAGTATCTTACGTATTACGATTACGTTATGTTCATTGAGCTTGTTACTTTCTATATATAAATACTTAGCTTTTTTAAAGTTTACAATGTTGTTCGTGATACTGATGCTTTTACAAGCTTATGTTGTGCCGTATACACATGGTATGCTGCAGTTTATCTTGTTGGCTTGCGTAGGCATATTTATGAATATGTTGCCTGGTTTCATTGTAGGTTATTTTACATTATATTCAACTAAAGTGAGCGAATTTATAGCCGCTATGGAAAAAATAAAAATGCCACGCAACGTTATTATTCCAATCACTGTTATTTTTCGCTTTTTTCCAACGATTTCAGAAGAGTATAGGAATATTAATCATGCCATGAAAATGCGCGGTATTACGTTAAGACGACATATTTTTAAAAATTTAGAGTATCGTCTCATTCCACTGATTATATCAGTCGTACAAATTGGCAATGATTTATCCTTTGCTGCAATGACACGTGGCATTGATGCACCACACGCAAGGACAAATATATGTACAGTCAAATTTAAGTGGTTAGATATGGTGTTCTTTATTGTTATGTTGGCATTGTGGGTGAATTATTATAAGGAGAAATTAAGTTGATGATTAAATTTGACAACGTATCTTTTACTTATGCTGAAGCAACACATCCAGCACTAAAGCAGTTATCTTTAGAAATCAAACAAGGTGAAGTTGCTATATTTTGTGGGAAGTCAGGCAGCGGTAAATCAACCATAGCAAAATTGATTAATGGCTTAATACCAAAGGTTCAAACGGGTGACATTGAAGGAGACATTTATCTTAATCAACAATCGATGGCTGAATTATCCATGTATGAAATTTCGACCATGGTAGGCAGCGTATTTCAAAATCCTAAAACACAATTCTATAACGTGGATACAACCAGTGAACTGGCTTTTAACCTGGAAAATCAAGGTGTTCCACCAGCTACAATCATGCAGAAAATTGAACAAACCATGAATTATTTTGAGTTAACACATTTATTACAGCGGAATATCTTTGAGTTGTCTGGAGGCGAAAAGCAGATGATTGCATGTGCTTCCGTGCTAATTAGTAAGCCAGAAATCGTCGTCTTGGATGAGCCTTCTTCCAATTTAGATATGTATAGTATTAAAAAGCTTCAGCAGATGATACGTTATTTGAAGCAACAAGGGACGACGGTAATCATTATAGATCATCGTCTCGATTATGCGCTTGATTTGGCTGACAATATCTATTATATCGATAGCGGACAATTGCAACAGTGTTTTACGGTGAATGATTTTCGTGCGCTCGAACAACAACAGTATGAAACAATGGGATTAAGATATCAAGCCTGCCCAATAAAAAACGATATGCCTCATAACGATAATCAACCGTCAATACACATTAAAGATTTCAGCTATGGTTACAACAAATGGAGACAAACTAAACAACTAAATATTGCAGATTTCAGCATACCTGAACATGAAATGATTGCCATAATTGGTGATAATGGTAGTGGAAAGTCCACCTTTGCACGTTGTTTTTGTGGTTTAGCAAAGGGATTCAAAGGAAGTGTCTCATGGCAACAATGTCATGCAAAAAGGAAACAATTATTAAAGCATAGCTATATGGTATTTCAAGATGTCAACACACAATTGTTTACAGAAAGTGTTGACCAAGAAATGAAACTACTCAATCAAGATATAGAAGAAACACATGTTAATGCTATTTTGAAACACATGAATTTATTGGCTAAAAAAGAGGCGCATCCACGCTCATTGTCTGGTGGTGAAAAGCAACGTGTTGCAATAGCGACCGCGCTTATCAGCAATAAAGATTTTATTATTTTTGATGAGCCAACGTCAGGTTTAGATTTATATCACATGAAGCAAGTCGCACAGAATATTCAGACGGTCCATGCACAAGGTAAGCGCGTTTTTATTATCACGCATGATTATGCTTTAATTTTAGAATTATGCAGTTATGTCATGCATTTTGCAGCTGGACAAGTCATAGATCATTATCCATTAGATCATGCAGGTCATGATAAATTGGCATCATATTTCCAAGTATCATGAGGTAAAAGAAAGGAGTAACAAACATGACAAATCGCTCACATTGGTTCACATCTTTATTGAATTTCGGTAAAGATAGTAAAGGAAAAATTGTGTTATCGGTCTTGTTATCCATCTTGAGTGTGTTTTCAGGTTTAGTTCCATATTGGGCAGTCTATCGAATTATTCTGTATGTGATAGCTGGGCATAAAGAAACACACAACGTATTATTTTACATTGGCATAGCGCTTTTAGCCTATGTATTACAAGTTATCTTTTTCGGTTGTTCTACCATGCTGTCCCATGTAACAGCTTATGACATATTGTCAACAATTAGAAAACGATTGGCACAGAAACTTATGCGATTACCACTCGGTGTTGTGGAAGCGAAAAAAATCGGTGAACTTAAGAGCATTATGGTAGACAAAGTTGAAACAATCGAATTACCTCTAGCACATATTATTCCTGAAGTCATTGGCAACTTATTATTATCACTCGCGATTTTTGTTTGTATGATTGTCATTGATTGGCGGATGGCATGTGCA
Organism: Staphylococcus lugdunensis; assembly: GCF_001558775.1. NCBI lineage: Bacteria > Bacillati > Bacillota > Bacilli > Caryophanales > Staphylococcaceae > Staphylococcus > Staphylococcus lugdunensis. Next base: position 837,591 of record NZ_CP014022.1, on the reverse strand, counting down.
ATGCTCATTACAATTCCGATATCATTTTTTGCATTTAAAAAGTTAATGTCTGGCTTTAATGATACGTATGCTGCACAAATGGCATCAAATAATTATATGAATAGTTCAATTGTAGAATATATCGAAGGTATTGAGGTAATTAAGACATTTAATCAATCGCAAAAGTCTTATCAAAAATATAAAGATGCCGTCAATGATTATAAGACACATACATTAAATTGGTTTAAACAAACATGGGGTTATATGAATTTAGGTGCCAGCATCTTACCATCAACCTTTTTAGGGGTCTTACCTATGGGGATGTATCTGGTGGCCATACATCAATTAGATCAAGCATCATTTTTCTTATGTTTAGTGTTATCTTTAGGTGTCGTTGCACCAATTAAGAACTTCACTAATTATGTGAATCAATTAAAGTCGATTCAATATGCAATTTCTGAAGTACAAACAATTTTAGATTTAGAAGAATTAAGTCAACCCGAACAATTTCAACAGCCTAAAAATACCAATATTACGTTTAATGATGTCGGTTTTTCTTATACAGGTGAAAGTGAAGACCTTGTTTTTGATCACTTAAACTTTACAATTCCTAGCCAGACCTTTACCGCTATAGTTGGTCCTTCTGGAACCGGGAAATCCACGATTGCTAAATTATTATTGAGATTTTGGGATGTAACCCGTGGTGACATTTTAATAGGAGATGCCAACATTAAAAATATCAGCTCTAAACAATTGAATGATTTAGTCGGTTTTGTTGGTCAAGATAACTTTTTATTAAACTTAACCTTTAAAGAAAATATTAAATTAGGACGTCCTGAAGCATCAGATCAAGATGTTATTGCTGCTGCTAAACAAGCACAATGTCATGATTTTATTCAACAGTTACCTCAAGGCTATGATACATATGTGGGTGCTGTTGGTGATAAATTATCAGGTGGAGAAAAACAACGTGTGACGATTGCACGTATGATTTTGAAAGATGCACCTATCATCGTTCTAGATGAAGCAACAGCTTATGTAGATCCAGACAATGAACAAAAGATTCAAAGTGCTTTAAATGCATTAACACACAATAAAACGTTAATTGTGATTGCACATCGTTTATCGACGATTAAACAAGCAGATCAAATCATAGTGTTAGATCAACATCGTATTGCTGAGCAAGGTACACATGAAGCGTTGCTTAAAAATCAAGGTACATATCACAAAATGTGGACGATTCATAGAGGTGTTAAAGACTGGGGCGTCACGTCGTAGTGATAGACGATAAGGAGGATTCCGATGTTTCAAATAACCAATAAAATTTTAAAATGGACTGCACCCTTCAAAGCTCGAATGATTTTAGGATTTGTCATGTCATTTCTGAATGCAATTTTTATTGCAATGCCTATCTTCTTAGCTGCCAATGTGTTTAATCGCATGTTAACACATCAAGATATTGAAAGTAATGAAATATTTTTGGTGCTTGGTGTCATGATTGTATTAGTGTTGGCACGTTTCATCACTGCGTATGCGAAAAATAGGTTACAAGAGAGTATTGCCTACGAAATGAGTGCTACAGAGAGATTAACCATTGGTGAAAAATTAAAAAATGTGCGTTTAGGATATTTTGAGCGTAATCATTCGAATGAGCTCTCAACAACCGTAACTTCAGATTTAACATTTTTAGAAAACTATGCCATGAAAATGGTTGATATAGTGGTGAATGGATATATCCTAATCACGGTACTTATTCTATCATTAGCCGTTGTTTCATGGCAGGTTGCGTTGGTTGCACTTTGCGGTGTCTTGCTATCATTACTGAGTATTTATGTCTTAGAAAAAATAAGTCATCGTAATGCACCGAAATATCACTATGCACAAAATCAGCTTGTTGAGAAGGTGTTAGAAGTTGTAAGAGGTATTCAAGTCATTAAAGCTTTTTCTAAAGAAGATACGAGTTTAAATAGCTTCAATCGTGCTGTTGACGATAGTAAGCGTACAAATTCTAAAATAGAACTGCAATATACACCGTTTAATTTACTTCACTTATTAAGTTTAAAAATTGTTTCAGTACTTATTGTGCTTGTCGCAACTTTATTATATTTTAACCATACAATTGAACTACCGATGCTCATTATGATGGCTATATTTTCATTTGTCATCTTTGATAGTATAGAGCATATTAATAATGCAGCACATGTGTTAGAAATTATTGATGTGACACTGGATGATATCGCCGAGATAAAAACGGCTCCAGAGCTCAATGAAACTGCAACGAACCAAAATATTACCAACTATAATATAGCCTTTGATCATGTAAGCTTTGCCTATGAGCAACAATCCGTTATTAAAGATGTGACATTTAACATTGATGCACAAACGTCAACAGCGATTATTGGACCATCTGGAAGTGGTAAGTCAACACTGTGTCATTTGCTGTTAAGATTTTACGATGTCGATGAAGGTAGTATACGTATTGGTGACGTAGATATTAGAGATATGACACTAAGCACATTGATGTCACATATTAGTGCAGTTTTTCAAAAAGTTTACTTGTTTAATGATACTATCGAAAACAATATTTTATTTGGGAAACCTCATGCGACACAAGAAGAAGTGGTTGAAGCAGCGAAACAGGCCTGTTGTCATGATTTTATCATGTCTTTACCTCAAGGCTATCAAACCGTTGTCAACGAAAAAGGAAATAATCTTTCAGGTGGTGAAAAACAACGCATCTCTATTGCCAGAGCCATTCTAAAAGATGCACCTATCATTATTCTTGATGAAGCAACAGCGAGTATTGATCCTGAAAATGAACATCTGATTCAACAAGCGATTGATGAACTGAGCAAAGGGAAAACGGTTATTACGATTGCACACAAATTAGGAACAATTAAAAATGCAGACCAAATCGTGGTGTTACAACAAGGAGAAATCTGTCAACTTGGTCAGCATGATACACTTGCAAATGAAGCAGGTATGTATCAAGACTTTTTAGCTATTAAAAGTGAATCGGAAGGTTGGAAATTATAAATGGTACAATGTATTGGTATTATCGGAGGCAATGGTGTAATAGGGTATAAGCTTGCGACATTATTAGCAAACCATCAGAATATGGACGTTATTATTACTTCTAGACAACTACAACCTCAACATGAGTTACCACCACATGTTACATTTACAACCGTTCATTTAGAGCGTGAGGATGAAATCATATCATTGATACGTCGATGTGATTTGATTATAAATTGCACTGGAAAGGCAATCAGACAATTATTACGATATTGTCTCACATATCACACGCACTATATCGACGCTTCTGGAGACATTCAGTGGGCAAACAATGAAACGGAATTGCATAGCCAGCTAAGTAGAGCAAAGCTCAATGCAATTCAATTTGCAGGTGTTAACCCAGGATTAACGGAAGTCCTACTTGATTATACATATCGCCGTAATGAAGTAAAATCCTTAGAAATGTATTTTTCAGGCACAGGACATCTATCTAAATCCGCTGTCTTTGAAATGATGACAACATCTAATCCACCTTATGCATACAATCAAATGTATTTAGCACAAGGAGAGTTAACGCCTACAAATTATATGATGACAACACGTCAGCTTGAGTCAGACGCACCACCATATCATTGCATTCCTATTATTAATCAACACTTTATAAATTATATTAAGCAAACAACGATTAACGAAGCACATTTCTTTAATGCTTTTAAAGACGACAGTATTATCTATAAAATGGTACAAGCGAAATATCACTTTGATCAACATGATATCACTAGTGCCATCACTATATTACGCAATGAATTTGAAGCAGATGCCAATCGCCATGAGCCATTTACATGCATTAGTTTGCTGTTAAATGATAACAAGACAATTTCAATACGGTGGTCTCAAGATTGGAATGATGTAACTGCTTTGACATTATATTGGACGGCGATATTGATATTACAAGGGAATGTTAAACAACCTGGTTTAACAAACTTATATGAAGCTATAGACGCCGAGACGTTACTAAATATGCTTCAACAAGAAAGCCATTGCTACTTTCATAACTAATGGTTAAAAAATAACAAACTATTAACAACTTTTACTTTAAACCTATATTCGCTTGAAAATGTAAGCTAAAAACTATAGAATTAAACATGGATTGAAGATTTTGTCTTTTTTGTGAACTCAAATGACTTGATCAAGATTATAAAAAGACATTGATACGTATGTATAAAGTCTATAAATTGTTTTTTGCAACACATTCATATTGAATTAACTTATGAATTGTATTATTGTCACATACTTTAGACTACGTAGAAATTAAATCAAATGAAAGCTTAGGTGAATAGTAATGGCTCAAGAACGGAAAAAAATACTTGTATTAGGTGCAGGTTATGCTGGATTACAAACTGTAACAAAATTACAAAAGCATGTTTCAGCTGAAGAAGCAGAAATTACATTGGTGAATAAAAATAAATATCACTATGAATCAACGTGGTTACATGAAGCGTCAGCTGGGACTATTAGCTACGAAGATTTAATATATCCAGTTGAAAGCGTACTTAAAAAAGACAAAGTAAACTTCGTCAATGCTGAAGTGACTAAAATTGACCGCAATGCGAAAAAAGTAGAAACAGATAGCGGTATTTTTAACTACGATATTTTAGTTGTTGCATTAGGCTTTGAAACTGAAACATTTGGTATCAGCGGTATGAAAGACTATGCTTTCCAAATTGAAAATGTTGATACTGCCCGTCATTTATCTCGTCATATTGAAGATAAATTTGCCAACTATGCAGCTTCAAAAGAGAAAAATGATAATGACTTAGCTATTTTAGTAGGTGGCGCTGGATTCACCGGTATTGAATTTTTAGGTGAATTAACTGACCGCATTCCTGAATTATGTAATAAGTATGGTGTAAACCAAGAAAAGGTTAGAATTACTTGCGTTGAAGCTGCACCAAAAATGTTACCAATGTTCTCAGACGAGTTAGTTAACTACGCAGTTAAGTATTTAGAAGATCGCGGCGTTGAATTTAAAATCGCTACACCAATCGTTGCTTGTAACGAAAAAGGTTTTGTAGTTAAAATCAATGATCAAGAACAACAATTAGAAGCGGGTACTTCAGTTTGGGCTGCAGGTGTACGTGGTAGTCAATTAATGGAAGCATCATTTGAAGGTGTTAAACGTGGCCGTATCGTGAACAAACAAGATTTAACTATCGAAGGTCATGACGATATCTTTGTGATTGGTGATGTATCTGCGTTTATTCCAGCTGGTGAAGAACGCCCATTACCAACAACTGCTCAAATTGCTATGCAACAAGGTGAGCACGTGGCTAAAAACATTAAACATATCTTAAATGGTGAAGCTACAGTTGACTTTGAATATGTTGACCGCGGAACAGTATGTTCTTTAGGTTCACATGATGGTGTTGGTATTGTATACGGTAGAGACATTGCAGGTAAAAAAGCTGCTTTCATGAAAAAAGTGATCGATACACGTGCAATATTCAAAATCGGTGGCGTAGGTTTAGCATTCAAAAAAGGTAAATTCTAAGATAATGGACTGACGATTAACATAAAAAAAGTTAATAGGACACTTTGACCTACCGTTTAGCCTCTTGCATTGAGCAAGGGGTTTTTTAGTGCCTAAATCAACATATTAACATGATTGATATACCTAATTGGTACTATGTTATGATTTATAAATGATATAGTTAAATTTATAAGGAAAATTTTAAAATTAAATAATTATATAAAAGGAATGATACTATGGTTCAATTAATTTTCAATCAACAACAAGGTACCAAGGACACTTTAATCATAGGATTACCATCACATCTGAATCAATTAGAGCCAATTGATTATGATGGTCTCGATTTGACAGATTTATTGGAGAGCTATAAGCATCAGCATATTATTAGTGCTAATGTAGGACATATTTCTTCAACAGCATTATATATTAATCAACGTCTAGTAAGATTAATCACAGTTGGCTTAGGTAATTTAAAAACGTTAACTTCAGCTGATTATTTATGTGGATTTGGTCAATTATTTCAATATTTACGTAAAGAAATGATTGCAGAAGCCGAGCTACTATTTGAGACATTTCAATCTAAAACAATGTCCAAGCAACACTGCGCGACATTGCTCGGACTACAAAGTGCACGAGCGATTTATCAATTTGATCATTACAAATCAAATAAACGTGTACCATATCATTTAACCATTTATTTGAATAAGATAGATGATGAGATACAGCATACCCTAGAGCAAGGTGTTATTGTCGGTGAAGGCGTGAATGTTGCACGTGACTTCAGTTATATGCCACCTAATTTGTTAACGCCTAAAGTTTTTGCCGATGAAATTACACAACATTTTGAAGATCGTGCTGTTCAGATTGATATAAAAAATGGCACACAATTGTTGTCAGAAGGCTTTGGTTTGTTACACGCAGTAGGCAAGGGTTCTGCACATGAACCGCAACTGATTACATTGACATATCAAGGTACAAATGAGGAGCAAGCACCTATTATGCTTGTAGGTAAGGGTATTACCTATGATTCAGGAGGATATAGCATTAAGTCAAAGGCAGGCATGCAAACAATGAAATTTGATATGTGTGGTGCAGCGAATGTAGTAGGCATGTTGCATGCCATTGAACGCTTACAACTGCCAATAAATGTCGTCGGTATTATTGCGGCAGCTGAAAATATGATTAGCGACAGCTCTATGAAGCCGGATGATATCTATACGGCACTTAGTGGTGAAACAGTTGAAGTACTCAATAGTGATGCAGAAGGTCGATTAGTATTAGGAGATGCGGTCTTTTACGCGAGTCAATTTCAGCCAAGTGCCATTCTTGATTTTGCAACGTTAACAGGTGCAGCGATTGCTGCTTTAGGAGAAGATAAGGCTGCTGTATTTAATTCACAAGCAGATGATCAACTAAAAGAAATTTTAACCGTTGCACAACAGTACGAAGAATATGTATTTGAACTACCTATGACTGCGACAGAGCAACGTTTAATTCGTCAGTCAGATGTTGCCGATTTAGTCAATCACACGAATGGCCAAGGTAAAGCTTTATTTGCAGCTGCTTTCATCAGTCATTTTAGCGGAAGTGTGCCGCATTTACATTTTGATATTGCGGGTCCAGCTACCATCGCTCATAAGAACTATAATGGTCCAAAAGGTGCAACAGGGTATTTAATACCAACAATTGTAAAGTGGTTACAACAATTAACATAAAGATTCATAGTGGAACACAGTTCCTGAAATCAACTATTTCAAGTTATAAATGATCTGGGGACATCATTATGTTTTAGGCTATGAACTCCATATATTGGCAGTAGTTGACTGGATTGAAAATACGCTGATGCCAAGCTTTTTTCAATCCTAGTCAACCTTGCCGGGGCAGGACTACGAATTCATAATGAATACTGTCCTGCTCTTTTTTTAACAATTTTTTTGCAACTTTATATTGACAGCTGTAATTTGAACTGCTATTATAAACGTCATACAAAAACGCTTTAGTTCGGTAGAGTGATAAAGGATGTGTTTTTTATGATTAATGCAGTTGTTATTGCAGTAGTGCTAATGATTGTTTTATGTTTATGTCGACTTAATGTAGTCATTAGTCTTTTTATTAGTGCACTTGTTGGTGGATTGATTTCAGGTATGACTTTAAATAAAGTGGTGGCGGTCTTCGCTAAAAATATTGTAGATGGTGCAGAGGTCGCTTTGAGTTATGCTTTATTAGGTGGTTTTGCTGCTTTAATTTCTTATAGTGGTATTACCGATTATTTAGTTAATAAGATTATACGTGCAATCCACTCAGAGAATAGTCGATTGTCAAGAATTAAGGTTAAAGTCATTATTATAGTGGCACTTTTAGCGATGAGTATTATGAGCCAGAACTTAATTCCAGTTCATATCGCTTTTATTCCAATTGTGATACCACCATTATTAAGTTTATTTAATGACTTGCGCATAGATCGACGTTTGATTGGTTTAGTCATTGGCTTTGGATTATGTTGGCCATACGTATTATTACCTTATGGTTTTGGTCAAATCTTCCACCAAATTATTCAAAGCGGATTTTCAAAAGCACATCATCCTATTGAATTTAATATGATTTGGAAAGCGATGTTAATACCTTCAATGGGCTATATTGCTGGCTTGATACTAGGTATGATTTACTATCGTAAACCCAGAGATTATAAGCGTGAATCATATACAGATAACGAAGCAGGCAATACTGAAATTAAACCATATGTCTTAGGTGTAACTGTTGTAGCTATTTTAGCAACATTTTTAGTTCAAACATTTACAGATTCAATGATTTTTGGTGCGCTTGCAGGGGTGCTTGTATTCTTCATTTCTCGTGTTTATAAATGGACAGAGTTAGATAGTCAATTTGTTGAAGGTATTAAAATTATGTCATTTATAGGTGTAGTTATCTTGTCAGCGAATGGCTTTGCGGGTGTGATGAATGAAACTGGAGATATCCAACACTTGGTAAGTAACTTAACACAAGTGACAAGTGGACATAAGTTATTAAGCATCATCATCATGTATGTCATTGGCTTAATTGTCACATTAGGTATTGGTTCATCGTTTGCAACAATTCCAATCATTGCTACGTTATTTATTCCATTAGGTGCTTCTCTTGGATTGGATACGATGGCATTAATTGCTTTAGTAGGTACCGCTGCTGCATTAGGTGATTCGGGTTCACCTGCGAGTGATTCAACACTGGGGCCTACAGCAGGATTAGATATTGATGGACAGCACGATCATATACGAGATACCTGTATTCCAAACTTTATCTTTTATAATGTGCCGCTCATTATTTTTGGAACAATTGCAGCTATGGTATTATAAAACAAAAACGGAGTGTCTCATATGACTAATTTATTAGAAACATTGGATATGAAGATTGAGTCCGAACAAGAGGGCAAGGTTGTATTGTCTATGCCAGTGAGTGATAAAGTGAAACAACCTTTTGGATATTTACATGGAGGCGCAAGTCTAGCACTTGGTGAAACAGCCTGTTCACTTGGTGCGGCTAATTTAATTGATAACCAAAAATTCATTCCACTTGGTTTAGAGATGAATGCCAATCATATTAAATCTACACGTGATGGTTATGTCTATGCCACGGCTACAATATTGCACCAAGGTAGTACAACACAAGTTTGGGATATTAAAATTACAGATGACAAAGCACAACTTATTAGTGTTATGCGTGGTACAATCGCAATCAAGTCACTAAAGTAACAAAATTTCCCCTATAAAAGAGGAAGCGTTATTATGCGCTTCCTCTTTTATAGGGTTTTTGAGTTAGACGTTGATATGCCTGATATATGCGTTCTGCGGCATCACGCCCACCCATAATGTTTCTAGCGAATGGGCCTAATTCTAAATCTGCTAATCCACCAGCAACAAATAATTGTGGTAACCACTCTAATTCTGAAGTTATTTGAGGGAATCCACTCATGGTTATAGGTGCTTGTTCTTGTTGAATCAAGTTTTTAACCATAGGCTGTTGAAGCAAAGTAGGCTTAAAACCAGTAGCTAATAAAATATGGTTATATGGATGCTGCTCCTGTTCCGTATAACAATGATGATCCGATATGTGTTTGATAGGTGACTGATGGATGATAAGTCGACCTTCAGATACATATTTTTTAAGGCGTAAATATAATTCATGTGGTAATGAACCCTTATGTCGTTCTTGGTTTATGATAGCCATACGTTTTTGTGATGATTCAATTTGTAAGAACCGGTTCATATTTTTAGGACCGAGCCATCCAGGATCAGCGTCAAAATCATGTATTTCAAATTGCTTATTCATCCATAAATGAATCGTATTATTTGGCTGTAAATCAATTAATTTTAATGTTAAATGTGCAGCAGAAATACCACTACCGACAACATGAGCGGTATGCTGATAAATTGTTTCGTCGATATTAGTTTGAAAAATATGTGTGATATCTGGTTGTTGTTGAAAGATGTCAGGAATGTACGGCTGATGATTGCAACCATTGGCTAATACCACACAATCTGTATTAAAAAGTGTGCCATCTTGTAGTTCAAGCTGCCATTGTGATTGCTGTTTACGTATGTGACTAACCTTGCCTTGGCGATGGCACATATTAAGATTGTAATCATGAATTTGTTGATGTGTATGATCCATAAACATGTCACGTTGAGGACGTTTATATTTACCATAAGTCGCGCCCGTATACTGATGGTATTTCGCAAATTGTTTTAAATGAAATGGATTTGGATGACAATGGTGTACAAACGGGGACCTTAAAAAAGGCATGCGAATACGCTGGCTAAATTGATTAAACTGTTCACATAATGAAGTATATGGGTCAATAATCGTTAAATTTTCAAGTGGTAAGCCATGATGTCTTAACTTAATAGCAATTGTGGTTCCTTGAAGACCGCCACCAATAATTGTCCAATGCATATAATCACTACTTTCTATTATAAAACGTAATAGTTACGATTTATAATAGCATGTTTAACACAATAAATGCAACAAAGAAGGGAACGGAACAGAATTCATTATGAATTCGTAGTTCCGCTCCCTAACGTTATAATTTTTTATCTTTTAAATCATCGTTAATTTCATCTATTTTAGTGTTCTTAGTGTATGGCGTTTTAATATTATAAGCTGCCTTCATAATCATATGACTTGAAAGGGGACCAGTTATAAAGACAAAGATAATACCTAATAGTAGTTGCATATTTGGATAACCTTTCGTGGCGTAAAAATATAAAAACGTACCAAATAGTAAGAACATGGCACCAAGTGTTGCTGCTTTACCCGCAGCATGTGCGCGTGAGTAGACATCTTCGAGACGAATAATGCCAATGGCTGCAAACGCACTTATCAATGCACCTAAAATAACAAATATTACAGCGATACTATTGATGATCGTCGTTATCACGGTCAATCACCTTACCTTTATCAATAAATTTACTAAATACAGCTGTACCTAAAAATGCAAGTATGGCAACGAGTAAAATTGCTACTAATAAATACTCTGCCCCCATAAAAATACTGTAAAGTGCGATGCAGGCCATTAATTGCAGGCCAATCGCATCTAGTGCAACAATTCTATCAGCGAGAGAGGGGCCTAAAATGACCCTAATAAACATTGCAATCATTGATAACGCAACAATGATTAAAGCAATCATCATAATGACATGAATCATTCGTTCCCCACCTCTCTAACTACTTTTTCCAATGATGATTTAATACTAGCGACTTCTTCTTCTTTAGTACTAAAGTCAATGGCATGAATATAGATTTTAGTGCGGTCGTCACTAATACCAAGGACGACAGTTCCTGGTGTCAACGTAATAAGGTTAGATAATAAGACGATTTGCCAATCTGTTTTTAAGTCTGTGTTATATACAAAGAATCCAGGATGATTATTGATTTTAGGCCGTAAAATGATCTTTAATACATCAATATTTGCTTTAATTAATTCAATCAAAAAGACTACGGCTAATTTTATAATTTTATATACGCGATATAAATAAAAATGTTGCGGTAATACTTTTGAAAATAAAAATACGAATAGGGAACCAAGAATTAATCCAAGGACGAAATTATTGAGGGTATAGCTACCAGTTAATAAAAGCCAGATAACAGAAAGAATCAAATTAACAATAAATTGAAATGCAATCATCATTTACCCCCAATACACTTTTAATATAAATACTAGGATCTGTATAAGTCATTGCAGCTTCCTTAACATAAGGATAAAGTACCTCTGCCGATAATCCAAAAACAACTGTAATGGTAACAGCAACAATTGAAATGATTGTAATCGTGGTAATTTGTTGATTTGATGCTATGTTATAGCCATATGCCTCACCGAAGAATCCTTTTAAGAAAATACGCATAACGGAATATAATACGACTAAACTTGATAGTAATACAACGATACCACTGATATAGAAACCTTCTTCAAATGTAGACTTTACAATTAATAACTTACCATAAAAACCACTTAATGGTGGTATACCCGCTAGACTAAGTGCGGCTATAAAGAATGTCCATCCTAAAACAGGATAAGACTTTATTAAACCACCAAATTGATTTAAATCTGTAGTTTTAGTGATTTGATACATTACTCCAATTAATAAAAACAGGGCAGTTTTGACCAACATATCATGTAAAGTGTAATATATTGCGCCCATCATACCAGTTTGTGTCATTAAGGCAACACCCACCAGAATCACGCCTATAGCAATCATAATATTGTAAATAATGATCTTTTTCGTATCATTAAATGCAATCGCACCTACACAGCCAAATATAATTGTTAGTAATGCAAAGAATAAGACAAGATAGTGTGAGAAGCCAACGGTATCTTGGAAAAATAAACTCAAAGTTCTAGCAATCGCGTATACGCCGACTTTAGTTAACAATGCACCAAAAAAAGCAATAATAGCAAATGGAGGTGCATAATATGAACCAGGTAACCATACATACATTGGAAAGGCACCAGCCTTTGTTGCAAAAACAAAGAAGAATAAAATAAAGACAATGCTAACTAATCCGCTTTCAGTGTTTGATAGTTGTGCTAGTTTTTGACTGATATCTGCCATATTTAACGTTCCCACAATAGAATAAAGAATTGCTACTGCGATAACGAAAAATGTAGAAGATACAACGTTAATGAGTAAATATTTAACCGTTTCTCTCAATTGAACTTGCGTACTACCGAGCACGAGTAAGCAATAAGAAGACATTAAAAATACTTCGAAAAAGACAAATAAGTTAAAAATATCTCCGGTAGTAAATGCGCCTATAATACCAGTCAACATAAACATAATAGAGAAGTAATAATAATACGTTTCTCTATGTATGCCAGATGTAGGAATTGAAAATGAAATAATTAGCATTGTAATTACAATGCTGGTAATGATTAACATGGCACTAAATAAATCTAAAGTAAAAACAATGCCATATGGTGCCGACCATGAGCCGAGTTCAACTTTAATTGGACCATGTTGTGCCACATGATTAAAGTTAACAATCGCAGCTACTAACGTTAACACACATCCAATAAGAGCCACATAACGTTTGATAACAGGACGCTTACCTAAGAATACTAGTATAATCGCTGTAATCATCGGCACGATAATGGCTACCACTAATAAATTACTTTCTAGCATCTTCAGGAGCTCCTTTCATACGTTCGACATTATCAGTGCCTAATTCTTTATAACTGCGAAATGCAAGTACTAAGAAAAAGGCTGTTGTTGCAAAGGCGATGACAATCGCAGTTAAAATTAAGGCATGTGGTATAGGGTCAACATAATGAGAGATACCTTTTTCATAAATAGGCATTTCACCATTTTTTAAACCACCCATTGTGATTAAAAAGAGATTTGAGGCATGTGTGATAATTGTTGTTCCCATAATAATGCGAATAAGACTTTTAGATAAGATGAGATAGACACTGATGGCAGTTAATATGCCACAAACAATAATCATGATAATTTCCATTAGTCATTCTCTCCAATCGTTATAATAATCGTCATTACGGTACCAACTACGGCACATAACACACCAAAGTCAAAGAACATAGGTGTATTCATATGCATAGGTGCAAGCAATGGTAAGGGAACATTAAATTCAGTATGTGTAAAGAAATTTTCGCCATATAACCAACTTGCAATAGGTGTTGTTACACAAAAGACAAGACCTATACCAATCAAAATTTTAAAATCCCAAGGGAAGATACGACGCATTGTTTTGATATCAAAAGCAATGGTGATAATTACTAAAGCGCTTGAGATTAATAAACCACCGACAAAGCCACCACCAGGTGTATAATGACCTGCTAAAAATAATGTGACAGCAAAAAGTGAAATTAACAAAGCGATAATGACAGCAGCATACTGTAACATTAAATTATTTTTCTGTCTGTTCATAACGCTTCACCTCACTTGAATTGGCTTTATGCTTGTTTTTTAATTTAATCATTGTATATACGCCTAAACCTGCAATACCAAGTACAGATGATTCAAATAAAGTGTCCATACCACGGAAATCGACGAGGATGACGTTGACCATGTTTTTACCATGAGCCAGATCATACACATGCGCTTTATAGTACTCAGCTATTGAAGTGAAATGGCGATTACCATAGGCAATCAAACCTAAAATGATAACAACAAGTCCTACGCCAGCAGATATCAAAGCATTCGTTACTTTAAATGATCGCGTCTCGTTATAACGGTTTAAGTTAGGCAAATAATAGAAACATAGTAAAAATAATGCAGTTGAGATTGACTCAACAACAAATTGAGTTAAAGCTAAATCAGGTGCTTTAAAGAAGACAAATAGTACCGATACGGCATAGCCAATGACACTCAACATGATAATACTAAAGAGTCTAGACTTAGCTAAGACGACCATAAACGCAGCAACAACAAGCAATACAATAATAGCTGCTTCAAAGATTCTAATACGATTTACGTCTTTAAAGTCAAAGTGGAAAGGCACACTTGACAGTGTAGCAATAGTGATGACTAATAAAGCACTGAAGATAATAACTAAATGATTACGTGAGAAACCATCTACATAACTACTTGTCATTGCCTTAGAATAGTTAGGTAAAAGCATGCCCGAACGATTATACCAATAATTGAACGTTAGCCGTTGAGGGTGAGCTTGCAATAGTTTAACCCAGTAAGTAAACGTTAAAATAAAGACAATTCCTAAAGCATAAATCACTAACGTAGAGATGAAAGCTAGGGTCAGACCGTGAAATAGTTCAAATTCTGCTACTACATTTGATGACTGACTGATTGCTTGTGCTGCAGGTGCAACAAGTGCTTGTGATGTCCATCCAGGGAATAAACCAAGGGCAATCACTAGGATCGCTAAAATAGTAGGTGACACTAACATGAGAATTGGTGCTTCATGTGCTTGTTTTGGCAAACGATCTGGACGATGTTTGCCAAAAAAGATGTGCATGACAAATTTAATAGCGTAGACAAAGGTAAAGATACTTCCAGCAATAGCCATGATTGGGAAAATCATACCTAATGTGTTTAAGCTAAAAATATTTGCATGTGTTACCGAAAGCATAGCATCTATAAATGATTCTTTTGACAAGAAACCATTAAACGGTGGAATGCCTGCCATACTTAATGCTGAAATAATCGTAAGCGTAAAGGTCATCGGCATGATAGTCAATAAACCACCTAGCTTATTGATATCACGCGTACCAGTTTCGTGATCAATCGCTCCTGTCACCATAAATAAGGCACCTTTAAATGTCGCATGATTAATTAAATGGAACATTGCTGCAGTATAAGCTGCAATATAGAGCTGGCTATCAGCGCCTTCGAAATGATAGCTTACTGCGCCAATACCCAGCATTGACATAATCATGCCTAACTGAGAGACGGTTGAAAATGCAAGAATACCCTTTAAATCAGTTTGTTTAGTTGCATTTAAAGAAGCCCCAAATAGAGTGATTAGACCGACAAGTGTCACGGTCCAAATCCAACCTTGAGATACAGCAAACAATGGTGTCATACGTGCCACTAGATATAATCCTGCTTTAACCATGGTTGCAGAATGTAAGTAAGCACTTACTGGTGTTGGCGCCTCCATAGCATCTGGTAACCAAATATAAAAAGGTACCTGTGCAGATTTGGTGAAAGCTCCAATTAAAACTAAAACCATCGCAAGATTAAATATTGGGCTATTTTGAATTTCAATGGTATTTTCAAATAATTGCTTAATACTAAAACTATTTCCAGCAATACCTAATAGAATAAAACCACCGAGTAAAGATAAGCCGCCTAATACTGTAATGATTAGTGACTTTTGTGCACCATAAATGGAAGCTTGACGTGTTCTCCAAAAGGAAATCAGTAAGAAACTGGAAAAAGACGTTAGCTCCCAGAATAAGTACAACATAATCATATTATCTGAGATGACAACACCTAACATCGCACCCATAAATAATAATAAATAACAGTAAAAGTTTCCAAGTTGTTCTTGCTTACTTAAGTATCCAATCGAATAAAGTACGACTAAACTACCAATCCCTGTAATTAATAAGCTAAACAATAAACCTAAGCCATCTATATAAAGGTCAAAGTTCATTCCGATATGAGGCATCCAGTTTAAAGTTCTCATTATCGTATTACCTGACGTCGTAATTGGTATGTAGGTTAAAAAATAAATAAATAAGACGATAGGGACAGGTAATACAAACCATCCTAAATGGATACGTGGTACGAATCGATATAGGATTGGAATAATGAGTGCAAATATTAACGGTAATATAACCGCAATATGTAACCAACTCATTATATTGTCCTCCTTTAAAAATTTGTTTATGTTATTCATTATACATGAATCATATTGTTCTGAAAAACGTGACAATCACTACTATGCTTACATTTATCGAGACTTTTAAATAAGAAGAAACACGTTTTTTTAGTAAAAATTTTGTTTATATTGAAGGGTATAATCCTCTTTTATGCGTGACAAATTTTCTAATGCGCGCTGTGCATAATCATCATTTTGTTCTTTAAGTGAATCTTCTAATGCGGAGAGTGCTTGTTGCAATGATGTTTCATAAGACATACGTTCAACATTAAATTCCCGTAATTGTGATTGCTTAGCATAACGCTTTTCAAAGTGGCTTAGCGCTTTACGCTCATGAAAGAATACGCCTTCTGTAGCTTTGGGATGATGTAAATCACCTTGTTTTGGATGTTTAATCACTTGCTCAATTTGAACAAGAACCTCATCACCATGCTGTTCTACAATGGAGACGCCATAAGTCCCAGTTTTATGTGAAAATCGATGTAACATGTTATATGACTTCCTTTCAAATATGTTAGTATATATGTATATCATCATAACATGAATGGAGAATTGAAATGGCTAACTATCCACAGTTAAATAAAGAAATACAAGATAATGAAATTAAAGTAATCATGCATACAAATAAAGGTGACATGACGTTTAAATTATTCCCAGATATTGCTCCAAAAACAGTTGAAAATTTTGTGACACATGCGAAAAATGGCTATTATGATGGTGTTACATTCCACCGTGTGATTAATGACTTTATGATTCAAGGTGGTGACCCTACAGCAACTGGTATGGGTGGAGAAAGCATATATGGAAGTGCTTTTGAAGATGAATTTTCATTAGAAGCATTTAACTTATATGGCGCTTTGTCAATGGCCAATGCTGGTCCAAATACAAATGGGTCACAATTTTTTGTTGTACAAATGAAAGACATTCCAGAATCAATGATTAGTCAACTTGTTGATGGTGGCTGGCCTGAAGAAATCGCTCAAGCTTATAAAGAAAATGGCGGTACACCATGGTTGGATCAAAAGCATACGGTTTTCGGACAACTCATTGAAGGAGACACTACATTAGAAGATATCGCTAATACTAAAGTAGGTCCTCAAGATAAACCTGTACATGATGTTGTTATTGAAGGTATCGATGTAGCAGAATAAGAACTAAGAACGCGATATAATCACGACCAACAAGGATTTAAATATTTAGCTGTATGAGTTGTTGGCTGCTTGGGATTTAATAGGTAGCCCAAGCACTACTTTTATAAATAGAATATATGATTTAACAAGGATTAAAACCATGTAGATTGATTGTTATCAGTTGCATGGTTTTTAATTAGTCTATAAACTACATGATTTCTCTGTTCCTAACAATATTATTAGTCCACATTATCGTTTTGTGCTATTATTATTATGTTAAGTAAAATAGATATAAGGGGTTATCACGTTGAATAATCACTATAGAGCAGGTCAACATATTAAGGTACGTGTGACTGGTATTCAACCTTATGGCGCATTTGTTGAGACCCCTGACCATACTGAAGGACTTATTCATATTTCAGAGATCATGGATGACTATGTCCACAATTTAAAGAAATTTCTGTCAGAGGGACAGGTAGTTAAAGCTAAAATTTTATCAATTGATGATGAAGGAAAGCTTAATTTGTCCCTTAAAGATAATGATTACTTTAAAAACTATGAACGTAAAAAAGAAAAACAATCCGTTTTGGATGAAATAAAAGAGACAGAAAAGTATGGGTTTCAAACGCTTGAAGAACGCCTACCGGTCTGGATTAAACAGTCAAAACGTGCGATGCATAACAATTGAATGACTGTGAACACGTCAAACTAACGTTGCTGATTAAAAGGAACGTTAGTTTTTTTATATAAAAATTCACAAATGATTGATATTTAGTTTTTCGGGAAGAAAAAAAGTGGATGTCAACATGTATTAACAAGCAAATAATTAGAACTAAAGTTGTTCACATGCTATAGTTTGTGCAAAATTAAGGAGGAAAATTTGCAATGAATAAAAAATATGCGAAGTTATTTGAGAAAGTTAAACTACCGAACGGTGTTGAACTAAAAAATCGATTTGTTTTGGCACCTATGACACACAATACTTCAAATGATGATGGTACAATTTCTGAAAGTGAAATAACATTTAGTGAAACGCGTTCTAAAGATGTTGGTCTAGCGATTAATGCAGCAAGTAATGTTAATGATCTTGGTAAAGCGTTTCCAGGTCAACCTTCAGTCGCACATGATTCCGATATCGATGGTTTAAAGCGTTTAGCAAAAGTGATGAAAAAACACGGCGCAAAGGCGTTAGTTCAAATACATCACGGTGGTGCACAGTCATTGCCAAACTTGACTCCTAATGGTGATGTTGTAGCTCCTAGTCCAATTTCAATGAAAAGTTTTGGAGAGCAGCAAGAACATCACGCGCGAGAGATAACACCAGAAGAAATTGAACAAACGATTAAAGATTTTGGTGAAGCAACACGTCGTGTGATTGAAGCGGGATTTGATGGCGTTGAGATTCACGGAGCTAACCATTATCTTATTCATCAATTTGTTTCTCCATACTATAATAGACGCAATGATGAATGGGCAGATTCAATGAAATTTCCACTAGCTGTCGTTCAAGAAGTACTTCAAGCAAAGCAAAAATATGCAAGTGATGACTTTATTGTTGGATATCGTTTATCACCAGAAGAACAAGAATCGCCAGGAATTACAATGGAAATCACTCAGCAATTGGTTGAACTTTTGGCAGAACAACCTATTGATTACATTCATATATCAACAATGCATGTACATGGTGAAACACGAGAAGGTAAATACGCTGGTCAAGAACGCTTACCACTGATCCATAGATGGATAGATGGTCGCATGCCATTGATTGGAATAGGCTCTATATTCACGGCTGACCAAGCATTAGATGCAGTTGAAACAGCAGATATCGAATTAGTGGCTTTAGGACGTGAACTTGCACTCGATTATCAATTTATTTCAAAAATCGAAAAAGGCAAAGAGCAAGATATTATTTCTACATTTGATTCAACACGACAAGATCATTATGAATTACCACCGAACTTGTGGAAAAAATTTAATAATGGCTTTTATCCACTACCAAGAACAGATGAGAATTAGAGGTCATTAACACGAGCTAGCGGGACTAAAAGAAACACACAGTACATGTCTCTATTATATTCTGAACCAAATATTGGCAGTAGTTGACTGGATTGAAAATACGCTTATACTCAGCTTTATTCAATCCTAGTCAACCTTACCGGGGCGGACTACGAATTCATAATGAATTATGTTCTGCTCCTTTTTATTGGAGTGTCGTCTTAAATTGGGCTTGTATTTTGTTGGTGGGTTGTGGCATTATAAATGTAAGGGCTTACAAAACAACTCTTTTATTTATATAAAGGAGTTGTTTTGATTTATTTGTATGAAGTAAAATTGATTAAATTATTGTGACACAATGTTTAATTCGGCAATCAAACATTGGGATATAAAGTTTTGATATGATGTTTATACAAATTGCTAGGCATACTGTAATGGTAGTACTAAAGGCTGTTCAAAAAATTGTAACATTTAGTATGAAACCCCTTTAAAAACATAAGACATATTGTTACAATGTTTATGAAAGCGAAATCATTAGTTAAAAAGAGGCGAAGAGGATCATGACTGAGACTAATAATTTAGTAACTTCTACACAAAGTATTATTAAAGAGGCATTACATAAATTAGGTTTTGATGATGGTATGTACGATTTAATTAAAGAACCATTAAGATTTTTAGAAGTGCGTATTCCAGTAAGAATGGACGACGGAACTGTAAAAACATTTACTGGTTATCGTGCACAACATAATGATGCAGTTGGGCCAACAAAAGGTGGCGTAAGATTTCATCCTGAAGTAGATGAAGAGGAAGTAAAAGCTTTATCTATGTGGATGACCTTAAAATGTGGCATTGTCAACTTACCATACGGCGGTGGTAAAGGTGGTATTGTGTGTGATCCACGTGAGATGAGTATTCATGAAGTTGAAAGATTATCTCGTGGCTATGTAAGAGCAATTTCACAATTTGTGGGACCGACTAAAGATATTCCAGCACCTGATGTATTTACAAATTCACAAATTATGGCATGGATGATGGACGAATATAGCGCATTAGATAAATTCAATTCACCTGGTTTCATTACAGGAAAACCAATTGTCTTAGGCGGTTCACAAGGTCGTGATCGTTCTACTGCCTTGGGTGTTGTTATAGCTATTGAACAAGCAGCTAAACGAAGAGGACGTCAAATCGAAGGATCTAAAGTAGTGATTCAAGGCTTTGGAAACGCAGGTAGCTTTTTAGCAAAATTCCTATACGATATGGGTGCTAAAATTGTAGGTATATCTGATGCATATGGCGCATTACACGATCCTAATGGACTAGATATTGATTACTTATTAGATCGTCGAGATAGTTTCGGTACTGTAACAAATTTATTTGAAGATACGATTTCGAATAAAGAGCTATTTGAAATAGATTGTGATATTTTAGTTCCAGCAGCAATCTCAAATCAAATTACTGAAGATAACGCACATGATATTAAAGCTGATATTGTTGTTGAGGCAGCTAATGGACCAACGACACCTGAAGCAACACGTATTCTAACAGAAAGAGGTATTTTACTAGTACCAGATGTGCTTGCAAGCGCTGGTGGCGTAACGGTATCATACTTTGAATGGGTGCAAAATAACCAAGGCTACTATTGGTCAGAAGAAGAAGTTAATGAAAAATTACGTGAAAAATTAGTTGAAGCCTTTGATACAATATATGAATTATCTCAAAATAGAAGAATTGATATGAGATTAGCAGCATATATTGTCGGCATTAAGCGTACTGCTGAAGCTGCTCGTTATCGTGGTTGGGCATAAAATACAATAATAATTTTTAGGGTCTGGGACATTAAGTTCTTAAACAATGTAAAAAAGACAATTTCTATTAAAATTATTTGATAGAAATTGTCTTTTCTCTTATGTATTAGATAATATACAGCTCGTTATCATTTTAGGGTGATAAGATGTAGCCCTACGATGGTGTTCGAATTATAAATTAATTTTGGTTTGATATCATTGCTTACCTTATTATTATTCGGCAAACGTCATAAAAATCGTAAAGAAAATTAATTATATTTTACAGAAAGGTCGGGCGTCTGTCCGTCCTTTTTTATAATTGATTGAAAATTTGCAGAAAAAATAAAATATTTGTAAAGTAAAGTTAACCTATTATTAAAGGAGAAAGCCTATGAATATAGAAAGTAAAATTCAAGACTTAGTTGATCAAGTCAACAATTTCTATCCTGAATTTGATAAAATATTTGTGAGTTTGGGCAAACCCAATATTAAAGCGCAAGTCAAATTATTAAAAAATAAGCGTAATCTTGAACGTGATGTTATGAAGCGATGCCAAAAATTTAAGAAACAAGCAGGTAGTTATCCGCAATGGATAAAATTGGATATCGTTACTGATACACAAACCATTCGTTTTGATAATGTAGCTGAAGAATTGATAACTACTCGTAGAAATTATATTGATTTTGGTATTGCAATGGATAATTATTGGAATTTAACTTTTTTACCAGAAGAAATTAATGCCAATGCATTTGTTAGACCTAAAAAAGGTACGAACACTTTATTTTTATCCGAAGAAAATATTAATAATTATCTTAAAAAATATACGACACATAAAAAAGGTTTTAGCTATGAATTTTACAAAGATAAAAATGTAACGAAGTTTTATACACAAGGGTTTATATATGATGGTGAAGGTATTTATCAATTACATGGAAGAGGATATCAAAAAAACTTACGTATAGTTAATAATTTACATACAGAAATTGATAAGTTAATAGATAAGAGTTCTGACTTTTTACAAAATATGCTAATGCCGAATGGACGCTATATTTATGGTTATTTTCCACATTTTGATAAAACGATTAATTTTTATAACGTACTTAGACACGCTTCCTCAACGTATGCATTAATTGAAGGTTTAGCATATCAACAGAAAGATATTACATCAACAGAGAAAGCAATTGACTATATTATTGATTATTGTTTATGCAAAGATAACTCAGGAGCAATGTTTGTTTTTGATGGTACGAATGATATCAATGAAATTAAATTAGGTCAAAATGCGTCATTTATTTTTGCTGTATGTGAATATTTAAAATATGGACAATTTAATAAACGTTATTTAAATGTAGCGCAGCAAGTTGCTCAAGGTATGTTAAAAATGATTAATCAGACGACAGGCGAAACGGTACATATTTTAAATTATCCAGATTTAACTGTAAAAGAAAAATATCGTATTGTATATTATGATGGAGAAGCAGCACTTGCGCTATTACGGTTATATCAAATCGATCAGCAGCCGCAATGGTTAAAAACGGTAAAAATATTATTTGAGTATTTTATTGCTAATGATTATTGGAAATATCATGACCATTGGTTAGGCTATTGCACAAATGAGTTAGTTCAAATTTCATCGGAAGAAAAGTATTACCGTTTTGGAATTCAAAACGTTAGTTCTCACTTGGATTATATTAAACAGAGGGAAACAACATACCCTACGTTTTTAGAAATGCTGATGGCCACATATCATTTAGTTGAAAAGGCTAAAGCTTCGGGATATGATGATTTGGTTGCAAAATGGTTAGACGAAGATAAATTTATTGATACGATCCATACAAGGGCAGATTATGAACGCACGGGTTTCTTTTATCCTGAAATTGCGATGTATTTTAAAAAGCCAGGTCGCATTTTAAATAGTTTCTTTATTAAACATCATGGTTATCGTGTAAGAATTGATGATATAGAACATTATGTGTCAGGGTACGTGCAATATCAGAAAGTATTTAAGGCGTAAGTTTTGTAGGTAAAAAGGAGTATAAGATATGACTCGAAAGGATAATCAAAAGAATGACAATAAAGTTCCTGAAAAACACAGTAAAAATTATGAAGACAAGAAATCAAAAATAGATAAAGAAATAGAAGCAGAATTACTGGAATATTTAAATAGGGATAAAACTAATGAAAAAGAAGAGAAGCAGGAAAAGAAAAAATACAAATCGGCAATGTTTGTTGTTTTACTGATTATTGTTTTACTATACTTATTTAAAATGGGCAAACATTTTATGTATATTGATATTAATGCGCTGCTGCTATATTTTAGTTAATATTATAAGAATGTATATCTCATGCGTTATTGTAATAAGACTTGTTGTGAGAAGGATACCTAACACTTTCGCTAAATTGATTTAATGTGAACTTAGCGAAAGTTTTTTTATAAAAATGATTAGAAATTAATAGCATAGTTATCACAATAAAATATTACTGTAAATAACAAAGTTTAAATACAAACGCATGTCGATTCTTCATAAAATTTTAAAACTTAGCAGATATAATATATTACGTAAAGATAATTAATAATACTTTATTTGAAATCATCACATGTTAAAGGAGAACCATACCAGTGAATAAATTTAAATTATCCATCTACTTACTATCCATTCTTCCAATAGATTATTTTGGTTTAATTATAGATTATCATTATAAAGTGATGTGGGGATATATTCCGCTAGTTATAATATCTATTGCTCTCGGAATGTTTATTAAAAGCTTTAAGAGCTATGTCTCAACATTTATGATTAGAACAATAGGTATAGTAATATCTTTCATTTGTACGCATGTTTTTATGAATTTGTATGAAACATCAGGGTATTTTAAACCGTTCTATGCATCTGGTTATGCCATTTTTTTAGGAATAATCAGTCATATCATCATACTGGTAACGATAGCAATTACTTATACAATCACACCAAAAGATGATAAGTCTTAGGCAGTTTTATGGTAAATGCATATTTATGTTACAGCTTAAATTAGTGATTATCTGCAAGTAGGTCGAATAACCAATAGGCTAATTATTATAGAGGTAATTGCACTATTTTTCTATTCAAAATTTAAAAATCGAACTAGTGTTTTATCTCACCAGTCCGATTTATTATAGAACCAAAAGAAATCATTATAAAATGAAATCAATTTTTAATGAATGATTTATGATTCATCGAGTAATGCTTGCGCTACTTTAAGTTGATGTTTAACTGCATCAGGTCCCGTAGAACCATAGCTTTGGCGACGTTGTAAGCAATTTGCTGGTTTGAGGTAGTCATAGATATCTGCTTCAATGCGTGCGTCATAAGCCTGGTAGCGTTCTAGTGAGACATCTAGGAGGTAAATACCTTGTTGTATACATTCAAATACTATTTTTCCAACGATTTCATGTGCAGTTCTAAATGGGACGTTTTTAGTAACTAAATAGTCAGCTAACTCTGTTGCATTTGAAAAATCTTGTGTAACTGTTTGTGCTAAGCGTTCTGAATTAACAGTCATAGTTGCAATCATACCTTCAAATATTCTTAATGAACCTTTGATCGTATGCAAAGCATCAAATAATCCTTCTTTATCTTCTTGCATGTCTTTATTGTATGCTAGTGGTAACCCTTTAAGTGTTACAAGCATACTCATCAAGTGACCTGTTGTACGTCCCACTTTGCCACGGATAAGTTCAGCCATATCGGGATTCTTTTTCTGTGGCATGATAGAGGAACCAGTTGAAAATGCATCCGCAAGTGTAATGAACTTTGCTTCATCTGTTGACCAAAAAATAATTTCTTCGGCAAAGCGTGATAAATGAACCATTGTTAATGAAATATTGTGCAATGTTTCTACAATATAATCACGGTCACTAACGGCATCTAAACTATTTTCATAAACGCTAGCAAATCCGAGTAAGTCCTTCGTTTCATGTCTATCAATTGGATATGTTGTACCGCTTAAGGCTGTTGCACCTAATGGTGAGATATCTGTACGTTTTAAGCTATCAGTAAAGCGTCCTTTATCACGTTCAAGCATCCAAAAATATGTCATAATATGATGTGCGAAAGATATAGGTTGAGCACGTTGTAAATGCGTGTATCCAGGCATTATCGTATCAACGTGTTGATTGGCAAGCTCAACGATGGTCTGTTGGAAAGATTTAATTAACGTTGTTATATCTAAAACTTGTTGTTTTGTATATAAATGCATATCCGTTGCAACTTGGTCATTGCGACTACGACCAGTGTGCAGTCGACCACCTGCTGCACCTATGCGCTCAATTAATTCATGTTCAATATTTAAATGAATATCTTCCAATGAATGTTTAAATGTTAATTTATGCTGATGAAAATCAGCTTGTATTGCTTTTAGCCCGTCTATAATATCCGCTTTGTCTTGTGTTGAGATGATACCTTGATTTGCTAACATTGTGGCATGTGCAATACTTCCTGCAATGTCTTGATCAATTAAGGTTTGGTCAAAATCGATGGACGCATTAAAATCATCTACCCATTCCTCGGGTTGCTGTTGGAAGCGTCCACCCCATGCTTTATTGCTCATTGCTATAGCCTCCATGTAACATGGCGTTGACTTGTGTTGGTAAGCCAAAGATATCAATGAAGCCAACAGCAGCTTCTTGATTGAATGCGTCCTCTTTAGTATAGGTTGCTAATTTTTCATCATAAAGCGTGTAAGGTGATTGTCTGCCATTAACGATGGCATTACCTTTAAATAATTTAATTCTGACATCTCCTTCAACATGTTGCTGTGTTGAATCAATGAATGTTTTTAAGCTGTCTGTCAAAGGTGAGAACCATAACCCGTTGTATGTTTGCTCTGCGAATTGTTTTTCAATGATTGGTTTGAAATGTGCCACATCTTTTGTTAGCGTAATGGTTTCAAGCGCTTTGTGTGCTTTTAAAATGACTTCAGCACCAGGCGTTTCATAAATCTCTCTCGATTTAATACCTACAAGTCTATTTTCTACATGGTCGATACGACCGATGCCATGTTTCCCAGCTAGGTCATTCAAAGTTAAGATTAGCTCATCTAAATCATAGGCTTTATCGTTCAATTTAACTGGAATACCTTTTTTAAATGATAGGATAATTTCATCAGCAGTATCTGGTGTCTCTTCAATAGGTGTTGTTAAATCAAATGCATCTTCTGGAGGCGTTGCATAAGGATCTTCTAAAATACCGCATTCATTTGCTCTGCCCCATAAATTTTGATCAATTGAATAAGGAGAATCATGATTGATAGATACAGGAATATTGTGTTTCAATGCATAATCAATTTCTTCTTCACGGCTCCAAGCCCATTCTCGCACGGGTGCAAATGTTTTTAATTTAGGGTTCAAAGCTTTGATCGCTACTTCAAAACGTACTTGATCGTTTCCTTTACCTGTACAGCCATGTGCAATACCAATTGACTGTGTTTGTTCAGCAATTTCTACCAATTTTTTAGCAATGAGTGGTCGTGATAATGCTGATACGAGAGGATAACTATTTTCATACATCAAATTACCTTTAATAGCATAGCTTACATAGTCATCACTAAACTCTTTCGTAGCATTGATAATATGGCATTCAATTGCGCCCATTTCTAAAGCTTTAGAGTGTACAGTATCTAAATCTTTTCCTTCACCGACATCTAAACAACAAGCTACAACATCATATCCTTTATCTATAAGCCATTTAACTGCTACGCTAGTGTCTAATCCACCAGAATAAGCTAACACGATTTTATCTTTCATTATATAGTCACCTCAAATTGTTTTCATAATTATCATTATGACTTTATCATAACAGAAAGGTAATGAAAATAAAACCGTTTTATTACATAATTATACATTTTATAACTTTATCATTTTTCTTTATTAGCCTTATATATTCACATTTAAAGCTTTTTTGTAATTTTTAAAAAATATGAAAAATGCATAAAAAAGTAATGGTAGATTTTACTTTAATTTGATATCATTATCATTTTTTAAATAGCTCAAATTTAGTTCTAAGGACTTGAAATTTGAATAAGGTATACAAAGTTAGTAAAATTAAAGTAATCTACCCCACAGGAGGCTTTTTAAATGACGCATATTCAATTAGATTATAGTAAAACGTTAGAATTTTTTGAAAAACATGAACTAGAACAACAACAAGAAATTGTAAAATCAATTCATCGTACAATTCATGAGGGAACAGGTGCGGGTCATGATTTCTTAGGTTGGCTTGATTTACCAGAAAATTATGATAAAGAAGAATTCTCTAGAATTGTTGAAGCGGCAAAACGCATTAAAGCTAATTCTGATGTGCTTGTTGTAATTGGAATTGGAGGATCTTATTTAGGTGCACGTGCTGCAATTGAAATGCTAACCTCATCATTCCGTAATAATACAGAATATCCTGAAATCGTTTTTGTTGGAAATCATTTATCATCCACATACACTCAAGAATTACTCGATTATTTAGCTGATAAAGATTTTTCTGTTAACGTAATTTCTAAATCAGGTACGACTACTGAGCCTGCAGTTGCATTTAGATTATTTAAGCAATTAGTTGAACAACGGTATGGTAAAAAAGAAGCACAAACACGTATTTTTGCTACTACTGATAAAGCAAAGGGTGCGTTGAAACAACTTGCTGATAATGAGGGCTATGAAACATTTGTTGTTCCTGACGATGTTGGCGGACGATACTCTGTACTAACTGCCGTAGGTCTATTGCCTATTGCAGCAGCTGGAATTAATGTTGAAGCAATGATGATAGGTGCAAATAAAGCACGTAAAGAGTTATCATCTGATAATTTAGACGATAATATTGCATATCAATACGCAACGATTCGTAACGTTCTTTATAATAAAGGCTACACAACTGAAATGTTAATTAACTATGAGCCGTCTATGCAATATTTCAACGAGTGGTGGAAACAATTATTTGGTGAATCAGAAGGTAAAGATTTCAAAGGTATTTATCCATCAAGTGCTAACTATACAACTGATTTACACTCTTTAGGACAATATGTCCAAGAAGGACGTCGTTTCTTATTTGAAACTGTAGTTAAAGTAAATCATCCTAAACAAGATATCACGATTGAAGAAGATAGCGAGGATTTAGACGGTTTAAACTATTTAGCAGGCAAAACAATGGACGAAGTCAATACTAAAGCATTTGAAGGTACGCTATTAGCACATACAGATGGCGGTGTTCCAAACATTGTCGTTAATGTACCAAGATTAGATGAAGAAACATTTGGCTATTTAGTATATTTCTTCGAATTAGCCTGCGCAATGAGCGGTTATCAACTAGGCGTTAATCCATTCAATCAACCTGGAGTTGAAGCATACAAACAAAACATGTTTGCATTATTAGGTAAACCAGGTTATGAAGATAAAAAAGCTGATTTAGAAGCACGCCTATAATAGGTAATGGTTTATTAAAGTTTGTTGAACCGATATGTGGTAATAGTGCTGCATATCGGTTTTTAGTCTTTCAATAAGGTATTGTAGGCGTTTATTTGCTACAATGTTTTTAAGTAAATAGCAATGTCAGACATTATTTATAGAAGGGATAGGTCACTCATGTTACAACAAATTGAACAATGGTTTGATGCGTTTCGAGATTTGGGCTATTTGGCTGGCTTTCTACTTCTATATTTAAGAGCTATGGTACCCATCTTACCGTTATTTCTTTATATTACAGTTGTTATTCATGCTTATGGATTTACTGTAGGAATTATTATATCTTGGTTGGGAATTGTAGCAGGTACATTTACAGTCTATCTTATTTGCAAACGATTTATTCATTCCAAATTTATGCTTAAAATTCAGCAAAGAACAGCGGTGAAAAGGCTTATTCATTTTATAGATAGACAAGGACTGGTGCCTATATTTATCTTACTATGCTTCCCGTTTACGCCCACTACGTTAGTGAATTTTGTTGCAAGTTTATCCCATATTAAGACTAAATATTACTTTATTATTTTGCTAATCTCTAAATTGATTTCTATATTATTATTAGGCATGATGGGCACAGGAATAACAACATTATTTACGCATCCTATTCGTGGCATATTATTGATTTTAGTTACAGTTGTATTATGGATTGTTGGCAAACAAGTTGAAAAGTATTTTATGGGTCAATCAAAGGAGAAGTGACAAGGTGCAAAAAGTTAGTCAATATATAATAGCTTTTATTGCTGCGATAATTTTTGTTTTCATTTTAAATGTTTTTATTATTCAAGGTGCAGTAGTAAAGCAACAGAACATGGCACCTGTTTTACAAAAAAATGATCGTGTCATTGTTAATAAAGTCAAAGTGACGTTTAACATACTACAACATGGCGATGTCGTTATGTTCCGACAACATGGTGATTTAAAGTTTAGTCGAATTGTCGGTATGGCTGGTGAATCAGTTGAAGTCAAGCAGGGGCAATTATATCGAGATGATAGACAAATTAAAGCACCATATGCTAAAAATATAAAAACAGACTTTCAGTTACGCAATTTACCTCATTCAGAAGGAGATATCATTCCACCTGATAAGTACCTTGTACTATCTGATGATAGTCGATTAAATAAGCAATCTCAGTCATATCAACTTATAGATAAAAAAGACATTATTGGTGATGTTAATTTAACTTATTATCCTTTCCATCATTTTCGTTATAACTATGAACGATAAAGGAGGTGTTTATGTGAAAAAGGAATTGACAGAATGGTTAATAGCTATAGCGGTAGGTATTATTTTAGTCATACTAATCATTAATTTTGTAGCGAAATCATATACCATTAAAGGCGACTCAATGAATCCAACATTAAAAGATGGCGATCATGTTCTGGTCAATATTATCGTCTATAAAGTAGGCACTGTGAAAAAGGGGAATGTCATTGTCTTCCATGCTAACCAAAAGGATGATTATGTTAAACGCGTTATAGGCACACCAGGTGACAAAGTATACTATCGAGATGATCAACTTATTATAAACGGAAAAAAAGTAAAAGAACCTTATCTCGAATACAATATGAAACGTAAGCAAGGAGAGTATATTACTGGATCTTTAGATATAAAAGATTTGGCCGGTGCAAAACATAATTCTAATGTCATACCTCAACATAAATACCTCGTGTTAGGAGACAATCGTGAGGTAAGTAAAGATAGCCGTGCTTTTGGACTTATCGATGAAAAGCAAATTGTCGGTAAAGTGTCTTTAAGATTTTGGCCATTAACTGATTTTAAATTTAATTTTAACCCTGATATGAGCTAATGATATAGACAAGAGATGATTGCATTTCAATGCGCAACGTCTCTTTTTATTTATCATAAAAAGTATTTTCGATTATCTGCGAACAACCTCATAAAATCACTATATAGAAACGTATGTTCTGTGTTAAAATGAATTTAATAAAGGAGCGTGGCTATATTTATGGAATTTAATACATATATCGGAAGAGCTGGGACCGGCAAATCCTATCAAATGATTAGTGACATTAAATCAGAAATGAAACGCCAACCTCTTGGAGACCCGATTGTACTCATAGCCCCTACTCAAAGTACCTTTCAGTTGGAACAAGCTTTTGTAAGCGACCATGAATTGTATGGAAGTCTTAGAACAGAAGTACTACATTTTGAGCGATTAAGCCATCGTGTGTTTCAAGAAGTAGGTGGCTTATCAGAAGAACGCTTATCTAAATCAGCCATGGAAATGATGATTTATGATATTGTTCAAAATCACCAACAGGAATTAAAGCTTTATCATTCTCAAGCTAAATATTATGGCTTTAGTGAGAAATTAGCAGAACAAATACAAGATTTTAAGAAATATGTTGTAACGCCTGAGGATTTGCAATCGCTTGTGACACAACATTCATTACCTACACGCACGCAACATAAATTAGAAGATATTGCATTAATTTATAATGCGTTTGAGCGTCAAATTGCTGGACGTTATATCACATCAGAAGATAAGCTGAAACAATTCATTAATGTTATGCCACAGTCACAATGGTTGAAGCGTGCTGAAATTTATATAGATGGTTTCCATAACTTTTCATCATTAGAGTACGACATTATCAAACATTTAGTGAAGTATGCTAAGAAGGTAACTGTACTTCTAACAACTGATGGAAATACTGATCCATTTAGTCTATTTAGAAAGCCATCTGAAGTATTACAACATTTAGAAGAAATTGCAGCAGAATTAAATATAACTTTAAATCGCAAACATTTTAACCAACAACATCGATTTACTAATCATGATTTAGTGCACTTAGAACAAGAATTTGATGCTTTACAAATTAATCCAATCCAACAACAAGGTCACATTCAAATACTTGAAGCAGCAAGTATACGAGAAGAAGTCAATGAAGTTGCACGACAAATTATTAAAGCGACGCGTGAGCAACACTTAAGGTATCAAGACATAGCTATACTGTATCGAGATGAAAGCTATGCATATCTATTAGCATCTATCCTGCCACAATTTGACATCCCATTTCATATTGATATAAAGAAATCTATGACACATCATCCTATCATGGAAATGGTGCGTTCATTAATAGAAGTTATGCGTACAAATTGGAGTACAGATGCTATGCTGCGCTTATTTAAAACAGATATCTTAACATCCCAAATAAAAAACAGCAGTTATCTTATTGATTTATTAGAAAATTTTGTATTAGAACGCGGTATCACTGGGAAACGTTGGTTTGATGAATCTCGATTTCAAATAGAACATTTCCAGAAAATGGGGCGTAAAGAACATCAGCTTACACCTGAAGAACAAGAAACCTTTGAAAAGGTTGTGCGACTAAAAGATGATGTGGTTCATAAAATTCTCTATTTCGAACAGGCGATGAATGATGCGCATACTGTCATTGATTATGCTACGGCATTTTACGAAAGCATGGAATATTTTGAACTGCCTAATCAATTAATGACTATACGTGATACGTTAGAGGCTGATCATCGGTATGAAGAAGCAGAAGAAATTGATCAAATTTGGAATGGCATCATTCAAATTTTAGATGATTTAGTCACAGTATTTGGAACGACTGAGATGTCATTACAACGTTTTAACGAAGTACTAGATATTGGTTTAGAACAGTTAGAATTTGCCATGATTCCTCAAACGCTAGATCAAGTATCAATAGGGAGCATGGATTTAGCTAAAGTAGACAACAAGGCTAAAGTATTTATGGTTGGTATGAATGATGGCGTGATACCTCAACCGATTGCTTCTACGAGCTTAATATCTGATGAAGAAAAGAAATTTTTTGAAACACAAACTCATATTGAGTTGAGTCCAACATCAGATGTTTTGCAGATGGATGAAGCATTTGTATGTTATATAGCAATGACACGTGCGACACAACAAGTAACTTTTTCGTACAGCTTAATGGGTAATTCTGGCGATGAAAAAGAAATCAGTCCATTTTTGTCTCAAATTAAGCAGCTTTATACAAACATGCAGATAGATAATTTAAATTATGTTCATGCGCAACAACCATTATTACTCGTTGAACATGGCCATCAAACTAAAATTCATTTATTTGAAGCTTTACGTGCATGGCTTGATGATGAAATCGTTGCAGATACATGGATAGATACGTATCAAGTCATGCGAGATGATGCACAATTAAATGATGGACTTGATTATTTATTAACGTCATTAACTTATGATAATCACACTGTACAATTGAGTGATCCATTGGCACAGCAATTATATGGTAAAGCGATTAATGCCAGTGTGTCACGTTTTGAAGGATATCAACAATGTCCATTTAAACACTATGCTTCTCATGGGTTACGCTTAAATGAGCGTACGAAATATCAATTGCAAAACTTTGATCTTGGTGACATTTTTCATTCTGTATTAAAGTACATTTCTGACAGAGTTAATGGTGATTTTAAACATTTAAACGCTAAGACAATCAAACAGCTGACTTCTGAAGCACTTGAAGAAATTTTACCGAAAGTTCAATTTAATTTATTAAATTCTACAGCTTATTATCGCTATTTATCGCAGCGTATTGGCGCCATTATAGAAACGACACTTGGCGCATTAAAATACCAAAGTAGCTATTCTAAATTTAAGCCACAACGCTTTGAAACCGGATTTCGTCGCAAGCCTCATCAAGATGAACTTATGGCCGAATCACTTCAAACAACTCAAGGCATTCCGATTAATATAAGAGGACAAATTGACCGCATAGATACCTACACTGAAGATGATCAAAGTTATGTGAATATTATTGATTATAAATCGTCAAAAGAAAGTGCAAAGCTAGATTTAAAGAAGGTTTACTATGGTTTACAAATGCAGATGATGACATATATGGATATTGTCTTGCAGAACCATGAACGGTTAGGATTATCAGACACAATTAAACCAGGGGGATTGCTGTATTTTCATGTGCATGAACCTCGCATCAATTATAAACATTGGACTGATATTGATAATGTTCAGTTAGAATTAGATTTTAAAAAAGCGTTTAGAATGAGTGGATTAGTAAATAGCTCAGAAGAAGTGTTAAATGCTTTAGATTTAAGAATGGAACCAAAATTTGTGTCTGATATCATACCCGTGGGAAAAACAGCTAAAAACACTATAAATCAGCGAGGCAGTCAAGTCGCTGATGAAGCGACAATCATGAAGTTTATTGAGCATAATAAGCGTAACTTTATTGAAACCGCATCTAATATTATGGCAGGACATACAGAAGTGGCGCCATTAAAATATAAACAAACTTTACCTTGTCAATATTGTAGCTATCAGTCTGTTTGTCATGTTGATGGCATGATTGATAGTAAACGATATCGTACAGTTGATGAAACAATTAATCCTATTGAAGAAATCCAAGAGGCGGTTAAAGATGGAGGTGACGATGCATGATACCAGTCAAGCCCGAAGGGGTAATTTGGACAGATGCGCAGTGGCAAAGTATATATGCTAAAGGTCAAGATGTGTTAGTTGCGGCCGCTGCCGGCTCAGGGAAAACGGCAGTTTTAGTAGAAAGAATTATTCAACGTATCATCAGAGACAATGTTGATGTTGATCGATTATTGGTGGTTACTTTTACTAATTTAAGTGCACGTGAAATGAAACATAGGGTAGAACAACGCATTCAAGAAGCAGCACTTGAAGATCCTAATAATACGCATTTAAAGAATCAACGCATAAAGATACACCAAGCTCAAATTTCTACATTGCATAGTTTTTGTTTAAAGCTAATACAACAGCATTACGATGTGTTAGATGTTGATCCTAATTTTAGAACGAGTAGTGAAGCAGAAAACATCTTACTGTTAGAACAGACCATAGATGAAACTTTAGAACACTACTATGATGTGTTAAACAGCGATTTCATTGAACTAGCAGAGCAATTGTC
This sequence comes from Staphylococcus lugdunensis, assembly GCF_001558775.1. Classification (NCBI taxonomy): domain Bacteria; kingdom Bacillati; phylum Bacillota; class Bacilli; order Caryophanales; family Staphylococcaceae; genus Staphylococcus; species Staphylococcus lugdunensis. Next base: position 802,896 of record NZ_CP014022.1, on the reverse strand, counting down.
TAAGGATAGAAATGACGATGACTTTAGAACAATCATTAAATCTCTTTATTACTTTAGTATTGCGAACCCCAATCCTTTTGAATGGTTAACCCAATTAGTGAAACCATACCAAAATGAAGCACAACAAGACAACTTGTTACAATTGTTGACAGATTTGTCGCGTATTTTTTTACGTGCTGCACAAGAGGCTTTAAGTAAAAGCTATGAAATATTTACTTTAGCTGAAGATACGGACAAGCAAATAGCTGTCATTGAAGATGAAATGGCTTTTATGACTAAAGCCTTTGATGGAGATATGATACAAAGTGATGTAATTGCAAATCATGAATTTGTCAGTAGATTTCCTGCATTGACTAAAAAGATAAAAGAAGTAAATGAAACTATGGGTGATGCACTTGTTGAAGCTAAAGCATATTACGATAAATATAAATCGCTTGTATCCAAAGTCCAAGCAGACTATTTCTCACGCAGTGCGCAAGATTTAAAGCGAGATATGCAAAGGTTGGCACCACGAGTAAATATATTAGCAGACATTGTTAAAGACGTTATAACTGCATTTGGTCAAAAAAAACGAAGTCGTAATATCCTAGACTTTGCTGACTATGAGCATTTTGCGTTACAAATATTAACAAATGATGATGGCTCACCTTCTCATATCGCGGAGATGTATCGCGAACAGTTTGCTGAAATATTAGTAGATGAATACCAAGATACCAATCGCGTACAAGAACAAATATTATCCTGCATTAAGACCGGTTCAGAAGCAGACGGTAATTTATTTATGGTAGGGGATGTCAAGCAATCTATTTACAAATTTAGACAAGCAGACCCAAGTCTATTTATTGAGAAATATCAACGTTTTAATGCAGAGGGTAACGGCACAGGTATACGCATTGATTTGTCGCAAAACTTCCGATCTAGAAAAGAAGTGTTAAGTACCACTAACTATTTATTTAAGCACATGATGGACGAAGAAGTTGGTGAAATTAGTTACGATGATGCTGCACAATTGTACTATGGTGCGCCATTTGATGAGGTGGATCATCCAGTAGAGCTGCGTACATTGATTGAAGCAGATAAAGAACATAGTGAACTAAATGGCTCAGAACAAGAAGCTGAATATATTGTTAAACAGGTGAAAGATATTTTAGCAAATAAGCGTATATTTGATATGAAAACGGGTCACTATCGTCAACCAACATATAAAGATATTGTTATTTTAGAACGTAGTTTTTCGCAAGCTAGAGACTTGCAACAAGCGTTTAAAGATCATGACATACCCTTTCACGTGAACAGTAGACAAGGCTATTTCGAACAAACGGAAGTGCGATTAGTTTTATCATTTTTAAGAACAATAGATAATCCTTTACAAGATATTTATTTAGTAGGATTGATGCGTTCGGTCATCTATCAATTTACCGAAGATGAATTAGCTAATATACGTGTCTTCAGTCCTAATGATGACTATTTCTATCAATCTGTTGTGAACTATATTAACCATGATTTGGCTAATAAAAAATTAGTAAAGAAACTACAAAATTTCATAGCTGATATTAAAATGTATCAGATTTATAGTCAAAGTAATCCAGTTTACCAACTCATAGATAAGTTTTACCATGACCATTATGTTATCCAATATTTCAGTGGTTTGATTGGTGGTAAAGGACGACGGGCCAATCTTTATGGATTATTTAATAAGGCTATCGAATTTGAAAATTCTAGTTTTAGAGGACTTTATCAATTTATTCGTTTTATAGATGAACTGATTGACCGCGGCCAAGATTTTGGCGAAGAAAATATCGTAGGTCCTAATGATAATGTCGTTAAAATGATGACTATTCATAGCAGTAAGGGATTAGAATTTCCATTTGTTATTTATTCAGGATTAACAAGGGAATTTAATAAGAAAGATTTACGGGAACAAGTTATCTTAAATCAAAAATATGGTTTAGGTATCGATTATTATGATATTGATAAAAACATGGCATATCCTTCACTGTCATCTGTTGCTTATAAAGCAATAACAGAAAAAGAAATGATATCAGAAGAAATGCGTTTAATTTATGTGGCATTGACACGTGCAAAGGAACAACTTATTTTAATTGGCAGACTTAAATCCACAAAAAAACTTGAAGAGTACGAAAAATTAGCTATTTCAGGTTCACATATAGCTATTAATGAGCGTTTGACGGCAGAACATCCTTTTGAACTTATTTATGGTATTTTGTCGAAGCATAAGTCCTATGAACTGACACCGGATTTAATGTTCGAAAATGATATTGCAAATTTAGCAGAAAACATAAGACCAAACGTAAATATCATTATTGATTATTTTGAAGATATTATTGAAGCTAATCATCAAGATATGAATGAGCAGCGTTCTATTTCGGATCTTAATACGTTGGATACAGGAAACGATGATATTAAGGCGAAAATTACGCAACAGCTTAAGTTTAAATATCCAAACGTGATTAATACCACTAAGCCTTCTAAGCAATCCGTATCTGAATTAAAACGACAACTGGAAACTGAAGAAAGCAATACGAACTACGATCGCGTTCGACAATATCGCATTGGTGTTGCGACATATGAACGGCCAAGATTTATGCGTCATGTTACGAAGCGTAAAGCCAACGAAGTAGGAACATTAATGCATACTGTCATGCAACATTTGCCTTTCAAACCTGAGCGTATGACAGAGGAAGCATTGGAGCAATATATTGATCATTTAATCACACAACAAATTATTGAACATGATGCTAAGAAAGACATTAAATTTCCAGAAATAATGACGTTTATTCAAAGTGATTTATATCTTGAAATCGCAGAAGCTGAACAAATTTATCGTGAATTACCTTTTGTTGTAAATCAAGCAAAAGTTGATAATATATCAGATAACCATGAAGACGTAGCGATTATTCAGGGTATGATTGATCTAATTTATAAGAAAGATAATCAATATTACTTTGTTGATTATAAGACAGATGCTTTTAATAGACGAAAAGGTATGACAGATGAAGAAATAGGAGAACAACTTAAAGAAAAATATCGCATTCAAATGCAATATTATAAAAATGCTTTAGAAACCATGCTCCATACTGAAGTAAAAGGTTCTTTATATTTCTTCCAGTTTGGTAGATTATCCATATAGTTCAGTCCAATCAAGATTTTTAAAGCGAAATTATTTGAACAAGGTTTGTCATAATGTATGAGCTAACTTTTGAAATTTTCGGACATATATATTTGTGATTTTAAGAAAATTATAGTTATAATATGAGTTAAGATATAGATGAGGAGTTGATAATGAATGAAATTCTTGTCATTCAAACATGAAGACGTCACATCTTACGGCGTGAAAGTAAAACGTGAAGATGCGGTTTGGGATTTAACAAAAGTATTTGCTGATTTTGCAGAAGGGGATTTTCATCCTAAATCATTATTAGCGGGCTTACAACAAAACCAAACGTTAGATTTTCAAGAACAAGTACGAAAAGCTGTTGTTGCTGCAGAAGATAGTGGCAGAGCAGAGGATTATAAAATAGCATTCAAAGATATTACATTTTTACCACCAGTGACACCGCCAAATAATGTTATTGCTTTTGGGAGAAATTATCAAGATCATGCGAGCGAACTTAATCATGAAGTCCAACGCCTCTATGTATTTACAAAAGCAGCTTCATCGTTAATCGGCGATAATGCTACAATTCCGAATCATAAAGATATTACAGATCAATTGGATTATGAAGGTGAACTTGGTATTGTTATTGGTAAATCAGGTGAGAAAATTCCTAAAGCTTTAGCGCTAGATTATGTCTATGGGTATACTATTATCAATGACATTACAGATCGTAAAGCGCAGGATGCTCAAGACCAAGCATTTTTATCTAAAAGCTTAACGGGTGGTTGCCCTATGGGACCATTTATTGTGACTAAAGATGAATTACCAACACCGGAAAATGTAAATATAGTGACTAAAGTAAATAATGATATCCGTCAAGATGGTAATACAGGAGAAATGATTTTAAAAATTGATGAATTAATTGAAGAAATTTCAAAATATGTCGCATTACATCCAGGTGACATTATTGCAACTGGTACACCGGCTGGGGTTGGAGCTGGAATGGAGCCACCACAATATTTACAACCTGGCGATGAAGTAAAAGTAACAATTGACAATATTGGTACGTTAACAACATATATTGCAGAATAAGTTAGTGTGTAAACATATAGTTATAGAGGTTAAGATATAAATCGTCTCTTACTTAATAACAAATCAGTCTGGGACATCATTATGTTTTAGGCTATGAAATATATATTAGCAGTCGTTGACTGGATTAAAAATACGCTTATACTAAGCTTTTTTCAATCCTAGTCAACTTGCTGGGGCGGGACTACGAATTCATTATGAATTCTGTCCCGCTCACATTTTTGTTATTGAAATTATCGTTTTAACGTGAAAAATTCATATTCTGTATTTAGTGATGAATTGTAGAATGAATGGTTCCATGAATATTATACTTTAGTCTACGATTTCAAAGGCTTGTTTCCGCTGTTGTGCAGGTGCAAGGCTTTTTTAATTATGATTTGATGCACATGTATTGTTATAAATGTAAATGATGATGAATACAGTAGAGTGGTAAATATGTTATATTTATTTAAGTAATTATTGATATTTTTTAGTGGGGGGATAAAGTTTTGTTACATGTACATATTTTAAGCTGGGTGCTTGCGATTATAATGTTTATAGTGACATATCTTAATTATTCGAAAACACAAGGTGGAACGCCTACAGCTAAACCATTACATATGGTGTTGAGGGTTGTTATTTTGCTAACGTTAATCTCTGGATTTTGGATAATTATTAAAGAATTTGCAAGTGGTGGAGGCAACCACATGTTATTGACACTCAAAATGGTATGTAGCATAGCAGTAGTTGCTTTAATGGAAGTAACGATCATAAAACGTAAAAAGCATGAATCAACACAAGGATTATTTTGGACGACAATTGCATTAATTGTGATTACAATCATTTTAGGAATTATTTTACCGCTTGGTCCATTAACTAAAATGTTTGGATTAAGTTAAATAATCATTTGATAGAAGAGATTGGTACATTATCTCTAGAAAACAGGATAGGATATAAATCTCAAGATAATAAGCACAAAGATGGTTTGAAATTCAACATCATCTTTGTGCTTATTTTTAGCTTCAATACTTCGTAATAATGGCTCGCTTTATATGCTAGATTTAATTAATCGTTGCCTAAAATTTTTAAAGATTACGTGCTTTGTAGCCCAACATATTTATTAAATCTTTGGGATGACTATATGGTGGCGCATAGGCGACTTCAAATTCGGTAAGTGCATCAATTGTTAAGTCATTCATCATGGCCATTGACAGTACGTCGATGCGTTTATCCACACCCTGTTTTCCTACTGCAGAAGCACGAATGATTTTACGATTATTTGTATCAAAATAGGCACGTAGATGCAATTTATCATTTCCTGGGTAATAGCCAGCATGTGTTCCACCAGTAATTTCAACCATTTTATAGTCAAAATACTTCAATTCATTAGGCTTTATACCTACACTGGCGAATGAATAATCAAAAAATTTAACAATATTTGAGCCTAAATAGCCCTTAAAAGTAATATTTGAATTCCCAGCAATTTGTTCAGCAATAATACTAGCCGCACGATGGGCTCCCCAAGCCAATGGGACTTGTGCAGGGAGATTTACATGGCGATAATGTGATTTTATCACATCTCCAAGCGCATAAACATTGCTAATATTTGTCTCAAATTTATCATTTACTGGAATAAAACCTTGTGTATCTAGTTGGATATTTGAAGACTCAAGGAATTTAGAATTTGGATGTGTTCCTACGCCTTCTATAACAATATCATATTGTTCAGAGTGACCTGATTTAAAGTGAACGATTGAGCCGTCAATATCATCGATTTCTTCATTAAATCGATATGGTATTTTATGTTTGTTCAGCATTTCCAAAATTGGTTGATTCATGTCGCTATCCATCAGTTTATTAATTTGTTCAGAGCGATGGATTAATGTGACATCTAAACCACGATGATATAAATTTTCAAGAATTTCTAAAGCAATATAACCCGCACCAACTATAAGTGCACGTTGTGCGTGATGTTTTTTAATATATTTGTCTATTTGGTCAGTATCTTCCATATTGCGAAGTGTAAAAACCATAGGACTATCGCTGTTGAGTTTGTTAGCATTTGCACCTGGGCTGAGAATCAATTTATCATACGCTGCTTCAAAGGTTTGATTTTTCTGTCGATCTCGGACAGTTACAATATTGCGTTGCGTATCGACGGCGACAACTTCATGGTATGTTTTAACATCAATGTTTTTATCTTCTTTAAATGAGCTTGGGGTAATAGGTAATAATTGATCTCGAGATGAAACGATTTGACCTAGATAATAGGGTAAGCCACAATTAGCAAAGCTCATATCACGATCTCGCTCAAATATTGTAATCTTACAGTCATTATCTAATCTTCTAATTTGACTTGCACAGGTAGCGCCACCAGCTACAGCACCTACTACAATCATTTTTTGCATGTCTTCATTCTCCTTAAATATAGTGTACTGAATGCATTATCCTTTATAGTTATATCCTAAATCAAAAAATTCATTTAAATAACGACCAATGCCATCGCTATTGTTGTCATGAGTAACGTGGTTTGCAACATGTTTTAATTCATCTAGTCCATTATCCATGGCAACACCAAATTTCGCATATTTAATCATTTCTAAATCATTATCTTCATCACCAAAAGCGATAATTCGAGATGTTGGCACATTCAAATAGTCTTTAACAACATCAATGCCACGTGCTTTACTTATACCCCGTTTTACTATTTCAATGACAGGGAATGGTGCACCCCAACGACGATGTTCAATATTTTCAGCATAAAAACGTGTTAACATTTGCTTAATGCGATTAATATGAATTTCCTCAGCTTCCACAAGTAGAGATGTTGGCGGTGTGTCAAGAGAATTTAATAGATTACCCGTTTTTATTTTAGGATTACCCATAGAAAAACCTTCGAATAATCGAGGATCTTCATTATTGATAAAAACATGATCTTGTACTTCGGCAATAATATTTGTTACGTTTGCTTGTTGTAGTACCTCGATGACACTTTTAGCGATGTCTAAATCTAAAACTTCATGAATTGTGTCAAATTGAGCATCTTTTGGATGATGTACGAAAGCACCATTGAAATTAACAATAGGTGTTTCTAAATTAAGTTCATGATAATAAATTTGACTTGCGCGATAGGGACGACCTGTCGCGATCATGATATGGTGTCCAGCCTTTTGCAATTCCGTTAAAATTTCCTTTGTATAAGGGCTGATTTCTTTATCATCTGTTAGTAATGTGCCGTCCAAATCGAGGCATATTAAATAAGGTTGCATATAGTTCTCCTCAAACATTTTTCATTTTATTAGTATCATAGCATTTTATTGGCGTTTTGTCGGATATTTGATATATTAGTATACAGACAAATATTGAGAGGTGATACTCGTGGAAGAAGCTTTAAAAGATAGTATCCTAGGTGCTCTTGAAATGGTAATCGACCCTGAATTAGGTATTGATATCGTGAATTTAGGTTTAGTATATAAAGTAGATGTAGATGAAGAAGGATTATGTACAGTTGAAATGACTTTAACATCGATGGGGTGTCCTTTAGGGCCACAGATTATTGATCAAATTAAAACCGTGTTAGCAGAAATTCCAGAAATCCAAGATACTGAAGTTAATATTGTATGGAATCCACCATGGAATAAAGACATGATGTCTCGCTATGCCAAGATTGCCCTTGGTGTGGGTTAATTGAGATATAAATTAAATAAAGAACACTAATTTCTTGATGTTATGAAGTTAGTGTTCTTTTTCTTTAAATACTAGTAAAACTGATATCAAACGCTACAAGCAAAAATTAAAACCAAAAAGTTGAGTGTAATAGTTGCGTAAAGGCAAAAGAGCGACTATAATATAGTTAAGGTCAAAGAAAGTCAAAGTCAAAATTTGGCCAACTCTGATAATGTAGGGGTGAAATAATTGGACATTAACCAAATGACACACGCAATTCAAGGTGCGTTACAACGTGCTGTTGAATTAAGTAAAACACATGAATTACAAAATATTGAAATAGAAGCCATTTTAAAAGGCGCATTAGAACAACCGGACAGTTTAATCAAAAGCATCTTAGAACGTGCAAATATCGATGTTGATAAGCTTGAAGCAGATTATGCTGAAAAGTTACAAAGCTATCCAAGTGTACAAGGTGACAATATACAATATGGTCAATATATTAGTGCAAAAGCCAATGAATTAATGACTAAATCTGAACATTATATGAAAGTATACGAAGATGACTATATCTCTATGGAACATCTACTCAGAGCCGCTATGGATATAGATACAATCATGCAACAAACAATAGAGAATAAACAAGATGTCATTAAAGAAATAATAAAAAAAATTAGAGGGGGAAATCACGTGACTTCTCAAAATCCTGAAGTAAATTATGAAGCATTAGAAAAATATGGTCGTGACCTTGTAGAAGAAGTTCGTCAAGGTAAAATGGATCCTGTTATTGGTAGAGATGAAGAAATTCGTAATACAATTCGAATTTTAAGTCGTAAAACTAAAAACAATCCGGTATTAATTGGTGAACCAGGGGTAGGTAAAACTGCTATTGTAGAAGGTCTTGCCCAACGAATAGTCAAAAAAGATGTACCTGAATCTTTGTTAGATAAAACGATTTTTGAGTTAGACTTAAGCGCATTAGTTGCAGGGGCAAAATATCGTGGTGAATTTGAAGAACGTCTTAAAGCTGTATTAAAAGAAGTAAAAGATTCAGATGGACGTATCATATTATTTATTGATGAGATTCATATGCTTGTTGGAGCTGGAAAAACAGATGGCGCCATGGATGCTGGTAACATGTTGAAACCAATGCTAGCTCGAGGCGAATTACACTGTATTGGTGCTACAACCTTAAATGAATATAGAGAATATATTGAGAAAGACTCAGCATTAGAACGTCGTTTCCAAAAAGTAGGCGTGAGCGAACCAGACGTAGAGGACACAATTTCTATTTTACGTGGTTTGAAAGAACGTTATGAAGTTTATCATGGTGTTAGAATCCAAGACCGTGCACTTGTAGCTGCAGCGGAATTGTCTGACCGTTATATTACAGATCGTTTCTTACCAGATAAAGCTATAGATTTAGTCGACCAAGCATGTGCAACAATTCGCACAGAGATGGGATCAAATCCGACTGAATTAGATCAAGTGAATCGCCGCGTTATGCAGTTAGAAATTGAAGAAAGTGCCTTAAAAAACGAATCTGATAACGCAAGTAAACAGCGATTGGAAGAATTACAAGAAGAATTATCAAATGAAAAAGAAAAACAAGCGTCATTACAATCACGTGTTGAACAAGAAAAAGAAAAAATTGCCAAAGTGCAAGAAAAACGTGCCGAATTAGATCGTAGTCGTCAAGCTTTAGAAGATGCACAAACTGAAGGTAATCTTGAAAAAGCTGCCGAATTACAATACGGTAAAATACCACAACTAGAAAAAGAATTACAAGAATTTGAAGATGCTTTCCAAGACGAACAAGGCGATAGCGAGCGCATGATTCGCGAGGTTGTGTCTGATGAAGAAATTGGCGATATAGTAAGTCAATGGACAGGTATACCGGTATCTAAATTAGTAGAAACAGAAAGAGAAAAATTATTAAGTTTAAGTGATATCTTGCATGAACGTGTTGTAGGTCAAGATAAAGCTGTTGATTTGGTATCAGATGCTGTTGTAAGAGCACGTGCAGGTATTAAAGATCCTAATAGACCAATTGGTAGTTTCCTTTTCTTAGGACCTACTGGTGTTGGTAAAACAGAATTAGCTAAATCACTAGCAGCATCATTATTCGACTCAGAAAAACATATGATTCGTATTGATATGAGTGAGTATATGGAGAAACATGCTGTATCTAGATTGATTGGTGCCCCTCCAGGCTATGTAGGACATGATGAAGGTGGACAATTAACAGAAGCGGTTAGACGTAATCCTTATTCAGTTATTTTATTAGATGAAGTTGAAAAAGCACATAGTGACGTCTTTAATGTGTTATTACAAATCTTAGATGAAGGTCGGTTAACTGATTCTAAAGGACGTAGCGTAGATTTTAAAAATACAATTATTATCATGACTAGTAATATTGGTTCCCAAATTCTTCTTGAAAATGTAAAAGACACAGGTAGCATTACTGAAGAAACTGAAAAAGCGGTTATGGATAGCTTGCATGCTTTCTTTAAACCAGAGATTTTAAACAGAATGGATGATATTGTATTATTTAAACCATTATCAGTTAGTGATATGAGTATGATTGTTGATAAAATCTTGACGCAATTAAACATTCGCTTAATGGATCAACGCATTTCAATCGAAGTATCAGATGCGGCTAAACAATGGTTAGGAGAAGAAGCATACGAGCCACAGTTTGGTGCTAGACCATTAAAACGATTTGTCCAACGGCAAATTGAAACACCTTTAGCACGTATGATGATTAAAGAACACATGCCGGAAGGTACAAACGTGTACGTTGATATCAATGACCAACAAGAATTAACATTCGATGTTCAACGACCAACAGATAAATAAAGAGTTAAATATTAAAGCCGAGAAAGTGAAAATTAAGTCACTTCCTCGACTTTTTTATTATAGATTTAGTTAGATGATTTGCTAGTTTTAAATAATAATGTATAAAAAAACGACAAAGTCCAGAACCTTGTCGACAATTGAGATATAACGGTATTATTTTTTTGAATGTTCTAATTCACGTGGTGCTTCATTCATAGAGCTAATAAGAATTACAAATAAAGTGAAAATAACTGCAATAATTACTGGTGTAATGAAATTTAGCGTACCACCACCATTTAAACTATTCAATACAAAATTAACCATTTGTAATAAAATTAAAGACCAAATCAATGTTACGAGGTGTCTCATGAATGTTTCTACCTCCACTCTTAATATATAATACTATTGTAGTCTATCATTGATTATTTGTATAGTGACAATCATATGATACCGTTGCATTTTTTGAATAAAATGATGTAATTTTCGATATAACGTGATAGCAATAATCGCATTTTGAATGATTTTAATATGATTTAAAAGGTATCTGCTTGAGTTTAATAGAGACAAATGTTAAATTAATACCTGGTATTAAAAAATGAAGTAAGAGGGTGTCATCCATGAACGTGGGTATCAAAGGTTTTGGGACATACTATCCTGAAAAAGTAATCGACAATGCCTATTTTGAGCAATTCTTAGAAACATCAGATGAATGGATTTCTAAAATGACAGGTATTAAAGAAAGACGTTGGGCTAGAGAAGATCAAGACACATCTGATCTAGCATATGAAGCAAGTAAAAAAGCTATTGCAGATGCAGGTTTAGAACCGTCAGATATAGATATGATTATCGTAGCTACAGCTACGGGGGATATGCCTTTTCCATCTGTAGCAAATATACTGCAAGACAAACTAGAAACAGGTAAAATACCAACTATGGATCAATTAGCTGCTTGTTCTGGTTTTATGTATTCAATGATTACCGCAAAACAATATATACAATCAGGAGATTATCATAATATCTTAGTTGTAGGTGCTGATAAGCTATCAAAAATTACTGACTTAACAGATCGTTCAACAGCTGTATTATTTGGAGATGGTGCCGGTGCTGCCGTTATTGGTGAAGTTTCTGAAGGTAGAGGCATTATCAGTTATGAAATGGGTTCAGATGGTAGCGGTGGAAAATACTTATACCTAAACCAAGAAAATGGTAAATTAGTAATGAATGGTCGTGAAGTATTTAAGTTTGCGGTTAGAATTATGGGTGAAGCGTCAAAACGTGTGGTTGAAAAAGCAGGATTAAAATCTGAAGATATTGATATGTTTGTGCCACACCAAGCAAATATTAGAATTATGGAATCAGCACGAGAACGTCTAGGTCTCGATAAAGACAAAATGAGTGTATCTGTTAATCGATTTGGTAATACTTCCGCAGCTTCCATACCTCTTAGTATTAATCAAGAATTAGAAAATGGCAGAATTAAAGACGATGATACATTAGTATTAGTTGGTTTCGGTGGCGGTCTAACTTGGGGCGCTATGGTTATCAAATGGGGAAAATAGGAGGAAATAATGTATGAGTGAGAAAAATAGAGTGGTCATCACTGGTATAGGTGCACTATCTCCAATTGGTAATGATGCACATACTTCTTGGAATAATGCACTTAAAGGGGTAAACGGTATCGATGAAATTACTCGAATTAATACCGACCCGTATAACGTGAAATTGGCTGGAGAATTAAAAGATTTTAATATAGAAGACTACTTAGATCGCAAAGAAGCGCGTCGAATGGATCGCTTCACCCAATATGCAGTTGTAGCAGCACGTCAAGCATTGGAAGATGCACAATACGAAATTAACGATGATAATGCGGCGCGTATTGGCGTATGGATTGGTTCGGGTATCGGTGGTATGGAAACGTTTGAATATGCGCATAATCAATTATTAGAAAAAGGTCCTAGACGTGTAAGCCCATTTTTCGTACCGATGCTAATTCCGGATATGGCTACTGGACAAGTTTCGATTGATACTGGTGCAAAAGGTCCTAACGGTTCAACAGTGACCGCATGTGCTACAGGTACAAACTCAATTGGTGAAGCATTCAAAATTATCCAACGTGGTGATGCAGATGCAATGATTACTGGTGGTACAGAAGCGCCAATAACTGACATGGCAATTGCAGGATTTAGCGCTAGCCGTGCATTATCAACAAATAATGATAGAGAGACTGCTTGCCGACCTTTCCAAGAAGGGCGCGATGGTTTTGTCATGGGTGAAGGTGCAGGCATTCTGTTTATTGAATCATTAGAATCTGCACAAGCGCGTGGCGCAAATATTTATGCAGAAATTGTAGGTTACGGAACAACTGGCGATGCTTACCATATTACTGCGCCAGCACCTCAAGGTGAAGGTGGATCAAGAGCAATGCAAGCTGCATTAGATGATGCAGGTATTGAAGCAAAAGATGTTCAATATTTAAATGCACATGGTACAAGTACGCCAGTAGGTGATTTGTTTGAAGTTCAGGCAATTAAAAATACCTTTGGTAACGCTGTGAACAACTTGAAAGTAAGTTCAACTAAGTCAATGACTGGACACTTATTAGGTGCTACGGGTGGCATTGAGGCAATATTCTCAGCGTTGTCTATTAGAGACTCTAAAGTTGCACCAACAATTCATGCAATGACACCTGACCCTGAATGTGATTTAGATTTTGTACCAAATGAAGCACAAGATTTAGAAATTACGCATGCTATGAGTAATAGCCTTGGATTTGGTGGCCATAATGCTGTACTTGTATTTAAAAAATTCGAAGCATAAAAATTAAAATAAAAAGCTTTCTTGTTATGAGATAATAGCAAGAAAGCTTTTTATAGTAATAACGATATAATGATTGAAATAATAATATAAATAAGGGAAATGATTAACAGAGGGACGAGCCAATCAAATATTGGGTAGTCTTCTTTTTTTACGTGCTGTGGATTGAAAAATTCATCATCTTCAATCATTGTACGCTTTTTCTTCGAAGATAATTGGTATTTTAGTCTTCTAAATCCAAAACTTGTTGCATCAAAAATGCCTTCTTGAATGATTAAGAGAAGAAATAGCGTGATAAAACATATGGTAGCAATGATGAATAAATTATTTAAATAATTGATTAGTGTGTGCTGACGACATAACCAGACAATGAATGAAATTAAAGGAATAAGTAATAGTCCCATTCCAAAAGTGTATTTTTGTTTCATCTTTTCACTCCGCTTTCGTATGTTATATCAGTTTACCGCACTTATTCACAAAGATAAATACATAATACATATTTAGAAAAGCTAACGTTATTTAAAGTTACCAGTTAAAAGATTTTCTTAATAAATTGTGAAACTATATTGCAATTATATGAAAAAAGTATATATAATGTTATTAAATATTTCTGAATATTTTGAAGGGAATGTTAATTTCGACAATTAATTAGGGGGGATTAGATGTCAAAGTATGTATTAAAACGATTAATGTATATGTTTATTGCGCTCTTTATTATTATCACGATTACCTTTTTCTTAATGAAATTAATGCCGGGTTCACCATTTAATGATGCTAAATTAAATGCTGAACAGAAGGCGATTTTAAATGAAAAATATGGTTTGAATGATCCAGTAGCGGTGCAATATTTACATTATTTAAAAAATGTTGTTACTGGCGATTTTGGCTATTCATTTCAATATCATAATCAGCCTGTATGGGATTTAATAGGGCCACGATTAATTCCATCCATGGAAATGGGGATAACAGCTATGATTATTGGTGTACTGTTAGGTCTTATTTTAGGTGTAGCCGCAGCAACAAAGCAAAATACATGGGTTGATTACACAACAACAGTTATTTCTGTTATTGCAGTATCAGTTCCTTCTTTTGTGCTGGCTGTATTACTTCAATACGTTTTTGCAGTTAGATTGCGGTGGTTTCCAGTTGCAGGCTGGGAAGGATTTTCAACAGCCGTATTACCGTCTCTTGCATTATCTGCGAGTGTGATGGCAACAGTAGCGCGCTATATTAGAGCAGAAATGATTGAAGTATTAAGCTCAGATTACATATTGTTAGCGCGAGCAAAAGGTAATTCATCTATGCGTGTGCTTTTCGGACATGCATTACGCAATGCTTTAATACCGATTATCACGATTATTGTGCCAATGTTAGCTGGGATTTTAACTGGCACACTTACAATAGAAAATATTTTTGGGGTACCTGGATTAGGGGATCAATTTGTTAGATCTATAACTACAAATGATTTCTCAGTTATTATGGCCACTACTATTCTATTTAGTACACTATTTATAGTATCAATATTTATTGTGGATATTTTATATGGAATGATAGACCCACGAATTCGTGTTCAAGGGGGTAAAAAACAATGACACAAAATATAGACAAGTCACTTGATGATCAATCTAATGCTGCTATGACGCATACGTCAGAAGGTATTATGGCCACTGATTTTGTTATGCGTGACATCGATTTGAACAAAGAACCAGAAATGCAACGCGAGAGTAAGAATTTTTGGCAAGATGCATGGGCACAGCTTAAGCGTAATAAACTTGCGATTGTAGGAATGATTGGGCTGATTCTCATTGTTATACTTGCGTTTATTGGACCGATGTTAAGTCATCATGATTATGCGGAACAAGATGTTAATCGCCGTAATCTACCAGCTAAAATTCCAGTGTTAGATAAAGTATCTTTTTTACCATTTGATGGCACAGGTTCTGACGGGTCAAATGCATATGATAAGGCAAAAGTGAACGAAAACTTTTGGTTTGGTACAGACCAACTCGGTCGTGATTTATGGACCCGCACATGGAAGGGTGCCCAAATTTCCTTGTTTATTGGGATTGTCGCTGCTATTTTAGATATTTTCATAGGCGTTGTATATGGTGCCATTTCGGGATTTTTTGGCGGTAGAGTAGATAATGTTATGCAACGTATTCTTGAAATTGTTGCTTCTATTCCTAATTTAATCGTAGTTATTTTGTTTGTATTGATTTTTGAGCCTTCTATTTGGACGATTATTTTAGCAATGTCGATTACAGGATGGCTAGGCATGAGTAGGGTTGTGCGAGGAGAATTTTTAAAATTAAAAAATCAAGAATTTGTGATGGCTTCAAGAACACTTGGTGCTTCAAAATTCAACTTAATATTCAAACATATTTTGCCTAATACATTAGGAGCTATTGTTGTTACATCAATGTTTACAGTTCCTAGTGCTATTTTCTTTGAAGCATTTTTAAGCTTTATAGGAATTGGAGTGCCTGCCCCACAAACGTCACTAGGTTCACTAGTCAATGATGGTCGTGCGATGTTGCTCATACATCCACATGAATTATTCATACCAGCCACAGTACTAAGTTTATTGATTTTATTCTTCTATTTATTCAGCGATGGATTACGTGATGCATTTGATCCTAAAATGCGTAAATAAAGGAGGCATATGAGATGTCAGAAAGAGTATTAGAAGTGAATGATTTGCATGTTTCCTTTGATATTACCGCTGGGGAAGTGCAAGCCGTTAGAGGTGTAGATTTCTATTTGAATAAGGGCGAAACTTTAGCCATCGTAGGTGAATCAGGTTCTGGAAAATCTGTGACTACAAAAGCAATTACGAAATTGTTCCAAGGGGATGCCGGAAGAATTAAACAGGGCGAAATTATTTTCTTAGGGGAAGATTTAGCACAAAAGTCAGAAAATGAGTTGATAAAATTACGAGGTAAAGATATTTCGATGATCTTTCAAGATCCAATGACATCACTGAACCCTACAATGCAAATAGGCAAACAAGTCATGGAACCACTAATTAAGCATAAGCATTTTAGTAAATCGCAGGCAAAGAAACGCGCGCTAGAAATACTCAATTTAGTTGGATTACCAAATGCAGAAAAAAGATTTAAAGCATATCCTCATCAATTTTCAGGTGGACAACGACAAAGAATTGTTATAGCTACCGCTTTAGCATGTGAGCCTAAAGTATTAATTGCCGACGAACCAACAACGGCTTTAGACGTAACAATGCAGGCTCAAATTTTAGATTTAATGAAAAAGTTACAACAGAAAATTAATACGTCAATTATATTTATTACTCATGATTTAGGTGTTGTAGCGAATATTGCTGATAGAGTTGCCGTGATGTATGGTGGTCAAATGATTGAAACTGGGGATGTGGATGAAATATTTTATGATCCTAAACATCCTTATACATGGGGGTTGTTGTCATCAATGCCAGATTTAGATACTAAAAATGATACACCATTGGTTGCAATTCCAGGCACTCCACCCGACTTATTAAATCCACCACAAGGCGATGCGTTTGCGCGTCGTAGTCAATATGCATTAGATGTTGATTTCAAAGCCGAACCACCATGGTTTAAAATTTCTCCTACGCATTTTGTGAAATCGTGGTTGTTAGATGAGCGCGCGCCTAAAGTTGAACCACCAGAAATGGTTCAGAAAAGGGCTCATAACATGCCTAATAATTACGACAAGCCACTAAAAGTAGAAAGGGTGTCGTTTAATGAAAAATAAAGATATTTTACTAGAAGTTAAACACCTTAAACAATATTTCAATGAGGGTAAACGAAATGAAGTAAGAGCCATAGAAGATATTTCATTTAATATTTATAAGGGTGAGACATTAGGGCTTGTTGGAGAATCAGGTTGTGGTAAATCAACGACTGGAAAAGCAATTATTAAATTAAATGAAATTACCAGTGGTGAAATTATGTATGATGGCGTAGATATTCAAAAAATAAAAAATAGGAAAGACTCACTACGATTCAATAAGAAAATTCAAATGATTTTTCAAGATCCATATGCATCATTAAACCCACGTTTAAAAGTTATGGATATCGTAGCAGAAGGCATAGATATTCATAAAATGGCAGTAAATAAACGTGATCGCAAGAAACGTGTCTATGATTTGCTTGAAACGGTAGGGTTAAGTAAAGAACATGCGAACAGATATCCACATGAATTCTCTGGTGGTCAACGCCAACGTATCGGCATTGCTCGTGCATTAGCAGTAGAACCAGAATTTATTATTGCCGATGAACCAATATCAGCACTGGACGTATCTATTCAAGCACAAGTCGTAAATTTAATGCTGAAGTTACAACAAGAACGAGGTATTACATTCTTATTTATTGCACATGATTTATCGATGGTTAAATATATTTCAGATCGTATTGCTGTCATGTATTTTGGGAAAATAGTTGAATTAGGACCTTCTGAAGAGATATATCATCATCCACTACACGATTACACAAAATCTTTACTTTCAGCTGTTCCTCAACCTGATCCGGAAAGTGAAAGAACAAGAGAACGTGTTGCTTATATCGCTGATGATAACCTTGATAATGATAGAACATTAATGGAAATACGGCCAGAACATTATGTTTTTGTGACAAATGAAGAAGCAGAACAGCTCAAGACACAGTCAATGGTTAGTCATACTTAAAATTAGGGGAAGGGGGAATAAGAACATGAAAAAGTTGATGTCGATACTTGCATTTTTCTTAGTTACAAGCACTGCACTTACTGGGTGTGGCAATAAAGAAAGTTTATATTCTGACAAAGGAAATGTGTTTAGAAAAGTTTTAACTCAAGATATGTCTTCACTAGATACAGGATTAATTACAGAAGAAATATCATTTGAAGTTACAGCGCAAGCCTTTGAAGGATTATATGTACTTGGACGTGGAGACAAAGCAGAATTAGGGGTAGCCCAAGATTTTCCTAAAAAATCAAACGGCGGAAAGACATTGACAGTTAAGTTGAAAAAAGATGCGAAATGGTCAAATGGAGATCCTGTCACGGCGCAAGATTTTGTTTATGCTTGGAGAAAGGTAGTTAATCCTAAAACAGGGTCAGAATTTGCGTATATTATGAATGATATCAAAAATGCATCACAGATTAATACAGGAAAAAAGCCAGTTAAAGACTTAGGGATTAAAGCTTTAGATAGTCATACTTTAAAGATAGATTTAGAAAAACCAATTCCATATATTAACCAATTGTTAGCTTTAAACACATTCGATCCACAAAATGAAAAAATTGCCAAAAAATATGGTGAAAGTTATGGAACAAAAGCTAACAAAGCAGTTTATAACGGACCTTTTAAAGTTGATCAATGGAAACCAGAAGATAAAATAATGTTGTCAAAAAATGATAAATATTGGGATAGAGATAAGGTTAAACTAGATAAAGTAAATTATAAAGTACTTAAGGATCAACAGGCTGGTGCTTCCTTATACGATACGGGTTCAATAGATGATACAACGATTACTGCTGATCAAGTTAATAAATATAAAAAATCAAGTGGTTTAAAATATCGTTTAACTTCAGGCACCTTTTTTATTAAAATGAATGAAAAAGAATTTCCAGCTTTTAAAAATAAAAATTTAAGGTTGGCTATCGCACAATCTATTAATAAACAAGGCTTTGTAGATTCAGTTAAAAACAACGGTTCTACACCTGCTAATACTTTTACTGCTAAAGGCGTTGCAAAATCCCCAAACAATAAAGATTTTGCAAGTACTATAGATTCAGAATTAAAATATAATCCAAAATCTGCTAAGTCACATTGGGATAAAGCTAAAAATGAATTAGGAAAAAATCAAATTGCTTTTTCAATGAACACAGAGGATACACCAGATGCTAAAATAGCAGCTGAATATATAAAATCACAAGTTGAAAAAAACTTGCCAGGTGTAACACTAAAAATAAAACAATTGCCATTTAAGCAAAGAGTAAATTTAGAATTAACTGAGAATTTCCAAGCATCATTAGGTGGTTGGTCTGCAGATTATCCCGATCCAACCGCATATTTAGAAATTATGACGACAGGAAACGCACAAAACAATACAGACTGGGGTAATAAAAAATATGATAGTTTGATAAAATCGGCTAAAGGTGATTTATTGCAGAAAACAAATGAAAGATATCAAGCAATGAAGCAAGCAGAAGAATTATTGTTAGATGATGCGCCAGTAGCACCAATATATCAAAAAGGAGAAGCACACTTGATGAATCCTCAAGTGAAAAACTTTTACTTCCACAAAGTTGGCCCAAACTATTCATTAAAACAAGTATATATTGATAAATCGATTGATAGAGAAACAGGTAAGAAGAAATAAATAATAGTTACCTATCATTATCTATAAATTGAAGTTCTACTAGGAAAAGTTGTGAAATTAATATGATAAAGGCGAGAATAGTCCTAATGACTAAATTATCGCCTTTTTCATATTAATTACATTATTAGCTGTAATGCCAGGTTTTAAAAGGCTATTATATCTTATTTGTTCTTTGTTATAAATTTCACTTGCTAATTCAACAAATAACTTATTTGGTGGCTGCATGTACGATGTAATTTAAATCTGATTTATGATTTTTAAATGTGATAAACATGCGTTTAAACATAGAGCGATTGTCTTTTTTTAGTGCATTTTTAATTATTTTAATTGTACCAAATATACCTTCGTCATAAATCATACCTTTTGGTGTCATTAATGTCATAGGTCCATAGTGATTATGTACGCTACTAAATCCAGCTTCTTTGTAAAGTTGTGTCCAATGCTCTGGTGTAAGCGGTGTTACATTGACATTGATTGCAGACGATAGGTGTTGAATTACTTCTTTTTCCTTATCATCATTCATAACAGCAACATCTTGAGTGAGTAATATACCTCCTGGTTTTAGCACTCGAAAGTATTCTGCTACTGCTTGTTGTTTTGCTTTCATTGGTAACATGGTAAGCATCGCTTCATTTAAAACAATATCGAATTGATTATCTTCGAAAGGAAGGCGGATAGCATTTGCTTGCTGTAGCTGTATGAGATGTTCTAAATGAGCTTTTTTAACATTTAAACGACCTTTATCAAGTGCTTTTTTATTTAAATCTACGGCTGTAATGTGGCATTGATATGTTTTGGCTAAATAAATGGAGGTCGTACACATATTACAAGCTACTTCTAACACTTGTTTTTTATAACTAAATTGTCCTTGAGTAATTAACCAGTCTGTTGCTTTTTTACCTCCGGGGCGTAAGCGTGTTTTACCTAATTTTGCTAAAAAAGTGTGTCCAGGTTCTTTTGACATGATGTATAGCCAGCTCCTTAATGATAATTACTATTAATCAAATTTTATCACGTTAATTTGATAAAGGTTATGGCTATTTAATGAAAAATAAAAGGGAGAGAGACTACGAATTCATAATGAATTCGTAGTCTCTCTCCGGCAAGATTGTTTTCAAGTACTTTGAAGCGGGTACATTACATTTAGTTATTAACGTTTACGTCCCAATCCCATAGCTTTTTCCATCTTTTTCAATGTTTTCATTGACGCTTTATGTGCTTTATCGCGACCTTTATCTAAAATAATATCTAGTTCTTCAGATTGATAAAATGCATTATATTTTTCTTGGAAAGTAGTAAGGAAATCTTTGACAATTTCCGCTAAGTCAGATTTTAATTTGCCATAACCTTCACCTTCATATTTCTGTTCAATATCTTGAATAGATTCATCTGTAAGACTGGAATATATAGATAAAAGATTAGAAATACCAGGTTTATTATCACGATCAAATTTGATAATTCCATCAGAGTCGGTAACTGCACTTTTGATTTTTTTAGCAGCAATATGAGGTTCATCTAATAATGAAATAAAGTTTTTTTGATTATCATCACTTTTGCTCATCTTTTTAGTTGGTTCTTGAAGACTCATTACTCGTCCACCTATTTTAGGCATGCGAATTTCAGGTTTAGTTAACACATCATTATAGCGACTGTTAAATCGTTCAACTAAATTACGCGTTAATTCCATATGTTGTTTTTGATCTTCACCAACAGGAACAATGTTTGTGTTATATAAAACAATGTCTGCTGCCATCAATGGAGGATAAGTTAGTAAGCCGGCTGGTATACCATCTGTGCGCTTTTGCGCTTTATCTTTGTATTGAGTCATTCGCTCTAATTCACCTACAGATGCAATTGTAGTTAGCATCCAACCTGCTTGGACGTGTGCAGGTACTTCAGATTGAATGAATAGCGTTGATTTGTCTGGGTCAATACCTGAAGCTAAGTAAATCGCAGCTAATTGTTTAATTTGTTTACGTAACTTTAAACGATCCTGAGGGACTGTTATTGCATGTTGATCAACGATACAAAAAAAACAGTCATAGTCATCTTGAACTTCTACAAATTGCTTTAAGGCTCCAATGTAGTTACCTAATGTTGGTATACCACTTGGTTGGATTCCAGAAAATAAAGTTTCCATATGTATGCCTACTTTCTAAAATAATAATTTCGTTTTTAACTATTATAACAGTATTTCTTTAAAATGAAAGTTATGTTAAACTATGTACGTACCTGATTTATAAGACGTTTCGGCATATTGAAAGAATTTAAAGATTTCTCAGAAAAATGAGGATTTTCTCATTTAATTTTAATGTTAGATGTCTATAATAAGTATTGTAAGATTAAGAGAGATAAAAAAGTGCAATATCTTAATCATTAAATTATAAAATCAATGAATAATATTCATTCTATAGGAGAGTGAGATGTATGGTAACATTATTTACTTCACCAAGTTGCACATCTTGCCGTAAAGCGAAAGCATGGTTACAAGAACATGACATTCCATATACGGAGCGTAATATTTTTTCTGAACATTTAACAATTGATGAAATTAAACAAATTTTAAAAATGACTGAAGATGGAACAGACGAAATTATTTCTACTCGTTCAAAAACATACCAAAAATTGAATGTAGATATCGATTCTTTACCATTACAAGATTTATATTCTATTATTCAAGATAATCCTGGATTGTTACGTCGCCCAATTATTTTAGATGACAAACGATTACAAGTGGGTTATAACGAAGATGAAATTAGACGTTTCTTACCAAGAAAAGTTCGTACTTTCCAATTGAAAGAAGCTCAACGTTTAGTAGATTAATATTTAAACGGTCTTAACTTATCAAAGTGTTAATTATGATATTTTAAATGTACAACAGCGCTGCGTGACGTAGTGCTGTTTTTTGTACTTAAATTAGGGAATGTGTTATTATAGGGAATCGATAGTGAGGCTTTGATCATTCAGAACAAATCAATTGTATTTTTACAGACGTTTTAATACAATATGATTACGATTCATCGACTGTAAGGAGTGAGATGATATGAGAATAGAACGCGTAGATGAAACAACTGTTAAATTGTTTATAACTTATAGTGATATTGAGGCTAGAGGTTTTAGTCGTGAAGATTTATGGACAAACCGTAAACGCGGAGAAGAATTCTTTTGGTCAATGATGGATGAAATTAATCAAGAAGAAGAATTTGTGGTCGAAGGTCCATTGTGGATTCAAGTGCATGCATTTGAAAAAGGTGTAGAAGTACTTATTTCAAAATCTAAAAATGATGAAGCCATGGATGAAGCTATGAACATGTCTGACGATGATGCAAATGATCAATTTGACCAGCAGTTAAATGAATTACTTGCAGCTAGTGCGTTAGATAAAGACCAAAAAGCAGACGATATGTTTGAACAACGTGCCAATAATAAATCTACTAATAAATCAGATACGGTCCAAAGTCAACGTGCCAATATGAGAACAATTATTGTTAAATTTGATGATTTGGAACATGTGATTGATTATGCTTATCATCATAATCAAGCGACTGACTCATATGAAGACTTGCTTTATATGCTTGATTCTAATTACTATTATGCAATTCACTTCGATGAGAAGGTTGAACAAGAAGACATCAATGATTTTTATAGTCAATTATTAGAATATGCTTATCCTACTGATAAGACTGAAGTATATTTAGATGATTATGGAAAAATTATTATGAGTTACAATGTAACTGCTCAAGTACGTCGTTATTTTCCAGATACAGCTGAATAATGAGTTGTTATAAGTTACCAAGATACGTTAGCGTGTCTTGGTTTTTTTGTTGAAGTAATTTGAAGATAATGTACGTTTAATATTTATGAGGTGTTGACATTTGTTAAGTGCATTTAATAACAAAAGACAACTGATAAAGGCAGTAGACGCAATGAATTCCGAGCATTATTACTGTCCCAGCTGTAGGGAGTTAGTGATTTTAAAGAGAGGTTATAAAGTCAAGGCACATTTTGCCCATCGTTCCCACAGTTTATGTATACATGCTAAAGGAGAATCACAATTACATTATCAAATGAAATATCACATTGCTCAATCATATCTTTTGCATGGACAGAAGGTAGAAATAGAACCTTTTTTAACTGATATTCAGCAATACCCTGATCTTTTAATAAATGACAAATTTGTTATTGAATTACAACTTTCTACAATTCCATTTAATATCATAAAGCAGCGTACAAAAGGATTAATGTCTGTAGGAAAGCATGTAATTTGGTTGCTTCAAGGTCTACAATTTAGCCGAAATCAATTGACTCTAACACAGTTTCAAAGTAGTTTTATCCATCCAGAACAGCGCACACTTTATGAATGGGATGATAGAGAAAAGTCATTTTATTGTTATCATCACATTCAACATCTTGGAGGCAAGCGCTTTAGTGCAAGGAAAACACAGACTTCTCCACTTAATATATTAAAGTTACAATCACCATGCCCGTCAGTTTCCTTTAAATTAGCTAATCATCATATAAAATATTATATTCAACAATGTCGAAGACAAAATTCAGTTTTAGAACCAACTTTAAGTGCAATATATCAATTACGACTATCAGATGATCAAGCTACTCAATTTTTAGGTTATATTTTTCCCAATCAAATTTATATCAATTCTCATCCAATCGCGTGGCAAGCACAGTTATTGTTGTATTTAACACATAAAATTAATTTTAATTACTTTAAATCAAGCGTTAAATTTAGGAATTTACTTTTTTCGAATGCAACAGAGGAAGATATTTTAAACATGTTAATTACACAATATAAACAAACATTTGATTCGATGTTTAAACGTGCAAAATAAGCTAGAACGTGAGAAAATTAGAAATATCACATTCACAAGGAGGTATATATAATGAGTCAACAACTAACTCGCGAAGAACAAGAACAACAATATCCTCAATATACTTGGGATTTAACTACTATTTTTGAAAGTGATGAAGCGTTCGAACAAGCGTTTAAATCAGTTGAAAATAAAATTGGAGAAGAGCAACGATATCAAGGACATCTTGGTGATAATGCACAAACATTATATGAGGCTTTGGCCTTTGAAGATGAACTAGGAAGTCAACTTGAAAAAGTATATGTTTATGCCCATTTAAAACAGGACCAAGATACTGCCAATGATAAATATACTGGTTTCGAGTCACGTGCGCATCAACTAATTATTAAGTTTAGCTCAGCTTGGAGCTTTTTAATTCCTGAAATTTTACAAATTGATGAAGCTAAAATTCAAACGTTCATCGATGAAAATGATAATTTAAAGCGATACGCGTTTGATTTAAAATTAATCAATGAAAAGCGTGAACATATTTTAGATGCAGATACGGAAAAATTATTAACTGAAGCTCAAGATGCATTATCAACACCGTCAAATGTCTATGGTATGTTTTCAAATGCAGATTTGGAATTTGAAGATGCAATTGATAAAGATGGTAATACACACCCATTAACACAAGGTACATTTATTAAATATCTAGAGTCAGATGACCGGAAGTTGCGTGAATCAGCATATAAAAATGTCTATAAAGCATATGGTTCTCATAATAATATGTTAGGCGCAACATTAGCTGGTGAAGTGAAAAAGAATGTATTTAATGCAAGAACGCATCATTATAAATCTGCACGTCAACGTGCATTAAGTAACAATCATATTCCAGAAGAAGTCTATGACAATTTAGTGGATACAGTTCACAAATATTTACCGTTATTACACAGATACACTAAATTACGTCAAGAATTACTAGGTTTAGATGACTTGAAAATGTACGACTTATATACACCATTAGTAAAAGATATTAAATTTGAAATGCCTTATGAAGAAGCGAAATCATGGATGCTTAAAGCACTAGAACCTATGGGCGAAGAATATTTAAATGTCGTCAAAGAAGGCTTAGAAAATCGTTGGGTAGACGTATATGAAAATAAAGGTAAACGTTCAGGTGGCTACTCTTCAGGTGCGCATTTGACGAATCCGTTTATTTTATTAAACTGGTCTGATACTATATCGGATTTGTATACATTAATTCATGAATTTGGTCATTCAGCTCATAGTTATTTTAGTCGACAAAATCAACCTTCAAATGCGAGTGATTACTCAATATTTGTGGCAGAAGTTGCTTCTACATGTAATGAAGCGCTTTTAAGTGATTATATGGATAAGCATCTTGATGACGAACGTCGTTTACTATTATTAAACCAAGAGTTAGAACGTTTTAGAGCAACATTATTCCGTCAAACGATGTTTGCAGAATTTGAACACAAGATTCATCAAATTGAAGAAGCGGGAGAACCATTGACACCTACTCGCATGAACGAAGAATATGCAGCTTTAAATAAACAATATTTTGGAGAAACTGTGGAAACAGATGAAGATATCAGTAAAGAATGGTCTAGAATTCCACATTTCTATATGAATTATTATGTTTATCAATATGCAACAGGTTATAGTGCCGCTCAAAGTTTAAGTCATCAAATATTGACAGAAGGTAAACCGGCCGTAGAACGCTATATCAATGAATTCTTGAAAAAAGGTAGTTCAAATTATCCAATTGAAATATTGAAAAATGCCGGTGTTGACATGACTTCACCAAAACCAATCGAACAAGCATGTGAAGTATTTGAACAAAAATTAGATGCATTTGAAAAATTAATAAAAGCATAGGCTGTGGTGAATGTTCGTATTGGTCACGCTTACAATTTGTCAAGTTTGTGACAAATTGAATGAAACAAGAATTTCTTATTGAAACACCTTGTTGTGCGTGTTATATTATGAACATGAAATTAATCACATAACAAACATACCCCTTTGTTTGAAGTGAAAAATTTCTCCCATCCCCTTTGTTTAGCGTCGTGTAATCAGACACGGCGTTTTTTTATACCCAAAAACAAAACATTCAAACGAGACACAAAAAATCAAACAAAGCAACCAAAAACACAAATAAAAAACGAACAGGGCCCCAGCACAAAGAAATTCCGTAAGAAATTCAACAGAAACGTGCAAGCTGGGGAACGGGGCCCCAGCACAAAGAATTTCCGTAAGAAATTCAACAGAAATGTGCAAGCTGGGGAAACAGGACCCCAACAAAGAGAAATGCCCAAGTATTTCAACAAAAACGTGCCCCAGTAAGGTATTTAAAAAACAATTATATTTTTATGTATAGAAATGGGAGTTATCAAAGTAGCAGGGCGTTAATTGATTTCTTTGTTGGCAAAAAGCCGAACATTATTATCAGTAAATACAAAAACCACACATCAACTAGTATTAGATGCGTGGTTTTATATATGTGTAGATAAAGTATAAAATCTCCTACAATTTTGGCATTTTAGATTTCCAAAAATGTCCTTCAGGATAATATAATTTTTCGATTTTTTGTTGTAAAACGAGTTTTTTCAATTCTTTATTAAGCAATTTTTCTGGCCATTCATAAATGGTTAATAATTCTTCCATCGTGACAAGTTGTTTTTTCTGGATATATATTTCCAATTTAGGTGGAAGTTGCTTTTCAATCGGAGTGCCCATTAATTCGTTAATAATATACGTATATATATGGTATGGATATAATCCTTCAACTTTCAGACCTTCTTCATGAATGTTCTCATTGAAGAATACAAGTGAAGGAGATTGTTCAATTTCCATTTCTCTAGCAATATGAAGATCTACTTTCAGACTTTCAGTTAATTTACTAGTTTGTAAATCCTCTTTGAACACTTCATAATCAAGCCCAGCATTTTTAATACAATTACAAATCATATCTTCTGTAATAATATCGCATTTAGGGACAATCTCATTTTGCATTAAATGTATAAAGCGTTCAGCTCTGAGCCGACCTTGTAATTCTGCAGCTTTATATGCTAAAGCAATATTATCAAACTCTGATGTACTTTGAGCTTGGCATTTGGTCAAGACGCGTAATGAAGGATTTAGTATATGTCTTATTCTAATGTATTGATTATATTCAATTCGAAGTTTAGAAATCAATGCAGATAATTTAAAGCAATCTGAGTCAAATGGGTCAAAAAATGAATAGATTTCAATTTTGCTTACAGGTGACAGATTTGCATCTTCACGACTCTCATTGTGCATTAATTTTAATTCTTCAGCCATGTTTTTCACCTTCAATGTCTAGTTAAGCATTTACCATATGGTTCGCAGTTAAGCGAAGTCGCTCATATAAGTATTCACCAACACCGGCTGGAAATTGTGCGGCTTGGATTGCTATATACATATTTTCCAACCATGCGTCACGTTCATATGTTGTAATTTTAAATCTTAAGTGTCGCTTCTTAAGCATTGGATGTCCATGTTCAGCTGTGTATAAATTAGGACCACCCAGAAATTGCGTTAAGAATTGCTTTTGCTTTCGACTTGTTTCTTGAAAATCTCCAGGAAATAAGTGATTAATTCTGTCGTCTTGTTCTACGAGAGTATAAAAATGATCTATCATCTTGTAAAGCGCTTCTTGACCTATAATGTCGTAAGGTGTTGATGTCATGTAATCACCTATTTCTTGTAATTATATATCTAATATAACATGAATTTTTACATTTAAAAGTATTTCGCCTTCCAGTACAACGCTTTAATATTTATATAATCATTGTGCTTTGTAATCGAAGAATCGCTGTACTTTGTTCTTAGGTTTAACATAGTCAATTGCACATTCTTGAAGAAAATTTAGAAAAATTTGCTTGCCTTGTTCGTAATCATTAACCTCAAATTCAAGTTCATAGTCTTCAGTTCCCAAGTATTCACTATGGTCAAGAACAAGAAGTTGATGTTTAAAGTATATTTCCATGCGATGTGTTGTTAGGGAACCTAAAATATTTAATTCATCATCAGTTATACCGAATTGCATCAATTGATGTTGAATATCTTCAGGAAATTGTTGTAATGTCAAAGTTTTACCAATTTCAGGTATAAGACTGGTGGAATGATTATATTCAGTTAATCCAACAGTTGCAGGTACTTTTAAAGTAAGTTCATAGCTGTCATCTTTGACACGGATGCGCAAAGCACTATGGTTAGCTTTCAGTTTAAAATCGCTAGTATCTATATAAAAATTTGTTTGTGAAAAAGGTATAACATTTTGAAAATACTTTTGACGGATATCATCATATTGTGAAGCAGTTAATAACTGTTTAAATTCAATTTCGTGATTTGTTGACATGGATTGACACTCCTTTAACACATGCTGTGATAATAACATTAATATTATGCAGTAATTCATCAAAAAGTTAAAGTAAACGTGTGCGCTGGGATATTATTAAACCACTGTGGTTTCTTTTGCAAGTACTAGTTTGAAACATGTGTTATGTATGAGATTTATGTTAAAATAGTAACGAAAATAAGGAGGAACAGGCATGCGTATTTATGTAAATGAAATTAAAGTTAAAGATGATGGCATTTATTGCTACTCAGATGACCCAACAGATGGTTTGGAAGAAGTAGGACAAATGCTTGTAGATAGTGATAATTATGGATTTGCTTACATATTAGATGATGGACAGTCCTATTCATACCTCATTTTTGTAGAAGAAACATGGTCAATGTTGCATGAAAATAGAGATAAAACCATTATTGTAAATGATGATTTGAAATTAGAACATTTTCAGGAAGAATTCGATTTTATACTAGATAATATCGTTGGCAATAATAATTATGGTAAGGAGTTTGTAGCAGCAGTAGAAAAAACTTTTGAACTAGAGTGAAGCGGAGTGAAGTAATATGAATCAATGGGATCAATTTTTAACACCTTATAAGCAAGCTGTAGATGAATTAAAAGTAAAACTTAAAGGATTACGTAAGCAATATGAAGTTGGAGAACATGCATCGCCCATTGAATTTGTCACCGGCCGTGTTAAGCCAATTACTAGTATAATCGATAAAGCGAATAAGAGAGGTATACCCTTTGATCGCTTGCAACAGGAAATGTATGATATCGCTGGATTAAGAATGATGTGTCAATTTGTAGATGACATTGATGTTGTCGTTAAGATGTTACGACAAAGACAGGATTTTAGAGTGATTGAAGAGAGTGACTATATTAATAATACAAAACAAAGTGGCTATCGTTCGTATCATGTAATTATCGAATATCCAATTGAGACATTAGATGGTCAGAAAAAGATTTTAGCTGAAATTCAAATTCGTACTTTAGCGATGAATTTCTGGGCTACGATCGAACACACATTACGTTATAAATATGATGGCGATTATCCAGATGAGATACAGCACCGATTAGAACGTGCTGCTGAAGCGGCTTATTTACTTGATGAAGAAATGTCTGAAATTAAAGAAGAAATACAAGAAGCACAAAAATATTATTCACAAAAACGAGCTAAAAAACATGATAATAATTAATGAGGTGTAAAGTAATGCGTTATACGATTCTATCCAAAGGTGACTCGAAGTCGAATGCATTAAAGCATAAAATGATTAGTCATATGAAGGACTTTCACATGACACAAAATGATGAGAATCCAGAAATAGTTATATCTGTTGGTGGAGATGGTACTTTACTTCAAGCATTTCATCAATACAGTCATATGCTTTCCCAAGTCGCTTTTGTAGGGGTGCACACTGGTCACTTAGGATTTTATGCTGATTGGTTACCTCATGAAGTGGAAAAATTAATTATAGAAATTAATAATTCTGAGTTTCAAGTCATTGAATACCCATTATTAGAAATGATTGTACGCTATAATGATAATGGTTATGAGACGCGTTACTTGGCATTGAATGAAGCAACGATGAAAACGGATAATGGCTCTACACTGGTTGTTGATGTTAATATTCGTGGTAAACATTTTGAACGCTTTAGAGGAGATGGTTTGTGTATCTCTACACCATCTGGGTCTACTGCTTATAATAAGGCGTTGGGAGGGGCATTAATTCATCCTTCCCTTGAAGCAATTCAAATTGCTGAAATTGCCTCAATCAATAATAGAGTATTCCGTACGGTCGGTTCACCACTTGTCTTGCCTAAGCACCATACATGTTATATCACACCTGTAAACCATGATACAATTCGTACAACCATTGATCATGTCAGCATTAAACATAAAAATGTCAGCGGTATTCAATATAGAGTTGCCAATGAAAAAGTAAGGTTTGCTCGTTTTAGACCTTTCCCATTTTGGAAACGTGTCCATGATTCCTTTATTGAAAGTGATGACGAACGATGAGATTCACTTATGCAATCAAATCACCTGATGTACTAAAGTCATTTTTACAACAACAAGGTTTTTCCAAGAAAACGACAAGCGCCATTAAACAAAATGGCGCTTTACTTGTTAATCATGAGCCGGTCACAGTGCGTTATCAATTGCAACCGGGAGATAAGCTCACGATTATTTTGCCTACTGAAATTCCAAGTGCTAATTTACAAGCCTTTCACCATCCACTTGATATTGTTTACGAAGATGATTATCT
This sequence comes from Staphylococcus lugdunensis, assembly GCF_001558775.1. NCBI lineage: Bacteria > Bacillati > Bacillota > Bacilli > Caryophanales > Staphylococcaceae > Staphylococcus > Staphylococcus lugdunensis. The sequence continues at coordinate 771,559 of NZ_CP014022.1, read as the reverse complement.
ATTAATCGTATGTAAACCGAGTTTACAAAATTGTGCACCATCGAGGGAGCATCCACATGAAAGTTTAATTGAACAAGTGCTAGCTTATTGTCACGAGAATGATAATGATTTTACACCACATATTGTGACAAGACTGGATCGTAATACCACAGGTTTAGTGTTATTAGCTAAACATGGTCACATTCATCATCTCTTGTCACATATCAAAATAAACAAGCGTTATATAGCACTGTGTCATGGCGCAACTCAGCCAGAAGGAATTATAGAAGCGCCTATAGCCCGTGCAAATGATAGTATTATTACGCGGCAAGTTTCATCCACTGGTAAGTATGCTAAATCAACTTATCGAACGCTTAATAGCAAACAAAACGTTAGTTTATGTGAAGTTACATTACATACAGGACGCACACATCAAATCCGTGTACATTTTCAATACATTGGACATCCTTTGATAGGAGATGCGTTATATGGTGGAAATCATGGTAAGATTCACAACCATTGTTTGCAATGTACGGCATTACAATTTAAGCATCCTATTTTGCATCAAACGATATCAATAACTATTGATTATAAACAACTAATATGCCTGTATAACATGCTATAATAAACCAGTAATGGAGGTGTTCCAATTGTCTATGGAGATAGAGAAAGCGGACAATGATCAACATGCGGTATATAACCAATCACTACTAGATGAATTATTAAATAACAATGATATTGATGATTTTAGAAAAGAATTTCTCGCAATGCATTCATATGAGCAAAGCGAGTATTTTGAGGATAGCGATAATGTTATTAGACATAAAATATTTCAATTGTTATCACCTCAAGAAGTTGCTGGATTTTTCGATCAATTAGAAATAGATGATGAGGATTATGAGCAATTATTCGACACAATGAATGCACAATATGCAAGTAAAGTTTTAGAAGAAATGTCCTACGATAACGCGGTAGATATATTAAATGAGTTATCAAAACCCAAAGTAGCAAGTTTGCTGACATTGATGAATAAAGACGATGCCAATGAGATTAAGGCATTACTGCATTATGAAGAAGATACAGCCGGCGGGATTATGACGACGGAATATATATCATTAGAGGCTGAAACACCAGTTAAAGAAGCATTGATGCTTGTCAAATCACAAGCTCCTGATGCAGAGACCATCTATGTTATTTTCGCAACGAATGTAGAAGGACAATTGGTTGGTGTTCTATCATTACGTGACTTAATTGTTTCTGAAAATGATGCTTATATAGAGGACATTATGAGTGAGCGTGTAATTAGTGTGAACGTTGCAGACGACCAAGAGCATGTTGCACAAAAAATGAGAGACTATGATTTTATTGCGTTACCAGTTGTTGATTATCAGGACCATCTGCTTGGGATCATAACTATTGACGATATTTTAGATGTTATGGATGAAGAAGCTAGTGAAGACTATTCTCGTTTGGCCGGTGTTTCTGACATTGATTCAACGAATGATTCAATTGTAAAAACAGCAGCAAAACGTTTACCTTGGCTCATTATTTTAACATTTTTAGGTATGATAACAGCTACCATTTTAGGCAATTTTGAAGATACTTTATCTAAAGTTGCTTTATTAGCAGCATTTATTCCAATTATCAGCGGGATGTCAGGAAATTCAGGCACTCAATCACTAGCCGTTTCAGTTCGGAATATTTCGACAGGAGAGATTGATGAACAAAGTAAGTTTAGAGTTGCATTACGTGAAGCGGGGAGTGGCATGTTATCTGGTTCGGTTTGCGCTATCATCTTATTTCTAATTATCGTTGTTGTTTTCAAACAGCCGTTTTTAGCTTTAATTGTTGCAGCAAGTTTAACTATAGCTATGACGGTTGGTACTTTAGTAGGTTCCATGATTCCATTATTAATGAATAAAATAAACATCGATCCTGCAGTAGCAAGCGGTCCGTTTATTACTACAATTAATGACATTGTTAGTATGTTAATTTATTTCGGATTAGCAACATCATTTATGTCATATTTAACTTAGGGGGGCGCATATGGAGTTTTTCTCACTTGTAATTGTTGTCGTAGCGGCATTTTTTACGCCGATATTAGTAAATCGTTTAAATATTAGTTTTTTACCTGTTGTTGTAGCAGAAATTTTAATGGGAGTGATTATTGGGAATTCTTTTCTAAATTTAGTTGAAAAGGATAGCATGCTCAATATTTTATCAACGCTTGGCTTTATCTTTTTAATGTTTTTAAGTGGTCTTGAGATTGATTTTTCAGCCTTTAAAAAAGACACACGCAATCGTCAGGGGCAAAGTCAAGAGGATAAAAATGTGCCTAGCCATTTAAATATGGCGTTAACTGTTTTTATCTTTATTATGATTATTTCTATTGTTTTAGCTTATGCTTTTAAATGGCTAGGTTTAGTTGATGATGTGCTATTGATGATCATTATTATTTCGACCATTTCTTTAGGTGTTGTCGTGCCAACGCTAAAGGAAATGAATATTATGCGCACGACGATTGGACAGTTTATTTTATTAGTAGCAGTATTAGCAGACTTGTTTACTATGGTGTTATTGACAGTATACGGTGCATTAAATGGTCAAGGTGGCGGTTCGATATGGTTATCAGCGATTTTAGTTGTTTTTACCGCTATTTTTTATATTATTGGTATTCTGTTCAAACATATGTCCTTTTTACAAAAATTAATGTCAGGTACAACACAAATTGGAATCCGTGCGATTTTTGCATTAATTATTTTATTAGTAGCATTGGCTGAAGGCGTGGGTGCTGAATACATTTTAGGTGCGTTTTTAGCTGGTGTCGTAGTTTCATTACTTAAACCCGATGAGGAGCTTGTGCAAAAATTAGATTCATTTGGTTATGGCTTTTTTATACCGATATTTTTTATTATGGTTGGTGTAGATTTAGACATACCATCACTTATTAAGGAACCCGCTTTATTGATTATTATACCGGTATTGATAGGTGCATTTTTAATATCAAAACTCTTACCAGTATTATTTATTCGACGATGGTTTGATACGAAAACAACCATTGCGTCAGCATTTTTACTCACTTCAACATTGTCATTAGTTATTGCGGCGGCGAAGATAGCAGAACAGCTAAAAACGATATCGTCAGAGACATCTGGTATTTTAATCCTCAGTGCCGTGATTACTTGTGTCTTTGTACCTGTTGTTTTTAAAAAATTATTCCCAATTCCAGATGAAGTTAATCGACGTATTGAAGTGGCGCTCATTGGGAAAAATCAACTAACCATACCAATTGCACAAAATCTAACATCACAGCTTTACAATGTGTCTTTATATTTTAGAAAAGATTTAAGTGATCATCGTCATTTGGCTGATAGTATTACTGTACTAGAAATCAATGATTATGACGAGGCGATATTAACTCGATTAGGTTTATTTGATAATGATATTGTCGTATGTGCAACCAATGATGATGATATCAATCGTCGTGTTGCGATGATGGCAGAAGAACACGGTGTTAATCGAGTGATTTGTCGTTTAGAGACAATGACTGATGACGTGGGAATGAAAAATTCTGGCATAGAAATATTCAGCAACTTTTTAAGCAATAAAATTTTTCTTAAAGGACTTATTGAAACACCCAATATGCTTAATTTACTAAGCAATGTGGAAACATCTTTATATGAAATTGAGATGTTAAATCATAAATATGAAAATCTAGAATTGCGTAATTTCCCATTTGGTGGCGATGTTATCTTTGTACGCATAATTAGAAATAATGAGTCTATCGTGCCACATGGTGATACACAGTTGCGTTATAAAGATCGTTTAATTGTAACAGGGTCTAAGGAATATGTAGATGAACTTAAAGGCGAGTTAGAATTTTATTATTAAGGGAGTGAAAATGTTACTCAATGTGAATTTGTAGTCCTGGCCCGGCAAGGTTGACTAGGATTGAAAAAACGTGGTATCAATGTATTTTCAATCCAGTCAACTACTGCCAATATTTAGTTTTAGCTTAAAACATAATGATGTCTCAGGCTCAGGAACATACATGTTACACCACAAGTACCGAGGGCATTAAAACACTTTATTAGACACTAGAAATAGTGTTAAAATGTTGTATGATGCATAGAAGAGAGAGTTATGTATATAAAAAACGAAACAAGGAGATAGTTTAAATGTTAAATCTTGAAAATAAAACGTTTGTCATTATGGGTATTGCAAATAAACGCAGTATTGGGTTTGGCGTAGCTAAAGTATTAGATAAGTTAGGCGCAAAGTTGGTATTTACATACCGTAAAGAACGCAGCCGTAAAGAATTAGAAAAATTATTGGAACAATTAAATCAAAATGATCCAAAATTGTATCAAATTGATGTGCAAAAAGACGAAGATGTTATTAATGGTTTTGCTAAAATTGGTGAAGAAGTAGGCAATATTGATGGCGTTTATCATTCAATTGCCTTTGCAAATATCGAAGATTTACGTGGTCGCTTCTCTGAAACATCACGTGAAGGTTTCTTATTAGCTCAAGATATCAGTTCATATTCATTAACACTTGTAGCGCATGAAGCTAAAAAAATTATGCCTCATGGCGGTAGTATTGTGGCAACAACATATCTTGGTGGCGAATTTGCCGTTCAAAATTATAATGTGATGGGTGTAGCTAAAGCAAGTTTAGAAGCGAATGTTAAGTATTTAGCGCTAGACCTTGGGCAAGATAACATCCGTGTAAATGCGATTTCTGCTGGCCCAATTCGCACACTTAGTGCTAAAGGCGTAGGTGGTTTCAATACAATTTTGAAAGAGATTGAGGAACGCGCACCTTTACGTCGTAATGTAGATCAAGAAGAAGTCGGTAAGACAGCAGCATATTTACTTAGTGACTTATCTAGTGGTGTGACAGGTGAAAATATTCATGTAGATAGTGGATTCCACGCGATTAAATAATGATATTTTATTGAACACCGTTTGCATACCATAAATATATGGTAAGACACGGGGCCCCAACAAAAAGAATTTCGATAAGAAATTCCACAAGCTCAGGAAGTTGGGGTGGGCCTCAACAAAGAGATGTTTGAAATGAAAGCCAACAAACAAAGCGAGTTGGGGTAGCAAAAGAAAGCTGTTTCTTAAGAAAGCAAACCAACAATATAAAATGTTTTAAATAAGCCAGTAAATGAGTTTAAATACAACCCATTTACTGGCTATTTTTCTAGGAATGATGGTCCAGTTTCTTCTTTAGTTTGAAAACATTACACTGCTCTTATTAATCTTTAACGTCACTATTGGCTTTATCCATAATACGAGTGCGGTACTTAAAGATGTTGCTCGCGACTGTTTTCAACACTGCGTATAATGGAACTGCGATAAGTATGAGTGTAAATCCACCTAAATCGCCAGCTGCTAAAATAACGACGATAATTGTTAATGGGTGAATGCTTAACGATTTACCCATTACATTTGGTGTAATGACATTACCTTCAAGTTGTTGTGCAATTAATGTGACTATACAAACCCAGATAAATGTTGTAGGGCTATCGATAATTCCTAAAATGCCAGCTGGTGCGAATGATAACCATGGGCCTAAGAAAGGAATTAAGTTAGCAACACCAGCAAATAATACGAGTAAAGGTGTGTATGGTAATCCGATAATTGTATAACCGATATATAAGATGATTCCTAGGATAACACTAACGGTAACCTGTCCTTGGATATATGATTTTAATGTAAAGTTTAAATCCTGTAATAAACCTACAGCAAAAACTTTACGCTCTCCTTTGAAAAATTTAGCCACAGCTGGAATAAACTTTTCATGATCTTTTAACATATAAATTAAGAAGAACGGTACCATAACCAACAAGAAGATAGTAGAAATAAATGAAGTAATATAACTTAAAGAGTTGGCTAATACATCAGATACGCCATCTCCTAAAGACTTCACAGTATTATTAATACGAGTAGTCACATCACTAGGTAATTTATCCATTTGTTTTAGTGAGAAATTAATAATTCTTTCAACGTCATTTTGAATAGTTGGAATAGCATGAATTAAGCTATTAACATTTGAAATGATGATAGGTGCGATAAATGCAACAACAACTGCAACAATTGCAATCAAAGCAATAAAAATTGTCGTAATACTTGCCCATCTAGGGAAGCCAAATTTTTCCAATAATGTTTGAAATGGTAAACAAATATAAAATAGAAAACCACTTAGTATAAATGGAAGAAACACTGAACCAATGATGGTAGCAATTGGTGTGAATACGCTATGTACCTCCATAATTAATTTTATCAGTAAGAACAGAATTAATAATGCGACACCCGTTCTAAACCACACTTTATTAAGCATATGCTTAAGTCCTCCTAAATTTCATCATTCAATATATTTAAGTATATATCAAAACTTGTAACGACAAAAGTTATTTTAAATATAAACACAAATAAACAATTCAAGTTGAAGTCAAGATATTTTTTAAATGAACTTATCATTATTGTATTTTTCAAATCTTATTTTAAAAGTGAAAATCTCTTGTTACAATATGAATACGATAACTAGGGGGCCAGTCCAAATGTTAGATTTTAAGCCAGGTAAAATTAATAAACATATTTTACATAGTGATATATTACAAAGAGATATTACGTTATCTATATATTTACCCGAAACATATACTAATTTATCAAAATACGAAGTAATCATTTGCTTTGATGGGCTCGATTTTCTTAGATTTGGTCGTATTCAAAGAGACTATGAACGCTTAAGACAAAATGAACAAATCCATCCAGCCATAATCGTAGGATTTAACTATGAAGATGTAGATAAGCGACGTGCTGAGTTTCATCCACAAGGTCAACGCAGTTCACAGACGATTCAAGCTGTAGGTAAAGAGTTGTTACCGTTTATAGATCAAACATTCCCAACATATAAAGTGGGTAACGCGCGATTATTAATAGGAGATAGCTTAGCCGGAAGTATTGCATTAATGATTGGGCTTACTTATCCGACAATATTTAGTCAAGTTGCCATGTTAAGTCCGATGTATGATGACTCAATTAGAGCACGCTTTGAAGCATGTCAACAACGTGATCAGTTGACGTTATGGCAAGCAATTGGATTGGAAGAGGAAGATTTCAAGTTACCAACGACAGGAGCGCCAGCCAATTTTCTAACACCAAATCGAGAATTGTCGGCACTAATAAAGCGTTATGGTATGTCACACGAATATGTGGAATTTGATGGCGGACATAATTGGAAATCCTGGAAACCAATGTTAGAGGATATTTTGAAATATTTCTTAAAGGTCGAAGAATAAGAAGATTTATAATATGCATAGATTACCAATGGGCGTATCACAGGCAACACGATTGTTGATCAAAAAGCAGTTTGTTACAAGAAAGGTAGCGGGACTACGAATTTATTAGAATTCTGCCTCGCTCCGCGGCAAGAGTGACTAAGGTGGAAAAGCTTGATATAAGCGTATTTTTAATACAGTCTATTCATATATAGTTTAGAGCTTAAAACGTAATTATGTTTTAAGCTCTAAATAGCTAGATTCATGCCAATAAAAATAATTCATATAATGAAATAATTTTTATTGTGCATTTAAGCTTATTTTTAAAGTTTTATAAAGCTTGTGCCGTCGGACGGATGATGATTTCATTAATTGAAGTTTCCACAGGTGTATCAATTGCAAATTGAATCGTACGTGCAACTTGTTCAGGTGGAATAGCTAGATTTGAGTAGAAGTCTTTAAGATTGTCTTTAATTTCTTGATCACTACCCTGTTGTGGTAATTCAGTTTGTACAGCTCCAGGTGAAATAACAGTTACACGTATATTTGATTGTACGCTTGCTTCCTCTTGTCGTAATGCTTCACTTGCTGCCCTTACACCAAACTTAGTAGCTGAATATACACCTGTTGTTGCGCCAGATTGGTGTGCAGATAATGAAGCAATATTGATAATATGACCTGATTGTTGCTTACGCATAGTAGGTAAGGCAGCATCTATACCATATAAAGTTCCTTTTAAGTTAACATCAATTATTTGATCCCATTCTTCAACCAAACCTTTTGAAAATTCAGACAATGGCATTAGTCCTGCATTATTAATCCATACATCAATTTTTTTATAGTTTTCTAATGTCACTTGAGCTACTTTTTTACTTTCTTCTAGTTTTGATACATTTGCAGTAACATAGATGGCTTGACCACCATCATTTCTAATATCATTAACTAATTGAACCAAACGTTCCTTACGTCGCGCAGCAATTACTAAAATATTACCAGCTTTAGCTAACATTTTGGCAGTTGCTTCTCCTATACCACTACTTGCTCCTGTGATTACAATTACTTTTGACATATGTTAATCGTCTCCTTTTTCATTTTTCCTTAGGGCTACATAAGCCTCATAGCGTGCTTTTTCTGTATAACCATTTTTTTGTAGTTCTGCTAAATGTTGATGGATTTGTATCTTTTTGACTAGATATTCACGAGTAGATATAAGTTCATTAATTTGTGTATCCAATTTAGTTAAAGTGTTATTCAAAAGTTGAGTTGATAATTGATGATTGTGAAATTCTTTCATAATTTGTTTGATATCTTGTAATGACATACCAACATTTCGATAATGTGCAATCGCCATAAGCGTATCCATAGTTATTTCATTAAAAATACGAATACCTTGCTTATTTCTAGGTATATTAATTAAACCTTCTTTTTCGTAAAAACGTATAGTGTGTGGTGAAAGTCCAGTCTCATTAGATACTTCTTTGATTGTCTTCATTGAATCTCCTTTCCAACATATCTTAACCATAAACCCTTAGAGTAACTCTAAGTCAAGCTTTAAGTATAATGAAATTATAAAGGTGGTAGCGGGACTACGAAATCATTATGAATTCTGCCTCGCTCAGCGGCAAGAGTGACTAAGGTGAAAAAGCTTGATATAATCGTATTTTTAATACAGTTAACTACTGCCAATACAGAGATCAAAGCTCAAAATATAATTATGTCCCAGACTTAATAATATTATTAGTCAAAAATAATTAATTATTTATTTTTAAGTAACGGTTTTCATGTGATTTTGATATAATAGAGCTATGTAAAACAAAGGAGGGGTAACAATGATTTTAGGATTAGCATTGATTCCATCAAAATCATTTCAAGATGAGGTGAACGCATACCGTAAACGTTATGATACTCATTACGCTCAAATTAAACCTCATATCACAATCAAGGCGCAATTTCATATTAATGAAACGGAATTAGATTCAGTTAAACAAGATATTAAAGCTAGAATTAGTGATATTGCACCTATTGATGTACATGTGACAAAAGCATCAAGTTTTAAGCCAACTAATAATGTTATCTACTTTAAAGTTGCGAAAACAGATGAATTAGAAAAATTATTTAAACAATTTAATACAGATGCTTTTTATGGTATAGCTGAACATGCATTTGTCCCACACTTTACTATCGCTCAAGGTTTATCAAGCCAAGAGTTTGAAGATATTTATGGACAAGTTAAATTAGCAGGGGTAGACCATAAAGAAGTTATTGAAGCATTATCACTCTTAGAATATGACAATCAAGAAGATAAGTGGAATGTTATTGATACATTTCAATTTTAAACAATATGAATAAAAGATACTGTATGATGCACAGTCTAGTCATCATACAGTATCTTTTTTTAATGCGTATGTTTATTTGATTTAACGAAAAACGTGCCATAGAAAAATGCTAGAAATAGGAATACTATAGCTGAAAAGTAAAATGCATTATTCAAACTGTTTGTGAATTGAGTGATAAGACCGCCAAATAGTGGACCTATCATCGAACCAAAACCTTGCACACTATTAAAAACGCCCCATGTTTCTTCTTGTTCTTCGGGATTAATTTGTCCTGCCATAAACGTATTCCAAGCAGGGAGCAATAAACCATACATAAGGCCAATAAATAATGCAATTAACCACACAATCATGATGTTTGTGACTAATGACAGCCAGAAAATAAATGCTGTGTATAGTACAAAGCCAAAAATGATAATGCTATACATAAAGTTACGGCTATTATTGTCAATCATTTTAGATAAGAACAGCATAGAAAAGGCACAGGCCAATCCACCAATTACAATAGCAATGGTATATTCTATGGTTGTTACTTTGACAACTTTTGTCGCATACGTCGGTAAAATAGGAACGAGTGCTGAAACTGCTGCACCTTGGAGTAAAATACCAGGAAACAACACAAGATGTCGTTTCATAACGTTAATAATTTGACCGATTTGTTCTTTAACTGGCTTAGTATTGTAATTAGTTAATTGAATATTAACAAAGTAATACATAACCCAAGCAACAATGACAACTAAAGACATCATAAAGGCAAAGCGAGTAGGGTGCAATTTAACAAGCACATTCATAAACGCCCAACCAACGAGCAACCCAGAGAGCCATGCAAAATAAACATAACCCATTTGTTTGCCACGTTTATTTTCCTCTACACTTGATAGCATGATAACCCAGATTGGGCTAACAGCGATACCGAGCATAATCGCTGATAAGATAATGATAATAGGGTTTGCTGGAACCCAAATCACTAAAAATAAACTAATAAAAGCGAGGAAAAAGCCTGCTGTTAGCACAAGCTTTGCTCCCCATTTTTTTAGTAGAAAACCTATAACGAAATTGGTAGATGCATCTGCAATAAAATGTATGGATAAAGCTGCAGATGTTACAGCCACGGAAATCGATGTGACAGTTGGCAAATAGTTGATATAACTAAGTGTATACATACCACGTGCGAATTCCATTAAAAATAAAATAATTAGCATGATGACAAAGCTTTTCTTACTATTTGTATGACTATTTGACAAAGAATCTTGCATACAATGGAACCCTTCCGTAAACTTCTTGATATTGTGATGAGTGATTGATTAAAGATAATAAATCAGTACATAATTTATATGTAGAATAATCTACTTTTGTTTTTTTCATGCGTTGTGACATTGCTTGTAAAGCTTGTACATCATGCGTTAATTCAGATACACAGTTAATTGCATCTTCAGGTGTATCTGCAATTCTACCAAAACCTTTGTTTTCAAAATAACGCGCATTTTCTAACTCTTGTCCAGGTGCAGGGTTTAAAAAGACCATAGGAAGCGTTCTTGTTAGCGCTTCGGATATTGTGATGCCGCCTGGTTTTGTAATCATAAGTTGACTTGATGCCATCCATTCATTCATATTTTTAGTAAATCCTAGAATTAATACATTTTCTTGTTCTTTGAATTCAAAGGCTAATGATTGTTTTAAACCTTTGTTTTTGCCGCAAATCATCACAATTTGTGCGTGCGGACTCTTATCTAATATAGCTTTAATCAATTGGTCGAAACCTTTAGACACTCCGAATGCCCCTGCAGACATTAAAATCGTTGGTTTTTCTGGGTCTAATTTATGCTTTCTTAACCAAGCATCTTTATCAATCGGAGCTTCGAATTTATCTGATATTGGAATGCCTGTAACCTTAATATGAGATGCTGGGATGCCTACACTCATAAAATCAGCTTTGGTATCTTCAGTAGCTACATAATAACGCTGTGAATGCGGTGTGATCCAGTTTTTTTGCATACGATAATCTGTCATTACAGTTGCGATAGGTATGTTCATATTAAACTGTTCCGTTAAAACAGACATGACTGGTGTTGGAAAAGTCAAGAGGATCAAGTCAGGCTTTTCCTTCAACAGCAAGTTTATTAATTTATTTAAGCCATAATATTTGTAAAAACATTTATCTATCTCTTCAGGGCGACTATAGTAAAAGTTTTTGTACATATTGCGAAAATATTTAAAGCTATTGATATACCACTTTTTACAGATAGAAGTCAAAATTGGATGAGCTTCCATAAATAAGTCATGTTCAATAACACTGAGATGATCCAAATTCATTTCATTGAATTGGTTAACGATACTTTCTGTTACTTGTAAGTGTCCGTTACCAAAGGACCCAGTAATAATCAATATCTTTTTAGTTTGAGTAACCATAAATAGCCACCCTCCGTTAGTTTCAGTTTCAATTATATCTAAGCATTATAACACATTCATTCATCTTTGATAGTCGTCGTTGTCTTAATGTTACTAATCACTTAATAGTACTTTATTAATATAAAAATGTTAAATAATTAAGTCCTTACTATATTAATTGACTATATCTTTGTATATTACCATGGTAGCACGATTTTAATGAAATGTATTGTCATAATACAATTTATAGTAAATTTTTAAAATTTTTACCCTAAATTAATAAAGTTAAGCCCTAATTAATTTTTTGACTAATTAAATCGGATGTAAATGTTTTGATTGAAAAAGATAAGAATAAATTTATCATCATCTTTAAAACGTGTATAATGAAAGTATTGTAAAAAAAGTATTGTAAAAAAGGAGCGATACGTTTTGAATGCGAGCACATTATTTGAAAAAATTAGAGTAAAACAAGTAATTGGAACTTTAGATAGACACGTAACGGATATTACAACGGATTCACGTACAGCTAAATCAGGAAGTATTTTTGTAGCATCAAAAGGTTATACGGTAGACAGTCACAAATTTTGTCAAGATGTCATTAACCAAGGATGTCAAATTATTGTTGTGAAAAGTAAGCAAGAAGTCGAAGGCGATGTAACTCAAATTATTGTTAGTGAGACACTCAGAGTGGCAAGTTTGTTAGCGCATACCTTATTTGATTTTCCGAGCCATCAATTAACGACGTATGGTGTTACTGGAACAAATGGTAAAACTTCAATTGCTACCATGATTCATTTGATTTATCGTAAGTTACATAAAAATAGTGCTTATTTAGGAACAAATGGTTTCCAAATTAATGAGCAAAAGACAAAAGGTGCGAATACTACGCCTGAGACAGTGTCATTAACTAAAAAGATTAAAGAAGCCGTGGATGCTGGTGCAGAAGCGATGACAATGGAAGTGTCAAGTCATGGTTTAGCTTTAGGTCGACTTAGAGGTGTTGAATTTGATGTTGCTATATTTTCAAATTTAACACAAGATCACTTAGATTTTCATGGCACTATGGAAGCATATGGACATGCTAAATCATTACTCTTTAGTCAATTAGGAGAAGATTTATCTAAAGAAAAGTACGTAGTTTTAAACAACGATGATGCTTTTTCTGAATATTTAGCGTCAGTAACCCCATACGAAATTTTTACATACGGTATTGATAACGATGCGCAATTTAAAGCAATTCATATTAATGAATCATTACAAGGAGTAACATTTGAACTTGACACACCATTTGGTAACTATAATGTACAATCACCATATGTTGGTAAATTCAATATTTCAAACTTAATGGCAGCAATGATTGCTGTGTGGAGTAAAGGAATACCTTTTGAAACTATTGTCGAAGCAGTGAAAACGCTTGAACCGGTCGAAGGACGACTTGAAGTACTTGATCCGAATTTACCTATAGATTTGATTATTGATTACGCACATACAGCAGATGGAATGAACAAATTAATAGATGCTGTTAAACCATTCGTAAAACGAAAACTGATTTTCTTAGTAGGTATGGCGGGTGAACGTGATTTAACTAAAACGCCAGAAATGGGAACAGTAGCTTGTCGAGCAGATTATGTTATCTTTACACCAGATAACCCAGCTAATGATGATCCTAAAATGCTAACTTCAGAATTAGCTAAAGGGGCCACGCACGATAACTATGTTGAATTTGAAGATCGCGCAGAAGGCATTAGACATGCAATTGAAGTTGCCGAACCGGGGGATACAGTTGTATTAGCATCTAAAGGAAGAGAACCTTATCAAATTATGCCAGGACATGTTAAAGTTCCGCATAGGGATGATTTGATAGGCTTAGAAGCTGCCTATAAGAAATTTGGCGGTGGCCCCGTTGATCGTTAAACAACTGATTATTCATCATGAAACGGTTAATGTTTATCTATATAAGAATAAAGAAAAAAATCATTTGTTGATAGCTATTCCAGATGTTTTCTGGTCTTTCGAAATATCTTTAGCTACACATATAAATAAAATTAACGATGAATTAATGATGCAATTATTTACTTTTAATAATGAACAAGATGCAAGTACAATTGCTTCTAAATTAACTGGTTGGATTGCGGATAATTTAAAAGGAGATTTATAAATGAGTTTAAAAGATGAAGTAGAGTCAAGAAAGACGTTTGCCATCATTTCTCACCCAGATGCTGGTAAAACAACGTTAACAGAAAAACTATTATACTTTAGCGGGGCGATTCGTGAAGCAGGTACTGTTAAAGGTAAAAAGAGTGGTAAATTTGCTACAAGTGACTGGATGAAAGTTGAGCAAGAACGTGGTATTTCAGTTACAAGTTCAGTTATGCAATTTGATTACGATAATTATAAAATCAATATTCTTGATACACCAGGGCATGAAGACTTTTCAGAAGATACGTATCGTACTTTAATGGCTGTTGATAGTGCTGTCATGGTTATCGACTGTGCTAAAGGAATCGAACCACAGACATTGAAGTTATTTAAAGTTTGTAAAATGAGAGGTATTCCGATTTTTACATTTATCAATAAGTTAGATAGAGTTGGTAAAGAACCATTTGAATTATTAGATGAAATTGAAGAAACATTGAATATTGATACATATCCAATGAATTGGCCTATCGGTATGGGACAAAACTTCTTTGGCATTATTGATCGCAAAACAAAAACAATTGAGCCATTTAGAGATGAAGAAAATATATTACATCTAAACGATGATTTTGAACTGCAAGAAGCGCATGCAATCCAGAATGATAGTGCATTTAGCCAAGCAATTGAAGAAATGATGCTCGTTGATGAAGCTGGAGAGCAATTTGATGATGAGGCCTTATTAAGTGGCGATTTAACACCTGTATTCTTTGGGTCAGCATTAGCAAATTTTGGAGTGCAAAATTTCTTAAATGCTTATGTTGATTTTGCGCCAATGCCTCATGCAAGACAAACAAAAGAAGATATAGAAGTAAGTCCATTTGATGCTGATTTTTCAGGATTTATATTTAAAATTCAAGCCAATATGGATCCAAAACATAGAGATAGAATTGCCTTTATGCGTGTAGTAAGTGGTGCATTTGAGCGAGGTATGGATGTAACGTTACAGCGTACACTTAAAAAGCAAAAAATCACACGTTCTACTTCATTTATGGCAGACGATAAAGAGACGGTCAATCATGCAGTTGCTGGTGATATTATAGGTTTATATGATACGGGGAACTATCAAATTGGTGATACACTGGTTGGCGGTAAACAAAAATATAGTTTTCAAGATTTACCCCAATTTACCCCGGAAATATTTATGAAAGTATCTGCCAAAAACGTTATGAAACAAAAGCATTTTCATAAAGGTATAGAACAATTAGTACAAGAAGGTGCAATTCAATACTATAAAACATTACACACCAATCAAATTATTCTAGGTGCAGTAGGCCAGTTGCAATTTGAAGTATTTGAACACCGCATGAAGAACGAATATAACGTCGATGTTATCATGGAACCTGTAGGTAGAAAAATTGCTAGATGGATTGAAAACGAAGATGATATTAAAGATAAGATGAATACATCACGTTCTATTCTAGTTAAAGATAAATATGACCAACTTGTATTCCTTTTTGAAAATGAGTTTGCAACACGTTGGTTTGAGGAGAAATTCCCAGAAATAAAACTTTATAGCTTGTTGTAATTATATGAATCTTCAAGTTACTTATAAATTAGCCACACAATTTGTAGGCAATATATTGTACTAAGTTATCAATATATGTATAATATTGGTAACAAATGAATACCTATGACTGATGTCAGAGGGGAGTAACTTGAGATGTGGACAGGCACTTCGCTGCATTTATTAATAAAATGTCTGCATTAACACTTTATCGTCACTACGAAGGATGACTTCCGGTAAAGTGAGCGTCATCGCTTAGTGAGACCTTTGCTAATAATTTAGCATGGGTCTCTTTATTTGTATATCATGAACAAAGGAGTTGTCCGCTTTGGATCCGAGCTTAATTTTGCCTTATTTATGGGTTATACTCGTTCTTGTATTTTTGGAAGGCTTACTTGCCGCAGATAATGCAGTCGTAATGGCGGTAATGGTAAGACATTTACCACCAGAACAAAGAAAGAAAGCCTTGTTTTATGGATTATTAGGTGCTTTTATATTTAGATTTATTGCATTATTCTTAATTAGTATTATTGCGAACTTTTGGTTTATACAAGCAGCAGGGGCTGTTTACTTAATTTTTATGTCTATTAAAAATTTATGGAATTTCTTCCATAGTAAAGATGAAGCTCAACCTGAAGGTGATGATCATCATTATGATGAACACGGGGTTGAAAAGAAATTAAGCCCATTACAATTCTGGGGCACTGTATTAAAAGTTGAGTTTGCAGATATCGCATTTGCAATTGATTCTATGTTAGCCGCAATGGCAATAGCTGTAACATTACCAAAAGTTGGAATTCATTTTGGTGGTATGGATTTAGGTCAATTTTCGGTGATGTTTATTGGCGGCATGATTGGTGTTATTCTAATGCGTTTTGCAGCAACATGGTTTGTAGAGCTACTTAACAAATATCCTGGCTTAGAAGGTGCAGCATTTGCTATTGTAGGTTGGGTAGGTATCAAGTTAGTTGTGATTGTTTTAGCACATAAAGACATTGCCGTGTTACCAGAAGATTTCCCACATTCAACTTTATGGCAAACTATATTTTGGGTAGTAATGATAGGTTTAGTTTTGGTAGGTTGGTTAACATCTGTACACAATAATAAAAAACGTGAACAACAATAAAGATAGATAACTTTGTCCATGGAGCATTCATGGGCAGAGTTTTTTTATAACTATAACAAATTGCAGATTTTAGTTAGACATATTAAGATTTAAAATATAGAAGTATATAGTAAAATGCTATAAATGTTCGTTATCATCAAGCAATTATACATTGATTGTGTCATAATAATAGAGTAATAAAAGTAAGGAGTTGTCATCTTTGGATAAGGGTAAAAAACAAGTGATACCTAGAAGTCAGTATCGAAGAAAAAGACGCGAATTTTTCCATAATGAAGAAAGAGAAGCACGAATTCAACAAGAGCAACAAGAAAAATTAAAACAAGCAAAAAAAGAAGCGCAGCAATCTAAAGTTAATGAAGAGCGTGTTAAAGATAATTTAAGAAAAGCACGTATTGAGAAATTAACGCAAGAAGAAATCCATCAACAACACAGTCAAGATATAAAAGAAAATACCCCAGACACTAGTATTCAAGATAATAATCATATAAAACAACAAGTTGGAAAAGAAACAAATAGTATTGATGATGAGAAAAATACAGTAGAACATCACGCTAAAAAAACTGACGAAAAAATAAAGCAACAGAATGCGATTGACCGTGCAGATAATTATCAAAATGATGAACCTATTCAACAGAAAACATCAGAAACAAAAGAAAAGCCAAAAGAGACAGAATTACAAAATGATAGTAAAGATAATAAAGAGCAGCAACGAGATACATTAGAGAAACAGGAATCAAGACCTAAGAAAACGAAAAAAAAACGTAATAGTAAATTCAATCAGTTAACAACAAAAAAAGCCAATCAAGAAGAGCCACCTTTATACACACACCAGCAAATAAAGAAAGAAAATACACAACGTAAAAACGATACAGAGACAGTAAATTCAAAGGATGAACAAAAGCAACAAGCAGCAAATATAACAAGCGCTAAAAAGAACCATAAGCAAACACATCAAGAAAAGTCTAAAAAAACACAAACAGAACCCAATAAGGCAACTAAAGAGAATAAACAAGATAATATTAATAATGCACAGATTTTAGAAAGCATCACTAAATTCTTTAAAAAACATTGGGTTAAAGTTGTTATTGTTGTTGCAGTAATTATATTAATTTTATTATTAAGTGCAATATTTAGAAATGTAAATAACACTGGAACAAATCAAAGTGGTTTACTCAACTCTGGAAATCATGATAAGAAATATACAGCTACTATGAAAAGTGCCAATAGCGCAGTTAAATCAGTAGTTACGGTGGAAAGTGAATCACCTAAAAACAGCACCTTACCCAAAGATACTAAAGACTCAGAAAGTGAAATTGGTTCAGGTGTCGTCTACAAAAAAGTGGACGGCGCCATTTATATTATGACCAATGCACATGTAGTAGGAAATGAAAAAAAACAAAAACTTACATATGGCAATAACCAAACAATTCAAGGAAAAGTTGTAGGAAAAGATAAATGGTCTGATATTGCTGTTATCAAAGCTGAAGCACCTAAAGATGATGCATTAACACCAATTGACATTGGCGATTCTAGTAATTTAATACTCGGACAATCCATTTTAGTGGTCGGTAACCCATTAGGCGTTGATTTTAAAGGCTCAGTTTCTAAGGGGATTATTTCTGGTATGAATCGTTTTGTACCAGCTGATTTAGATAAAGATGGTAAATATGATGTTTTATCGAAAGCATTTCAAGTTGATGCACCAGTTAACCCAGGGAATTCAGGTGGTGCTGTTGTGGATGAAAATGGTGACTTAATAGGTATTGCCTCTTTAAAAATCAACATGGATAACGTAGAAGGTATGGCATTTGCCATTCCAATTAATGATGCTCAAAAAATTGCAAAACAACTAGAAGATAAAGGGAAAGTTGTTTATCCTAATACAGGCATTGATTTACAAAATGTCGGCGACTTAAATGATACTGAAAGAAAAGCAATAAAATTACCGGACAAAGTAAAAAATGGTGTTGTGATTAAACAAATCGATACAGATTCTTTAGGTGAAAAATCGGGTTTAAAAACAGATGATGTCATAGTAGAATTAGATGGTAAGCTAATTGAAGATAATTTGAGATATAGACAGATTATATTTAGTCATAGAGAAGATTTAAAAACGATTACAGCAAAAATTTATCGTGATGGTGAGCTGAAAGAAGTAAAAATTAAATTGAAATAGTGTTGAGGTGAAGTAGATGTCTATCTTCAATCAGTTACTAAAGAAAACCACTCCTCAACAGGGGATTGTACTGTATTATTTAGTAGCCATCGTCATTGCATTTTTATTATTAAATTTACCATTTGTCCATAAACCTAATGTCAATGTCAATCCAATAGATACTTTATTTGTAGCTGTATCTGGTATTAGTGTGACTGGATTATCGCCAGTTAATATTGTAGACACATATTCTACATTTGGCCAAGTCATCATTCTAATCATTCTAAATATTGGTGGCATTGGTGTGATGGCTATTGGAACCCTATTATGGGTTGTATTAGGTAAACGTATTGGGATACGTGAACGTCAACTCATTATGCTTGATAATAATAGGGAAACGATGAGTGGAACAGTTAAATTAATACTTGATATTGTAAAAACCATATTTGTTATTGAATTAGTCGGTGCATTATTACTAGCATTTTATTTTTATAGAGATAATCCAGATTTAAAAAATGCTTTAATGCAAGGTTTATTTGTGTCAATATCAGCTACTACAAATGGGGGCTTAGATATAACAGGGGAATCTCTTATTCCTTATGCAAATGATTACTTTGTCCAAACTATCGTGATGGTATTAATTATTTTAGGTTCCATTGGATTCCCAGTACTATTAGAGACAAAAGCATATATAAAAAATAGAATAACTAACTTCAGATTTTCATTATTTACAAAAATAACGACATCAACTTATTTCTTCTTATTCTTTTTTGGGATTATAGCAATTTTAGCACTAGAACATAATCATGCATTTAAAGGACTTAGTTGGCATCAGGAATTATTTTATTCATTCTTTCAGTCAGCAACTACAAGAAGTGCAGGATTACAAACGATAGATGTGACTAACTTCAGTGATGCTACAAATATTATTATGAGTTTACTCATGTTTATTGGTTCATCTCCTAGTTCTGTAGGTGGTGGAATTCGAACAACTACATTTGCTATCTTAATATTATTTGCACTTAATTTTAGTAATAATGAAGAAAAAACATCTATTAAAGTTTTCAATAGAGAATTGCATATTATGGATATACAACGATCATTTGCTGTATTTATAATGGCAAGTATTTTAACCTTTGTAAGTATGATTGTTATTGCTACAGCTGAGAATGGTAAATTAACTTTCTTACAAGTGTTTTTTGAAGTGATGTCTGCGTTTGGTACTTGCGGGTTAACACTAGGGGTAACTGATGATATTAGCAATGTGACTAAAATAGTATTAATGGTTCTTATGTTTATAGGACGTGTAGGTTTGATTTCATTTATTATAATGATTGCCGGTCGAAGAGAACCAGATAAATATCATTATCCAAAAGAGCGTATTCAAATTGGTTAATTATCACTTGTACGTTGGAATAGAAGCAAAACGATAGTTTAATAATTAATTACACAATCTTGTCGGGGCGAGACTACGAATTCATATTGAATTCTGTCTCGCGCCTTTTTTAATATTTCTTAATATGTCTAGCTGTTGATGAAGAATTTAAAAACATACAGAAACTTGTTTAACATGGATTGTTTAATATGATCGATGTTAAACTAAAGTTGACAGGAGGATGGCAATATGGAGAAAAATGAGAGAATTAGTGTTGACGTCATTACTACTACGGATATGCATAGTCAATTCTTAAATGGAAATTATGGCTCAAATATATATAGAGCAGGGCAATACGTAAAAGATATTAGAAAACGTAATAAACATGTCTTGTTACTTGATAGTGGAGGAAGTTTAGCCGGCTCGTTACCAGCTTATTACTATGCCATAGTTGCTCCATATAAGCGACATCCTATGATAAAACTAATGAATGCGATGCAATATGATGCAAGTGGTATTAGTTCAGATGAATTTAAGTTTGGTCTGTCCTTTTTAACACGCTCAGTATCACTTGCAAGGTTTCCATGGTTATCCGCAAATATAGAATATAACATGACACGTGAGCCATACTTTTCAACGCCTTATGTAATCAAACAATATCAAGATGTGAGAATTGGTATTATAGGATTAACCGCAGATGGATTAATGAAAAATGAATACGCTGAAATGGAACCAGATGTAAAAATCGAGAAAACCTTACTATCTGCTAAACGCTGGATTCGTTATATTCATGAAACTGAGAAAATTGATTTTTTAATTGTAATTTATCATGGTGGTTTAGATAAAATAAGCCAAACTACAAATAGTCGTCATAGTGAAAATGCAAATGAAGCTGAGAAATTAATACGTGAGATGGGTGTGATAGATTTAATTATTACGGCGCATCAACATCAAACGGTAATAGGTAAAGACAATGAAACGGTGTATGTACAAGCTGGACAAAACGCTGAAGAATTGGTTCATATTAATATACAGTTTAAAAAACGCACGAATAGCTATGAAATAGAACATGTCAATGCCGAAGCTATAAATTTAAATCAACATAATGAAGATGAAGCATTATTAAAGCTAACATATTATGATAGAAAAGCAGTTACACATTGGTCTAATGAAATCATTGCTGAAACCTCGTGCTCCTTACAAGTAAATAGCTTAGAAGATATGGTAGCTGGTTCACATCACTTTACACAACTGCTGCATGACAGTTTGCGGTATGCATTTAACAATAATATCACCTGTGTTAATGTGCCTAGAAATGGAGAGCAAGGGTTAAAACAGCAGATACAAAATAAAGATATTTATGAAGCATATCCTCATCCAGACAAACCCATTGATATAACGCTGTTAGGTCAACAGATCAAAGATATCTTAGAATATAGTTATGCACATTTGGAAATTGAAGATGACCATTTGAAACAAACTGTGATAGATGAAACGTTATGCACGCAATGGCAAGGATTTAATTATGAAGTGAATATGAAAAAGCCGCCATTTCAAAGGGTTACTATTAAAGGAATTGATTTAAATGGTAGTTATCGTGTTACTATGACCGATTATTGTTTTAGAAATTATCAGTTTATCATTGGTGACGTTATAGTAAACAGAGATAGTTTTGAATATCCAATGTCATTTATTATGACAAAACTATTAAACACCCATGACTATCGCCCTCAAATTAAAAATAATTTTATTGTAAACTCCTAACAATGATGCTTCATTAATTATAAACGTATTGTAGCATTCAATTACTTGTTTTAAACTAAAAAATAAAAGCATTTCTTAGCTGCATAGACTAAGAAATGCTTTTTAACCATGAAATATTAATAATAGAATAATTGCAACAATCTGAGCAACAGATGTTGTTGCAATGCGACGTGTATAATGATAGCTGAGGGATAAAATAAGTTGACATACAAAGATGAAAACAACAATCCACCAATTATCTAAGTAAATAAACAAGGAACTGGAACATAATGCTGTAATTAGTACTTGTAACCAATATGGTAAATGAAATGCATTTAATTCCTTTTGCAGCACAGTTCGCATATATAATTCATGGCATGGTATGACAAATAATAAAGTAATTAGCATTTGCCATTTATAATGAACACCTGTTTTCGTTAATTCTTTAATTAATTCAGTGTAACTTAAATCATTTGAAATAAACGAGAATATTAACTGAATAATAATGAGTAAAAGGGCTGTAATTAATCCAACACCAATTGAAGTCAATAATCTTTTTGATTTAATGTCTCGCTGATAAAATACATAGCTTATTCCAGCAATTAACATAATACCAGTATATAGGTACCAATATTCTTGATGTTCGCCCCACATCACAAGTAAAATAAGGTGAAATACGATAAAGCTTGCAATAAACCATTTTAAAGCATTAGATATCTTCTTCATTGAAAATTAACCTTCTTGTTCAACGATTTTATACCGTTTATGATTAATTACAGTTTTTTCAGGTAAATCTAAGTCATTGAAATTTTCCATGATAGTCAAATCAACAATAACAGAGTTATCATTTATTTTTTCAACACGGCCTCTTAAACCGTCATAAAATTCTACAATATTACCTACTTCAGCAACAGTCATTCTGAGTCCTCCCTCAAATCATAGCTAAATTTTATTTTACTAAAAATTACACTACAAATAAACAAATTTCTCTTATAAATGCATATTTAAAGCTAAAATATGAAAAAAATGTCATAAATGAGTTAATGATTGGAAATTTTATTGGAATTAAGGCATAAAGTAAATAAGGGCATAAAGAAGAGAACTAAGGAGAGATAGAATGAAGTTTATAAGTAATAATAATATTACTGATCCAACACTTAATCTTGCCATGGAGGAATATGTTTTAAAACAATTACCCTCAGAGGAAAGCTATTTCTTATTTTACGTGAATCGACCATCAATCATAGTTGGGAAGAACCAAAATACGATTGAAGAAGTAAACAAGGAATACATTGATGAACATCATATTGACGTGGTACGTCGTATTTCAGGTGGTGGTGCTGTTTATCATGATACAGGAAATCTAAACTTTAGTTTTATAACTGATGATGATGGAAATAGTTTTCATAATTTCAAAAAATTTACCGAGCCCATTGTTCAAGCATTACAGTCATTAGGAGTAAATGCTGAAATGACAGGACGTAATGACATTCAAGTAGGTAGCGCAAAAATTTCTGGGAATGCAATGGTAAAAGTCAAAGATCGAATGTTTAGTCATGGCACATTAATGTTGAATAGTGAATTAGATGAAGTGCAGAATGCTTTACGTGTTAACCCAGCAAAAATAAAATCTAAAGGTATCAAATCCGTACGTAAACGTGTTGCCAATATTGAAGAGTTTTTAACAGAAAAAATTACTATTGAAGAGTTTAAACAAATTATTTTAAAAACGATTTTCGGTGAACATGAAGTAGAAGAATATCATTTAACTGATGACGATTGGAAAAAAATAAAACAATTAAGCAATGAAAAATACAGAACATGGGAATGGAATTACGGTAGAAACCCTAAATATAATTTTGAAAGAGAACATAAATTTGAGCGTGGTTTTATACAAATAAAACTAGATGTTAAAAAAGGAAAAATCGAACATGCTAAAATATTTGGTGATTTCTTTGGAGAAGGTAATATTACAGAATTAGAACAAGCATTAATTGGGTGCTTACATGATTATCCTCACATCAAAGAGGCTCTAGCTGATTATGATTTTTATTATTATTTTGGAGATATTGATAAAGATGAAATAATTAAGTTAATGTCCTAAGCATTAATTAAGGGCTATTCGCTTACTTGTTTAAGTAGTGAATAGCCCTTTTAGGATTTATACCAGGATCCGGATTTAGTCATTTAGAAACGCCTCCAATTTTTTGTATTCGTTTGTGTAATTCATAAAGTCTGTTTCGTTTTTATCAATGAGTGCCTTATCAATCAAGGTGGTTAACTTATCCTTTCTAGCCTTTCTTAGCGCCTCATCAATAATAAGTTCAACGCCTAAGTCGTTAACTGTAGTGACAAATTGATCAAGAGTTGTGTGTTGCACATTAGTATTATAATGCATAAGAAACACGACCTTTCTACATATTTAATTTATTTAAAATTAGTATACATCTGTTCAATTTCGAAATCAATGAATATTCTGACATTTATTCGAGAAAAAGGTGTAAATATATTCTTAAGGTATAACTTGACATTAAATAAAAATGATATAAAATATTAGTCAGTTATATGTTTTGAAGAATATATAATACTTTAATCGAAAGAAAGGAAGGTTACTCTATGGACAAAAAAACCATATATGTTATACGTAAAGGAGATATGGTCATACGACCCATTATCGACGATTATGGACATGCTCAAGGAACAGAAATCATTAAATTTGACACCACAAAAGAAAGAAGCCCATTTAAAACGCAGAAAATTATAGAAAGATCTTGCAAGTTTTACGGAAATAATTATCTTAGCAAAAAAGCAGAAACAAGTAGAATCGCTCGTATTAATAGCAAACCTCCGATATTACTCACTCCCTTATTCCCAACTTATTTTTTTCCAACACATTCTGACAGACAAGAAGAAAACATATGGATTAATATGCATTTTATTGTAGATATTAAGCCTTTAAAGCACAGAAAAAGTAAAGTCATTTTTACTAATCATGAAACACTTATCATAAATGTGTCATTTCATAGTATGTGGCATCAATATATAAATGCCATTTTTTATTACTACATGGTAGATAAACAATCTAAAATGTGTTCAAATAACCCGGATATGCCTATTGATTATGAAAAATCCTCACTAAATATTTACGAAGCACTTTCCCAATATTCTCTATTAGATAATAAATAGCAGTGTGTTTAAATTTAAATTATGCGGGATGTTTATATTAATTTAGTGTAAATATTCCGTATAAATTTTAAAGAATATCTATTGCAAAAATCACGTTTATTGTTATAATAGTATTTGTGCTCATTGGAGATACTATACATTAATCCACAGTAGCTCAGTGGTAGAGCTATCGGCTGTTAACCGATCGGTCGTAGGTTCGAGTCCTACCTGTGGAGCCATGGAAACGTACTCAAGTTGGCTGAAGAGGCGCCCCTGCTAAGGGTGTAGGTCGCGAGAGCGGCGCGAGGGTTCGAATCCCTCCGTTTCCGTAATATCATTAACCCCATTAAATCAACGTTTAATTCACGTGATTTAATGGGGTTTTTATATAGATATAGTTTAATGGTGTGGATTAATCTAAATGCTTATTAATTACTGAATCTGCAAGAGTACAATCAGAATCGCAAAAGCTAACTTATTTAAAAGAATTGGGTGAAGATGGAGAGTACAAATATGTAGCTAAAATAGATAATAAAACATCTAAAATATGTTACTCATTAAATGGCAACATTTTTAAAGTTAAAGATATGGTTCCAGGTATTAATGCACCTCCTATGCACCAATGGTTTAGAAGTACAACTGTTCCGAATGTTGGTAATTGGCGAGATCAATTCTTTAAAGAACGTAAAGGTAAGTATAAGATAGAAGTTATAACTAATGAGTCAGGTGCACTTAATAGCAAAAATGATGAATACGGTATAAAAAGAATAAGACATGCACGAATGTACTATGATTCTGTGAAAAATCGTGATAAACAGATAGAAATTAAAACTATTGCTAAAAATGTTAATATTAATGAAAATACGATTAAAAGAGTTTATGAACATTTATTTGAGAATAAGTACCTATTAGACAATGGTATTAAACAATTTGGCCCAGACTTTTATATGGCTCAAAGTTGGCAACGATTAAGAGAAGGTAAAAATATTAAAAGAATGGATATAATAATGTTGAAGCATGAGGCACTTGAACACTATTTAATGAACAAGTATAATTTAAGTTATAAAGAAGCACATAAACTGGCTGAGAGGAAATACAATTACAGTGATTTAATTAAGTAGAGGTGAGAGAAATTGCTTACTTTAAAAATTCAAGAAGTAAATAGTCAGAATGTAATATATAAATATTATCCAAATGATGATATAAATATTCAACCAGGTATTATTCATATGGACATAGATAGTCTTCAAATTATCAATGTTGAGAAATCTGAAATAGAAGATAAAGAAAAAGATAATTATTTAATACATGCTATAGAAAGAATAGAATCAAATACAAGTAAGAAAATTTTCCCTAAGTCTGAACTTGTTGCTTGGGGATAGAACACCTAACTAACAATAAAAGTAAAGGTGCTATTTTTATATACTTTTTTAACCTTCTTAGGAAGGTTATTTTTTATGCCCAAACCATGTTTACGGTGTTAAAAGGTGCAAGTGTTAAGTCCGACCCATGTATGACTTAAAACTAATCAAGAGTAAATATATGAGGGGTAAACTATGCAAACTAAGAAGACCAACATGTTGAAATTAAAGTTACAGTTTTTCGCAGAAGAATCAGAAAATAATGCGTAGACATCTTATAAACTAGAAAAATAAGTTATAGACGAACTGAATCAAGCGTTTTAATCGTGTCTTAATTGGTGTGTTTTTTTGTCTCAAAATAATTATGCCAAAAGACATAATATATATGAGGTGAGTGAATGAAGAAAAAATAAAAGCACCCAAAAGCATTAAATGCTCAATTAAAGTAAACTTGGTCATTCTACAAATTGAGCTAGCTTTTGAGTACTAAACAATTGAGGGGTTTGCTTCCCTCTCTAATATAAGTATAACATAATCCTCATTTCAAATATATGAAAATAAAAGTGTATAACAGAAACAAAATTAAAGTAATAACCCCACCTAATATAGTAACTACTATCAATTCGGATGAAAAATTATTAATTTTATTCTTTTCTTTTAAATATTTAGTTAAATAAACAGAACTATACATTGATATTAAAAGTAGGATTATAAATGCAATTGAATTCATGTCTATTGCCACCCTACATATGTCATTATATTAAATTTCCCTTTCGCGACTACACCACTTTTAACTCCACCGTGACCTAAAAAACCTACTAAACCACTAACCATATTATCGGGAAATTCATGACGAATGGTTTTTTTGGATAAATCTTGATATTCATCATAAAATTTGACATCTTTGGGGTTAGTTTTAATTTGATCATCGAAGATTCCAGATAATCCAAGTTTAACATCCGTCCCTATATCGGCAGGTTCTTTAGGTTCAGTACCCGCATAAACCATGTAAACCGTATCATTATCTACTTTGCCGTTACTATCTATAGGCGATAGAGCCATCGCTTGAAATCCATTCGCTTTATCGATGCGCGAAGCTTGGATTTTAAAATTTAGAACACTATCATCCTTTTTAATTTTAGTTGTTTTTCGATTTGTAATATTTGATTTATAACTATTACCAGAAAGTTGATAATATGTGTTATCTTTATTATGTAAAGCAGTCATAAATTCACCTCAAAGGGATTGATTTTTTGAATAAAAAAATATTTTTAACAGTTATTATATTAATTAGTATAATATTAATCGTAGGAAGCGTCTATTTTAAAACGAAATATGACGAAAAAAAAGAAAAAGAACAAAAGTACTATAATGAACAAAAAGAAAGAATAGAACTTTTTATGAAATATAATGTTAAAGGATATAGGACAATACATTTTACTGCAATAGAAAAAAATCCAATGGATGGCTATGATATTAGCGGTTATATAAATAATGATAAAAAAATAGCTTTTACAGCTGGTGTAAGATCTACAGAGGGTTTTCAATTTGATGGAAACATATCAAGCTCTGCCAAACTTGAAGTAATGTATAAAAACAATCCAAAACCTGTATCTGAAATAAAGAAAGAACAAAACAAAAAAGAGGATAAGTAAATCAAAATTGTAACTAAGTAACATTTTAAGTGATGTTTTTAAGCTGAGATATGTTCTTTGTTGCAGTGAGAAAGGATATTTGTATATTATTGACTTATATATCAGGTAATTCATTTTTATCTTCTACGCTAACAGCAACAACCACTATTATAATATTTTTTATTGTTAATAAATAGAGAAGAAAATCATAGAAAAGAGAAAGTAAAACCGTGCTCATTTGAGCGTAGTTTTTATACAAAACAAGGAACGTTCCCTACAGCTTATAATGACTGGTGTTATAGTATTTTAAAATACACTCCGTTTCCGTAACATCATTAATCCCATTAAATCAACGTTTAATTCACGTGATTCAATGGGATTTTTAAATTTTGAATATAAAAATAGCGCAATTATCTCTATAATTATTAGCGACCAAACAAAATAAAAAGAAAGGTAATGCGCCTATGTGTAAGTCTACATTAACCATGCTAAGAATTAAAGATAAAAATATTATTATTTCTGATACTATTACAGAAGATAAATATAAAGGTCATAAGAGCTTATTCTTTTACGCAACTCTGACGTACAAGCCTTCTCATTGCGACAATTGCTTAGCTAAAAATGAAAATTATTCTATTATTAAAAACGGTAAAAAAATTTCAACGATTACTCTCCTTAGAATTATGGAAAGACCCGCTTATTTAAAGTTAAAAAAACAACGTTTTTATTGTAAAAACTGTGATAGTTACTTTACTGCTAAGTCAGAGATTGTGGACAATTACTGTTTTATTTCTAATACTACAAAACTTGCAGTTTTGGATAAAGCACAAGATTATCGTTCACAAAAATCTATCGCCAAATCCTGTTTAGTATCTCCAATGACTGTCACTCGAGCTAGTCAAGTTTGCCATTCTTCATTTAATGCACTACCCGAACACTTAATGATGGATGAGTTCAAGAGTGTTAAATATGTAACTGGAAAAATGAGTTTCATCTATGCAGATGCTATTTCACACCGCATCGTAGATGTCGTTGCTGATCGCAAACTAAATTCATTAAAAAAACACTTCTATCGGTACTCATTGAAGTTAAGACAAAGTGCGAAAACTGTAACTATTGATATGTATACACCTTATATGTCTTTGATAAAGGAATTATTTCCAAAAGCTAAGATAATCTTAGATCGTTTTCATATTGTTCAATCCTTAAACAGAGCACTTAATATGTCGAGAGTAAGTATTATGAATCAGTTTAGAAACACTCATAGACCTCTTTATAATAAATACAAAGCCTTTTGGAAATTGTTCCTAAAACCTCGCGAATCACTCGAAATATTTAATTATAAAAAAGTGCGTTTATTTAAAGAATGGAAAACTGAGAAAGGAATTATAAACTATTTATTAACTTTTGATTCTCAATTATTTAATACATATCTCTATGTTCATGAATTGAGGAGACTATTAAAAGAAAACCGGGTTGAAAAGCTGATTGACGTTTTATTTTCAATTAATCTTTCTGAAATTAGTATGAAACTTCGTCCTGTAATTAGGACATTAAGAAAATTAGCACCTCTCATTGAAAATACTATCAATTATTCTAATTTGACCAACGGTCCAATTGAAGGAATCAATAATAAAATTAAGCTAATAAAAAGAGTTTCATTTGGTTATAGAAATTATGATAATTTGCGCAATAGAATCATTATTAGTTCAAGATTATTCGCTCCAATACATAAAAAAGATATTAAGCAACTTGAAATTGCTTAATATCTACCTTTAAATCTACCAGTCCTATTTGACATAGAACCTATCGGGAAATTCATGATGAATGGTTTTTTGGATAAATCTTGATATTCATCATAAAATTTGACATCTTTGGGGTTAGTTTTAATTTGATCATCGAAGATTCCAGATAATCCAAGTTTAACATCCGTCCCTATATCGGCAGGTTCTTTAGGTTCAGTACCCGCATAAACCATGTAAACCGTATCATTATCTACTTTGCCGTTACTATCTATAGGCGATAGAGCCATCGCTTGAAATCCATTCGCTTTATCAATGCGCGAAGCTTGAATTTTAAAATTTTGAGTAGTGCCATCAGAATTTTTAATCTTATTTTTACTGAATTTTTTTGTATCATAAGAGTTGCCAGCAAATCTATAATATGTGTTATCTTTATTATGTAAAGCAGTCATAAATTCACCTCAAAGGGATTGATTTTTTGAATAAAAAAATATTTTTAGCAGTTATAATATTAATTAGTATAGTTTTAATCACAGGAGCCGTCTATTTAAAAATGAAATATGACGAAAAAAAAGAAAAAGAACAACAATATTATAACGAACAAAAAGAAAGAATAATTTTGTATATGAAATATAATGTCAAAAATTTCAAAAATATCGAATTTATAGAAATGAAAAAGAATCCAATGGATGGCTATGACATTGATGGTTATATCAATAATGATAAAGATTTATCATTTAGTGTGGGTATAAGATCTTTAGATGATTTTCAATTTGATGGAGATATAGCATGTTCTGACAAATTAGATGAATTATTTATAAACAATCCAAAACCTGTATCTGAAATAAAGAAAGAACAAAACAAAAAAGAGGATAAGTAAATCAAAATTGTAACTAAGTAACATTTTAAGTGATGTTTTACGCTGAGATATGTTCTTTGTTGCAGTGAGAAAGGATATTTGTATATTATTGACTTATATATCAGGTAATTCATTTTTATTTTCTACGCTAACAGCAACAACCACTATTATAATATTTTTTATTGTTAATAAATGGGGAAGAAAATCATAGAAAAGAGAAGGTAAAACCGCACTCATTTGAGCGTAATTTTTTATACAAAACAAGGAACGTTCCCTACAGCTTATAATGACTGGTGTTATAGTATTTTAAAATACCCTCCGTTTCCGTAATATCATTAACCCCATTAAATCAACGTTTAATTCACGTGATTTAATGGAGTTTTGTTTGTGACTTTTAAAAATTCACTACCTAACTTTATTTGTTCTTTTTATCAGATTTTTTTCCATCCAATTGTTTATCTACGTCTTTATCTCGATGCTTATCTTTAATCTCTTTTTTATCATTGCGTTTATCTGCACTTTCTTTCTCTGTCTTTTCGGCATGACCACAAGCGCCTAGTACGAGTGTACTTGCAAGTAAAATTTCAAAGAACTTTTTCATATGTGTTCCTCCTAAAATTTGATTGACAGCAGTATTTCAACAATATTCTGAAAAAAGTTGTACTTCAACCTATAAGTTAACAATATTAAGAGTTGAAATCATCTTATGAGATGGTGTTATAAAAATGCAACTATAAGTTATTGTTGTTGTTTGGATGATTTACTGTCAATTTTATCTTTAATAAATTTAATAATATAACCTGTGATAATCGCTTTTATTACGCGTTTTAGAAAGTTTTTCATGTATTTACTCCTCTAATTTGAATTAGTCTATACATGTTTATACCCATTTAGCATAAAAATAAAGCTTACATGTTTGAGTTGAGCAGTAAACTTTAAAACTATTTCCTTTTATTTTTAATAAAAGAATGTGTGGTTTTTAATTATTGTTATATGAATTAAAAAATAATAAAAAGACGGGTATTTAGTCTACATCGACTTTAATACTCGCCTTATAAAGCTTACATGATTTATTGTTTATAACGCACCGCCTAAAGCACTTAAATAGATAGCTATTGCATACAGTACACCAAAAAATGTATTGGCTTTGCCAGTAGCTACCATAGCTGGCATCATAGTTTCAGGTGTATCGTTTTTATTAAAACGACGTACAGCTTTGACTGGCATAGGGAAAGATAAAATGGGTAATAGATAAAGTAATGAGCCTTGTGGTTTAAATAGAGCAGTATAAATCACAATAAGATATGCAATGACATATAAAATGGCCATGAGTGTGATGGATGCTTTTTTACCTAGTAAAATTGGCAAAGTTTTACGTCCACTTTCTTTATCTTTTACTCGATCACGTATATTGTTTGCCATATTAATAAGTCCTATTGTTATAACTATAGGTATACTCACCCAAACAGCATAGCCTTGTATATTACCTGTTTGGATAAAAAATGATAATAAAATGATAATCATACCCATAAATATACCTGAAAACAATTCTCCTAACGGTGTCCAAGAAATCGGTATTGGACCTCCAGTATATAAATAGCCTACTGCCATACAAACTAAGCCGACAGGAATAATCCAGAAGGAACTTTGTACAGCTAAGAATATACCGAGTAATGCCGCAATAATATAAAATGCAACCGCAAGTTGCATGACGGATTTCGGACTCATACCATTGCGAACAATAGCGCCTCCAATACCTACAGAATTGTGGTCATCTAAACCTTTTTTGAAATCATAGTATTCGTTAAACATGTTTGTAGCTGCTTGTATTAATAAACAAGCTAGTAACATAGCTAAAAATAAACTAAATTTAAATTGGTCTTTGCTACCTAATAGAAAAAGTTTCGAAGCAGCACTCCCAACTAATACAGGAACTACTGCCGCTGTTAGAGTATGAGGTCGCATAAGCTGCCAATATTTATTGACAGTTGAGTATTGAGAATATTTATTTGACATAATAGATGATACCTCTTAAAAAGATTTATTTTATTATAGATATTTTAAAGGAATCGTACATAAAGGTCAATTAACGGAGAAAATGATATGTTTATTTAAGCAATTAGCCATACAGGTAACTTTAAAAATGATACAATAATGTAATGAATAAATATAGATATGAAAGAAGTGAAATGAATGGCTGCGAATCTTTTAGAAGACGAGATTAATCATGTGTTATATTCGAGTAATAAAGATTGGGTGTCAGTAGAGACAAAGTTACATCGTGAGCTTAATCCAAGTGAATTACTTCAACTAACTGAAGCACAAGCGGGAGATCGTTTTTACTTACGTTTAAATGATAATAAGTCTTCGTTTTTCGGCTATCATGCAATTCAAAAATTTCAAAATAACTTTGATAATAAACAGAATATATTTCGAGAATGGGAAAAATTCAAACATGATATTGAGTTGATTTATCCAGAAACGGATAAACATCATTTAAGGATTTGCGGTGGATTTCAATTTTCCAGTCATAAGTCAGATGATGAATGGCGCGAGTTTAGTATTAATCATTTTATAGTCCCTGAAGTGTTAATTTCAAGGGATGAAGAAGGTACTGTACTAACTTATACGACAAAACGGCTATCTTTCGATATGTCCCGTTTCAAAGAGATCATTGATTATTTTGAACATGCAGATATCACTTTAGACGATGATGAAATTTTAAATGTTACTAAAATGGAAGATATTTATAAAGATGAATGGCGGGACTTGGTTCAAGAGACCATTGACTACATAGATGCGCACAAAAAAATTGTTTTAGCACGACGGAGACTAGTGAAATTTGCTAATAACATTAATATTGCGCATGTGCTTGAGCGTGCAATGGCTAATGAAAGAAATAGTTATATTTTTCTTATCGAGTCTAATGAATCCATTTTCATTTCACAAACGCCGGAACAATTATTTAAAGTTGAGAATCATGTTTTATCAACTAAAGCAGTTGCCGGAACGATTAAACGTACACATGAAGAAGCAGAAGATAAAGCAAATGTTGAAGCATTTTTAAATGATCGTAAAAATTTAGATGAACATCGTTTTGTTGTTAATAGCATTTTAAATGATATTGAACCATATGTAACGCAGGTGGATTATAACAAAACACCTAATATTTTAAAAAATGACCACTTATATCATTTATATACTCAAATTACAGGCAAATTAAATGATAAACCTTACAGTGATTTAATTGACTTTATGCATCCTACTCCAGCATTAGGAGGATATCCTAAGGAAGAAGCTTTACGCTATATAGAACAAAAAGAGTTTGGTACGCGAGGACTTTATGGTTCACCGGTTGGCTTTATTGATGTATATAATGATTGCGAATTTATAGTTGCCATTCGATCAATGCTTGTGAAACAAAATCAAGCTACTTTATTTGCTGGTTGTGGCATTGTTAAAGAATCTAATCCTGATAGTGAAGTGGCTGAAACGGCAGTTAAATTCTTACCGATGATGAATGCATTAGGAGTTGTGAATAAGAATGAATCATAGAGAAGCATTAACATTACAAGTGTTTACGTTTGCGTCTGAACTATTCGCTTATGGTGTGAGAGAAGTAGTGATTAGTCCGGGATCAAGGTCAACGCCGTTAGCAATTGCTTTTGAAGCTCATCCAGATATCAAAACTTGGATACATCCCGATGAACGTAGTGCTGCCTTTTTTGCTTTAGGTTTAATAAAAGGTAGTGAAAGACCAGTGGCTATACTATGTACTTCTGGAACAGCAGCAGCAAATTACACACCAGCAATTGCAGAGAGTCAAATTAGTCGTTTACCATTGATTGTGTTAACGAGTGATCGACCACATGAATTAAGGAGTGTGGGTGCACCGCAGGCTATTAATCAAGCACAAATGTTTAACAATTATGTTAAATATCAATTTGACATGCCAGTTGCAGATGATACAGCATTTACACTTGATACAGTACATTATCAAATGCAAATAGCAAGTAATTATTTATATGGACCACATAGAGGGCCAATACATTTTAACTTGCCATTTCGAGAGCCGTTGACACCTAATTTAGAATGTACAGAATATTTAACTTCTGAAGATAAAGCTTTACCACATTATACTAAGACGATGGATATTCAATCATTACAACCTATGTTACAACAATTAAAAGGACTTATTATTGTTGGTGATATGCAGCATCAAAAAGTAAATGCAATATTAACATATGCAGAACGTTATGATATTCCAGTTCTGGCCGATCCAATTAGTCAGCTACGTCAATACCATCATCCCAATGTAATAACGACGTATGATTTGTTATTTAGGTCAGGGTTTGAACCTGATGTAGATTTTGTTATTCGAGTAGGAAAACCAGTTATATCTAAAAAGTTAAATCAATGGTTACAAAGCACGAAGGCTCAGCAAATTTTAGTTCAAAATAATGATCAAATTGACGTCTATCCAAAAGTACCTAATCAAGCTATTGAAATGTCTGCAAATGACTTTTTTGCGATGTGTCAACAAGCAGAATGGGTTGATCGAAGTACTTGGTTAAAACAATGGCAACAGCTTGAACAGCAAGCCCGTGAACATATTGTTGACCATGTTATGCAAGCAACGGATGATACGGCATATGTATATGAATTACTAAATAAATTGACTCATAAAGATAAACTTTTTGTGAGTAACAGTATGCCGATTAGAGATGTGGATAATTTACTTTTCAATTGCGAAGCGGAAGTATATGCAAATCGAGGTGCTAACGGTATTGATGGTGTTATTTCTACTGCACTAGGTATGGCAGTTCACCAACATGTTACATTATTGATTGGAGATTTAGCATTTTATCATGATATGAATGGTTTATTGATGGCAAAATTGAATGATATTCATCTTAATATTGTCATAATTAATAATAATGGTGGCGGCATCTTTTCATTTTTACCACAAAAGGAAAGTGCAGCTCACTATTTTGAACGATTATTTGGTACGCCAACGGGATTAGATTTTTCATATACTGCACAACTTTATGACTTTCAGTTTGAACGCTTTAATTCAGTGCGAGATTTCCAATCACAATCATTAAATCAGCACTCGCGCACAATCTATGAAATTCAAACTGAACGTGAAGATAATAGACAGCAGCATCAGAAGCTGTATCAAAGGTTGAGTGAATTAAAAGATGTTACATTATAATTTTTATCAAGCAAAGCAATCTTCAGAGCAATTAATCGTATTACTTCATGGCTTTATTAGCGATAGTCGCACGTTTGATCCATACATTGAAATGTTTACTTCAGAAGTGAATGTTGTGACGATTGATTTACCAGGACATGGGAACGATACAAGTAATAGTAAACTGACATGGGATTTTTCTTTCATTACACAAGCCATAGACGAGGTTTTAGCGCATTTTAGTGATAAGAAGGTATATTTGCTTGGCTATTCCATGGGTGGGCGTGTCGCGCTTTATTATGCGTTATATGGAAAATGTAGATTATCAGGATTGATACTTGAAAGTACATCACCAGGCATACATCAAGCCGATGAACGTTTAGAACGTCAACAAATAGATGCTGCACGTGCTAAAGTGTTAGATATTGCGGGTCTAGAGGTGTTTGTAAATGACTGGGAGAAATTACCATTATTTTATACTCAGCGTGACTTAGACAGATCAGTGCGACAAAATATACGTCATTTAAGATTGGATCAAAATCCAACGCGACTCGCTCAGGCTTTAAGAGATTATGGCACTGGAAAGATGCCTAATTTATGGGAAGCGATTAGCAGTTTACATATGCCTACGTTGATTATGGCAGGGGAGCTAGATGTTAAATTTGTTAATATTGCTAGACAAATGACTGATTTAATGGGTACTAGTCAACAAGCTGTCGTGCCTAATGTTGGGCATACAATTCATGTGGAAGATAAAACAGAATTTGGTACAATAGTACTAGCTTTTTTAAAGGAGGAGCAAAATGACTAGACAGTGGGAAACACTTAGAGAATATGATGAAATTAAATATGAATTTTTCGAAGGAATTGCTAAGGTAACAATTAATAGACCAGAAGTGCGTAATGCTTTTACGCCTAAAACAGTTGCTGAAATGATTGATGCATTTAGTCGCGCGCGTGATGATCAAAATATTTCAGTTATCATCTTAACTGGTGAAGGTGATAAAGCCTTTTGTTCAGGTGGTGACCAAAAGAAACGTGGACATGGTGGTTATGTAGGTGAAGACCAAATCCCTCGTTTAAATGTGTTAGATTTGCAACGTTTAATTCGTGTCATTCCTAAACCAGTCATTGCAATGGTTAGAGGTTATGCTATTGGTGGAGGTAACGTGTTAAATGTGGTTTGTGATTTAACAATCGCAGCTGATAATGCCATCTTTGGACAAACAGGACCTAAAGTAGGTTCATTTGATGCTGGTTATGGCTCAGGTTACTTAGCAAGAATCGTTGGACATAAAAAAGCACGTGAAATTTGGTACTTATGTCGTCAATATAATGCTCAAGAAGCATTAGACATGGGCTTAGTTAACACAGTTGTGCCTTTAGACCAGGTTGAGGATGAAACGGTTCAATGGTGTAAAGAAATTATGAAACACTCACCAACAGCTTTGCGCTTCTTAAAAGCTGCAATGAATGCAGATACTGATGGCTTAGCTGGTTTACAACAAATGGCAGGGGACGCTACATTACTTTATTACACAACTGATGAAGCGAAAGAAGGTCGTGACGCGTTTAAAGAAAAACGTGACCCAGATTTCGATCAATTTCCTAAATTCCCATAAGAAATTTAATGTATATATAAATTAATGACGATTAAAGGACACTTAAAGTGTATTGTTTAGACTAATTAGTATGGTACGTCTAACATTGCTTATTAAGTGTCCTTTTAACTTTTATATACTCAATTATAATTATTTGTTAAAAATTGTTTTAATCGACGCATGCCTTCTTGTAACACAGGCATATCGTATGTATAAGAAATACGTATATGGCCTTTGCCTATATCTGTAAAAGATGAACCCGGCACGATTGCGACGTGTGCTTCCTCTAACAAGCGTACACAAAAATTAAAATCATCATCAGTGAATGCTTTAATGCTTGGGAAAATGTAAAATGCACCTTCAGGTTGAGCATTCAACTCAAATCCCATCTCAGTCAATGATTTAAGTAAATAATCACGACGTGTGATATAAGCTTCATTCATATATTGAGGGGCTTTTAACCCTTCGTTTAACGCAGCTATACAAGCATATTGTGCCGGAACATTAGCGCAAATACAATTATAGGCGTGCATAAACGTCAATTTTTCAATTAAGTAAGCAGGGCCAAGCAAAAAACCAATTCTAATACCAGTAGCAGAATGGGATTTGCTAAGACCTCCGATTAATAATAATTGATTTCTAATTGCTTCAAATTCAGCAAAAGACGTGTGATATCCTTTAAATGTATTTTCAGCATAGATTTCATCACTTATGATGAAAATAGGATGTTTTTTCAACGTATTAACAAGTGCGTACACTTCATCTCGACTTAAAATAACGCCAGTAGGGTTAGTCGGATAATTTAATAAAATGACCTTTGTTTTATCCGTAATATGTGCTTCTATTTGTTCGGGTGTAACCTTAAACTGACTTTTAGTTGTGTCGATATAAACTGGAACACCTCCTAATGTTTCAACTAAAGGAATGTATCCAGCATAGATAGGACCAGGAATTAATACTTCATCTCCAGGTTCGATGATGCTGCGCAAGGATGTATCAAGCGCTTCACTTGCACCATTTGTAATAATAATTTCTTCTTCTGGATTATAAATAAAATGATATTTATCGTTGAAATACTGACTAATTGCCTTACGTGCTTCTAATAACCCTTTGTTATGTGAATAGCTAGTATGGTCTAATTCAATTGCCTTAATATAAGCTTGTTTCACACTATCCGGCATTGGGAAGTCAGGTTGACCTATAGTCAAATTCACGCAATCATCAATATCTTTCATACGATTTGAAAATTGTCGTATGCTGGGCGCTCGCAAATAGGTAGAATTTGAATTTAATGATAACTTCATATTTACACCTCTAAAAAAACCAAATTATAGTTGCTATGCGAATGATAGTTTAAATTATTTCTATCATACCATAGATAAAGACTATAATTTGGCAATTTACTTAATATTTTAAATTTTCACAATTAATCTTTAAAAGCTGAAGGTTTTTTTAAATGAATTAATGGATTCACAAATTTGCATATGGGTTTGCTGGATAACACTAAGACGATGATTGCAGACAAGCCAAATAAATAAAGATACGTATATACGTTAACAGGTTCTTGGAATGGGAATAGTTTATAACCACGTACAACTCCAATAACTAAGCCATGTAATAGATACACTTGCATCGTGCGTCTACCGATATATGTGAGTTTGACTTTATGTTTTGGTACTAAAATTAAAAATGACAACATCGTCGTTAAGATAATCACATACAATAACAATCGTTTAAGTGGACTGTAAACGTCATTTGGATGCTCACCTACAGATGTATATGCGCTGCTGCCTAATAACCAATCGGCGTTAATAGGATGAAGTACATAGCCTACAAAGAACAAACATAAAATAATTATAGATATCGGTATTAACTTTTTATTTCTTAATAATTTAGTATTTTTCTTAGTCATTAAGTATCCTAAATAAAAAATTGGAAAGAATACAATCGTTCTTGAAATACTTAAATACTCACCAATATTATTAGAATAACCAGCTAATAAAGATACAACTAATGAAATAGTTAGCACATATACTGGTTTGTAATTTTTAACGATGACTAGAATGACATGAAAGAAAAATAGTGTTAATAGAAACCATAGCGCAAAAACAGGATTAAATGGATCTAAATGAATGGCATCTTCTTTACCAGTTAAATAATAATAAATTGAGAAAAAAGCAAAGAATAAAGCGTAAGGAACAATTAGTTTTTTTGCTACTTTTTCTAAATAGTTGGGTTGCTCAATATTTTTGGCAAAATACCCAGAAATAAAAAGAAAAGTTGGCATATGGAAACTATAGATTAATAAATACAATGCGGACAAATATTTATCTTCAGACGTATAAGACACTAATAAATGTCCCAACACGACAAGAAAGATTAATATGGCACGTGCATTATCAAAAAAGTAGTCTCTCTCTTTTAATGTGGACATTTATGTTATAACTCCTTTTATATGTTAACTGTATCTAATTTATTATATTTAATGACAGAAATGCAACGAATTTAATCATTTTGTCGAATAGTATTGTATATTTTTCCAATAAATCTTATAATATTATCAATTAAATAATAGTGGAGTAGAACAACAATGTACAAACAACTAGAAAATCTTATTACACTTACCAACAACGACTTGAACTTAGTGAACAGACGATTTGGCCAAAGAACAGATATTACGGCCGACCAATTAGAATTATTACGTATTTTATACAATTATGACCGTTTATCGCAGTATGATTTAACGATGAAGATAAGTAGAGAACAGTCTATTGTATCGCGATGGATAAAAAAATTAGTGTCAAAAGGGTATATTATGAGTCAACAGTCACATGAAGACTTACGTTGTAAAGAATTAACCTTAACAAATGAAGCACGTGATTTAATTAAACAAATCAATACGGCACGATGCGAATTAATTGAAGCGCGTTGCCAATGCTTAACAGAGGAAGAGGTTGAAAGCTTAACGCAATTACTTAATAAATTAAACAGTAGACATATTTATTTATAATTCTAATAATCATGTTATATGCAGAACGAGTTGATAAGACCTCACAGTCTTATCAACTCGTTTTTGTGATTTTTACATTGAAGAAACAAACAGTGATACTTTTATGTGTATATGAAGTATCACTGTTTGCTTTAAATATTATTTATAAGTTGGAACATCGAAATATTTACCAGATTCGTGAATTGTATCGTAGAAATTTTTCATATTTTGCGCATTGACGCTTGCCCAAGTGACACCCGTAGCATATTGGTGTTTACCTGGATTTTCAGGATTCCATCTCATTTTATAAAGTGTGTTTTGTCCAGCTTTAACATAAGATTGTCCAATAAATTGAGCGCCGCCAACAATTGCTTTTTCTACAGAGTCCCATCCAGCTTTTTTAGCATAAGTTATACCATCAAAAACAGGATTGCTATCGTATGCTCCAATACCAAAGACGTTATGGTATTTAATTGCGGTTGTTGTGCTTAACTTACCATTGACAATATTAGCACCTTTAGCTAGTTGTGATTGACCACGTCCTGTTTCAAGTAAAGCATGTGAAATTAAATAAATTTCATTTAAGCCATATTGTTTAGCAGCTTGGCTGAATGCTTGACCTTGATTCTCTAATACACCGCAACCTTTTAATAAATTATTCAAACTAGCAACCGATAAGTACTGTGGTTGATCTAATTGTAAAAATTGATATTTTTGAACAGGATCATTAACAAATTTTGATGTGTCCATCGCACTTTTAACTTCTGCGAGTGTAGCATTACGCCATTTTGATGGACCAACATAAGATTGTGGCGGGTAAGGTAATGACATTTGTAATTGTGCTGCGGCATCTAAAGTCCTACCTGTTGCTGAATATTTAATCAATTCTTGTGACAAGTCATTTTCATTTATCCAAGCAAATTGACCGTCGCTAAATTGTCCGTAATACCATTTCACACCATTCACCACTTGGTATTTTGCGACAACGAATGTTTGTTCATAATAAGGGCTTAATAAATGCTTTGTTTTCAAGCTTAAATCGTCATAGAAATAGCTATCCTTATTATTAATAACAAACGTATAATTATATGCTGTGTTTGAAGATAATGATGTTAAATCTTTTTCTGCAATCCAACCTAGCTTGTTATTAACACTACCATATAAATACTTAACGCCATCGATTGTGACTGATTTTGTCGCTTTAAATGTACGTTGTGCTAATGAATTTGCTTGTTCCAATTGTTGTTGCGTTGTACCCCAAGGGATTGAATATAAACCTTGGTTTTTACTGTTAACGCGATATTGATTTGTAACTCTATTTTCAGTTCCATAATTTTTAATATTAACATCTTTAATTTTATACCAACCGATAGGGGTATTTTGATTATGATTTGTTAATAGTACATAAGTATTATTGCCAACTGTACGCTGTTTAGTGATAGTGAATGTTCGATTGCCATATTTAGCAGCATTTTTACCAGCTTTATCATAAACGCTTGTGCGTATGCCTGAATTATTTACTTTAACTTGGCCAATCTTATTCACTGTTTGTACAGCTGAAGCAGCTTTTTGTGTTGTTGAAGCCGTTGTTACTTTTGTTGTTGGTGTTGTTGTAACAGCTAATGTACGCACAGCTGATTTAGCAGGTGTAGCAACATCGCTTTGTTTAATCCAGCCCCATTGATGATTGATTGAACCATGTAGGTATGTTTCTTTACCAACTGTTAATTGGTCAATTGAATTGAACTGACCGCCATTTTTAGGCGTTTTAGCAACAACTTGGTTGTCTTTGCTCCAAGGAACGTAATAAATATTGGCGTTACCTTTAACATTGTATTGTTTCTTAACTTTTGTTGGTGTGCTTTGAGCAATAGTCACTTGATCTGCTGGTACCCAGCCACGTGTAACATTACCGTTAAAATCTGCTAATAAATAATAAGTTTTATTATTTAATGTCGCTTTTTTATTGATTGAGAAAGTTCTTCCACTTAATAATGGATTTTCTTTAACTGTTTTATCATATACTGTTGTATAAGCGCCTTTAGTATCAGTTGATACTTGACCTAGCGTATTGGTTAAATTTGAAACATTTAATTTTT
Source organism: Staphylococcus lugdunensis (assembly GCF_001558775.1). NCBI lineage: Bacteria > Bacillati > Bacillota > Bacilli > Caryophanales > Staphylococcaceae > Staphylococcus > Staphylococcus lugdunensis. The sequence continues at coordinate 728,822 of NZ_CP014022.1, read as the reverse complement.
TAGAATTATCTGTTGATGGCTTTGTCGATGATGAATCATTGTTTATAGCAGATAAATATGCTTTACTAATCCAACCAGATTTACCATTCACTGTACCGTATAAATAAGTAGCTGTACTAATCATTTGTGATTTTGTTGCTTTAAATGTTTGGTTGCTTGAACCTGAAACTGTTCCAGCTACTTGGCTTGGCGTACCCCAAGGAACAGTGTAAAATTTTATGCCTGGTTTAACACTGTATGATTGATTAACTTTAACAGGGGATTTTGCTGTGTTATAAACCACGTCACCTTGTTTTACCCAACCAAATGTTTTACCAGTATTGTAATCATTAACTAAGTAAAATTTATCATTACCTAGAGTAGCTTGTTTAGTAACTGATAACGTTTTTTGTACTTGGTTTGTTTTCTTGCCTGTTTTATCATAAACAGTAACAAATAAACCACTATTTGATGGTTTAATTTGCGCCACACCAGAGTTCGTACTTACTTTAAGTTTTCCTGGATTTGTAGGTGTTGATGGTTTCGATGGATCTGTTGAGCTTGATGTGCCCCAAGGTGCAACTTGCCCTGTTTTAATAAGATATTTTTCATTAATCAAGTCATATAGTTCCGCATAACTATAACCATGAGACTGTAAATATGCATGTGGGTCAGTATGGTCTGTGCCACCTAGCCAATGACTTACAGCATAATGTGTCCATACCGTACCATTACCATCATTTTCAGCACTATCAGGTTTTAAACCATAATATTGAAGTTGTGTTGCTGCATAATCAGCATAGTTGTTCATCGAACGCGCAAATGAAGCATAGTCATGCGTATGCACAATTTCGACATTAATAAATCGATTGTTAGCATTTGGGCCTGCTCCCCAAGAAAGGTAATCTGTAGGTGCTGTTTCAACAATTCGATTACCGTCTACAAACGCATGTACAAATGCAGAGTTGTAGTTACGTTTCATGAAAGCAATTTCACCATCGATAGTAGAATTATCGTTTGCTGTATCATGCACCACAATACCTTCAGGTTTTCCAACACCATTTCTATAGCCATATTTAGGGAAATAAGATGTATAATCTTCTTCAATTTTAGGTGCTTGTATATTATTTTTACGTATGTAATCATTAATTGAAGAATTAACTTGTGGCTTATATTTAGGTAATGATGATGTTGCTTTATATGTACTTACAGCTTTTCTAAATCCAGTAAAGCCAGATGTTGATTTAGCTGTTTGAGCTTTAGTTGCACTTGAGCCCATACCGCCAACGCGTCCTTGATAAGTAGTAACGCTATTAGACTGTTTTTGTGCAGTATTTTGAGTAGATACTGCTTTTTGATTTGTTGTCTCAACATTGTTTTGTGATTTTAGTGATGTATTTGCTGCTTGTGTAGCTTGTTGCTTTGTCGTTGTAGACGTATTTGCATTAGCTTGCTGTTTTGTTTTGTTACTTTGTGCAGCATTTTGGTTATATGTTTGAGCATTTTGACGTGCTGTAGTTGTGGCAGCTTGTTGTTTTGCTTGTTTAGTTTGTTGTTGATTTTTTGCATTTTGTTGCTGAGACGTCTGTGCATGAGTTTGGTCAGTTAACGTATCTAATTTAGCATCATATGTTTGACCTGACGTTGTATCTGATGATTTAACTAATGAAGGATTATGATAGGCTTGAACGCCTGATACATTTTGAGCTGCGTTAGATACAGCTTTTTTTGCCTTGTTTGCTTTAACGACATCATTTTGTTGATCAATCACATTTTTGTTTGTAGATTGATCTGTTGTTGACTCAGCTGCGTGAGCATGTTGTGCAGTTAATGTTGCTCCAAAAAGCGATAATGCAAGCATTGACGGCAATTTAAGATTGAATTTTTTCGTCATATTTCGTACTCCTTAATAATTGTTAAATACAATTTCATTATAAGGCTTCTCCTTATAAAAAAGATTAATTTAACGATTTTGTAAACTAAGTTTAATTTTACTTTTTAAAAAGAAATGATTAAATGACTTACAATGCGTTGTAGCAATGTTTCAAAGTTAATACTATTTATGTGAGAAAAAGCAGATATGTCATAATTTAGATGTTCCTGTAATCGAAACGTAATATTAATAAAGATATTTTTCCATTTTGATATGCTCAATTTGTTCTTCCATAAAGGGTTGACCTACTGTGGAATAGCCTAATAACTTATAAAAAGGTTTGGCATGTATTTGCGCATGTAATGTCACATAGCTATATCCTTGTTCATGGATAAATTGTTCGATAGCTAGCATCAATTTCTTACCTACACCCGTTCTGCGATATAATTTAATGACCGCAATTCGTTCAACTTTAACAGAAGTATTGTCGTTTCTAAAACGTCCACAGGCAATGGGTTTACCTTGATGATCATAACCAATGACATGTGTGCAATGTTCTTCAAACGCATCTAGTTCATGCGCTAAAGGAACACCTTGTTCTTCTACAAATACGGTCTTACGTATGTTAAAGCAATCAGTCAGCATTGCTTTATTTGTTACAATTTTAAATATCATCTTATCTCTCCTTTATGCATAAAATATTACCCCTTTGCTTATATGACTAATCTAAATATCAAATTTGCTTGTCTATCGAATATCATTAAACTGCTTTTACCTTTTAATTATCCAACAAATGTGGATACGCCTATTTTTGGCGAAAAAACGATGTGATACTTACAATGCCATTTTGTATGTGTGTAACTGTTTCTGTCAGATAACATGTTTATATTGGTTGACTGGATTGAAAATGCATTTATTACAAGCTTTTTTCAGTCCTAGTCAACCTTGTGGAGGTGGGACTACGAATTCATAATGAATACTGTCCCGCTATCTTCTTTATATAAATAAAGAAGATCCTAAGACATAATGATTATGTTTAGGATCTTAACTAAGTGAATGATATTCCGCAACTTAATTTTTCTAGGAATACTGTCTCAGATTCATATATGTGTGTATTAAATTGCTTCTTTTCTAATAATAGCTGTATATTGCCAAAAAATTCTCATTTGGGCAATATTCCAATTATTCATTCCCATTGTGAAACCAGAAGGTCTAAAGATGGTAACATCTGTTACTTCTAGTGCAGCTGCTACAAGATATTGTAATGGAATACTTAAGTTTTTCATTGTTTCAGTAATACCATTTTCGTCGTAGACCCAAGAAAAGGGTAAATCTGATTCGAAGACATCTACTTTATCAAATATTTCTGGTAATGCAAGTATATAGCAGGCACCATCGACAACCGGGTTCTCAGCGCTGTGACTATAATAAACGAGTAAAGCCTCATAGTTTTCACGATGTTCGTGATTGACATAAAAGAATTCATTTCTAAACAAAGCCATATCTTTACTATGGATAATTTGTTGTTCTAACATATTAAACATTCCATTAATATTGGCAATTTTTTCGTAAGTTTTACGAGACATTTAATGAACTCCTCTCCATATTAATACGTTTGTGCTGAATTAGTTTGACTTTGATTATTCGCATCATTGTTGTATTGAGTGTTACCAGTATTTTCATTTTGTTGATTGTTAGTTTGATTAGCTGAATTATCTTGGTTCGATGACTCCTTATCATCATTTGAAGCTGTGCTGTCTTTTTGATTTTTACGCAATAAGCTTTCTTCTAATTCGGTTAATGGAACGAGAGAACCATAGTGTTTGATTACGCGTTCGTCTAAGAAATCATCTTTATCTGTAATTTTAGATAGACCTAAGTCAGAACGCAAAATATTTGAATATTTTTGAATGCTTTTCACACTAGGATTGTAATAATAAATTCCATTTAGATAGTCATCGCTACCTTTAAGTTGCGAAGTTTTAAAATCAACATCATCAGAAAGGTATCGTGATGCTAAAGCCTCAATTTGTTTTGTAGTTAAATTATGTTTGGCATTTTTGCCAGCAATCTCTATGAGGTTGTCTAATTTATCGTAAGAATCCATTTCTTTGGCTTTTTTAAATAGTAATTTTATTAATTCCATTTGACGCTCACCACGTTTTAAGTCTGAATCATGATGACGTGTTCGGGCAACGGCTAGTGCTTGATCACCGTTTAATTTTTGATAACCTTTTTTAATTTTTATTTTACCTGAATCTTCTTTGTTCGGTTCACTTAAATTATAGGGTACATCATAATAGATTCCACCAAGTTCATCCACTGCTTGTACAAAGGCTTCCATATTTATGCGCACATAAAAATCTACTGGTACATTTAAAGTTGCTTCTACAGAATCCATTGCAGCTATAGGGCCACCATAAGCATGCGCGTGTGTGATTTTATCATAATAGCCTACTTTTGGTATGTAACTGATTGTATCACGTGGAATACTTAGCAATCTAATTTGTTCTTTCTTAGGGCTAAATGTTGATAGGATCATTGCATCAGTACGTGAATGTTCAGTTGACTGACCGTTTTTACGTCTACTGTCATTATCGTCTATACCTAAGAATAGAATTGAAACTGCATCTTTAGATGGGTCAACTTTTCCTTCACGTAAGTTAGATTGGCGTTGTGCATCATTTTTACTATACGATGTTTGAAATGCACTTTCAGAACTTTTAAATAGTTGGTAAGCGAAAATTGCAGGCACAGCAATTAAAGCGAAAGTTAATAATATCATAAAGTATTTCAGGATTTTGTTCATATATTGTGCTCCTACGAATTAAAAATAGTGGATGACCACTTTAAATTGTCATTATAGCCCTCAATTTTATAACTTTATAGACTAAATTACAATACTTATCTTAACAAAGTTTTTACAAAGTTAAAACAATATTTCCAATGAAAACTAAATAGTCAACCGTATAACAAAACTGTTATATCAGACATCCTACGACCTTAGTAGGATGAATTTTTAGTAGAATGGCATAAGATAAACTTAGTGCAATCGCTGAATAAATAACTTATAATATAAAAAAGTTAACTAACGAATTGCAACTAAATGTATTACACGATGTGTAAACAAGAAAATTTTTGTGAGGACCAAAGCGCATGAATATAAATAAAAAGTTAATAGGCATTATTGTTATACCATTTGTATTGCTAGGAATTTTAGTATTTTCATTTCACCAAATGTGGAATGATGACACGGGCAATAAATCTCAAATAAAGATATCAACGAATAAAGAAGATAGTGCCGACTCGAATGAGGATTACATAGCAAAAAGAAATAAAAGTGTAAAAGATGTTGCCAATTTAAAGACAATAGAAGCTAAAGGCAAGCAATATCAAGAAATAAATAAATATCTTAAAAAGCAAAAATTTAATGGAACAATTGCGGTTTTTAAAGATGGTAAATTAGTTATGAACAAAGGCTATGGTTATCAAGATTTTGAACATAAGATCAAAAGTTCACCTAATACAATGTATTTGATAGGTTCAGCTCAAAAATTCACCACTGGTTTAATGCTTAAACAACTTGAACTTGAGCATAAAATTAATATTAATGCACCAGTGTCTAAATATTTACCTTGGTTTAAAACATCAAAAAAGATAACGTTAAAAGATTTAGAACTACATAAAAGTGGATTATATAAATTCCAAGCATCTCCGTCTTATGAAACTTTGGATGATGCTGTGCATGCTATACAAGAAAAAGGTATGGACCCTAATGGCTATCATAAACATTTATATAATGACGGCAATTATCTTGTGTTAGCTAAAGTTATAGAAGAGGTAACACACAAACCATACGCGCAAAATTATTATGAACGCTTAGGTAAACCATTAAAACTTAATAACTCAGCATTTTTCAATGAAAAGCCATTTCAACAACATATGGCGATAGGCTACTATTACAAAAATAATAATTTAATAAGTGCCAAGCCGAATACACTACAAGAATATTATGGTGCCGGTAATTTATTCATGACGACTAAAGATATGGGTGTTTTACTAGAAAAATTAATTAATAATAAAATTTTTGATCAATCAGTAACTAATCCGTTCATTCATGAATTTGGTACCAAACGCTATCCAACTAATTATCGCTATGGCTTTTATACGTTCCCTAAATATAATAGAGTCAGTGGTATGTTTAATGGTCAAAATTTTACTGGTTTTTCTAATGGCAAATATACAGTGGTTTTAGGGACAAACAAGATACTCTCCAATACTACTAATAACGAATATAAAATTACGCATATATTCCAAAATATCTTAAAACAAAACTATGATATTAATGTATATGGTAAAAAGTTCTATTAAAAATAACCAGGCTGGGAAATCAATCTCAAAGTAATAGCACAAAGATGATTTGACATTAAAAATCGTCTTTGTGCTTCTTTTATACTCAATACTGCGCGTTTATATATGAATTTACAATAAAATGATTTTAAAAAAGTAAAATATTTCACATCATTTAATAAACGTTTCTAAATGAAATGAATAAGAGGACTTATGTATAAAAACAATAACCTGCCTCTACATAAGTTACCAAATAGAAACTTCAGTCTTAATAGCCTACAAATGATATCTCTGACCACATTAATGACATTATGAAAAGCATATAGGGCTTTGCCGTTGTCACTTTAATTCGTTACATGAATGTCTCAGACTGATTGTTATGCTTATTTACAATATGCTAATGAAGACAAGAAACTTTCTAGATATTGATTAGATTGTGATGATGTTACGACCGTACAATTCGGATTGTTAGACTTAATATCAACTACTGTAGCACCCTTTGTATATTTACCATTGAGCTCAATTTGTAGTTTTGCTGATACAGTATGATATTGATTGGGATTTAAAAGATATAGAATTGTAAAGACATCATAGACATTTAAACCGTGTTCAATGTTTTCAGTGCGATAATGCTGAAATAAATGATAGAGCATTATTCCAGTTTGATTTATTTGTTTTAGCTGTTTAACTACTGAATGGGGCAAGGGAGATTGTCTTGCTAAATCCAATCCGACCATCGTTAACGGGACACCAGAGTTTACTACAATATTGGCTGCTTCTGGGTCACAATACATATTAAATTCAACTAGGGGAGTTACATTTCCTCGACCTAGACTACCACCCATAAAAATAATTTCCTTAATATAGTGTGCGGTTTCTGGATAGGTTGCTAATAATAAAGCGATATTTGTTAGTGGTCCTAAAGCAATAATGATCACGGGTTCTATACTTTCTATAAGTACATCTTTTATAGCTTCTACAGCTTTAGTAGAAGCTAAATCAGCAGTGGTTATTGGAGGGAAATCATACCCTGCCATACCTGATTCACCATGGACTTCTCGTGCGTCATATAAATCATTAATTAATGGATGAGCAGCACCACGATGTACGGGTACGTTACTATTAAAAAAGGATTTTAATTTAAGCGCATTACGTGTTGTATTCTCAATGTCGACATTACCATTCACGGTTGAAATCATTTTTACGTCTATGTAGGGATGATTTAAAGCAATACTAATTGCTGCTGCATCATCAATACCAGGGTCCGTATCAATAATAATAGGGAAAGTCATTATTATCTTCTCCTTATGTCATTTTTAGTCTTAGTTTACCTTAAAAAATAAATGCAAACAAAAAACCAGCTATCAAAGATTTTACTTTGATAACTGGTTTTCACTTACATTCATAAGTTAGTAGCGCATTATAAGTGGTGTGAGTGTCCACCTTGCATTACCCAGTACGTACCGATAACAGTAACAAGGGTGATGATAATGGCAAAAATAACTTTGAATGATTGAACTTGTCCATCTTTACCTTCAGTTAAATGCATAAACATTAATAATTGAAGGGCAGCTTGGATAAATGCAAATCCAAAAATGATTGTAACTTTAGCATGGAAAGTCAATGTTGTGTATAGAGTTACAAACACTGCTAAAAGCGTTAATACGATAGAAGCAATAAATCCGATTGTATGTTTTACGATTGTATTCATCCGCTATACACCATCCCTATCATATATACGGCAGTGAAGATGAAGATCCAAACAACATCTAAGAAGTGCCAGTATAAACTTACAATGAATAACTTAGGAGCATTGTATTTATTCAATCCACGAGTTGCTACTTGGATTAATAAGCAAATGATCCAAACAATACCTAACGAAACGTGGGCACCATGAGTACCTAAGAGGATGAAGAAACTTGACCAGAACGAACCGATTGTTGGATTTACACCTTCGCTAGCATAGTGCGCGAATTCGTATATTTCAAATCCAACGAATACAAGGCCTAATGCAAGTGTAATAATCATCCATAACATCATTAAGTTTTGCTTTTCTTTACGCATATAGTAAATTGCAATACCACATGTGTAAGAACTTAATAACAAGGCAAATGTCATAATCAATACGAGTTTTAACTCGAATAAATCAGTTGTCAATTTACCTGCATAATCGCCACCATGTTGTAACGTTAATAACGTTGCAAATAGTGTACCAAATAAGGCAAATTCGGCTGTAAGGAAAATCCAAAAGCCAAGTTTATTTAGTTCACCTTCATGCGTACGTGCATCAATAGTTTTTACATCATGACTCATGACTTACAGCCTCCCTTTCTTTAATTCGTGCTTCTCTTAAGCGAGCTTCATTTTCAGCAACTTCAGAAGCTGGAATATGATATCCGTGATCTTGAACGAAACTTTGATAAATCATCGTACCAAATACACCTACTAAACAGATTAGGGCAGGGATGATTGTTTCGAAGATTAAGAAGAAACCACCGATAGTCATGAAAATACACATCCAGAAACCAGTGTGTGTATTGTTAGGCATGTGAATGTCTTTGTAATTATGGTTGTCTAAGTAGTGACGACCATGTTCTTTCATATCAACAAATGTATCATAGTCATTCCAGTCTGGAGTGATTGCAAAGTTGTATTTAGGTGGAATAGCTGAAGCAGTAGACCACTCTAATGTACGACCAAGACCATCCCAGTTATCACCAGTTGCTTCACGAGGTGCTTTGATATGGCTATAAACGATGCTAACAACAAGGAATAAGAAACCTACTGTCATTAATAGGGCACCGATTGTTGAGATGAAGTTTAGTAAAAACCAGCCATCTGAAGGCATATACGTGTATAAACGACGTGGCATACCATCTAGTCCAAGAATGAATTGTGGTAAGAAACAAACGTTAAATCCAATCATGAACAACCAGAAACACCATTTGTTTAATGTTTCATTTAATTTGTAACCCATCATCTTAGGATACCAGAATATTAAACCAGCTAAGCAGGCAAATACTACACCAGTAACCAATGTATAGTGGAAGTGAGCTACTAAGAAATAAGTGTTGTGATATTGATAGTCAGCTGATGCCATTGCTAACATTACACCAGTAACCCCACCTAATAGGAAGTTAGGAATAAATGCTAATGAGAATAACATCGGTGACTCGAAAGTAATTCGACCTTTGTATAGTGTTAATAACCAGTTAAATAGTTTTACACCGGTTGGTACACCAATTAGCATTGTTGAGATTGAGAAGAATGAGTTGATTAATGCACCATTACCCATTGTGAAGAAATGGTGAACCCAAACTAAGAAACTCAAGAATGCGATACCAGCAGTTGCCCAAACCATACTTTGATGTCCGAATAAACGTTTACGAGCAAATGTTGGGATAATTTCAGAGTAAATACCAAATGCAGGTAAAATAACGATATATACTTCAGGGTGCCCCCATACCCAGAAGAAGTTTGCCCATAACATAGGCATACCGCCGTCTGCAACGGTAAAGAAGTGTGTTCCAAAGATTCTATCAGCTGTCATTAACGCTAATACAACAGTGAATACTGGGAATGCCAAAATGATAATTAATGTTGTAACAAATGCTGTCACTGAGAACATTGGCATTTGCATAAATTTCATTGTTGGCGTCTTCGCTCTAAGAATTGTAACGAAGAAGTTGATACCGGTCATCAGTGTACCAATACCCGATAGCTGAATCGCAATCAAATAGTAGTTTACACCTGGACCAGGACTGAATTCGCCAGCTAATGGTGCATAGTTTGTCCAACCAGCAGCTGGTGAACCACCAATAATAAATGATAAGTTGAATAAAATCATACCAGCAAAGAATAACCAGAAACTAATGTTATTCATAACTGGGAAGGCTACATCACGCGCACCAATTTGTAATGGAATAACAACATTCCATAAACCGAACACAAATGGCATAGCCATAAAGATAATCATGATAACACCGTGTGTACTAAAAATTTCATTATAGTGGTTTGATTCTAAGAACTTGTTGTCTGGTACAGTTAATTGCGTACGAATTAACAGTGCATCAATACCACCACGAACGAACATTAATACTGCACAGATTAAATACATTAAGCCGATTTTTTTATGGTCTACGGATGTGAACCATTCAGTGTATAGATATTTCCATAATTTGAAATAAGTAATTACCGCAATAACAGCGATGACTAAGAATGGTGCACCAATTTGTGCAGCTGTAATCATCCAGTTACCTTTAACTAGTAATTGATCCCATGGAAAATTCATTAATGTCCACCTCCATGATCATCATCGTGCTTAGACGCATTTTCGTCTTTAGCAGATTTTGAGATTTTTTCCATTTCCTTATGATTGTGTTTTTCTTCATCCTTAAATTTACCTTCATAAGGATCATCGTTGCCAAGAATCATAGGTTTCATTCCATGACGTGCATAGTTAGCATTTGTAACTTTAACTTTACGTGCAGGCTTGATTGGTTTATCAGTTACATCTTTGTAAAGATCTTTTTCATCTGTGAAGTTAGGATCTTTTAGCTCGAAATTAAAACGTTTATAAGCATAGAAGATGTATTCTGGATCAGCTGCAGGGTCAACAAATGCCATATGTGTACCATTGAATGTGAGTTCTTTATTAGAAGTACTTGGTAAGAGTTGTTTATCAAAGGTATCTTGATCTAACGTTTTCTTACTGTGTGCTTCTTTAACCCATGAATCAAAATCTTTTTCACTTACAGAGTGAACTTTAAATGTTTGACGTGAGAAACCTTCACCATTGAAGTTAGAGTTACGTCCTCTGAAAGTACCTAATTGATCGGCTGTTAAAGTCCAATCCATAGTCATGCCAGTCATGGCATATTTTTGACCACCCAATTGTGGAATCCAGAAACTTGTCATGGTATCCATCGCTTGAAGCTTGAATGTTACCGGACGGTCTTTAGGAATAGTTAATGTATTCACCGTTTCGACCTTCTGATCTGGATAAGCAAAGAACCATTTATATCCAGCACTTACTGCGTAGATTGTAATAGGATCTTTGTCCTTTTGAGGTGGTTTTTCGTAATCGTATAAAGTTTTAACTGTTGGAATAGCTAAAGCAGTTACGATTAAGATTGGTACCACAAACCAAATAGTTTCAATTAAACCATTGTGGTGCATCTTACCAGATTCGTCATTTTTATTATAACTGTACTTAAAGATAAAAACGGCGAACATCGTAAGTACAACAGCAACAATAACAAGCATGAAGACGATTGAGTAGATAATCAAGAACTTCTGACTACTTGCTACTGGCCCTTTTGCATTAAAAACTTCTAAATTGGAACAACCACTAAGCAATACCAGTGTCCCAAACATTAGAAGCAAAGACTTAAATTTTGACACTTTTTTGACCTCCTAATACTACAAATGTAGGGCTTATCATTAATTTTAGTTTATTACGCAATATTTACAAGTACCTATAAGAAAAAAATTAAAATTATATGTAGGGAAAGACTAATAATGTGAGTTGTGGCGGGAAGTCCGAGATTTGTTAAAATTATGTGTCCATTCTGTGAAACCTAATATTTTAGCGGGAAGAATAGCAGATCAAGGGAATAGTTGAGAACGGTTATCATTTGTAGGGGTTAAGCGGTTTCCAGAATATTAAAAAAGACAGAGTTAAAACGCTCTGTCTATGTATCAATTATTTAACTTCGATATATCGGGTTGAAGTTTCAAGTGCGCCATCCGAATCAACGACTTCATATTTAACTTTATATTTTCCTGCTTTTGTTGTGTCAACATGGCCGTCAACTTGAATTTTATGTGTTAAATCTCCATCCTCTTTATCATACGCGCGTATACCTTTCAAAGGATGGTATTGTTGTCCTTTTTCAATAACTATATCATTTACTCCCTTTAATTCGGGTGCGTGGTTAGTAGTTGCTTCTGCACTTAAATTTGGGGTAACAAGGGTAGCGGAGACACCAAGCGCTGAAAGTGACTGTATTAGTTTATTCATATTTTGTTTACCTCCGAGTCATTAAGTCGTCTATCTATTTATCTTCACTATACACGTTTAGTTTTTATAATTCATCGTACTATAGTCCTAATATACAATAAATAAAATTTAAATTAAATAAACATCTAGAAAAATATTTATTAAGGTTTTGTAAAATGACTAATTTGTGAATTATTTTGCATAATATTGAATTAGGTCCAATCTAAGGTTTAGAATAAAAAGTGGAAATAAGTTTGTATCATTAAGGGAGTTGAAGTTATGTTAACTGAGGAAGAAATGGATATTGTTCAACAAACAGTACCCGTATTGCAAGAAAAAGGAACAGAAATTACATCAACCTTTTATAACAGAATGTTTAAGCAACATCCAGAGTTGAAAAATATGTTTAACCAAACCAATCAACAAAAAGGATTTCAATCCACAGCGTTAGCACAAAGTGTATTAGCAGCAGCTATTAATATAGAACATTTAGAACGGATTATGCCAGTGGTAAAAGAAATTGCTTATAAACATTGTGCTTTACAAGTACCACCAGCAGGATATGATATTGTAGGAGAAAATTTAATTGCTGCTATTAAAGATGTTGTCGGACTTGATGATAGTAGTCCAATCATACAAACATGGAAAAATGCTTATCGAGAAATAGCACAAGTATTTATTGATGTAGAGCAAGAGATATACAGTCGTATGTTATGGGAAGGCTTTCAACCATTTAAAATTGTTAAAATTGAAGAATTATCTTCCGATATTAAAGCATTTACTGTTGAATCAACACAATATGATTTAAGTCGCTTTGAACCTGGTGAATATATTACGGTCGATGTCTCAAGTGATAAAATGACTTACCGAGCTAAACGTCATTATTCAATTGTAGCTGGAACACCACAACATTTAACCTTTGCAGTTAAAAGAGATGTTTCTACCCACCATGAAGGTGAAGTGTCTACTATTTTGCATGATGAACTACATGAAGGGGACGATATTAATCTCTCCGCGCCGGTGGGACCATTTAAAGTAGATAATAACAGAGACAAACATTTGTTTTTAGGTGCAGGTATTGGTGTAACACCGCTCGTTCCAATGTTTAAACAAGTAATCGATAATGATAAACAATCACATTTTATTCAAGTAACTGCAGATACTGATGATACGCCATTTGTTAATATATTATCTCAGTATAGTGATAATGCAACAGATGCAAGCTATGAATTATATGATCGCTCAGTGCAAGGATATTTAAAACAAGCTGATTTAGTACAACATATTGATGAACAAACTGCAGTATATGTTTGTGGAGGTACTAAATTTTTACAATCAATGATTAGTATGTTAAAAGAAATGGGTGTAAATGAAAGTCAAATTCATTTTGAAACATTTGTGCCTAAATTAAGTGTTGAAGTATAATATTGGATAAAAACGATTTAGAAGACGCCATGCTAAGATATAAATGCGACGTATTTTGGCGAGACTCTTGAGGGAACAGGACAAGCTGAAGACAGGGGCCCCAACAAAGAGAAATGCGAAAAGCATTTCGTCGATCAAAGCAAGTTGGGGTGGCTGAAGCTGTCCCCTAAGAAAGCGAGCCAACAATACGAAGTATTGAATAAAAAGAAACACTCAGATGAGTTGAATTCAATTCATCTGAGTGCTATTTTTCTGAGATTTATGTCCCAGCCTTTTCTATAATTTGAGTACTAATTATTGAATGCCACGACGAAGTTTTTCGGCTAATAATGTATTATTTAATACCATTGTAATTGTTAATGGGCCTACGCCTCCAGGAACAGGTGTTATCGCTCCTGCAACTTCTTTTACAGCTTCATAGTCGACATCTCCCTTAAGTTTACCGTTTTCATCAGGAGTATTACCGACATCAACAATGACAGCACCTTCTTTAACATCTTCTTTTGTGACGAGTCCTGGCTTTCCGACTGCACTGACAATGACATCTGCTTCTTTAAGGTGTGCATGCATATCTTTAGTACGAGAATGTAGAATAGTTACTGTTGCGTTCGCTTGTAATAATAGCTTAGATACCGGTTGTCCTACAATATGGCTGCGGCCAATCACTACAGCATTTTTGCCTTCTAAATCTATATCGGCATGTTTTAAGATTTCCATAATGCCCAGTGGTGTACAAGGTACAAAAGTTTGCTCATCAATATATAGTTTGCCTATATTTGACGGGTGGAAACCATCAACATCTTTATCAGGATTGATTGCTTCTAATATTTTTTGTTCGCTTACTTGTTTTGGAAGCGGCACTTGGACAAGAATGCCACTGACTGAATCATCATTATTTAAACGGTCAAGTTCTTTTAATACATCTTCTTCAGACGTATCTTCAGCTAAATGTACGATTTCAGAAATCATACCAATTTTTTCGGCAGCTTTCTTTTTTGAATTAACATAACTTTGGCTTGCACCGTCATTACCTACTAAAATCACAGATAGTTTTGGAGTATAACCTTGCTCTTTTAATTGCTCAACTTGATCTTTCAAGCCTTGTCTGTAATCTTTAGCAATTTGTTTCCCATCTAAAATTTTTGCAACCACAAAAAATTCCTCCTTGTTTACTCAAACATAGTTATAGCTTAACTTTAAACGATTAATCACGCCGTTTTTGTGCCAAAAGACGTAAATTAATTGTAAAAATCGAATTAAAGTTCGATTTTTGATTGAAAAAGACTTCAATGATTGTTATGCTATATCTGTAATATACAACTAATCGTCTCTATATTTCAAACTTTTGAAAGGGTGTACAAATTGAAAGTAGCAGTCATTATGGGTAGTTCTTCAGATTGGAAGATTATGCAAGAAAGTTGTGCGATGTTAGAAGAATTTGGTATTCCGTTTGATAAGAAAGTTGTTTCGGCACATCGTACACCAAAATTAATGTACGATTTCGCAAACCAAGCGCGCGCTAATGATTACGATATCATTATTGCGGGAGCTGGTGGTGCAGCGCATTTACCGGGTATGGTAGCATCAATGACAACCTTACCGGTGATTGGTGTGCCAATCGAATCAAAAAGCTTAAAAGGACTAGATTCGCTATTGTCAATTGTTCAAATGCCAGGAGGTATTCCTGTTGCTACAACAGCTATAGGGAAATCTGGTGCTAAAAATGCGGGTATTTTAGCTGCGAGAATTCTAAGTATCAGTCACAAGTCAGTACTTGAAAAGTTAGAAAATTATGAAAAAACACTCGTTAAGAAAGTAGGGGACATGCAGCATGAGCTTCAATAAGTTAAAGTTTGGCGACACTATAGGCATTATTGGTGGTGGACAGTTAGGAAAAATGATGACCCAATCTGCTCAAAAAATGGGTTTTAAAGTTATTTGTTTAGATCCAAATACAGATTGCCCATGCCATCATATTGCTAATGAGTTTATCACTGCTGCCTATGATGATACACAAGCTTTACAAGAACTTGGTGAAAAATCAGATGTCATTACGTATGAATTTGAAAATATCTCAGCACAACAATTAAGGACGTTATCTGAACAATTTAATATTCCTCAAGGTTACCAAGCAATAGAATTACTTCAAGATCGACTAACCGAAAAACAAACATTAGAGCGAGCCGGGGCTCATATTGTTCCATTTTTATCAATAAACAATATAGATGATTTATACAATGCCATAGAAGAGTTAGGCTATCCTTTTATCATCAAAACACGATTTGGTGGTTACGACGGGAAAGGACAAATTTTAGTTAAAGATCATACGGCGATAGAAGAAGCCAAACAGCTTATTGCGCAACAAGAATGTGTAGCTGAGCAATACCTCGACATTGAACGCGAAGTATCATTAACTGTCACAATCGGTAATCAAAAACAAACGACGTATTTCCCATTACAAGAAAATGAACATCGCAATCAAATATTATTTAAAACAATTGTTCCAGCACGCAGTGACAAAGAACAACTAGCAAGAATAGAAGTAAACAAAATCATCGATACTGTACATTTTGTTGGCACGTTTACAGTGGAATTCTTTATCGATAAACAAAATCAATTATATGTTAATGAAATTGCACCAAGGCCACATAATTCAGGTCACTATTCTATTGAAGCATGTGATTATTCTCAATTCGATACGCATATTCTTGCGATAACTGGTCAGACATTACCTCAGACTATAGAATTGCTAAAGCCTGCCGTTATGATGAATTTACTTGGTCGAGATTTAGATTTATTAGAAGACGATTTTGGTCAACATCCAGAATGGCATGTTCATATTTATGGCAAAGCTGAACGTAAACCAGATCGCAAGATGGGTCACATGACGATACTAACAGATGATGTAAATGCCACTGAAGCTACCATGCTTAAACAATTCGAAGGGAGAGAGTTATAAATGGCATTATTATATGAAGGTAAAGCAAAAAGAGTATTTTCTACTGAAGTAGAAAATCAATTGCGTGTTGAGTATAAAGATGAAGTAACGGCTGGCAATGGTGCGAAAAAAGATACCATGAAAGGCAAAGGTCGCTTAAACAATCAAATTACATCTATTATATTTGATTATTTAAGCCATAAAGGTATAGAGAGTCATTTTATTAAACAATTATCTGAGACAGAACAATTAGTTAAAGAAGTAAAGATTATTCCATTAGAAGTTGTTGTTCGTAACGTTGCAGCGGGCTCCATCACGAAACGCTTAGGTTTAGATAAAGGATATCAATTTAACGAACCACTAGTTGAATTTTTCTATAAAAATGATGACTTAAATGATCCGCTAATTACTGATGACCATGTCAAACTATTAAACATTGCCAACGATGAAGAAATACAAACATTAAAACAAATGGCTAAGGATATCAATCATGTACTGATACAACTTATGGATGAAATGGATTTACAGCTTGTGGATTTCAAAATAGAATTTGGAAAAACACAAGATGGAAAAATTTTATTAGCAGATGAAATTTCACCAGACACTTGTCGTATATGGGACAAGGATTCAGGTACGAATTTTGACAAAGATGTATACAGAAATGAAACAGGCTCACTGATTGACACATATCAAACATTTTTAAATAAATTGGAGGAAGTTAAATAATGAAAACGATTGAACTTCATATTACTTTACAACCACAAGTATTAGATACTCAAGGGCAAGCATTAAATCGTGCTGTACATGACTTAGGTTATACGCAAGTCAATGATATCCGCGTCGGCAAAGTATTATATATGTCTGTTGATGAAGCTACGGATGAAGCAGTTGATAACATCATTACAACGCTTAGTGAAAAGTTATTTGCCAATACAGTCATTGAAGAATACAGCTATAAAATCGTTGATGAAAAGGAGAATGCATGATATGAAATTTGCAGTTCTCGTATTCCCTGGTTCTAATTGTGATAGAGATATGTATAACGCGGCGATTAAAACAGGTGCTGAAGCTGAATATGTAGATTATCGTGAGACATCACTTGAAGGTTTTGATGGTGTACTTATACCAGGAGGATTTTCATTTGGAGATTATTTGCGCTCAGGCGCCATGGCTAGCGTAGCCCCAGTAATTGATGAAGTTAAACGTTTAGCAAGTGAAGGTAAACCAGTATTAGGTGTATGCAATGGTTTTCAAATTTTAACTGAAATTGGCTTATTACCAGGAGCTTTACTTCATAACGATTCCCATTTATTTATTAGTAGAAATGAAACCTTAAAAATTGTTAATAATCAAACGCCTTTTACTAACTTATATGAAAACAATGATCTCGTAGTATATCCAGTAGCACATGGTGAAGGGCACTATTATTGCACTGATGACATATATGAAGAATTAGTAACCAATAACCAAATCATATTAACGTATCAAGACAATCCTAATGGCTCATATAAAGATATTGCTGGCATCGTGAATAAAGAAGGGAATGTGTGTGGTATGATGCCTCATCCAGAACGTGCACTTGAAACAATTCTTGGTACTGATAGTGGCGTAAAATTATTCGAAGCAATGGTTAATAGTTGGAGGGAACAACATGTCTAAGTTTATTGAACCTAGTATTGAAGAAATTAAAGTTGAAAAATTATATCAAGATATGGGTTTAAGTGATGCTGAGTACACTAAAGTTTGTGATGTTCTAGGTAGAGAACCAAACTTTACTGAAGTAGGTATATTTTCTGTTATGTGGAGTGAACATTGTTCATATAAACATTCTAAACCATTTTTAAAACAATTTCCCACTACAGGTGAGCGTATATTGATGGGACCAGGTGAAGGTGCTGGTGTAGTTGATATTGGTGATAACCAAGCGGTCGTTTTTAAAGTTGAATCACATAATCACCCTTCAGCAATTGAACCATATCAAGGTGCAGCAACTGGCGTAGGTGGGATTATTCGTGACATTGTGTCAATAGGTGCACGACCTATTAATTTATTAAACAGTTTGCGTTTTGGTGAATTATCAGTGAAACAAAATCAACGACTACTAAAAGGGGTCGTTCGCGGTATAGGTGGCTATGGTAACTGTATCGGTATTCCTACTACTGCAGGTGAAATTGAATTTGATGATCGTTATGATGGCAATCCATTAGTTAATGCGATGTGTGTAGGTATTATTGACCATGATATGATTCAAAAAGGGACGGCTAAAGGCGAAGGAAATTCAGTTATATATGTTGGTTTGAAAACAGGTCGTGATGGTATTCATGGTGCAACGTTTGCGTCTGAAGAATTGACGGAAGAAAGTGAAAGTAAACGTCCTTCAGTTCAAATTGGTGACCCTTTTGTAGGTAAGAAATTAATGGAAGCTACCCTAGAAGCAATTACATACAAAGAGCTCGTAGGTATTCAAGATATGGGAGCAGCCGGATTAACATCGTCATCGTCTGAAATGGCAGCTAAAGGTGGCAGTGGCTTAATATTAAATTTAGACCAAGTGCCGACTAGAGAACCTGGCATATCTCCTTATGAAATGATGCTTTCTGAAACACAAGAAAGAATGTTACTTGTTGTTGAAAAGGGTACGGAACAAAAATTCTTAGATTTATTTGATAAACATGAATTAGATAGTGCTGTTATTGGTGAAGTAACAAATACAGACCGTTTTGTACTTAAATATGAGGATGAAGTATTTGCAGATATTCCTGTGCAATCACTAGCTGATGAAGCACCTGTTTATGTGCTTGAAGGCGAAGAAAAGGCATATAATACTTCTAAAAATGATTATAATTCTATCAATGTTCAAGAGGTATTTGACCAGTTACTCACACATCCAACAATTGCATCAAAACATTATTTATATGAACAATATGATCAACAAGTGGGTGCCAATACAATCATTAAACCAGGTTTACAGTCTTCAGTTGTTCGTGTTGAAGGTACCCAAAAAGCGATTGCTTCTACCATTGATGGCGAAGCACGTTATGTCTTTAATCAACCATATGAAGGTGGAAAAATGGTAGTGGCAGAAGCCTATCGCAATTTAATTGCTGTTGGTGCCACACCACTTGCCATGACAGATTGCTTAAATTATGGTTCTCCTGAGAAAAAAGAAATCTATCAACAATTAATAGATTCAACAAAAGGGATGTCAGAAGCATGTGAAATTTTAAAAACACCAGTAGTATCTGGTAATGTTTCGCTTTATAACGAAACACGTGGTACATCTATTTTTCCAACACCAGTTGTTGGTATGGTAGGGCTAATTGAAAATATCGAATATTTAAATGATTTCCATCCTCAAGCAGGACATAAATTGTACTTAGTTGGAGATACTAGGGATGATTTCGGTGGCAGTCAAATTGAAAAATTGTTATACGGCAAAGTGAATCATGAATTTGAAGCGATTGATTTAAGCGATGAAGTGACAAAGGGTGAAGCCGTTAAAAAGGCAATTAGAAATGGTGTGGCTTCACACGTACAGACTGTTGGCAAAGGTGGATTGTTAATTACTCTCGCTAGAATCAGTGCGCATTATAGTCTTGGATTAAAAGCTAAAGTAAATCTTTCAGATGCACAGTTATTCAGTGAAACGCAAGGACGTTATGTGATTGCTGTTAAAGCAGGACAAGAATTAAATATTGAGCATGCAATTGAAATAGGTCAACTTACAGATACGGATGAATTTAATGTTGCAGCTGCTCATACATCAATTTCTAAGAGAGCTTCTGATATAAAAGCACAATGGGAAGGAGCTATTGCGCAATGTTTAACTACAGTGGATTAAACGAAGAGTGTGGCGTATTTGGAATTTGGAACCATGCAGAGGCAGCTCAATTGACATATATGGGATTGCATAGTTTACAACATCGCGGTCAAGAAGGCGCTGGAATTGTTGTCACAGATGGTAACACATTAAAAGGTGAACGTGGTGTAGGGCTGTTAACTGAAGCAATCAAAGAAGTGCAAATGGAACAATTAAAAACAGGTCGTAACGCTATAGGTCATGTACGTTATGCAACATCAGGCAATAAAGGTATCGAGAATATTCAACCATTTCTCTATCATTTTTATGATATGAGCGTTGCAGTATGTCATAACGGAAATTTGATCAACGCACAATCATTACGACAATACTTAGAAAAGCATGGGGCAATATTTCATTCGTCGTCAGATACTGAAGTGATTATGCATTTAATTCGTAGAAGTAAAGCACCAACATTTGAAGAAGCACTAAAAGAAAGTCTACGCCAAATTAAAGGTGGTTTTACCTTTACGATTTTGACGAAGGATGCTTTATATGGTGCAGTTGATCCTAATGCCATTAGACCATTAGCGGTCGGAAAAATGCAAGATGGAACTTATATATTAGCAAGTGAAACATGCGCTATTGATGTTTTAGGTGGAGAATTTATCCAAGATGTTCACGCAGGAGAATATGTCGTTGTCAATGACGAAGGTATAAAAATAAAATCATATACAAAACACACAAGTACTGCGATTTCAGCAATGGAATATATTTATTTTGCGCGTCCAGACTCTACAATAGCTGGTAAGAATGTGCATGCAGTTCGTAAAGCTTCTGGAAAGAAATTAGCTCAAGAAAATCCTGTAGAAGCAGATATGGTTATTGGTGTACCTAATTCATCATTATCAGCAGCTAGTGGCTATGCTGAAGAAAGCCAGCTGCCTTATGAAATGGGATTAGTTAAAAATCAATATGTCGCTAGAACGTTCATCCAACCAACTCAAGAATTGAGAGAACAAGGTGTACGTGTCAAACTATCAGCTGTCAAAGACATTGTAGAAGGTAAAAAAATTATTTTAGTCGATGACTCAATTGTACGTGGCACAACTATTAAACGTATAGTCAAAATGCTCAAAGATTCCGGTGCTAAAGAAGTACATGTAAGGATCGCATCACCAGAATTTATGTTTCCAAGCTTTTATGGTATTGATGTTTCAACTACTGCTGAGTTGATTTCAGCGAGTAAATCACCTGAAGAAATTTGTGACCATATAGGTGCCGACTCATTAGCCTATTTAAGCGTTGATGGTTTAATAGAAGCTATTGGCTTAGACTATGATGCGCCATATAGTGGTCTATGTTTAGAAAGTTTTACAGGTGATTATCCAGCTGGTTTGTATGATTATGAAGAAAATTATTTTAAGCACTTGAGCCCACGACAAAAAGCATATATCGAGAATCACCAACACTATTATGATCGAGAGGGAAATAAAAATGTCTAAAGCTTATGAACAATCTGGAGTAGATATAGAAGCAGGATATGAAGCAGTAGAAAGAATGTCAGCACATGTAAAGCGAACACTACGAAAAGAAGTCTTAGGTGGCTTAGGTGGTTTTGGTGCGACATTTGACTTATCACAATTGCAGATGACAGCGCCTATGCTTGTGTCAGGTACAGACGGTGTAGGAACAAAGTTAAAGTTAGCTATCGATCATGACAGACATGACACCATTGGAATTGATGCCGTAGCCATGTGTGTGAATGACATTCTTACGACTGGAGCAGAACCATTATATTTTTTAGATTATATTGCAGCAAATAAAGTTGTTCCAGAAGTTATTGAGCAGATTGTAAAAGGAGTCAGCGAAGGATGTCAACAAACAAATACCGCACTGATTGGTGGTGAAACCGCGGAGATGGGAGAAATGTATCATGAAGGTGAGTATGACTTAGCTGGCTTTGCTGTCGGTGCTGTTGAAAAAGCAGAATACATTGATGGCTCAAATATAAAAGCAGGTCATGCAATTATTGGTTTAGCTTCTAGTGGGATACATTCAAATGGTTATAGCTTAGTACGTAAATTAATTAAACAGACTGACATTGATTTATACGATGACTTCAATGGTCAAACATATTTAGATACATTCTTAACACCTACGCGACTCTATGTGAAACCGATACTTGATTTAAAAGATAAAGTAACAATCATGGGGATGAATCATATCACTGGTGGTGGATTTTATGAAAATATTCCTAGAGTGTTACCTGATGGTTTAGCTGCGCAAATTGATGTGAATACATTCCCAACACCTCCTATTTTTGACTGGTTACAACAACAAGGACAAATTTCTACGGATGAAATGTATAACATTTTTAATATGGGAATAGGGTATACGGTCATCGTTAGTCAAGATGACATTGCTAAAGCACTAGATGTCCTAAAAAAACACGATGTCCCTGCTTATCACATAGGCAATGTTATAGAAGATGCACATGTGCCTATTTATCTCAAGGGGGTAGAATAGTGACTAAGGTAGCTATTTTTGCCTCTGGATCGGGAAGTAATTTCGAAAATATTGTTTTAAAAGTGGATAAAGGAGAACTCAACAATATAGAAATTACTTCACTTTATACTGATCATCACGATGCGTATTGTATTGAACGCGCAAAACAGTTAAAGGTAGCAGTTAATATCAACGAACCAAAAGATTTTGACTCAAAATCTGCCTATGAACACCATTTGATTCGTATACTAGAGCGTGAAGAAGTTGAATGGATTATTCTCGCAGGTTATATGAGGCTAATTGGTCCTGATTTGTTAGACGCATACGAAGGTAAGATTTTAAATATTCATCCATCATTATTGCCAAAATATAAGGGGAAAGATGCTATTGGTCAGGCTTTTAATAGTGGTGATAATGTTACAGGATCAACAGTTCATTATGTTGATAGTGGCATGGATACGGGAGAAATTATTGAACAAAGACAATGCGAGATCAAACCGGATGATACCAAAGAAAATTTGGAAGAACGAGTCAAACAATTAGAATATGAACTTTATCCTAGTGTTATAGCTAAGGTTATTAAATAAGGAGTTAAGTTAATCATGAAAAAAGCAATTTTAAGTGTTTCAAATAAAAGTGGCATTGTGGAATTTGCTAAAGCATTAAGTGATTTAGACTATGAATTATATTCAACCGGTGGAACTAAACGTGTACTAGAAGAAGCAAACGTTCAAGTTAACTCAGTTTCTGATTTAACTCAATTTCCTGAAATTATGGATGGACGAGTTAAAACATTACATCCTGCTGTGCATGGAGGTATCTTGGCCGATCGGGATAAACCTGAACATCTTGAACAATTAGCAGCTCAGCACATTGATTTAATCGATATGGTTGTTGTTAATTTATATCCTTTTCAAAATACCGTAGCTCGTCCAGATGTTACAGAAGAGGAAGCGATTGAAAACATAGATATTGGTGGGCCAACCATGTTACGCGCCGCAGCAAAAAACTTTAAACATGTAACAACGATTGTTCATCCATCAGATTACAATGAAGTTATTGAACGTATTAAAGCGCATCGTTTAGACGAAAATTTTCGTAAAGCATTAATGATAAAAGTGTTTGCTCATACAAATGAATATGATCATGCGATTGTTAGTTTCTTTAAAGGAGCCAGTGAACAATTAAGATATGGTGAAAATCCTCAACAATCTGCACGTTTTGTACGTACATCAAGTAGTAAACATACCATTGCTGGTGCGAAACAGTTACATGGTAAAGCATTAAGTTTCAATAATATTAAAGATGCAGATTCTGCTTTATCATTAGTAAAGAAATTTAAAGAGCCAGCTGCTGTTGCTGTTAAACATATGAACCCATGTGGCGTAGGAATTGGTGAAAATATAGAAATCGCATTTAAAAATGCTTACGATGCAGATAATCAATCCATTTTCGGAGGGATTATTGCTTTAAATAGAACGGTCACTGCAGAATTAGCTGAGACATTGCATGCTATCTTTTTAGAAGTAGTCATTGCGCCAAGATTTACAGATGAAGCCTTAGATATTTTGACAAAAAAGAAAAATATACGGTTATTAGAAATTGCTATGACAATTGATAAACGTGAAGAAGAATTTGTCTCTGTTTCAGGTGGTTACTTAGTGCAAGACAAAGATAATGATGAAATTACAAAAGAGGATATGAACGTTGTAACGCATGCTGTACCTACTGATGATCAATGGGATGCCATGCTGCTAGGTTGGAAAGTCATTCCTTCCGTAAAAAGTAATGCGGTCATCTTAAGTAATTCCAAACAAACAGTTGGTATTGGTGCTGGACAAATGAATCGTGTAGGTGCTGCAAAGATTGCTTTAGAACGTGCAATTGAAATCAATGATAATGTAGTGATGGTATCAGATGGGTTCTTTCCAATGGATGATACAGTAGAATTAGCAGCGCAACATGGCATTAAAGCAATAATACAACCAGGTGGTTCAATTAAAGACCAAGATTCTATCGACATGGCAAACAAATATGGTATAGCGATGGTAATGACAGGAACTCGTCATTTCAGACATTAAACTAATAGGAAGGGAGAAATATATGAACATTCTAGTTATTGGTTCAGGCGGAAGAGAGCATGCATTAGTCTCAAAGCTCAATACGTCACCACTTGTCAATCATATAGATGTGATACCTGGAAATGATGCGATGAGTCAAATTGCTGATATTCATAAAGATATTGCAGAAAGTGACCACCAGCAAATTTTAAAATTTGCTCAAGCACATCAAATTGAATGGATCATTATAGGTCCTGAACAACCATTGATAGATGGCTTGTCAGATTTACTAAGACAACATGGATTTAAGGTGTTTGGTCCCAATCAGGATGCTGCACAAATTGAAGGTTCAAAATTATTTGCTAAGCAATTAATGGAGAAATATCATATACCAACAGCAGAATATAAAGAAGTAAATAGTAAAAGTGAAGCATTAACTTACGTAAAAGATTGTGAGCTACCGATAGTCATTAAAAAAGACGGTTTAGCAGCAGGTAAAGGTGTCATTATTGCGGAAACTAGAAAAGATGCTATTGCAGCAGTAGAAGAACTGTATCCCAAAGCGCAAGGTAAAGTTATCTTTGAAGCGTTTTTAGAAGGTGAAGAATTTTCATTAATGACCTTTATTAATGGTGATTATGCTGTACCGTTTGATTGCATTGCGCAAGATCATAAGCGTGCTTATGATAATGATAAAGGACCTAATACAGGGGGTATGGGTGCCTATTGCCCAGTACCACATATTTCTGAAGAGGTACTAAGTCAAACCAACAAAGATATTGCGCAACCTATAGCCAAAGCAATGAAACTGGAAGGCTATCATTACTTTGGTTTACTCTATATTGGTGCAATACTAACTTCTGAAGGTCCAAAAGTGATTGAATTTAATGCGCGTTTTGGTGATCCTGAAGCACAAGTATTACTTGCACATTTAGAAAGTGATTTAATGGCGCAAATTATCGCTTTAGCAAATAAGGAACCGATTCATTTTCAATGGAAACCAGGTTTCGTTGTTGGAGTAATGTTGGCTTCACAAGGTTACCCTGGTACTTATGTTAAAGGGCATAAAGTTTCTGGATTTACTTTAGATAATTCTTATTTTGTAAGTGGTTTAACAAAGGACGAAGCGGATTTCGTAACATCAGGCGGACGTGTCATTTTAGCCATTGGTGAAGGTCAGACAATACAGCAGGCACAACATGAAGCATACCAAAAGGTCAAGCACATAAAAAGTGACAATCTATTTTACCGACGTGATATCGGTAATAAAGCAATTGCTAAAGAAAATTAATGATTAATAATGTGAATTCAGTTTGGGACATCATTATGTTTTAGGCTATGAACTATATATTTTGTCAAGAGTTGACTGAAAATACGCTGATACCAAGCTTGTTTCAATCCTAGTCAACCTTGCCGAGGCAGGACTAGAATTCATAATGAGTGCTGTTCCGCTCCCTCATAAAATAAACAGTTTGAGACAGCACTCTAGGAATGCGAAATCGTATAATATGGCGTTTTGAATATAAAGAAGCACAAAGATGATTTATGTCAAACCATCTTTGTGCTATTATTTTGGGATTTGTGTCCCAGCGCTCAAACAATATTTAGCTAAGCTTCCCGGATACGCGAGCATCTTGAATGCCTGTAATAGGGAAGTGTGCTGATAAATAAAATGATAATAGGATAATACCTACAAAACAAAGCACTAATAAGACATCCTTATAGGAAAATGGTGCATTGTAGTAATATGTTCTGGGACCATCTTTAAATCCTTTCGTTTCCATAGCTACTGAAAGTTGATGGGCACGACGGATGTTTTGACTGAGTATCGGAATTAATAAATGCTTAAAGCGCTTTAAACCTTTATAGTTCGACTTATCTATCATTTGATAACGCATCTTTAACGAACGGCGTAATTGAATAAGTGATGAGATAATCAGAGGTACCATACGAATAGCTGCCATAAACGCATAAGCGATTTTCGGTTTTATTTTTAAATGTTGCATTAAACTGTAAAAAATCATGACGATTTGAGAGGTTAGTGCAATAAGAATACCAAACATTGAAACTGTAATAGTACGCAATGAAATATGAAGTCCTCTGACAATACTTTCTGTACTTATTTGAATAATTCCTAGTTTAAAAATAAAATGTTCGCCATTGCCATATAAAATCATAAATAATGATGACGTGAGTGCAAATAAGATTGTAGCAAATAAGAAAGCAAGTGTAATTTTCAACTCAGTACCATTAAAAAGCATTAAAAAGATGAACATTAATGCTGAAATATAAAGCATGTAATCAAAATTGTGAATAAAAATAACAAAGAAAAACAGGGTAATACCTAAAAGTAATTTAGTGATAATATTCACATCATCCATGAAGGTATAGCGTTTTTTCCATCGTTCAAACATGTGTAACACCTGCCATTTCAAGAAGTTGTCCATTTTCCACATGTAAACGACGTGTAGGATAACGTTTGATGATTTCTGGGTCATGTGTAACCATAACGATCGTTTGCCCACGCTTCACGCGTTGCTGGAAGCGTTCAATTAGTTGGAAAGTATTATGACTATCCAATCCAAATGTCGGCTCATCTAATAAAATGATATCCGCTTTAGAACTTAATGCAGTTGCTACACTTAAACGTCGTTTTTGGCCCATGGAAAGTTCGAAAGGGTGTTGCTGTTTGACAGCGTCTAAATGTAACAATGTAAGTAGTTCATTTGTTCTATCATCTGCAACTTGTGGATCTTGGTGATTATAATGAATATGTATCTCATCATAAACAGAATTGGTAATAAATTGTAATTCAGGATTTTGGTATACCAGATACATATGTTGGGCTGCTTGTTTAATCTTACTAATGACTGTGCCATTATAATACATTTGGCCTTTATATTTTATTAATTGAAGAATCGATTCTATTAATGAGGTTTTACCTGTGCCGTTTTTCCCAGTTATCGTTATCCATTCGCCTGTACCAATAGATATTTCAGGGATTTGAATTAATGTTTTCTTTCCTCGAATAATTTCTCCATTTTTGTAATTAAAGCGTGGCTCAGATTTTTCAGTTGATATCAGTTGTCGAGTTGGTGCATGTTCCCAGGCTTTTGGATGCCACACGCCAAATTCAGTTAATAAATCCTCACAATGTGTTAATACATAGTCCGGAGTGTTATCTGCAATAATATGTCCCTCATAATCCATAAGTATTACTCTATCGACATGATTCCAAATATGTTCAACTTTATGTTCGACAATAAGTACAGTTTGATCTGCCCATAGTTCAATAAGTTTATTCCATAGTTCTGCAGTTGCTTCGACATCGAGCATCGCAGTTGGTTCGTCTAAAAATAGTGTACTTGCATCTTGAAGGATTGTTTCTACGATCGCAAGCTTTTGTTTCATACCGCCACTTAAGTGATTGACAAATGTTTGATCTGTTACTTTCAAGTCTACAGAGTTCAAAGCAGCTTCAATTTGAGCATTCATCTCATGTTGCGGTACTTGCTTATTTTCTAAAACAAACGCTAGTTCTTCATAAACTTTAGGCATACAAAATTGTGTATCAGGGTCTTGAAAAATCACACCACTATGAGGGTCGATTTCAAGCTCATCATATTTCATTGGCAAATCAATCAAATTGGGTACGATACCACTTAATACATTAAGCAAGGTGCTTTTACCAGATCCAGATGGACCTAGTAAAAGCACTTTTTCTTTGTCTTTAATTTCAATATTAAGGTGATCAAAAATTTTGCGTTCTCCGTTTGGATATTTCAAACGTAAATTTGTAACTTTTAACACGTCAATGTCCCCTTATAGGTTGTCATAATCTTGTTTAGATGCTGGGCGGAATAATTTTGTAACACCGGTTTGATCCAGCGCTTTGACGACGATGTAAGATAATAAACCAGCAAGGATGATACCACTAATGGCGCGGAAAACGATAAATAGAAGTAAGTTCCAACCAGCAACTTCATTTAAATAGCCATAAAAGTAATCAACTGGGAATGAAATAAGTGCAGTAAGTAACCCGGCTAACATAGCTACTACAGCGCTACGAGATTGATATTTAAAGATAGCAAAAATAATTTCACATGCAACACCTTGCAGTATGGCATAAATAATAGTAGGAATATCAAATTTACCCATAACAATTGTTTCCCCAGCACCAGCTGCAAATTCAGCGATGATTGCAATTCCTGGTTTAGGTATGATTAAGTATGCCACGATTGCGGCCATAAACCATACACCATAAGTCAGTTGTTCAAGGTGTAAACCAGCAACTTTTGCAAATTCATATGGAAACCACCACAAGTTATAAATGATGGCAAAAATAACAGCGATTAACACTGTAACTAGTATTTCAGATAATTTTAAACCTTTTGACATAAAAATTGCCTCCTAAAAAACGCACAACCTTCACGTAGAAAGATGTGCGTTAAAAAATAAATGCTTAAACGATAAGCATTGCAATTTATCGTCACTTTCCTACGCTAGTACAAGCTAGATCAGGTTCGAAGGGTTTGAAGCAAGGCTTCATCTCAGTTTAAACACCCCTAGTGCGTTTATGTAATTTAATTTAAATGTATGCTTTTTGGTACTTGATGTCAAGGCAATTTTAATAAATTATAATAAAAGTGGTTAAGAAATAAAAAAGCATCTTACATACACTTTCACATCTATCATTAATGATTAACAATGAAAATTTGGGAGCGAGACAGAAGTTATTATGAATTCTGTTCCGCTCCCATAGATTTAACTTACATATTTAATATAAGAAGCAGTGTGCACTGCGAAATAAATTATATTACGTTTAGTCTAATGTGTCTTGAACATCTTTTTTAGTTTGTTCTATGCTATCTTCTGTACTTTCTTTTTCCTTTTTAAGCTTTTCTTCAGCTTCTTTAGCTTTTTCTGCGGATTTTTTATTTAATTCTTCATTTGA
The DNA here is from genome assembly GCF_001558775.1 of Staphylococcus lugdunensis. Taxonomy (NCBI): domain Bacteria; kingdom Bacillati; phylum Bacillota; class Bacilli; order Caryophanales; family Staphylococcaceae; genus Staphylococcus; species Staphylococcus lugdunensis. The sequence continues at coordinate 698,935 of NZ_CP014022.1, read as the reverse complement.
CATAAATAACACTCCTTAATAGTGATTATATTTGTTGTATACCCTGACCATTTATTGTTAAACTTTTGCTAAGTCTATAGTCGTATTTAATGAAATATTAAAGACAAGTCGGGCTTCTTCATATATAATAACTTTTGAGGTGAACAGTATGTCTTTTCTTAAGAAACACACCGAGATTATTTTCAGTTATATCATCGGTTTCGTTTCACTTTTCACAGGTCTCATTGTTTTGATTAACTTGCCTTTAATTAAAGAGCTTAATCAAAAGGAAAAAGTTGATTTAAAGATTTTTTCGGTATGGGACTTCCTGAATGCATTTTTTAGTGAAATTATTAGAGTGATGAGTAGGTTTATAGGCGCTTTTCCTATTATAAGTGCTATAATCATTATCCTTTTTGGTGTCTTAGTCATCTTTATTGGCTACACATTATTTAGAACAACGAAGTATGATTATGATATTTCAATTTTTTATTTAATATTCGGAATCGTTTTCTTTATCATTACGATTTTATTAATGACGCAAGTTTATGGTTTCTGGGCAATTATTTTTATTTTCCCATTTGTCATTCATATTGGTTATATTGTATATAAAGATGAATTAAATCCAAACAATAGAAAGAATCATTATTTGTGGATTATATTGTCATATGGTATTAGTTACCTTATTACACAAATTTCTTTATACGGCAAAGTAGATGCTAATGAAATTGCACCTATTGATATTTTAAGTGTAAATACTTTCTTCATTATTATGTGGTTGTTAGGGCAAATGTCTATTTGGAACTTTTTATTCTTAAGACGTGCGCTACCATTAACAAAAGAAGAGTTAGGTGAAGAATATGATTTATCTAGAACATCAAAAGGCAATGTTTCAAATCAAACGAAAGTTCACTTAAAGCAACTTCAAGATAAGACAACAGAATATGCACGTAAGACTAGAAGAAGTGTCGATTTAGATAAAATTAGAACGAAAAGAGACAAATTCAAAAACAAAGTTAAAAATATCATTAATATTGAAGAAGATGATATTCCAAATTGGATGCGTAAGCCAAAATGGGTAAAGCCAGTATTTGTAGAAATCTTTTGTGGTATTATTATTTTCTTATTTACCTTTATTGAATTTAACAATAGAAATTCGCTTTTTGTTTCTGGTGAGTGGAAAATATCTCAAACACAGTATGTCATTGAATGGGTTACATTGCTTATACTAATATTTATTATTATTGTGTATATTGCAACGACGTTGACACACTATTTACGCGGTAAATTTTATTATTTGCAACTGTTTATGATTAGTATTCTGTTCTTTAAATTACTTACAGAATTTATCAACATCATGATTCATGGATTACTATTATCCGTATTTATTACGCCAACATTAATCATTATGTTGATAGCAGTTATTGTAGCATTTAGTTTACAAGTTAGAGATGAGCCATAAATGATATATGATCGACCAACGAATGTCGTTCTGATAGTGGCTGGAATATGAATGCTAAAATAATAAAGGTCAGTATTTAAATACAAAGGCATAGCTCTAAGATGATTTCAAAATTGAAGAATTGTCTTAGAGCTTAGTTTATGTTAAATATCATATTTCTCCATTTTTCTATGGTACAGCTTGAGTCTACACAAGCTGGTAGTGCTTGAAATTTTTTGATAGGATCCTAGTTTTTAACTTGGCTTATTCTTTTAAGAACCTTGTTATCAATGAGTCTAGGATATCATTATGTTATAGGCTATGAACGCTATATTGGCAGTAGTTGACCAGATTGAAAATACGCTTATACCAGGCTTTTTTCAATCCTACGCAACCTTGCCGGGGTGGAACTAAAATTTCATTATGAATGCTGTCTTGCTCCAGAATAGTTTTAAAACATAACACACTCACGTATAATTTAATAAATGATTGCTAAATATAATTAAGAATAAACGCTTTACAAACTAAAATATAATGTATCAATTATAAAAATGGTAGTTTTGCCACGATTTGGATGGAAATTGCCATTTTTCTTTGATTAGAAACGATTTACAGGCCAATCTCTTTTTTATGATGATATCTATAAATTTGTTAATATAAAAGAAACAGTGATAAAGCCTAACATATTTTAATAAAGGAAGGCAGAGAACGTTTATGAAGACAGCTATTATAAATAAAGGGAAAGAACAAAAATATTTAAATCATTATCCTTTAGTAGATGAAGAAGATATTTATCGCCAGGATCATTTAAAAGAGGGCGATTTATTTCAGTTAACAACTGATCAAGGTCATTATATTGCCACAGCATATGTAGGACGGCAACATAAAGGATTAGGATGGGTGTTAAGTTATAATCCAAGTGAAGAGATTACTACTTCATTTTTCACACAATTATTCACAGATGCTTTAGCTGAACGTGACTACTATTTTCATATTGATGGTACAAATGCATTTCGCTTGTTTAATGCTGAAGGAGATGGAATTGGCGGTTTAACGATTGATAATTATAACGGTCATTTACTTGTTCAATGGTATTCAAAAGGTATCTACAAATTTAAATTTGAAATTTTGCAAGCGATAGAAACAGTTATTCCTTACAAATCTATTTACGAAAAAATGAGATTTAAAGATGCTGATTATTCAGGTGGTTTCGTCAAAGGAGAAGCACCACAATTTCCGATAGTTATTGAAGAGAATTTTACATTTTACAATGTTGATTTAAATGATGGATTAATGACAGGAATATTTTTAGACCAAAAAGAAGTGCGTAAAAAGTTACGTGATCAATATGCTGAACAAAAAAATGTCCTTAATTTATTCAGCTATACAGGAGCTTTTTCAGTTATTGCAGCTAATCATGCACAATCAACGACAAGTGTTGATTTGGCTAATCGTTCTAGAGCTTTAACGGAAGAAAATTTTGGTCTTAACGGCATAGATCCTAAGACACAATTCATTTATGTAATGGATACATTTGATTTTTATAAATATGCACATAGACACAATCGCTTTTATGATACGATTGTGATTGATCCGCCAAGTTTTGCACGTAATAAAAAGAAAACTTTTTCCGTACAAAAAAATTATGATGAGCTCATAAATGGTGCATTAAGCGTTCTAGCGCCAAATGGTGTATTGTTATTATGCACAAACTCAAGTATCTTCTCATTAAAAGCATTTAAATCTGTCATTAAATCGACTTTAGAACAGGCGAATGTAGATTATGAAATTAAAGAAGTCATGGGTTTGCCGAAGGACTTTAAAACGCATCCGCATTATAAACCGTCTAAATATTTGAAAGCAGTTTTTATTCAAATCAAGAATTAAATTTAGTGAAGTGGGTATAATACCGTCATGACACAAAATGAAAGGTGATATTTCATGGGGATTAGACAAAATTTAAGTAATCGAATAACGACTAAAGTAGGTCAAAAAGCATTTAAAATAGAGGATATTAAAGAAAAAAATGCCATGCCAACGACACAGGATGAGTTAGCTAGATGTCGTGAAAGGGCAGAGGCAATCGTTAAAAGAAAATCTTTGATGTCTTCAACGGCTTCTGTTGTACCTATTCCTGGATTGGACTTTGGTGTAGATATTAAATTGATGCGCGATATTATTGAAGATGTAAACAAACTATATGGATTAGATCATAAACAAGTAAACACACTTGGAGATGATTTAAGAGAACGTATTTTTGCTGCGGCTGCTATTCAAGGTAGTCAATTCATCGGCAAAAAAGTATCAAGTGCTGTGCTTAAAATTGTTATTAAGGACATGGCTAAGCGAGCAGCTGCCAAACAAACGCGATGGTTTCCATTAGTAGGTCAAGCAATTTCAGCATCTATTAGTTATTATTTTATGAACAAATTGGGACAAGATCATATTGAAAAATGTGAAAAAGTAATCAAGGATATTATTTAAATGTAACTTTATGTAGTATAATCAACATATACAACAATATCTCACTATATACGAATTGAATTTATTAATATAATTTGGTAGTGTTATTGTATAAAAATACGTTAGATGACTGAAAAATGAATTTTCTAACTGTAAGAAGGAGACTTTTACTATGGAACAAAAATCATATGTAATTATTGATGAAACAGGAATTCATGCACGTCCAGCTACAATGTTAGTTCAGACTGCTTCTAAATTTGATTCAGATATTCAATTAGAATATAACGGTAAAAAAGTTAACTTAAAATCAATCATGGGTGTAATGAGCTTAGGTGTAGGTAAAGACGCAGAAATCACTATTTATGCAGATGGTAGCGATGAAGCGGATGCAATTCAATCAATCAGTGATGTCTTATCTAAAGAAGGTTTAACTGAATAATTATGTCTAACTTAATCAACGGCATTGCAGCTTCAGATGGGGTTGCTATTGCAAAAGCATATTTACTTGTTGAACCAGATTTATCATTCACCAATGAAAAAATCACTGATATAGATGCTGAAATCAATAAATTTAAAAATGCTGTAGAAGCATCTAAAATTGAATTGACTAAAATTAGAAATAATGCAGAAAAACAATTAGGTGCTGACAAAGCAGCTATTTTTGATGCGCATTTATTAGTCCTAGATGATCCTGAATTAATTCAACCAATTGAAGATAAAATCTCTAATGAGAAAGTGAATGCACCTCAAGCATTAAATGAAGTGACATCACAATTCATTACGATTTTTGAATCAATGGATAATGAATATATGAAAGAGCGTGCTGCAGATATTAGAGACGTATCTAAACGTTTACTTGCACATATTCTAGGCGTGGAATTACCTAACCCAAGTATTATTGATGAAAGTGTCGTTATTGTGGGGAATGACTTAACACCTTCAGATACTGCACAATTAAATAAAGACTTTGTTCAAGGATTTGTGACAAACATTGGCGGTAGAACAAGTCATTCAGCAATTATGAGTCGTTCACTTGAAATCCCTGCTGTCGTTGGTACAAAATCAATCACACACCAAGTTAAACAAGGAGATATGATTATTGTTGATGGTATAACTGGTGATGTTATTATTGATCCAACTGAAGATGAACTGATCGCATATCAACATAAACGTGAACGTTTCTTTGAAGATAAAAAAGAACTTCAAAAACTACGTGATGCTGAAACGGTTTCTTTAGATGGTATTCATGCTGAACTTGCAGCGAATATCGGTACGCCAGATGACTTGTATGGCGTTATTGAAAACGGTGCTGAAGGCATTGGCTTATATAGAACAGAATTTTTATATATGGGCAGAGATCAAATGCCAACTGAAGATGAGCAATTTGAAGCATATAAAAAAGTGCTTGAAACGATGAAAGATAAACGCGTCGTAGTCCGTACATTAGATATTGGTGGAGATAAAGAACTACCTTATCTTAATTTGCCTAAAGAAATGAACCCATTCTTAGGTTACCGTGCGATTCGATTGTGCTTAGATCAACCAGATATTTTCAGACCACAGTTGCGCGCTCTTTTACGTGCTTCAGCATATGGAAAATTAAATATTATGTTCCCAATGGTTGCTACTATTAATGAGTTTAGAGATGCCAAAGCGCTTCTTTTAGAAGAAAAAGAAAATCTAAAAAATGAAGGACATGACGTGTCAGATGATATCGAGCTCGGAATAATGGTAGAAATCCCATCAACAGCTGCATTAGCTGATATCTTTGCTAAAGAAGTTGATTTCTTCAGTATCGGTACTAATGATTTGATTCAATACACAATGGCTGCTGACCGCATGTCAGAACGTGTATCATACCTTTATCAACCATATAATCCAGCTATTTTACGTCTAGTGAAACAAGTGATTGAAGCTTCTCATAAAGAAGGTAAATGGACTGGTATGTGTGGCGAGATGGCTGGCGATGAAACAGCAATTCCATTATTACTTGGTTTAGGTTTAGATGAATTCTCTATGAGTGCAACATCTATCTTAAAAGCAAGACGTCAAATTAATGGATTAAGTAAAAATGAAATGACGGAATTAGCTAATAGAGCGATTAATTGTTCAACACAAGAACAAGTAAAAGAATTAGTTCACAATATAGCTCGATAAAATTTAATTTCACAATAAAGAAGAACCTTATTGGCAATTATTGTCAGTAAGGTTCTTCTTTTTATAAATAAAAACAATAGTCAGTGTCTAACTGATTATACTGTTATGTTGAATGCGTGATTAATTTTATCAATATCTACAGTATACATTGGTTCGTCATTAAGCAATATAAACGGTGTTGCAAACGCATCATACTCTAACATTTCCACACGATAAGCTTGATGCTTTATATGTTTTTCTTCAAAAGGAATTTGATGTTCATGTAAATAATTCTTAATAAAGGAACAAGGTGGACAATCGTCTTGTGTATAAAGTGTAATGTGTGCCATAAAGTTATCCTTTCATTTTTATACTGGATTTACTATATAAAAATAACGCTCAAAAATCAACTTATGAACAATATGTGAAAATAGGACAAAATGATTTTTTTATAGTGCATATATTTATATACTATATATCTAATTGTTTATACTATGAAATCAACGTGAGGGTGATATTAAGCATGAATTTAGTTAAAAAGAGATATGTATTATTAGCACCATATAACAATGAATTAAACACTATAGTGGCATGTAAGTGTCCTTGTAGTTATACATATGATGTATTTAATTCTGTTCTAATGGAAAGAGGTGAGCAGTAATGGCATACACTGGGATAAGTATGCTGGTGCTTTGGATTTGTTTATTTTTTTATGTCATTGCTGCGGGTATTTATTTTGGAACAGGCTGCTTTGCTTTTTATATGCACATGTCTGGTGAAGAGAAGAAGTCAAAAGTACTTTATAAATATATGATAAATCCCATTTGGGGCTTAATTAATATATGTTGCGTGTTTTGTTATGTAGGTATGATTGCTTTATTTCCATCAGCAATTCACTATTTGAATACAATGATTTTAATTCCTGGTTCAATAGCACTTATCTGTATAATCATCAGAGGTTGCAGTTATATTTTTATCAATAAAAGAGCTGACATAAGTCTACCATGGCTGTTGATATATTGTTTGTCTGGATTAGGAATTCCGGCTGCATTAGCATCTGTTCTCACTATATCAGAAGGCGGTTATATTGTAGAAGATGGCGCACACCTTGATTTGAATTGGGTACAACTGGCCATTAGTCCGTTTGCTTGGTCAGTAGTCTTTTTAGCCGTGATAACAGTGTTGTATATTTCAGCAGGTTTTTTGACATATTCTGCAGCAAAATTAAAAGATACACACGTATATTTAACTGTAAGAAAGTGGCTGTTGCTTTGGAGTATACCAATGATTATGGTCTCATTATTTGTTTTTCTATCATTACGAATTCAAAATGCGAATCATTTTACCAATGCGATATATAATTATTGGTGGATGTTTACTTTAAGTTTACTATGTTTTATCATTGCGATGTCTCTAGCTTTGTTAAAAAAATACCATGGAATCGCAATGCTTATGATGATATTACAACTGTTTTTTGCTTTTTTCGGTTACGGGTTGAGTAAGTTACCTTATATTGTATATCCATTTGTTAAAATAACAGATACTACAGTTAGTGTTGCTACAGGATTAACACTTATGATTGTTATTATTTTAGGTTTACTTTTACTTATTCCATCGTTAATATTATTATTGAGATTAGCAACAGACAATAAAGGGATTGTCAAAAATCAGAAATAAAGATTGAGTGAGGATTGGGTTCTTATTATACCTATCCTCATTTCTATCATGATAGGAGTATACTTACTATGGATAAAGAGTACGTTGTGATTGGATTAGGACGTTTTGGGGGAAGTATTGTTAGAGAACTAAACGCACTTGATATGGATGTTATGGCGATTGACCACGATGAAGCTAGAGTTAATGAATATAGTGATATTGCAACACATGCGGTCATTGCTGACACTACGGATGAAGCAGTAATGAAAAGTTTAGGTATTCGAAACTTTGATCATGTCATCGTAGCCATAGGGGAAAATATTCAATCTAGTACTTTAACAACGTTGATATTAAAGGAACTAGGTGTTAAGAAAGTAACGGCTAAAGCCCAAAATGATTATCATGCTAAAATATTAAATAAAATTGGGGCAGATACGGTAGTACATCCAGAACGGGATATGGGACGACGTATTGCACATAATGTAGCAAGTGCCAGTGTGCTTGATTATTTAGAGTTATCTGATGAACATTCACTAGTTGAACTTAAGGCGAGTGAAAAGATGGCTGGACAGTCCATTGTCAATTTAGATATTCGAGCTCAATATGGAATCAATATCATTGCAATAAAGCGGGGTAAAGAAATAATTGTATCACCAGACCCAAATATCAATATTGAAATTGGCGATATTTTAATCATGATTGGACATGATAATGATTTAAATCGCTTTGAAAAGAAAATTGTTCGCTAAGAAATAATCTATTTTAAACATAAAAAGAGGCTGGGATATAAATCTCAGAAAAATAGCGCTCAGATGAATTGAATTCAACTCATCTGAGCGCTTCTTTTTATTCAATACTTCGTATTGTTGGCTCGCTTTCTTAGGGGACAGCTTCAGCTTGTAGTCTTCAGCTCGTCCTGTTTCCTCGAGAGTCTCGCCAAAATACGTCGCATTTATATGTAATTTTACATCAACATACTTTAAAAAAATAAGGCACTTTCGTATCATTTAATAAACTTCACTAAACTAAATTAACGAGGTGCCTTATGTATAAAGATTATAACATGACTCAACTTACATACCAATGGAAACTTCAATTCTTATTCCTACAAATGATATTTCTCGATATGTAAATGAAATTGTTGAAATAATCCCAGATAATGAATTCAAACACCATCGTGGGGCTACATCTTACCACTCTAAAATGATAACGAGCTGTATATTATCTAATACATAAGGGAAAAGCCAATTTCTATCAAATAATTTTAATAGAAATTGGCTTTTTTACATTGTTTAAGAACTTAATGTCTGAGACCCTTAGTATGGTCTAAACATCATTCTTCATTGACTTTCATAATCACAGGTAAAATCATTGGTTTGCGCGCTGTTTTTTCGTATAAATAAGGCTGCAATGTTTCAATGATAGATGATTTAATTTGATGCCATTGAATGTCTTTATTACTATTTAATTTGGAAATAACATCAGTTTTGATGCGACGTTGTGCATCGTATATCAATTGTCCAGATTCACGCATGTAGACGAAGCCACGTGAGATAATATCTGGTCCAGATAATAATTTGTTTGTTTTGAAATCAATGCTAACAACAACAATCACGAGACCTTCTTCAGAAAGAAGTTTACGGTCACGAATAACTACATTGCCAATATCACCAATACCACTACCATCAACCAAGACGTTACCGGATGGAATGCGACCAGCTTTACGTGCTGAATCATGTGTTAAAGCAAGTACATCACCAATGTCAAAAATAAAGACATTTTCTTCTGGTACACCGCAATCCACACCAGTTTGACCATGTGCTGTTAACATGCGATACTCACCATGAATAGGTAAGAAGAACTTGGGTTGTATTAAGCGTAACATTAATTGTTGGTCACCTTGAGAACCATGTCCAGATGTATGGATATTAGATATTTTACTATGAATAACCTCTGCACCAGCTTTATATAATGCATTGATGGTTCTATTAATACTTTTAGTATTACCTGGTATAGGTGAGGAGCTAAATACAACTGTATCTTCTGGGATGATTTTAATTTGTTTGTGTGTACCATTAGCTATTCTTGATAATGCAGCCATTGGTTCACCTTGAGAACCTGTACATAAAATCAATAATTCATGTTTTGGAATATGATGAATTTTATTAGGTTCAACGAATGTTTCAGGTGGAGCTTTAATATAGCCTAACTCCATACCAATTTTAATATTATTTTCCATTGAACGACCAAATGTCACAATTTTACGGTTGTACTTAATTGCTGCTTCTACCGCTTGTTGGACACGATAAATATTTGAAGCGAATGTTGCAAAGATAATACGGCCTTTGCAATTTCTAAAAATCTTATCCACATTTTGGCCAACTTCACGTTCACTTAATGTGAAGTCCGGGACGAGCGCATTCGTAGAGTCTGATAACAGACACAATACGCCTTCTTTACCAAGTTGCGCCATCTTAGCGATATTTGCAGGCGCTCCTACAGGTGTAAAGTCAAATTTGAAGTCTCCCGTGTGAACAATTTTACCTTCAGGTGTGTCAACAATAACACCATATGCTTCGGGAATGCTGTGTGTTGTAAGATAGAATGATACTTCAAAATGTTTAGATTTAATTACACTATCTTCTGTAATTTCAATCAATTCCGCATTTCTTAATAAATTGTGTTCATCTAATTTATTTCTAATTAAGCCTAGAGCTAATGGGCCACCATATATAGGCACATTAATTTGCTTCAATAGGTAGGGCACACCACCTATATGGTCTTCGTGACCATGTGTTATAAACAGACCGACAATTTTGTCTTGATTCTGTTCTAAATAAGTGTAATCGGGAATAACGTAATCAATACCCAATAAATTGTCATCTGGAAATTTTATTCCAGCATCGATAATGACAATTTCATCTTTGTACTCAACGGCGTAAGTATTTTTACCTACCTCTCCAAGACCGCCAAGTGCATATACACCTACTTCATTTTGATGTAATTGTTTCATTATTCAGCGTTCTCCACATTAAAATGTTCAGAATGTTCTTTTTCATATTCTAAATGTGCGCCCTCTAATTTTGTAATAAATTCGATGTTATAATTACGATCTTTTAAATAGCGTCTAACTTGTTCTTCTGTTTCGCCTTCAACATAAATAGTTTGAGTGTTTTCTCGTACGATAACCTCGTTTTTATTATGCTGATAAAATACTTTAAATATTGCCATGTTATCTATTTCCTCCTAATACGTTAACTTTTAAATGAATTTAAATAAGAACCTAGTACATACACAGGGTAGCTAAACTAAGTACCAATGTCCTGCTCGTTTTTTAATTAATGAAATAAAATGTCACAACATACAAGCCTTTTAATTGAAATTAAAATCTTACTGCCCGTTATGTTTTCTAGGGTATATTTCGTCGTTCATGTATTGAAATTAGTAAGTACTTTACTAAAATTCCAGTTATTCATTATTTTACATGAAGTAACGGAATAAATAAAGCAGTTTATAATATACTGATAATTATTATAAAAAAACTAAGCTTTATGGCAAAAATGAACAGCTAGTATCTCGTTTTAAAGATACTAGCTGTGATGATGTCACCATGATATATTGATAACTATATAATATTGTAAATATACTGCTTAGCAGTTCCCAAATTATACTTCTATTGAATCAGGTAGTGGTGTTAAAGGGTGTTCGGCATCAATATGATCATAGAACATGATACCGTTTAAATGATCAATTTCATGTTGAACGACAATAGCTGGATATCCTTTTAATCTAAGTTTAATATCTTTACCATCAACGTCTTTAGCTTTCACTGTTACTCGGTAGTGTCTATGAACGAGACCAGGTATGTTTTTATCAACGCTTAGGCAACCTTCGCCAGTAGGTAAATATGCGTACTGAACACTATAGCTTACCACTTTAGGATTGACTAACATTAAATCGTAAGAACGACCATTTCCATCATCAGGTAAATAGACAGCAATCATTTTCTTTGAAATATCTATTTGAGGTGCTGCTAAGCCAACACCTGATCGTAAGCCATATCGATTAGCAATTTCATCGTCTTGACTATTAATTAAAAATTCACGCATAGATTTTAAAGTTTGTTTATCTTCATCAGACAGTGGAAAATCAACATCTTGAGCTTCGGCACGTAATGTTGGATGACCGTCTTTAATTATATCTTTCATAGTTAACATGAATATACACCTTCCTTTATTAATTATAATCTATTATATTGAATAGCATTTATTATACGCTATTTGATTTGATTTATAAAAATACTTTCTATATCATTACAATCATTACAGTGAGTATATCTCGGGAGGGACTATAAATGAAATTATATCGAGCTTTGGGTGTCTTGCTTGCATCCACTCTTTTGCTGGCCGGATGTACAACGGATAGAAAAGAAGTGAGAGCTTATGAAGATACGATACAACAAGCCTCTAGCAATGAACAAGTTATAAACTCAACTGGTCAAAAATTAAATGATTTAGAAAAGCAAAAGCAACAGTATTATAAAAAAATTGTAACTAATAATCCAGACACACGTGTTAAAATTGCTGATAAGATGATTAGTAATATCAATGAAAGAAGCAAAGAATTTAATAAAGAAGTCAAAGCTATGAATGCTTCAAATAAAGAATTCAAAAAAGCAAGCAAACATATTAATCAAATTAAAGATGATTCCAAAAGAAAAGAACTCAAGGAACTTGATGATGCACTCAAAGATAAATACAAAAAGCACGATGATTATGCCGCAGCATATCGTAATATTTTAGATAAAGAACGATCATACTTTAAATTGTTGAAACAAAAAACGGTTATGCAACAACAAGAAAAAGAAAAGGGAGAAGCAATTAACAAGGCTCAAAAAACATTTAAGAAAAAATTTGAAGCATACATAAAAGCGTTGAATAAGGTCAATAAAGAAAAAGGAGATATTGACAAAATAAGCGAATGATTTAACTAATACAGATTGTCTAAATGGACTAATACAGATGGACAATCTGTATTCTTTTTTAGTAACACAGAACTTTTCCAAATTGATTAACAGGTCTATTTATTTATGATACAATACAAATGGATAAAATGAATTTCTATTATATGGGAAAGGTATGGTGAATTGAATGGCTCCTAAGTTACAAGCCCAATTCGATGCAGTAAAAGTTTTAAATGAGACGCAATCGAAATTTGAAATGGTTCAAATTTTGGATGTAGATGGTAATGTCGTAAATGAAGACTTAGTACCTGATTTAACAGATGAACAACTTGTAGAATTGATGGAAAGAATGGTATGGACTCGAATTCTTGACCAACGTTCTATTTCATTAAATAGACAAGGACGTCTAGGTTTCTATGCGCCTACAGCAGGACAAGAAGCTTCACAATTAGCTTCACAATATGCTTTAGAAAAAGAAGACTTTATTTTACCTGGTTACCGTGATGTACCACAAATTATTTGGCACGGTTTACCATTAACTGAAGCATTCTTATTCTCAAGAGGTCACTTCAAAGGAAATCAATTCCCTGAAGGTGTAAATGCCTTTAGTCCACAAATTATTATCGGTGCGCAATACATTCAAACTGCTGGTGTCGCATTTGGTATTAAAAAACGTGGTAAAAAAGCAGTAGCGATTACTTACACAGGTGATGGTGGATCTTCACAAGGTGACTTCTATGAAGGTATAAACTTTGCTTCTGCTTATAAAGCGCCTGCAATTTTTGTAATTCAAAATAATAACTACGCAATTTCTACACCACGTAGTAAGCAAACAGCTGCCACTACATTGGCTCAAAAAGCAATTTCTGTAGGTATTCCTGGTATTCAAGTTGATGGAATGGATCCATTAGCAGTTTATCAAGCAACTAAAGAAGCACGTGATCGTGCAGTTGCAGGTGAAGGTCCTACTTTAATTGAAACAATGACATATCGTTATGGACCACATACAATGGCTGGTGACGACCCAACTCGTTACAGAACTTCAGATGAAGATGCAGAATGGGAGAAAAAAGATCCATTAGTACGTTTCAGAAAATTCCTTGAAAATAAAGGTTTATGGAATGAAGATAAAGAAAACGAAGTAATCGAACGTGCTAAAGATGATATTAAAAAAGCAATCAAAGAGGCAGACAAAGTTGAAAAACAGAAAGTTACTGACTTAATGGACATCATGTATGAAGAAATGCCTCAAAACTTAGCTGAACAATATGAAATTTACAAAGAGAAGGAGTCGAAATAAGCCATGGCACAAATGACAATGGTTCAAGCGATTAACAATGCGCTTAAAACTGAATTGCAAAATGACGAAAATGTTTTAATTTTCGGTGAAGACGTTGGTGTTAACGGCGGTGTATTCCGTGTTACTGAAGGTTTACAAAAAGAATTCGGTGAAGACCGTGTATTCGATACTCCATTAGCTGAATCAGGTATTGGTGGTTTGGCTCTTGGTTTAACTACTCAAGGATATCGTCCAGTTATGGAAATTCAATTCCTTGGCTTCGTTTTTGAAGTGTTTGACGAAGTTGCTGGACAAATCGCGCGTACTCGTTTCCGTTCAGGTGGTACAAAAACAGCTCCTGTAACTATTCGTACACCATTTGGTGGTGGGGTACATACGCCTGAGTTACACGCTGATAACTTAGAAGGTATTTTAGCTCAATCACCTGGTATTAAAGTGGTTATTCCTTCAGGCCCTTACGATGCAAAAGGTTTATTAATTTCATCTATTAGATCTAATGACCCAGTTGTTTATTTAGAACATATGAAATTATACCGTTCATTCCGTGAAGAGGTACCTGAAGAAGAATATACAATTGAAATTGGCAAAGCTAAAGTTGTTAAAGAAGGTACAGACATCACTTTAATCGCTTATGGTGCAATGGTTCAAGAATCCGTTAAAGCTGCTGAAGAACTTGAAAAAGATGGTCATTCAGTAGAAGTGATTGACTTACGTACTGTTCAGCCATTAGATATGGATACGCTAGTTGCTTCTGTTGAAAAAACAGGACGCGTTGTTGTTGTTCAAGAAGCACAACGTCAATCAGGTGTTGGCGCAAATGTTGCTGCTGAATTACAAGAAAGAGCAATTTTATCATTAGAAGCACCAATTGCACGTGTTGCTGCTGCTGATACAGTTTATCCATTCACTCAAGCTGAAAATGTTTGGTTACCAAACAAAAATGATATTGTTGAACAAGCAAAAGCAACATTAGAGTTCTAATAATTTGTTGTAAAAAATTGCAAGACTTACTTTTGAATAAATGATTTAGATGTGTAAAAATGAACTATGAGGTCGGGACAACTAAGGGTTTTGTATCATCTGGTAAAACGCATTAAAAAAGCTTTTCTAGTTGCATATTAAGCTGATGTCTCAACCTCATGTTATAAATTTAATGAAATAATTGAAAATGACATTATTAGGAGGACAAGAACGTGGCATTTGAATTTAGATTACCCGACATTGGTGAAGGTATCCACGAAGGTGAAATTGTAAAGTGGTTTGTTAAAGCCGGAGACACTATTGAAGAAGATGATGTGTTAGCTGAAGTTCAAAACGATAAATCCGTAGTTGAAATCCCTTCTCCAGTAAGCGGTACAATTGAAGAAGTGGTAGTAGACGAAGGAACTGTTGCAGTAGTAGGAGACGTCATCGTTAAAATTGATGCACCTGATGCTGAAGAAATGCAATTTAAAGGTCATGATGACGATTCATCAGCTAAAGAAGAGCCAGCTAAAGAAGAAGCTAAAGCTGAAACTGAAGAAGCGCCAGCAGCATCAGCTTCACAAGATGAAGAAGTAGACGAAAACAGAAAAATTAAAGCAATGCCTTCAGTTCGTAAATATGCACGTGAAAAAGGTGTTAATATTAAAGCGGTTGCTGGTTCAGGTAAAAATGGCCGTATCACAAAAGAAGACATTGACAACCACTTAAATGGTGGCGGTGCTCAAGCTGCATCTGCTTCTAATGAAAGTGCAGCTGCTTCAACTTCTGAAGAGACTTCTGCACCTCAAACTCAATCGGTTCCAGAAGGCGACTTCCCTGAAACAACTGAAAAAATCCCTGCAATGCGTAGAGCAATTGCTAAAGCAATGGTTAACTCTAAACACACTGCACCTCACGTAACATTAATGGATGAAATTGATGTTCAAGACTTATGGGATCACCGTAAAAAATTCAAAGAAATTGCAGCTGAACAAGGTATTAAATTAACATTCTTACCATATGTAGTTAAAGCACTTGTTTCTGCACTTAAAAAATATCCAGCACTTAATACTTCATTCAATGAAGAAGCTGGCGAAATTGTTCACAAACATTATTGGAATATTGGTATCGCAGCTGACACTGACAGAGGTTTATTAGTGCCAGTAGTTAAAAATGCAGATCGTAAATCTATCTTCCAAATTTCAGATGAAATTAACGAATTAGCTGTTAAAGCTCGCGACGGTAAATTAACTTCTGAAGAAATGAAAGGTGCTACATGTACTATCAGTAATATCGGTTCTGCTGGTGGACAATGGTTCACTCCAGTTATCAATCACCCAGAAGTAGCTATCTTAGGTATTGGCCGTATTGCACAAAAACCAATCGTTAAAGACGGCGAAATCGTTGCAGCTCCTGTATTAGCATTATCATTAAGCTTTGACCACAGACAAATTGATGGTGCAACTGGACAAAATGCAATGAACCATATTAAACGATTATTAAATAATCCAGAATTATTATTAATGGAGGGGTAAAACATGGTAGTTGGAGATTTCCCAATTGAAACAGATACTATTGTTATTGGAGCAGGCCCAGGTGGCTATGTTGCAGCAATTCGCGCAGCACAATTAGGACAAAAAGTTACAATCGTAGAAAAAGGTAACTTAGGTGGCGTATGCTTGAACGTTGGTTGTATTCCTTCAAAAGCATTATTACACGCTTCTCATCGCTTTGTTGAAGCACAACACTCTGAAAACTTAGGTGTAATCGCTGAAAGCGTATCACTTAAATTTGACAAAGTTCAAGAATTCAAACAATCAGTTGTAAACAAATTAACTGGTGGTGTTGAAGGCTTATTAAAAGGTAATAAAGTGGAAATTGTTAAAGGCGAAGCTTACTTCGTAGATAACAATAGCTTACGTGTTATGGATGAAAAAAGTGCTCAAACTTATAACTTCAAAAACGCTATTATCGCAACTGGTTCTAGACCAATAGAAATTCCTAACTTTGAATTTGGTAAACGTGTTATCGACTCAACTGGTGCGTTGAACTTACAAGAAGTTCCAGGTAAATTAGTTGTTGTTGGTGGCGGTTATATTGGTTCTGAACTTGGTACTGCATTTGCTAACTTCGGTTCTGAAGTTACAATCCTTGAAGGTGCGAAAGACATCTTAGGTGGATTTGAAAAACAAATGACACAACCTGTTAAAAAAGGCATGAAAGACAAAGGTATTGAGATCATTACTGAAGCAATGGCTAAAAATGCTGAAGAAACTGAAAATGGCGTTAAAGTTACTTATGAAGCTAAAGGTGAAGAACAAACAATCGAAGCTGATTACGTATTAGTAACTGTTGGCCGTCGTCCAAATACAGACGAATTAGGCTTAGAAGAATTAGGTCTTAAATTTGGTGATCGTGGATTATTAGAAGTAGACAAACAAAGCCGTACTTCTATCGACAATATTTATGCAATTGGTGATATCGTTCCTGGTTTACCACTTGCTCATAAAGCAAGCTATGAAGCTAAAGTAGCTGCTGAAGCTATCTCTGGACAAGCTTCAGAAGTTGATTATATTGGTATGCCTGCTGTATGCTTCACTGAACCAGAATTAGCTCAAGTTGGTTACACTGAAGCTCAAGCTAAAGAGGAAGGTTTAGAATACAAAGCTTCTAAATTCCCTTATGCAGCAAATGGCCGTGCGTTATCATTAGATGATACTACTGGTTTCGTTAAATTGATCACATTAAAAGAAGATGACACACTTATCGGTGCACAAGTTGCTGGTAATGGTGCTTCTGATATCATTTCTGAATTAGGTTTAGCTATTGAAGCAGGAATGAACGCTGAAGATATCGCATTAACAGTACATGCTCACCCAACATTAGGTGAAATGTCTATGGAAGCAGCTGAAAAAGCTATTGGATTACCAATCCACACTATGTAATAGTGATTTATAAATCGTTTAGAGCCTAAGACATCATTATGTTTTAGGCTCTAAGCTATATATTGGCGGCAGTTGACTGAATTGAAAACACGCTTATACTAAGTTTTTTCAATTTAAATCAACCTTGCCAGGGCGGGAATACGAATTCAAAATGAACTCTGTCCCGCTCTCTTTTTTGCTATATTACTTAAGGAGGTAAATTAATGGAATATCAATATCCTTTAGATATGGACTGGACACATGATGAAATGTTAAAGGTGATTGCCTTTTTTAATCAAATAGAGCGCTATTATGAGTCATCTGTGTCATTCGATCAAGTTATAGCGCACTATCGAAATTTTAAACAAATTGTACCTGGAAAAGCAGAAGAAAAACAAATATTTAAAGAATTCGAGCAAAACAGCGGTTACAACAGCTACCAAGTCATTAAAGAAGCAACAACACAAAATAAACCAACACACATACAACAAAAAAACAACACAAGAACATAGGGGCCCCAACACGGAGGCTTTCAAAACGAAAGCCAACAAACAACGCGAGTTGGGGTGGGGCCCCAACAAAAAGAAATGCAACAAGCATTTCCACGGACAAAGCAAGTTGGGGTGGCCCCAACTTGGAGAAGTTCGGTCAGAAATCCAACAAGCAAAACAAGCTGAGATAATACTAAGAATCTTATTATGCATTATTTTTTTCCATTCATAATTAAATAATTATAAAAAGTATTGCAACATGAGCTGTATTTTGTTATTTTTATTAAGCATTAAACAAAATGTTTAATATTACTAAACATGATACAGCTATTTTTAGGTGGTTACATAGATGGATATTGGAATGAAATTGAAAAATTTAAGGATGCTCAAAAATTTAACGCAGGAAGAATTAGCTGAACGTACTGACTTAACGAAGGGATATATTTCTCAAATTGAGAGTCAACATGCGTCTCCAAGTATGGAGACATTTCTAAATATATTAGAAGTTTTAGGTACGCGGCCAAGTGATTTTTTTCAGGAGAAAACTAAAGAAAAGGTGCTTTATACAGCTGAAGATCAAACAATTTATGATGAATATGACAAGGGCTATATTTTAAAATGGTTAGTCACAAATTCAAATGAGTATGACATGGAACCACTCATGCTTACGTTAAAGCCTGGTGCATCATATAAACATTTTCAGCCTTCTAATTCAGATACCTTTATTTATTGTTTAGAAGGGCAAATTACTTTGTCACTCGGGAACCAACTTTATCGTGCAAATGCAGAAGATGTACTTTATTTCAGGGCAAATGATGTTCATCAATTATGCAATAACAGCAAGCAGAACGTTACGATATTGATTGTAGCAACTGCATCATATTTATAAGGAGTTATGACATTATGCAACCATTATTATCATTTAAATCAGTGAGTAAAGGCTATGATGATTTAAATATTCTTGACCATATGGACTTAGATATTGAATCAGGCTATTTCTATACTTTATTGGGTCCATCAGGATGTGGTAAGACGACTATTTTAAAGCTTATTGCGGGGTTCGAGACACCAGACAGTGGAGAGATTATTTATCAAAATCGTTCTATCGAAAATTTACCGGCTAATAAACGTAAGGTCAATACCGTTTTTCAAGATTATGCGTTATTCCCGCATCTCAATGTTTATGATAATATTGCTTTTGGTTTAAAGCTTAAGAAATTATCTAAAAAAGATATTGATCAAAAAGTGACAGATGCCTTGAAGTTAGTAAAGTTATCAGGTTACGAACAGCGCAGTATTAATGATATGAGTGGTGGTCAAAAACAACGTGTAGCTATAGCTCGAGCGATTGTTAATGAGCCAGAAATATTATTGTTAGATGAATCATTATCAGCCTTAGACTTAAAACTACGTACTGAAATGCAATATGAGCTCAGAGAATTACAATCACGATTGGGTATTACATTTATTTTTGTTACGCATGATCAAGAAGAAGCCTTAGCATTAAGTGACTACATTTTTGTGATGAAAGACGGTAAAATACAACAATTTGGTACACCAACAGATATTTATGATGAACCAGTGAATCGTTTTGTAGCTGATTTTATTGGCGAATCAAATATTGTAAATGGCACCATGGTCAAAGATTATGTAGTTAATATTTATGGGCAGGATTTTGATTGTGTTGATATGGGGATTCCTTCTGGTAAAAAGGTTGAAGTTGTGATTCGTCCAGAAGATATCTCTTTAATAGAAGCCGAAGCTGGTTTGTTTAAAGCTACAGTGGATTCTTTGCTCTTTAGAGGTGTGCATTATGAAATTTGTTGTGTAGATCGAAAGGGCTATGAATGGGTTATACAAACTACTAAAAAGGCGGATGTGGGTAGTGAAGTTGGTTTATATTTTGAACCAGAATCTATTCATATCATGGTTCCAGGAGAAACTGAAGAGGAATTTGATAAACGTATTGAAAGCTATGAGGATACTGATGATGAGTAATATTAAAAAGATACTATTAGTGCCTTATATATTATGGATGATTATCTTCATAATTTTGCCTGTATTATTGTTAATATATTTTTCATTTACCGATATAAATGGACATTTTAGTTTCACTAATTATCAACAAATATTTCAGTATAAGTATTTTGAAATGTTTTGGGACTCAATTCTTTATGCCGCATTAATTACTATGATCACGTTGTTCATCAGTTACCCAACTGCATATTTTATTAGAAACGCTAAAAATCCTAATTTCTGGTTATTAATACTTATTATTCCAACTTGGATTAATCTGTTATTAAAAACATATGCTTTTATTGGTTTGCTTAGTCACGATGGGCTGATTAATAAAGTACTTGGAATATTAAATGTTCCAAAAGTAGACATGCTATTTACATCAGCTGCCTTTTTAGTTGTAGCTAGTTATATTTATATTCCTTTTATGATATTGCCGATTTTCAACAGTATGAAATCAATACCTGTAAATCTAATTCAAGCATCTAGTGATTTAGGTGCAAACCCATTTACAACATTTAGAAAAGTGATATTGCCACTAACAAAAGAAGGTGTTTTGACAGGGGTACAAGTTACTTTTATTCCCTCATTATCGTTATTTATGATAACGCGATTAATTGCAGGTAACAAAGTAATCAACATAGGTACTTCTATTGAAGAACAGTTTTTAGTGATTCAAAATTATGGTATGGGAGCTACGATTGCAATCGTCTTAATTGTATTTATGGCACTCATCCTTATCATTACGAAATCTAACGATGAAAGAAGGTGACCAATGTGAAATGGTATGGCAAATTATATATAAGTATCTTATTGGTCATCTTATATGTCCCAATATTTTTTCTAATGTTTTATTCATTTAATTCTGGTGGAAATATGATACATTTTGAGCATTTTACGTTCGAACATTATCAAAGCTTATTTAAAAATGACAAACTCATGGCAATTATTTTTAATACAATAGCAGTAGCACTATTGGCTGCATCAATTTCAACTGTTATAGGAACATTTGGAGCGATAGCACTCTTCTATTTAAGACAGAAGAAACTCAAAGTAACATTATTGACATTAAACAATGTACTTATGGTGTCATCTGATGTAGTTATCGGTGCTTCATTTTTAATTATGTTTACTGCGCTTGGACATTTTATGGGAATCGGATTAGGTTTCGGTACTGTTTTAGCATCGCATATTGCGTTTTGTATTCCAATTGTAGTTATTGTTGTTTTACCACAACTTTATGAAATGAATCACAATATATTAAATGCTGCACGAGATTTAGGAGCAACAGAATCACAAATTTTAAGTCGCGTACTTATTCCAAATTTAATGCCTGCGATTATAGGTGGTTTTTTTATGGCTTTAACATATTCATTAGACGATTTTACGGTTAGCTTTTTTGTGACTGGGAATGGTTTTAGTGTCCTATCAGTTGAAGTCTATGCCATGGCTAGAAAAGGAATAAGTATGGAAGTAAATGCGATTTCAACACTGCTATTTGTTGTTATCGTCATTGGTATAGTTGGTTATTATGGTATCCAGCATACCTTAAAGCGTAAACCTAGATTGAAAAGAGGTATGCTACGATGAAACAGTTTCTTCAATTAGTTTGCGGCGCGCTGGTTATTGGATTACTTTGTCTAGGGATAAGTCATCTTTTTAGTGGACATGAAAAAGCAAAATCTGGCAAAAAAATATATGTTTATAATTGGGGAGAATACATTGATCCTGAATTGATTAAACAATTTGAAAATCAAACGGGGATAGAAGTTATATATGAAACGTTTGATTCTAACGAGGCGATGGAAGCCAAAATAAAAAATGGTGGTACTCACTATGACGTTGCTTTTCCAAGTGAATATACGGTACAAAAATTAAAGCGTGCAAACTTACTTGTGCCATTGAATCATCATAAATTACCAAATATGCGAAATTTAGACCCAGATTATTTAGACAAGTCTTATGATAAGGGAAATCAATATTCTATTCCATATTTTTTTGGTACAGTGGGTATATTATACAATAAACAAGCATATCCAGACGCGTCATTTAATCATTGGTCTGATTTATATCAAGAACGATATCGTAATGATGTATTACTTGTCGATGGGGCGCGAGAAATTATAGGATTAAGTTTAAATAAATTAGGTTATAGTTTAAATGACACCAATTCACAACATTTACGACAAGCTGAACAAGATTTGAAAAAGCTAGGACCACAAGTTCGAGGCGTTGTTGGTGATGAAGTAACAATGATGTTGCAGCAAAATGAAGGTAACATCGCGGTAGTGTGGAGTGGTGTTGCTGCACCACTTGTGCAAGGAAGCGATAAGTATAATTACGTTGTTCCTAAAGAAGGCTCCAATCTATGGTTCGACAATATGGTGATACCAAGGACAGCTCAAAATAAAGAGGGTGCATATCAATTTATAAACTTCCTTTTAGATGCGGAAAATAGCAAGAAAAATACGGAATGGGTAGGCTATGCGACACCAAATAAAGCAGCACGTCAGTTACTACCTAATGAAATTAGAAACGATCATCGTTTCTATCCAACACAACAAGAACAAGCCCGCTTAGAAGTATATAAAGATCTTGGTCAGCGAACACTTGGGAATTATAATGAAAGCTTTTTGAATTTTAAAATGTCGTTAAAGTAGCATAAAATTGTAGTTATTTAAGTTAAAATTCGATATAATTATTTGATAAGGATGGTAAGGGAGTTGTAATAAATGTCAGGAGAACAGTATACTCAAATCAAACGGCCTGTAAGTCGTTTAACTGAAAAAATACTTGGTTGGTTTAGCTGGATTTTCTTGTTGCTAATGACAATTATTACTATGTTTATTGCATTAGTTTCATTCAGTAATGATACGTCAATACAGAATTTAGAAGCCACATTAAATAACAATGATTTAATTCAACAAATATTAGGTAATAATGGTTTTAATACAACTCAGTTTGTAATTTGGTTACAAAACGGTATTTGGGCAGTGATAGTATATTTTATTATTTGTTTGCTCATCTCATTTTTAGCACTGATTTCAATGAATATTAGAATATTATCAGGAATATTATTTTTAGTTGCATCTGTTGTTACGCTACCACTCGTACTTTTATTTGTGACATTAATCATTCCTATTTTCTTCTTTATCATTGCTATTATGATGTTTGCAAGAAAGAATAAGGTAGAAATAGTACCTGCATATGGCTATCCTGGTTATGATGATAACTTTGATTATCGCTATAATGAGCCGGATTATCAACAACAGCCACCGATATATGATGATTATGAACGTCATCAGCCTAACGACGGCATGGCATATCACATGCCACAAGAATCGAGCAATCCATCATTTAACGAAGATGATAAATATGATCAATATCCTAAACGTGCGATTATGAGTGACTATCAATCAACAGATGATGAAGATGAGACACCACAAGTACTCTCAAGACAGGCAAAATATCATAAGAATAAATATCAAGATGAATTTAGCGATGAAGGAGCTGCCCCATTTAATGAAGCAGTTGTCCAACAAGAACCGGTATTAGATAAAAAAGAGTTAAAAGCGCAACGCAAACAAGAAAAAGCTGAAATTAAAGCAAGAAAACGTGAAAAACGAAAAGCTTATAATCAGCGTATGAAAGAAAAACGTAAAAATCAGCCAAGCGCAGTAAATCAGCGACGTATGAACTATGAAGAACGTAAACAAATATTTAATCATGAAAATAGTGCAAAAGATCAGCAAGAAAGTCATCTTGATGATTCAAAATAAACTATGAAGTAAAGCGCGGAGCATCGAGTCAATAAAGACTGATGTTCCGCTTTTTATTATTATAATGTATTCGCTTTTAACATATATTTTTAGTATGATAGATATTGAGTACAATAAGGGAGAGTTGCTATTTGAAGACAAAGAAAGAGCTGGTCATTGCATGGATAGCAAATGGTCTAAGTCTAATTTTTTTGCTTTTTAATATCTTATCCATGCTTTTAACAGATGAAAAGAATAATGTGAAAGAATATGAACAAATGGCGAAACAATTTGCTGGTAAAAACGTTACAGTGACCCCAGAGCTAATTCATTTTATTATGGTGTTTTTCATAGGCATTTTAGCATTTTCAACTATATTGGGAATCGCTGCGACAACATTGATAAAAAATCGTTCACTTATTGCAATATTTCTATTTATTTCTGCAGTTTTAATAGGACTATTTAGTATGAACATCATTGCAATGATTTTATGGTTAATCGTTATTGTGTTGTTGATTGTTAAAAGAAACCAATATAAAAATGATTCCGATTGGCATGCAGAACAATATAAACATGCAGAAAAGAAAGAAAATCCATATATCTATTAAATGAAAAGTTGAAGCATTACGTGTATATTAATAGTGTTTAAGACATAATTTATAAAATAAAAGCTCGTAAATGATTTTTCACAATCATCTACGAGCTTTTTTATCTTGATACTTCATATTGAATAGCTTGGTTCTCCTAGAAGAACGTTCATAACCAATCCCAAATGAAAGGGTTTGTAAATTTTCGCTTTGAAAAATTTTTACCGAGTCTCGGTCTTTAGCATGTCCTATAGATCGAGTTTTATTTTAAATTAGGAGCCATTTATATAAATTCTTTAAATGTTTCGATAATCAAATAAACATTTAATACACTTAAAACAATGATAAGTATCCATGAGCAATAATTAACCCATGATTTATTTACGAAAGGTCCCATTAGCTGTTTGTTACTTGTAGATAGCTGCAACGGTATAAGTGAAAACGGCAAAGCAATACTTAAAAATACTTGTGAAAATACTAGTAATTGTTCAATTTTCTCTTCATTACCTTTAAAAATGATGAGGCAAATAATAACTGGAATAACAGCAATTGCTCGAGTGACAAGACGTCTTAACCAGTTAGGTAATGAAATATTTAAAAAACCTTCCATAACAATTTGACCTGCTAATGTTCCTGTAATGGTCGAATTTTGACCTGAAGCTAACAAGGCAACAGCAAAAAGTGTACTCATGATAGCACCTAACGCAGCTCCAAGAATAGGTTGTGTCCGTAATGCATGGTATAAATCATAAAAGCCACCTAGTTGATCTTGGTTAACGCCATAAAATAGTGATGCACCTAATACTAATAATAAACAATTAACTACAAAGGCAACGGATAATTGTAGATTAGAATCAATTGTTGCATACTTAATTGCCTGTGCTTTTTCTTTTATAGAGTGTCTATCATATTGGCGTGATTGGACAATAGATGAATGTAGATACAAATTATGTGGCATAATTGTAGCTCCAACAATACCCAACGCGATATATAAAATTCCATGATTTGTAATGATTTCTTTATGAGGAACAAATCCTTCTAAAATAGCTGTTGTACTTGGAGAAGAGATAAATACCTCAAAGACAAAAATGGCTAATACAGTAAAAATTAATGTTCCAACAATGGCTTCAATTTTTCTAAAACCAAATTTCATTATAAATAGTAATAAAAATACATCACAGACTGTAATAATAGCGCCAACAATCAATGGGATGCCTAACAACAAATTTAGTGCGATGGCACTACCTATAACTTCTGCAATATCTGTTGCTATAATGGCAAGTTCTGCAATAATCCAGAAAATAATTGCCACTGGTTTTGAAAGATAATGTTTTGTCATTTGAGCTAAATCATGACTGGTCGCAATCCCTAGACGCAGTGTCATGCTTTGCAGTAGCATAGCAGATAAACTGGATATTAAGATAATAAATAATAAGGTATATCCAAATTGTGCTCCACCTTGCATTGAAGTAATCCAATTTCCGGGGTCCATATAACCAACAGCAACTAATAGGCCAGGGCCCAAAAATGCTAGAAATTTTTGGCTTGATGTACCATTTGAATCAAATTTAATCGTATTATTAATTTCATCTAAGCTTAGATGTTTAGGTTGATGTGTAGTGTCTCTCTTATTCATTCATAAAACTCCTTAATAGTAGATGTATAAATATTAACCTAAAATAAAAATTAGGTCAACCTAAACTTTTTTTATTATTAGAAAAAAATTATGCTTATTTAAGAAAATATATAATTTTTTGGTCAGTACGATAACACCTAGTTATAGTATCAACTATATCGGTTGAATGTATAAACAATAAAACGCAATTAAAAAAACTGCCACTGACATTTGAAATGATTCATTGTCAGTGGCAAGGTTAGAATAATTATATGGCTAAAATTATGCGTAGAATTTAATAAATTCGTTAAATGTTTCTTCAACAAAATTTAGGAAAGCTCGATCGCTTTTTAAGCGTTTATCGTTTGGTGCAAGTGTACGTGCAACAAAGAATTCGCCTTTTTTCACATTTTTGACTCTATCAATTGCTTCATGTAATTCGTCGACGGATAAGTCTTTGATAAGTGGTTTATCAGGTTTCATGTGATCAAGACAAATGCGATAATCTTCAGGTAAATGTGTTAACGTATCGAAGTGTTTATCAAATGTCTTAACACGTTGGGCTTTATCTTTAGTTTCGTGCATAACACCATACATGATAAACAGATGGTCTTTAAATAGCCCAATTTGAAAATGAGGCAACATTTTATAACCACGTTTATTCGTTGCAAATGCTACCCATGTGTCTTTAGGTGGATTAACACTGCGACGTGCATGCTTTGCTACATGTGAATAAAATGTTTCACCTGTTTGAGATGTAAAATAATCAGCAAAATAATCTCCTAAAGCACGTAATTGAGGTCTAACATGCGCTTCTAGAGCTTCCATGCGTGCATCTAAACCGTCGACATCAAATGCTTTAAAATCTTTTTGTTTAAACGTATACTTAGTCATTGTTTAACTCCTTTATAATGGAATAAGGTTGTTACTATTGTAGCATAAGTCCACACTATTCGACTTCGAAGTTGATTATAGAAATAACGTTTAAAGATCTATTGAAAAGGAAAACAAAATTGTATTGTATATAACAATGTAGGTGGAATCATGTATAATGATAGATAATAGGAGATGGTACCGTGGCACTATATGATTTTGCGAAAAGTTTAATACTAGAAGCAGGCAATAATGTTAGATTAATGATGAAAGAAAAGTTAAGTATTGAAACGAAATCAAATCCGAATGATTTAGTAACTAATGTTGATAAAGCAACAGAAACATATATTTATGAGGCAATTCACTCCAACTATCCTGAACATAAGGTGATTGGAGAAGAAGGACATGGACATAACATCAGAAATATTGATGGAGTAGTATGGGTTGTCGATCCTATTGATGGCACGCTTAATTTTGTGCATCAACGTGAAAATTTTGCGATTTCTATTGGTATTTATTACAACGGAAAAGCCTATGCAGGATTTGTTTATGATGTTATGAAAGATGCTTTATATCATGCAAAAGTACATGAGGGAGCCTTTGAAAATAATCATCGTCTTGAAGCAATTGGTACATCAGAATTAAAATCAAGTTTAATTGGTATAAATCCTAACTGGGTAACAAAGCCTATCATTGGGCCGATTTTTCAGCCAGTTGTAAATCGTGCTAGAAGTTCCCGTGCGTACGGGAGTGCTGCACTTGAAATTATTGCTGTAGCTAAAGGACAACTAGCAGCATACATTACACCAAGATTGCAACCTTGGGACTTTGCTGGCGGGTTAATTATACTAAATGAAGTTGGTGGCAAGGGAAGTAATTTGTTAGGAGAAACTTTAGAGATTACACATCCTGATTCTGTTTTAATGGCTAATCAAACAGTTCACGAAGAACTTCTTCAACAGTTCTTTTTACCACATCAACAAACTTTAACAGAATTACATGCTAAATATTACAAATAAAAGAGAGCGGAACAGAATGCATTATGAATTCGAAGTTTCGCCCTGACATGGTTGACTAGGATTGAAAAAACTTGTATAAGCGTATCTTTAATCCAGTCAACTACTGCCAATATAGAGTTCAGAGCCCAGAACAAGAATAATGTTCCAGGCTCTTCTAATATTCATCTGAAGTTTATAGCCAATGATTATTACGATATTTTTTCTTAAGTGTAAAGCCTATGCCAAATATTGCAATGAGCAATATAAGTGTTAAAATCATCATTGGAACACTTCCAGCACCAACACTGAAGCTAAATAACACTAAAAATATAACAGCTAAGATTGATAATATCCAAAATATAGATTTTGATTTTTGTTTTTGATTTTGCATACCCCACCCCACCTTTTGCTTATCATTTCTTAATAGTATGATATAATAAAAAAGTTGTAATTAAAAGTGGGAGTTTACCTAAGAAAGGAAATAATAATATGACTAATAGAAGAGAAGATGTACGTAATATCGCAATTATTGCTCACGTCGATCATGGTAAAACGACATTAGTAGATGAATTACTTAAACAGTCGGGTATTTTTAGAGAGAATGAACATGTTGACGAGAGAGCGATGGACTCTAATGATTTAGAGAGAGAACGTGGTATTACAATTCTTGCCAAAAATACTGCAGTCGACTATAAAGGAACAAGAATTAACATCTTAGATACACCTGGACACGCTGATTTTGGCGGTGAAGTAGAGCGTATCATGAAAATGGTTGATGGTGTCGTTTTAGTAGTAGATGCGTATGAAGGTACGATGCCACAGACACGTTTTGTATTGAAAAAAGCATTAGAACAAAATTTAAAACCAGTTGTGGTTGTTAATAAAATTGACAAACCATCTGCTAGACCTGAAGGTGTAGTAGATGAAGTTCTAGATTTGTTTATCGAATTAGAAGCTAACGATGAGCAATTAGATTTCCCAGTAGTTTATGCTTCAGCTGTAAATGGTACAGCGAGTCTTGATGCTGAGAAACAAGATGAAAATATGCAATCACTATATGAAACAATTATTGATTATGTGCCAGCACCAATTGATAACAGTGATGAACCATTACAATTCCAAGTAGCATTATTGGATTATAATGATTACGTTGGCCGTATTGGTATTGGGCGAGTTTTCAGAGGGAAAATGCATGTAGGTGATAATGTTTCATTAATTAAATTAGATGGCAGTGTAAAAAATTTCCGTGTGACTAAAATATTTGGTTATTTCGGCTTAAAACGTGAGGAAATTGAAGAAGCGCAAGCCGGTGATTTAATCGCTGTTTCTGGTATGGAGGACATTAACGTAGGTGAAACGGTTACGCCAACGGATAATCAAGAAGCATTACCGGTGTTACGCATTGATGAGCCTACATTAGAAATGACATTTAAGGTGAATAATTCACCATTTGCTGGGCGTGAAGGAGATTTTGTGACAGCACGTCAAATTCAAGAACGTCTAGAACAACAGCTTGAAACAGATGTTTCCTTAAAAGTATCACCAACTGACTCTCCTGATACATGGATTGTTGCTGGTCGTGGAGAATTACATTTATCTATTTTAATTGAGAATATGAGACGTGAAGGGTTCGAGCTTCAAGTATCTAAACCACAAGTTATTTTAAGAGAAATTGATGGTGTATTAAGTGAACCATTTGAACGTGTTCAATGTGAAGTACCTTCTGAAAATGCAGGTGCTGTGATTGAATCATTAGGTGCACGTAAAGGCGAAATGGTTGATATGACAACAACGGATAATGGTTTAACGCGCTTAATCTTTATGGTTCCAGCACGTGGTATGATTGGTTACACAACTGAATTCATGTCTATGACACGTGGATACGGTATTATCAATCATACATTTGAAGAGTTTAGACCGCGAGTGAAAGCACAAATTGGTGGTCGTCGTAACGGTGCATTGATTTCAATGGATCAAGGTCAAGCAACAGCATATGCCATTATAGGTTTAGAAGATCGTGGTGTTAACTTCATGGAACCAGGTACTGAAGTATATGAAGGTATGATTGTTGGAGAACACAATCGTGAAAATGATTTAACTGTAAATATAACAAAAGCAAAACACCAAACAAACGTGCGATCTGCAACAAAAGATCAAACACAAACAATGAATCGTCCTAGAATTTTAACGTTGGAAGAAGCGTTAGAGTATATTAATGATGATGAATTAGTAGAGGTAACACCGCAAAGTATTCGTTTGAGAAAGAAAATTTTAAACAAAGCAGCACGCGAAAAAGAAGCAAAACGTGTAAAACAAATGATGCAAGATAACGAATAAAATAGATTAGTAAGTGATATAAAAAAGCTGATTGAAGTATTGACTTCAATCAGTTTTTTTAGTCTTTGCAGTTTTTTTATTCTTCTTGAGCGACTTTTTCGGCTGTTTGTGACAGCGTTTATCTGTTGCATTTCTTTGTGTTTCTTGTGTATAAGGTCGTTGTTTAGGTTTATCCAGTCGACTCTTACAATCATCGCACATAAACGTGCGTATAGGATTATTTTGTAATCGCTTAGCTTCAACGGTTGCTTCATCAATAAATACTTTGCGATCACAAATGATACATTGCACTTCACGCAAATTAAATCACCTCGATATGAGTTATATGCTTAAACTGGTAATCATATCCTTTATTTTGTATATAAACAAAACTATCAACAGCATTGTCTTCATAGAGACGTTTACCATCTTTAGCGAATTGGAAAAATAAATAGGGGAGTAAATCTAATGGAACATCGATAGCATCTTGGTTTTTATCAATTAAGCGAATCATTGTTGCATTATTATGCGGTTCAGCATTTTTGAAAAACGGAGTCATATTAATGACGAAAGAGTCCTCTAAGACGGCACGTTTTTTATATTTAATCTCAGAATTAAGTGTTGGTGGGTTTGTTTGACCTTCAAGTATGGCACGATTCCATTCTCTATTATCATCAAATTCAATGGGTTTAGATCCGTCAAAAACGCCTTGTTCAAGGTCAGAAATACTGACTTTACGATCATCAAAAATCCAAGTTGTACTATCCAATGTAATCGGATATTTAACTTCACCTGTTATCTGTATCATTATATGTTACACTCCCTAAATTTAAACTACGATTTCATTTTAGCATAAATTTAAAATTTCCTTTACTGAAATTCACTTGCTTTTTGGTATGTAGTAAGATAAACTTTTTACATGAAGATATTTAAGGATAGGGGGAGTATGTGATGGCGAACCAAACTAATTTAAAAAGTGTGGCATATGAACAATTAAACAAAGATGCAGATAGAATATTACAACTTATCAAAGTTCAAATAGATAATTTAACGTTACCATCTTGCCCATTATATGAAGAAGTTCTCGATACTCAAATGTTTGGCCTACAAAAAGAAGTTGATTTTGCTGTTCAACTTGGGCTTGTTGATAAAGAAGATGGCAAAGATTTAATGTTAAGACTTGAGAAAGAACTTTCAAAATTACATGAAGCATTTACAGATGTTAAATAATAAATGGGAGTTTTTAATAACTTATATATAATTAAGTGTTGCGTACTAACAAGATACATACATGCGGGTTGATGACAAGTGACTGGAGTATTAATTGAACTTAATATTCTCAGTCACTTTTATGTTAAGTATGATGAATGTTGTGTTTGATTTTGTTTATGAGCTATAGTCAGTTAATATTTGAGAAATAGCTCGCTTGAAGTATATAATAGTTTAGAAAGATTTCTTTACATAATTTTAAAATATAAATTTTTCAGATGAAATAACTAGTTTAAAATTTAGAATTGGATGATCAACTTTATGAATAATTTTAAAAATTTAATGAGAAAGATTGGTAAAACATCTAAATTTATCGATTATCCATTATTAATAGCTTATGTGATATTGTGCCTGATTGGATTAGTTATGGTATATAGTGCAAGTATGGTTGCTGCTACTAAAGGAACGTTAACTGGTGGCGTTGAGGTAGCTGGTACGTATTTTTACGATCGACAATTACTCTATGTTATTTTGAGTTTTGCGATTGTATTTGTCATTGCATTTTTGCTAAACGGCAAAATCTTGAAAAACCCTCAAGTGCAGGTAGGTATTATGGGAACAATCATACTATTACTACTTTTAACGCTCATTATTGGGAAGAACATTAATGGTTCAAAAAGTTGGATTAACCTCGGATTTATGAACTTACAAGCGTCAGAATTACTTAAAATTGCCATTATTATGTATATCCCTTTTATTATTGATAGAAAAATGCCTAGAGTAAAAAAAGATTTTACTTTAATATTTGCACCTGTGGGATTAGTTTTATTCTGTTTAGCGCTTGTCTTTTTACAGCGCGATGTTGGGCAAACATTATTGATTATTATTATATTTGGTTCGATATTGTTATATTCAGGTTTAGGCTTTGAAAAGTTTTTCAAAGGAAAGTTCTTTATCATCTTAACGGCTATTGCTGCAGCTTTTTTCATAGTATTACTTATAGTGGCATTATCAGGACATTTGCCTGGCTATTTACAAGCGCGTTTTAGTACATTAGTTGATCCGTTCGCATCATCGGCTGGAACGGGTTATCACATTTCTAACTCACTTATAGCTATAGGTAATGGAGGTCTATTTGGTCGAGGACTAGGCAACAGTGTGATGAAGTTAGGTTATTTACCTGAACCACATACCGATTTCATCTTTGCTATAATTTGTGAAGAATTAGGATTAGTCGGTGGTTTATTCGTTATAGGCTTATTATTTTTTATTGTCTATAGAGCTTTTATACTTGCAAATAAAACGACATCATATTTCAATAAACTTGTATGTGTTGGTGTAGCAAGCTATATTGGCAGTCAAACATTTGTTAATTTAGGAGGCATTTCTGCAACCATTCCATTGACTGGTGTACCATTGCCATTTATTAGTTTTGGTGGTTCATCAATGATTAGTTTAAGCATTGCACTTGGCTTATTGCTTATGATCGGTAAACAAATTAAGAAAGAAGATAAATTACGCAAACAACGTCAAAAAAGTATGCCAAAACGCATAATGTAGTAACATCTATCTTTATAGCTATTTGAATCATTTATCATCCAAGATGCTGCGACATAGAAGCCTCTGACAAGTTGAAGAAGTCAATTTCTACTGAAACTCAATAGAAATTGACTTCTTCATTATTTCTATCATTAAAGGACCATTAAGACAAATACGAAGCCCTTCACCAAAACACATAAAAGTGGGGCCCCAACAAAGAGAAATGCAAGAAGCATTTCTACAGACAACGCAAGTTGGGGTGGGGCCCCAACAAAGAGAAATGCAAGAAGCATTTCTACGGACAACGCAAGTTGGGGATGCTGAAGTCTGTCTTTATATGTCAAACTACCTTTAATGCTATTTTGGAGAGATGTATGTCCTAGCTGGTTTTAATCATTTATGATTATTTTACTAAGTTTTAGATATAGTATAGCAACAAATACTGAATGATGATAAAATTAAATTATGATATATAATAACTTTTGCTTATTCGCTTATGGTCAGTTTTAGTTTGTGTATTGTTAGCATATTTTCACAAAATATTAATGGCTTTTTAGCGTAAATTAAGATAAAATTTTATTATCTAATTAGTTAGAATTTTCAAATAATAAGAGGGGTGTCACTGCTTTGAAACACATTAAAAAGTTACTGGTTGCCAACCGCGGTGAAATAGCAATAAGAATTTTTAGAGCAGCAACTGAATTAAATATTAAAACGGTCGCAATTTATTCTAATGAGGATAAAAGTTCTTTACATAGATATAAAGCTGATGAGTCCTATTTAGTTGGTAAAGATTTGGGACCAGCCGAAAGTTATTTGAACATCGAACGCATTATAGCTGTAGCTAAAGAAGCTGGTGCAGATGCCATACATCCAGGGTATGGTTTTTTAAGTGAAAATGAACATTTTGCACATCGATGCCATGAAGAAGGCATTAAATTTATAGGACCTCATTTAGATCATTTAGATATGTTTGGGGATAAGGTTAAAGCAAGAACAACTGCAATAAATGCGGATTTACCTGTTATACCAGGGACAGATGGACCGATAGAAAACTTTGAAAGTGCTCGCGCATTTGCGGATGAGGCGGGCTATCCGTTAATGATTAAAGCCACAAGTGGTGGTGGCGGTAAAGGTATGCGTATCGTTAGGGAAGCGAACGAATTAGAAGATGCCTTTCATCGTGCTAAATCTGAAGCTGAAAAATCTTTTGGCAATAGTGAAGTATATATTGAAAGATACATTGATAATCCTAAACATATTGAAGTACAAGTTATTGGAGATGAATTTGGCAATATTGTGCATCTATATGAGCGTGATTGTTCAGTACAACGTCGCCATCAAAAAGTTGTTGAGGTAGCGCCATCTGTTGGTTTGTCAAAAGAATTGCGAGAGAAAATTTGTAATGCAGCTTTACAATTAATGACTAAAATCAAATATGTAAACGCCGGTACGGTGGAATTTTTAGTTTCAGGTGAAGACTTTTATTTTATTGAAGTCAATCCTCGTGTCCAAGTAGAACATACGATCACTGAAATGATTACAGGTATTGATATTGTTAAAACTCAAATATTAGTGGCTGATGGTGCAAGCTTATTTGGTGAGGAAATTGGTTTACCACAACAACAAGATATCCATACTTTAGGATATGCAATTCAATGCCGCATTACAACAGAAGATCCTACTAATGATTTTATGCCTGATTCAGGTACAATCATTGCTTATCGTTCAAGTGGTGGCTTTGGCGTTAGATTGGATGCTGGTGATGGATTCCAAGGTGCGGAAATTTCACCTTATTATGATTCATTGCTTGTCAAATTATCAACGCATGCCGTGACTTTTAAACAAGCAGAAGAAAAAATGGAACGATCATTACGTGAGATGCGTATCCGTGGTGTGAAAACGAATATTCCATTTTTGATTAATGTGATGAGAAATGAAAAATTTAGAAGCGGCGATTATACAACTAAATTTATTGAGGAAACACCTGAATTATTTGATATACAACCGACACTGGATAGGGGAACAAAAACACTTGAATACATTGGCAATGTAACAATCAATGGCTTCCCAAATGTTCAGCAAAGACCTAAACCAGATTATGAAACGACTTCTATACCACGTATTGCAAAGAAACAAATCAATAGTTTGTCTGGTACTAAACAATTGTTAGATCAGCATGGACCAAATCATGTTGCACAATGGGTGCGTCAACAAGATGATGTCTTAATTACTGATACCACTTTTAGAGATGCACATCAATCTCTCTTAGCTACGAGAGTACGTACAAAAGATTTAATGAATATTGCTTCAAAAACAGCTGAAGTCTTTAAAGATAGTTTTTCACTTGAAATGTGGGGTGGCGCAACCTTTGATGTTGCATATAATTTCCTTAAAGAAAACCCATGGGAGCGATTAGAACGTCTTCGTGAAGCAATTCCAAATGTATTATTCCAAATGTTGTTGCGTGCGTCGAATGCGGTGGGGTATAAGAATTACCCCGATAATGTTATCAAGAAATTTGTTGCTGAAAGCGCCAAAGCTGGGGTAGATGTCTTTAGAATTTTCGATTCATTAAATTGGGTCGATCAAATGAAGGTAGCCAATGAAGCGGTGCAAGAAGCAGGTAAGATTTCTGAAGGTACCATCTGTTATACAGGTGATATTTTAAATCCGGAGCGTTCTAATGTCTTTACGTTAGAATACTATGTAAATTTAGCTAAACAATTAGAACGTGAAGGTTTCCATATATTAGCGATTAAAGATATGGCAGGTTTGTTGAAACCTAAAGCAGCATATGAATTAATTGGCGAATTGCGCGCAGCTGTTGATATGCCTATTCATTTGCATACACATGATACAAGTGGCAACGGATTGTTGACATACAAAGAGGCAATTGATGCTGGGGTAGATATTATTGATACAGCAGTCGCATCAATGAGTGGTTTAACAAGTCAACCAAGCGCGAACTCTTTATACTATGCTTTAAATGGCTTTGATCGTAATATGCGTACTGATATCGCTGGACTTGAAACGTTGAGTCATTACTGGGGGCATGTGCGTGATTATTATAATGATTTTGAAAGTGATATTAAATCTCCAAATACTGAAATTTACCAACATGAAATGCCAGGTGGTCAATATTCAAATTTAAGTCAACAAGCTAAAAGTTTAGGTTTAGGAGAACGCTTTGACGAAGTTAAAGATATGTATCGCCGTGTTAACTTCTTATTTGGTGATATCGTTAAAGTTACGCCTTCATCAAAAGTTGTTGGGGATATGGCACTTTATATGGTTCAAAATGATTTGGACGAAGAAAGCGTGATTAGAGATGGTCATAAACTTGATTTTCCTGAATCAGTAGTTTCTTACTTTAAAGGGGAAATTGGGCAACCAGTTAATGGTTTTAATAAGCAATTGCAGGATGTTATTTTAAAAGGTCAGCAGCCGTTAACCGCACGACCAGGTGAATATCTGGATGATGTAAACTTTGATGCAGTACGTAAAGAATTGGCTAATAAACAACAAGAAGAAGTGACTGATCAAGATTTAATTAGTTATGTATTGTACCCTAAAGTATACGAACAATATATAGCGACTAAAGAGCAATATGGTAATTTATCATTACTAGATACACCTACTTTCTTCTTTGGAATGCGTCATGGAGAAACAGTAGAAATTGAAATTGATACTGGTAAACGTTTGATTATTAAATTGGAAACGATTAGTGAGCCAGATGAAAATGGCAATCGTACAATCTATTTTGTGATGAATGGTCAAGCACGACGTATCTACATTAAAGATGAAAATGTTAAAACAAATGTGAATGTAAAACCTAAAGCAGACAAGACGAACCCAAGTCATATTGGTGCGCAAATGCCTGGATCTGTGACAGAAGTTAAAGTTGCTGTAGGAGATGAAGTTTCTGTAAATCAACCGTTATTAATAACTGAAGCTATGAAAATGGAAACAACAATACAAGCACCATTCAATGGTATAATTAAGCAAGTCACTGTGGCAAATGGTGATGCCATCGCTACTGGTGATCTGCTTATCGAAATTGAAAAAATATAACATAATAATAAAGGCACAAAAAGGGTCTGGGACATACATCTCAGAAAAACAGCAGTAAGATATTTTCAATTTAAAAATATCTTGCTGCTGTTCTCTATTTTCACAATACTTCGTATTGAATGGCTTCGCTTTCCTAGGGTGCCGTCTCAGCCACCCCAACTTGCTTTGTCCGTTGGCTTTCTTTTCGAAAGCCTATCTGTCGGGGCTCCACCACAACTTGCTTTGCTTGGTGAAATGCTTTTCGCATTTCTCTTTGTTGGGGGCCCACCCCAACTTGCTTTGATCGACGAAATACTTTTCGTATTTCTCTCTGTTGGGGCCCCTGTCTTCGACTGGCACTGCTCCCTCAGGAGTCTCGCCATAAATACTGCGTATTAACATGTAATTTTACCTTTAAATGCTTTAAAAATAAGGCACTTTCGTGTCATTTAATAAACTTTACTAAACTAAATGAACGAGGTGCCTTATGTATAAAGCTTATAACATGACTCAACTTACACTATACACTACCAATGGAAACTTCAATTCTTATTCCTACAAATAATATTTCTCGATATTTAAATGAAATTGTTGAAACAATCCCAGATAATGAATTCAAAACACCATCATGGGGCTACATCTTACCACCTTAAAATGATAACGAGCTATATATTATCTAATACATAAGGGAAAAGCCAATTTCTATCAAATAATTTTAATAGAAATTGGCTTTTTTACATTGTTTAAGAACTTAATGTCCCAGACCCTTTTTTAAAATTATAAATGTGAGCTGCGAATTGTTCGAAGCATTAACATAATAAAGTATGCAATCATACCAAACAGTATCGTAATAAATAATGCGTGGAATAAAGCTATAATTAAATTAACGTGCGTAATGATTGAAAGTGCACCAGTCACAACTTGTAAAATAATAAGTATAAATGCTGCAGTGTAACCATAACGAACCGTTCTATTTTCTGAATAATTCTTAACGGCATGAATAAAGGTAATTAAAATCCATGTAAAAGCAATCAATGCCATACCTCTATGAACAAATTGTACCCATTCTTGTTCACCATGTGGCATAATATGATCGAATGGAACTGGCCACGCCCCATAAGCTAGACTTGCTTTGGTATGACGTACTAAAGCACCAGTATAAATTGTAAGATAAACGATAATCGTCATAATCCAAGTTAATGTTCTTAGTGGTTTTTTGATATATAATTCATCAGCTTCGTATTTTTGGTCTACTTCAAAAACAATCAACATTAAGACAAAAACAGATGAGAAACTAATTAAAGAAATACCAAAGTGTAATGCTAAAACATAAGAATTTTGTTGCCAAATAACGGCTGCTGCGCCCACTAATGCTTGTACAAGTAAAAAAGCGACACTGATAATACATAGTGGCTTCACTTCTTTGATATAACCAATATTTTTCCATGCTGTAATAACAAGCCATAAAACAATGATTAGAGATAAACCTGACATTGCTCGGTGACTTAATTCAATAATCGTTGCGATCGGTAAATTTTCTGGTAATAAAGCACCGTGACATAGTGGCCATGAAGCACCACAACCATCTTCAGAACCAGTTTTTGTTACTAAAGCCCCACCTAATTGTACAAACCCCATAATTATGGCAGCTAGTACGGATAACCATTTAAGGTTTTTTTGTTTAAACAATTTTATACACCCCATCATTAAATAATAGTTAGCCTAAATTATACCTTGGATGACTATAATTTAATGTCCATATTTCTATTCTAGCCATTATTTCAATTATACATCATTCATAGTGTTTTCAAAAAGAGAGTTTTTGAATGTCGATAAAGTGTCACAAATAATTTTTTATTCAACTGGTCAATTTACTATATTTAATATATCATAGTACTATATGGAAATTTTAAGGAGGGGGCATATGAATAAAGAACAGACTTTATCACACACTTCAAGTCGCGTTTCTTTCAAAGAATTACAACAAATAATTAAAATGGGTCTTGTTCAAGGTAATTTGATTCCTGCATTTGCGGGTGCTTGGCTTGCAGTCGTTATGACTAGCCATTCCTTCCTATCATCGATTCCACAAATTATATTAATGATAATAGGGTCGACTTTGATTATGGGGGGCGCTTGTGCAATAAACAACTACTACGATCAAGATATAGATCGTATTATGCCAAGTAAACAAAACCGACCGACCGTTAATGATAGAATTTCAGATAGAAACTTAATGCTATTAAGCTTCGGAATGATGTTAGTGGGGGAAGCTTGTTTATTTTTATTAAATATTCCAACTGGTGTACTAGGTCTTGTAGGTATAGTTGGTTATGTATCATTTTATTCTATTTGGTCTAAACGTCATACAACGTGGAATACTGTAGTAGGTAGTTTTCCTGGTGCAGTACCTCCATTAATTGGATGGGCAGCTATTGACGGACAATTAAGTCTTGCTGCTTTCGGACTATTTTTAGTGGTATTTTGTTGGCAACCAATTCATTTTTACGCTTTAGCAATTAAAAGAAAGGATGAATATGCATTAGCCAACATTCCAATGTTACCATCCGTTAAAGGTATCAAAAGAACGCGTGTCAGCATGTTCTTTTGGCTTGTTTGTTTATTGCCTTTACCATTCTTCTTCACTAATTTAGGTACTACATTTATTGTGTTAGCTACTTTATTAAATTTAGGATGGCTTTTCATTGGTTTGACAACATTTAAAAAGGATACAGACCAAACAAAATGGGCTACAAAAATGTTTATATACTCGCTCAATTATTTAGTAGTATTTTTCGTAATGGTTGTTGTAGTTTCATTAATTAAAATGATATAAAATACTGAAGGCAAGGATGAAATTTATGAATGTACCTATTCTACCTACGATTAGTACGAGTTGTATTGTAATTAGTGCCATTTTAATTGCCATCGGTTGGTGGCAAATTTGGCATAGGCATGTAAATGCTCATAAGAAAACAATGTTATGGGCCGCTGTATTCGCATTAACGTTCTTTATTATTTATGCAACACGTACTGTGTTTATAGGTAATACGGACTTTGGTGGTCCCGATTCATTGCGACCATTTTATAAAGGTTTTTTATTTTTCCACATAAACCTAGCTACATTAGGTGGTATTGGTGGTTTAGTACAGATTATTACTGCTTTTAAGGATAAATTTAATATTCATAGAAAAATTGGTCCTACAGCATCTGTTATTTGGTTTTTGACAGCTATTACAGGTGTTACGGTGTATATACTACTTTATGTATTATATCCAGGTGGGGAGACGACGTCGGTAATTAAGGCAACGTTAGGATTATAATCTCAATACAACTGGGCTATAGGGGCTCTATTAACTGGTGAAACTTGTCGTTTTACCAGTTTTTTATCTACTTAATTGAATATTACGATTAAATTAAAGTACAATAAAAGCCGAAGTCCTTATATAAAATGTTTTGTAGTTTAAAGTATCAATTTTTATAATATATTATTAAGTAAGAGGTGAAAGATAATCAAATTATTATTGAAAATATTAGGTGTCGTGCTGTTAGTAACATTTTTAATATATTTATTTTATTCACCTCGATTACAATTTGATGTATTAGAAAATCCAAATAAATCTACTAATACGAGTCGTTCAGATCAAAGTGCACATCAAAACAATCAAAAAGATGATGGAAATCCTAAGCCTAAAGAAGGGATTGGCACTTGGATAGGAAAAGACATCTCTTATTTAACTAAAAAGTTTGGACAGGCAGATCGGTCATATCGATATAGTGATCATTATAAAAACTATGTTTTTAAACAACAAGATGCTTATTATGTTGTATTAGTTAGAGATAAGCGTATTAAATCGGTTTATGCTACGGGTGAAAATGCCAATGTTGCCCCTTTAAAAATTAATGATAGTGCAGCTAGAATTTTTGAGAATACGAGTATTAACCCTGATCCAACATTTAAAGTTAATAATAGGACATATCATTTTGAATTATCAGATGAAGATTTGAAAACTCAAACATTGATAAAATATGGTGAAAATTATGCTCAAGTTTATGTTGATCAACAAACGAATGATATTATGGGAATACGTTATTTAGATAAAGAGGCACTTGCACTTTTTAAACCTTATCGTTTAGAAGATGATGAACAATCATCGAAGTCTCGCATCAAGCATTCTGCAGATATTCCTTTTGAGCAAAACCCAAATCAGCTTATGACACTTTATGAAATAACTAATGAAATACGTAAACTAAAAGGAATTAAACCGATGCGTGTTAATAGTGATATTGCCCATATCGCCGCAATTAACTTATATGATGCAACAGATTCTGATAGTGTAGCATTTACTGAAGATACGTTACGAAATCAATTAGAGAATCAAAATATTGAATTTAAAACGACAAGTCAAAATGTTGGTTATGATTTTGATGATGTCCCAACACTCATCCATAGTTGGATGAATTCGGATATACATCGCTCAAGATTATTGAATAAAAAATACAATGAAATGGGTGGAGAAGTTATGAAAAATTACTACTCACTTATTTTTGTGGAAGATAAATAAAGGAGGTAGGCCAAAGATGTACACAGAAGAAATGGGTTATATTTTAGATGAAATCGAAAAGTTATCAGATATGGTGACTGATTCAGAAATATATTATCAGTTTAAAGAGGCTCAATTAAAGCTAGATCGTGATGATGAAGCACATCTCATGTATGAAGCTTTCTTAAAATATAAACATATGTATGATGAAGTCATGCGTTTTGGCCGATACCATCCTGACTATCAAACTATAATGTTAGAAACACGGCGTCGCAAACGTGCTTATGAAATGCTTCCGGTTGTGATGGACTATAAAGTTAAGGAAGTTAAGTTACAAAATTTAATAGATGAACTTATAAGCAAAATCGCACATGCAGTATCTGCAAATGTGAAAATTGAGGCAGGAAATCCCTTTTTCCAAACGGATGAGCGTGGTTGTGCATCAGGAGGTTCATGCAAGTGCTCGTTATAAGTAGAATTAGAATATAATTAACATATATAGTAAAAACCTTCAAGTGAGACTATAGCAGTCAAACATTTGAAGGTTTTTCACGATATTTTATTTTATCGTTAATGAATCCTTAAATTGTTTTCCAAGATCAGGGCGATCTGTTACCAGTGTGTGTGCACCTTTTAAATATAAATCATGCATCATATCAATGCTATTAATACCGTAATATCCCGGTACAATATTTAGGGTATTTAACCACTGGATAAAGCGACGAGAAGTTAATGGTATGCCTTTGAAATGTGTTGGCATTTGGAAAGTATTTGCTTGTGGGTGAAAGCTACGTGCAGTGCCACTAAAGAACTTCAAAAATCCTTCTGCGACTTCCTTTTGACTAGCGCCAATTGCAACTGAATTTTGCGCTATTTTATTGAACCTGTCAATTTGTTTACTATAGAAGCTTGTAACTAATACACGGTCTTGCGCTTGATTATTTAAAATATCGTCAAACATCTTTTGTGGTGCAATAGATCCTTCATAGCTCCCTGGATGATCTTTTAAATCAACGTTAATTCGCATGTTTGGATATAATTTTAGTAATTCATCAAATGTTAGAATAGCTGTTTTCTCATGACCACGATAAGGTGTGGTTCCATTTATATCTGTAAAATGATAACCCGCATCCAATTTTTTTAATTCAGCTACAGTATGTTCGCTTACTTTACCTGAACCATTTGTGGTGCGATCAACTGTAGCATCATGAAAAACAATGAGTTTTTCATCTTTAGTAAGGCGTACGTCTGTTTCGAAACCATCTACATCAAAAGATACAGCATGGTCAAATGCAAGTTGAGTTTGCTCTGGTCTTACGGCCATGCCACCTCGATGTGCAAAAATATAAGGTGAACGTCCTTGGAAGAATGGTGGAATCGTCTTTGGCTGTTGTTGGGATTGTTGTCGTTTATAGAATAATAGGCCACTCATAATACCTATTCCAGCTAATCCCCAGTTTATTAAACGTTTATTTTTTATTGACATATATAGTGCCTCCTCAAAGGTATTAATATAAGCGTATCAAATTTATATATTAGGTAACAGTAAAGGTACTTTATTTCGTATTAGGACGAAGTTATTTTCTAAAATATTAAGACATGATATGATAATGAATGCATAAATAAATGGAGTGATGACAAACAATGAACTTAATACCTAGAACGAGTTTGACTGTTTATTTAAAACACATTAAACATGAGCGACAGCTGCGAAAATACGGACATATTGTTCATACAAATAAGCAAGAAAGATATGTCATTATTTATATTAATGAAGTTGATGCAGATGTAATTGTGCATAAGCTGATGCAAATGAAATACGTTCGGCACATTGATGCTTCGCCATATAAATACTTAAAGAAAACATATGAAAAAGAAAAGCACGAAACGCTTTAATTCAATAGTTTAAATATCATTGGAGTGGTGGTATCCAATTTTGTAAACGCAAAATGCTGATTAGATATTTAAAGTATAGGTCTAAATCGTGAAAGGCTTCGATAGGCTGAACATCAACACCAATCGTTTGAATATTATATTGTTCAGCTTTCTCATTAATCATCTGAAACTTTTTGTTACTTTCTGGATAAGGATAAGACATCGCATTAAGCATGATATACATAGCTTGAAAATGATGGCCTTCAGTAGGTTGCATAACGAGTGCTATAGATGATCGTTGCTTTTCAGATTCTGGCGTGTGGAAGTACATTATTTTATCTACACGAGCATGGTCATAATCTATCAGTGTTAAAAATTCAAACAGGTCAGTCAACCCTTCTCCAAGAACGATAAATGATTGTTTCATTAGTTAAGTAATTCTCCTTTTTTAATCAAATTATAGTAAAACACAAGATGAAATGGAAGTGTATTAACATGCGCGTGATAGCTGGTAAACATAAAAGTAAAGCACTTGAAAGTTTAGAAGGTCGAAACACGAGACCAACAATGGATAAAGTTAAAGAAGGCATTTTTAATAGTCTTCACAATGTAAGTGGACTTGGACTAGATTTATTTGCTGGAAGTGGTGCGCTTGGTATTGAAGGTTTGTCACGTGGAATGGATAAAGTAATCTTTGTTGATCAGAATTTTAAAGCAATCAAAGTAATTCAAGCGAATTTACAACAATTAGACTTAACAGAACAAGCTGAAGTATACAAAAATAATGCAGATAGAGCATTAAAAGCTTTAAATAAAAGGGATATTCAATTTGATTATATCTTTTTAGATCCGCCATACAATAAA
Source organism: Staphylococcus lugdunensis (assembly GCF_001558775.1). Classification (NCBI taxonomy): domain Bacteria; kingdom Bacillati; phylum Bacillota; class Bacilli; order Caryophanales; family Staphylococcaceae; genus Staphylococcus; species Staphylococcus lugdunensis. The sequence goes on along the minus strand of NZ_CP014022.1, from coordinate 654,372 downwards.
GGACTTATAGATAAAGCTTTAATTCAAATTGAAACATTTAATTTGTTAAAAGAAAGTGGTATCATCATCTGTGAGTTTAGTCATCAAGAAGATATTGCTATACAATCATTCAAAGAGCTTAAACGCTATCATTATGGTTTAACAGACACGTTGCTGTTAGAAAAAGGAGATAAAAATGGGTAAGACAAAGGCAGTTATTCCAGGAAGTTTTGATCCAATCACGTACGGACATTTAGATATTATTGAACGTAGTGCGGGACGATTTGATGAATTACATGTTTGTGTGTTGAAAAATAGTAATAAAGCTGGCACATTTACGGTAAATGAACGCATTGAACTTATTGAGGAGTCTGTAAAACATTTATCTAATGTTCAGGTCCATCATTTTGATGGATTACTTGTTGATTTTTGTGATCAAATAGGTGCTAAAACAATTATTAGAGGCTTACGTGCGGTTAGTGATTTTGAATATGAATTGCGATTAACATCTATGAACAAAAAGCTTAATAGTGATGTTGAAACGATGTACATGATGACAAGTACAAATTATTCCTTCATTAGTTCAAGTGTTGTTAAGGAAGTAGCACAATATAAAGCAAATATAAGTGATTTTGTACCACCTAACGTAGCAACTGCATTGAAAGAAAAATTTAAATAATATGTAAACAACCCCTTCTGAAAGTACTATTTAACGAGCTTTCAAAAGGGGTTGTCATTGGTATAGCGCTATCATTTTCGAATAACAGGCGTGTTAAAATCATTTTGAGTACTATGGGTACATAAATTATAAAGTTGCGTAGCTTTAATTTCTTGCGTGAAAAAGGGCGCAGTTTTCTTTGTTATATTTGTGATATAATTTCGCTCTGGAAATTGTGCTTTTAGATACTTCAAATATTGTTGACCCTTGTTAGTCATGCCTAAAATACGAGCTGCTTTTATATTAGTAGGAACATCTTGTTGGTGTATATTGAGTACGATGTTCATTAAGGCACGTTGAATGTGCGTGTATGTATAGCGTTTCGTTTTAACGAGGGTTATGAAACTATCTAAATCGTGTGCTTTAGTTATCAATGATTGTAAACGATGTTCTAAGCCTTCATTGATTGTGTATATTTGTGCTAAGTCTTCCGATGATTGTGTAATTAAAGCATATTGAATATAAGGAAACAATGCTTCTTTTGTCATTTGTGGCTGCTCATAAAGATGCCACATGTGATTTGGTACAACTTGTTTCCAAAGTGTGTCATTTGAATTTAAAGCGTGACGAATTGCACTACCACTTGCCAATGTTTGGTGATCAATTGATGATTGATGATGATATGTACCTAAGCGTTCAATCGTCATAGCATTAATGTTTGGTGCAAAATTATGAATAGCTTTTAAATAACTAAGTCCTAAAATATTATTTGGAGTTTGTAAAATGTGATGTTGATTAAAATGGTCACTTAAAACACGTGGGTAACTTTTACCGCTATTGATTTGAGCCCTATACTTTGGATTTGTTTCAAATTGTTGAATATCTTGAGCTATTTTAGTCAACGCCTCAATATTGGCACTTTCACTACCAAATGAAATCGTATCTATGCCTAGATAATCGGCAAGCAATATACCGTATTTGGCAAAGTAATCTGATGAAGATAGACTGCCAATTATAGGAAGTTCAACAACTAAATCGACGCCTTCTAAGGCCATCTCGGCACGAATAAACTTATTGAATATTGCTGGTTCACCACGCATTACAAATTGTCCGCTCATCAATGCAATGGTGACATCGGCATTGGACAGTTTTTTTGATTGTCGGGCATGATACAAGTGACCATTATGAAATGGGTTATATTCCGTTATAAGTCCAACACTTTTCATTTGCAATTCGTCCTTTCAGTATTCATCATAAGTATTGTAACAGATACTTTGATGTTAAGAAAAAATCTTGACAACTCTTGTAGAGAAAGTTAAAATAAATTTTGTGCTTGTTAGAGGTGAAGCCATATGAAATGGTCAATAACACAATTAAGAAAATATCAAGGTCAGCCCTTTGAATTTAATGAAACAGCGAAATTTGATCACTTAAAGGAATCGCTAGGTCTTATTGATTTGTCTGAGATTCATGTAGAAGGTCAACTTAATGTTAAGTCGAATGAAGTGATTGCAGATATGCATGTAACTGGGACATATACGATGCCATGTGCACGTACATTGGAACCAGTTGAAGTGCCACTAGATGTGACAACTTCAGAAGTATTTGATTTAGAGGGATATAATGATTATGCCGATGAAAGTGAGCTTGATGAACATTATCATCTAGCCACTGATGGTATGATAAACATTAAAGATATTGCGGAAGAGCTAGTCATAATTGAGAAACCCATGCGTGCATATTCTGATAACAGCAATCAGATGTTAACAGAAGGTAACGGCTGGGAAGTTATTGACGAAGATCAATTGATTGAACTTGCAAAGGGTGATGAAGATAAATCTTCGGAAACAATGCAAGTTGATCCTAGGCTTCAGAAATTACAACAATTATATGATAAAGAGTAATAGCAGATTACGTCTTGTTATAGTATAATTAGGAACTAATCTGACATTTAGAATTAACTGGCTTTAATATTAAGGAGGATAAATCATGGCAGTACCAAAAAGAAGAACGTCTAAAACGAGAAAAAACAAACGTCGTACACACTTCAAAATTTCAGTGCCTGGTATGACTGAATGCCCAAGTTGTGGCGAATACAAATTATCTCACCGTGTATGTAAAAATTGTGGTTCATACAATGGTGAAGAAGTTGTTAGCAAATAATTTTAGCATAGTGCTAAAATAATATGAATAATAAAGAAACCCAATGATGACAACAAATCATTGGGTTTCTTTATGTGTTTTTATAAATACATTACAAGAATGGACTGCAGAATCACACTACGTAGTTTAAAAATAATTTGATACGATTGAAATGACAATCTTTATATTAATGTAACTGAATGTTCATCAACGTTGTGCTAATATATAGGGCGAAGCATATAACAACCATAATTACATAAAATTGGAGAGTTTTAATGGAACAAATTACATCTGCACAAAATAGTAAGATTAAAAATGCAAATAAACTTAAAAAGAAACGTGAACGTGATAAAACGGGACAAGCACTCATTGAAGGTATTCATTTAATTGAAGAAGCTTATCAAAGTAATCTGACGATTAAACAATTATTTGTTATCGAACCAGAGCGAACAGAGCAAGCATTGATAGATTATGCAGAAGAAACATTTCAAATTAATATGAAAGTGGCAGAAGCATTATCAGGTACAATTACACCTCAAGGATTCTTTGCAGTAATTGAAAAGCCAAACTATGATGTAACACATGCAAAACAAGTATTACTCATTGACCGCATTCAAGATCCTGGCAATTTAGGAACATTAATTCGTACAGCAGATGCTGCCGGTATAGACCTTATTGTTATGGAAAAGGGAACAGCAGATGCGTATCAGGATAAAGTGCTTAGAGCTAGTCAAGGTAGTGTCTTCCATATACCTGTGGTGACTGCAGACTTACAAGGGTTTATAAAGCAGTTCGAAGGTCCTGTATTTGGTACTGCACTAGAAAATGCTGTGTCATATAAAAATCTTGAACCCCAAGAAACATTTGCACTGCTACTTGGTAATGAAGGGGATGGAGTAAATAACGCGTTGTTAGAACATACGACGAAAAATTTAATTATTCCAATTTATGGCAAAGCAGAAAGTTTAAATGTTGCAATTGCTGGAAGTATTTTACTTTACCACTTGAAAGGTTGACCCGTTTGTTTAAAATCGGCTATACTTAGATGTATATAATAAAGTATAGTGATGACAAGTACTCATAAAATTGAATGATAAACCAATAAAAAGACCTTAACTAGTAGAACGAATTGTGCAGGGAGAATAAGCGTGACTGAAACTTATTCCAATTTCGATTAGTTACTTTCATCTTTTTGGTTACTTAAAGAGATTTAAGTCGGAGCGCGTATCTTCGTTAACAATGCAGAACAAGTGTATGTAAAATAAAGTAAGGCTTAGTGTCTTATTTTATAATGACATAAATTTGGGTGGTACCACGGAAGACTTTCGTCCCAAGATATAGGGAGGTAAGTCTTTTTTTATGCTCGAAAACTAAGTTTAAAAATAAAAAGTGTGAGGTGTCATTTATATGACTCAGATGGATTCAATGGCGAAATTAAAACAACAAGCATTAGTTGATATTAATGAAGCTCAAAATGAACGCGAATTACAAGATGTAAAAGTTAAATATTTAGGTAAAAAAGGTTCAGTTAGTGCTCTAATGAAAAATATGAAAGATTTACCTAATGAAGAAAAACCTGCCTATGGTCAAAAGGTAAATGAATTAAGACAAACCATTCAAAATGAATTAGAAGAAAAACAAGCATTATTAAAACATGAAAAATTGAACCAACAACTTGCTGAAGAAACGATTGATGTTACATTACCAAGTCGTAAAATCAACATAGGTTCTAAACATCCTTTAACAAGAACGATTGAAGAAATTGAAGACTTATTTTTAGGTTTAGGTTATGAAATTGTTGACGGTTATGAAGTTGAACAAGATTATTATAATTTTGAAGCATTAAACTTACCTAAGTCACATCCTGCGCGTGATATGCAAGATAGTTTCTACATTACAGATGATATTTTAATGCGCACTCATACATCTCCAGTTCAAGCACGGACGATGGAAAAACGTAATGGTGTAGGGCCAGTAAAAATTATTTGTCCTGGTAAAGTATATCGACGTGACTCAGATGACGCAACACATAGTCATCAATTTACTCAAATAGAAGGGTTAGTCGTTGATAAACATATTAAAATGAGTGACTTAAAAGGCACATTAGAATTATTGGCTAAAAAGTTATTTGGGGCAGAACGTGAAATTCGTCTTCGCCCTAGTTACTTCCCATTCACAGAACCATCCGTTGAAGTTGATGTATCTTGTTTTAAATGTAAAGGTAAAGGCTGTAACGTATGTAAACATACAGGCTGGATTGAAATTTTAGGTGCTGGTATGGTGCATCCAAACGTACTTGAAATGGCTGGATTTGATTCGAATGTATATTCTGGCTTTGCCTTTGGTATGGGGCCAGATCGTATCGCGATGTTAAAATATGGTATTGAAGATATTCGTCATTTCTACACTAATGACGTACGATTCCTTGATCAATTTAAAGCTGTAGAAGATAGAGGTGAATTGTAATGTTGATTTCAAATGAATGGTTAAAAGATTATGTTGATGCAGGTGTAGCTATTGAAGATTTAGCAGAGCGTATTACTCGCACAGGTATTGAAGTAGATGACATAATCGACTATACCAAAGATATCAAGAACTTAGTTGTAGGATATATCCAATCTAAGGAGAAACATCCTGATGCAGACAAATTAAATATTTGTCAAGTAGATATTGGTGAAAAAGAAGCTGTTCAGATTGTATGTGGCGCACCTAATGTCGAAGCGGGACAACACGTTATCGTCGCTAAAGTTGGTGGACGCTTACCTGGTGGCATTAAAATTAAACGCGCTAAGTTGCGTGGTGAACGTTCAGAAGGAATGATTTGTTCATTACAAGAAATTGGTATTTCCAGTAATGTTGTTCCAAAAGCATATGAAAATGGTATTTTCGTTTTTACTGAACCAATTGAACCTGGGACTGACGCTTTAACAGCACTTTACTTAAATGACCAAGTGATGGAATTTGATTTAACACCGAATCGAGCTGATGCATTAAGCATGATTGGTACTGCATATGAAGTAGCAGCGCTATATAAAACTAAAATGACGAAACCTCATACACAAAGTGATGAAATTTCTGAATCCACATCAAATGAGTTATCAGTATCTATTGATAATCCTGAAAAAGTGCCATACTACAGTGCAAGAATAGTTAAAAATGTGACAATAGCCCCATCTCCAATTTGGATGCAGATGCGCTTAATTAAAGCAGGTATTCGTCCAATCAATAACGTTGTAGATATTTCTAATTATGTCTTATTAGAATACGGTCAACCATTACACATGTTTGACCAAGATCACATTGGCTCTAAAGAAATAATTGTGCGCCAAGCAAATGAAAATGAAACTATGACTACCTTAGATAATACGGAGCGTACCTTAGTAAATAGTGACATTGTTATTTCAAATAGCAAAGAACCAATCGCTTTAGCAGGTGTCATGGGTGGAGATTTTTCTGAAGTTACAGCAACAACAACAAATGTTGTAGTAGAAGGCGCTATCTTTGATCCGGTTTCTATTCGTCATACATCTCGTCGTTTAAACTTGCGTAGTGAAGCTTCTAGTCGCTTTGAAAAAGGTATTGCAACTGAATTTGTCGATGAAGCTGTTGATAGAGCATGTTACTTACTTCAAACATATGCAGATGGTAACGTATTACAAGGCCGAGTGTCTGCGGGTAATTTAGGTTCATTTGTGACACCAATTAAAATCACTGCTGAAAAAGTAAACAAAACAGTTGGATTTAACTTATCTTGTGGTGAAATAAAAGCTATTTTTGAACAATTAGGCTTTAAAACACAACAAAATGGTGACGAATTAACAGTCAATGTACCATCACGCCGTAAAGATATTACGATTAAAGAAGATCTGATTGAAGAAGTTGCACGGATATACGGATACGACAACATCCCATCAACAATGCCCGTTTTTGAAGATGTCACAAATGGCGAATTAACAGATCGTCAGCATAAAACGCGTATAGTAAAAGAAACATTAGAAGGTGCTGGTTTAGACCAAGCAATTACGTATTCACTTGTTTCAAAAGATCATGCGAAAGATTTTGCTTTACAAACACGTCCAACAATTAGCTTATTAATGCCTATGAGTGAAGCGCATTCCACTTTACGTCAAAGCTTATTACCACATTTAATCGAAGCAGCTGCATATAATGTGGCGCGTAAAAATAAAGATGTCAAATTGTATGAAATAGGACGCGTTTTCTTTGGTAATGATGAAGGTGAATTACCAGAGGAGGTAGAATATTTGAGCGGCATATTAACTGGTGAGTATGTAGTTAATACATGGCAAAATAAAAAAGAAGCCGTTGACTTCTATATTGCCAAAGGCGTTGTAGATCGTGTCGCGGAAAAGTTAAATCTCGAGTTCAGTTATAAAGCCGGTGAAATTAGTGGGTTACATCCTGGTAGAACAGCAATCATATCTTTACAAGGTAAAGATATTGGTTTTATTGGCGAATTGCATCCACAATTAGCTGTGGAGAATGATTTAAATCGCACATACGTATTTGAATTAAACTATCATACTATAATGGAAGTAGCAGTTGGCTACATTAACTATCAACCAATCCCTAAATTCCCTGGAGTGACTAGGGATATTGCCTTAGAGGTCACAAGTGATGTTCCAGCATCAGTGTTGTTAGAAACAATCCATAGTAATGGTGATGATATTCTTCAAGATTCATTAGTATTTGATGTTTACGAAGGGGAACATTTAGGTGAAGGTAAGAAATCTATTGCGATTCGCTTGAATTATTTAGATACAGAAAATACATTAACAGATGAACGTGTCACAAAAGTACATGATAAAATTTTAGCAGCTTTACAAGCACAAGGCGCTGTAATAAGATAATTTGGCGAAAAGAGACAGACTGGGACACAAATCCTAGAAAAAAATAGCCAGTAAATGAGTTTTTGTAAGCTCATTTACTGGCTATTTTATTGACAATACTTAATGGCTTCGCTTTCCTAGGGTGCCGTCTCAGCCACCCCAACTTGCGTTGTTCGCGGAAATGCTTGATGCATTTCTTTGTGTTGGGGGCCCCACTCCAAATTGCTTTGTCCGTTGGCTTTCTTTTCGAAAGCCTGTCTGTTGGGGCACCTGTCTTCAGCTTGTCCTGTTCCCTCAGGAGTCTCGCCATAAATACTACGTATTAACATGTAATTTTACCGTTAAATGGTTTAAAAAATAAGGCACTTTCACATTGTTTAGTCGACTTCACTAAATGAAATGAACGAGGTGCCTTATATAAGCGATAACTTGAAGCAATAGATGTTACCACTAGAGACTTTAATTTTAATAGTTTCAATTAATATGGTGGAAACCATATCCAATAAAAAGATTTTGGCGTTTCAATTTTAATCTATTACATTTATGTCTTAAATTGTTATTGCTTACTAATTTTGCTTTCTTTCTACTAATTTCAGTGCTTTTTCTCGGTTTTTAAAATGTTTTTTAGAAATACTATCTAATTTGTTAATTCCACTCTTATCAATGATTTTAGCAGCAACTAAATCAACCTTATTACCAGCACCTTTAGGAATTTCGCAATGCATTTTGCGAGCGAGTTGATCCATATATTTGACAAATGCATAGCGAGAGATAATACTGGCAGCTGCAATTGCTAGAGATTTTGACTCTCCTTTTGTTTCAAATTTTGTTTTTTCTGGAAATGGTAATGCACTTAAGGCATAATGTTGATAAACTTCACGCTGAGCGAATTGGTCAATCACAATATAATCGATGTTGTCTGGATGAATTTTTTGAGTAACATTTTTAATAGCTTCATTATGAAGAACGGCTTTCATTTTTACTTGAGACCAGCCTAAAGCTTGGCGCTCATTATATTTAATATTATCTAATGTTAGCAATGAATGTGGAATAAATGTCACTAACTGCTCCGCCAAGTCAATAATTTTAGTATCAGTTAGTTTTTTTGAGTCATCGACACCTAATGTTTTTAAAATAGCAACATGTGATTGAGTGACATAAGCAGCACATACGGTTAAAGGACCAAAATAATCTCCACTTCCGGCTTCATCGCTACCAATACAATCATATTTGTCATATTGAAGTGTATGAGTTGATGATTGCTTTGAAGTTGTTGCTGCCATGGCAGCATCGTGATAATTTGGAAGTAATTCTCGAGCAATATTTTCAGCTTGTTTACCTTGAAACATGACTTTGCCAGAGTTATAGATATTAATGGTTGTCTGTTTATAATTAGTGCGTGCACGCATCCCTTGTGGTAAGTTATGCTGTTCAAAGTCAATTTGATTTAAGAGCTGCTCTATTGCTTCGTTTGTTAGTTTTTGGACGACATTTGCCATAGATGTCAGAAATCCTTTCTTTAAAAAATATTAACCAGCAATATCATATCATGAAATTAATGATGTAGTAATATTCTAGTATAACACTATAACTTACTGAATCAGATGGATGGGCTTACAAATTTAGATGCTGTCATGTATAATGTACTTAATATAACATTACATAGAAACTAGCTGATGAAAAAATGTAATAGAACTGAAGTTTATCAAAAAGGTCAGGAGACATAATTATGAGTGAATTTAAAAACAGAATTAATGTAACGATTAATGATCAACATTATACTATTGTTGGTGAAGACAGTCCTGAGCATATTCGTTATGTCGCTCATTTAGTAGATGAGAGAATCAAGGCGCTAAAAACTTCTGGTCTTGATACAACACGAAAGTCTGTATTAACGGCCGTCAATATTATGCACGAAAAGGTACTATTAGAAGAAAATCGTCGCCTCCAAGAAGAAGTGAATCAATTTAGACGTAGAGAGCTATAATATGATACTAGATTTAATTGTATTATTATTTGTAGGTTATGTCATGCTTATGGGATATCGCCGTGGATGGTGGTTAAATTGTTTACACGTTATGACGACGATGGTTGCCTTGTGGATTGCACATAACAATTATCAAGGTATTGCACAAAGATTATTAGTTTTTTTACCGTTCCCGAAAACTGTAGCTTATGATATGACTTACGCTGTGCCTTTTAGTCAAGTTCAGCAACGCTTTGATGCAATTGTAGCTTTTGCACTAGTTGCTATATTGAGCAAGATTATTTTGTATCTTCTTGTAGTGTCATTTGATAATATAGTAACGTACAAAAAATTATATAATTGGAGTCGCTGGTTAGGGGCCTTGTTTGGATTGCTATCAGCCTTGATATCTGTGCAAATTCTACTTTATATGCTGGCGCTTTATCCTAATGAATGGGTTCAGATGAGTTTAGCTCATTCATGGCTTAGTAAAGCAATTTTATTACATACACCAATCGTTTCAGCATATATTTTAAATTTATAAAATCTGATAAAGGTCAGGATTTCTTTTCCTGGTCTTCTTTTTATGAGGTGACGGTATGACAAAGAAAGATGTTATTAAATTATTAGAGCAAATTGCTACTTATATGGAGTTGAATGGAGAAAATACCTTTAAAGTGTCAGCTTATCGCAAAGCGGCGCAAAGTTTGGAAATGGATGAACGCCCTTTAGAAGAAATTGATGATGTGACGGAGCTAAAAGGAATTGGTAAAGGTGTCGGCGAAGTGATTAGTGAATATCGTCAAACTGGTGAGTCAGAGGTCTTATCTGATCTGAAAAAACGTGTGCCTGAAGGTCTGATTCCACTGTTGAAAATTCAAGGTTTAGGTAGCAAGAAAATCGCAAAGCTATATCAAGAGTTGGGCATTGAAGATAAAGAAAGTTTGCAACGTGCATGTGAAGCTGGTCAAGTAAGTCAGTTAAAAGGATTCGCTAAAAAAACAGAAACTAATATTTTAGAGGCTGTCAAAGCGTTAGGTGCTAAAAAAGAACGGTATCCTATTGATCAGATGCGAGGTTTGAACGAGCAAATTGTCGCTTATATTAAGACGCTGACTGCTATCGATAATTATTCATCAGCTGGGAGTTTTCGTCGCTATAAAGAAATGAGTAAAGATTTAGATTTCATCATAAGTACGACGGAGCCTGACAAAGTTCAAGCGCAATTATTAAATATTCCCAACAAAGCAAAAGAAGTGGCTGTGGGACAAACAAAAATCTCTTTAGAAATAGAATATGATGATGAAACAATTGGTGTAGATTTTAGACTCATTGAACCAGCAGCATTTTATCATACATTACAACATTTTACTGGCTCAAAAGAACATAATATTCGCATTCGACAACTTGCTAAAGCGCAGGGAGAAAAAGTAAGTGAATATGGAATTGAAACGTCAGATGGACAACTGATTCAATATAATAATGAAACTGATATTTATAAACACTTTAACGTGAATTGGATTGCACCGGCGATGCGTGAAGACGGCAGTGAATTTGAAAGAGATTTAAGTGATATTATTACCTTAGATGATATCAATGGTGATATCCATATGCATACGACTTATAGTGATGGCGCATTTTCTATTCGACATATGGTTGAGGCTAACATTGCTAAAGGATATCATTTTATGGTTATTACTGACCATTCTCAAAGCTTAAAAGTTGCCAACGGTCTGCAAGTAGAACGTTTATTACGACAAAATGAAGAAATTAAAAAATTGAATCAAGAATATCAAGAAATTGATATTTATTCAGGCACAGAAATGGATATTTTGCCAGATGGTTCACTGGATTATGATGATGATGTTTTAGCACAATTAGACTATGTTATTGCTGCGATACACCAAAGCTTTAACCAATCTGAAGCAGATATCATGAAACGTCTAGAACATGCATGTCGAAATCCATATGTACGACACATTGCTCATCCAACGGGGCGCATTATTGGGAAGCGTCCAGGATATCAACCTAATATTGAACAATTAATGCAACTTGCTGAAGAAACTCAAACAATTTTAGAAATCAATGCTAATCCAAAGCGACTGGATTTAAATGCAGATATTGTTAAAAAATATCCGAATGTTAAGTTGACGATAAATACTGATGCACACCATACAGATCATTTGGAATTTATGAAATATGGTGTAGCAACAGCGCAAAAAGGATTTGTTACTAAAGATAGAGTCATCAATACCTTATCGCGAGAAGACTTTAAAAAATTCATTGCAAACAATATTAAAATGAAGAAATAGAGGGATTTGATGAGACAGAAAACGTTAGATGTCTTAGAATTTAATAAAATTAAAGCACTCATCGCTAATGAGACAATTAGTGACTTGGGGCGGGAGAAAGTACTACAACTGCATCCTGCGACTGATTATGATACTGTTGTTTTTCAAATGAATGAAACTGATGAAATATCACAAATTTATAATAAATATAGGATGCCAAGTCTAAGTGGATTATCAAAAGTTTCTCCATTACTTCACCGCGCTAAGATTGGTAGTGTATTGAATGTTACAGAATTAAATCAGTTAAAAAGGCTCATTCAAGTTCAAAACCAATTTAAAACATTTTATAATCAATTGCTTGAAGATGATGAACAACAAGTCTATTATCCTTTGCTACATGATAATATGATGCGCTTACCTGTATTAACTGATTTATTTCAAGAAATTAATGATAAATGTGATACACATGATTTATATGATCATGCGAGTTACGAATTACAAGGCATTCGCAGTAAAATTTCAAGTACGACACAACGCATTAGACAAAATCTAGATCGTATTGTTAAAAATCAATCTAATCAAAAGAAACTATCGGATGCTATAGTAACTGTGCGCAATGAACGTAATGTTATACCAGTAAAAGCTGAATATCGCCAAGATTTTAAAGGTATTGTGCATGACCAATCAGCATCTGGACAAACGTTATATATTGAACCATCATCTATTGTAGAAATGAACAATCAAGTGAGTCGCTTACGCAACGATGAGGCTGTGGAAAGAGAACGAATTTTAACTATATTAACAACAATGGTTGCGCAACAAGCTGAACAATGTTTAGTAGCTGAAGAAGTTATGGGTCACTTAGATTTCTTAACAGCTAAGGCACGTTATGCAAGTGCAATAAAGGGAACAAAGCCTACATTTTATGAAGCGCGTACAATTTATTTGCCCAATGCCTTTCATCCATTGTTAGATAAAGAAACTGTTGTTGCAAATACGATTGAATTTGCTGATGATGTGGAAACAGTGATTATTACGGGGCCAAATACTGGTGGGAAAACAGTCACGCTTAAAACACTAGGATTAATTATAATTATGGCACAATCAGGGTTGTTAATTCCCACATTAGACGGTAGTCAGTTAAGCGTGTTTCATGATGTCTTTTGTGATATTGGAGATGAGCAGTCTATAGAACAATCATTATCTACATTTTCATCACATATGAAAAATATTGTCGCTATATTACAACAAGCAGATAAGCATAGTTTAATACTGTTTGACGAGTTAGGAGCAGGAACAGATCCTAGTGAAGGCGCTGCACTAGCAATGAGTATTCTTGATTATACAAGAGCGCTTGGCGCGCTAGTCATGGCAACGACACACTACCCAGAACTTAAAGCGTATAGCTATAACCGCGAAGGTGTCATGAATGCTAGTGTCGAGTTTGATGTTGATACATTGAGTCCCACATACAAATTATTAATGGGTGTTCCTGGCCGATCAAATGCATTTGATATATCGAAAAAATTAGGTCTTAACTTATCAATTATAAATAAAGCAAAAACCATGATTGGTACAGATGAGCAAGAAATCAATTTAATGATAGAATCGCTTGAAAAAAATGCGAAACGTGTAGATACGCAGCGTATAGAACTTGACCATTTATTGAAAGAAGCACAGCAAACACACGATGATCTTGAAAAACAATATAATCAATTCCAAGCATACGAAAAACAATTAATAGAAGATGCGAAAGATAAAGCAAATCAACGTGTTAAAGCTGCTACAAAAGAAGCAGATGAGATATTAAAAGAGTTACGAACGCTAAGAGATCAAAAAGGGGCCGATGTTAAGGAACATGAATTAATAGACAAGAAAAAGCAACTTGATAATCAATATGAAGCGAAATCGATTAAACAACAAGTTCAAAAGCAAAAATACGATAAAATTGTAGCCGGAGATGAAGTTAAAGTTTTATCATATGGACAAAAGGGCGAAGTGTTAGAGTTAGTTGGAAATGATGAAGCGGTAGTTCAAATGGGTATCATTAAAATGAAATTGCCGATTGAAGATTTGGAAAAAATAAAAAAGAAACAAGAAAAACCGACTAAAATGATTAAACGCCAACATCGTCAAACGATTAAAACGGAACTGGATTTAAGAGGATATCGTTATGAAGAAGCGTTAATTGAGTTAGATCAATATTTAGACCAAGCTGTATTAAGTAATTATGAACAAGTTTATATCATACATGGCAAAGGCACAGGCGCTTTACAAAAAGGTGTTCAACAACATTTGAAACGACATAAAAGTGTAAAATCATTTAGGGGTGGTATGCCAAGTGAAGGTGGCTTTGGTGTAACTGTCGCAGAATTAAAATAATCATCACTATTCATTTGCTAAAATGATAGAATAAACTTTACTTCAACTATATATTGCGGTTAATATGAGTGATGTAAGAAAAATGTGAGCAATTGCAATGCAATAGATGATATTGTCTGTTATAATTTGCTCATCATTTAAATTTAAGGAGGATTGGCTGTCATGGCAATCGTAAAAGTAACGGATTCAAACTTTGATGAAAATATTCAAGATGGCGTTAAATTAGTAGACTTTTGGGCAACTTGGTGTGGACCTTGTAAAATGATTGCTCCAGTATTAGAAGAATTAGCAGGAGATTATGAAGGTAAAGCTGATATTTTAAAATTAGATGTTGATGAAAACCCATCAACTGCTGCTAAATTTGAAGTAATGAGTATTCCTACTTTAATTGTATTTAAAGATGGAGAACCTGTAGATAAAGTTGTAGGTTTCCAACCAAAAGAAAATTTAGCAGAAGTATTGGATAAACATTTATAATCACACAGAAATGGGGACGGGGCATTACATCTGATGTAATTGCCTCTTCTTTTTGTGTGTAATAATCGAGAAAGGGGGAGTGTGATACGTTGAGTTATCAGCAAGCTATTCGTGAAAAATTAAGTGTTGTACCTATTGAACCAGGGTGTTATTTGATGAAAGATCGCCAACAACAGGTAATTTATGTCGGTAAAGCTAAACGTTTACGCAATCGTTTACGTTCGTATTTTACAGGGGCTCATGATGCTAAAACAACGCGTTTAGTTGGGGAAATACGTGACTTTGAATATATCGTAACATCTAGTGAAACAGAATCCCTCCTATTAGAATTAAATTTAATTAAACAATATCAACCGCGTTATAATATATTATTAAAGGATGATAAGAGTTATCCTTTTATTAAAATCACTAAAGAAAAGTATCCTCGTTTATTGGTAACACGTACAGTTAAAAAAGGGACAGGTAAATATTTTGGACCATACCCTAACGCTTATTCAGCACAAGAAACCAAGAAGCTATTAGACCGTATTTATCCATTTAGAAAATGTGATACGATGCCAGATAAATTATGTTTGTACTACCATATTGGTCAATGTTTAGGTCCATGTGTTTATGATGTTGATCAACAGCAATATGCCCAAATGACAAAAGAGATATCTGACTTTCTTAATGGTGAAGATAAAACCATTTTACAAAATTTAGAACAGAGAATGATGGCTGCAAGCGAAAAATTAGATTTTGAACGTGCTAAAGAATATAGAGATTTAATTCAACACATTCATAATTTAACGAAGAAACAAAAAATTATGTCATCAGATAATACGATTCGTGATGTGTTTGGTTACCACGTGTCTAAGGGCTGGATGTGTGTTCAAGTATTTTTTATTCGCCAAGGTAATATGATTCAACGGGATGCCACTATGATTCCGATTCAACAAACGGAAGAAGAAGAATTTTATACCTTTATTGGCCAGTTTTATAGTTTAAATCAACATATATTGCCCAAAGAAGTGCATATACCAAAACACTTAGATGCTAAATTAATTCATTCTGTCGTTGATACTAAAATTGTGCAGCCGGCACGTGGAGCGAAAAAAGAAATGGTTGATTTAGCAAATCATAATGCTGAGGTAGCGCTTGATAATAAATTTGAATTAATTGCTCGTGATGAATCACGGACTGTGAAGGCAATTGAAGAGTTAGGTGAGCGTATGGGCATTCAATCACCAATACGTATTGAAGCTTTTGATAATTCAAACATTCAAGGTGTTGATCCAGTATCAGCTATGGTGTCATTTGTTGATGGTAAACCAGATAAGCGTGGCTATCGAAAATATAAAATAAAAACAGTAGAAGGTCCAGATGATTATAAATCTATGAGAGAAGTCGTACGTCGTCGATATACAAGAGTGTTAAATGAAGGCCTTCCTTTACCAGATCTTATTATTGTAGATGGAGGTAAAGGACACATGTCAGGGGTTAAAGACGTGTTAGAAAATGAATTAGGCTTAGACATTCCAATAGCTGGTTTGCGTAAAAACGATAAACATCAGACCTCTGAACTGCTTTATGGGCCAGAAGCTGAAGTGGTACCTATGAAGAAAAATAGTCAAGCATTTTATCTATTACAGCGTATTCAAGATGAAGTGCATCGCTTTGCCATTACTTTCCATCGACAAACACGGCAGAAACAAGGCATGCGTTCTATACTTGATACCGTTGATGGTATAGGTAGTAAAAGAAAAACTAAATTATTGCGTACTTTTGGTTCTATCAAGAAAATGAAAGAAGCAACTTTACCAGAATTGCAAAATTGTGGCCTTCCTGAAAAAGTAGCTAAAAGTTTGAAAGAAGCATTAAATAATTAAAAAATTAAGATTTTGGGACGTGAGAATCATTCTCATGTCCCAAAGTGTTGTAAAAAATGTTACAATATAGTTAACAAACAGCTAATTTTTTTATAGATTTGTGGAAGCGTTTTCTAATTGATAAACATTATCATTTAAGTGTTCCTGATAATGTTTTAATTGAAAAATACACAAATGCTAAATCCACCATCCAGTTCATTTTATAATACTTGCAAATTGTATTTAAAAAAATTTGAAAACTTAAAATTTTTATTTTTCAATTAGCAAGAAATAGGATGTCTTAGTGGTATCACATCATTTAAATTAGCTAATTTTAATTATTGTTTCTTCAGGGGGGAGTTCTTTTGGCTCATACAAAAAACGAATTTTACTTAAGACGTGTTCATTCGTTATTAGGTATTATTCCAATCGGGGCATTTTTAGTAGTGCATTTGATGGTAAACCATCAAGCTACTCAAGGTGCTGAAGCATTTAATAAAGCATCTATGTTTATGGAATCATTGCCGTTTTTAATTATCGTTGAGTTTCTATTTATTTATATCCCAATTTTATATCATGGTTTGTATGGTATTCATATCGCATTTACAGCAAAGGAAAATATTGGGCATTATTCAATATTTAGAAACTGGATGTTTGCATTACAACGCGTAACGGGTGTAATTACGTTTATTTTTATTTTCGTACATTTATGGCAAACGCGCTTACAAAAGGCATTTTTCGGTAAAGAAGTTAATTATGATATGATGCATCAGACATTACAACACCCTTTGTGGGCAATTATTTATATGATTTGTATCGTGGCAGTCGTTTTTCACTTTGCTAACGGTATTTGGTCATTTTTAGTGACATGGGGGATTTTACAATCTAAAAAATCTCAACAAGTTTTCACTTGGGTATCACTCATTGTCTTTTTGATATTGTCTTATATTGGTGTATCAGCAATTGTAGCATTTATGTAAATTTCGTTTTAGCGTAAGTTTTAGTTCAATATTTAGGGGAGTGACAATTCTATGGCAGAGAAGAAAATTATTGTTGTCGGAGGCGGACTTGCCGGTTTAATGTCAACAATTAAAGCTGCAGAACAAGGTGCTCATGTGGATTTGTTCTCATTAGTACCTGTTAAACGTTCGCACTCTGTATGTGCCCAAGGGGGTATCAATGGTGCGGTAAATACAAAAGGTGAAGGAGATTCTCCGTGGATTCATTTTGATGATACCGTTTATGGTGGAGATTTTTTAGCAAATCAACCACCAGTTAAAGCAATGACTGAAGCTGCACCACAAATTATTCATTTATTAGACCGCATGGGCGTCATGTTTAGCAGAACAAAGGAAGGTTTATTAGACTTTAGACGCTTCGGTGGGACATTGTATCATCGAACAGCATTTGCTGGTGCAACAACAGGGCAACAACTATTGTATGCGTTAGATGAACAAGTACGTTCCTTTGAAGTAGATGGACTAGTGACAAAATATGAGGGCTGGGAATTTTTAGGAATTGTTAAAGATGAAGATAATGCAGCTAGAGGAATTATAGCTCAAAATATGACAACTTCAGAAATTCAATCTTTCGGTTCAGATGCGGTCATTATGGCTACAGGTGGTCCAGGCATTATTTTTGGTAAAACAACGAACTCTATGATTAACACTGGGTCAGCAGCTTCAATTGTTTATCAACAAGGTGCTAAATATGCAAATGGCGAATTTATTCAAATTCATCCGACTGCGATTCCAGGTGATGACAAATTACGTTTAATGAGTGAATCTGCACGTGGTGAAGGCGGTCGTATATGGACATATAAAGATGGTAAGCCTTGGTACTTCTTAGAAGAAAAATATCCAGATTATGGTAACTTAGTACCTCGTGATATTGCAACGCGTGAAATTTTTGATGTTTGTATCAATCAAAAATTAGGTATTAATGGTGAAAACATGGTGTATCTGGATCTGTCTCATAAAGATCCACATGAATTAGATGTTAAATTAGGTGGTATCATTGAAATTTATGAAAAATTCACTGGTGACGATCCTCGTAAGGTACCAATGAAGATTTTCCCAGCAGTTCACTATTCAATGGGAGGACTTTATGTTGATTACGATCAAATGACCAACATTGATGGTTTATTTGCTGCAGGAGAATGTGATTTTTCACAACATGGAGGTAACCGTTTAGGTGCAAACTCATTATTATCTGCAATTTATGGTGGTACTGTCGCTGGACCAAATGCGGTAAAATATGTTGAAAATATTGATAAAACTTATGCTGATTTAGATGATTCAATTTATCAAGCACGGGTAGATGAAGAACAACAAAGATTCGATAATTTACTTAATATGCGTGGCACAGAAAATGCCTATAAATTACATCGTGAACTCGGTGAAATTATGACAGCTAATGTTACAGTTGTAAGAGAAAATGATAAATTATTGGAAACCGATAAGAAAATTGTTGAGCTCATGGAACGCTATCAAAATATTGATATGGAAGATACACAGACATGGAGTAACCAAGCCGTGTTCTTTACTCGTCAATTATGGAATATGCTTATACTTGCACGTGTTATCACAATTGGTGCTTATAATCGCAATGAATCACGCGGTGCGCATTACAAACCAGAATTTCCAGAACGAAATGATGAAGAATGGTTAAAAACAACATTAGCAGAGTATATGGGTAAAGATGAAGCACCAAAATTTACTTATGAGCCAGTAGATGTAAGCTTGATCCCACCACGTAAACGTGATTACACTAGCAAGTCTAAAGGAGGTAAAAAATAATGACTGAAACACTATCAGC
Organism: Staphylococcus lugdunensis; assembly: GCF_001558775.1. Lineage (NCBI taxonomy): Bacteria > Bacillati > Bacillota > Bacilli > Caryophanales > Staphylococcaceae > Staphylococcus > Staphylococcus lugdunensis. The sequence goes on along the minus strand of NZ_CP014022.1, from coordinate 634,966 downwards.
AAATAACACTCCAAAAGACCAACATGCAGACAGTAATCAACAACCACAAAAAGAAAAACAAAAAACAATTAAATTAATTATAAAACGTCAAGATAATCAAGACTCTAAACCATACGATGAAGCGTTTGAAATCCCTTATAAAGACAACATGAATGTCATTGCCTGTTTGATGGAAATTAGACGTAATCCAGTAAATGCAGAAGGAAAGAAAACAACGCCCGTTATTTGGGACATGAATTGTTTGGAAGAAGTTTGTGGTGCATGTTCGATGGTAATTAATGGTCGTGCAAGACAATCATGTTCAGCCATCGTTGATCAATTAGAGCAACCTATTCGTCTAGAACCAATGAGTACGTTTCCAGTTATTCGTGACTTACAAGTTGACCGTACACGAATGTTTGACAACTTAAAACGTATGAAAGCTTGGATTCCTATTGATGGAACTTATGATTTAGGTCCTGGACCTCGTATGCCGGAGAAAAAACGACAAACAGCATATGAACTGTCAAAATGTATGACATGTGGTGTGTGTTTAGAAGTTTGTCCGAATGTAACACCTAATAATAAGTTTGTCGGTGCACAAGCCATCTCACAAGTTCGTCTATTTGATTTACATCCTACAGGTGCTATGACAAAGGATGAACGATTAGATGCATTAATGGGGACAGGTGGATTGCAAGAGTGCGGTAATTCTCAAAACTGTGTAAATGCATGTCCTAAAGGTATCCCATTAACAACGTCAATTGCAGCAATGAACAGAGAAACAACGTTCCATATGTTCAAATCATTCTTTGGTTCAGATCACAAAGTGGAATAATCGCTGTACAAGCTTTAGAAAAATAGATTTCTAAAATAAATAAGCCTGAAAATGAAGTCAATTGATTTCGTTTTTGGGCTTATTTTATAGCCGAGCTTTGATAGGTGTTTTTCGTAACGCAAAGCTTCAGTGTATGATCCTTTAAAATAGTTATTTAGATATCATTTATTTTAATGATGATACATAGATGCTAAAGTGTAACAAATAACAAAAGATGTTACTGTTAAGTTCAACAGATTTTTATCAATTTTTGTTATGTTTTCATCTACTTTAATTAATATGGTTTTTCACATTAGAATGATGTTTTATGTGTAGGGATATCATTTTTAAAATAGCCTTAGATGATTTCACTATATTTAATGTGCTAAAATAAAAATACTATTGCAATTAATTGAGGATGAAAAATATGAATAAACCCATTGGTGTTATAGATTCAGGAGTTGGAGGATTAACTGTAGCTAAAGAAATTATACGCCAGTTACCAAATGAGACTATATATTATTTAGGTGATATAGCACGGTGTCCATATGGACCAAGACCTGGAGAGGAAGTTAAAGCTTTCACCACTGAACTAGCTAATAAATTAATGGAATTTGACATTAAAATGCTGGTTATTGCTTGTAATACGGCAACTGCAGTCGCTTTAGAGCATTTACAACACATACTGTCTATTCCAGTTATTGGCGTTATTGAACCAGGTGCACGTACTGCTATTATGACGACCAAAAATCAACATGTGCTTATACTTGGAACAGAGGGAACTATTAAATCTGAAGCTTATCGACATCACATTAAACGCATTAATCCTAATGTTGAGGTAACAGGTGTGGCCTGTCCAGGATTTGTACCTTTGGTCGAACAAATGCGTTATAATGATCCAACAATAACGAGTATTATTATTCATCAGACATTAAAACACTGGCGAAACAGTATAGCGGACACTGTCATATTAGGATGTACGCATTATCCCTTGTTATATCAACCGTTGAATGATTATTTTGGTGGAGACAAAACGGTCATTTCTTCTGGACTAGAGACAGCTAGGGAAGTAAGTGCTTTGTTGACATTTAGTAATGAGCACGCCAGCTATACAGCCCAGCCACAGCATCGCTTTTTTTCTACAGGTGATACGACGCATATTACTAATATTATTGCTGAGTGGTTGCATATGAAAGTAAAAGTAGAACAGATTAAATTAACAAATTAGGGGGATAAACGATGACCGATATTGTGATAGCTACAAATAACCAAGGAAAGATTAATGATTTTAAAGCGATTTTTCCAAACGATAATGTTATCGGTATTTCAGAATTGTTGAAAGACTTTGATGTTGAAGAAACAGGGACAACCTTTGAAGAAAATGCTATTCTAAAATCAGAAGCAGCAGCTAAAAGATTGAATAAACGAGTGATTGCTGATGATAGTGGCTTGGAAGTTTTTGCACTTAACGGTGAGCCAGGGGTGTACTCTGCACGATATGCCGGTTTAGACAAAAATGATGATGACAACATAGACAAATTATTATCTAAATTAACTGATATCACACAACGTGAAGCTCAGTTCGTGTGTGTGATTAGTATGAGTGAACCAGATCAACCAACACGGACATTTAAAGGGACGGTATCTGGTCGAATTACTGATGAACGTAGAGGAGATAATGGTTTTGGTTATGATCCTGTCTTTTATGTACCTGAAAAAGGCCGCACAATGGCTGAACTGAGTGCAACAGAAAAAAGTCAAATTAGTCACAGAGGAGAAGCTATAAAACAACTTCAAGCATACTTAAAGGGTGATGTATAATGTCAAAATGGATTATTGTAAGTGATAATCATACTGAAGCTGGTATTTTATATCAAATTATCGCTTGGCATCAAGATTATGATGTTGCTTTGCATTTGGGAGATTCAGAATTTGAATATCATGATACGGAACTAAGTTTATTCCAACGTGTTAAAGGGAACTGCGATTTTTATCCAGAATTTCCAAATGAAGAACTTATCTCATCTGATGACATTAAAGCGTTCTATACTCATGGCCATCTGTATTCTGTTAATCGTGGACGCCAACAATTAGCAGAAAGAGCAGCTCAGGAAGGCTGTCAATTTGCTTTTTACGGACATACTCATGTGGCTAAATATGAACAGATTGGATCTGTCCATGTGATTAACCCTGGTAGTATCTCACAATCTAGAAGTCAAAAAGAAGAGACTTTTGCAGAACTATTAATTGATGATAATAAAAGGCGTGCAGTCTTGCATTTTCGCAATCGGAATAATGAAATTTTAGACACGATACACATAAAGATATAAAGAAATCCGATAACCTTCGAGCTGTATGTCATTCCAGCTTATAGGTTATCGGGTTTTATGCCAAAAATAACTATAAAAGCAATGCTATTATCACTACTTGCATACTAAAAAAGATATTTGTATGGCTTATCAAATTGTTATTGATAGATGCAACAATATTTTAAAACATTAAGTAGATTGTATAATAGGTAATAATTCGGCTAATGTTCGAATCTCAAAGTCAGGTTTAATTGCTGTTGAATTTGTTTTGTTTCTAAAGTTAAACCAGCATGTTGCAATGTTAGCATTATGACCACCTAATATATCTGATGTTAAAGAATCTCCAATAATCATTGCAGTGGATCTCGCAGTAGGTTTAATGTGATTAAAAACATAATCAAAAAATCCAGACATAGGCTTTTGATAACCTGTGTGTTCTGAAATAAAGATACCCTCAAATAAATTATCGAACGGTGTTTGTGCAATACGGCGTTGTTGTGTTATAGCGACACCATTAGTCACAATATAAAGTGAACAATGCTGACGTAATTGAGCTAATGTAGCTAATGTGTCGTTGAAATATTTAACTGGTGCTTTAGCCAATTCATCTCTAAAACACTCATCGGCTTCATGACCATTAACAGTTATATTATGGTGCTTAAAGTATTTAATAAAGCGTTGAGATAACACGTCTTCTTTTGAAAGTTGATTATTTTGAAAAGCTTCCCAGTGTGCTTGGTTAATCTTTTTGAATAAAGTGAAGTCATCATAAGTAGGAGATGACTGGTAATTTTGGGCCATATTGAAAAAGGCTTGTTCTTCAGCATCATCAAAATCTACTAATGTATCGTCAAAATCTAATAACAACGTTGTATATTTCATATTAAAATACTCCTTAAAAAGTAGAATTAAATGCATTTTAACATGAAGATATGCTGAAAAGGTAATAAGTTGGATAAATGTGAGGAAACTTGATGTTAAGTTTAAAATCATTATCTGGGTCAAGTTATTAAAGTAGCGTTAATGGATTAAAATAGCATTAATAGTGAAAAATATAACCTTTTTTTAGATAGTAACTATTGCGCAATAGCGTCGAATTAGATATAATAATTCTTGTGTTAAAAATTTGTCCTGGTAGCTCAGCTGGATAGAGCAATGGCCTTCTAAGCCATCGGTCGGGGGTTCGAATCCCTCCCAGGACGCTATTTGTATTAATCTCGTTTTACCATGTTAGTTTGTAACATTGGTAACACGGGATTTTTTATTTTATATAAAAAGAGAAAATAAAACTTTATGTCACGGAATAACTAGGTATATTTTAGTGCCACTATAAAATAATAAAGTGTTCAATAGCTGAAATAACTTTATCATCTATTTCGGTTAATTTAAAAAATAAATGATTACGATGTGGAATGCTAAAACTATATAAATGTTATTATAAATAATCACAATTACATAATTTAATCAGCAATATGTATTTTGTCCTCAAGCTTAATATGAGTACATTCAAAAAAAGGAGCGTGACAGCATTCGTTACGAATTCGTAGTCCCGCTCCAGCAAGATTGACTAGGGTTGGAAAAACTAGGTATCAGCGTATTTTCAATCCAGTCAACTACTGCCAATATATCGTTCACAGTCTAAAACATAATGATGTCCTAAACTGATCATTTTAAACTTTAGGTGACCATATTAACACGTCATGGCCTTCTGGATTTTTAGCGTTTACGTCTTCAAATCCTAATTTAGTAAAGAAATCTTTTGATTGATTGCGTCCAATAGCTTTGATTGGAAGACCTTTCTCTTTAGCAAAGTCAATGAGTGCACGTCCATAGCCATGATGCTGATATTCGGGGAGCACTTCTAATTTCCACAGTAGTATGTAATTATCGTAATCTGGGAAATAAAGTTCTTCCACGTCACCTTTACGCAATAGTGCCATGCGCGCTACCAAGTTATCTCCGTGAAAAATGCCATAGAAAGGTGTTTCAGAACTTGCATCAATCATTTGTCCTTGAAATTCATCGACCATATATAAATCCTTATTGCCATACTCTCGAAAAGCTTCAAAAAGTTCATCTGTTTTATAATTAATTTCTAATCGTTTAATTTCTACCATAACATATCCCCCTTAGCATCTTTATTTTACTATACCCTAAAAAATATGTGTAATTCATTTAGTTTTGAAACACGAAGCACCGAAAATTTTAAAAAGTGTAAGCCGTTAAATTGTCAATGTGTTGTATAATCTTTATACTGTATTCATAATAGCGATACTGAAGGAGAAAATGTATGGACTGTTTAATTACTAAATTACATGATAATGATTCATTCATGACAAAATTAAAAAACAGTGATCCATCGCTAACATCATTTTTCCAGTATGATGCGATGAAGAAAACAAGTTTTGATGTTAAGATGAACAAGCCTAATAATGGTAGAGAACAACAACTTGCACAAATTATTCAAGATTATATGTCGGATTTAACTTTATCAGAGCAACAGCAAAAAAATATTGATAACTTAGCAGCAGGGGCTAAAGTTGTCATTGGTGGTCAACAAGCTGGTTTGTTTGGAGGACCTTTATATACTTTTCACAAGATATTTTCTTTGATAACGTTATCTAATGAGTTGCGAGAGCGCTATGATTGTAGCGTTGTTCCAGTATTCTGGATAGCTGGGGAAGACCATGATTTTGATGAAGTTAATCATACTTTTGCTTATGATCAACAATTGGCTTCTGTGGAAAAGATTAAATATCATACTTTGACTCCACCGGAAAGTAACGTAAGTCGATATGTCCCGGACAAAGTTCAAATGAAAAATGCACTGCAAGCATATTTCAAGGAATTAGCTGAAACAACACATACTGCTGAATTGTATCATATGTGTTTGCAAATCATAGAACGCTATGACACGTGGTCGAATATGTTTAAAGCACTTGTACATGAAGTGTTCAAAGTGTATGGTGTGTTATTTATAGATGCGCAATATGAGCCACTTAGAAAGTTAGAACGTCCTATTTTAAAGGATATGTTGCGCAAACATAATGATATAAATAAAGCATTTCATCAAAAGCAACGTGAGACTGAAAACAATAAACTATCAAAGATGATTGTGACTGACACAAACGTCCATTTATTTTTACATCAGGATAATATGAGACAATTACTTACGGAAGAAAATGGTATTTATAAGTTAAGTAAATCAGAAGTTACTTATCGTGAAGATGAATTATTAGACTTGATTGAACAAAATCCAGCGCAATTCTCAAATAATGTTGTTACACGTCCAGTAATGGAAGAATGGCTCTTCAATACTGTAGCGTTTATAGGTGGCCCAAGTGAAATTAAATATTGGGCAGAATTAAGCGAAGTATTTAACACGTTAGATGTGGAAATGCCTATTGTATTACCGCGTATAAAAATAACTTATCTCTATACTAGAATAGAGAAACTTTTACAACAATACCAAATAGATATAGCTGATGTATTAACTAATGGAATTGAAGAAAAGCGTCAAAAATTTATACGTGAACAAGCATCGCAAACATTTTTAGATCAAGTTTCACAATTAAAAGAGTTTCATGAAGAAATGTATCAAAAATTAAAGCGAGAAGTACAACATAACCAAAATAATAGTAACTTAGTTGATAAAAATCATGAAATCCACCATAAACAACTTAATTATTTAGAACAAAGATACTTATTAAATATTGAACGTGAAAATGTGATTAGCATGAAACACTTTAAGGAAATCAGTGAATCACTCCATCCAATGGGAGGACTCCAAGAAAGAATATGGAATCCATTACAAATAATGAATGATTTTGGGATGGATGTGTTCAACCCCTCCACCTATCCACCACTTTCTTACACTTTTGATCATATTGTTGTAAAACCTTGATATATCAAGGTTTATAGCCGTTTCGTCTTTTTGGCGAAACGGTTTTTTTATGTCTTTTTTTATAAATTTTAAGATATTTTACAGAATTAGTGGAGGATAGTGGTGAGATGTGGTAAATTATAAATAAGGTGAGGTGAGAAAAAATGTTCATGGGAGAATACGATCATCAATTAGATACAAAAGGACGAATGATTATTCCGTCCAAGTTTCGTTATGACCTCAATGAGCGTTTTATTATCACTCGAGGCCTTGATAAATGTTTATTTGGTTACACGTTAGAAGAATGGCAACAAATTGAAGAGAAAATGAAAACCTTACCAATGACTAAAAAGGATGCACGTAAGTTTATGCGTATGTTCTTCTCTGGTGCGATTGAAGTAGAACTAGATAAACAAGGACGTATTAACATACCTCAAAATTTGAGAAAATACGCCAACTTAACAAAAGAATGTACAGTAATAGGGGTGTCAAATCGAATCGAGATTTGGGACCGCGAAACATGGAATGATTTCTATGAAGAATCAGAAGATAGTTTCGAGGATATTGCTGAAGATTTAATAGATTTTGATTTTTAAATGGGGGAATAAACGTGTTTCATCATGTCAGCGTTATGCTTAACGAAACCATAGATTACTTAAATATAAAGCCTGATGGTGTATACGTAGATTGTACGCTAGGCGGCGCAGGACATGCCCTTTATTTATTAAATCAGCTCAATGATGAAGGTCATTTGATTGCTATTGATCAAGATACAACAGCAATAGATAACGCAAAGGAAGTGCTTAAAGCGCATCTACATAAAGTGACCTTTGTTCATAATAACTTTCGAGAACTCACACACATTTTAAAAGAACTAAATATTGAAAAAGTAGATGGCATTTACTATGACTTGGGTGTTTCAAGTCCACAGTTAGATGTCCCGGAAAGAGGATTTAGTTATCACCATGATGCGAAATTAGATATGCGTATGGATCGAACACAAACGCTTAGTGCTTATGAAGTAGTAAATGAATGGTCATATGAAGCATTAGTAAAAATATTCTATCGCTATGGTGAAGAAAAATTTTCAAAACAAATTGCACGGCGCATTGAAGCACATCGCGAATTACAGCCTATAGAAACGACATTACAACTGGTTGATGTGATTAAAGAAGGGATACCTGCCAAAGCGAGACGAAAAGGTGGTCACCCAGCTAAAAGGGTGTTCCAAGCCATTCGAATTGCCGTCAACGATGAATTGTCAGCATTTGAAGATTCAATTGAACAGGCAATTGAACTTGTAAAGGTTAATGGACGCATTTCAGTAATTACTTTCCATTCATTAGAAGATCGATTATGCAAACAGATTTTCCAAGAATATGAGAAGGGTCCAGAGGTACCTAGAGGTTTACCAATTATTCCAGAAGAATACACACCAAAGTTAAAAAGAGTTAATCGGAAACCTATCACTGCTACTGAAGAAGATTTAAATCAAAACAATCGGGCACGTAGCGCCAAATTACGTGTTGCAGAAATATTGAAATAAGGAGTAATGGACGATGGCTGTAGAAAAAATTTACCAACCATATCAGGATGTTTCTCAAACAAGCATTCCTAAACAACAACCACAAGCAGAACCAAGAAGACAAACTGTAAAAAGAAAAGTAGTTGTACAACTTACTAGATTTGAAAAGGTCTTATACATATCATTGATTACTGTCATTGCCTTGATTAGTATTTATGTGCTATCTTTAAAAATGGATGCGTATGATACGCGAGGAAAGATTGCAGATTTAGATCAAAAGATTGAAAAGCAAACAAGTGAGAACAGCGCACTTAAATCTGAAATTAAAAAGAATTCTTCTTATGAACGCATTTACGATAAGGCAAAAGCACAAGGTATGAGCCTTAAGAATGATAATGTAAAGGTAGTGCGTAATGATGGCGAAGCGAAAAATTAAAATTAAAAAAAATAAATTAGGAGCAGTCCTCCTTGTTAGTTTATTCGGACTGCTCTTTTTTATATTGGTTTTAAGATACTCATATATCATGGTGACCGGACATTCTTCTGGACAAGACTTACTAACACGAGCAAATGAAACGTATCTTGTTAAAAATCAAGAACAACCCGAACGCGGTAAAATTTATGATCGCAATGGGAAAGTGTTAGCTGAAGATGTTGAGCGTTTCAAATTAACGGCAGTGATTGATAAGAAGGCCAGTGAAAACAGTAAAAAGCCTCGACACGTCGTAGATAAAAAGAAAACTGCTAAAAAATTAGCAGAAGTCATCGATATGAAGGCAGATGATATTGAGAAAAAATTAAATCAGAAAAAGGCGTTTCAAGTTGAGTTTGGTCAAAAAGGAACAAATTTAACGTATCAACAAAAAGAAAAAATTGAAAAAATGAACTTACCAGGCATTACACTATATCCAGAAACAGAGCGGTTCTATCCAAATGGAAATTTTGCTTCTCATTTAATTGGACGTGCACAGAAGAATCCAGATACGGGTGAACTGAATGGTGCACTGGGTGTTGAAAAGATATTTAATAGTTATTTAAATGGTAAAAAAGGTGCACTATCATATATACAAGATATATGGGGGTACATTGCACCAAACACGAAACATGAAAGCTCACCTAAACGTGGAGATGATGTACATTTAACGATTGATTCCAATATACAAGTATTTGTGGAAGAAGCCTTGGATGGTATGGTTGAACGCTATCAACCTAAAGATTTGTTTGCCGTTGTAATGGATGCTAAAACAGGTGAGATTTTAGCTTTTAGTCAACGACCTACATTTAATCCTGAAACGGGTAAAGATTTTGGAAAAAAATGGGCAAATGATTTATATCAAAACACTTATGAACCAGGATCTACATTTAAGACTTATGGGTTAGCAGCTGCCATTCAAGAAGGTAAATTTAAACCAAATGAAAAGTATAAATCAGGTCACATGGATATTATGGGATCAAGAATATCTGACTGGAATAGAGTTGGTTGGGGTAGAATACCTATGACACAAGGATTTACTTATTCTTCAAATACACTTATGATGCAATTGCAAGATTTAGTTGGTGCAGATAAGATGAAATCTTGGTATGAACGCTTTGGTTTTGGTAAAACGACTGGCGGCATGTTTGATGGTGAAGCAAGTGGTAATATTGCATGGTCTAATGAATTACAACAAAAAACATCAGCATTTGGACAATCAACGACTGTAACTCCTGTACAAATGATTCAAGCGCAATCAGCCTTTTTTAATAAGGGAAATATGTTGAAACCATGGTTTGTGAATAAAGTAGACAATCCTATTTCTAAAAAAACCTTCTATAAAGGCGAAAAATCTTATGCAGGTAAGCCAATAACTGAAGAGACAGCCAATAAAGTAGAAACTGAACTTGATAAAGTTGTTAACAGTGAAAAAAGTCATGCACAGAATTATCGTGTAGAAGGCTATGATATCGAAGGTAAAACGGGAACGGCGCAAGTAGCGGATGAAAAAAGCGGTGGTTATGTTAAAGGGCCTAACCCATACTTTGTAAGCTTTATTGGAGATGCACCTAAGAAAAATCCACGTATCATTGTTTATGCGGGCATGAAACTTGCACAAAAGAATGACCAAGAAGCATATGAATTAGGTGTTAGTAAAGCTTTTAAACCAATTATGGAAAACACACTTAAATATTTAAATGTCGGCAGCTCAAAAGACAAAACAAACAAAGCAAAATATAGTAAAGTTCCAAATGTTGAGGGTGATGCCACTCAAGATGCGAAATCCAAACTACAAGATAAATCGTTAAATCCAATCGTTATTGGCAGTGGTCAAAAAGTAAAAACGCAATCTGTCAAATCTGGAAGTGAATTATTGCCACATAGTAAAGTACTTCTTCTTACTGATGGAGATGTTACAATGCCAGATATGAAAGGTTGGACGAAAGATGACGTATTGGCATTCCAAAGTTTAACGAATATTAAAGTCATCACAAAAGGAACCGGCTTTGTTACTGATCAATCTATTTCAAATGGCACGAAGCTGAAAAAAAGCGATAAAATTGAGCTTACGCTTTCAGCAAAAGATGCTGATGGCAGTCAATCAGAAGAGCAAGCTACTTCATCGGATAAGAATGATTCAACCGATAACCAAAAGCAAGATAAAAAAGATACATCTAAGTCAAAAGAGTCAAAAGAGGATTCAAAAGATCAACAAGACAATGCAGCTAAAGACAGTGAAGATTAGCTTGCTTCAATTAATGATGTGAGTTAACTAAAAATTTAATTTGTAAATTAAGATATAAACACGTATCACACAGTTTTGCGCTTTATGTTTAACTGCGCAGCTAGATATGGAGGAGCTAGAAGCCCCTATGCCTGTTCTATAAGTAAATTGTAGAACAATTTTCAGAATAACAATGTTTGTCAGCTTCTTCTCCTCGTGATTATCTGGCTAAATCATTGAGTAATGATGAAATATTACTTATCACATGGCAACATAAAATACATCTAAATAATGATGTGAAGTGTTAGTCATATTGTTAAAATAATAAAGTGAAAATGATGTGTATAAAATTTTGTATCTTAGTTAAAAAGGAGAAAATTATGCTTTTTTTATTTGCGATTATTGCGCTACTTATCACATTCGTATTAGTACCTGTACTTATTCCAACTTTAAAGAGAATGAAATTTGGACAAAGTATACGAGAAGAGGGTCCAGAGAGTCATATGAAAAAGACAGGAACGCCAACAATGGGTGGATTGACATTTTTAATTAGCATTATAATAACTTCGCTCATTGCTGTATTCTTCGTCGACAAATCCAATCCAATCATTTTGTTATTATTTGTAACAATTGGTTTCGGTTTGATTGGTTTTATTGATGATTACATCATTGTGGTAAAGAAAAACAATCAAGGTTTAACAAGCAAACAGAAATTTTTGGCTCAAATAGGTATTGCAGTTATATTTTTTGTATTAAGTTATGTATTCCATTTAATTCATTTTTCAACTGCGATTCACATACCTTTTACAGAAGTGGACATTCCTTTATCCATTTTCTACGTGATTTTCATTGTCTTCTGGCAAGTTGGTTTTTCCAATGCAGTTAACTTAACAGATGGCTTAGATGGTTTAGCAACTGGATTGTCTATTATTGGATTCACAATGTACGCGATTATGAGCTTTATCTTAGATTCTCCAGCCATAGGGACATTTTGTGTTATCATGATTTTTGCATTACTAGGTTTCTTACCATTTAATCTTAATCCCGCAAAAGTCTTCATGGGGGATACGGGCAGCTTAGCGCTTGGTGGTATATTTGCTACCTTGTCGATTATGTTAAATGCAGAATTATCATTACTGTTTGTTGGATTTGTATTTGTGGCTGAAACATTATCAGTTATTTTACAAGTAGCTTCTTATAAATTAACTAGAAAGCGTATTTTCAAGATGAGTCCGATTCATCATCATTTTGAATTGTGTGGTTGGAACGAATGGAAAGTCGTTACTGTTTTTTGGACTGTTGGCTTGGTTACAGGACTTATAGGCTTATGGATTGGAGTGCATTAACATGCAGAATTATACAGGTTTAGAAGATAAAGATGTTCTTGTTCTTGGTTTAGCTAAAAGTGGATATGAGGCAGCAAAATTGTTGACTAAACTTGGAGCTATTGTCACTGTTAATGATGGCAAAGATTTATCTCAAGATCCACATGCAAAAGACTTGGAAACAATGGGTGTTACAGTCGTTGGCGGTGGACATCCACTGTCATTATTAGATAAAAGCCCGATGATAGTTAAAAATCCAGGAATTCCATATCATTTACCTATTTTAATCGAAGCGCAAAAACGTGGTTTGAAAATCGTAACTGAAGTTGAATTAAGCTATCTAGTTTCTGAAGCGCCCATTATCGCGGTGACTGGTACAAATGGTAAAACAACGACAACTTCACTTATAGGTGATATGTTTAGCAAGAGCAGGTTGACTGGACGCTTATCTGGTAACATTGGTTATGTTGCATCAAAAGTCGCTCAAGATACACACCCAGATGAATATTTAATTACAGAATTGTCTTCATTCCAATTGCTAGGCATAGATAAGTATCGTCCACACATCGCTATTATTACAAATATTTATTCGGCGCATTTAGACTATCACGGTACACTTGAAAATTATCAAAATGCTAAAAAGCAAATATATAAAAATCAAACAGCAGATGATTATCTTATTTGTAATTATCACCAACGCCATTTGATTGAATCAGAACAATTAAAAGCTAAGACACTTTATTTTTCTACACAACAAGAAGTAGATGGCATTTATATTAAAGATAACTTTATTATTTATAAAGGCGTGCGAATTATAAATATTGATGATTTAGTGTTACCTGGTGAACATAATTTGGAAAATATTTTGGCGGCAGTCTTAGCATCATTATTGGCAGGTGTTCCTGTTAAAGCTATCATTGATAGTTTGACTACATTCTCAGGCATTGAACATAGACTGCAGTATATTGGTACAAATCGAACTAATAAATATTACAATGACTCAAAGGCTACTAATACACTAGCAACACAATTCGCGCTTAATTCATTTAACCAACCTATCATTTGGTTATGTGGTGGGTTAGATAGAGGTAACGATTTTGATGAACTAATTCCTTATATGAAACATGTCAGAGTAATGGTTGTGTTTGGCGAAACACAAGAGAAATTTGTTAAATTAGGAACGAGTCAAGGTAAATATGTAATTAAAGCCACAGATGTTACAGATGCAGTCGATAAAGTACAAGATGTGATAGAACCAAATGATGTCGTATTACTCTCTCCGGCTTGTGCAAGTTGGGATCAATATCAAACCTTTGAAGAACGAGGGGATAAATTTATTGAAAGTTTTAAAGCACACTTACCATCATATTAAAGGGTGTGAATAAACATGGATGAACAAAAATCAGATAGTAAAATAAGACATATCAATGCCAACGATTTTGAACGACAGCGCCGTAAATCTAGTACAAAGCGCAGACGAAACCGCTTATTTAGCGATAAAGACAACTTCGATACTTCAACGGAGCAAGAAGATAACACACAATCAAACATAGACAATCATGATTCTTCAAATGACATCAACATGGCTACACAACATGAAAATAATGAGGAAATCCAAAACACAGAAGATGAAATAAACAACAGTGCTTTAGAAAACAATCTGCATGATCAACAAAATGAACCATCTGAAGAAGACTTATCCAGTACAGCACAAGATGATACAGCAATCCAACATAATACTGATGACGGCGATGTGACAGAAGATAATGAAGATATTGAGAAACCGCCGCCACTTACACCTGAAGAACTAAGAGAACAAAAAAGACGACAGCGTAGAAAACGTCAAAAGACAATCCAATACATTGTTATAACAGCGCTGATCCTTATCATCATACTTTTTCTGTTGTATATGTTTACGCCAATTAGTCGCATAGCAAATGTAACAATTAAAGGTAATCATAATGTATCAACATCAGAAATAAATAAGCAATTAAATGCGAATAGTGGCGAAAGAATGTATACATTTAGTAATAGCAAGGCTAAGGCCAAATTAAAAGACAATCCTTTGATAAAACATGTTGATATACAGAAACATTTACCGAATACATTATCTGTTACAATAGAAGAAAATCAAGTTGTAGGTATGATTAAAGATAAGGATGATTATATTCCAATATTAGAAGGGAATACGGAATTAAAAAACTATAAAGGGCAATTAACAGACCGAGGACCTATCATTGAAGGTTTTAAAGGTGATAAAAAACAAGAAATTGTTCACGCCTTAGCGGAAATGTCTCCTAAAATTAGAAGTATGATTGCTGAAGTAACATACGAACCACAAAAGAATAAGCAAAATCGAATTAAATTGTATACGAAAGATGATATGCAAGTGATCGGCAATATTAAAACGATAGCAGATAAAATGAAGTACTACCCACAAATGTCTCAATCGTTGTCACGTGATCAATCAGGTAACTTAACAACAGATGGATACATTGATTTATCAGTAGGAGCATCGTTCATACCTTACAAAAATCAAGAAGCACAACAATCACAAACTGAACAAGATGTGACAAAAAACTCTCAGCAAGAAAATGAGGCAAAAAGTGAATTACAAAGTGTACTTAACAAAATAAACGAACAATCTAAAAAAAATAATTAAAAAATTCCGATATATTATGTCTTTATAGTTCACAAGTGTAACGACGTATTGTAAACTAAACATAGTGCATTTTAATAGTAATTTGTCAGGAGGTGCCTATCTATGGAGGAACATTACTACGTTAGTGTAGATATTGGTTCATCAAGCGTAAAAATAATAGTAGGCGAAAAATTTCACAATGGTATAAATGTGATAGGTACAGGACAAACCTACACAAATGGTATTAAAAACGGTCTGATTGACGATTTTGACATTGCGAAACAAGCGATTAAAGATACGCTCAAAAAGGCTTCTATTGCTTCTGGTGTAGATATTAAAGAAGTGTTTTTAAAATTGCCAATCGTTTCAACAGAAGTGTTCGATGAAACTAATGAAATTGAATTTTATGAAGATACTGAGATTAATGGCACACACATTGAAAGTGTTTTAGATGGTATTCGGGATAAAAATGATGTCCCTGGTACGGAAATTATTAACGTATTTCCTAGTAAATTTATCTTAGACGGGAATAACGAAGTTTCAGATCCTAAAGAAATTATTGCAAGACATTCTCTTAAAGTTGAAGCAGGCGTGATTGCAATTGAAAAATCAATTTTAATCAATATGATCAAATGTGTTGAAGCATGTGGCGTAGATGTATTAGATGTTTATTCTGATGCTTATAATTACGGTTTCATTTTATCCGCAATGGAAAAGGAACTAGGCACATGTGTTATTGATATTGGTGAAGATTTAACACAGGTAGCTTTCTATGAACGTGGTGAATTACTTGATGCTGCTTCAATTAAACTTGCTGGTAGAGATATAACCAGTGATATTGCAGAAGCATTCAATACTTCATATGAAACGGCTGAAAAGATTAAGCAACAATATGGACATGCTTATGCAGAAAGCGCTTCAGATCAAGATGTATTTACTGTAGATCAAGTTGATAGTGAAGAAACGGTAGAATATTCTCAAAAAGATTTAAGTCACATTATTCAAGCAACAATGGAAGACATTTTCAATTGCGTATTTGATATTCTAATTAATTTAGAATTGACACGAGTGAATGGCGGATTTGTTGTTACAGGTGGATCATCTAATTTATTAGGTGTGAAAGATTTACTAACTATATTAGTAACTGAAAAAATCAGAATACATACACCATCACAAATGGGTATAAGAAAACCTGAATTTACATCTGCAATTTCTACAATTTCTAGCAGTATCACTTTTGATGAATTATTAGATTATGTTACAATAAATTATCAAGATAATGAGGAATTTGAAGAAGAAGTCATCGCTTCTGAAGAAAAAGAAAATACTTCTAGATCAATTGGTTTTAACTGGTTCAAAGGTAAATCAAATAAAAATGATTCTACACAAAATAAAGATGAGCCAGAATACCATGAAAATTACGATGACCATACAACAGATCAAAATTCTGAAGAAGAACATCATGATGGGCACGATAAATCTGATAAAGAAGAAAGTAAATTTAAAAAACTTATGAAATCTCTATTTGAATGATTGGCCATAAAAACTAGGAGGAAAATTAAATGTTAGAATTTGAACAAGGATTTAATCATTTAGCGACACTAAAAGTCATCGGTGTAGGTGGCGGCGGAAATAACGCGGTAAATCGTATGATTGACCATGGTATGAACAATGTGGAATTCATTGCTATTAATACAGATGGACAAGCTTTAAACTTATCAAAAGCTGAAGCTAAAATTCAAATTGGTGAAAAATTAACACGTGGTTTAGGTGCTGGCGCAAACCCTGAAATTGGGAAAAAAGCTGCTGAAGAATCTCGTGAACAAATTGAAGATGCCATTCAAGGTGCAGACATGGTATTTGTTACTGCTGGTATGGGTGGCGGAACTGGTACAGGTGCTGCGCCAGTTGTAGCGAAAATAGCTAAAGAAATGGGTGCATTAACAGTTGGTGTTGTTACTCGTCCATTCGGCTTTGAAGGACGTAAGCGTTCAACTCAAGCAGCAGCTGGTGTTGAAGCAATGAAAGCAGCTGTTGATACATTAATCGTTATTCCAAACGATCGCTTATTAGATATCGTAGATAAATCTACACCTATGATGGAAGCATTTAAAGAAGCAGACAATGTATTACGTCAAGGTGTACAAGGTATTTCTGACTTAATCGCTGTATCTGGTGAAGTTAACTTAGACTTTGCTGATGTTAAAACAATCATGTCTAACCAAGGCTCTGCATTAATGGGAATTGGTGTGTCATCAGGTGAAAATAGAGCTGTTGAAGCTGCTAAAAAAGCAATTTCATCACCATTACTTGAAACATCTATTGTTGGTGCTCAAGGTGTGTTAATGAATATTACTGGTGGCGAATCATTATCATTATTCGAAGCACAAGAAGCTGCAGATATTGTTCAAGATGCTGCTGACGAAGATGTTAATATGATTTTCGGTACAGTTATTAATCCAGAATTACAAGATGAAATTGTTGTCACAGTTATTGCAACAGGTTTCGAAGATAAACCGTCAACACAAGGACGTAAAGCAAACACTGGCTTTGGTTCAAGCGCGCCATCTTCAAGTGCACCTGGAACAGCAAATACAACTAAAGAAGAGCCTTCTTTCAAGGCGAATCATTCTTCACGTAACACTGAAGCTTCAGCAGAGCGTACGCAAACGACTAAGGATGATGACATTCCTAGCTTTATTAGAAATAGAGAAGAAAGACGTTCTAGAAGAACAAGACGTTAATCTAAAGAAAAATACAAAATTCATAAAAAGTCATCGGGTCATAGCGGTCTGATGACTTTTTATTTTAATCTTAAAATCACTGTAATTTTAGTATATAATTGTAATGTATACGTTGCTTATAACTGCGAAGAAGACGGTTAAATTGAGGTGCTTGATATGAAAGATAGATTTAAAAAAGAACCACATCTATTGCGATATGAAGATGACAAACTTGAACATGTAACGTTAGGTTTTACTACAAGAGAAGGCGGTAGCAGCCCTTATCCAGAACGAGCATTTAATATGGCTCGTTATATTGATGATGCGCCAGAACATGTGACTAAGCACCAGCAGCTATTAGCAGCAGCTATTGATTTCCCTAGAGCGCATTGGGTATTTCCAATACAAACACACGAGAACAAAGTGGCTGAGGTTACCGTACGAGACCAAGGTACAAATATCGATGCGCTTAGTCACAAGCTAAATGGTATTGATGGCCTATATACTTATGACTCAAATGTACTGTTGACGATGTGTTATGCGGATTGTGTACCGATATACTTTTATAGTGAATCTCATGACTTTGTAGGTTTAGCGCATGCTGGTTGGAGAGGAACATATGGTCAAATCGTTATTGAAATGATAAATCAAATTAAATTTCCGTTATCTGACTTGCAAGTTGTTATAGGACCTGCAACGTCTAATTCTTATGAAATCAATGATGAAATTAAAGAAAAGTTTGAAACGCTGCCGATTGATAGTCAATGTTATATTGAGACACGAGGAACGAATCGTCATGGCATTGACTTGAAAAAAGCCAATGCATTACTATTACAATCTATGGGAGTACCTCAAAATAATATTTATATTACACAATATGCAACGTCTGAAGATTTAAATCTCTTTTTCTCATATCGACTTGAAGAAGGGCATACAGGTAGAATGTTAGCTTTTATCGGACGCAAGTAAGGAAGGCGATGAATAGATATGGATGTGAAATCCAATTTAGCACATATTCAACAAGAAATTGAAAGTCATAAGAAAAAAAGCACAATAGATAGCCATATCAATGTGATAGCAGTTACAAAATATGTTACAATAGAGCGAGCTAAAGAAGCATACGATGCAGGTTTGAGACATTTTGGTGAAAATCGCTTAGAAGGATTTTTAGAAAAGAAAGCTGCATTACCAGAAGATGCTGTTATGCATTTTATTGGTTCATTGCAATCTAGGAAAGTTAAAGATGTCATCAATGAAGTTGATTATTTCCATGCGCTAGATCGAATGAGTTTGGCTAAAGAAATCAACAAACGTGCGAACCATACTATTTCTTGTTTTTTACAAGTTAATGTTTCAGGTGAAGCGTCTAAACATGGAATCCATTTAAATGAAGTGGACAAGTTTATAGATGATATTAAAGCTTATGAGAATATTAAAATTGTAGGCTTGATGACAATGGCACCATTTACAGATGATACACAATATATTCAAGAATTATTTAAGAAATTAAGATTAAAACGGGATGACATACAACAACGACAATTAACTTATGCACCGTGTACGGAATTATCTATGGGAATGAGTAATGATTACCCTGTAGCAGTTGAAGAAGGCGCAACATATATAAGAATTGGAACTAAATTGGTAGGAGAATAGGAGTGAGCCATCAGTGGCAATTAAAGATTTATTTAATAATTTCTTCGAGTTTACTGACGAAGAAGAAGTTGTCGAAGAACCAGAACAATATCGTGAAAAAGAATCACAAAAACCAGCACAATCACGTACACCACAAGCAACACAGTCAAATTCGAATTTCTCAGCTAATCAAAGCGAACTAAGATCAGTACCTAATAGAAGATCTTCAAGAAATCAAAATAATGAAGAAAGGAATTATCGAATGAACACACTATCAAAATCAGGCTCTAAAAACGTCGTTACTATGGATCAATCATCAGACTATTCGTCACAAGAAAGTTCTAAAATGTGTTTATTTGAACCACGTGTCTTTTCTGATACACAAGATATTGCAGACGAATTAAAAAATCGACGCGCAACATTAGTTAATTTACAAAGAATCGATAAAGTATCAGCTAAACGTATTATAGACTTTTTAAGTGGAACAGTTTATGCTATTGGCGGCGATATCCAACGCGTGGGCACAGATATCTTCTTATGCACACCGGACAATGTTGAAGTGGCTGGTAGTATTACAGACCATATTGAAAATATGGAACAACCGTACGAATAAGGAGATTAAATATGAGCATTAGCTTGTTAGCAACGATATTTAACTTCATATCATTTTTAGTTACTGTTTATTATTTTGGTATGATTATTTATTTCTTTACTTCATGGGTTCCTAATATACGTGAGTCGGTCGTAGGCCGCTTTTTGAGTAGTATTTATGAACCGTATTTAGAACCTTTCAGAAAAATCATTCCACCTCTTGGTATGATAGATATTTCATCTTTAGTAGCACTCTTTGTACTTATTTTATTCCAATGGGGACTAGATAGTATATTTAGAGCAATTCTTATTTATGTAGCTACGCATTAGTTGCGGTTAAACGAGGGAAGTACAATCTACTTAACCTCGTTTTATTACGTTATCGAACTTTATTGGTACGTTTAGGAGGACTTATCATCGATATTTATCAGCATTTTCGCCCTGAAGAACATGAGCTTATAGATCGATTAATTGACAAATGCGATCAGGCAGCACAACAATATGCCCCGGTATTAACAAATTTTCTAGATCCAAGAGGACAATATATACTATCAGTGATAGTGGGAAGTTATGAAGATATACAAGTCGCATTTAATGGTGGGCTTTATGCAGAAAGACAGCGAGCTATCATTGCCCCGTCATATTATGAACCGCGTGTTGAAGACTTTGAGTTATGTTGTTTAGAGATTGACTATCCGGAAAAATTTGTTACGTTGCAACATCAACATGTGCTGGGAACATTAATGTCTTTAGGTATTGAACGAGAGCAAGTAGGAGATATACATGTTGCGCAACGTATTCAATTTGTTTTGACAAGACAGTTAGAATCGTATATCATGATGGAATTAACTCGAATTAAAGGCGCAACAGTAAAACTTAATTCTATTCCATTACAAGATATGATACAATCAGAAGAGAATTGGAAAATTCAACATACTACAGTCAGCGCAATGCGCTTAGACGTTGTATTAAAAGATATGATTCATAAATCAAGGTCAATTGCGAAACAATTGATTGAGAAAAAACGCGTCAAGGTGAATCATACAATTGTTGAAGCATCGGATTTTCAGCTGGAGCCTAATGACTTATTATCTATTCAAGGCTATGGGCGTGCACAATTGTTGGAAATCGGTGGTAGAACTAAAAAGGATAAATACTACATTACGTATCAAACATTATTTAAATAGTGTAAATCGAAGGAGGATATAGCATGCCTTTTACACCTAATGAAATTATAAATAAAGAATTCACTCGTGTAAAAAATGGTCTTGAACCTGAAGAAGTGAGTGATTATTTAAAACAATTAAGCAATGAAATTGAAAGACTTAAAGAAGATAAAAAACAACTTGAAAAAGTGATAGAAGAGCGCGATACTAATATTAAGTCTTATCAAAGTGTTCATCAATCTGTAAGTGATGCACTTGTTCAAGCGCAACAAGCAGGTGAACAAACGAAAGCAGCAGCTGAAAAGCAAGCTGAAGCAACGTTGGCACAAGCACAAGCGAAAGCAGATCAAATTGTTAACGATGCTATCGAAAAGGCACGTCGCTTATCATTCCAAACTGAAGATATGAAACGTCAATCTAAAGTGTTTAGATCACGCTTCCGCATGTTAGTTGAGGCGCAGCTTGATTTATTAAAAAATGATGATTGGGACTACTTATTAAACTATGATTTAGATGCTGAACAAATTACACGAGAGAACGTGCAACATTTAAATGATCAAGATTTAACAGCAGAAGAACGACAACTTAAAGCTGAACAGCAGCAACCAGATCATACATCTCAATCAGCAGAAGATGAAACAACGCAAGATAACACTGATCAGTCATCACCTAAATAATGAATAATATTTAAGTCAGACACGTAAGAAGGATATCACGTTTTAAAGCGAGTCAGGAGTTGGTGGAAGCCTGACAAACGATGACTTCTTATATCACTGATTTAATAAAAAAAGAATTATGACAAGAGAGAGCTCTAAGTTGAGTTAAGCAGGGTGGTACCGCGGCATTTTCCGTCCCTATTAATTGAACTTAGAGTTCTTTTTTAATTATAAGGAGTGAGTAATAGTATGAATTATAAAGAAACATTATTAATGCCTAAAACAGATTTTCCAATGCGAGGAGGTTTACCGAAAAAAGAGCCTCAAATACAAGAAAAATGGGACGCTGACAATCAATATCAAAAAGCTTTAGCTAAAAATAAAGGTAATCAAACATATATACTTCATGATGGTCCGCCATATGCAAATGGTAATCTTCATATGGGACATGCTTTAAATAAAATTATTAAAGATTTTATTGTCCGATATAAAACAATGCAAGGGTATTATGCACCTTTCGTGCCAGGATGGGACACGCATGGCTTACCTATAGAACAAGCATTGACTAAAAAAGGTGTAGACCGCAAAAAAATGTCAATTGCCGAATTCAGAGAAAAATGTAAAGAATTTGCGCTTGAGCAAGTAGAATTACAAAAGAAAGATTTTAAAAGTTTAGGGGTTCGTGGGGATTTCAATAATCCTTATATCACTTTAAAACCAGAATACGAAGCAGCTCAAATTCGCCTATTCGGTGAAATGGCTGACAAAGGCCTAATCTATAAAGGTAAAAAGCCAGTCTACTGGTCACCATCAAGTGAATCATCACTTGCTGAAGCAGAAATTGAATATCATGATAAACGCTCAGCATCTATTTATGTTGCATTTGATGTCAAAGATTCAAAAGGCGTTGTTGATGAAGATGCACAATTCATTATTTGGACAACTACACCTTGGACAATTCCATCAAACGTTGCTATTACAGTTCATCCAGAACTTAAATATGGTCAGTATAATGTGAATGGCAAAAAATATATTATTGCCGAAGCATTAGCTGACGAAGTTGCTGAAGCATTAGACTGGGATAAAAATCACATCAAATTAGAGAAAGAGTTTATGGGTAAAGAACTAGAATATGTCGAAGCACAACATCCGTTCTTAGACCGTGTCTCATTAGTTATCAATGGTAACCATGTTACAACAGATGCAGGTACAGGTTGTGTTCATACCGCTCCTGGACACGGTGAAGATGACTATATCGTAGGACAAAAATACGGCTTGCCAGTTATTAGTCCGCTAAACGATAAAGGTGTCTTCACAGAAGAAGGCGGTCAATTTGAAGGTATGTTTTATGACAAAGCTAATAAAGCAGTTACTGATTTATTAACTGAAAAAGATGCATTATTAAAATTAAGCTTTATTACACATAGTTATCCACATGACTGGCGTACAAAAAAACCAGTTATTTTCCGAGCAACACCTCAGTGGTTCGCATCAATCAATAAAGTAAGACAAGATATTTTAGATGCTATAGAAGAAACTGAATTTAAAGTTAACTGGGGTAAAACGCGTATTTATAATATGATTCGTGACCGTGGTGAATGGGTCATCTCACGTCAACGTGTTTGGGGTGTACCTTTACCAGTATTTTATGCGGAAAATGGCGATATTATTATGACTAAAGAAACAGTTAATCATGTTGCTGATTTATTTGAACAATATGGCTCAAATGTTTGGTTTGAACGTGAAGCTAAGGAACTCTTACCTGAAGGATTTACGCATCCTGGTAGTCCTAACGGTGAATTCACGAAAGAAACGGATATCATGGATGTCTGGTTTGATTCAGGTTCATCTCATAGAGGTGTATTAGAAAACCGTCCAGAACTCAGTTTCCCTGCGGACTTATACTTTGAAGGTAGTGACCAATATCGTGGTTGGTTTAACTCTTCAATCACTACAGCAGTAGCTACGAGAGGTCAAGCGCCATATAAATTCTTATTATCTCATGGTTTCGTTATGGACGGAGAAGGTAAGAAAATGAGTAAATCACTTGGTAACGTTATTGTTCCAGACCAAGTTGTAAAACAAAAAGGTGCTGACATTGCACGTTTATGGGTGAGTAGTACGGACTATTTAGCTGATGTACGTATCTCCGATGAAATCTTGAAACAAACATCTGATGTTTATCGTAAAATTAGAAATACATTAAGATTTATGTTAGGTAACGTGAATGATTTTAATCCAGATACAGATGCAGTATTAGAATCAGATTTACTTGAAGTTGATCGCTACCTCTTAAATCGTTTAAGAGAATTTACAGCAAGTACTATCCATCACTATGATAACTTCGATTATTTAAATATTTATCAAGAAGTTCAAAACTTCATCAATGTTGAACTAAGTAACTTTTACTTAGATTATGGTAAAGATATTCTTTATATCGAAGAGAAAAATTCACATAAACGTCGTAGTATGCAAACGGTGTTATATCAAATTTTAGTGGATATGACTAAATTATTAGCACCAATCTTAGTGCATACCGCCGAAGAAGTTTGGTCACATACGCCACATGTTAAAGAAGAAAGTGTACATTTAGCTGATATGCCTGAAGTCGTTGACGTCGATCGTGCGCTTCTTGATAAATGGAATCAATTTATGTATTTACGTGATGACGTTAATCGTGCATTAGAAGCGGCACGTAATGATAAAGTCATTGGAAAATCATTAGAAGCGAAAGTCATTATTGGAAACAATGATAACTACAATGTTACTGACTTCTTAGCACAATTTGCTGATTTGCATCAATTGTTTATTGTGTCTCAAGTTGAAGTTGTTGATTCAGTTGATAATGGTATAACATATCAGCATGGAGATATCCGTATTGAACATGCACAAGGCGATAAATGTGAAAGATGTTGGAATTATAGCGAACATTTAGGTTCTGTAGGTGAATTAGATCATCTTTGTCCACGTTGTCAAGAAGTTGTAAAAACGTTAGTTTAAAGATGATAGAAGTATAACGCTGTGATAATTGAAAATATTTAGATTTAAAAGTAAAAACTTTGGCATAGACGGATTGTTTTCACAATAACTAAATAGTAATAAATTATAAAATAACACTGATATAACAGTAAATAACTTATATAAAAAGCAGTAGTGATTAATTAAGTCTACACAGATTTTAATTTTCACTGCTGCTTTTTTTCTTTCAATGTCATCGTGTTAAATTTGAAATTTAAGTTTATGCTTGATATCCCATTGTAGGTTTCATAATATAATGTAGGAAACAGCCAAAATAATTTTAAATATGTACACTTAAACTGTAAAGGTAAAATATATCGTATATATTTTAGATTCAATAAAAATGGAGCGTGACCTATGTTTCACTCAGCAGAAGCTCATTTTGTTAATGGCATAACATTAAATGTAAAAAATTTAGCAGCTTTACGGCCTTTTTATGAGGATGTTATTGGATTTCAAGTAGTAACTGCTTCTATTAATTGTGTGCAGTATGATGTAGGCTTATCTCATCATATCCTTACCTTACAAGAGATATCATCTGGACGTGAACCTCAACTAACTGAGGCAGGGTTATTTTACATAGGGATATTATTGCCGCATAATAGCGATTTAGCAAATCTTATGGTTCAATTTAGTGATTTTGATATTCCGATGAATGGCGGGGAGCAAAGTACGTCAACATCACTCTTTGTCGAAGATCCAGAAGGCAACATGTTAAAATTTTATGTTGATTATCCTCTTGAAGATTGGCTATATCGCACGCATCTGCATTCAATGCATATTAAAGCTATGAATATTCCTAAATTACTGAGTTACACGACAGAAGTTGGCTGGCAGGGTATACCTAAAGATACAAAAATCGGCAATATCCATCTAAAAACAACGCGATTATCTGAAGTTGAACAATATTATAAAGCCTACTTTGGTTTAAAGAAAAGCGCCCAATTGGATAAGATGTCTCTTTTTTTAGCTTCACAGTATTATCACCATCACATCGCACTCAATCATTGGATATCTAGAGTTAAGCGCGTTGATAATGAACACACTTATGGTTTAGCATTGATTGATTTTTATTATCCAGAAACGACACATCTTTGGTTAAAAGGACCAGATGGTTTACAATTTCGCTTTAATTTTATAAAAGTAGAATCATGATACGAACAAAGAAATCATCCTAATTGTCGCCAGCATTTTAATGATATTACTAGCAATAGTTGTCGTCATAGAAAATAAAGATATGATGAAAGGTTTCGCTAATGAAAGTAAATGTTTGGTTTTGTTTGCATTAAAGGCTAAATCATTTAGAAGAATATACAACATGAATTCATTGCACTTTATTTTATAAAGTATGATGAGCGTGGCAGGTCTCTGACTGAATGTCACTCTCTCTTTTTTTATATGGTTGAGTAAGCTATAATGAAGTGTGTTGTAAAGAAACAAGTATCGAATGGAGGAACATAGATGCAAAAGAAATTCTATGTTGGCATTTCAACATTGGTTGTATTAGCGTTAGTTATATTTGATCAATTAACGAAATGGCTTATTGTAAAATCAATGTCTATTGGAGATTCATATGAGGTAATTCCTGGATTTTTAAATATTACATCACACCGCAATAATGGTGCAGCTTGGGGTATATTGAGTGGGAAGATGGTATTTTTCTATATTATAACAATTATCATTTTAGCCATCCTTGTCCTCTTTTTTATTAAAGAAGCACAATATCATTTATTTATGCAAATAGCAATTAGTCTACTCTTTGCGGGTGCATTAGGGAATTTTATAGATCGTATCGTTAATGGAGAAGTTGTAGATTTTATTGACACCAATATTTTTGGATATGACTTTCCAATATTTAATGTTGCGGATTCTAGCTTAACTATAGGTGTGTTACTCATCATAATCGCTTTACTTAAAGACACTAAAAAAGAATAGGGAGGTTAATTTAATGACAATGCATAGTATAGAAATTACAGATACTAGACACACAGGACAACGCATAGATAAGTTGCTGTCTGACTATAATCATGACTGGTCCAGAAGTCAAATTCAGGATTGGATAAAACATGAATTAGTAATCGTGAATGGGAAAGCAATTAAAGCAAATTATAAGGTTAAGTTACATGATTCTATTGTCATTACCGAAAAGGAAGTGGTTGATGCAGATATTCAACCAGAAAATTTAAATTTAGATATTTACTACGAAGATAAAGATGTTGCTATTGTATATAAACCTAAAGGCATGGTGGTTCATCCTTCTCCAGGTCACTATAGCGGTACGTTAGTCAATGGTTTGATGTATCAAATCAAAGATTTATCGGGCATCAATGGTGAAATCAGACCCGGCATTGTACATCGAATTGATAAGGACACATCGGGATTGTTAATGGTTGCTAAAAATGATATTGCGCATCGTAGTCTAGTTGATCAGCTTGTAGCTAAATCGGTTAAACGTAAATATACTGCGTTAGTTCATGGTAATATTCCTCATGACTATGGTACAGTTGATGCTCCGATTGGGCGTAATAAAAAAGATCGTCAGTCTATGGATGTTGTAGATGACGGAAAGGATGCTGTGACACATTTCAATGTATTAGAACACTTTAAGGACTATACGTTGATAGAATGTCAATTAGAAACTGGCCGAACACATCAAATTCGAGTACACATGAAGTATATAGGTTATCCTTTGGTGGGAGATCCTAAATATGGCCCGAAAAAAACTTTAGATATCGGTGGTCAAGCCTTGCATGCTGGTTTAATTGGCTTTGAACATCCGGTAACTGGGGAGTATATTGAACGTCAAGCAGTACTTCCTGATGCATTTGAACAGTTGCTTGAAGACATTCGCAAGAGAGATGCGTAGCGTATGATGTGACCATTTCTTTGAGGTTTAAAATGAGATAACTGTAGCATTAAAACATGATTGACAAGCTACTAAAATAACGGTAAACTAAGGACAGTTTAAAACCAACAACGTCTTTAATTGAACGTCCAGAGAGACTTCAAAGGCATGATAACGTTTAATATATGTATGGTGTATTTGTCGATTTTAAATAGCCTATTTCACTATAGTTGCTTGAGAAATATTGTACACCTTTTGTATAGATAACCTCATGTCTTGTAAGACATGAGGTTTTTGTGTTGTAATTCTTAAAAGAGGTGTTAATGTGTCAGAACGTATTATTATGGATGAAGCAGCTGTTCAACGTACAGTGACAAGAATAGCACATGAAATCTTAGAATATAATAAAGGCACTGACAATTTAGTGCTTTTAGGCATCAAAACGCGTGGAGAATTTTTAGCACAACGCATTCAAGAACGTATATTAAAAATTGAGCAACAACTCGTGCCTACTGGAACAATTGATGTTACATCATTTAGAGATGATATTGAACTGACTGAGCAAACGTCTTCGCAACTTGCTTATGATATCGATGTTGATATTACTGGTAAAGTAGTTATTATCATTGATGATGTTCTATATACGGGTAGGACTGTTAGAGCTTCACTTGATGCGATACTTAAACATTCAAGGCCAATCAAAATTGGCTTAGCTGCACTTGTCGATAGAGGACATAGAGAATTGCCAATTCGCGCAGATTTTGTTGGAAAAAACATACCGACTTCCAAAAACGAATCAGTTTCAGTATTTTTAGCAGAAAAAGATTCGCGTACGGCAGTCGTTATATCATAGCCGCCTTTTAAAGCAGTACGAGAGACTGGAAAAGGTGAAGTAAATGAATATACACAAAAATCCGATTGTATTAATGAAAGCAGCGCAACAATATCAGAAGTTAACCTTGATAAGTATTTCTGTATTTACTTGCAAAGTAGATTTAACCGTTACCGATTGTGTATAATACCATACTTCATTTTAATCATTTGAGCACGACTTGAGTAAGAATGTGCTATAAATTTGATTTTTAGTCTCTTTACATTAATTAATGTAAAGAGCTTTTTTTATAAGAAAGGAAGAACAAATATGGAGAATGAACAAATGTTTGAACGCACGGTTAAACCCGTGTTAGATGTAAAGGATAAGCCTAGACCGGCTCAGTGGGGACTGTTAAGTTTGCAACATTTATTTGCAATGTTTGGCTCAACAGTATTGGTTCCTTATTTGACTGGACTTCCTATATCAGCAGCCTTGTTAGCTTCTGGTATTGGGACATTATTATACATATTGATTACACAGGCTAAGATTCCAGCATATCTTGGATCTAGTTTTGCGTTTATTACGCCAATTATTACTGGATTAAGTACACATAGTTTAGGTGATATGCTTGTCGCATTATTTATGAGTGGTGTGATGTACATTATCATTGGTATTTTAATTAAAATAAGTGGAACAGGGTGGTTAATGCATCTTTTACCGCCTGTAGTTGTAGGACCAGTAATTATGGTTATCGGTTTAAGTTTAGCGCCGACTGCAGTGAATATGGCTGTTTATCAAGATTCAGCACATATGAAAGGTTATAGCTTGAGCTATTTAGTCGTAGCACTTATCACTTTGCTAGTTACGATTGTTGTTCAAGGTTTCTTTAAAGGTTTCTTATCATTAATTCCAGTATTATGCGGTATTATTGTTGGATATATCGTTGCAATATTTATGGGGCTTGTACATTTTGCACCTATAGCTAAAGCTAAATGGTTAGATGTGCCTCATATCTATTTACCGTTTAGAGATTATGAGCCGTCTATTCATTTAGGGCTTATCTTGGTTTTAATACCAGTTGTCTTTGTAACTGTAAGTGAACATATTGGCCATCAATTAGTAATAAATAAGATTGTAGGGAAGAACTTTTTCGAAGATCCAGGTTTGCATCGATCAATTATTGGTGATGGTATTTCGACTATGTTTGCAAGTATTATTGGTGGACCACCAAGTACAACCTATGGTGAAAATATTGGTGTACTAGCTATTACGAAAATATATAGCATTTATGTTATAGGTGGTGCAGCTGTCATCGCAATTGTTTTAGCATTTATAGGTAAATTCACGGCCTTAGTTTCATCTATACCGACACCAGTTATGGGCGGTGTGTCCATTCTATTATTCGGAATTATTGCTGCAAGTGGTTTACGCATGTTAGTTGAGAGCAATGTTAATTTCGCGGATAATCGTAATCTTGTGATTGCTTCTGTTGTCTTAGTTGTGGGTATAGGAAACTTAGTGATTAATTTAAAGGACATTGGCATCAATCTTCAATTAGAAGGTATGGCTTTAGCCGCTTTATCTGGAATTATACTTAATTTGATTTTACCAAAAGAAAAAGCACAGCAAATAAAATAATGAATGTATAAGGAGGATGAATGATGAAGCATCTACTGTCTATGGAAGAATTAAGTATTGAAGAAATTTATCATTTAATTGAAACTGCGAGTCAATATAAAGCTGGACATTATCCTGATAAGGCGCATCAACAACAGTTTGTTGCTAATTTATTCTTCGAGAATTCAACACGCACGAAATGTAGTTTTGAAGTAGCAGAACAAAAGTTAGGTTTATCACTAGTTAACTTTGAAACAGCAACTTCATCAGTTCAAAAAGGTGAATCTTTATATGATACATGTAAGACATTAGAGCATATAGGGGTAGATTTATTAGTTATCAGACATCCGCAGAATGCTTATTACAAAGAACTTGCAGATATTAATATCCCAATAGCTAATGCAGGAGATGGTAGTGGTCAACATCCAACTCAAAGTTTATTAGACATTATGACCATTTACGAAGAATTTAAAGATTTTGCTGGTTTAAACATACTCATCTGTGGTGATGTTAAGAACTCGAGAGTTGCACGTAGCAATTATGATAGTTTGACTAAACTAGGTGCACATGTCTGTTTCTCAAGTCCACAACAATGGATTGATGATACATTATCAGCACCATATGTTGATATCGATGATGTGATTGAAGAAGTAGATATCGTGATGTTGCTCCGTGTGCAACATGAACGTCATGAAGCAGCGTCACAAACATCTTTTGAAGCGCAGCATTATCATGAACAATTTGGTTTGACAAAGTCAAGATATGAACGATTAAAAGATAGTGCGATTATTATGCATCCGGCACCAGTAAATCGTGGTGTTGAAATCGATACATCTTTGGTTGAAGCACCTAAATCTCGTATTTTTAAGCAAATGGAAAATGGTATGTACTTACGCATGGCAGTCATTAATGAACTTTTAAAGGAAAAGGAGAATCACTAATGAAATTAATTAAAAATGCACAAATCTTAGATAATGGCGAACTTAAACAAAAGTCAATTTTAATCGATGGACAATACATTAAAGAAATCAATGACACGATTAACATAGATGATAACGTTGAAGTGATAGATGCTCATGGACTATTTGTAGCACCAGGATTTGTAGACGTTCATGTTCATTTGAGAGAACCGGGTGGAGAACATAAAGAGACAATTGAAACAGGAACTAAGGCAGCCGCACGCGGTGGATTTACAACAGTATGTCCTATGCCCAATACGCGTCCAGTGCCTGATTCAGTGACGCATTTTGATAATTTAAAACAATTAATTAAAGAAACTGCACAAGTTAGAGTCTTACCTTATGCTGCTATTACAGTGAGACAAGCAGGTAAAGAACATGTTGATTTTGAAGCGTTAGCTCAAGATGGTGCATTTGCTTTTACTGATGACGGGGTAGGTGTTCAAGAATCTGCAATGATGTACGAAGCAATGCAGGCCGCTGCCAAAGTTAATAAAGCGGTTGTTGCACATTGTGAAGATAATAGCTTAATATACGGTGGTGCAATGCATCAAGGTAAGCGGAGTGAAGAACTAGGCATACCAGGTATACCCAATATTTGTGAAGCCGTTCAAATTGCGAGAGATGTGCTATTAGCTGAAGCAGCTCATTGCCATTATCACGTTTGTCATGTCTCAACAAAAGAAAGCGTTAGAGCCATTCGTGATGCTAAAGCAGCGGGCATTCATGTAACTGCAGAAGTAACACCACATCATTTGCTATTAACAGAAGATGATGTACCTGGAGATAATGCGATTTTTAAAATGAATCCTCCTTTAAGAAGTAAAGAAGATAGAGAGGCGTTATTAGAAGGATTGTTAGACGGTACAATTGATTGTATTGCAACAGATCATGCGCCTCATGCAAAAGAAGAAAAAGCACAACCAATGACGAAAGCGCCATTTGGTATCGTTGGTAGTGAAACAGCTTTTCCATTACTTTACACACATTTTGTTAAAAATGGGGATTGGTCATTACAACAATTAGTTGATTATTTAACTATTAAACCAGCTCAAACTTTTGATTTGCCATACGGACGATTAGAAGAAGGAAGTTTTGCTGACTTAACAATCATCAACCTTGATGAAGAGCGAGAAATCAGAGGAGAAGATTTCTTGTCTAAAGCTGATAACACACCATTTATAGGGTATAAAGTATACGGGAACCCTGTGTTAACAATGGTAGCAGGCGATGTTAAATATAAGGAGGAAGTGTAATATGCTGGAACGACGTTATCTTGTATTAGAAGATGGAACATTCTATGAAGGTTATAAGTTAGGTTCTGATGAACTATCAATAGGCGAAATCGTCTTTAACACTGCTATGACTGGTTATCAAGAGACGATTTCTGATCCGTCATATACTGGACAAATTATTACCTTTACTTATCCACTTATTGGTAATTATGGAATTAATAGAGATGACTTTGAAGCGTTAACACCAACTTTAAATGGTGTTGTCGTCAAAGAAGCTAGTACACATCCAAGTAACTTTAGACAGCAAAAAACATTGCACGAAGTACTTGTTCAATACAAGATACCTGGAATTTCTGGCGTAGATACACGTAGTATTACACGCAAAATTCGTCAGCATGGTGTATTACGCGCAGCGTTTACAGATTGCAGAGAAAATATTGATGAACTTATTAACAAATTAAAGTCAACGGAATTACCGAGAGACGAAGTAATGACAGTATCAACAAAGACACCATATGTATCTACTGGTTCGAATCTTAGCGTAGTATTATTAGACTTTGGGAAAAAACAAAATATTGTACGTGAACTCAATTTAAGAGGATGTAATGTGACTGTGGTTCCTTACGATACAACTGCTGAAGAAATTTTAGCGATGTCACCGGATGGCATCATGCTATCAAATGGACCAGGTGATCCAGATGTTGTTGAAGTTGCCATCAACATGATAAAAGGAATTTTAGGGAAAATACCATTTTTTGGTATTTGTTTAGGACATCAACTATTTGCATTATCACAAGGGGCATCGTCATTTAAAATGAAATTTGGTCATCGAGGTGCTAATCATCCAGTTAAAGATTTGAGAACTGGAAAAGTAGATATTACAAGTCAAAACCATGGCTATGCGATTGACAAAGATTCATTAGCACAAACTGATTTAGAAATTACACATATTGCACTAAATGACGATACGGTTGAAGGTTTACGTCACAAAACATTACCAGCTTTTTCAGTGCAGTATCACCCTGAAGCAAGACCAGGTCCAAGTGATTCTAATTATTTGTTTGATGATTTTATAGCAATGATTAATGAGTTTAAAGAAAAGGAGCGTAATACTCATGCCTAAACGTGACGATATCAAAACGATTTTAGTAATAGGTTCAGGACCAATTATCATTGGACAAGCAGCAGAATTTGACTACGCAGGTACACAAGCGTGTTTAGCACTTAAAGAAGAAGGCTATCGAGTCATTCTAGTTAATTCTAACCCTGCTACGATTATGACTGATAAAGAAATTGCAGATAAAGTATATATCGAACCGTTAACACATGATTTTATTGCGCGTATTATTCGCAAAGAACAACCTGATGCTTTATTGCCAACATTAGGTGGTCAAACGGGATTAAACATGGCAATTCAACTTCATGAGAGTGGTGTGTTAGAGGCGAATAATGTTAAATTGTTAGGCACAGAATTAAAGTCAATTCAACAAGCAGAAGATCGAGAACTATTCCGCACTTTGATGAATGATTTGGATGTGCCAGTACCAGAAAGTGATATCGTTAATACGGTTGAACAAGCGTTTAGTTTTAAAGAACAGGTTGGTTATCCGTTAATTGTGCGACCAGCATTTACGATGGGTGGTACCGGAGGCGGCATTTGTCACAATGATGAAGAACTAAAAGAAGTCGTTAGCAATGGTTTACATTATAGTCCAGCAACGCAATGTTTGATTGAAAAGTCTATCGCAGGATTTAAAGAAATCGAATACGAAGTGATGCGCGATAAAAATGATAATGCTATCGTGGTTTGTAATATGGAAAACATTGATCCAGTAGGTATTCATACTGGGGATTCTATTGTTGTAGCACCAAGTCAAACATTATCAGACGTTGAATATCAAATGTTGCGTGATGTCTCACTGAAGGTGATTAGAGCCTTAGGAATAGAAGGGGGTTGTAATGTTCAACTCGCTTTAGATCCGCATTCATTTAATTACTACATTATAGAAGTTAATCCACGTGTGTCTCGTTCATCAGCATTAGCTTCTAAAGCAACGGGATATCCTATTGCGAAATTAGCCGCTAAAATTGCAGTAGGATTAACATTAGATGAAATGCTTAATCCTATTACAGGCACATCTTATGCAGCATTTGAACCTACATTAGACTATGTTATATCGAAAATTCCGCGTTTTCCATTCGATAAATTTGAAAAAGGTGAACGTGAATTAGGTACACAAATGAAAGCTACAGGTGAAGTGATGGCGATAGGGCGCACGTATGAAGAATCGTTATTGAAAGCGATTCGCTCGTTAGAGTATGGGGTGCATCACCTTGGACTACCTAATGGTGAAAGTTTTGATTTAGACTATATTAAAGAGCGAATTAGTCATCAAGATGACGAACGTTTATTCTTTATTGGTGAAGCAATTCGTCGGGGTACAACATTAGAAGAAATACATGAAATGACTAAAATTGATTATTTCTTCTTACATAAATTCCAAAACATTATCAATATTGAGCATGAATTAAAAGCACATCCTGGAGATTTAGATTATCTTAAATATGCTAAAGATTATGGCTTTAGTGACCGAGTTATTGCCCATCGTTGGGATATGGAAACAGAAGCGGTTTATCAACTGCGCATGGCACATCAAATTAAACCAGTTTACAAAATGGTAGATACATGTGCTGCAGAATTCGAATCATCAACGCCATATTATTATGGAACATATGAAACTGAGAATGAATCAGTTGTAACAGATAAAGAAAAGATCTTAGTACTTGGTTCTGGGCCTATTCGTATCGGCCAAGGTGTAGAATTCGACTATGCAACCGTTCATGCTGTATGGGCGATTCAGCAAGCAGGTTATGAAGCAATTATTGTTAATAATAATCCAGAAACCGTATCAACAGACTTTTCAATTTCAGATAAATTATATTTTGAACCGTTAACAGAAGAAGATGTAATGAATATCATTAATTTAGAACAACCTAAAGGTGTGGTTGTGCAATTTGGTGGGCAAACAGCAATTAACCTAGCGGATAAATTAACAAAGCATGGTGTTCAAATATTAGGTACTTCACTAGAAGACTTGAATAGAGCTGAAGATCGAAAAGAATTTGAAGCATTGTTAAGAGATATTCATGTGCCACAACCAAAAGGAAAAACGGCTACGTCACCACAAGAAGCTTTAAATAATGCACGTGAAATTGGTTATCCAGTAGTTGTAAGACCGTCGTACGTACTAGGTGGACGTGCTATGGAAATTGTTGACAATGATCAAGAATTAGAAAATTATATGGAACAAGCGGTAAAAGCTAGTCCAGAACATCCTGTATTAGTTGATAGATATTTGACGGGTAAAGAAATAGAAGTCGATGCTATTAGTGATGGCGATACAGTTATCATTCCAGGTATTATGGAACATATTGAGCGTGCTGGCGTGCACAGTGGTGATTCAATCGCTGTTTATCCACCGCAAACATTATCA
The DNA here is from genome assembly GCF_001558775.1 of Staphylococcus lugdunensis. Classification (NCBI taxonomy): domain Bacteria; kingdom Bacillati; phylum Bacillota; class Bacilli; order Caryophanales; family Staphylococcaceae; genus Staphylococcus; species Staphylococcus lugdunensis. The sequence goes on along the minus strand of NZ_CP014022.1, from coordinate 599,035 downwards.
CAAGAAGAACTTGATACGTTAGAAGATTATACAATCAAGTTAGCCAAAGGGTTAAATATTGTAGGGTTGATTAATATTCAGTTTGTGATAGCTCATGATGGTGTTTACGTATTAGAAGTAAATCCGCGTTCTAGTCGTACGGTGCCATTTTTAAGTAAAATTACGGATATACAAATGGCACAATTAGCAATGCGTGCAATTATAGGTGAGAAATTAGCAGATTTAGGTTATCAACCAGGTGTGCAACCATATAGTGAAGGTGTTTTTGTTAAAGCACCGGTGTTTAGTTTTAATAAACTAAAAAATGTCGATGTAACACTCGGACCTGAAATGAAATCAACAGGTGAAGTGATGGGTAAAGACTTAACACTTGAAAAAGCATTGTTCAAAGGCTTGACAGGCAGTGGTGTTGAAGTTAAAGATCACGGAACGGTGCTCATGACAGTGAGTGATAAAGACAAAGAAGAAATAGTTAAACTCGCACAGCGCTTAAATGAAGTGGGATATAAAATTTTAGCGACGAAAGGCACAGCGGATAAACTTGCTCAGCATCATATTCCAGCTGAAGTAGTTGGTAAAATTGGTGGCGAAAATGATTTGTTGACGCGCATTCAAAATGGTGATGTTCAAATTGTTATTAACACCATGACTAAAGGTAAAGAAGTAGAACGAGACGGCTTCCAAATCCGTCGCACAACAGTTGAAAATGGTGTGCCTTGCTTAACATCATTAGATACAGCAAATGCATTAACAAATGTGATAGAGAGCATGACCTTTACAATGAGAAATATGTAATTAGGGAGCGGGACAGAATGTATTATGAGTTCGTAGTCCCGCCCTGGCAAGGTTAACTAGGATTGAGAAAAACTTGGTAAAAGTGTGTTTTCAATCCAGTCAACTACTGCCAATATTTAGTTTGTATCCTAAAACAGACCCATATTTCAAGATAGAATTGGAGGTGGAAATTTAACATGAAAAATCTACCAATTATTGCATTAGACTTTGAGTCTACAGACAAAGTCAATGACTTTTTAAATCAATTTAACGAGCCATTATTTGTAAAAGTAGGTATGGAATTATTTTATCAAAGTGGACCACAGTTTATTCGCGATATTAAAGCACGAGGCCATGATATTTTTTTAGACTTAAAATTGCATGATATACCACATACCGTTAACAAAGCGATGCAAGGTTTAGCCAAGCTTGATGTAGACTTAGTTAACGTGCATGCAGCAGGTGGAACACTTATGATGCAAGAAGCAATGAAAGGGTTACGCGTGTTTAATCAAAACACTAAACTAATTGCTGTTACACAGCTAACTTCTACAACTGAAGCGATGCTACATCAAGAGCAAAATATTCAAACATCAATTGAAGAGGCCGTATTAAACTATGCACAGCTTACACAACAAGCTGGCTTAGATGGTGTGGTATGCTCACCGCTAGAAGCCAGATTACTTACAGAACATTTAGGTGCTGACTTCTTAAAAGTGACACCAGGGATTCGACCAAAAGGCGTAACAGCGGACGACCAACAGCGTATTACAACACCAGAAGACGCTAAGCAGTTAGGCTCAACTCATATTGTTGTGGGTAGACCAATTACACAAAGTGGACACCCAGTTGAAAGTTATCATTCTATAAAAGAAAGTTGGTTAAGTTAAATGGCAAAAGAGATTGCAAAAGCTTTATTACAAATTGAAGCAGTTTCATTATCACCTGATGCGTTATTTACTTGGAGTTCAGGTATTAAATCTCCGATATATTGTGATAATCGAGTAACGTTAGGTTTTCCAAAAGTACGTCGTCAAATTAGAGATGGATTAGTTAATTTAATTCAAGCGCATTTTGAAGAGGTTGAGGTTATTTCTGGTACAGCTACAGCAGGTATTCCACATGCTGCATATATTTCAGAAACAATGAATCTACCAATGAATTATGTACGCTCTAAAAGTAAAAGTCATGGTAAACAAAATCAAATTGAAGGTGCTGCAAGCAAAGGGAAAAAGGTTGTTGTTGTTGAAGATTTAATCTCTACAGGTGGTTCTTCTATCAATGCCGTACAAGCATTGGAAGAGGCTGGTGCAGAAGTATTAGGTGTTGTTGCTATATTTACTTATGGCTTAGCTAAAGCAGATGAAATGTTTGAGGAACAAAAATTGCCGTTTTACACGTTGAGCCACTACAACGAGTTAATTCAGGTTGCACGTGAAATGGGTGCAATTAAGGAAGAAGATATAAAAACATTAGTTGATTGGCGCGATAATTTAGCATAATATAGTGTATAAAAGGAGGGGACAATAATGTCTAATGAAAGTAACCAAGGCAATGATTTTTATCATCAGCTTAAGCATGTAAATGAATTTTTACAAAGACCAGAAGACTTTAACTCTCCGATTGCACAAAATGTTGAAGAATATGAACAACATACGTCACAAAGTCAAGGCATACACCAAGAAATTGATGTTTTTGTACGTCCAAGTGATATATTTAAAGAAGCCAAAGCTAATTTAAGAGAAAAGGGTCATATATAATTAAACAAATGCATGTCACATAAGCAGGTAAGTGCGCGTTTATGTGACATGCATTTTTAATAAAAGTGATTAAATTATCGAATAAAGAATTTGACGCATAACCATCCTAGAAACAAAACGATAAAAAAGGCTAATAGCGAAATAATTCCAATTGACATTAATAAGACTCCCTTCATTTAGAATTGATTTTTACCTTTTTATATAAAAATCAACATATAGTCAATATCTAGTTACGTACTTTAATAAAGCATAAGTTTAATTTATTTATGACTTGTATATATATTAAAATAAGAGCAAAGAAAAATAAACTTAAAGGTGGACAAGATAAATGGAAATCCCTAAAATTACGACATTTCTTATGTATAATAATCAAGCAGAAGAAGCAATAAATTTATATACGTCATTATTTGATGATAGCGAGATTATAACGATGGTTAAATATGATGAAGATGGTCCAGGAGAACCTGGAACGGTTCAACATTCTATCTTTACATTAAATGGTCAAGTTTTTATGGCTATTGATGCAAACAGTGGCCAAGAACTTCCAATGAACCCAGCGATATCACTATATGTTACAGTAAAAGACAACGCCGAAATGGAACGGCTATACAATGGACTAAAAAAAGAAGGCGCAATCCTCATGCCTAAAACAGAAATGCCGCCATATAAACAATTTGCTTGGGTTCAAGACAAGTATGGCGTTAGCTTTCAGCTCGCACAGGAGCCTCCAACAAAAAGAAACTGAAGCTAGTTTTGTATGTGTTATAAGTTTATGGGAGCGGGACAGAATTCATAATGAATTTGTAGTCCCGACCCGGCAAGATTGACTAGGATTGAAAAAAGCTTGGTATAAGCGTATTTTCAATCCAGTCAACTACTGCCAATATAGAACTCAGAGCCTAAAATATAATTATATCCCAGACTCGCAACTACTGATGTTAAGATTGTTTCATGCTTTGAATTTTATCGTAATCAGGCGTAGCATATAATGTTTTTTGATTGTCGTAAGTTACAAATCCAGGTTTAGCGCCTGAAGGTTTATGCACGTTTTTTATTTCTGTATAGTCTACAGGGATTTGGCCAGATAGTCCCGCCTTTGAAAAGTAACCCGCTAACATTGCCGCTTCTTTAATCGTCGTTTCACTTGGATGCGCATTTAAAATCACAACATGAGAACCTGGAATATCTTTTGTATGAAACCATAAATGTGATTTATGCGCTTTTTTATTAGTTAAGTAATCATTTTGTTTATTATTTTTGCCGACAAGAATAGTATCTCCATCCGTGGATAAATATGTTTGTAAACGTATGGCTGTCTGCTTTTTCTTATGGCGTTGTCTGCGTTGTTTCATAAAGCCTTGTTCAGCTAGTTCATCACGAATTTCATCAATTTCATCAACAGTAATATGTTGTAGCTGTTGCTCTATTGTTTCAAAATAAGCAATATTTTCTTTCGTTAGTTGAATTTGATGTTTTAACTCATGTTCTCGTGTCTTCATACGCTGATATTGCTTATAATAATATTGTGCATTTACAGAAGGGGATTTAGTTGGATTTAATGGGATTGTGACGTCTTTACCTGTGTAATAATTGAGTGCAGTTACCGTTTTATCACCTTGTTTAATTCGATAAATATTTGCTGTAATAAGCTCTCCGTATAATCGTTGTGTTTCTTTATCTTTAGCTCCCTCATATTCTGAAATTAATTTAGATAACTTATGTTCATTTTTGTTTAATTGCTGTTGCACAAAACGCACTAAATCATTTGCACGTTGCTTTACTCTATCACGTTCACCTCTGGCATCAAAGTAACGATCTAATAATTCATGCAAAGATGCATATTCAGATACATCATCTGAAAATTGTAACAACGGCATAAAGTAAAAATCTTCTTTACCAGTTTCATGATTTTTATGGAAAATAGGCTGTGGTTGATTATATGTTTGTTGCATGACTTCATCATAGGCTAATGGTAACGTTTCATTAGTCATAAATTGACGTCGCTGTACGATTTCATTACTAATTAATGGACTAAAACCTTCAAAGGTATTAAGTAATTGTTTGGCAATTTTTCCTGCATTAAAATCAATATATTTTAACGTTTGTTGTCCAGTAATCTCAAAAGGATTAAGCTTATGCTGAGTTGGTGGTGCTTCATATTTAAAGCCTGGCATAACAGTACGATATTGGTTTGTATTTGGTGTTAAATGTTTTAAGCCTTCTAGTATTTTTCCATCATGGTCTGTCAAGATAAGATTACTGTGTTTACCCATGATTTCTAAGATAATAGTGCGATAGATGGTATCGCCAATTTCATCTTTACTTTCAACGTCAATTTCAACACGACGATCGTTGCCAATTTGGCGAATTGCTTTGATAATACCACCTTCTAAATGTTTACGGAATACCCTTGCAAACATTGGTGGATTAAATGGATTGTCATACTTTTTATATGTTAATTGTAATCTTGAAAAGCTAGAATGAATCGACATGAGTAATTGATGATTTTGTCGCTGTTGTCGAATTACTAATATGACGGTATCATTTTCAGGTTGATTCACTTTATGAATACGTCCGGACACTAAAAATTGTAATGCTTCTACCATTTTCTTTGTAAATAATCCATCAAATGCCATGAATTTTTGCCACCTTCATCTTAATTCATTCATCATATTTTAACATGATAGACGACTATCGTCATGAAAGAAGTTTAATTAAGATATGCTATACAATTTTAATGACAATGTGATATCATATTAAAATAATAGAAGAATAGCATAGAAAGGTCGTAGGGCATGGATAATGAAAAAGGATTACTCATAGTTCTTTCCGGACCATCGGGCGTAGGAAAAGGAACTGTACGTAAGCAAATATTTGATGATCCAACCACATCATATAAGTACTCTATATCTATGACAACACGTGATAAACGTGATGGAGAAATCGATGGCGTAGATTATTTTTTTAAGACGAAAGAAGAATTTGAAACATTAATACAACAAGATCAGTTTATCGAATATGCTGAATACGTTGGTAATTACTATGGCACACCTGTTCAATATGTCAAAGATACGATGGAAGCTGGACATGATGTTTTCTTAGAGATTGAAGTTGAAGGTGCTAAGCAAGTAAGGAAGAAATTCCCGGACGCACTTTTTATATTTTTAGCGCCACCAAGTTTAGAACACCTAAGAGAAAGATTAGTAGGTCGTGGTACAGAATCTGATGAAAAGATTCAAAAACGTGTAAGTGAAGCACGTAAAGAAGTAGAAATGATGAATTTGTATGATTACGTTGTAGTCAATGATAAAGTTAATTTGGCTAAACAGCGAATCCAGTCGATTGTTGAAGCAGAGCATTTGAAGAGAGAGCGTATTGAAGCAAAATATAGAAAAATGATATTGGAGGCCAAAAAATAATGTTAAACCCACCGTTAAATCAATTAACAGCTAAAATTAATTCTAAATATCTGATTGCCACTACGGCAGCTAAACGTGCACGTGAATTAGATGAAAAAGCGAATACGGCATTACTTGCAAATTATCATTCAGCTAAACCTGTTGGCAAAGCGCTTGAAGAAATTGCAAGTGGTAAAATCGTACCAGAAATTCCTGCAGAATATCGCGGTTAATCCTTTTAATTCATGATCATATTGATGTCATACAAATAGCACACCTTTAAATACAATGCAGTCAATGAGACTACAACTTAGGCATTGGTTAAAAGGTGTGTTTTATCTTTTTAGCACTAGTTAAGCTGACAATTATTGCTGTGTTATCTTTTTTTCATCTTACATACATTTGTGTATAATGAAGATAAATAAGGATGGCTAAGTAGACCAAAGAGGAGTTCAAACAATGAAGCATATATTATTAGCGGTTACAGGGGGCATTGCGGCATATAAAGCAATTGATTTAACAAGCAAATTAACACAAGCTGGCTATGAAGTAAAAGTCATGTTAACTGAACATGCACAACAATTTGTTACACCACTGGCGTTTCAAGCAATTAGTAGACATCATGTATATACAAACACGTTTATTGAAGCGCATCCTGAAGAGATTCAACATGTAGCATTAGGAGATTGGGCAGATGTTATTGTTGTGGCACCGGCAACAGCAAATACGATTGCTAAGTTAAGTGCTGGTATTGCAGATGATATGGTGACATCAACATTGCTGGCAACAAAGACGCTAAAATTTATCGCACCAGCAATGAATGTACATATGTATGAGAATCCACGCACGCTTCACAATATAAGCATTTTAGAAGACGATGGGTATCACTTTATTCAACCTGGTGATGGATTTTTAGCTTGTGGTTATGTTGCTAAAGGTCGTATGGAAGAACCACTGGAAATTTTAAACGTAATTAATCGTTATTTTGATCAGCAAGAACATCTACAACAAAGTACGTTTAAAGGTAAACATGCATTAGTAACAGCTGGTCCTACAGTTGAAGTTATAGATCCAGTGCGTTTTGTATCAAATCGGTCATCTGGCAAGATGGGTTATGCACTTGCACAAGCCTTAAAGCAACGCGGTGCAATAGTGACATTAGTCACTGGACCAACACAACTAGACGACCCACAAGGCATTGAAGTTGTGCATGTTCAAAGTGCTGAAGAAATGTTTAAAGAAGTGACAGCACGTTATCAGACCCAGGATATTGTATTCAAGGCAGCAGCAGTATCAGACTATACGCCTAAAGAGGTTCAACCCCATAAGGTGAAGAAGCAAGATGGTGAGTTATCCGTTGTCTTTAAACGCACCCCGGATATTTTAAAATATTTAGGTGAGCATAAAGCACATCAATATTTAGTGGGATTTGCTGCTGAAACGCAAGATATCGAGCGTTATGCACAAGAAAAATTAACACGTAAAAATGCAGATGTAATTATTTCTAATAATGTTGGTGATACATCGATTGGTTTTAGTTCGGATGATAACGAGTTAACAATGCATTTTAAAAATCATTTACAAATTGATATAAGTAAAGGGAAAAAAATAGACGTAGCCCAACGAATTTTAGATGAATTAGAAACTAGGTGGCATTAATGATAGCAAAGGTTATTGTTGATATACCGTCAAAGAGTGTTGATTTCACATTTGACTATGTCATACCCAAACGATTAGCTGCATTTGTTCAAGTAGGTGTTAGAGTTGTTGTGCCATTTGGACCAAGAACAGTGCAAGGGTATGTTATGGATATACAATCACATCCAGATCAAGATATCGATGAAACTAATCTTAAGGAAATCAAAGAAGTACAAGATATTCAACCAGAATTAACTTCGGAATTAATACAATTAAGTGCATGGATGAGTAATTATCATGTTACCAAAAGAATTTCGGTGCTTGAAGCAATGTTGCCAAGTGCCATAAAAGCGAAATATCAAAAAGCATTTGAACTTGTGAAAGAACAAGAAGTTGCTGAAAGTTTACGCGTAAAATTTAATAAAGAAGGTCATTACTTATATAAGGATGCACAAAAAAACAATGATTTAGCTGAATTGGTGCAGTTGTTGAATAATGGTGACATACGAGAGGTTACATTATTATCACAAAAATTAAAGAAAAAAACACAGCGTGCGGTAAAAATTATCCAAGGATACCATCCAGACGAAGTATTAGCGAAGTTGGAAAAATATATAAAACAATATGATTTGTATGCATATTTATTAGATGAGCAGCAACATATTGTCTTTTTAAAAGAAATCAACGATATGAGATTTTCAAATTCGAGTCTCGATGCACTAATTAAAAAGGGATACGTTGAAAAATATGATGCAGAAATTGATAGAGATCCATTTGCAGATCGCGTGTTTGAACAAGAAGTTAAACAAAAACTCACTATAGAACAGCAACATGCGTTTGACACTGTGAAAACAACGCTCGATGGCGACGAAGCCCGTACCTTTTTATTACATGGCGTCACTGGTTCAGGAAAAACCGAAATCTACTTACAAACTATTGAAGCAGTTTTAAATAAAGGTAAACAAGCTATGATGCTCGTGCCAGAGATTGCCTTAACGCCGCAAATGGTGTTACGTTTTAAACGACGTTTTGGTGATGATGTAGCTGTCTTACATTCAGGTTTATCGACAGGAGAAAAGTATGATGAATGGCAAAAAATTCGAGATGGACGTGCTCGAGTAAGTGTGGGTGCACGCTCAAGTATTTTTGCCCCTTTTAAAGAACTCGGATTAATTATCATCGATGAAGAACATGAATCTACCTATAAACAAGAAGACTATCCACGGTATCATGCACGTGAGATCGCTCAATGGAGAAGTCAATACCATAACTGTCCAATTATTTTAGGCAGTGCAACACCATGTTTGGAATCATTTGCACGTGCTGAAAAAGGGGTTTACACGTTGCTTTCATTACCACATAGAGTCAATCAGCAAGCGCTTCCTAATATTGATATTATCGATATGCGAGAAGAATTGTCACGTGGCAATCGTTCTATGTTTTCAAATGATTTGAGAGATGCAATGAATGCACGATTAAAGAAAAAAGAGCAAATTGTGTTGTTTTTAAATCGCAGAGGATACGCTTCATTTATGTTGTGTAGAGATTGTGGTCATGTACCTCAGTGTCCTAATTGTGATATTTCATTAACCTATCATAAAACCACTGACCAGTTGAAATGCCATTATTGTGGTTATGAAGAAACGCCTTCTAATCAATGTCCTAATTGTGAAAGCGAACACATTAGACAAATGGGAACAGGTACTCAGAGAGTTGAAGAACTGTTGCAGCAAGAATTTCCGGATGCACGTATCATACGAATGGATGTTGACACGACATCACGTAAAGGTGCACACGAAAAACTGCTAAGCGATTTTGAACAAGGAAAAGGCGACATTTTATTAGGTACGCAGATGATTGCCAAAGGCTTAGACTATCCTAACATTACTTTAGTTGGTGTTTTAAATGCTGATACTATGCTTAATTTACCTGATTTTAGAGCGAGTGAACGAACATATCAAATATTAACACAAGTTGCAGGCCGTGCTGGTCGCCATGAAAAAGAAGGTCAAGTTATCATTCAAACCTATAATCCAGAGCATTATGCAATTCAAGATGTTAAACAAAATAATTATTTAACATTTTATCAACGAGAAATGACTTATCGAAAATTAGGAAAATACCCACCATATTATTTTTTAATTAACTTCACTATTTCACATAAAGAGATGAAAAAAGTAATGGAGGCTTCTAAGCATATTCATCATATTTTATTGCAACATCTCACCTCAAAATCATATGTGTTAGGCCCTTCTCCAGCAGCATTATCTCGAATAAATAATGAATATCGTTTTCAAATTTTAGTTAAATACAAACGAGAACCAGAACTATTAACAGCTTTACAATATTTAGATGACTACTATCATGAACAATATATAAAAGATAAACTCTCATTGAAAATAGATATCGATCCACAAGTCATGATGTAATGACATTTTAAGAATATTAAATTATAAAACAGAAGTAACCTGACAGTCTGTGACATCATTGATGTTTTAAGTTATGAACTAAATATTGACAGTAGTTGATTGGATTGAAAATACACTTATATCAAGCTTTTTTTCAATCCTAGTCAACTTTTCCGGGGCGGGACTACGAATTCATAATGAATTCTGTCCTGCTCGCTTGTTTTAAGTGGAACAATAATCAACGCATTTAAGAAATAATTCATTTCAGGTTAAAGACATATGTTAAAATGGATGGTGTTATTTGAACAGTGGTCGCAATTTCTTGTTAGATAAGTTATAATGATATGATGAATTTTAAAGAGGAGTCTATACATGACAGTTAAACCATTAATCAAATCGACGCATCCTTTATTAAAAAGGAAAGCACAAAGAGTGACTGAGTTTGATAAACCATTAACACAACTATTGTTAGATATTGAAGACACGTTATATCAACAAGAAGCTTCAGCTTTATGCGCTTCTCAAATAGGGATAGATAAGCAAGTGGCTATCGTTGATATGGAAATGGAAGGTTTATTACAACTTATCAATCCTACTATTATAAAAGCTTCTGACGAACAGGTCATTGATCTTGAAGGCTCTATTAGTTTACCCGGCATTTATGGTGAAGTAGCACGTAGTCAGATGATTGTGGTTCAAAGTTATGATGTACAGGGAAATACTCTAGAATTAACGGCTTATGATGATGTGGCACGCATGATGCAACACATTATTGACCAAATGAATGGCATAGCATTTACAAATAAAGCACAAAAAATTTTAACTGACAAAGAAGTGGAGGCGTATTTTGATAATGAGTAAAGTCATATTTATGGGCACACCAGATTTTTCAACGACAATATTAGAAATGTTAATCAAGGAACATGAAGTGATTGCCATTGTTACTCAGCCTGATCGTCCAGTAGGTAGAAAACGTGTACTGACACCACCACCTGTAAAAAAAGTGGCGCTCGAACATGATATTGCAGTTTATCAACCAGAAAAGTTAAAAGGTTCTGAAGAGTTGGAAGCATTATTACAGTTGGATAGTGATTTAATTGTCACTGCAGCTTTTGGTCAGTTATTGCCAGAAGTATTACTCGAAAAACCTAAATATGGTGCAATCAATGTTCATGCCTCCTTATTACCTAAATATCGAGGAGGCGCACCAATCCATCAAGCCATTATTGATGGTGAAACAGAAACGGGTATAACCATTATGTACATGGTGAAAAAGCTTGATGCTGGTAATATCATTGCGCAACAAGCTATTGGTATTACTGAAGATGATAACGTTGGTACTATGCATGATAAATTAAGCATTTTAGGTGCAGATTTATTACAAAAAACATTGCCGGACATTTTAGAAGGAAAGAATCAGAGTATTCCTCAAGATGATTCTAAGGCAACATTTGCTTCAAATATTAGTCGAGCCGACGAACGTGTTGATTGGCAGCGCAACGCTCAAGAGATTCATAACCATATTAGAGGACTTGCACCATGGCCGGTTGCATATACTACAATGGATGATAAAAATATGAAAATTTTTGCTGCACATATCATTAAAAATAAAGCTGGGGAACCAGGAACAATCATTGCAACAACAAAGCAAGCAATCATTGTTGGTACGCAATCAGATGATGCTATTGCAATAACGGATATGCAGTTGGCTGGTAAAAAACGTATGCCCGTTTCAAATTACTTAAGTGGTGTTCAAACCTCTTTAGTTGGGAAGAAATTAATATGACACAATCTGTAAGACGCCATGCACTAGATAGTATCCATGCGATATTGAATGAAGGGGCTTATAGTAACTTAGAAATCAATGATGTGCTTAGCTCTCAAGACTTGTCAGCTGTTGATAAAGGGTTATACACTGAACTTGTATACGGAACAATTAAACGAAAATTCACACTAGACTATTACTTGAGACCTTTTGTACAAACGAAAATTAAAGGCTGGGTGCGACAATTACTATGGATGAGCATCTATCAATATGTTTATTTAGATAAAGTACCTAATCATGCGATTATCAATGAAGCTGTTGAAATAGCTAAACATAGAGGTGGGCCACACAACGGTAATATTGTTAATGCTATTTTACGTCAGATAATGCGTAGTGATTTACCTAATGTGGATGATATAACTGATGAAAAGAAGCGAATGTCAATTGCATATAGCTTGCCTAAATGGATTGTTGATCATTGGGTAACTCATTATGGCCTAGCTCAAACGCATCGTATAGGCCAAGCATTGCTCACACCCACAGAGACGACTGTTAGGGCTAATATTGTTAAAGCGTCAATAAATGATATTATTGATGCATTAGAACAAGACGGGTACACGGTTACAAAGGATTCTGATATATTAAGTTGCTTGCATATACAAGGACGCCCCGTTATTGAGGCACGTGCATTTAAAGAAGGTTTAATATCCATACAAGATAAAAGTTCTATGTTTGTAGCACAATTGGCAAATTTACAAGCACATGATAAAGTGTTAGATGCTTGTAGTGCGCCTGGTGGTAAAGCATGTCAAATGGCAGAAATTTTAGCTCCAACAGGGAGTGTTGATGCTACAGATATCCATGCACATAAAATTAATTTAATAAAATATAATATCAAAAAATTAGGCTTAAACAACGTACATGCATTTCAACATGATGCAACTCAACCATATACAGAGATGTATGATAAAATCTTGGTGGATGCACCATGTAGTGGTTTAGGAGTGCTGAGACATAAGCCAGAAATTAAATATACGCAATCCAAAGAAGGCACACAAGCACTAGTAGACTTGCAATTAAACATTTTAAATAATGTAAAACATCATTTAAAACCTGGTGGGACAATTATTTATTCAACTTGTACTATTGAACAATTAGAAAATGAAAATGTAATTTATAGTTTTTTAAAGGAAAATAAAGATTTCGAATTTGAGCCAATGATACACCCACAAACAGGTGAGCAAATCAAAACCCTTCAAATTTTGCCACAAGATTTTAATTCAGATGGCTTCTTTATCACGAAGATAAAAAGAAAGGAAAGTTAAGCATGATAACCACTCAAAAAAAGAAGAAGAATAAGTTTTTACCTGATTTTGATAAGCAATCGATTTATTCGTTGCGTTTTGATGAAATGCAACAATGGCTAGTTGAGCAGGGGCAACAAAAATTTAGAGCGAAACAAATCTATGAATGGTTATATCAAAAGCGGGTTAATTCTTTTGAAGAAATGACTAACTTATCCAAAGATTTGCGTAAACTACTGGCAGATCATTTTGTTATAACGACATTAACGACAGTGGTTAAACAAGAAAGTAAAGATGGCACTATTAAATTTCTATTTGAACTGCAAGATGGTTATACAATAGAAACCGTATTAATGCGTCATGATTATGGCAACTCTGTATGCGTAACAACACAAGTGGGCTGCCGCATTGGGTGTACATTCTGTGCGTCTACTTTAGGTGGCTTAAAACGTAATTTAGAGGCTGGAGAAATAGTGTCACAAGTACTTACAGTACAAAAAGCGCTCGATGCAACAGAGGAACGAGTATCACAAATTGTAATTATGGGCATTGGTGAACCATTCGAAAACTACGATGAAATGATGGACTTTTTACGAATAGTTAATGATGATAATAGTCTAAACATTGGTGCACGTCACATTACGGTATCTACCTCTGGAATTGTGCCGCGCATTTATGACTTTGCAGATGAAGAAATTCAAATTAACTTTGCTGTAAGCTTGCATGCTGCGAAAGATGATGTACGCTCTAAATTAATGCCAATCAATCGCGCTTATAATGTTGATAAATTAATGGAAGCCATCCGTTATTATCAACAAAAAACAAACCGACGTATTACATTTGAGTACGGCTTATTTGGTGGCGTCAATGATCAACTTGAACATGCACGAGAATTAGCACATCTAATTAAAAATCTAAACTGTCATGTTAATTTAATCCCAGTCAATCATGTTCCAGAGCGAAATTATGTAAAAACATCAAAAGATGATATCTTTAAGTTTGAAAAAGAATTAAAAAGATTGGGTGTAAATGCTACAATAAGACGAGAACAAGGTTCAGATATTGATGCTGCATGTGGTCAATTAAGAGCAAAGGAACGACAAGTAGAAACGAGGTAAGAGACAATGCTAAACGCACAATTTTTCACTGATACAGGTCAACATAGAGATAAAAATGAAGATGCTGGTGGTATATTTTTAAATAAAACGCATCAGCAATTGTTAGTATTATGTGATGGTATGGGTGGTCACCAAGCGGGTGAAATAGCGAGTCAGTTTGTAACAAATGAACTTCAAGCGCGTTTTGAACAAGAAAATTTGATTGAAGAGTCTCAAGCTGAAACGTGGTTGCGTACAACATTAAAACAAATTAATCTCGAATTATATTATTATGCACAAGAAGACCCAGGATATAGAGGCATGGGGACGACATGTGTCTGTGCCTTGATTTTTGAGAAAAAAGTCGTTATTGCTAACATTGGAGATTCAAGAGCATATGTCGTCAATTCAAGAGAGATAGAACAGCTTACACAGGATCATTCATTTGTTAATCATCTAGTGATGACAGGTCAAATTACTGAAGAAGAAGCATTTCATCATCCGCAAAAAAATATTATTACACGTGTAATGGGAACAGATAAACATGTGACACCTGATATTTATTTTAAGCGAATCAATTACTATAATTATTTATTATTATGCTCTGATGGATTGACAGATTATATAAGAAATGACGTAATCAAGGATGCGCTTTTAGAAGAGTTAACTATAGAACAGTTAGGAAATAAGCTCATACAATTAGCACTTGATTATCAATCTAGAGACAACATAAGTGTAATTCTTGCAGCTATAGAAGGTGACAAAGTATGATCGGAAAAATAATTAGTGATCGTTATAAAGTGATTGATAAGCTTGGTGGCGGCGGAATGAGTATGGTTTACTTGGCTGAAGATATGATTCTTGAACGTCAAGTAGCGATTAAGGCAATTTCTATTCCACCAAACGAAAAGGAAGAAACTCTTCGCCGTTTCGAGCGTGAAGTGAATAACTCGACGCAACTTTTCAGTGAAAATATCGTCAATGTTTATGATGTTGATGAAGAAGACGATTGTTTCTATTTAATTATGGAATATATTGATGGACCAACGTTATCTGAATATATACATACACACGGGCCACTTAACATTGATACTGCAATTCAGTTCACGCAACAAATATTGAATGGAATTCAGGAAGCGCATCATAAAAGAATTGTTCATCGTGATATTAAACCCCAAAATATTTTAATCGATAAAAATAAAACACTAAAAATATTTGATTTTGGGATTGCAAAAGCGCTAAGTGAGACATCATTAACTCAAACAAATCACGTATTAGGTACCGTGCAATATTTATCACCAGAACAAGCAAAAGGTGAGCCAACAGATGAATCAACCGATATATATTCGATTGGCATCGTATTGTATGAAATGTTAGTTGGTGAGCCACCTTTTAATGGAGAAACGGCAGTTAGTATTGCAATTAAACATATCCAAGATGCAATTCCGAACGTTACAGATATTAGACAAGATGTACCTCAAGCACTTAGCAATGTTATCTTAAAAGCGACGGAAAAAGATGTAAGCGATCGTTATATTAATATACAAGCTATGACGGATGATTTGAGTAGTGCACTTATCGATAGCCGTGCAAATGAGGATAAATATCAACACGAAGAAGAAACTGTAAAAACATTGGCTATCGATAAAAATGATATTAAAAGTAAAATGAAAGAATCTGACAATAAAGGTAAAATTGCGCAAACAATGCAAATACCTATTGTAAATCAACGACAATTTCAATCAGCAGAGGAGCATGTTTTTGTTCCTCAAAAGAAAAAATCGTCAAAAGGGAAAAAGTTTTTAATTGCTTTAATCATAATATTATTAATTGCTAGTTTAGCTGGTTTTATCGCATGGGGTGTCTTTGGAGATAAATATGAAGAAACACCAGATTTAAGTGGTAAAACGGAAAAAGAAGCAGAACAATTACTCAAAGAGAAACATTTGAAGTTAGGCAATATATCTAGAAGTTATAGTGATAAGTATGCGGAAAATCAAATCATTAACTCTAAGCCAGAAGCAGGTTCACGTATCAATCAAGGTGATGCAGTAGATATTGTTTTATCAAAAGGTCCTGAAAAGGTCACAATGCCTTATGTTGTTGGAATGACAAAGGCAAAAGCCCAAGAAAAATTAAAGTCATTAGGTTTGAATCATATCTCTATCAAAAAAGATTACAGTCGCACAGTGGCTAAAGGATTGATAGCAAAACAAAATCTACCAGCTGACAGCAAGGTAAGGCTTAATGACCATCATATTGAACTAATTGAATCACTAGGTGTTAGACAAGTATTTGTTAAAGATTATGAGGGCAAAGCCTATTCAACTGCGAAAAAAGAATTAGAAGAAGATGGTTTAAAAGTTAAAGTAACTACAGAAGCAAGTGATAGTGTCAAAAAAGGAAACGTCATTTCACAATCACCAAAAGATAAAGAAGTAGATGAAGGTTCGACGATTCAATTGAAAGTTTCAAAAGGCGAAGATACAGATTCAGACGAGGATAAAAATGATGAAGATGGTGATTCAGATGATGTTAAAACCCATTCTGAAACAGTAGATATTCCATACTCTGGAAAAGATGATGAAAGCCAAACAGTAGATATTTACATTCGTGATGAGGACCATAAAGCGTCAGAAGTTGCACGAAGTTTTAAAATTAAAGATGATAAAACCACTACGATTTCTTTGAAAATAAAAAAAGGAACAACGGCAGGTTATACAGTGCGTGTTGACAATAAAATTGTATTGGATAAAGATGTGGATTATTAATATCATTAAGTGTTGAGTCACCATTATATGATTAGCGGATAAACAAAGATAATGTTAACTTTGTTTATCCGTTTTTTTAATGTCTAGACAACAAAATATTATATAATAAGTGAATTACAGATATATTAATATGGTGCATTTTGATATAATAACCTCGTATCATAAAAATTGAGAGGTGTCAGTTTGAAAACAGGACGCATCGTTAAATTAATAAGTGGCGTGTATCAAGTAGATGTCAATGGTGATCGGTTTAATACTAAGCCACGCGGATTATTTAGAAAAAATAAATTTTCACCAGTGGTTGGAGATATTGTAGATTTTGAAGTACAAAATAACACGGAAGGTTATATTCAGCATGTTCGAGAGCGTAAAAATGCTTTAAAACGTCCGCCAGTTAGCAATATTGATGGTTTAGTTATCGTGATGAGTGCCGTAGAACCGCAATTTTCAACACAATTGTTAGACCGTTTTATCGTTATTGCACATTCTTATAAACTTCATCCATCTATTTTAGTAACAAAAAGAGATTTAGCAAATTCTCAACAAATTAAAGATATTGAAGAAGTATTAAACATATATAAACAAATAGGTTATATGACTCAATTTGTTGGTATAGATGATGATAAAGCAACAATGATGCAACAATGGCCATCAGGATTAATCGTATTGAGTGGTCAGTCTGGCGTTGGAAAAACGACGTTTATCAATCACTATCGTCCCGATTTACAATTAACCACAAATCATATCTCAAAATCTTTAAATCGCGGTAAACATACAACACGACATGTTGAATTATTTGATCGTAATCAAGGATATATTGCCGATACACCAGGATTTAGTGCTTTAGATTTTAATCATATTGAGAAAGATGAAATCAAACATTATTTTGTAGAATTTAATCAGTATGGTGAACATTGTAAGTTTAGAAATTGTAATCACATTAATGAACCCCAATGCCAAGTAAAAGCTGCACTATCAGAAGGCAAGATTGCACAATTTAGATATGATCATTATTTACAACTTTATAATGAAATTGCAGACAGAAAGGTAAGATACTAGTGAAAAAATTATATCCATCGTTATTATCAGCTGATTTCAGCCAATTAAATCAAGAACTTCACAAACTAGAACAAGCAGGCGTTGATGGTCTTCACTTTGACGTGATGGATGGTCAATTTGTGCCTAACATATCGGTTGGGTTTCCAGTATTAGAGGCTGTGAGACGTGAGACTACTTTACCAATTGACGTACATCTGATGATTGCGCAACCTGAACGTTATATAGAACAATTTGCTCAAGCTGGGGCCGATTTTATTTCTGTTCATGTTGAAGCAACGCCACATATTCATCGTGCACTTGAACTCATCAAGTTACAAAATATTAAAGCAGGCGTTGTAATTAACCCAGGTACACCAGTAGAACTGATAAAGCCGGTGTTAAGTATTGTTGACTATGTCTTAGTGATGACAGTAAACCCGGGATTTGGTGGACAACAATTCATTCAAAGTTGTGTTGCAAAAGTTCAACAATTGGCAGAACTTAAAGCAATCAATTCCTATGATTTTGATATTGAAGTCGATGGTGGCATTAATGATCAAACAATTAAACTGTGTGCTGAAGCTGGTGCATCAATGTTTGTCGCTGGTTCTTACTTCTTTAAACATCATGACTATGCAGTTGTAACTCAAGATTTGAAAGGTTGAGACGTCATGAAAATCAATTTGCTTTGTGCGGATAGACATTTACCTGTAGGTGTATTAGAACAGTATCGTAATGAAGCGTGGGCAGGTATTGACCGTGGTGCGCTTATATTGGTCGAACATGGAATAAACCCAGTTTATTCGGTTGGAGATTTTGATTCAGTTAGCGAGCATGAGCGACAACAATTAATTGAAAAATTAGATATTCATCCTGTTAAAGCAGAGAAAGATGATACGGATTTAGCTTTGGGAGTGGAGCAAGCTGTAGCACATGGTTATACGGATATTTTTATCTATGGCGCTACGGGTGGTCGTTTAGATCATTTTATGGGAGCACTTCAGATATTACTTAAAAAACATTATCGTCGCCACGGAATTGCTATTAAAATGGTTGATGCCCAAAATGTCATTCAATTGTTGGAAATGGGACGACACAAAATAGCTAAAGATGAACATTTCCCTTATATTTCATTTATACCTGTCAACGGTGAAGTCGTACTTTCATTAGAAGGTTTTAAATACAATTTAGAACGACGACAATTAGAAATTGGTTCGACTTTAACAATTTCAAATGAAATTAATCATCCATATGCATGGATCGACATACATCAAGGACAAGTATTGCAAATAAGAAGTCGCGATAATGATTAACATAAGAGTAAACATAAAAGGAGCACATCGACTTAAAACGATGTGCTCCTTTATGACTAGATAATCAAACTAGTGAATTAACATGGTCACCACATATGATCATGTTAATGTGTGCATTATATTTATTAAACTCTAGTAACTTTACCAGATTTTAAAGCACGTGCAGAAACCCAAACTTTTTTAGGTTTTCCGTCTACAAGGATTCTAACTTTTTGAAGGTTAGCGTTCCATCTGCGTTTGTTCGCATTTAAAGCGTGTGAACGATGATTACCTGTTGATGCTTTACGACCAGTTACGTAACATTGTTTACCCATCAAAGTACCTCCTTTAATAAATATAAATACACTTAGATACTTATATACTTGAATAAGATACCATAATCACACTATATAAGCAAGAAAATTTCGTTTGATTTTCATTATTATCTATCGTTTACAAATTTTTGTGATATAATTGTTAGCTGTGGAGTTATATAGTATGATACTTTTAAAGATAAGTTAAAGTATAGTGAATGTGAGGACATAGCTAAAGCAAATAGCAAAGTTCCAAAATGAATAAGTAAATAAGATGAATCGGTCAGAGTTTGTCGACCAAGTTAAATTCAAGTTGAAAGAGATGTAATGGCTTGTCATAAGACAATGTTTAGCCATCATCTCAGCATGCGTCATTTTATATTTAACCAATAATCAGGAGGACTTTAAGATGACATTAGAAATTTCAAACGAATATGGCAAAATTGATATTTCAAATGAAGTAATAGCATCTGTGGTCGGTAGTAAAGCCGTAGAAAGTTATGGAATTGTAGGCATGGCTTCCAGACAGCAAGTGCGCGATGGAATTGCTGAAATATTAGGTCATGAAAATTACGCTAAAGGCATTGTAGTTCATGAAAACAATGGTATTTTAGATGTTGATATGTATATCATTGTTAGCTATGGTGTGAAAATTTCTGAAGTAGCTAATAATGTTCAATCTACAGTGAAATATACATTAGAGCAAGCACTTAATGTAAAGGTAAATTCAATTAATATATTTGTACAAGGTGTACGAGTGAATACTAAGGGCAAGAAGGTTTAGGAGGACAATCATAATGATTAGCGAAATAAATGGTAAATTATTTGCCGATATGATTATACAAGGGGCACAAAATTTATCTAATAATGCAGATTTGGTAGATTCATTAAACGTTTATCCTGTACCCGATGGTGATACAGGCACAAATATGAATCTGACGATAACGTCTGGAAGAGAAGAAGTTGAAAATAATCTTTCTCAAAATATTGGAGAATTGGGCAAAACGTTTTCTAAAGGTTTATTGATGGGTGCACGAGGAAACTCAGGCGTTATTTTGTCTCAATTATTCAGAGGTTTTTGTAAAAATATCGAAGATGCTAAAGTCATAGATGCACAACAATTTGCAGCTAGTTTTCAAGCGGGGGTAGATACAGCTTATAAAGCAGTGATGAAGCCGGTTGAAGGGACAATTTTAACTGTAGCTAAAGATGCTGCTAAGGGTGCTGTAGCAAAAGCGGAAGAGACTAGTGATATTATTGAAATTATGACACATACAATTGAAGAAGCTAAAAAATCATTGGATAACACTCCTAATTTATTAGCAGTACTAAAAGAGGTTGGTGTTGTTGACAGCGGTGGCAAAGGTTTACTATGTGTTTATGAAGGCTTTTTAAAAGGACTTAAAGGTGAGCAAGTTGAAGCTCAAGCACCTAAATTAGATACAGAAACATTTGTCAATGAGGAACATGATTTCCATGGTGTAATTAATACAGAAGATATTATTTATGGTTACTGCACAGAAATGATGGTGCGCTTTGGCAAAGACAAAAAGCCGTTCGATGAACAAGAATTTAGAAGTGATATGAGTAAATTCGGCGATTCGTTACTTGTCATTAACGATGATGAAATTGTAAAAGTTCATGTACATACCGAAACGCCAGGTGACGTTTTTAACTATGGACAACAGTATGGTGAATTAATCAAGCTAAAAGTAGAGAACATGCGTGAGCAACATCGAGAAGTAATTCGCAAAGAAGCTAGTGGGAATCAAAAGAAACAAGATAAGCACGAAACAGTTGAAACAGCAATTATTACTATTTCTATGGGTGAAGGCATTTCAGAATTATTTAAATCGATGGGTGCAACACACATTATTAGCGGTGGACAAACGATGAATCCATCAACAGAAGATATTGTTAAAGTAATCGAACAGTCACAATGTAAACGTGCTATTATTTTGCCAAATAATAAAAATATTCTAATGGCTAGTGAACAAGCAGCAAGTATCGTTGATGCTGAGGCAATCGTAATTCCAACCAAATCCATTCCTCAAGGCATCGCAGCTTTATTCCAATATGATGAAGGCTCGTCATTAGAAGATAATAAGGCGCACATGGAAACGGCACTTGAAACTATTCAGTCTGGTTCTTTAACGTTTGCAGTTCGAGACACTAAAATTGATGGTGTTGAAATTAAAAAAGATGAATTTATGGGCTTAGCAGAAGATAAGATTGTGATTAGTGATGCCGATGAATTTGCTGCATTACAAGGCTTATTAAAGCAATTGCTAACAGATGATAGCGAAATTTTAACGGTTATAACTGGGAAAGATGCAACACAAGCCGTAACAGATGAACTTTCGGAATGGCTTGAGGAAAGTTATCCAGACTTAGAGGTTGAACTCCATGATGGTGGTCAACCAATATACAACTATTTATTATCAGTTGAGTAGTCTGTAACCATCTGTTCTCAATTGCAGATATGTGAAGATAATTTATTAGTGAACGGTTGACAATTTAAATGATATATAGTGAGATTTGTATTATTTGTACGATGTGTATCCATAAGTCAACTCATATGATGAGAGTGTTACAGAATTTTTATCTGTGCGCTCTCTTTCTATTTTAAAACATAAGATGGTAACATAAGTGTAGTGAATAATATGAAAAATAAACGAATCGAATATAAATAAAGCTTGTCATAATTTAGATATAATAAGGTGATTGATATGACTAAGGTAAATTTAATAGAGAGCCCGTATCCATTGTCTCATATAAAAGGACTAGGCCCTAAACGTATAGCAATATTAAATGAACTAAATATATATTCAGTTGGTGACTTAGTGTTGTATTTACCTACACGCTATGAAGACAATACAGTAGTTGATTTATCGACGGCTGAAGATCAAACGATGGTAACAGTTGAGGGTGAAGTTTATTCAATGCCAACCGTTGCATTTTTTGGACGTAATAAATCAAAATTAACGATACATTTAATGATTAACAATATTGCTGTTAAATGTGTGTTTTTCAATCAACCTTATTTAAAAAATAAAATCGCCTTAAATCAACGAGTTACGGTTAAAGGGAAATGGAATCGTGCTAAGCAAGAAATAAATGGTAACCGTATGTTCTTTAATCAGTCTAACAGTAAACAGGACGAACTCGAACCCATTTATCGTATTAAAGATGGGATTAAACAAAAAAATATGCGAGATATGATACGTGAAGCACTTCGTGATGTGACAATTCATGAATGGCTTTCTGAGGATCTAAAAGCAAAATATAAGCTAGAATCTCTCGAATCAACAATTAAAATTTTACACCACCCAAAAGATAAGGCTGCGTTATTGCGTGCAAGACGTACATATGCCTTTACGGAATTGTTCATGTTTGAGTTGCGCATGCAGTGGTTGAACCGATTAGAAAAGGCCGCAGATAATGCAATAGAAATTAATTATGATTTAAGGCAAGTTAAAGACTTTATAGATGTGTTGCCTTTTGATTTAACAGATGCACAAAAACAAAGTGTGAATGAAATATTTAGAGATTTAAAAGCACCTATTCGAATGCATCGTTTATTGCAAGGTGATGTAGGATCAGGAAAGACAGTAGTTGCTGCGATTTGTATGTATGCATTAAAAACAGCTGGATATCAGTCTGCACTTATGGTGCCAACGGAAATTTTAGCTGAGCAACATGCAGAAAGCTTAGTTAAACTTTTTGGTGAACGTGTGAATGTTGCACTGTTAACTGGTTCGGTTAAAGGTAAGAAACGTCAGCTGTTATTAGAGCAATTAGCACAAGGTACGATTGACTGTGTAATTGGTACACACGCTCTGATTCAAGAAGATGTTCAGTTTAATAACATAGGATTAGTAATCACTGATGAACAACACCGTTTTGGTGTTAATCAACGACAATTACTGAGAGAAAAAGGTGCAATGACTAATGTCTTATTTATGACTGCAACACCTATTCCAAGAACATTAGCTATATCTGTTTTTGGAGAGATGGACGTATCCTCTATTAAACAGTTGCCTAAAGGACGAAAGCCTATTAAAACAAGCTGGGCGAAACACGAGCAATACGAACAAGTATTACATCAAATGACTTCAGAGTTACAAAAAGGTCGCCAAGCTTATGTGATTTGTTCGTTGATTGAGAGTTCTGAACATCTCGAAGATGTGCAAAATGTTGTCGCTATTTATGAATCGCTGCAGCACTATTATGGAGCTGAACGTGTCGGACTATTACACGGGAAATTATCAACAGAAGATAAAGACGACGTAATGAATCAATTTAGTTGTCATCAAATAGATATATTAGTATCAACAACCGTCGTTGAAGTAGGCGTAAATGTCCCAAATGCGACATTTATGATGATTTATGATGCTGATCGTTTTGGATTGTCGACATTACATCAATTGCGTGGTCGTGTGGGTCGTAGTGAACATCAAAGTTATTGCGTATTAATCGCTTCCCCAAAGACTGAAACTGGTATTGAACGCATGACGATAATGACACAGACGAATGATGGATTTGAGCTAAGTGAACGTGATTTAGAAATGCGAGGTCCAGGTGACTTTTTCGGTGTCAAACAAAGTGGTTTACCTGACTTCATGGTTGCCAATGTAGTTGAAGACTATCGCATGCTAGAAGTTGCCCGAGATGAGGCATCTGAATTAATACAATCCGGTGAATTTTTTACAGCAACATATCATCATTTACGCAGCTTTATAGAAGATCATTTGTTGCATACAAGTTTTGACTAATGACATATGCAAATTTTAAGCTCAACTTAGGTTATTTGTTGAGCTTTTTAAATATAAAATGTTATGATATGTGAAGATGTTTAAGACTTGGTACTAAATAAAAGGGGGGGATGGCATGAAATTGAAAAAAAATGAACGACGCATCGCCATTCAACAAGCGATTGAGCATAACCCTTTTATCACTGATCATGAACTTTGTGAGCAATTCAGCGTCAGTATACAGACGATACGACTAGATCGTACACATCTCAAAATCCCAGAGTTGCGCAAGCGAATTAAATTGGTTGCAGAACAAAATTATCAACATTTACAATCACTAGAAGCAAACGAAATATTTGGTGATATCATTAAGATGAATCCCAATATCGAGGCAGAATCAATCATTCATATTGCCTCAGATTCTGTCTTTTCAAAGAATAATATCGCACGAGGACATATTTTATTTGCGCAAGCGAATTCATTATGTGTTGCTTTAATTCATAAACCGACTGTATTAACATCTGAAAGTAATGTAACGTTTGTCGAGAAAGTGAAATTAAATGATACGGTAAGAGCACGCGCTAAAGTGGTAAAGCATAGTGAAAACTATTATCATATTGATGTTACATCATATGTTAAAGAAATATTAGTTTTTAAAGGTCATTTTAAAATGTTCTATATAAGCGAGGATGAATATAATGGTTAAAATTGCAATTGATATGATGGGTGGCGACGATGCACCTGGTATTGTTTTAGAAGCAGTTGATCAAGCAATTAAAGATTTCAAAGATTTAGAAATCATTCTATTTGGGGATAAGCAACAATATACACTCAATCATGAACGTATAGAATTTAGGCATTGTACGGAAAAAATTGAAATGGAAGATGAGCCTGTAAGAGCAATTAAACGAAAAAAAGATAGCTCTATGGTCCGCATGGCTGAAGCAGTGAAAAATGGCGAAGCAGATGGTTGTGTTTCTGCTGGTAATACAGGTGCTTTAATGTCAGCGGGATTATTTATTGTTGGACGTATTAAAGGTGTTGCACGACCAGCACTTGTCGTTACTTTGCCAACAATAAATGGTAAAGGATTTGTGTTCTTGGATGTAGGCGCGAATGCTGATGCTAAGCCAGAACATTTATTGCAATATGCACAATTAGGTAATATTTATGCACAAAAAATACGCGGTATTGCTGAACCTAAAGTATCATTATTGAATATTGGTACAGAAGCAGCTAAAGGCAATACCCTAACGAAAAAATCATATACATTATTACAAGATGATGGTAGTTTTAATTTTACTGGTAATATTGAGGCTAAGACGTTGATGGATGGAACGACAGATGTTGTTGTTACCGATGGTTATACCGGAAACATGGTATTAAAAAATATTGAAGGTACAGCAAAGTCAATTGGCAAGATGTTAAAAGAAACATTATTAAGTAGCTTTAAAAATAAATTAGCTGCTTTAGTGTTAAAGAAAGATTTAGCTCATTTTGCTAAAAAAATGGATTATGCCGAATACGGTGGTTCAGTGCTATTAGGCCTTGATGGTACGGTAGTCAAAGCACATGGAGGATCAAATGCTAGAGCATTTTACTCTGCAATTAGACAAGCAAAAATTGCAGGGGAACAACATATTGTGCAAACAATGCGAGAAACGGTAGGTGCAAACGATGAGTAAAACAGCAATAATTTTTCCAGGTCAAGGTGCGCAAAAAGTTGGTATGGCTGAAGATTTATATCAACATAATGAAGCTGCAACGAAGATACTTAATCAATCCCAAGAAGTGATGGATTTTGATTTATTCGAAACCATGTTTACAGACCAAGAACAAAAATTAAGTCAAACAGAATATACGCAACCCGCGCTTGTTACGCATAGTATTGCATTACTGCATGCATTAGAACATATTGATGCAGATTATACGTTAGGACATAGCCTAGGCGAATATGCTAGTTTAGTGGCAGCCGGCGTACTTGACTTTGAGGATGCTGTAAAAATTGTGCGCAAACGTGGTCTATTAATGGCTCAAGCTTTTCCTAATGGTGTAGGTAGCATGGCAGCTGTCTTGGGGTTAAGCTATGAAGAGGTAAACCACATATGCCAAACCTTATCTACACAAGATGAAATCATCGAACCAGCAAACATTAATTGTCCAGGACAAATTGTAGTATCTGGCCATAAAACTTTAATAGATAAGCTTGTAGAAGAAGGAAAAGCTTTAGGAGCAAAACGCGTAATGCCTTTAGCTGTTTCTGGACCATTTCATTCTTCAATGATGCAGGTCATTGAAGATGCATTTTCTACATATATTGATCGATTTGAATGGCAGAATGCCAAATTCCCAGTAGTACAAAATGTGAATGCACTGGGTGAGACAGATGCACAAGTGATTAAAGGGAATATGGTTAAGCAATTATATTCACCAGTACAATTTATTCAATCTATTGAATGGTTACTTGCACAAGGTGTCGATCATTTTATTGAAATAGGACCAGGAAAAGTACTATCAGGGTTAATCAAAAAAATTAACCGAGATGTTAAATTAACGTCAATTCAAACTATAGAAGATGTGAAAGGATGGAATCAAAATGGCTAAAAGTGCATTAGTTACAGGTGCTTCTCGCGGAATTGGACGAAGCATTGCATTACAATTAGCAAGTGAAGGTTACAATGTTGCAGTAAATTATGCTGGCAATAAAGAAAAAGCAGAGGAAGTCGTATCCGAAATAAAAGAACTTGGTGTGGATGCTTTTGCGATACAAGCAAATGTAGCAAATGGTGATGAAGTAAAAGCGATGATAAAAGAAGTTGTAGCACAATTTGGCGCGATTGATGTGCTTGTTAATAATGCTGGTATTACAAGAGATAATTTATTAATGCGTATGAAAGAACAAGAATGGGATGATGTGATTGATACCAACTTAAAAGGTACATTCAATTGTATTCAAAAAGTGACGCCACAAATGTTGCGTCAACGCAGTGGTGCAATTATCAATTTATCTAGTGTTGTTGGAGCAGTAGGAAATCCAGGACAAGCGAATTATGTTGCTACTAAAGCAGGTGTGATCGGCTTGACTAAATCTGCTGCACGTGAGCTTGCTTCACGAGGCATTACTGTTAATGCAGTAGCCCCAGGATTTATTGTGTCAGATATGACCGACGCACTTAACGATGATCTTAAAGAACAAATGCTACAACAAATACCATTAGCTAGATTTGGTCAAGATACTGATATCGCTAATACTGTCGCCTTTTTAGCATCAGATAAAGCTAAATATATTACAGGTCAAACCATTCATGTTAACGGCGGCATGTATATGTAAAGTATATATCGCATGTTCATTTAAAATATTTACGTCATGCTAAGTAGAATAACCAGATTTAACTATGTCTAAATTTCAAGCAGCATTTTAAAATTACCATAAAACTTTAGCTTGTATTTTGGCTTTTAAAATGGGAAAATGTAATAGTCTATGAATGGACTTTTTAAAGGAGGTGAATCGACGTGGAAAACTTCGACAAAGTAAAGGATATCATCGTTGACCGTTTAGGTGTAGATGCTGATAAAGTAACAGAAGACGCATCTTTTAAAGATGATTTAGGCGCTGACTCACTTGATATCGCTGAATTAGTAATGGAATTAGAAGACGAATTTGGTACTGAAATTCCAGATGAAGAAGCAGAAAAAATCAACACTGTTGGTGATGCTGTTAAATATATTAACAGTCTTGAAAAATAATAAAATGACATCTGGGTCGTCGAGGAGATGGCTCAGATTTTTTCTTTAGTTTTTAATTTAATTCACTTAAAATAGGGAGTGAAGTGTTTTATTATACACTGAATTAGGAGGTATCTGTGTGGCTAACGTAAAAAAAGATGAGATGATTAAAGATTTCAGACAACGGTTTGAACAAAAGATGAATGAATTAGGTATCCATTTTGATAATATAAAATTGTACCAACAAGCGTTTTCTCACTCTAGCTTTATTAATGATTTTAATATGAATCGTTTGGAGCATAATGAACGATTAGAATTTTTAGGAGATGCGGTATTAGAAGTGACGGTTTCACGTTATTTATTTGATAAACATCCGAACTTACCGGAAGGCAATTTGACAAAAATGCGTGCAACAATTGTATGTGAGCCCTCACTTGTAATATTTGCTAATAAAATTCAATTAAACCAATTAATATTATTAGGTAAAGGAGAAGAAAAAACGGGTGGTCGCACACGCCCTTCACTTATTTCTGATGCCTTTGAAGCATTTGTCGGTGCACTTTATTTGGATCAAGGATTAGGAGCTGTGTGGCATTTTGCTGAAAAAGTAATTTTCCCTTATGTAGAAGATGATGAACTTATTGGAGTTGTAGATTTTAAAACGCAGTTCCAGGAATTTGTTCATAGTCAAAATAAAGGGGATGTGATGTATCGTCTTGTTAAAGAAGAAGGGCCAGCACATCACCGTTTGTTTACATCTGAAGTGATATTAGAACAACAAGCGATAGCACATGGTCAAGGAAAGACTAAAAAAGAATCAGAACAAAAAGCAGCTGAACGCGCATATCATATTATGCGACAACATAAATAATGGCATTTCGACAATGTTTAAAATAAGCTGTTAACAAGCTTTATGTTTATAACTTAACAACGAGGTAAAGATTAAGGAGATTAACATGGTTTATTTAAAATCAATAGATGCCATTGGCTTTAAATCATTTGCAGAACATACAAATGTACAGTTTGATAAAGGCGTCACTGCTATCGTAGGGCCAAATGGAAGCGGTAAGAGTAATATCACCGATGCGATTAAATGGGTGTTGGGTGAACAATCAGCCAAATCTTTACGTGGTTCTAAAATGGAAGATATTATTTTTTCTGGTGCAGAACATCGTAAGGCACAAAATTTTGCTGAAGTAAAACTACATTTGGATAATGCCAAAAAAGATTTGCAAATAGATGCAGATGAAGTCGTTGTCACTCGACGTTTATATCGCAGTGGTGAAAGTGAATATTTTTTAAATAATGAGCGTGCTAGATTAAAGGATATTGTAGATTTATTTTTAGATTCTGGGTTAGGTAAAGATGCTTTTAGCATTATTTCACAAGGTCGAGTTGATGAAATTTTAAACGCGAAACCAATAGATCGTCGTCAAATTCTTGAAGAATCTGCAGGTGTATTAAAGTATAAAAAGCGTAAGGCAGAGTCAGTTCAGAAACTTGATCAAACTGAAGATAACCTCACACGTGTGGAAGATATTCTATATGATTTAGAGGGACGCGTTGAGCCTTTAAAAGAAGAAGCTGCCATCGCAAAAGAATATTTGCAATTGATGAAAGAAATGAAAGAAAGCGATGTCATCGTTACTGTTTATGATATCGATACTTACACTGAAGACAATGAGCAGTTGGATGGACGCTTGAACGAGCTAAAAAGTCAACAAGCTCAAAAGGAAAGCAGTCAAGCACAAGTAAAACAACAATTACAAAAATATAAAGGTACTCGTCAACATATAGACAATCAACTGGAACAGTTAAATAAAGATTTAGTACAGACAACTGAAGATTATGAAAAATTTTCTGGTCAATTGAATGTACTTGAAGAGCGCAAAAAGAATCAGTCGGCTACCAATGCCCGTTATGAAGAAGAACAGGACAATTTGCAACAACAATTAGACAAGCTAAAGATAGAAGAACAGCAAGCAAAGGAACAACTTGAAACACTAAAAAAGAAACAAAAAGAGTTAAATTCAATAATTCAAACGTTAGAGAGTCAGTTATATTCTTCGGATGAACAACATGATGAAAAATTAGAGAACATCAAAAACGACTACTACGCTTTGATGTCTGAACAATCAGATGTCAACAATGATATTCGTTTTTTAGAACATACAATTAGTGAAAATGAAGCTAAAAAATCACGTCTTGATTCACGATTACTAGAAGCGTTTAACCAATTAAAAGAAATACAAAATGATGTGGCAGAAACTACAAAAGCATATAAGCAAGCTAAATCAAAGTTAACCCATGCTGAAAATGAAATTAAACGCCTTGAGCAACAAATGACCCAAGCTAAAAAACGTCAAACAGAACAAGAGAATCAATTATATCAAGCCTATCGTTATACAGATAAGTTAAAGTCAAGAATTGATAGTTTAGCTATTCAAGAAGAGGATTATACTTATTTCTTTAATGGGGTCAAACATGTGCTAAAAGCGAAAGATAAAGCATTAGATGGAATCCATGGTGCTGTAGCCGAAGTTATCCAAGTACCTTCGCAATTAACTCAAGCGATAGAAACGGCTCTAGGTGCTTCACTTCAACATATTATTGTGACATCTGAACAAGATGGGCGTCATGCAATTCAATACTTGAAGCAACGTAACTTAGGACGTGCAACGTTTTTACCGCTGAATGTGATACAACCTCGCCGAGTTGCGCAAGAAATTAAACAAACTGCACAACAAGCAGAAGGATTTGTGAATATTGCTGCAGATGCGGTTAATGTTCATGCATCATATCGCAATATTGTTGAGAATTTATTAGGAAACACGATTATTATTGATAATTTAAAACACGCGAATGATTTGGCTCGTCAAATTCATTATCGTACGCGTATTGTGACGTTAGAGGGGGATATTGTTAACCCAGGCGGCTCTATGACTGGTGGAGGCGCTCGTAAAACGAAAAGCATATTGACCCAAAAAGATGAATTAAGTCAAATGCGTGGACAACTACAAGAATATGAAAGACAAACTCAACAATTTGAACAAGCGTTACAACAACAGAAATCGCAAACTGAACAGTTAGGTAATCAATATTTAGAAGTAAGTCAACAGTTTAATCAATTCAAAGCGCAAGTACACAATTACGAATTATCATTAGACCGCTTAACAACACAAGAACAACATTTAAAAGATGAACATGAAGAATTTGAGTTTGAGAAAAATGATGGCTACCGAAGTGAAAATAGTCGTCAAACCTTAATAGAGAAACAACAGCGTTTACAGACAATACAAACAAAGTTAACTCAATTAGAAAATGACATTGAGCATTATACGCAATTAACAAAAGAAGATAAGGCATCAACGACTCAAACACAGCAAACATTGAACCAAAAACGTTCAGATCTTGCAGTTATCAAAGAGCGAATTCAAACGCAACGTGATGCTTTAGAACGTCTCACACAGCAACGAGCACAAACAACAAAAGAAATGGCCAATGTTGCTGACAAAATTAAATTATTTAATTCAGATGAAATGATGGGGCAAGAAGTATTTGATAAATTACAAGCTCAAATCAATGATAAACAACAAGAAAGAACCATATTAAACGATAAATTAACGGAACTTAAAGAACAGCGACAATTATTAAATAATAATATTGAAGATAGCGAACAGCAATTACAAAGCTATCATCAAGATATTTTATCAATAGAGAGTTATTACCAAGATATTAAAGCAAAGCAATCTAAACTTGATGTGCTGATTAATCACGCAATTGAACACCTTAATGAACAGTATCAATTGACTGTTGAGCGTGCACGTGATTTATATAAAGCTGAAGAGCCGATTGAGTCATTGCGTAAAAAGGTTAAACTTACAAAAATGTCTATCGATGAACTAGGACATGTCAATATCAATGCAATTGAACAATTTGAGGAACTCAATGAACGCTATACCTTTTTAAATGAGCAGCGTACTGATTTAAGAGAAGCTAAAGAAACACTGGAACAAATTATTTCAGAAATGGATCAAGAGGTTGCAGGACGCTTTAAGACAACATTCCATCAAGTGCAAACACATTTTACAAACGTCTTTAAATCGCTATTTGGTGGTGGGCATGCTAAGTTAGAATTGACCGAAGATGATTATTTAGCAGCAGGTGTAGATATTATTGTGCAACCGCCAGGTAAGAATTTACAACATCTATCTTTACTTAGTGGTGGTGAACGCGCATTAAGTGCGATTGCTTTACTCTTTGCAATATTGAAAGTTCGTTCTGCACCTTTTGTTATTTTAGATGAGGTTGAAGCAGCGCTTGATGAAGCTAATGTTATTCGCTATGCCCGGTATTTAAATGAATTATCAGATGAAACACAGTTTATCGTTATTACACATCGTAAAGGTACGATGGAATATGCTGATAGACTATACGGTGTTACGATGCAAGAATCTGGGGTATCGAATTTAGTTAGCGTAAACTTAAACACTATAGATGAAGTAATGAAGGAGGAACTAGAATGAGTTTTTTTAAAAAATTAAAAGATAAGTTTTCTAGTAAGCCTAATGATGATAAAGAAAGAGATTTAACAGATAAAAGTGATGAGGAACAACAACTCTCATCAGATACATCGGCCGATAGTCCAGCTGATTCAGAACCAGCTAAAAAGAAACCGAGAAAATTGAGCGAAGCTGATTTTGATGAAGATGGCTTAATATCAATTGAAGACTTTGAAGAAATTGAGGCACAAAAAATTGGTGCTAAATTTAAAGCTGGTCTTGAAAAGTCACGACAAAATTTCCAAGAACAATTAAATAATCTTATAGCACGCTATCGTAAAGTAGATGAAGATTTCTTTGAAGCTTTAGAAGAAATGCTAATCACTGCTGACGTTGGTTTCAATACGGTAATGCAGTTAACTGATGAATTGCGTACGGAAGCACAACGACGTAATATTCAAGACACAGCTGATTTAAGAGAAGTAATTGTTGAAAAAATTGTCGAAATTTATCATCAAGAGGATGACCAATCAGAAGTGATGAATCTCGAAGATGGTCGCTTGAATGTTATTTTAATGGTTGGTGTTAATGGTGTTGGTAAAACAACAACTATTGGTAAATTAGCATATCGTTATAAAATGGAAGGCAAAAAAGTAATGCTCGCTGCTGGAGATACATTTAGAGCCGGCGCTATTCAACAACTTAAAGTATGGGGAGAACGTGTTGGCGTTGATGTTGTAAGTCAAAGTGAAGGTTCAGACCCTGCAGCTGTCATGTATGATGCTATTAATGCAGCGAAAAATAAAGGCGTGGATATTTTAATTTGTGACACAGCTGGACGTTTACAAAACAAAGCGAACTTGATGCAAGAATTAGATAAAATGAAACGTGTTATTGGTAGAGCTGTGCCAGGTGCACCGCATGAAGCATTACTATGTCTGGATGCTACGACAGGACAAAATGCGTTATCACAAGCCCGTTCATTCAAAGAAGTTACAAATGTATCAGGTATTGTGCTTACGAAACTTGATGGTACTGCTAAAGGTGGTATCGTCTTAGCCATTAGAAATGAATTGCATATTCCAGTGAAATACGTGGGTCTAGGTGAACAACTTGACGATTTACAACCTTTCAATCCTGAAAGCTATGTATATGGTTTATTTGCCGATATGATTGAACAAAATGAAGAAATACCTGAGCAACAACAAGAAACAGCAGCTAATGAGGGAAATAACCATGAGTGATTATGATTTAGTCAAAACGTTACGCATGAATTATTTATTTGATTTCTATCAAGCATTATTAACCAAAAAACAACGCAATTACTTGGAACTCTTCTATTTACAAGATTTTTCATTAAGCGAAATTGCGGATACATTTGAAGTGAGCAGGCAAGCAGTTTATGATAATATAAGAAGAACTGGTGATCTAGTAGAAGATTATGAGCAGAAGCTTAAACTATATGAAAAATTTGAACAACGACGTCAACTATACTATCAAATGAAGCAAGTCATACATCAACCAGATAAAGTAAAAGACTATATTGAACAATTAGAAGAACTAGAATAAATAAGGAGGGCAATATCATGGCATTCGAAGGATTGTCCGAGCGATTGCAAGCCACGATGCAAAAAATGCGTGGTAAAGGAAAAGTAACAGAAGCTGATATTAAAACAATGATGCGTGAAGTACGACTCGCATTGTTAGAAGCAGATGTTAACTTTAAGGTTGTAAAACAATTTATTAATACTGTGTCAGAACGCGCATTAGGCTCAGATGTCATGCAGTCATTAACGCCTGGTCAACAGGTAATAAAAATAGTCCAAGATGAGTTAACACAGCTCATGGGTGGTGAAAATACGACGATTAAAATGGCAAACAAACCACCAACTGTAGTGATGATGGTAGGTTTACAAGGTGCAGGTAAAACAACTACTGCTGGTAAATTAGCCCTTTTAATGCGTAAAAAATACAATAAAAAGCCAATGCTTGTAGCAGGAGACATTTATCGTCCAGCTGCTATAGATCAGTTACAAACAGTGGGTAAACAACTAGATGTTCCAGTATACAGTGAAGGTGATCAAGTTAAGCCACAACAAATTGTTGAAAATGCTTTAAAACATGCCAAAGAGGAACATTTAGATTTTGTCATTATCGATACAGCTGGTCGTTTGCATATCGATGAAGCATTAATGAATGAATTACAAGAAGTTAAAGCGATTTCTAAACCAGATGAAGTCATGTTAGTTGTCGATGCAATGACAGGTCAAGATGCAGTTAATGTAGCACAATCATTTGATGAACAGCTAGATGTAACTGGTGTGACATTAACAAAGTTAGATGGGGACACACGCGGTGGTGCAGCGTTATCTATTCGTTCAGTGACACAAAAACCAATTAAATTTGTCGGTATGAGTGAAAAAATGGATGGACTAGAGCTGTTCCATCCTGAACGTATGGCTTCACGTATTTTAGGTATGGGTGATGTTCTAAGTTTAATAGAAAAAGCGCAGCAAGATGTTGATCAAGAAAAAGCGAAAGATTTAGAGAAAAAAATGCGTGATTCCTCATTTACGTTAGAGGATTTCTTAGACCAATTAGATCAGGTGAAAAACTTAGGACCGCTAGATGATATTATGAAAATGATTCCTGGTATGAACAAGATGAAAGGTATGAATAAGTTAAATATGGACGATAAGCAAATTGACCATATTAAAGCAATTATTCAATCCATGACGCCAATGGAAAGAGCAAATCCTGCAACGTTAAACGTATCACGTAAAAAGCGAATTGCCAAAGGTTCTGGACGTTCATTACAAGAGGTCAATCGTTTAATGAAACAATTTAATGATATGAAGAAAATGATGAAACAATTTACTGGTGGTGGCAAGGGTAAAAAGGGTAAACGTAGCCAAATGCAAAATATGCTAAAAGGTATGAATTTACCATTTTAAACCCATTAAAATCAGTCTGGAAATAAATAATTGTTAACAAGTTGAAGCAGGCAATTTCTATTAATTTTCAATAGAAATTGCCTGCTTTTTTTGTAAAAAGAAAACCATACGCTATGCGTATGGTTCAGAAAAGGTTCTACCATTGTCACAAAAAATGCATCTCTTCGTACTAGAATTAATATTGGTCAGCCAACCAAAATAATCAACACGAGGAGATGCTATTTAATGTCATCCGACACAAACAGTTTAGCACATACAAAATGGAATTGTAAGTATCATATCGTCTTTGCTCCTAAATACAGAAGACAAGTGATATATGGAAAAATAAAAAAAGATATTGGAATGATTTTGCGTCAATTGTGCGAAAGAAAAGGCGTAGAGATAATTGAAGCAGAGGCATGTAAAGATCATATTCACATGTTAGTTAGTATTCCGCCAAAAATAGGTGTATCATCATTTGTTGGCTATTTAAAAGGAAAAAGTAGTTTAATGATATTTGATAGACATGCCAACTTGAAATATAGATATGGAAATAGAAAGTTTTGGTGCAAAGGATATTATGTAGATACTGTAGGTAGAAACAAAAAAGTAATTGAAAATTATATACGAAACCAATTACAAGAGGATATCGTTGCAGATTAAATCTCAATGGAAGAATACCTAGATCCGTTTACAGGAGAAGAAATTAAAAAAAGAAAGAAAAAATAGTAACCCTTTAGGGTTGCTGGAATAGTAGTGCAGTTGGCTAACTTATCAGTGCCCTTTTAGGGCTGGCCAGTATGAAAGGCTTATAGCCGCAGAACAAACCACCCGTTCACACGGGTGGTTTTGATTATATTAACCGCTATTAAAACAATGTTCAGTGCTTTTAACTACTATCATAGGAGCATAAAGACGATTTTTAATTTCAAATCATTTTATGCGCTTATTTTGGAATTATGTCCCCATTTGTAATCTTAGTATGTTTTTTTAGCCAAAAAGTAATAGCATCATGTATAATTGTAAACACGAAATTATTTATAGTTAACAATATGGTGATGATAATGATTGAAACAATGACAAAAATAACGCAATATAGTAAAACACAACCTCATAATCGTGCATTAATCATAAATAATAATCATTTAACATATAAAGAACTTAATCATAAAATAATACAAGCATGTGGTGAGATGCCTTACTCGATACATAATAAAAGAATAGGCTTAATGCACCCATCGTCAATGGTGAGAATAGTACATTATTTTATGGTGCATCAACTTGGAGGTATTCCAGTAATGATGAATTCGCAATGGCATCAGTCTATGGTTGCTGATGTAACAACTCAATGTCATATTGATATGATTATTGATGCATCAGGCTATCATAAAACGGAATACTATGATGATGATACGCTAATACAACAGCCTAATCAGTTATTGCACATTGGTTTTACTTCAGGGACAACAGGGTTACCAAAAGCTTATTACAGAAATGAACCTTCTTGGATAGCGTCTTATAAAATGAACGAAACACTCATCAGTCAAAATCATGATGTTTTAGTGGCACCTGGGCCAATAGAGCACTCATTAACACTTTACACATGTATGTATGCACTTTATAGTGGGCGTACTTTTAGCGGGCAAGATGATTTTGATGCTAAGCAATTAATTCAATCACTTGAATCCACAAATCAGGCAACAATGGCCTTATTTGTTGTACCTACCATGTTGTCGACAATCCTTACTTATGACTTGTCGCATATTTCAATAGGCATGATATTGAGCAGTGGCGCAAAATTATCTACATCACTTTATCATCGTATTCAAGATACAATGCCATCGGTTGATGTTGTAGAATTCTTTGGTACTTCTGAAGCTAGTTTTATCAGTTATAATTATAACCGTCATGCGCCATTAGATTCGGTTGGAAAGATATGTGAAAGTGTTGATATAAAGTTGACACACATAGATAAACAAGGCATTGGTATGTTATCCATTAATAGTAAAATGGCTTTCAGTGGCTATATAGATCATACAAACTACAATCATATTGATTGGCTAGAGACGGGAGATTTTGCTTATGTGGATAAACAAGGCTTTCTCTATTTGATGAGTCGGCACAATGAACGTTTAATCATTGGTGGTAACAATATTTATCCGGCACGTATTGAACAGCTGTTACATAATCATCCGGATATAGATGAAGCAATCATCATTGGTAGACCGCATGCTAAATTTGGTGAAGTAGCAGTTTTGCTTTATACGGGAGAGGTTGCATTAACTTACCAAGACATTCGACAGTATTTAATTTCAAAAGTGACAAGATATGAAATACCTTCAATCGTACAACGTGTTAAAGAAATGACTTATACAGAAAGCGGTAAAATAGCACGGCATATGATGCAAGAAAAATACATAAAAGGGGAATTATCTACATGAGAGAAGCCGTTATTGTTGCAGCCAAACGCACAGCATTTGGTAAGTATGCGGGTCAACTTAAACATTTAGAACCAGAACAATTATTACTTCCACTATTTCAATTTTATCAGAATAAATATCTCAATATATGTGGTCATATTCAGGATGTTATCATTGGTAATACAGTAGGGAATGGAGGTAATGTGGCACGTAAATCATTGTTGACGGCAAATTTAGAATACGGCATACCTGGTTTAACATTGGATCGCCAATGTGGTTCGGGGTTGGAAAGTGTCATTTATGCATGTCGGATGATTCAATGTGGTGCAGGGTCAGTTTATCTAGCTGGTGGCGTTGAAAGTACAAGTCGTGCGCCTTGGAAAATTAAAAGGCCACAATCAGTTTATGATACCAACTTACCGCAATTTTATGAGCGTGCTTCTTTTGCACCTGATAATCAAGATGTTTCAATGATTCAAGCGGCTGAAAATGTAGCGCAACATTATCATATAAGCCGTGATGAACAAGATGAATTTGCTTTTCGCAGTCATCAGAAGACTGCATCCTTTTATCAAAACGGTAAAATTAAGAAAGAGATTGTTCCGATTCACTCAAAAGGACAAACTTTTGCGCAAGATGAAAGTTTAAAACCACGATTAACACCAGCTAAATTTAGTCGATTTAAGCCACTTTTGCCAGGAGGAACTGTAACTGTAGGAAATAGTTGTATGAAAAATGATGGTGCAGCTTTGATATTGGTCTTAGAGAAACAACTCGCAAAACGATTTGGATTTAGCGAAGGACTCGTCTTTAAGCAAGCTGTAACAAAAGGTGTTGATCCAACCATGCTAGGCATTGGTCCAGTTGCTGCTGTCCAACAATTATTATCACAAACGCGTTTTTCTATAAATGATATTGATACATTTGAAATTAATGAGGCATTTAGTTCACAGGTATTAGCTTGTCAGCAACAATTACATATACCTATAGATAAACTCAATATTTGGGGAGGTGCGATAGCGACTGGTCATCCATACGCAGCGAGTGGTGCAGCGCTAATAACACGCTTATTTAATATGGAAGATAAGATGACGAGCATTGCTACAATGGGCATTGGAGGAGGAATGGGTAATGCGGCCCTCTTACAACGAGAACATTTTTAAAACCATTCAATTTATTGAAGCGGATGTACGTGCATATTGCGCTTTATTCCAACAACAATATACCGGCAAAGTACCTGTATTGATGTGTGCACAACTATGGCCTAATTTTGATTTATTTAGCCAGTTTCTTAACGATAAAATCATATTAACTGAAACTCGTGTGGCTAAAAATAAAGAGTTAATTGTCGATCAGTCATACCATGCACATTTAACGTGTATATCACAACGTCAAATCAAGAATATTACAAAATATCAGTTTTGTTTACAGCTTACTATACAAGGAGAGGTATGTGTTGAAATTGAGCAAACCTTTATTAAAGAAGGTGGTAGCGGTGCAGTTTGATTCAAAGATGGTACACACATATTTAAGGCTTGTTCATGATAAAAATCCATTACACTCACATATTGTGCCAGGACAACTTGTTTGTGAATATATTTTTCAAAATTATCAACTGACATGGTCTTCCTTCAAAGTAAAATATCAACGACCTATTCAGATTAATGAAAAATTATATATACAAAAAGAGCAGCAATCGGTAAAAGTATTCAATCAACAACACGAACTAAAATTAATCATTTATAATAGACTTTAATAAGCGATGGTATTGAGATAATATTATCTTCAAATTTAACAGATGATTTAAGCTTTATGATAACAACACTTTTAATAGCACATTGGTCAAAAAAGTGAGATACATTTATAGAGTTAAAAATGGTAAAGAAAAAACTCTTTACAAAGTATAACAGACCTGTTAATATTTATTCTTGTAGAAAATAAATATTGAAATTTAAAGGAGCGTTTTATCAATGGCAGTTAAAATTCGTTTAACACGTTTAGGTTCTAAAAGAAATCCATTTTATCGTATCGTAGTAGCAGATGCACGTGCACCACGTGATGGACGTATTATCGAACAAATCGGTACTTACAATCCAGCACATGTTAATGCACCAGAAGTTAAAATCGATGAAGAATTAGCATTAAAATGGTTAAAAGATGGTGCAAAACCAACAGATACAGTTCATAATATTTTATCAAAAGAAGGTATTATGAAAAAATTTGACGAACAAAAACACGCTAAATAATTAGCTTGTACTATAATTGCTGAATTTTATAAAGGCCGGGACAAACATAACTGTCTCGGCCTATTTTAAAAAGGTAAAAGTATATAGTTAGCGGCATTCATAACTTTAATGACCGAGGGAGCGAAGATAATGCAAGTTGAAGTTGGACAGATTGTAAATACGCATGGTATTAAGGGCGAAGTAAAAGTAAAATCTCATTCTGATTTTACAGATACGCGTTTTCAACCAGGAGAAGTATTAACCTTAAAGCACAATAACGACAATGTTGAGTTAACAGTGACATCATATCGTATTCATAAAGGCTTCCACATGCTAAAATTTGAAGGATTTGATAATATCAATGATGTTGAATCATTTAAAGGTGACTATTTGTATCAAGAGCGAGATCATGAAGGCATTGAATTAGCAGAGCATGAATTTTATTATTCTGACATCATAGGATGTACGGTTTTTAATGGAGAAATACCTATTGGGCGTGTCACAAATATTATTGAAACCGGTGCGAATGATGTCTGGGTAGTAAAAGGCGATAAGGAATATATGATTCCTTATATTGCTGATGTAGTTAAAGATGTTGATATTGAAAATAAAACGATTATGATCACACCGTTAGAAGGGTTGTTAGATTAATGAAAATTGATTATTTAACGTTATTCCCCGAAATGTTTGAAGGCGTGCTTAACCATTCGATTTTAAAACGTGCACAGGATAAAGGAATCATCAATGTGAATACAATTAATTTTAGAGATTATGCAGTCAATAAACATAATCAAGTTGATGACTACCCTTTTGGTGGTGGGCAAGGTATGGTGCTGAAGCCAGAACCTGTGTTCAATGCAATGAAAGATATTCAGCATAATGATGAGACACGTGTTATCCTGATGTGTCCTCAAGGGCGTCCATTTACACAAAAGATTGCGCAAGAACTAAGCTCGACTGAGCATATTGTCTTTATTTGTGGTCATTACGAAGGATATGATGAACGTATTCGAGAACATCTTGTTACAGATGAAATTTCTATGGGTGATTATGTCTTAACAGGTGGTGAGCTACCAGCTATGACTATGACGGACGCTATTGTGCGCTTAATTCCTGGTGTCCTTGGTAACCAACAATCTCATCAAGACGACTCGTTTTCAGATGGCTTACTAGAATTCCCGCAATACACGCGTCCAAGAGAATTTCAAGGTATGACTGTACCCGACGTATTATTATCAGGAAATCATGCACACATTGAAAAATGGAGACACAAACAAAAACTTATACGCACATATCTTAAGCGTCCGGATTTATTAATGGCTTATCCTCTAAGTGAACAAGATAAAGAAATAATAGAAAGCTTTAAAAAGCAATTGAAAAAAGGCTGACCATGTGCTAACATAGTTTAAGTGTGAAAAGACACTAAAAATCACTATGATCCGCTGCTATACTTTTGTCTAGGCAAGAACATAGGTTGAAGGAGAGAAATTATAATGAGTAATCATAAGTTAATTGAAGCAGTAACAAAATCACAATTACGTACAGATTTACCTTCATTCCGTACAGGTGACACTTTACGTGTACACGTACGTATTATTGAAGGTTCACGTGAACGTATCCAAGTTTTCGAAGGTGTTGTAATTAAACGCCGTGGTGGAGGAATTTCTGAAACATTTACAGTTCGTAAAATTTCTTCAGGTGTTGGTGTGGAACGTACTTTCCCATTACACACGCCAAAAATCGAAAAAATCGAAGTTAAACGTCGTGGTAAAGTTCGTCGTGCTAAATTATACTACTTACGTAATTTACGTGGTAAAGCTGCTAGAATCCAAGAAATTCGTTAATCAGCATATCGAAAGTAATGATAAGACAAGGGTTAGTGTAATGCTTGTCATATACAAGAACTTCCAACCTCATGTATGGTTTGCAGAGGCTGGAAGTTTTTCTCTTTGAAATAGGCTATAAAAGTGCTCATAGAATAAAAAGTCACAGATACATGTTAATATTTAGTCCTATAATAAGGAGCGGAACAGACTTGATTATGAATCTGTGCCGCTCCTTATAAATTTTAGGTTTTCTGTCCCGGTTTGTTATACTTTTCTTTTAACCCAAAAACGAAATGCAATACTTAAAATTATTCCAAGTATACTCATGATGAAAAGTAAATGCCAGTGTGGAGGTGTATAGGTTAATCTGATATGTGTGTCTCCTTTGTTAACTGGAATTGCTGTCATAATACCATTCACTTTCTTAACATCTTCGTGGCGACCATTTACAGTAGCCTTCATGCCATCTGCATAAACCATAGGGAGAACGACATAGCCAGATGTTGATTTTGATTTCGAAATCGTATAACCGTTTTTATTTTCTTTTACACTAACAGCTTTTAAGTCTTTTGCTGATTGTTGCAAGGACGAGTAATCTTCGCCATATATTCCTTTAACTGATAAGCGATAAGTTCCTTGAGATAGATGTATATTTAGCTTATCAGACGCTTTTACACGCATCGTGACGGGTGTAACAAAACGACGATATTTGTATGTTAATTCATTACGATCTTGCGCATATTCATTTACACCAACTTCATGATTTTTATCAGGTGTGAGCAACTCAACATCCATTTCAACATATAAATCTTTATATTTTTTAGCTACGTTTTTAGGTAAGGTATACGTAACGCCACCGTTATTTTTATCTACTTTTAAATGAGAATGATTTTGCCAAGTTGCATTATGAGTAGACCGCTTTGCTTCATCTATTAAATTTTGATTAGCTTTAAACGCTGTGTTTGCTTTAATTGAACCATCGCTAGGGACGATGCCTTGTAACATGGCTTGCTCTCTATCTAACGGTGATTTTAAATCTGACGCATTAAATACTTTATTTGTTACATGAGTTGCAGGATAATTTATTGTGTTTTTAGAATGGATTAATGTATCATTACCGTTTTTAATAGTGTCTATCTTTTTAAATCCATAGGGTATATTGAGATCATTTGGATGTCTAAAACGATCTTGAACATTCCAGAGTGCTTCTAAATTCGCACGATTACTCAAATAACGATATGTACTATTTTTATCAACCGGCATATTGATTTGCATAAGATGATCATAGTAGTTTAAGATACTTCCATCAAAAATACTTGAATATAAGGATATGCCGTTATAATGATAAATAAATGGTGAGTTTAAAGCATAGAATGACATATAATCAATACGATGTAGTGGATTGTTATTTTTGTGATTAATCTGCTGAATTACTTTTGCAAGCTTCGTATTATAATAACTTGGATCTGTGATCGTTGACATCGTCGTTGAGTATGGACCTATCGTACGTTTACTTGATTCAATTGTCATCACGACTTGTTGAACAAAGAAGATGACAACGATACCAAGTAAAACCAATGGATGATAAAGCCATTTTTTTCTCCAAACTAACAAGGCTAAGATAATAATAAGTATGAGTGAGATTAGCATCCAATTGACAAAATGTTCCGCAAATAGATATCGACATAAGCCAAAGATAAATACAGGAATAGCAGTAAAGCAATACTGTTTTATCGATAATTCTGATATATGTTGGATATATAAAGCCATTAAAGCACTTGTTGAAAGCACTAAGAAGTATACCCAACGCCTTTGAGGCAATGAAAAGCCATTAAATGCGCTATCAAAATATTGTGTTAATGATCCGATTAATAAAAACCAAGTGATGATCGCGAATAATTTATAATAATAATGCTTATACAACTTGAAGCTTAACAAAGCGACAAGTGCAATAATCGAAATTGTGATGTAAAAGCCATTAGAAAAAATATAATAATTATCCTGTGTTAAATCAGTAAACAGACTGATTTTAAAATCAGAGTTTTGTTGTCTGTCATTATTTAAAAAGGATGATACTCCCGTATAAAAGCCAATGATACTTGAAAATAGTGCTAGTATCGTACCAAACATAAGTAGATAAAACTTTTGCCAACGTGTAACGATATCATAGCGATATTCAAAAATAATACGTAATAAGAAATATATTCCTAAAACAATCGCTTGATAATAACTAAAATAGAAATTAGAAAATAATGTTATAGCTATTGCGACGATAAAAACGCCTATCTTACCACGTTGAAAAAATCTTTCCATCCCCCACAATGAGAGTGGTAAAAAAATTAATAAATCTCCATAAAATGACCACGTGAAATTATAATAAAGACCAACAGTTGATGCGCCATATAAAATCGTGGCTATCATCAAGGGTGCTTGTTTTAATTTTAAATATCTAAAATAATAAAATGCACAAATAAATGTCAATAGTGAACGACCTAAAGCAACAATAAGTTGATTGAATGGCCAAAATCCAATGACATGAGGATTCCAATGTAATAAGCGTTCGCCCAACCATATCATGATAAAGTTACACCACATTGTTGGCGATAGCGAATAATAATAGGCAAGACTTTTAACATAATCGCCACCCAAACCAAATGAGTGATCATAAAATCCTTTTAATTGTGTGTAATGTTCATATAAATACATTTGAAAAGGCATCATTTGTCTAAAACCATCACCAACACCACTAAATACATATCCCTTACTTATCCAATCTTTAATAAAAGGAAAATAAATGATTAGTGTTGCTATAAATGAGATTAAAGTGATCATTACAAATGTCTTCATCGCTTGAACAGTTCTTTTTTGCATCACGTTATTCCTCATCTTTCCTTTTTTTAGTGAAAATACGTGTGATCATTATGCTACAAAGGATACTTATTGATGATAACAGCAGCATGACTATCCAATGTGGTGGTAAATATTTAATGATAA
Source organism: Staphylococcus lugdunensis (assembly GCF_001558775.1). Classification (NCBI taxonomy): domain Bacteria; kingdom Bacillati; phylum Bacillota; class Bacilli; order Caryophanales; family Staphylococcaceae; genus Staphylococcus; species Staphylococcus lugdunensis. The sequence continues at coordinate 554,096 of NZ_CP014022.1, read as the reverse complement.
TTGAAGTTGTACTTTTCTTAACAGGAATACCTGTCATCATGGTGTTTACTCTGATTGGATTGATACGTTTACCATCTACATACGCCATCATACCTTTACGATAAGGTATATTAACAACCGCCATTCCTTGTGAATGTGGAGCTAAAGTAATACGAACGCCATCGTGAATATCTTGATAACGATGGTCAAAATTAGCTTGACGATGCGTCTGAACTAACTTATGATAATTTTCACCATGTAACGAAATTAACTTCATATCAAATGTACCAGAAGGTGTGAGCTGAATGCTAATATTACCATTCTCATCAGGTTGCGTGCGATACAATTGTGTATTGACGCCTGTGCGATACGTAGATTGATTATACAATCTGTGATTAACATAACCATTGATAGCTACACTATAATTACTATCGGGTTGACCACGTTTAATATACATAGTGAGATAAAAATCAGTGTAATGTTGACGTATTGATTTGGGTACATGTAATTTAATCATGCCACCTTGTTGGCTGTTTACTTTTATATGTTTATTAGATAAGCATTGAATATGTTGGGATGATTGTGAAACTTTATTTAATAAATTTTTACTGTGCTTACGATAATTGTTTCCACCATTATGTACAATGACACCATCTAACATGGCATGTTCTCTATCAATCGAAGTTTTTATTGACTGGTCATTATAAAGATGGTTGGTCACTTTCACTGCAGGTAAATTCAATTTATTTTCATATATGGCATATTGTCCACTTGATTTTATCTTTTGAAAATAGGCAGGTAAATTATTTTGATAATCTTTTAACATCATATAACGAACAGAGAATAAACTTGCAATATTTTGACGTCCATTAGTAGATTGATAACGACTTAATGATTCTTCGGCTAAATTAATTTTCAAGTCATCATAATATAAATCTAAAATATTATGATGAAAAATACTTGAATACAGACTTAAGCCTTTAAACTTCTGATACATAGGTGTATTATCTTGCTCATTGACACGCCAATCAATACGCTCCCATGGCTCTTTTGTATGTGTCATATATGATAAAAGCTGCCGTTGTAACTCAGAATTGTATAGGCTAGAATGGATATACATATTATTCGCACGCTGTTCGTGATCTTTAAAATAAATTTGATTTTTAATAAAAACAGCAGAAACAAGAATACTTAATGAAATAATGGAAAATACATAAATCTGCTTTATTATTAAACGTGATGTAGCATCTTTTATGATTAAAGTGAATAGTCCAATCAAAGAAACTATGGGCACTAAAACTAACCAAGGGACATATTGATGATAAACAATGACGCTAATAAAAACAGCTGATTGTGCTACAATATTTGTCCATATATACGTTTTTAAACGAATTGTACTAAAATATTTTATAAACAGTCCGATAACCATCGCAGAATTAAACGCTAGTAAAAAATGCCAACGTTTTTGCGGTGCCGAAAAACCATTAAATATTTGATCTACGATAGGCATAAAATTAAAAAGGATAGTAATACACGTTAAAAATGCAAAAAGTCTAAAATAATAGTGCTTATATAGCTTAAATGTTAGCAATGCTTGTATCGTGATAAATAACAAGATGATTAAGTAATTGTCAATAAAGATATTATTATTAATATTTAAAGATTCGAATACAGGAACATGATCTTTATACGGAATACGGCGATTGTTAATATAACTTTGAGCACTATAATAAAACATAAATAAGGCATTAGCTAAACCTAGAAACGCGCACAATACAGATAACCATAAAGCTGTTATGCGTTTCATCCTATCATCTTTATGTGGAAAGGTGATGCGAATAAGCAAATAACCTGCACCAATGAGTAAAAAGTAATAGGCGAAATAAAAGTTATTTATCATGATGATGGTAATGGCTAAAATTAACAGACCTATCTTTTTTTGTTGTAGCATGTGTTCGATTGCATAAAGTAATAAATGTAATCCGATAAATACATCACTAAAAAATGGCCAATAGACAGTAAAACGATAATACAATGGTGACATAACAAAGAGAAAAGCAATTAAACTACTGTTCACTCGATGTTTAACAATTCGCATACTAAATAAATATGTAACAAGCATCGCAATTGTAGCTTTGACAATTGATATAACAATTGCATTTATGGTCCAAAAAGTAACATTTCCGGTAGGTAACGATACTATTAAGTTAGTAATATATATTATGATGGCATTTATAATGAACAATAAATTAGTTGAAAAATAGTAACTTAAATCGCTAAAAAAGTCTCCTCCTAGACCAAAGTCAGTAGCATAGAAAAATTGACCTTGACTCCATTTGTCATACAGATACATTTGCATTGGAATCATTTGTTCTATGCCATCATTTGGACCAGTAAACAAAATACCATCGTGAATGAAGCGGTAAAGAATATATGTATGTCCAATAATAGCAAGTGTTAAAAATAGCATAATCATGAGTAACTTTTTTGTCATAACTTAGCCTCGATTAAGTCAATTTGTTATTGTCTTTTTGTGACTCTGTTTAAATTGTAGGGGATGCTGGTTACGATGAAAAGTATTTGTACTTAGGAGTATGCATTTAAACATAACATTAAATTTTTACTATTACAGTTAAATTCTATAAAATAAAAGTGATAGTTGACATAAATTCTTTCTCAATGTTGGGAAGCACTGTGAATATACAGTATAATCAAACAGTTAACAATACATAGGAAGTAAGGTGACAATGATGGCAATACAATGGTATCCAGGACACATGGCAAAAGCAAAAAGGGAAGTGACGGAACAACTAAAAAAAGTAGACGTGGTGTTTGAATTAGTAGATGCAAGAATACCATATAGCTCAAGAAATCCAATGATAGATGATGTCATCAAACAAAAGCCACGTGTGGTTATTTTAAACAAAAAAGATATGACTAACTTAAAAGAAATGTCAAAGTGGGAACACTATTTTGTTGAACAAGGATTCTATCCAGTTGCTGTAGATGCAAAACATGGTAAAAATTTAAAAGGTGTTGAAGCAGCAGCGATCGAAGCAACCAAAGATAAATTTGCGAAAGAACAAGCTAAAGGTCTTAAACCAAGAGCAATAAGGGCAATGATTGTAGGCATACCAAATGTAGGGAAATCGACATTAATTAATAAACTCGCGCGCAAAAATATTGCGCAAACAGGTAATAAACCAGGTGTTACAAAGCAACAACAATGGATTAAAGTTGGAAAAGTATTGCAATTACTTGATACACCAGGTATTTTATGGCCAAAATTTGAAGATGAACTTGTAGGTAAAAAGCTCAGCTTAACAGGTGCAATCAAAGATAGTATTGTACATTTAGATGATGTAGCTATCTTCGGACTTAATTTTCTTATCCAACATGATATCGAAACATTGCGCCAACATTATCATATTTCTGTAGAAGAAGACGCAGCAATTTTGGAATGGTTTGATGCAATTGGACGGCGTCGAGGATTATTACAAAAAGGAAACGAAGTCGATTATGAAGCAGTAATTGAATTGCTCATTAATGATTTACGCAATGCCAAAATGGGTACCTACTGTTTTGATTTATATTCAGAAATGAAAAGGGATATTGCACATGAAAATAACGATTAAAGAAGCTAAAGCGCAGTTAAATAAGGTAACAACATTAGAAGCACTTTCAAATCATGCTTTACACCTTGATGAACGTAAAGGTATACAGCAAGCAATTCGTGTTAGACAGCGCCAACTTGAAAAAGAGTTAAAGTTAGAGCAGGATTATCAGAGAATGATGAAGTATGAACAAGAAATATTGCAGCAACAACCAGACGCTATAATATGTGGTATCGATGAAGTAGGTCGAGGTCCATTAGCTGGGCCAGTAGTTGCATGTGCGGTCATTTTAAATGCAAATCATCATTATTTAGGATTAAATGATTCAAAGAAAGTTTCGGCGGTCAATAGAGCACAGCTGAATCAAGATTTAATGGCTAATGTTAGGGGTTATGCCTATGGAATTGCTTCAGCAGCTGAAATTGATCAATTAAACATCTATAGAGCAACGCAAGTAGCGATGCAACGTGCTATTAATCAACTACAAGTTCGTCCAACACATTTATTAATTGATGCAATGTCAATAGATAGTACGATTTCACAAACAGCTATCATCAAAGGAGATGCCAAAAGTGTATCCATTGCTGCAGCGAGTATTATGGCAAAAGAATATCGTGATCATTTAATGCGTGACTACGCACAAGTATATCCACATTATGGATTTGATAAAAATGTAGGATATGGTACAAAAGCACATTTAGCAGGTTTAGAACAATATGGTGTCACACCTATACACCGAAGAACCTTTGAACCAGTTAAATCTATGTTATAATTATTAGAATTTTAAATAAATTGCAAAAAGTAAATGACTTACAGTTTACAATAGCGCTTTCATTTTTTATAATTGAGTAGAACTTAACCTAAGAAACAGGAGGATGGAAGATGAATATCCACGAGTATCAAGGTAAAGAAATATTTCGTTCTATGGGCGTAGCTGTTCCAGAAGGACGTGTCGCATTTACTGCTAAAGAAGCGGTGGAAAAAGCGAAAGAATTAAATTCAGATGTATATGTGGTTAAAGCACAGATCCACGCTGGGGGTAGAGGTAAAGCAGGTGGTGTTAAAATTGCTAAATCACTTTCTGAAGTTGAAACATACGCAAATGAATTATTAGGTAAACAATTGGTAACGCATCAAACTGGTCCAGAAGGTAAAGAAGTGAAACGCTTATATATAGAACAAGGTTGCGATATTCAAAAAGAGTATTATGTCGGTTTTGTTATTGACCGTGCAACCGATCGTATCACTTTAATGGCTTCTGAAGAGGGCGGTACTGAAATTGAAGAAGTAGCTGCAACAACACCAGAAAAAATCTTTAAAGAAACGATTGACCCAGTGGTAGGTTTATCGCCTTACCAAGCGCGTCGAATTGCATTTAATATTAATATTCCTAAAGAATCTATCAACAAAGCTGCAAAATTTTTAATTTCTTTATATAACGTATTTGTAGAAAAAGATTGTTCTATTGTGGAAATTAACCCATTGGTAACAACTGGAGACGGTGAAGTATTAGCTTTAGATGCTAAAATTAACTTTGATGATAATGCATTATTCAGACATAAAGATATTCAAGAATTGCGTGACTTAGAAGAAGAAGATCCAAAAGAAATCGAAGCATCTAAATATGACTTATCATACATCGCATTAGATGGAGATATCGGTTGTATGGTTAACGGTGCTGGTTTAGCAATGGCAACAATGGATACAATTAATCATTTTGGTGGAAATCCAGCTAACTTCCTAGACGTAGGTGGCGGTGCTACGAAAGAAAAAGTTACTGAAGCTTTTAAAATCATCTTAGGTGATGACAATGTTAAAGGTATCTTTGTAAACATTTTCGGAGGAATTATGAAATGTGACGTTATTGCAGAAGGTATTGTAGCAGCAGTGAAAGAAGTAGAATTAACTTTACCATTAGTTGTGCGCTTAGAAGGTACGAATGTTAAACGCGGTAAAGAGATTTTAAATGATTCAGGTTTAGCAATCGAGCCAGCAGCTACTATGGCTGAAGGTGCTCAAAAAATTGTTAAGCTTGTTAAAGAAGCGTAAGGAAAGGATGGGAACACTAAGATGAGTGTATTTATAGATAAGAATACTAAAGTAATGGTGCAAGGTATTACAGGGTCTACTGCCCTTTTCCATACAAAACAAATGCTTGATTATGGTACACAAATTGTCGCAGGGGTAACACCGGGTAAAGGTGGACAAGTTGTTGAAGGCGTACCAGTATATAACACTGTAGCTGAAGCTAAACAAGAGACAGGTGCTAACGTATCTGTAGTATACGTACCAGCTCCATTTGCAGCAGACTCTATTTTAGAAGCAGCAGATGCCGATTTAGATATGGTAATCTGTATCACGGAACATATTCCTGTAGTGGATATGGTCAAAGTGAAACGATATTTAGAAGGCAGAAAAACGCGTCTAGTTGGACCAAACTGTCCAGGCGTTATTACTGCTGATGAATGTAAAATTGGTATTATGCCAGGCTATATTCATAAAAAAGGTCATGTTGGTGTCGTATCACGGTCTGGGACATTAACTTACGAAGCAGTTCATCAATTAACTGAAGAAGGTATTGGTCAAACAACTGCTGTAGGCATTGGTGGTGACCCAGTTAATGGAACAAACTTTATCGATGTACTTAAGGCATTTAATGATGACGAAGAAACTAAAGCGGTTGTTATGATTGGTGAAATCGGTGGTACTGCGGAAGAAGAAGCAGCAGAATGGATTAAAGCAAATATGACTAAACCAGTTGTTGGTTTTGTTGGTGGTCAAACGGCCCCTCCAGGAAAACGTATGGGACATGCTGGTGCAATTATTTCAGGAGGAAAAGGAACTGCAGCTGAAAAAATTAAAACATTAAATAGCTGTGGCGTGAAAACAGCTGATACACCATCTGAAATTGGTACAACATTAATTGCAGCTGCTAAAGAAGCAGGCATTTATGAACAATTATTAACAATAGATAAATAACTGTCTAATAAAGATAATATTTGATTAGCAGATAGATGACTAATAAGCCATCTATCTGTTTTTTTGTTGGGCATTTTTTAATTAAATATGTATATGTATTAATTTTTGAATATATAGTAATATATATATATATATATAATGATAATTAAGAAGGTGCAGCATGAATTTTACAACTTTGACTTGTGAGGAGTTTAATACCTATGTATCAAAACACTTCTCACATTATACTCAATCAATACAACTATATGAATATCGTAAGCAGCAGCATAAAGGCGTTCATCTCGTTGGTGTGAAAAATATTTATGGGGAAGTTATAGCAGCATGTCTATTAACAGAAGCACGGGTACTCAAAATATTTAAATATTTTTATAGTCATCGTGGACCTGTGATGGATTATAATGACTTATCGCTTGTTAAATTTTTCTTTAAGCATCTTACGCGCTACCTAAAGAAACAGCGTGGTTTATTTGTTCTTATTGACCCTTATATTTTAGAAAATATTCGTAATGCAGAGGGGGAAATTATTCATACGTATAACAATGAAAAGTTGATTGATACGATGCATCGTTTAGGATATGAACATCAAGGTTTTAGCGTTGGATACTCCGATATGAGCCAAATTAGATGGCATTCAGTACTTAATTTACAACAAAAATCTGAAGATCAATTGTTAAAAGAAATGTCGTATCAAACAAGATGTAATATTAACAAAACCTTTGAAATGGGTGTTGAAGTCATTACCTTACCTATAGAAGAGACGGATAGATTTTATCGATTGTTTAAAATGGCTGAAGAAAAACATGGCTTTAATTTCAGAGAAGAGTCATACTTTGAAGAAATGCAAAAGATTTATCATGACAATGGATATATTAAATTAGCGTATATCAATTTAGCTGATTATTTGACGCGGCTTGAAAAACAACGACAAAAATTAATAGTATTATTAAACGATGTAAAAGAAACTTTAGAAATTAATCCAAATTCTAAGAAAAGTAAAACAAAATATCAACAGTTAACACAACAATTAGCGAGTATCGATAAAAATATTGCTAAAACTCAAGATTTACAACAGGAAGATGGTAATATTCTTGATTTAGCAGCTGCATTATATGTCTATAACAATCATGAGATGTATTATTTATCAAGTGGTTCAAATCCTAAATATATCCAATATATGGGGGCATATCGTTTACAATGGGATATGATTTGTTTTGCCAAGTCTCATCATATTCATCGTTATAATTTTTATGGTATAACAGGTGATTTTAGTTCACAGGCGGAGGATTATGGTGTGCAACAATTTAAAAAAGGCTTTAATGCGTTTGTAGAGGAATATATTGGCGATTTCATTAAGCCTTTGCGACCATGGTTATATAAATTCTATTCAAGAAAATAGGACAATTTATAAAATGGACTAGAATTAAAATAAGCTTATTATAAGCGCATTTTCAATCCGGTCAACTACTGCCAATATTTAGTTAAGAGCCTAAAACACAATCATTAAGTTTTAGGTTCTTCTTTATTTACAAGACTTTGAATTATCGACTTGTATAGAAGATAGCCGCACCCCAACTTGCTTTGTTTGTCGAATTTCATTTCGAAATTCTCTTTGTTGGGGCCCCACCCCAACTTGCTTTGTTTGTCGAATTTCTTTTTGAAAGCCTCTTTGTTGGGGACCCTTTAAATAAGGCCTTTTTGTCTCATTTATAAACTAAATGAATGAGGTGTTTTATGAATAAGAGTCAATATAGGCTGCCAATAGAAACTTCAATTTTAATACTTTCAAATGATGTTTCATATCATATTAACTATATTGTGGAGATAATATTGAAGAAAAGGTTTTGGCATCACAATTTTAATCTGTTACTTTTATTTTTAGACTGTTTATTTTATGTAGATGCATCACAATCAGTCATTTAAATAGAAGAAACTGATATAGAAATAAGCATTTTTACTTGTTTCAATTAGATTAAATTAAAGCTAGAATTGTTAAACAATTGAGATATAGATTGTTGCATTGGCAAGTTATAATGAGTAAAAAAGGAAGTGGCCTAGTGGACGATATTGTTTTATTAAAATTACGTTATAGTGGTATACAAGCGCCTCAATTTCAACGGCTTATACATGCGTACCCTAACTTTTTATCATTTTCAGAGGATGATTTACTTAATTTATTATCGAAGACAGAAATTAAAAAATGGTTCGGAGACATAGCTGCACAATACAAACGGATTTCTGAAGATTATATTTTAACATCATTATACGATGCCTCTGTCAAATTTATCACTATCAATAGCCAATGTTATTCTACCTTATTAAAAGAAATTTATGATTTTCCACCAATCCTATTTTATCGTGGTGATATTTCACTCCTTAATTCAAACACTACATTAGCCGTTGTCGGTTCTCGTAAAGCCACAAGTTATTCCTACAAAGCTTTAGACTTTTTATTTAGCCAATTTAATCGTCGCTTCACGATTGTTTCAGGTTTAGCCAAAGGAGCCGATAGCATGGCACACGAATTAGCTATACAACACCATCATGCGACAATCGCAGTGCTTGGATTTGGACATCTCACACATTATCCTAAAGAAACATATATTTTACGTCAAAAAATTGAAGCTCATCACTTATCAATCAGTGAATATTTACCTTTCGAACCAGTAACGAAATATCATTTTCCACAACGAAATCGCTTAATAAGCGGTATTTCTAAAGGTGTACTGATTACCGAAGCTGAAAAACGTAGTGGTAGTCAGATTACAATCGCACATGCACTTGACCAAAATAGAAATGTTTATGTTCTTCCAGGAGATCTATTTAATCCACTTACACAAGGTAATTTATATCGTGCACGAGAAGGAGCGTGTATTGTTACAGGAGCTGAAGATATTTTAATGGATTATGATATTAATAAAGTTTTTTGAAATTATTAAATAATGTGTGCGCAGATAGAAAAAATATAGTATCTTAATTTATGCAATTTTTTTAACAATATCGTTATAAAATGAAAAATAGAACATTAAAAGATTGACAAAAACAAAATTAAGCGTTTATCATTTATCTTTAGTAATTAGTTCAGCGAGGGGGAAATCACTTTGGCAGATAATTTAGTCATTGTTGAATCGCCTGCAAAAGCAAAAACCATTGAAAAATATCTAGGTAAAAAATATAAAGTTATCGCTTCAATGGGACACGTACGTGACTTACCACGTAGCCAAATGGGCGTGGATGTTGATGATAACTTTGAACCGAAATATATAACGATACGCGGTAAAGGGCCGGTAGTAAAGGAATTAAAGAAATATGCGAAAAAAGCTAAAAAGGTTTTTCTTGCTAGTGACCCCGACCGTGAAGGTGAAGCGATTGCTTGGCATTTATCAAACATATTAGAACTTGAAGATTCAAAAGAAAATAGAGTCGTATTTAATGAAATTACAAAAGATGCGGTGAAAGAAAGCTTTAAACATCCACGAGATATTGAAATGGATTTAGTTGATGCGCAACAAGCACGACGTATTTTAGATCGACTTGTAGGATATAACATTTCACCTGTATTGTGGAAAAAGGTAAAAAAAGGATTGTCAGCAGGGCGTGTACAATCTGTTGCTTTAAGATTAGTCATAGACCGTGAAAATGAAATTCGCAATTTCAAACCAGAAGAATATTGGACAATTGAAGGTGAATTTAGATATCAAAAATCCAAATTCACGGCTAAATTTTTACATTATAAAAATAAACCATTTAAATTACAAAACAAAGATGACGTTAATAAAGTAACTGCTAAATTAGATGGTGACCAGTTTGAAATAACAAATGTGAATAAAAAGGAAAAAACTAGAAATCCAGCACAACCTTTTACAACTTCAACATTGCAACAAGAAGCAGCGCGTAAATTAAATTTCAAAGCGCGTAAAACAATGATGATTGCACAACAATTATATGAAGGTATAGATTTAAAACGGCAAGGTACTGTTGGTTTAATCACATATATGCGTACAGATTCTACTAGAATATCAGACGCTGCTAAAAATGAAGCTAAATCATATATTACAGAGAATTATGGCAGCAATTATGTATCTAAGCGTCAAGCCAAAGGTAAACAGGGGGACCAAGATGCCCATGAAGCAATTCGTCCTACAAGTGCAATGCGTACGCCTAATGAAATGAAATCATATTTATCAAGAGATCAACATCGTTTGTACAAATTAATTTGGGAACGTTTTGTTGCAAGCCAAATGGCCCCAGCGATACTTGATACCGTTGCCTTAGATGTAACGCAAAATGACATTAAATTTAGAGCGAACGGTCAAACGATTAAATTTAAAGGCTTTATGACATTATACGTAGAAGCAAAAGACGATAAAGAAAATGATAAAGAAAATAAATTGCCAAATCTTAAAGAAGGAGATAAAGTTACTGCAACTCAAATAGAGCCAGCACAACACTTTACTCAACCACCTCCACGTTATACCGAAGCTAGATTAGTCAAAACGTTAGAAGAATTAAAAATTGGTCGACCTTCAACATATGCGCCAACAATAGATACAATCCAAAAACGTAACTATGTCAAATTAGATAGTAAGCGTTTTGTGCCTACAGAATTAGGTGAAATTGTCTATGAACAAGTGAAAGAATACTTCCCTGAAATCATTGATGTTGAATTTACAGTTAATATGGAAACATTATTAGACAAAATTGCGGAAGGCGATATGAAGTGGCGCAAGGTTATTGATGACTTTTATAATAGTTTTAAACTAGATGTCGCTAGAGCAGAAAAAGAAATGGAAAAAATAGAAATTAAAGATGAACCTGCTGGCGAGGATTGTGAAGTATGTGGGTCTCCAATGGTCATTAAAATGGGGCGTTATGGCAAATTTATGGCATGTTCTAATTTTCCAGATTGCCGTAACACTAAAGCGATTGTTAAAACAATTGGTGTTACATGTCCAACTTGTAAAAAAGGCGATGTTGTTGAAAGAAAATCTAAGAAAAATCGCATATTTTATGGTTGTTCTAATTATCCAGAATGTGATTTTATTTCATGGGATAAACCAATTGGAAGAGACTGTCCAAAATGTGAGCATTATTTAGTAGAGAAGAAAAAAGGACGCAGTAGTCAAGTAGTTTGTTCTAATTGTGATTATCAAGAAGAAGCTCAAAAATAGTATTATCAATAAAGCCTTAAAATAAAGTATGGCTAAAATAGGAGGATTGAAATGACACAAACAGTCAATGTGATTGGTGCTGGACTTGCAGGTTCTGAAGCTGCGTATCAATTAGCCCAACGCGGGATTAATGTCAATTTAATAGAGATGAGACCAGTGAAACAAACACCAGCGCATCATACAGATAAATTTGCTGAACTCGTGTGTTCCAATTCTTTACGTGGAAATGCATTAACAAATGCGGTAGGCGTGTTAAAAGAAGAAATGAGAAGGCTTGATTCGTTAATAATTAAAGCAGCGGATCAGGCTAAAGTCCCTGCTGGGGGTGCATTAGCAGTAGATAGACATGATTTTGCTGGTTATGTTACCGACGCATTACGCAGTCATCCCAATGTAACTGTATTAAATGAAGAAATAACACAAATTCCTGACGGGCATTCAATTATTGCCACCGGACCATTGACAACTTCAAGTTTAGCGCAAGAAATCGTTAATATAACTGGTAAAGATCAACTTTATTTTTATGATGCTGCTGCACCTATCATTGAAAAAGATTCAATTGATATGGACAAAGTATACTTAAAATCACGTTATGACAAAGGTGAAGCTGCTTATTTAAATTGTCCGATGACTGAAGAAGAATTCAACCGTTTTTATGATGCGGTATTAGCAGCAGAAGTTGCGCCAGTTAATGAATTTGAGAAAGAAAAATATTTTGAAGGATGTATGCCATTTGAAGTTATGGCAGAACGTGGGCGTAAAACATTACTATTTGGTCCAATGAAGCCGGTTGGGTTAGAAGATCCTAAGACTGGGAAACGCCCATTTGCAGTTGTGCAACTCAGACAAGATGATGCCGCAGGAACGCTCTACAATATTGTAGGGTTCCAAACGCATTTGAAATGGGGCGCACAAAAAGAGGTTATTCAATTAATTCCAGGATTAGAAAATGTTGAAATTGTAAGATATGGTGTAATGCATAGAAATACTTTTATTAATTCGCCGGATGTACTCAATGAAAAATATGAACTTATTGGGAATGAACACATACAATTTGCTGGTCAAATGACTGGTGTTGAAGGATATGTTGAAAGTGCGGCGAGTGGTCTTGTTGCTGGCGTCAATTTAGCACATAAATTACTTGCAAAAGGTGAAGTGATTTTCCCTAGAGAAACGATGATTGGTAGCATGGCTTATTATATTTCGCATGCGAAAAATGACAAAAACTTCCAACCAATGAATGCTAATTTTGGCTTATTGCCGGTGCTTGAAAAGCGTATAAAAGATAAAAAAGAGCGGTATGAAACACTTGCAAACCGTGCATTAGAATATCTTGAAAAGTATAAAAAAACATTATAATTTATACAAAAACAAGTCTTAAATTGTAAACTAATTTTGACAAATTCTCAAAAAATTTTGAATAAAATATCAAATTATTTTAGCCCCCTTCATGTAATATGCTACAATGCATATGATGGAGGGTATTTTTGTTGAACGAGATTCAGAAAGCGTTTTTATATATGTTAAAAGTAGAAAGAAATTTCTCCGACCATACGATTAAGTCCTATCATGATGATTTGATGCAATTCAATGAATTTTTAGCACAAGAGATGTTGACTTTATCAGCGTTTGAATATAAAGATGCTAGAAATTACTTGAGCTACTTGTATAATAAAAATTTGAAAAGAACAACAGTTTCACGCAAAATTTCGACGTTGCGTTCGTTCTATGAATATTGGATGACACAGGACGAAACTGTTATTAATCCATTTGTGCAGTTAGTACACCCTAAAAAAGAGCAGTACTTACCACAATTTTTTTATGAGGCAGAAATGGATGCACTTTTTGAAACGGTATTACACGATGCTAAAAAGGGATTACGTGATCGAGTAATATTAGAATTGCTTTATTCTACTGGAATGCGTGTTTCAGAACTTGTCCATATTAAGAAAATGGACATTGATTTAACATTGCCAGGAGTTAAAGTGCTAGGAAAAGGGAGCAAAGAGCGTTTTCTTCCTTTTGGAGAGTTTTGTAAGCAAAGCATAGAACAATACTTATTAGAATTTGGTCCTGTAAAACAGAATGACCATCCATTTTTATTAGTAAATATGAATGGACAACCGATAACTGAACGTGGTGTGCGCTATGTGTTAAATGATATTGTAAAACGTACGGCGGGTGTTACAGACATACACCCTCATAAACTACGCCATACCTTTGCAACGCATTTGCTTAATCAAGGCGCAGATTTACGGACAGTTCAGTCTTTATTAGGACATGTTAATTTATCGACGACAGGACGATATACACATGTTTCAAAAGATCAATTACGAAAAGTGTATTTAAATGCTCATCCTAGAGCAAAAAAGGAGCGTAATTAAATGAGTACATCAATACATGCAACAACAATATATGCTGTAAGACATAATGGTGAAGCAGCAATGGCTGGGGATGGCCAAGTGACGCTAGGGCAACAAGTCATCATGAAACAAACAGCACGAAAAGTTAGACGGTTATATGATGATAAAGTTTTAGCAGGATTTGCTGGAAGTGTCGCGGATGCCTTTACCTTATTTGAAAAATTCGAAACTAAATTACAACAATTTAGCGGTAATTTAGAACGTGCAGCTGTTGAGCTTGCCCAAGAATGGCGTGGTGATAAACAACTACGCCAATTAGAGGCAATGTTGATTGTTATGGATAAAAGTGGCATTTTAGTGGTGAGTGGTACAGGAGAAGTTATTGCACCTGATGATGACATTATTGCGATTGGTTCAGGTGGCAATTACGCATTAAGTGCTGGTCGCGCATTAAAACGCCATGCAGCACATTTGTCTGCTAAAGAAATGGCTTATGAAAGTCTTAAAGTAGCATCTGACATTTGCGTCTTTACTAATGATAATATCATTGTTGAAACACTATAAAAATAATACTACACATGATTTGAGTTAAATTGATGGAGGTAACAAAATGGATACAAATGGGATTAAACTTACACCCAAAGATATTGTTTCTCAACTTAATGAATACATCGTCGGTCAAGATGATGCTAAAAGAAAAGTAGCCATTGCTTTAAGAAATCGCTACAGACGAAGTTTATTAGATGAAGAAACAAAACAAGAAATCGCGCCTAAAAATATTTTAATGATTGGGCCAACTGGTGTGGGTAAAACGGAAATTGCTCGGCGCATGGCTAAAATTGTTGGTGCTCCGTTTATCAAAGTAGAAGCAACAAAATTTACTGAAGTTGGCTACGTGGGACGCGATGTTGAAAGCATGGTCAGAGATTTAGTAGACGTAGCAGTTAGATTAGTTAAAAATCAAAAGAAAGCAATGGTTAAAGATGAAGCTGTGGCCAAAGCAAATGATAAATTAGTTAAATTGCTAGTTCCAAGTATGAAGAAGAAAGCAGCACAAGGCAATAATCCTTTAGAAAATCTTTTTGGTGGTGCCATTCCAAATTTTGGAAATAACCAAGAAGATGAGGAAGAACCACCAACAGAAGAAATTAAAACTAAACGCTCTGAAATAAGACAGCAATTGCTAGCAGGAAAACTCGAAGACGAAAAGGTGCGCATTAAAGTAGAGCAAGATCCTGGGGCCTTAGGAATGCTTGGTACAAATCAAAATCAACAAATGCAGGACATGATGAATCAGTTGATGCCTAAGAAAAAGGTTGAACGAGAAGTGCCAGTAAAAACAGCAAGAAATATTCTAGCCGATGATTTTGCCGATGAACTTATCGACCAAGAAACAGCCAATCAAGAAGCAATAGAACTTGCAGAACAGATGGGGATTATCTTCATTGATGAAATTGATAAAGTAGCTACAAATAATCAAAGTAGTGGCCAAGATGTTTCTCGTCAAGGCGTCCAAAGAGATATTTTACCAATACTTGAAGGTAGCATGATTCAAACTAAATATGGTACTGTTAATACTGAACATATGCTCTTTATTGGTGCTGGCGCGTTTCATGTCTCTAAACCTAGCGATTTGATTCCAGAATTACAAGGACGCTTTCCAATTAGAGTAGAACTCGAAAGTTTAACGGTTAATGATTTCTATCGTATATTAACTGAACCTAAACTTTCATTAGTTAAACAATATGAAGCATTATTGAAAACTGAGGAAGTAACTGTTAACTTTACAGATGGAGCAATTACGAAATTGGCAGAAATTGCGTATCAAGTTAATCAAGATACGGATAATATTGGTGCACGTCGCTTACACACAATTTTAGAAAAAATGCTTGAAGATTTATCATTTGAAGCACCAAATATGCCTAATGCAGTCGTCGATATTACACCGCAATACGTGGATGAAAAATTGAAGTCTATTTCAACAAACAAAGATTTAAGTGCATTTATTTTATAATATATATAAAGGAGAAAAATTATGAGCTTATTATCGAAAACGAGAGAGTTAAACACATTATTACAAAAACATAAAGGTATTGCAGTTGATTTTAAAGATGTTGCACAAACGATTAGTAACGTGACTGTAACTAATGTATTTATAGTATCACGAAGAGGTAAGATATTAGGTTCAAGTTTAAATGAGTTATTAAAAAGCGAACGCATTAATCAAATGTTAGAAAGCAAACATATCCCAGAAGAATATACAGAGCAACTTATGGAAGTAAAACAAACACAATCTAATATAGATATAGACAACGTGTTGACTGTTTTCCCACCAGAAGATAGAGAAACATTTATTAATAGCAGAACAACTGTTTTCCCAATATTAGGTGGGGGAGAACGTTTTGGGACGCTTGTTTTAGGTCGAGTTAAAGATGACTTTAATGAAAACGATTTGGTTCTAGGAGAATATGCTGCAACAGTCATTGGTATGGAAATTTTACGTGAGAAACACAATGAAGTAGAAAAAGAAGCGCGTGATAAAGCAGCAATTAATATGGCTATCAATTCTTTATCTTATTCTGAAAAAGAAGCTATTGAACATATTTTTGAAGAATTAGGCGGAAATGAAGGATTATTAATCGCATCTAAAGTAGCAGATAGAGTAGGTATCACACGTTCAGTTATTGTCAATGCATTACGTAAACTTGAAAGTGCTGGTGTCATAGAATCTCGATCATTAGGAATGAAGGGCACATTTATTAAAGTTAAAAAAGAAAAATTTCTTGATGAATTAGAGCGAAATAAATAAAGTAACGTATTAGTAAGGAAGTCATACACAATATGATAAATTTAAAATGTCAAAATATGTACTCAAGTATTGCTTTGACGTACTATTTATGATATATTAATTTTCGGCTATAAAGCCAATACACACATAATAAATGAATATATAAAGGGTGCAATTCGAGGATTGTCTTTATATTAGTTTGTTATGGAGGTAAATAACCAAACAGGAGGAAATGAAACATGGCAGTTATTTCAATGAAACAATTGTTAGAAGCTGGTGTTCACTTCGGTCACCAAACACGCCGTTGGAACCCAAAAATGAAAAAGTATATCTTCACTGAAAGAAATGGTATTTATATCATTGACTTACAAAAAACAGTGAAGAAAGTTGAAGAAGCTTATAACTTCATTAAACAAGTATCTGAAGATGGCGGTAAAGTCTTATTTGTAGGTACTAAAAAACAAGCACAAGAATCAGTGAAAGCAGAAGCTGAACGTGCTGGACAATTCTACGTTAACCAAAGATGGTTAGGTGGAATCTTAACAAACTATAAAACAATCTCTAAACGTATTAAACGTATCTCTGAAATCGAAAAGATGGAAGAAGATGGTTTATTCGACGTTTTACCTAAAAAAGAAGTTGTTGAACTTAAAAAAGAATATGACCGTTTAATCAAATTCTTAGGCGGTATCCGTGATATGAAATCAATGCCTCAAGCATTATTCGTTGTTGACCCTCGTAAAGAGCGCAATGCGATTGCTGAAGCACGTAAATTAAATATTCCAATCGTTGGTATTGTTGACACTAACTGTGATCCTGATGAAATTGATTACGTTATCCCAGCAAACGATGATGCGATTCGTGCCGTTAAATTATTAACTGGTAAAATGGCTGATGCTGTCTTAGAAGGTCAACAAGGTGTATCTAATGAAGAAGTAGCTGCAGAGCAAAACATCGATTTAGATGAAAAAGAAGAAGCTAAAGATGCAGAAACAACTGAAGAAAACACTTCTGTTGAATCAAACTAAGAAATAGTTTAAATGGGTGATAAGATGTGATGCTTATCACCTTTTTTTCAAATCAAATTGATTGAGTCGGCAGTAAAGTGAAAAAATATTTAAATGACAATAGAGTATTGGAAATATCACTACTAATAATGGTAATATTTAAGTATATTGATTATTACAATGAAAATATTGGAGGAATAATGAATGGCAATTTCAGCAAAACTTGTTAAACAATTACGCGAAAGAACTGGCGCTGGTATGATGGATTGTAAAAAAGCGCTTACTGAAACTGATGGTGACATCGATAAAGCAATTGATTACTTACGTGAAAAAGGCATTGCTAAAGCAGCTAAAAAAGCAGACCGTATCGCTGCAGAAGGTTTAGTACATGTTGAAGTTAAAGGCAATGAAGCAGCTATCGTTGAAATTAACTCTGAAACAGACTTCGTAGCACGTAACGAAGGTTTCCAAGAATTAGTAAAAGAAATTGCTAATCAAATTCTTGATACTAAACCTGAGTCAGTAGATGCATTAATGGAAACTAAATTACCAAATGGTCAATCTGTTGATGAAAAAATGAAAGAAGCAATCTCAACAATTGGTGAAAAACTAAGCATCCGTCGTTTCGCAGTAAAATCAAAATCAGATAACGATGCATTTGGTGCATACTTGCACATGGGTGGACGCATTGGTGTATTATCAGTAGTTGAAGGTTCTACAGATGAAGAAGCAGCTAAAGATGTGGCAATGCACATTGCTGCTATTAACCCTAAATATGTTTCTTCTGAACAAGTTAGTGAAGATGAAATCAATCATGAAAGAGAAGTATTAAAACAACAAGCATTAAATGAAGGTAAACCAGCAAATATCGTTGAAAAAATGGTCGAAGGTCGTTTACGTAAATATCTTCAAGAAATTTGTGCAGTTGATCAAAACTTCGTTAAAGATCCAGATCAAACAGTTGAAGCTTTCTTAAAATCAAAAGGTGGAAAACTTGTTGACTTCGTACGTTATGAAGTAGGCGAAGGCATGGAAAAACGTGAAGAAAACTTTGCTGACGAAGTTAAAGGACAAATGAAATAACCCGTCATAAAGTTTACAAGGAAGAAGGCACCTTTGAGGTTTTCTAAATATAAATGATTATATTTATTTTAGAAGACGCGACCGTGTCTTCTTTACTTGTATCTGTTACATATTTTTTAATGGAGAGGACAAAAAAATGACTCAAACTTCTAAATATAAACGTGTCGTATTAAAATTAAGTGGTGAAGCACTAGCTGGTGAAAAAGGCTTTGGCATTAATCCAATTATCATTAAAAGTGTTGCTGAGCAAGTAGCTGAAGTTGCCAAAATGGATTGTGAAATTGCAGTCATTGTTGGTGGTGGAAATATTTGGAGAGGTAAGACAGGTAGCGACTTAGGTATGGATCGCGGTACAGCAGATTACATGGGTATGTTAGCAACTGTGATGAATGCACTTGCCTTGCAAGATAGTTTAGAACAACTTGATTGTGATACTCGAGTATTAACATCCATTGAGATGAAACAAGTAGCTGAACCCTATATTAGACGTCGAGCAATTAGACACCTTGAGAAGAAGCGGGTAGTCATCTTTGCTGCTGGCATCGGCAATCCATACTTCTCAACTGATACAACCGCAGCTTTACGTGCTGCTGAAGTTGAAGCAGATGTTATTTTAATGGGCAAAAATAACGTGGATGGCGTATATTCTGCTGATCCAAAAGTTGACCCTAATGCAGTTAAATATGAACATTTAACACATATTCAAATGTTACAAGAAGGATTACAAGTTATGGATTCTACTGCTTCGTCATTCTGTATGGACAACAATATTCCATTAAATGTATTCTCCATTATGGAAGAAGGCAATATTAAGCGCGCAGTAATGGGCGAGAAAATTGGTACGTTAATAACAAAATAATCATATTGAAATTTTAATAAATGGCATATAGTATATATAGTGAAGTATATAATATTATAGTCGAAAACTTTGAGGTGTAAAAAAATGGCTGACATAATTAAAGATACAAAAGCAAGAATGAACAAATCAATTGAAAATTTATCTCGTGAACTTGCGAATATTAATGCAGGTAGAGCAAACTCTAATCTTTTAAACGGTGTGACAGTTGATTATTATGGTGCACCTACGCCTGTACAACAATTAGCCAGCATTAATGTTCCTGAAGCACGTTTATTAGTGATTTCCCCGTATGATAAAACATCGGTAAAAGACATTGAAAGAGCAATTATCGCTGCGAATTTGGGTGTAAACCCTACAAGTGATGGAGAAGTGATTCGTATCACAGTTCCTGCATTAACTGAAGAACGTCGTAAAGAATTAGTTAAAGATGTTAAAAAAGTTGGAGAAGATGCAAAAGTATCAATCCGTAACATTCGTCGTGATATTAATGATCAATTGAAAAAAGATGAAAAAAATGGCGACATCACTGAAGATGATTTAAGAACTCAAAGTGATGATGTACAAAAAGCAACGGATGATTCAATCAAAGAAATTGATCAATTAGTTGGAGACAAAGAAAAAGATATTATGTCTGTTTAAAACTAATTTCAACAGATTTATTACAAAAATTAGATATAAACACGAATAGTCTGAGTCTTAACTGTATCAAGCTGCATGTGTTATTTCACTTGAGGTTTAACAAGAAATGTACCTTTTTTAGAGAAATATTGCATCAGACTTTGGTACAGTTTTTCTATTTGCTTATTCAATGCCATGAATGAGTATGATAAAATGATAGATGATTTCTTATATAATGATATTTATAATACTACAGAGATGATCAGGCTCGGAGGAAAGACCATGTTCAAGAAGCTAATAAATAGAAATAAGATTGAGATAACAGATGATATTGATTTAGACATGCGTAATATACCTGAACATGTAGCAATTATCATGGACGGGAATGGTCGATGGGCTAAAAAGAGAAAGATGCCGCGTATAAAAGGCCACTATGAAGGTATGCAAACAATCAAAAAAATAACAAGAGAAGCCAATAACCTTGGTATTAAGTATTTAACACTTTACGCTTTTTCAACAGAAAATTGGTCTAGACCTGAAAGTGAAGTTAACTATATTATGAGTTTACCTGTTAATTTTTTAAAAACATTCTTGCCAGAGTTGATTGAAAAGAATGTTAAAGTAGAAACGATTGGATTTATGGAAGGATTACCAGAGTCTACGATAAAGGCTATTAATGAAGCCAAAATTAAAACAGAACATAATACAGGATTAAGATTAATTTTTGCGATTAACTATGGTGGGAGAGCAGAAATTGTACATAGTGTGAAAGCAATTTATAAAGAACTTCAAGCTCAAGGTTTAGATGAAGAAAGTATTAATGAAAATATGATTTCAAGTCATTTAATGACTAAATCATATCCAGAACCTGAATTATTAATTCGAACTTCTGGAGAACAACGGATCAGTAATTTCTTAATTTGGCAGGTTTCATACAGTGAATTTATTTTTAATGAAAAGTTATGGCCGGATTTTGATGAGCAAGAATTGAAATCGTGCATAAAAATATATCAATCTCGCCAACGACGGTTTGGAGGATTATAGTAAGGAGTCTTTTATGAAAGTTAGAACACTGACGGCAATTATTGCATTACTTATATTTCTGCCCATTTTATTAAAGGGTGGATTTATTCTCATGTTATTTGCATTCTTATTAGCGTTGATTGCGCTGAAAGAATTGCTCAATATGAATATGATAAAGTTTTTATCTATTCCAGGCATTTTTAGTGCTATTGCTTTAATAATTATCATGTTACCGCAAGATGCGGGAGCATGGGTTCAAATGATTCAACTTAGAAGTTTAATTGCAATGAGTTTTATCTTATTAAGCTATACTGTTTTATCAAAGAATCGATTTAGTTTTATGGATGCAGCATTTTGTTTAATGTCAGTTGCCTATGTAGGCATTGGTTTCATGTATTTTTATGAAACGCGTTCAGAAGGTTTACATTTCATACTCTATGCATTCTTAGTTGTTTGGCTTACAGATACAGGTGCATATATTTTTGGGAAATTATTAGGGAAGCATAAATTATGGCCGGTTATCAGTCCAAATAAAACAATTGAAGGTTTTATTGGAGGATTATTTAGCAGTTTAATCGTGCCGTTAGTTATGATATTCTTTGTGGATTTTAACATGAATATTTGGCTCATTTTGCTCATCACCATTATATTAAGTATGTTTGGTCAACTTGGAGATTTAGTTGAGTCTGGTTTTAAAAGACACTTTGGTGTAAAGGATTCAGGAAGAATTTTACCAGGACATGGTGGTATTTTAGATCGTTTCGATAGTTTTATGTTTGTCTTACCTTTATTAAATATTTTGCTTATTCAAATTTAAATTTTGGAAATGGCTCATTTTATGTGATAGTGTAAAATGAGTCATTTTTTGTGTATATTCAAAAACTTAATAATTGATTTTATTGAAATTTACCTGTATAATGCTAACTTATTGCATAAACGTTAATTAAAGTCTTATTCTATAAATAATACAATTATTAGTACACGTTTAAATTAGGGGCATAATCATATCAATCAAAGGAGAGATTAAATGAAACTAACAAAGAAAGAAAAGTTTTCAATTCGGAAGCATAAATTTGGCGTATCATCCATACTGGTAGGTAGTATTATTGGTCTGACAATGTTAATGACTAAAGAAGCTGAAGCTGAAGAAGTGGAGCGTAATTTGTCAAAACAACAAATACAGCATAATAATGATGCTACTGGTGACACTCAAGATGATAATAATTATAATAATGAAATATCAAATCAGGAAGCAACAACGCAGAACAAACAAATAACTCAGTCTGACAATGTAAATAGCGAGGCACAAGCAATAAATGAAATAAGCGACAGCCATCGTACAGTCAATAAAGCCACTGAAGCACTAGACAATAACTCTACTTTAAATACATCCACCGATGTATCACCTGCAACGAAACAAGATACAACTACTAGCAATCAAACAACTCAGGAAAACAATGATGCAACAACACAAACCAAAACAAATTATAAGCAAGATGGTAATAACAACGTATTATCCCAAGTAGCAACCAATGACAATCAGTCTTCAAATCAACCACGTAACAGTCACCTAAATACATCCACAGTAACATACAACAATAATCATCAAGTAAGAAGATTAGCAAAAGTTGAAGCAACAAATACAGATAATAACGTTACTCAGACTTCAGACATATCGAATAAACTCTCAAATGTAACAGCGACAATTGAAGCGGCAGATACGATTTACCCACATAAAGCAGAATATGTAAATTTAAATTATCGTTTCCAAGCCCCAGATGATGTTCAAGCAGGAGATAGTATTAAAATTACTATTCCTCAAGCATTAAACTTAAATGGTGTAACAGCTACTGCTAAAGCACCTAATATTATGGCAGGTGACCAAATATTAGCTACTGGGACAATCGATGAAGAAGGAAATTTAATTTATACGTTTACAGATTATGTAACAAATAAAAATAATATTACAGGACAGATATCAATTCCTGGGTATATTGATCCTAAAAATGTAACACATACGGGTAAAGTGAATTTAGAGACATCTATTGGCCAAACAACTGCAAAGAAAACTGTGACAGTTGATTATGAAAAGTATGGAGAGTTTCGTAACTTGTCAATCAAAGGAACTATTGATCAAATTGATAAGGTGAATAACACATATAGACAAACCGTATATGTAAATCCTAGTAGTGATACTGTAGTGGATCCTTATTTAAGAGGCGGTTCAATACCGGGTACCAATAGTAATGTAATTATAGATGAGCAGAATACATCAATAAAAGTTTATAAAGTTAAAGAAAAAGCGCATCTAACAGACAGCTATTATGTTGATCCATCAAATTATGAAGATGTTACAAGTGACGTCAAAATTACTTTCCCTGAAAAAGGAATATATCAAATCAACTTTAATACTGAAGATGATCAAATTAATTCTCCATACGTAGTTGTTATTAATGGTCATGTTGATCCGAATAGTAATGGCAATTTGTATTTACGTTCTACATTATATGGTTACGATTCTAATTTCACTAGAGTTTCTATGGCATGGGATAATGAAGTAGAATATCATGCAGGAAGTGGTAATGGTGACGGTATAGATAAACCTGTAATACCGGATCAACCGGGGGATTCCGATAGTGATGCAGATTCCGATAGCGACGCAGACTCAGATAGCGACGCAGACTCCGACAGCGATGCGGACTCCGATAGTGATGCGGACTCCGATAGTGATGCAGATTCCGACAGCGATGCAGACTCAGATAGCGACGCAGATTCCGACAGCGATGCAGATTCCGATAGTGATGCGGACTCCGACAGTGATGCGGACTCAGATAGTGACGCAGATTCCGACAGCGATGCGGACTCCGACAGCGACGCAGATTCCGATAGTGATGCAGATTCCGATAGTGATGCGGACTCCGACAGCGATGCAGATTCCGATAGTGATGCGGATTCCGACAGCGACGCAGATTCCGATAGTGATGCAGACTCCGACAGCGATGCGGACTCCGATAGTGATGCAGACTCCGACAGTGACGCGGATTCTGACAGCGACGCAGACTCCGATAGTGATGCAGACTCAGATAGTGACGCAGATTCCGACAGCGATGCAGATTCCGACAGCGACGCAGACTCAGATAGCGACGCAGACTCCGACAGCGATGCGGACTCAGATAGTGATGCAGATTCCGACAGCGATGCAGATTCCGACAGCGACGCAGACTCAGATAGCGACGCAGACTCCGACAGCGATGCGGACTCAGATAGTGATGCAGATTCCGACAGCGATGCAGATTCCGACAGCGACGCAGACTCAGATAGCGATGCAGACTCCGACAGCGATGCGGACTCAGATAGTGATGCAGATTCCGACAGCGATGCAGATTCCGACAGCGATGCAGACTCAGATAGTGACGCAGATTCCGACAGCGATGCGGACTCCGATAGCGACGCAGACTCAGATAGTGATTCAGAAAATGATAATGTAAGTGTTGAAGTTGATAATAATTCTAATCAACGTGGTATATCAACAATGAAAGCTCAACATCAACATCATGACTCAAATAACACTACACAGAAAAACGCAGATAAATCCTTGCCAAAAACAGGAGAACAGTCAGAACAAATTGGCTTTATATCAAGCATACTTCTATTTTTAGGTGGATTATTATTCTTAAATCGTCGCCGTTCAAAAAAAGAAGATAAATAAAAGATAGTAAGATGGAAATGTTCTATTAAATATGTAATACTAATATGAATTTAAGCATTACGAATATGAATCTTATAAACTAAGTTACTATACGGGAGTGGAAATGAAAGTTAAAATAACTTTTCCAGCTCCCGTTAACTTATTTGCAGCTATATATTTAACAATTATTAAGTAAAATTATTTGTTTGATAGTAGGAACTAAGTTATATAAAATGATATACTTAAGAAGTTGTTTATCAATATGATAGACAAGAGATTATTAAAATGAATACTGTGATGTAAATAAAAATCATTAAAACGGATATAGTATCAAAGTTAGCATTTTTCTTATATATATTTAAATTTAAAACGTGTTCTTATAAAATAATGCTAAGATAGCTAAACCATGAGTAATAAGTATTATGAAGGTTTATAAAATGAATTGACATTATATGTACGTTTTATATAGTATTTTTGAATAAGTAATGATTTTCAGCATGAAATCAAATAAATTATAGAGGTGTAGTTATTGAGCATATTAATTACAGTTGTATCATTTGCTATCGTATTTGGAGTGCTAGTGACAGTGCATGAATATGGGCATATGTTTTTTGCAAAGCGTGCAGGAATTATGTGTCCAGAATTTGCAATTGGGATGGGACCAAAAATCTTTAGCTTTAGAAAGAATGAAACGTTATACACGATCCGTTTATTACCAGTTGGTGGCTATGTCCGTATGGCAGGTGATGGGCTTGAAGAACTGCCAGTACAACCTGGTATGAATGTTAAAATTAAACTCAATGAGCAAGATGAAATTACACACATTATTTTAGACGATCAGCACAAATTTCAACAAATTGAAGCTATCGAAGTTAAAAAATGTGATTTTAAAAATGAGTTATTTATAGAGGGTATTACAGCGTATGATGAACAACGTCATCACTTCAATATTGCGCAGAAAGCGTTCTTTGTTGAACATGGTAGTTTAATTCAAATTGCCCCTAGAAATCGCCAATTTGCACATAAAAAACCGTTACAAAAGTTTTTAACACTTTTTGCTGGGCCATTGTTTAATTTTATTTTAGCGTTAGTTCTTTTTCTTGGATTAGCTATGTATAGTGGTGCACCGACTACTATAGTAGACAAAACAATTGACAAATATCCTGCCCAACAAGCTGGTATTCATAAGGGAGATAAAATTCTTCAAATCGGCGGGCAAGACATCAAAAATTTTAAAGACATTCAGAAAACCTTAGATGGCACGAAAGCTAAAAGCACAATAGTAAAAATTGAACGCGATAATAAAACAAAGAATATCGAAATTAAACCTAAAGAATTTAAACAAAAAACTACTAAAACTAAAACACAATCTACATTTTTATTGGGTATTGCACCAACATATGACCATTCTTTACTACCATCGTTAAAATTTGGTGTAACAGAATTCTTCGATAAAGGAAAGCTAATTTTCCAGGCTGTGGGTACATTATTAGCTAGTATTTTTACAGGAGACTTTACGTTTAATATGTTAAATGGACCTGTGGGTATTTATCATAATGTAGATACGGTAGTAAAATCTGGAATTTATAATCTAATAAGTTATACAGCGCTATTAAGTGTTAACCTAGGTATAATGAATTTATTACCAATACCTGCCCTTGACGGTGGTCGTATTTTATTCGTTATTTATGAAGCTATCTTTAGAAAACCAATTAATAAAAAAGCAGAAACAATGATTATTGTAGCAGGGGCTATTTTTGTCTTGCTTGTTATGATAGCAGTAACATGGAATGATATTCAACGCTATTTCTTATAATTATAGGAGGAGAAAGTCATGAGACAATCAAAAGTATTTATACCAACTATGAGAGAAGTGCCTGCTGAAGCTGAAGCTTTGAGTCATCAATTACTCCTTAAAGCGGGACTAATCAAACAAAGTACAAGTGGTATTTATAGTTACTTACCATTAGCAACACGTGTCCTTAATAATATTTCTAAAATCATTCGCGAAGAAATGGAACGCATTGATGCGGTTGAAATTTTAATGCCAGTATTACAACAAGCTGAACTTTGGGAAGAATCAGGTCGTTGGAGTGCATACGGTCCAGAATTAATGCGCTTAAAAGATAGAAATGGGAGAGAGTTTGCATTAGGGCCTACACATGAAGAGGTAGTTACTTCTTTAGTTCGAGATGAATTAAAATCATACAAGCGTCTACCACTTACGCTATTTCAAATTCAGTCAAAATTCCGTGATGAAAAACGACCACGTTTCGGCTTATTACGTGGACGTGAGTTTATAATGAAAGATGCCTATTCTTTTCACGCTGATGAAGCATCATTAGATGCAACATATCAAGACATGTATCAAGCATATGGAAGAATTTTTAAACGTGTAGGTATTAACGTGCGCCCTGTACTTGCCGATTCTGGTGCTATTGGTGGCAATCATACCCACGAATTTATGGCACTAAGTAAAATTGGCGAAGATACGATTGTTTATAGTAATGAAAGTGATTATGCAGCTAATATTGAAAAAGCAGAAGTTGTATATCAGCCACAACGTCAAGAAGAATCGTCAGCAGACTTAACTAAAATTGAAACACCAAATGTTAAAACTGCACAAGAGTTAGCAGACTTCCTACAGTTACCATTAAACGCCATTGTTAAATCAATGATTTTTAAAATAGACGGTGAATTTGTCATGATTCTTATCAGAGGTCATCATGAACTTAATGACGTTAAATTAAAATCATATTTTGGCACAGATGCTATTGAGATGGCAACAGAAGATGAAATTGTCAATTTAGTAGGTGCGCATCCGGGTTCACTAGGTCCAATTTTTGATAAAGATATCAAAATAATTGCTGATAATTATGTGCAAGATTTAACGAATTTAGTCATAGGTGCTAATGAAGATGGTTATCATTACATGAACGCAAATATAGGCAGAGATTTTACTGTAGATGATTTTGGTGATTTTCGTTTTATTCTTGAAGGTGAAATGTTGAGCGATGGATCTGGTAAAGCTCAATTTGCAGAAGGTATTGAGGTTGGACAAGTCTTTAAACTTGGCACTAAATATTCTGAAGCGATGAATGCGACGTTCTTAGATAATCAAGGAAAAGCACAACCATTAATTATGGGATGCTATGGCATCGGTGTTTCTCGTACATTAAGTGCTATTGTTGAGCAAAATAATGATGATAACGGTATTATTTGGCCTAAAACCGTAACACCATTTGATTTGCATCTTATTACTGTAAATCCTAAAAAAGAAGAACAACAATCATTAGCAGATAATTTGTATGAGCAACTTAACGGTATGTTCGACGTATTATATGATGATAGAAAAGAACGAGCCGGTGTGAAATTTAATGATGCAGATTTAATTGGGTTACCTATTCGTATTGTTGTAGGTAAACAAGCAGCTGAAGGCATCGTTGAAGTCAAAGTTCGACGTACAGGCACAAGTGAAGATGTACATGTTGAACAACTTGAACAATACATTAAAGCTATTTATAACGAATTATAAAGTTTAAAAGTATAAATGACATAAAGCGGTGAAAATTCCCACTCATAGGTTTTCACCGCTTTTGATTGAACAAAGTACCTGGTTGTGTGACAAAAAGTTATTTTGCAGACATGAATTTTTTAAATTACAGTAGTATAATAAGAAGTAAATTTATTTTTGAATTATTAGCAAAAATTGATATTTTAACGTGATAAAAGTAATATTTTAAGGTGGTAGTTGTCTTGGCAATGACAAATCAAGAAAAATTTAAAGTACTTGCTGACCAGATTAAAATAGCTAATCAGCTTGAGCAAGATATTATAGAACAAGGCGAATTAATGCGTATAGATGTTTCGAAAAAGAACAGAACTTGGGATTTCCAAATTAAGTTACCACGTTTTTTATCTAAAGAAGACTATCTTATCTTTACACACGCAATAGTCGAAGAATTTAAAGAAATAGCAACTGTACAGTGGCATTTTACTATTGCTGATACTCATAACCAAGATGAATTTGCGATAAAATATTTTGATTATTGTATTGATCAGACAGCATTATCTCCAAAAGTTAAAGGACAGTTAAAGCAAAAAAGCCTAATTATGTCAGGCGATGTCTTGAAAGTGATGGTTTCTAATGACGTCGAAAGAAATCACTTTGACAAAGTTTGTAATGGGAGTTTGGTAAAGGCATATCAGCAGTGTGGTTTTGATATCAATAAAGTTGTTTTTGAAACAGATCATAGTCATCAAGATGAAAACTTAGCATCACTTGAAGCACATATTCAACAAGAGGATGAACAAAGTGCACGTGAAGCTACGGAAAAACTTGAAAAAATGAAAGCAGAAAAAGCGAAACAACAAGACAATAATGAAAGTACCGTTTCTAAGTGTCAAATTGGAAAGACAATACAAGTTGAAAATATTAGAACTATCGAATCAATTGTTGAAGAGGAATTTAAAGTTGCAATTGAAGGGGTTATTTTTGACATAAATTTAAAAGAACTTAAAAGTGGTCGTCACATAGTCGAATTAAAAGTTACTGATTACACAGACTCATTAGTATTAAAGATGTTCACACGTAAAAACAAAGATGACTTAGATCACTTTAAAGCTTTAAGTGTCGGCAAGTGGATACGTGCTCAAGGACGCATTGAGGAAGATAGTTTTGTCAGAGATTTAGTTATGATGATGTCTGATATTGAAGAAATTAAAAAAACACCTAAACAAGATAAATCAAAAGAGAAGCGCGTAGAATTTCATTTACATACTGCAATGAGTCAAATGGATGGGATACCTAACATTAATAGTTATGTTGCTCAAGCAGCCGAATGGGGTCAC
The DNA here is from genome assembly GCF_001558775.1 of Staphylococcus lugdunensis. Classification (NCBI taxonomy): domain Bacteria; kingdom Bacillati; phylum Bacillota; class Bacilli; order Caryophanales; family Staphylococcaceae; genus Staphylococcus; species Staphylococcus lugdunensis. Next base: position 524,076 of record NZ_CP014022.1, on the reverse strand, counting down.
AAAGCGATAGCAGTGACGGACCACAATGGTGTTCAAGCATTTCCAGATGCGCACAGTGCAGCAGAAAAGCATGGCATAAAGATGATTTATGGAATGGAAGGTATGTTGGTAGACGATGGTGTGCCTATTGCATATAAACCCACGAATCGTGACTTAAAAGATGCTACTTATGTAGTGTTTGACGTTGAAACAACGGGTTTATCCAATCAATATGATCAAATCATTGAGTTAGCGGCTGTTAAAGTTTATGATGGTGAAATTATTGATAAATTCGAACGTTTTAGCAATCCACATCAAAAATTATCAGAAACGATTATTAATTTAACGCATATTACAGATGATATGTTGACAGATGCACCCGAAATTGATGAAGTATTGACAGAATTTAAAGAATGGGTTGGGGATGCTATTTTCGTAGCACACAACGCTTCTTTTGACATGGGCTTTATTGACACCGGATATGAGCGCATAGGTTTTGGACCTTCGACCAATGGAGTAATCGATACGCTTGAATTATCTAGAACGATTAATACAGAATATGGTAAACATGGATTAAACTTTTTAGCTAAAAAATATGGTGTCGAACTTACGCAACATCATAGAGCAATTTATGATACTGAAGCTACTGCATATATTTTTATTAAGATGCTTCAACAAATGAAAGAATTAGGTGTATCAAATCATAAAGACATCAATAAGAAGTTGTCGAATGAGGACGCGTATAAACGTGCACGTCCATCTCATGTCACACTGATTGTCCAAAACCAAGAAGGACTTAAAAATCTCTTTAAAATTGTTAGTGCATCATTGGTCAAATATTATTATCGTACACCTCGTATTCCAAGATCTCTACTTGATGAATTCCGTGAAGGTCTATTAATTGGCACAGCATGTGATGAAGGTGAATTATTTACAGCTGTAATGCAACGCGATCAATCGGAAGTTGAAAAAGTTGCGAACTATTATGATTTTATCGAAGTTCAACCACCTGCATTGTATCAAGATTTACTTGATCGAGAGTTAATCCGTGACACAGCGACGTTACATGAGATTTACCAACGTTTGCTTAAAGCAGGAGAACAGGCCAATATACCTGTTATTGCAACAGGTAATGCCCATTACTTAAATGAACATGATGGCATAGCGCGTAAAATATTAATCGCTTCACAACCAGGTAACCCATTGAATCGTTCAACTTTACCTAAAGCGCATTTTAGAACAACTGATGAAATGTTAGATGAATTTCATTTCTTAGGAGAAGAAAAGGCATATGAAATCGTCGTTAAAAATACAAATGCTTTGGCTGATCGCATTGAACGTGTTGTACCGATTAAAGATCAGTTATTTACTCCAAGAATGGAGGGTGCAAATGAAGAAATACGTGAATTAAGCTATAGTAATGCCAAAAAATTATATGGTGAAGATCTACCACAAATTGTTATTGATCGACTTGAAAAAGAGTTAGCCAGTATTATCGGTAATGGTTTCGCAGTTATATATTTAATCTCTCAGCGACTTGTTAAGAAATCTTTAGAAGATGGATATCTAGTGGGATCAAGGGGATCAGTAGGATCAAGCTTCGTAGCAACAATGACTGAAATTACAGAAGTTAATCCGCTACCTCCGCACTATATATGTCCACAGTGTAAAACGAGTGAATTCTTTAATGATGGATCTGTAGGTTCTGGCTTTGATTTACCAGATAAAAAATGTGAAACATGTGGCAGTGAATTAATTAAAGAAGGTCAAGATATTCCATTTGAAACATTCTTAGGATTCAAAGGGGACAAAGTACCTGATATTGACTTGAATTTTAGTGGTGAATATCAACCAAACGCGCATAACTATACGAAAGTTCTTTTCGGAGAAGACAAAGTATTCCGTGCAGGGACTATAGGTACAGTTGCTGAAAAAACTGCCTTCGGATATGTTAAAGGCTATTTAAATGATCAAGGAATTCATAAGCGTGGTGCTGAAATTGATCGTTTAGTTAAAGGATGTACAGGAGTAAAACGTACGACTGGACAGCATCCGGGGGGCATTATTGTTGTACCAGATTACATGGATATCTATGATTTTACGCCAATTCAATATCCGGCTGATGATCAGAATTCAGCATGGATGACGACACACTTTGATTTTCATTCTATACATGATAATGTCTTAAAACTTGATATACTAGGGCACGATGATCCTACCATGATTCGTATGTTGCAAGATTTATCAGGTATTGACCCAAAAACAATTCCAGTTGATGATAAAGAAACAATGAAAATTTTTAGTAGCCCTGAAACGCTAGGTGTGACGGAAGAAGATATTTTATGTAAAACAGGTACGTTTGGGGTACCTGAATTTGGTACAGGATTTGTAAGACAGATGCTTGAAGATACAAAACCAACTACTTTTTCGGAGTTAGTACAAATTTCAGGATTGTCTCATGGTACAGATGTATGGTTAGGTAACGCCCAAGAACTAGTGCGAAGTGGTATATGTGATTTATCGGGTGTGATAGGTTGCCGTGATGATATCATGGTGTACTTAATGTACGCCGGATTAGAACCATCTATGGCATTTAAAATAATGGAATCCGTACGTAAAGGTAAAGGATTAACCGATGAGATGATTGAAACCATGAAAGAAAATAATGTACCAGACTGGTATTTAGATTCATGTTTGAAAATTAAGTACATGTTCCCTAAAGCACATGCGGCAGCATATGTTTTAATGGCAGTACGCATTGCTTACTTTAAAGTACATCATCCATTGTATTATTATGCAGCATATTTTACGATTCGTGCATCTGATTTTGATTTAATCACGATGATTAAAGATAAAGAAAGCATTAAAAATGCTGTTAAAGATATGTATGCACGCTATATGGAATTAGGTAAAAAAGAAAAAGACGTATTAACAGTGTTAGAGTTAGTGAATGAGATGGCTCATAGAGGCTTTAGTATGCAGCCGATTAGTTTAGAGAAAAGCCAGGCATTTGATTTTATTATCGAAGGTGATTCTTTAATTCCACCATTTATTGCAGTTCCTGGACTTGGTGAAAACGTTGCGCAACGTATTGTAGAGGCGCGTAGTGAAGGTCCTTTCTTATCAAAAGAAGATTTAAATAAAAAAGCTGGCTTATCACAAAAGATTATTGATTACTTAGATGATTTGGGTTCTTTACCAGATTTACCAGATAAAGCACAGTTATCTATATTTGATATGTAATTGACGCACTAAATATTGTTACAATTTGTTTACTACAATTAGTTATGGTATACTTTAATTGTGTAAAAAATGATACTCAGGCAAAAAGAGTGGGCATATACCCGCTCTTTTCTATTTGCCAAAAAGGGAGGTCTGTATGAGCAAAATAACTGAAGAGGTAGAAACTCTTATTCAACCAGTGTTGGAAGCTTTAAATTATGAACTTGTAGAAGTTGAATTTGTGAAAGAAGGTAAAGATCATTTCTTACGTGTATCTATTGACAAAGAAGGTGGCGTAGATTTGAACGATTGTACACTTGCCTCCGAAAAAATTAGTGAAGTGATGGATGAGCATGATCCGATTAAAGAAATGTACTATCTTGATGTGGCTTCACCAGGTGCAGAGCGACCAATCAAAAAAGAGCAAGATTATCAAAAGGCAATCCAACAGCCTATCTTTGTGTCACTTTATGCACCTATCGAAAATAATAAAGAATGGCTAGGTATTTTAGTGGAAGTTACAGCAGAAACAATTACCATGGAAGTTAAAGAAAAAGCCAAGAAAAAACAAATTAGCATACCAAGAAATAAAATAGCAAAAGCACGTCACGCGGTAATGCTCTAACGTGATGAGGAGGAATAATTGTGGCAAGTAATGAACTATTATTGGCAACAGAATATTTAGAAAAAGAAAAGAAAATCCCAAGAGAAGTTTTAATTGATGCGATTGAAGCCGCATTAATAACGGCTTATAAGAAAAATTATGATAGCGCACGCAATGTTCGTGTCGAATTAAATATGGACGAAGGTACATTTAAAGTAGTGGCTCGCAAATCAGTAGTTGAAGAAGTTTCTGATCATAGAGATGAAGTGGATTTGAGCACTGCACTTGTTAAAAATCCTGCATACGAAGTGGGCGATATTTATGAAGAAGATGTGACACCAAAGGATTTTGGCCGCGTTGGCGCTCAAGCAGCTAAACAAGCTGTTATGCAACGATTACGTGATGCAGAAAGAGAAATCCTTTATGATGAATTTGTAGATAAAGAAGATGATATTTTAACTGGTCTTATTGACCGTGTTGATCATCGTTACGTTTATGTTAATCTAGGTCGTATTGAAGCCGTATTATCTGAAGCTGAAAGAAGTCCAAATGAAAAGTATATCCCTAATGAACGTATTAAAGTTTATGTCAATAAAGTTGAACAAACAACAAAAGGGCCTCAAATCTATGTGTCTCGCAGTCATCCTGGTTTGCTTAAACGATTATTTGAGCAAGAAGTTCCTGAAATTTATGATGGCACAGTAATCGTAAAATCTGTTGCACGTGAAGCAGGTGATAGATCTAAAATCAGCGTGTACTCAGAGAATCCAGACATCGATGCTGTAGGTGCATGTGTTGGTGCAAAAGGTGCACGTGTCGAAGCTGTTGTTGAAGAGTTAGGTGGAGAAAAAATCGACATTGTCCAATGGGATGAAGATCCTAAAGTTTTCGTTAAGAATGCTTTAAGTCCTTCACAAGTTTTAGAAGTTATTGTCGATGAAAGCAATCAATCAACTGTTGTCATCGTTCCAGATTATCAATTATCATTAGCTATTGGTAAAAGAGGGCAAAATGCGCGATTAGCAGCTAAATTAACAGGTTGGAAAATCGATATTAAATCAGAAACAGATGCACGTGAAGCAGGTATCTATCCTATTGTAGAAGCTGAAAATCATGCAGATGAAGCTGAAATTGAAATAGACGACGAATCAATTGAAACAACAGAAATAGATGCAGCTGAAGAATCCAAAAACACTGAAGAATAGGCTGGTGTATGTATCTTATGAAAAAGAAAAAAATACCAATGCGTAAATGTATCTTAACGAATGAGATGCAACCAAAAAAAGATATGATTCGAGTGGTTATTAATAAAGAAGGCGAGATATTTGCAGATGCTACTGGTAAGAAACCAGGGAGAGGTGCCTATGTTTCTAAAGTGGTTTCAGCTGTTGAACAGGCACAGCAAAAAGGCGTTTTAGAAAAGTACTTCAATGCGAGCAAAGAACAACTTGATCCGGTCTACAAGGAAATCATTCGACTTATATATAGAGAAGAGATACCTAAATGACTGAAGCTCAAATTATGAACTTTCTTGGCTTAGCCATGAGAGCAAGAAAAGTAAAGTCTGGTGAATCAGTTTTGATGACTGAAATCAAAAAAAAGACATTAACATTAGTCATCTTAGCTTCTGATGCATCTGATAATACAACAAAAACAATTAAAAATAAATGTCATAGTTATCAAGTTCCGCTGAGAGTATTTGGAACGAAAGAACAATTAGGACAAGCTTTGGGCAAAAGCGAACGAGTTAATATCGGAATCACTGATGCTGGATTTGCTAAAAAATTAGTGTCAATGATCGATGAATATCGTAAGGAGTGATTATATGAGTAAACAAAGAATTTATGAATATGCGAAAGAATTAAATTTAAAGAGTAAAGATATTATAGATGAACTTAAAAGTATGAATGTTGAAGTATCTAATCATATGCAAGCACTAGAAAAAGAACAAATCACAGCGCTTGATAAAAAATTCAGACCACAAAAACAACAGAATAATAAACAAGAAGCTCAAAATAATCACCAAAAATCATCTAATAAATCAACTCAAAAATCAAATCAACAACAAGGTAGTAAACAACAAGGAAATCAACAAACTAAGAACAATCAAAAGAAAAGCAATCAAAATAATAATAAGGGCAATAAAAATAATAAAAGCAACAAAAATAGTAAAAACAATAAAAATAACAAAAATAATACGGTTAAAAAACCAGTTGAGCCTAAAGAAATTCCATCAAAAATTTCATATACTGAAGGTATTACAGTTGGAGAACTAGCTGATAAAATGAATGTAGAGTCAGCTGAGATTATAAAAAAATTATTCTTATTGGGTATTGTTGCCAATATTAATCAATCTTTAGACGAAGATACATTAGAACTGATTGCTAGTGATTATGATGTTGAACTTGAAAAAGAAATAGTTATTGATGAAGAAGATTTATCTATTTATTTTGATGATGAACAAGAAGATCCTGATGCAATTGAAAGACCTGCTGTTGTTACAATTATGGGACATGTTGACCATGGTAAAACGACACTTCTTGACTCAATTCGTCACACTAAAGTGACTGCAGGAGAAGCTGGAGGGATTACGCAGCATATCGGTGCTTATCAAATTAAAAATGCTGGGAAGAAAATAACATTTCTAGACACACCAGGACATGCAGCATTTACAACGATGCGTGCTCGTGGTGCCCAAGTTACTGACATCACTATTTTAGTTGTGGCAGCTGATGATGGCGTCATGCCTCAAACAATTGAAGCGATTAATCATGCTAAAGAAGCAGATGTACCTACGATTGTCGCTGTAAATAAGATTGATAAACCAACAGCTAATCCTGATCGAGTTATGCAAGAATTAACTGAATATGGACTCATTCCTGAAGATTGGGGTGGCGATACCATCTTTGTACCGCTATCAGCATTAAGTGGTGAGGGTATTGATGATTTATTAGAAATGATTGGTTTAGTGGCAGAAGTTCAAGAATTAAAAGCTAATCCAAGTAAGCGTGCAGTTGGTACAGTGATTGAAGCTGAGTTAGATAAATCACGAGGGCCATCAGCTTCACTGTTAGTACAAAACGGTACTCTAAATGTAGGTGATGCCATTGTTGTCGGTAACACATATGGACGTATTCGTGCAATGGTCAATGATTTGGGCCAACGTATTAAATCAGCAGGACCATCCACACCAGTAGAAATTACAGGTATTAACGATGTGCCACAAGCTGGAGATCGCTTCGTTATCTTTAGTGATGAAAAGCAAGCGCGTCGTATCGGTGAAGCACGTCACGAAGCCAGTATTATACAACAACGTCAAGAAAGTAAGAATGTAACTCTAGATAACTTATTTGAACAAATGAAACAAGGTGAAATGAAAGATTTAAATGTCATTATCAAAGGTGATGTGCAGGGTTCTGTTGAGGCACTAGCTGCATCATTAATGAAAATTGACGTTGAAGGCGTTAATGTACGTATTATTCACACTGCAGTTGGTGCAATCAATGAATCAGATGTTACATTAGCTAATGCATCTAATGGAATTATCATTGGTTTTAATGTGAGACCGGATTCAGGAGCTAAACGTGCAGCAGAAGCTGAAAATGTAGATATGCGCTTACATCGTGTTATCTATAATGTTATCGAAGAAATTGAATCAGCTATGAAAGGAATGCTAGACCCAGAATTTGAAGAACAAGTCATCGGTCAAGCTGAAGTACGTCAAACATTTAAAGTATCTAAAGTAGGAACAATTGCAGGCAGCTACGTTGTTGAAGGTAAAATCACTCGTAATGCAGGTGTTCGTGTGATTAGAGACGGTATTGTTCAATTTGAAGGTGAATTAGATACATTAAAACGTTTTAAAGATGATGCTAAAGAAGTAGCACAAGGTTACGAATGCGGTATTACAATTGATAAATATAATGACCTTAAAGAAGGCGACATTATTGAAGCATTTGAAATGGTAGAAGTAAAACGTTAAATTTATCGAAAATAAATGATAATACAATTAAAAACTGTCAGCATTGAGGAACTATGTTGACAGTTTTTGAATATCAAAAAATTTATAAATTTATGTGTTAAATAGTACAATATAACTTATAATAAACAATGATATTCACATGCAAAGACGTATTATGACTTTATTGAATTTTGAATAAATACAAAAATGGACAAAGAGGTGAACGATTTATGACTAATATGAGAGCTGAACGTGTAGGCGAACAAATGAAAAAAGAGATTATGGATATTGTTAATAATAAAGTCAAAGATCCAAGAGTAGGTTTTATTACTATCACAGATGTAGACTTAACGAACGACTTATCACAAGCTAAAGTATTTTTAACAGTACTTGGCAGTGATAAAGAAATTGATGATACATTTAAAGCATTAGATAAAGCAAAAGGTTTTATTAAATCAGAATTAGCAACTCGTATGAGATTGCGCATAATACCAGAATTATCATTTGAGTATGACAAATCCATAGATTATGGTAATAAAATTGAAAAAATGATTCGAGATTTGCATAAAAAAGATTAAAATTAACGTTAACATTTAAAAGCAAGATTAAGGCAAGCAATTCGATTTTAAATACTCAATCTTCTATGGTTTTTAGTAAAGACAGTGAGTATTTTAAAGCAGCTTGTCTTTTTTCTTGTAAAAATAATGTTCGAAGCGCTAATCATCAGTGTTATAATGTGAAAGAATAGCATTTATTATTTAAAAGGTGTGAAAATATGTATAACGGTATTTTGCCTGTACGCAAGGAAAGAGGACTTACAAGTCATGATGTCGTCTTTAAATTGAGAAAGATATTACAAACTAGAAAAATAGGTCACACGGGCACACTTGATCCTGAAGTTGATGGTGTATTGCCAGTTTGTATTGGCATCGCCACTCGAGTAAGTGATTATATCATGGATATGGGAAAAACCTATCATGCTACTGTGGCTATAGGGATAAGTACCACTACTGAAGATCAAACTGGAGATATATTAGAACAGAAAACAATAAATGTAGGAGAAATTACATCAGAAGCAATTGACTCGACCTTGTCTCAATTTCAAGGATGGATTACTCAAATTCCACCTATGTATTCATCAGTTAAAGTTAAAGGAAAAAAGCTTTATGAATATGCTAGAAATGGTGAAACTGTAGAGCGTCCAGAAAGAAAAGTTGAGATAAAAAGCATACAACGTGTTTCAGAAATTCACTTTAAACAAGGCATGTGCTTATTTGATATAGATATTACTTGTGGTAAAGGGACATACATACGTACGCTTGCTACAGATATTGGCAAAGCATTAGGCTTTCCAGCACATATGTCACGCCTTACTCGAACATCATCTGGCGGATTTAATATAAGTGATAGTTTAACTATTGAGCAAATCAAAGTATTGCATGAGCAAGAACAGTTACAAGAAAAGTTGTTTCCTATAGAATATGGATTAAAAGGTCTACCTTCTATTGAAATATATAATGAGGACATCAAGCATCGTATACTTAATGGACAAAAGTTTCAGAAGTCTATGTTTTCTACAGTTATTCAACAACAAATTGTATTTATTGATGGTAGGACACAACAAGTTTTAGCTATCTATATTTCACATCCAGATAAGCCAAAGGAAATTAAACCAAAGAAAGTTTTTAATTAAAGGAGAAATATTAATGAAAGTGATAGAAGTAACGCATCCTATACAGCCGGAACAACTGATTAACGAAGATGTTGCGATGGCTTTTGGCTTTTTTGATGGTATGCATAAAGGTCATTTAAAGGTTTTTGAAACACTCAACGAACGTGCTGAAGCGCATAACTTGAAAAAAGCAGTTATGACATTTGATCCACATCCTTCTGTCGTTCTAAACCCAAAAAGAAAAAGAACTACATATTTAACACCTTTGACTGATAAATTAGAGATGATTGAACAACAAAATATCGATTATTGCATTGTCATTAATTTTTCTTCGCGTTTTGCTGATGTGACTGCAGAAGATTTTGTTCAAAATTATATTATAAATAACCATGTTAAAGAAGTGGTTGCTGGTTTTGATTTTACTTATGGTAAATTTGGCAAAGGAAATATGACAGTATTAAAAGAAATGGACGACTTTAATACGACCATTGTTGGAAAGCAAGAAATTGAAGCCGAAAAAATTTCTACTACTGCTATTCGTCAGGCTTTGCAAGAAGGTCATTTGCAAAAAGCTAACAATGAATTAGGTTATTTATACCGTTTAAAAGGTACCGTTGTACAAGGTGAAAAAAGAGGGCGTACGATTGGTTTTCCAACCGCGAATGTTCAACCTAGTGATGATTATGTGCTACCGAAAAAAGGTGTATATGCTGTTAGTATGGCTATTGGTGCAGAAAAGAGATTGTATCGTGGTGTAGCAAATGTTGGTGTAAAGCCAACATTCCATGATCCTTCTAAAGCGGAAATTGTAATAGAAGTTAATATTTTTGATTTTGATGAAAATATCTATGGTGAAAGGGTCATTGTTTATTGGCATCATTATTTACGACCTGAAGTTAAATTTGATGGCATTGATCCGCTAGTTGAACAGATGAATGAAGATAAAGCTAAAGCCCAATATTTACTGGCAGTTGATTTTGGCGATGAAGTATCATATAATATATAAAGTTGAGTTTTGTAAATAAAGACATCAACCAATATAATCCTTTATCTTGGCAGGTTGAGACTCCGACGCCTAGCTCAGATTGAGGTGTATACAAATTATAGGAGGAATTGATTATGGCAATCACTCAAGAACGTAAGAATGAAATTATTAAAGAATACCGTGTACACGAAACAGATACTGGTTCACCAGAAGTACAAATTGCTGTTTTAACTGCTGAAATTTCAGCATTAAACGAACATTTAAGTACTCATAAAAAAGACCATCATTCACGTCGTGGACTATTGAAAATGGTAGGTCGTCGTAGACATTTATTAAACTACTTACGTAGCAAAGATATTCAACGTTACCGTGAATTGATTAAATCATTAGGTATTCGTCGTTAATCTTAATACACTTTGAGGGAAGTTCTATTCACTTAGGGCTTTCCTTTTTTTATAGAAATAAGACAAATAACTATTATAAAAATTCAAAAATTAATGATATGATATACATATTAGAATGAAGAGAGGAGATTCATAATGTCTCAAGAAAAGAAAGTTTTCAAAACTGAATGGGCCGGCCGTTCATTAACAATAGAGACAGGACAATTAGCTAAGCAAGCTAACGGTGCTGTTTTGGTACGTTATGGCGATACAGTTGTCTTATCAACTGCTGTTGCGTCAAAAGAACCACGTGATGGTGACTTTTTCCCATTAACAGTAAATTATGAAGAAAAAATGTATGCTGCTGGTAAAATCCCTGGTGGTTTTAAAAAAAGAGAAGGTCGTCCTGGAGATGAAGCGACATTAACAGCACGACTTATCGATAGACCGATTAGACCTTTGTTTCCTAAAGGATATAAACATGATGTTCAAATTATGAATATCGTCTTAAGTGCAGATCCTGATTGCTCACCTGAAATGGCAGCGATGATTGGTTCATCAATGGCGCTTAGCGTATCTGATATTCCATTCCAAGGTCCAATTGCCGGTGTGAATGTTGGTTATGTAGATGGCAAATATGTTATTAATCCTACATTGGAACAAAAAGAGCAATCTCGTTTGGATTTAGAGGTTGCAGGGCATAAAGATGCTGTTAATATGGTTGAAGCCGGTGCAAGTGAAATCACAGAACAGGAAATGTTAGAGGCTATTTTCTTTGGGCATGATGAAATAAAACGTCTTGTTGAATTCCAACAACAAATTGTTGATCATCTCCAACCAGTTAAGTCAGAGTTTATTCCAGTTGAACGCGATGAAGCGTTAGTTAGTAGAGTACAAGCATTAACAGAAGAAAAAGGTCTTAAAGAAACGGTGTTAACATTCGATAAAAAACAACGTGATGATAACTTAGACGAGTTAAAAGCGGAAATTGCAGCAGAATTTATAGACGAAGCTGATCCTGAGAATGAATTGCTAATTAATGAAGTTCATGCAATTTTAAATGATCTAGTTAAAGAAGAAGTACGTCGTCTTATTGCAGACGAAAAAATCCGACCTGATGGGCGTAAACCAGATGAGATTCGTCCTTTAGAATCTGAAGTTGGTATTTTACCAAGAGCACATGGGTCAGGATTGTTTACACGTGGACAAACTCAAGCATTGTCTGTATTGACACTCGGAGCCTTAGGTGATTATCAAATTATTGATGGTTTAGGACCTGAACAAGAAAAACGATTTATGCATCATTATAATTTTCCTAATTTCTCAGTTGGTGAAACGGGTCCTGTAAGAGCACCAGGACGTCGAGAAATCGGACATGGTGCTTTAGGTGAACACGCATTACGTCACATTATTCCGGATACATCTAAATTCCCTTATACAATAAGAATCGTGAGTGAAGTACTTGAATCTAATGGTTCATCTTCACAAGCATCCATTTGTGGTTCTACTTTGGCCTTAATGGATGCAGGTGTACCAATTAAAGCACCGGTTGCAGGTATTGCGATGGGTCTTGTTACACGTGAAGACAGCTATACAATCTTAACAGACATACAAGGTATGGAAGATGCCTTAGGAGACATGGATTTCAAAGTTGCTGGTACAAAAGATGGTATTACGGCAATCCAAATGGATATTAAGATTGATGGGTTAACACGTGAAGTTATTGAAGAGGCTTTAGAACAGGCACGTAAAGGTCGCTTAGCGATTATGGACCACATGTTACAAACGATTGATCATCCACGTGCTGAGCTTAGTGCATACGCACCAAAAGTAGAAATTATGCACATTAATCCAGATAAAATTAGAGATGTCATTGGACCTGGAGGCAAAAAAATCAATGAAATTATTGATGAAACAGGTGTGAAATTAGATATTGAACAAGATGGAACAATTTATATTGGGGCTGTAGATCAAGCAATGATTAATCGTTCAAAAGAAATCATTGAAGCGATTACACGTGAAGCTGAAGTTGGTCAAATTTATGATGCAAAAGTAAAACGTATTGAAAAATATGGTGCGTTTGTAGAAATATTCTCAGGCAAAGATGCATTATTACACATTTCTCAAATTTCAAAAGACCGCATTAATAAAGTTGAAGATGTCTTGAAAATTGGAGATACGATTAAAGTTAAAATCACTGAAATCGATAAACAAGGTCGCGTCAATGCCTCTCATAAAGTACTTGTTGAATAAGGTTCTGTTTTTTAAAACGAATTAAATCAATTAATGAAGTTTTAGGTAGTGTGCTAGACGCGCTACCTTTTCTATTTTTTAACCGGAGTTGAAATGGTTTTAATAGTGTACACAGCGTACAATTTAACTTATAATAATGAATGAGTATATATTTGGACGGGAATTTTTATAGGAGGTAACATTTTGAGTTTAATTAAGAAAAAAAATAAAGATATTCGCATCATACCCTTAGGTGGCGTGGGTGAAATCGCAAAGAATATGTATATCGTCGAAGTTGACGATGAAATGTTTATATTAGACGCCGGCTTGATGTTTCCAGAAGATGAAATGCTAGGTGTTGACATTGTTATACCGGATATTACGTATGTCCTTGAAAATAAAGCGCGTTTAAAAGGGATTTTCTTGACTCATGGACATGAACATGCCATTGGTGCAGTAAGTTATATTTTAGAGCAGTTAGATGTTCCAGTCTATGGATCAAAGCTTACATTGGCACTTGTTAAAGAGAATATGAAAGCGCGTAATATAAAGAAAAAAGTACGCTATTATACAGTTAATCATGATTCAGTGATGAAATTCAAAAATGTAAATATTACGTTTTTCAATACAACACATAGTATTCCAGATAGTTTAGGTATTTGTATTCATACATCATATGGTGCCATTGTCTATACAGGCGAATTTAAGTTTGACCAAAGCTTACAAGGAAACTATGCGCCAGATTTAAAACGAATGTCAGAAATAGGAGAGAATGGTGTTTTTGCGTTAATAAGTGATTCTACAGAAGCGGAAAAACCTGGTTACAACACACCAGAAAATGTCATTGAAACGCACATTTATGATGCATTTGCTAAAGCAAAAGGACGAATTATTGTATCATGTTATGCATCAAACTTTATTCGTATTCAGCAGGTGTTAAATACTGCTAGTAAGTTAAATCGTAAAGTTTCATTCTTAGGCAGATCACTAGAAAGCTCATTTAATATTGCACGTAAGATGGGATATTTTGATATACCTAAAGATCTCCTTATTCCAATTGATGAAGTTGAAAATTATCCGAAAAATGAAGTTGTTATTATCGCTTCTGGAATGGAAGGCGAACCTATTGAAGCATTAAGTCAAATGGCACGTAATAAACATAAAATTATGAACATTCAAAAAGGTGATTCAGTGTATCTAGCCATTACAGCTTCTGCTAATATGGAAGTTATTATTGGTAATACTTTAAATGAGTTGGTTCGTGCAGGTGCACATATCGTTCCTAATAATAAAAAAATACATGCTTCTAGTCACGGTTGCATGGAAGAATTAAAAATGATGCTTAATATTATGAAACCAGAGTACTTTATTCCAGTACAAGGTGAATTTAAAATGCAAATTGCGCATGCTAAATTAGCTAATGAAACTGGCGTTGCTCCAGAAAAAATCTTTTTAGTTGAAAAAGGTGACGTCATGCATTACGACGGTAAAGACATGACTTTGAGTGAGAAAGTTACATCAGGCAATGTTTTAATTGATGGTATCGGTGTTGGTGATGTAGGTAATATCGTGTTAAGAGATCGTCATTTACTAGCAGAAGATGGCATTTTTATTGCTGTCGTAACGTTAGACCCTAAACATCGTCGTATCGCTGCTGGACCTGAAATTCAATCAAGAGGATTTGTCTATGTTCGGGAAAGTGAAGAACTTTTAAAAGAAGCAGAAGAAAAAGTGCGTGAAATCGTAGAAGCCGGTCTACAAGAAAAACGTATTGAATGGTCTGAAATTAAGCAAAATATGAGGGACCAAATTAGCAAGCTATTATTTGAGAGTACGAAACGTCGTCCAATGATTATACCAGTTATCTCAGAAATTTAATAAATTAGCTTCTAGTGAGTTGTTCACATTTATATAAAGAGGTTGGGTCGTATCACTTGAATTTGTACAATGATGCTATCAGAGTGTCGCAGTACATGTAGAAAGATAGATGATAGTGTTATCATAATGTAGCCAGTCGGTTGCTTGATAAAGTTATCTATTAGTGAATATGTCGCCCTACCTCTTTAATCATTTATGTTATGACACAGAACAACAATACATAAGCAACACAGATGTTGTATCATGTTAAAGATTAAAAAGAAGGTGTATGAGTTTGCCACAAACAAAGAAGAAAACTACTTCTAGAAAGAAAAAAACAACCGCGCGTAGAACGTCAAGAAATAGAAAAAATAGCAGTGATAATTCAGTACGTTTCATATTTGCAATCATTGTTATCGCAATATCGATATTTGGTTTATTTCAATTAGGGATTATAGGTCGTGCAGTGGATAGTTTTTTTAATTATCTATTTGGATGGAGTCGCTATATGACTTATATTCTTATTAGTTTAATATCACTTTATATTGCTTTTGCTGGTAAAATACCGAAATCAAGACGGACATCAGGTATATTTTTATTACAATTTGTCTTGTTATTGATAGCACAACTCAACTTTCATTTTACTAAAGGTGTATTAGCGGAGAGAGAACCGGTGTTATCATACGTTTATAGCGCTTATGATTCTTCCCGTTTTCCTGATTTTGGTGGCGGCTTGATAGGTTTTTATCTATTAGCAATATTTGAACCATTAGTTTCAATTATAGGTGTCATATTAATCACCATTGTGTTAAGTGCATCTAGTATCATTTTAATTATGAAATTGAGACATCGTGATGTATTAAAATCATTATTCACAAAAATTAAAGATTTCAGCCAAGCAGCATCTGCTAAAATAAAGCAACAGCGTATTAAAGCACAAGAGAAAAAGCAACAACGTTCAGAAGAAAAACAGCAGCAATTACTAGAAAATGGTCAGCAAGACTCTGAAGTCAAAGATGTATCTGACTTACCTGAAATAACAAGTAATAATGATATTCCTATTTATAATCATAATGAAAAAGGGCAGGCTAATCATTCTTCACGAAAAAAACGTCGCTTTGAAACAACTGATATGAATTCAGATACTGATGAAAACAAAGCGCAATCATTAGAAGCTGAAACCAATGAGGAAACAATGATTGATGACCAAGTAGGTAGCTCGATTTCTGAAGCGGGGGAAGTGGCCAATGAAGCATATCATATTCCGCCTTTATCATTATTGAATCAACCGACTAAGCAACAAACGACATCTAAAGCAGAAGTGCAACGTAAAGGTCGTGTACTAGAAACAACGTTAAAGAACTTTGGTGTGAATGCAAAAGTTACACAAATTAAAATTGGACCTGCAGTAACACAATATGAAATTCAACCAGCTCAAGGCGTTAAAGTAAGTAAGATAGTTAACTTACATAATGATATTGCGTTAGCCTTAGCAGCAAAGGATGTAAGAATAGAAGCACCAATTCCAGGGCGGTCTGCAGTAGGAATTGAAGTGCCTAATGATAAAATTTCATTGGTAACGCTTAAAGAAGTATTAGATTCAAAATTCCCAGCTCAAAATAAATTAGAAGTTGGCTTAGGTCGTGACATTTCTGGGGATCCTATGACAATACAACTTAATGAAATGCCGCATTTATTAGTAGCAGGATCGACAGGTAGCGGTAAATCTGTCTGTATTAATGGCATTATCACGAGTATATTACTTAATGCAAAACCACACGAAGTAAAACTTATGTTAATTGACCCTAAAATGGTAGAATTAAATGTATACAATGGAATTCCACATTTATTAATACCTGTTGTTACTAATCCACATAAAGCTGCACAAGCACTTGAAAAAATTGTTGCTGAAATGGAACGACGCTATGATTTGTTCCAACATTCATCAACACGCAATATAGAAGGTTATAATCAATATATTCGTCAACAAAATGCTGAGTTAGACGAAAAGCAAGCGGAATTACCATATATTGTTGTTATTGTAGATGAGTTAGCTGATTTAATGATGGTAGCAGGAAAAGATGTTGAAAACGCCATACAACGTATTACACAAATGGCAAGAGCGGCAGGTATTCATTTAATTGTTGCAACACAACGACCTTCTGTAGATGTTATTACTGGTATTATTAAAAATAACATACCGTCACGTATTGCGTTTGCAGTGAGTTCACAAACTGATTCAAGAACAATTATTGGCTCAGGTGGTGCTGAGAAACTTCTTGGTAAGGGTGATATGCTTTATGTTGGAAATGGCGAATCATCGCAAACGCGTGTGCAAGGTGCGTTTTTAAGTGATTATGAAGTCCAAGAAGTAGTGAATTATGTTGTGGAACAACAACAAGCAAACTATGTAAAAGAAATGGAACCAGACGCACCAGTAGATAAATCAGAGATGAAAAGTGAAGATGAATTATATGATGAAGCTTACTTGTTTGTTTTAGAAAAGCAGAAAGCGAGTACGTCATTATTGCAAAGACAATTTAGAATTGGATACAATAGAGCATCAAGATTAATGGATGATTTAGAAAGAAACCAAGTGATTGGTCCACAAAAAGGAAGTAAACCACGACAAGTATTAATTGATTTAGATAATGATGAGGTGTAAATCATGGCAGAATTGACCGCTATTTTTAAAGTGAAAGAATATATTTTAAATCAAATACATTCAAATAAATATCTACCTGGTGACAAACTTCCTAGCAATTTAGCAATTGCACGTGAACTTCATGTGAAAACAGATGATGTTTATGATGCTATTGGTGAACTTATCACAGAGCAGGTATTAACGGATAACTTTGAAGAAGGGCCAAGTGTGAAAGCACTTCACCCTTTTTACTATCCGCTAAATAAATTATTTAGCATCAGTGAAATGATAACATGTGCTGGATATCAATCAGGGACAGAATATTTAAGTTTAGAACAGCAGCCAGCGAGTATTTTAGATGCAGAAAAGTTAGGTATACAAGATCAAGAATTGATTACTGTAATAGAACGTATACGCACAGCAAATCAAGTGCCTGTCGTTTATTGTTTAGACAAAATAGCAAACCATCATTTGACCTGTACAGAGTATCAATCGCGAAGTGGTTCAATGTTGAAGGCAATAGAAGATAACACGGGTTTAAGTATTGAATATGCCGAAACAGAGGTTGAGGCTATTAGCTATGAGCCACATATTTCAGAAGTATTAAATGCTTCTCCCCACGAAAGCTTAATGATGTTAAAGGTTACGCATTATGACGAAAATCAGCAGCCCATTCTTTATTCTTTAAATTATTTAAAAAGCAGCTTAGTTAAATTTAAAATAACTAGATGCAAAGGCGAGAATAGCGATACATTTTAAGGTTGTTTTTATTAGTTGTAATTAATAAGCTTTATAAATGGTAGTAGAAAGACAACTTTGAAAGAGAGGCGAAAGAATATGACAGAGAAAGAAAAACAGAATAATATTCATATATTTTCCACAGAAAAGTTCAAAACAACGACTATAACTTTTAAGTTTATGACCCCATTAAATTATGAGACGATTACACAAAGATCAGTGCTCAGCAAAGTTTTAACCAGGGCTACACAACACTTCCCTACAGACAAGGCTTTCAATCAACATTTAGCAGGTTTATATGGTGCTTACATCAATAGTTCTGTATCCAAATATAAGAATCAACATGTAGTAAGTATTTCATTGGAGATTGTTAATGAACGTTATTTAAAGGATACGACACCACTCCTTGAAAAAGGGTTAGACTTACTTTACGAAGTGATTTGGAATCCACTTATTCATGATAAAGCTTTTCATAATACATATGTAACACAAGAAAAAACATTACTTACTAAGAAATTAGAATCCATGGTTGACAATAAATCACAGTTTGCATTTTTAAATTTGATGAAACATATGTTTAAAAATGAAGCCTATCGTTTTTTAGCAACAGGCCAGTTAGAACAAATAGATCAGGTTACGCCAACGAGTCTATACAATACATATCAAGCTATGATTACTAATGATACATCTTCCGTTTATATTGTAGGAAATGTAGATGAAGCACATGTTACAAAAATGATAGAACAAAAGTTCCCTATGTCTTCCATTACACTTGAAAAAGTTGACGAAAATCTAGACTTAGCAAATGAAATCCAAGTTCAAGATATCAAAGACTATGATGTGGTTGATCAAGCTAAATTGAATTTAGGTTATCGTTTCCCTGCTACTTATGGAAACGTAAATTATTACACACTTGTTGTTTTTAATATGATGTTTGGTGGAGATCCATCTTCAGTTTTATTTAGTGAAGTGCGTGAAAAACAAAGTTTAGCATATTCTATTCATTCACAAATCGATGGTAAAAATGGTTATTTATTTGTGTTAAGTGGTGTTTCAGTCGATAAATACCAAGTTGCTAAGCAAACTATTTTAGATGAATTTGATAAGTTTAAAAATGGAAACTTTAGCGAAGAAAAATTAGCTTTAGCCAAAAAGGTTATTGCATCCCAGCGCTATGAATCGATGGATAGACCAAAAAGTATTATCGAAATAATGCATAATCAATTACTACTTGATTATCCTCAAAGTAACGAACAATATATTGATGCTATAAATAAAGTAACCAAAGAAGACATAATCGAATTAGTAAACCAAGCTCAATTAGATACAATTTATGTCTTAACAAAAGGAGATGACATAAATGAATGAACATTATTATGAACTTATTGATGAGCGTGTTTATGAAAAAGAACTAGACAATGGATTGCGTTTATTTATCATTCCTAAAAAAGGATTTCAAAAAACATTTGTTACATATACGACGCAATTTGGTTCCCTTGATAGTAAATTCAAACCATTTGATCAAGATGATTTTGTAACTGTACCAGATGGCGTAGCCCATTTTTTAGAACATAAATTATTTGAAAAAGAGCAAGGCGAAGACTTATTTACATCATTTGCTCAAGACAGTGCTCAAGCAAATGCATTTACTAGTTTTGATCGTACAAGTTATTTGTTTAGTGCAACTGATCAAATTGAAGCCAATATTATTCGTTTATTGTCCATGGTTGAACAGCCTTATTTTTCGGAAGAAACTGTTGAAAAAGAAAAAGGAATCATAGCAGAAGAAATCAAAATGTATCAAGAACAACCAGGTTATAAATTAATGTTTAATACACTAAGAGCTATGTACCATCATCATCCAATCAGGGTGGATATTGCTGGAAGTGTCGAAAGTATCTACCATATTACAAAAGATGATTTATATCGCTGTTATGAAACGTTTTATCATCCTTCCAATATGGTGTTGTTTGTTGTTGGAGACGTTAATCCGGAAGAAATATGCCAAATTGTTGAAAAGCATGAAGCGAAACGAGACAAAGTCTATCAACCTACGATAGAACGATCTTTAGTGGATGAACCGTCATATGTTAAAGATGCTAATGTGCGTGAATGTATGAAATTGCAGTCTCCACGAATTATGCTTGGTTTTAAAAATACGCCAGGTGATTTGTCACCACAACAATTTGTTCAAAAAGATCTAGAAATGACATTATTTTTTGAATTAGTTTTCGGTGAGGAAACAGATTTTTATCAAATGCTGCTTAATGAATCATTGATAGACGAAACATTTGGTTATCAGTTTGTGCTAGAGCCAAGCTATAGTTTCTCAGTTATTACGAGTGCAACACAACAACCTGACAAATTAAAAGAATTATTACTCAATGAGTTAGCTCAAAATCGTGGACAGCTTACAGATGATGCAACGTTCCAATTACTAAAAAAACAATTTATAGGCGAGTACATTTCTAGTTTAAACTCTCCTGAATATATAGCTAATCAGTATACTAAATTATATTTTGAGGGAGTTAGTGTCTTTGAGTTACTAGATATTGTTGAACGTATTACACTTGAAAGTATTAATGAAACGACAATGGCTTATTTAAATCTTGAACAACAAGTAGATAGTCGTTTGGAGATTGAGACACAATGAAGGCATTAGTGTTAGGCGGATCAGGAAGTATTGGAACGGCAATTGTTGAGCGCTTATTATCTGACGGTTATGATGTTATTTTGCATTATTATCGCAGCGATATCGAAGATTTGCGAGAAAAATATCATGGTAAAAGTGTATCTTTTATTCAAGCAGATTTAAGTCAAAATATCGATTTAGAGCAAACATTTGGACACATTGATAAACTGGATTGCCTTATCTATTGTAGCGGCGTAGCCCTATACGGTATGCTCCAAGATATGACGGATGATGATATGGATAAGAGTTATTATATTCATGTTAAACAAATGATGCGTTGTTGCCGTTTTTTTATTGATAAATTACGACAAAGTCAACATGGAAGAGTGATTGTTATCTCTTCTATTTGGGGTGAGACTGGCGCAAGTATGGAAACAATTTATTCGGCGATGAAAGGTGCACAAATAAGTTTTGTTAAAGCATTGAGTCAAGAATTGGCTTTGACGACGGTGACCGTTAATGCTATTGCGCCCGGTATAGTTTCAGGGCGAATGAGCGATATCTGGTCTGAGGATGATTTAGCAGAAATTTTACAGAACATTCCACAACAGCGACTTGTGACACCGACTGAAATTGCACATACCTGTTCATATTTATGCCATCCTTTAGCACGTAGTATCACTGGAACAGTGCAAAAAATTAACGGCGGTTGGTATATTTAATAAGATATTTTGTTGTTTATTTTCTTATATTCATGTAATCATTTGAAGTGTTATAATAGCTTTAATAAATTGATGTTATCTACAAGGGGGATGACTGATGGCCATAATTGAAAAGAAAGAATGGTATCTTGAGTATAGGATTACGTTAAATCGTCCAGGTTTGCTAGGAGATGTATCAAGCCTTCTCGGTATGCTCGGCATCAGCATTGTTACGATTAATGGTGTGGATCAAGGCAAGAGAGGCTTGTTAATCAAAACCGATAGCCTCGAAAAAGTAAAACGTTTTGAAAACATTATTTCAGAGGTTAATGATATTGAAATAACCAAACTAAGACTTCCTGAATTGCGAGATAGGTTAGCTGTAAGACACGGTAGATACATTGAGCAAGATGCAGATGATAAGAAAACCTTTCGTTTTGAACGAGAAGATTTAGGACTGTTGGTGGATTTTTTGGCTGAATTGTTTAAAGAAGAGGGGCATAAGCTTATTGGTATAAGAGGAATGCCTCGTGTTGGCAAGACCGAGTCAATTGTTGCAGGTAGTGTTTGTGCTCATAAACGATGGTTATTTATTAGTTCAACACTTATTAAGCAAACAGTTAGAAGTTCACTTATTAAAGGGGAATATGAGTCAAATCATGTTTATATCATCGATGGTGCAGTAACAGGTAGAGAAACCAATCAAAAGCATCAAGAGCTTGTGCGTGAAGTGATGACATTACCATCTATTAAGGTTGTAGAACATCCCGATTTATTTGTAGAAACATCAGAATATACTATGGATGATTTTGACTATATTATAGAATTGCGGGAAAATAAACTTCAAAAAATTGAATATGAGCATATGAAAGCTCAGACTCAAAAGGTACAAAGCAAGAACAACTTGGATTTTGGTGATCCATTTGGTGGTGGATTTGGTTTCTTTGAATAATAAAGTTGGAGGCTATATCAAGTGAAAACAGTTGGTGAAATATTAAAACATAGAAGAGAACGTTTAGGAATGACATTAGCTGAACTAGAGTCACGAACGCAAATTAAACGTCAAACATTACAGCATATTGAGAATAATAATTATGAATTATTGGCTAAAAAAGATTATGCAGAAGGTTTTATTCGTAAGTATGCTAAAACTGTAAATATTGATGATAACCAATTAGTATCTGCACATAGAGAAGAAATTCCCAATAGTCAAAGCCAACTAGATGATTTAATCACACAGTTTCAAAGTATTGAACCACCAACCCAACACGTTTCTTATAAAGAACCTATTCAATTGACTATAATCATCGTCTCACTAAGTATCATATCTGTTATACTATGGATTATTGCAGTATTAATTTTTTAAATATAGAAATGAGGCTTTTTAATGAACATACCTAACCAGATTACAGTTTTTAGAGTTATCCTCATCCCCGTATTTATCCTTTTTGCTCTTGTAGATTTTGGATTCGGTACGGTATCCGTTTTAGGAGGCTACGATATACGCATTGAGCAGTTGATTAGTGCGATAGTATTTATAGTTGCTTCACTGAGCGATTTTGTTGATGGATATTTGGCGCGTAAATGGGAATTGGTTACGAATATGGGGAAATTTTTAGATCCTTTAGCTGATAAATTACTCGTATCAAGCGCCTTGATTGTAATGGTAGAACTAGGAATAACTAATTCTGTTGTAGCGATTATTATTATAGCACGTGAATTTGCTGTGACAGGACTACGATTATTACAAATCGAACAAGGATTTGTAAGTGCAGCAGGTCAATTAGGTAAAATTAAAACTGCTGTAACGATGGTTGCAATTATTTGGCTACTATTTGGCGATCTGTTCGTTAACGTGATTGGATTCTCAATAGGACAAACATTGCTATACATCGGTGTCTTATTTACAATATTATCTGGCCTTGAATATTTTTATAAAGGTAGAGCTGTTTTTAAACAATAGCTATTTCTGACCAAGATGTTCTGAAGTTTATACACGCATAATAAATGACGTGATTCATAAGTATAAACTTTTTATTAGGACACTTGGTCGTTTTTATTGTAAGTTAATAATTGGCACAAGTTTTTGACACATAAAGTGATAATTTTTTATTGAATAGGAGCTTTTAATTTATGAATATATCAATTATAGCGGTTGGTTCAGAACTGCTATTAGGTCAAATAGCAAACACCAATGGTCAATATTTATCAAAATTATTTAATAGTATTGGAAAAAGTGTAGTAGAACATACAGTTGTTGGTGATAATCCAGAACGATTGGCGCATGCTATATCACAAGGATTTACACGATTTGATACTATCGTATTAACTGGCGGGTTAGGACCAACAAAAGACGATTTAACCAAACAGGTTGTTGCAGATATTTTAGGACGACAACTGGTTATAGATGATGTGGCACTTAACTTTATTCAAGACTATTTTAATGCTCAAGGGCAAATAATGACCCCCAATAATAAGCAACAAGCTTTAGTGATAGAAGGTTCAACTGTATTAGCAAATGATTATGGTATGGCACCTGGCATGTTAATAACAGAAGGTAATAAAAAAATAGTCCTACTTCCAGGACCACCGCGTGAAATGCGTCCAATGGCTAAAAATAAGTTATTACCGTATTTATTAGATGGCGAACATATCATTTTTTCAGAACAACTCCGTTTTGCTGGTATAGGGGAATCAAAAGTTGAAACATTGTTAATGGATTTAATTGATGCACAAGAAAATCCGACTATTGCACCATTAGCGGGTACTGATGAGGTATATATACGCTTAACAGCTAATGCGGATACTAAAGAAGATTGTCACGATTTAATAGCACCTGTGAAAGATGAGATATTAGCTAGAATTGGTGAATATTATTACGGTTCTGATGATATTCTTATAGAAGAAGCCGTGAGTCAAAAGTTAACTGATTCATACGCAATTTATGATGGTGTGACCAATGGTGCATTATATCATCGCTTAAAAGATGTAGATGAAAAACAAAAGTTAGTAGGAATGTTGCCAGATTCAGAAATATTTTTGAGCAACACATCAAATATTCATGACAAGCTGCAACAGGCAGCATTATATATAAAAGAGACATACCATAGTAAAATGGGAATTGCATTATTGAATGAAGATGAGAAAGTCTATATAGGTTTATTAACAGATCAAGCATTTAAAGCTAAAATGTTTAAAATGCCACAAACACGAAATATTCTAAGACGCAGAAGTCAAAATTATGCTTTGATAACATTACTTAATTGGTTAAGATAGTATCATTTTTTGAACTTATGTTCGTATATTTTTAGTTTTAACATGAAATTAATATAAGTTTACCGTAAATATAGCGAACAAATATTCGTAAATCTCTTGTATTTTATATGAAATGATTGTATAGTAATGATAAGACAATAAACAGGAAAATAATCCTATTAGGAGGTCTCGTTTTGGATAATGATCGTCAAAAAGCGCTAGATACTGTAATTAAAAATATGGAAAAATCATTCGGTAAAGGTGCCGTAATGAAATTAGGGGATAATAAAGGCCGTCGCGTATCTAGTGTATCTACTGGATCAGTGACATTAGATAATGCTTTAGGAGTTGGTGGATATCCTAAAGGAAGAATTATAGAAATATATGGTCCTGAAAGTTCAGGTAAAACGACCGTTGCATTACATGCAATTGCCGAAGTTCAAAAAAATGGTGGTATTGCAGCTTTTATTGATGCTGAGCATGCGCTAGATCCTGAATATGCAGCTGCTTTAGGTGTAGATATTGATAACTTATATCTTTCTCAACCAGATCATGGTGAACAAGGTTTAGAAATCGCTGAAGCCTTTGTACGTAGTGGAGCTGTTGATATTGTAGTTGTGGACTCAGTTGCAGCTTTAACACCTAAAGCTGAAATTGAAGGAGAAATGGGAGATACGCATGTAGGTTTACAAGCCCGCTTGATGTCTCAAGCATTACGTAAGCTTTCAGGTGCAATTTCTAAATCAAATACGACAGCCATTTTCATCAATCAAATTCGTGAAAAGGTTGGCGTAATGTTTGGTAATCCTGAAACAACACCTGGTGGCCGTGCACTTAAATTTTATAGTTCAGTACGTTTAGAAGTTCGTCGTGCAGAACAATTAAAGCAAGGTCAAGACATCGTTGGTAATAGAACGAAAATCAAAGTTGTTAAAAATAAAGTTGCGCCGCCATTTAAAGTTGCAGAAGTAGATATTATGTATGGTCAAGGAATCTCTAAAGAGGGAGAACTCATTGATTTAGGTGTTGAACATGATATTGTTGATAAATCAGGTGCTTGGTACTCATACAATGGAGATAGAATGGGCCAAGGTAAAGAAAATGTCAAAACTTATCTAAAAGAAAATCCAGAAGTAAGAGATGATATTGATCGTAAACTAAGAGAAAAATTAGGTATTTTTGATGGTGATGTTGAAGAAAAAGAAGCTAAAGCACCAGAATCTCTATTTGATGAAGAATGATATCAAGTTTGAGTGATATGATTTAACGCATAGTTAATTAACTACAAAATAATTAAATATATAACTTTTAAAATACCTTGTTGGTTTTATGGCCATCAAGGTATTTTTATACACTATTTTTAATAGAATTACAATGATTAATAGGCTTCTTACCTTGACATTCACACAACTAAAAAAGTACAATTAGTTTGTATGATTATTATAAATTTCATAAAATCATATCGATTTTGATATACAGAACATAGCCCTAGAAAAAGGAGGTGTTTGTGTGAATTTATTAGCCCTCCTACTCATTTTGCTTGGGATTATTCTAGGAGTTGTTGTAGGGTATTTCGTAGCCCGAAATTTGTTGCATCAAAAACAATTACAAGCAAGACAAACCGCTGATGATATTATTAGGCAAGGAAACAAAGAAGCTGAAAATATCAAAAAAGAAAAGTTACTTGAAGCAAAAGAAGAAAACCAAATCTTAAGAGAACAAACTGAATCAGAATTACGTGAAAGACGTGGTGAGCTTCAAAAACAAGAAGCCCGACTTCTTCAAAAAGAGGAAAATTTAGATCGAAAATCTGATCTATTAGACAAAAAAGATGAGATTTTAGAACAAAAAGAATCTAAACTTGAAGAAAGACAACAACAAGTAGATGCAAAAGAGAGTAGTGTTCAATCATTAATAATGAAGCATGAACAAGAATTAGAACGCATCTCCGGTCTTACTCAAGAAGAAGCTGTTAGAGAACAACTTCAGAGAGTTGAAGAAGAACTGTCACAAGATATTGCAGTACTTGTTAAAGAAAAAGAAGCAGAAGCTAAAGAAAAAGTCGATAAAACTGCCAAAGAATTATTAGCTACAACTGTCCAAAGATTAGCAGCAGATCATACAACAGAATCAACAGTATCAGTTGTTAATTTACCAAACGACGAAATGAAAGGTCGTATTATTGGTAGAGAAGGTAGAAATATTCGAACATTAGAAACATTAACAGGTATCGATTTGATAATTGATGATACACCAGAAGCAGTTATTTTATCTGGTTTTGATCCAATTAGACGTGAAATTGCAAGAACAGCATTAGTCAATTTAGTATCAGACGGTAGAATCCATCCTGGTAGAATTGAAGATATGGTTGACAAAGCAAGAAAAGAAGTTGACGAAATCATTCGAGATGCGGGAGAACAAGCTACCTTTGAAATGAATATTCATAATATGCATCCTGAATTAGTGAAAATTTTAGGTCGCTTAAATTATCGAACAAGCTACGGTCAAAATGTGTTGAAACATTCGATTGAAGTTGCGCATTTATCAGGTATGCTTGCTGCTGAATTAGGTGAGGATGTAAGTTTAGCCAAAAGAGCTGGCTTGCTCCATGATGTTGGTAAAGCAATAGACCATGAAGTTGAAGGTAGTCACGTTGAAATTGGTGTAGAACTCGCTAAAAAATACGGCGAAAATGATACGGTAATAAATGCTATTCATTCTCATCATGGTGACGTGGAACCCACTTCTATCATATCAATTTTAGTCGCGGCAGCAGATGCTTTATCCGCTGCACGACCAGGTGCACGTAAAGAGACTTTAGAGAATTATATCCGCAGATTAGAACGCTTAGAAACATTATCTGAAGGTTACGATGGCGTTGAAAAAGCA
Source organism: Staphylococcus lugdunensis (assembly GCF_001558775.1). Lineage (NCBI taxonomy): Bacteria > Bacillati > Bacillota > Bacilli > Caryophanales > Staphylococcaceae > Staphylococcus > Staphylococcus lugdunensis. The sequence continues at coordinate 496,322 of NZ_CP014022.1, read as the reverse complement.
TTTGCTATACAAGCCGGACGAGAAATAAGAGTAATCGTTTCTCCGGATGAAATTGATGATTTAAAATCATATCGCCTTGCACGAGATATTAAAAACCAAATCGAAGAAGAACTTCAATATCCTGGTCATATTAAAGTGACAGTTGTTCGTGAGACCAGAGCAGTTGAATATGCTAAATAAAACAGGCCTTTCGTGCCTGTTTCTTAAATGTCGACAAACCTAATGTTGTAAAATATTAGGTTTGTTTTTTTAGGTGTTATTTTTAATTATAAGGCACAACTTACTTCATTATTGTTTCAAATAAAAATGATTAGTTCAACATTAAATAATAAGCTAGGTTAATGCTTATGCATAATTGATCATCTTATTAAGAACTTAAAGTAAGGCATCATAAAAATATATTTATTTGAAATATGAAGTGCCACCAAAAGTTAGAATTTTCATTCAACTTTTGGTGGCAACCTGTATTAATAATTTAAATGTTTATATGTTTATTCATTAATATGCAAATTGTTGTCGTTAATAGGTGTGGTATGTTAATGCTTCAATTGTAAATCCGCTTTGTTCATCTCTGAAATGACTTCAGCAGTGTCATAGCAGTTTGTTGCAACGTTAGAATATCTTTCTGCTAAGCGATAAGCATTAATATATAACTCTAAACATTCTTTTGCGATATCTTCAGCATCTTCAGATTTTGCTGGGTTTGCTGTTAAAACCAATTCTGCAAATCTTTCTGGATCAATGTTAATTGACATGTAATATATACAACTCCTATTATTTTATAAATTCATCTTAACATAGGTTTCTTTACTGAAAAAGAAATGCACTTTAAAACAAAATAAAAATAGTTAATCTGCTTTAATTCTTTTTGATTTTGACTTAAAATTATTTATGAAAGGATGAACAATTCATGAGAATACTTTTTATAGGAGATATCGTAGGGAAAATTGGTAGAAAAGCAATAGCAGAATACCTACCTAAAATAAAGCAATCACATAGGCCAACAATAACGATTGTCAATGCGGAAAATGCTGCACACGGTAAAGGTCTAACCGAAAAAATATATAAGCAATTGCTAAGAGACGGCGTTGATTTTATTACAATGGGAAATCATACCTATGGTCAACGGGAAATATATGATTTTATCGATGAAGCGAAAAGAATGGTGCGACCAGCAAACTTTCCTAGTGAAGCACCTGGCGTGGGTATGAGATTTATCCAAATTAATGATATTAAATTAGCTATAATTAATCTACAAGGACGTTCTTTTATGCCAGTTATTGATGATCCTTTTAAAAAAGCAGATGAACTTATAAATGAGGCTAAACAACAAACACCATATATATTCGTTGATTTTCATGCGGAAACAACATCTGAAAAAAATGCAATGGGCTGGTATTTAGATGGACGGGTGAGTGCTGTTGTTGGTACACATACACATATACAAACAGCAGATGAACGTATTTTACCCCAAGGCACGGGATATATTACAGACGTTGGTATGACTGGTTTTTATGATGGTATTCTAGGTATCAACAAGACAGAAGTTATTGAGCGATTTATTACAAGTTTACCGCAACGTCATGTTGTCCCTGATGATGGACGCAGTGTGTTGTCAGGTGTGCTGATTGATCTTGATAGAGAAGGAAAAACATCACATATTGAAAGGATACTAATTAATCAAGATCATCCATTTTAACAAGTTCCTAAGAACGATATGAAGACTATCGTCCATAAGTATGAGTTTATGAAATTACCACTGTTGACATAGTAATACGGTGGTTCTTTTTGTTATTATTTAAGATGAATTAATTCCACAGGAGGCTTATGATATGAAACCACAATTATCGTGGAAAGTGGGCGGACAACAAGGTGAAGGTATAGAATCTACAGGTGAAATCTTTGCAACTGCAATGAACAGAAAAGGATACTATTTATATGGGTATAGACACTTTTCGAGTCGAATAAAAGGCGGTCATACAAATAATAAAATAAGAGTATCATTAACACCTGTTCATGCTATTAGTGATGATTTAGATATCCTTGTTGCATTTGACCAAGAAACTATCGAATTAAATCATCACGAAATGAGATCAGATAGTATTATTATTGCTGATACTAAAGCAAAACCAGAAAAGCCTGAAAACTGTAAAGCACAACTCATTGATTTACCATTAACTGCAACTGCAAAAGAGTTAGGTACTGCATTAATGAAAAATATGGTAGCTGTCGGAGCAACATGTGCTTTAATGAACTTAAATACACAAACTTTCGAAGATTTAATTCGAAATATGTTTATGAAAAAAGGCGACAAAGTTGTCGATATGAATATAACTGCATTGTATCAAGGATACCAATTGATGCAAGAGCAATTAGATCAAATTCAAGGAGATTTTGAATTAGTAGCAACGGATAGTGCGCCGCATTTATATATGATTGGGAATGATGCTATAGGGCTGGGTGCAATTTCAGCAGGCTCAAGATTTATGGCAGCATATCCGATTACACCTGCATCTGAAATTATGGAATATATGATTGCTAATTTGCCAAAAGCAGGAGGGGCTGTTGTACAGACTGAAGATGAAATCGCAGCTGCCACAATGGCTATTGGTGCAAATTATGCTGGTGTAAGAGCATTTACTGCAAGTTCTGGGCCCGGATTATCTTTAATGATGGAAGCAATCGGTCTTTCTGGTATGACAGAAACACCATTAGTTATTGTAAATACGCAGCGTGGGGGACCTTCAACAGGCTTGCCAACTAAACAAGAACAATCTGATCTTATGCAAATGATATACGGAACTCATGGTGATATACCAAAGATTGTTCTTGCGCCAACTGATGCAGAAGATGCATTTTATTTAACTATTGAAGCTTTTAATTTAGCCGAAATTTATCAATGTCCAGTTATTGTCTTAAGTGATTTGCAGTTGTCTCTAGGTAAACAGACAGTGAAAGCATTAGACTATAATAAAATTGAAATCAATCGTGGTGAGATTATCCAAACTGATATTGAGAGAGAAGAGGGAGATAAGGAATACTTTAAACGCTATGCGATAACAGATAGTGGTATATCCCCAAGACCAATACCTGGTGTAAAAGGTGGTATTCATCATGTAACTGGCGTAGAGCATAATCAACAGGGTAAACCAAGTGAAGCTGCGATGAATCGATGCGAACAAATGGATAAAAGAATGAGAAAAACAGAACAGCTACGAATTGAAAATCCTGTAGAGTCAAACGAAACGTATGATGAAGCAGATATATTATACATTGGTTTTATCTCAAGTAAAGGTGCCATTCAAGAAGGTACATCACGATTAAAAGATGCAGGAATAAAAGTTAATACAATGCAGATTCGCCAATTACATCCATTTCCTAAAGAAATCATCCAAGACGCCATCAATAAAGCTAAAAAGGTAATTGTTGCAGAACATAATTATCAAGGACAACTCGCAAGTATTATTAAAATGAATACGCAGATTCAAGATAAATTAGTACAGCAGACAAAATATGATGGTACGCCATTTTTACCACATGAAATTGAGGAACAAGGACTTAAAATTGTAAAAGAATTAAAGGAGTTGGTCTAATTGGCTACATTTAAAGATTTTAGAAATAGCGTCAAACCAAATTGGTGCCCAGGTTGTGGTGATTTCTCAGTACAAGCAGCCATTCAAAAAGCTGCTGCCAATGTAGGATTAGAGCCAGAAGAAGTAGCCATAATTACAGGTATAGGCTGTTCCGGACGTTTATCGGGTTATGTAAATTCTTATGGTGTTCATGCTATTCATGGTAGAGCATTACCTTTAGCTCAAGGTGTAAAAATGGCAAATAAAGATTTAACTGTTATTGCATCAGGTGGGGATGGAGATGGCTATGCGATAGGTATGGGGCATACGATTCACGCATTAAGAAGAAATATGAATTTGACTTATATCGTTATGGACAATCAAATTTATGGCTTAACAAAAGGACAAACTTCACCTTCTTCAGCTGTTGGTTTTGTTACGAAATCAACACCTAAAGGCAATATAGAAAAAAATGTTGCGCCATTAGAGTTAGCGCTATCTTCAGGTGCAACCTTCGTCGCTCAAGGATTTTCCAGCGATATTAAAGCTTTAACAAAAATGATTGAAGATGCAATTAATCATGATGGATTTTCATTTGTAAATGTTTTCTCACCTTGCGTAACATATAATAAAGTGAACACATATGATTGGTTTAAAGAACATTTGACAAATATAGAAGATATCACTGATTATGATACATCGGATAAGCAATTAGCTATGAAAACAGTCATTGAACATGAATCTTTAGTAAAAGGAATAGTGTATCAAGATACTTCAACTCCGTCTTATGAGTCGCAAATCGTAGAGTTAGAAGATACGCCATTGGCTAAAAGAGATTTGCAGTTACCGGAAGAAGTATTTAACACTTTAACAGAGCAATTTGTATAGTAGTTTATAAAAGGCTAGGCCATTAAGTGTCTAGGGTATAAGTAATCCTGAACAATAAGGTAATATTATTTTCCCAATTTTTGTTAACGCATATTGATTGCAACATATGTTAATTGTAGAAATGATTGTTGTATTTCCCTTTGTTGGGATCCAAGCACAGCGTAACTGGCTAGAACAGTTTTTCTAACAAAGCAAGCCAGTGTGACTGATATAGAATCCTAAAGACGCGAAGCCATACAACATAGAGTATTAAATATAAATAAGGAAGCGGGACAGCATTCATTTTGAGTTCTTATTTACACCCAGTCAAGGTTGACTAGGATAGAAAAAGCTGGGTATCAGTGCATTTTCAATTTAGTCTACTAAATATATAGTTAAGAGCCTCGAACATAATAATCATGTTTGAGGTTCTATTATTTTGGATTATGTCTCTGCTGTTTATTTTTAATAAATTGAAATTTTATTTATTTTCTGTAAATCACTTTTATAACTTCTAAAATAGGTAATATGAAATATAAGTTGTATAAAGGAGTGATGTATGATGGATAAATTTAAAACGATGGAGACATTGGAACAACAAACAGCTGAACATCAAGATTGGAAGATTGAAACGGAAGATAATCACAGTCAAGTGGTTATTATTGCCCCACATGGTGGCGGAATTGAGCCAGCAACTACAGAGTTAACAAAACTGATAGCCAAAGAAGGTAACTATAATTACTTTGTTTTTAATGGAATGAGAAGCAAGGGGAATCAAGAACTGCATGTGACTTCAATTCATTATGATAATAAAATAGCGATAGACCTTGTAAAACGGAGTGAAAGAACAATTGCTATACATGGATGTAAAGGTGAAAGTCCAATAGTCTATATTGGAGGTAAAGATGAACTGCTGAGTAAAAAAATAAGCAATAGTCTGAAACAAATAGGTATAAAAGTGGCGCATGCCCCAAGCAACATGTCAGGCAAACAATCAAATAATATTGTTAATTGTAATCAACTTGGTGCGGGTGTACAACTAGAATTAACATCGGCACTCAGAAAACAATTATTTAAAAATGGAAAATACGGCTATCACAATCGAACTAATAAAGATAATTGGAGTAACTTAATGTATCAGATAGCACAAGCAATTGTAGAATCAACATCTCAAGTTGACTAAATATAAGATAAAAATGATATGATGAACATAAAGAACAATTTTTTCGAGGTGATAATGATGCAAGATACATTAATGAGTATTCAAATTATACCAAAGACACCACAAAATGATGATGTAATCCCATATGTTGACGAAGCTATTAAATTGATAGAACAATCTGGACTGCATTATCGAGTAGGTCCGCTTGAAACAACAGTACAAGGTGAAATGAGTGCTTGTTTAATTCTCATTCAAAAATTGAACGAGAGAATGGTTGAATTAGAATGTTCAAGTATTATTAGCCAAGTTAAGTTTTATCATGTACCCGAAGGTATTTCGATTGAAACTTTAACAGGAAAATATGATGGATAAGCTACGATTTAAATAATAAATAGTGATGGGGTAAGCTTAAAGGACAATGTATTGACCTTTTTCTTGCCCTAATTTTTTTATAATAAAGATGTCTTTAAAATTCAGAATGAAGGCATTTTGCACTTTATAGCTAAATTTAATATAATGGAATAATGATAAAAAGGGCATATGGAAAGGATTTTTTAAGTGAATGAAGAGCAAAGAAAAGCTGGTACGATAGATATTTTAAGTGAACGTAATAAAAAAGAAGAAAAAGATTATAGCAAGTACTTTGAGACGGTTTATCAGCCGCCTAGTTTAAAAGAAGCTAAAAAACGTGGGAAACAACAAGTACAATATAATCGAGATTTTCAGATAGAGGATAAATATCGCAATATCGGTCAAGGACGTACATTTTTAATTAAAACATATGGTTGTCAGATGAATGCGCACGATACAGAAGTAATGGCCGGTATTTTAGAAGCACTAGGTTATCAATCCACCTCTGATATTCAAGAAGCAGATGTCATACTTATAAACACTTGTGCTATCCGTGAAAATGCCGAGAATAAGGTGTTTAGTGAGATTGGAAATTTAAAACACCTAAAGAAAAATAGACCTGATTGCCTAATTGGTGTTTGTGGTTGTATGTCGCAAGAAGAATCAGTAGTCAATAAAATTTTAAAGTCATATCAAAATGTCGATATGATTTTTGGCACACATAATATCCATAAATTGCCAGAAATTCTTGAAGAGGCATATATGTCTAAAGCAATGGTTGTTGATGTGTGGTCCAAAGAGGGGGACATCATTGAAAACTTGCCGAAAGTGAGAGAAGGCAATATTAAAGCATGGGTGAATATCATGTATGGTTGTGATAAGTTTTGTACGTATTGTATTGTTCCTTTCACAAGAGGAAAAGAACGTAGTCGTAGACCAGAAGATATTATTGCGGAAGTCAAAGAACTTGCACGTGAAGGTTATCAAGAAATCACGTTATTAGGTCAAAATGTTAACTCTTATGGGAAAGATATTGAAGATATAGATTATGAGCTTGGCGACTTACTTGAAGCTATTTCTAAAATTGATATTCCTAGAGTTAGATTTACAACAAGTCATCCATGGGATTTTACTGACAGAATGATACAAGTGATTGCGCAAGGTGGTAATATTGTGCCACATATTCATCTTCCGGTTCAATCAGGAAATAATGCAGTGTTAAAAATTATGGGGCGTAAATATACGCGTGAAAGTTATTTAGAATTAGTATCAAAGATTAAAGCGGCTATTCCGAATATTGCTTTAACAACTGATATTATTGTTGGCTACCCTAACGAAACAGAAGATCAATTTGAAGAAACGTTAACACTATACGATGAAGTGGCTTTCGAACATGCTTATACGTATTTATACTCGCAGCGCGATGGTACACCAGCTGCTAAAATGAAAGATAATGTACCGCTAGAAGTGAAAAAACAACGATTACAACGTTTAAATCAAAAGGTTGGACAGTATTCACAACAAGCTATGAGCCATTATGAAAACACAACTGTGACTGTATTATGTGAAGGCACAAGTAAAAAAGATGACACAGTACTAGCTGGATATACTGGTAAAAATAAATTAGTGAATTTTAAAGGTCCTAAAGAAGCGATTGGTCAATTAGTAGAAGTGAAAATTGATGAAGCTAAACAATATTCATTAAATGGTACCTTTGTTAGATTCACTCAACAAACGTTGGTGACGCCTTAAATGTATTCAAAAAAAGATATTTTAACGTATGCCGATGGGATAACAAAGAATATTGAAAAATTGGATATTATCCAAACCTATCAGCGTGTCGAACAACAAATTCATCAAAATAAGACGATTGCAACAAAGATGAATCAGCTTAAAAAGCAACAAAAGCAATCGGTCAACTTTCAGAATTATGGTAAACAACATGCGTTTGAACAATCAGAAGATGAAATTAATCATCTTGAAGCAGAAATTAATCATTTGCCTATTGTAGATGAATTTAAAAGCGCGCAATTTGAAGCTAATGAATTTCTACAATTGATGATTAGCACAATGGAAAATAGATTAAATGAACATCATACTGATGAACATAGTAATCAATAGTGAAAGGATTGTAATCTTATGAACACAAAGAAGTTAACTGTGACTGCCATACTTATTGCCATTAACGTTGTCTTAAGCAGTATCATTGTTATACCGGTAGGACCAATCAAAGCAGCACCAGTACAGCATTTTATCAATGTTTTATGTGCAGTATTTGTTGGACCATGGTATGGCTTAGCACAAGCACTTATCTCATCAATTATCAGAATCACATTTAATACAGGTAGCTTCTTTGCATTTCCAGGTAGCATGATTGGTGTGTTTTTAGCAAGTTTATTTTATATGTATAAAAAACATATCTTTATAGCTGCTATTGGAGAAGTTATTGGTACGGGTATTATTGGTAGTTTGATGTGTATACCAATGGCTTGGATATTAGGATTTCACAATTTTGTTGTTAAACCATTAATGTTAGCTTTTATTGTTTCTAGTGTGATTGGTGCAGTAATAAGCTATATATTATTGATTATTTTAAAAAAGCGAGGTTTACTTGATCGTTTTAAGTAGAGCCTAAAACATTGACTTATGCGTTTATAGCTGCAAAAGTCAATGTTTTTTTATGTTAAACTTTAAAAGATAATATCAATAGGCGACTTGTTTATAGTTATGTTAAAATATATAAGTTAACGAAGGCAAATAATTTTAATAATAATATAAATCAAAAAGTAAAAAGAAATAAGGTTGTGAATAATAAATGGCAAATGTAACACCTATGATGCAACAATATTTAAACATAAAAGCACAATATAATGATTGTTTATTATTCTTTCGATTAGGCGATTTTTATGAAATGTTCTTTGATGATGCTAAAGAAGCATCACGAGTTCTTGAAATTACTTTAACGAAAAGAGATGCCAAAAAAGAAAAAACTATTCCAATGTGTGGCGTACCGTATCATTCGGCAAATAGCTATATTGAAACTTTGATAAATAATGGATATAAAGTTGCTATTTGTGAACAGATGGAAGATCCAAAGCAAACCAAAGGAATGGTGAAAAGAGAAGTAGTACGTATTGTCACGCCTGGTACTGTAATGGAGCAAGGCGGGGTGGATGACAAACAAAATAATTATATATTGAGTTTTATTCAAAGACAAAATCAAATAGCACTTAGCTATTGTGATGTTTCTACAGGTGAATTGAAGACAACACAATTTGAAGGTACATCGACACTGTTAAATGAAATAACTACGATTAATCCGAATGAAATTGTTGTTAATCAAGCGTTGTCTGATGCGCTTACACGACAAATAAATTTGACCACTGAAACGATTACAGTCAATGAATTACTTTCTCAAAACGAATATGAGGTAAATCCCAAAAAAGAAACCTTGATGTTCGATGCAACACAATTATTGTTAGATTATATTCACCATACTCAAAAAAGAGATTTGTCTCATATTGAAGATGTGAAAGAATATGCTGCAATTGATTTTATGAAAATGGATTACTATGCAAAACGAAATCTAGAATTGACAGAAAGTATTCGATTAAAATCAAAAAAAGGCACTTTATTGTGGTTGATGGATGAAACAAAAACGCCGATGGGTGCTAGACGATTAAAGCAATGGATTGATCGTCCCTTAATTCAACAACAAGAAATAGAGCATCGCTTAAATGCTGTTGATCAGCTAATAAACGCTTTTATTGAAAGAGATACATTAAGAGGTTATTTGAATCAAGTTTATGATGTAGAGCGACTTGTTGGTCGAGTAAGTTACGGTAATGTTAATGCTCGAGATTTAATTCAATTGAAACATTCCATATCAGAAATCCCACATATTAAACAATTATTGTTAGAAATGGATCAAACATTTAGTCAGCAATTTGATAAATTGGAACCTTTAGATGACCTATTAGATATATTGGAAAATAGTATTGTGGAAGAACCGCCTATATCTGTTAAAGATGGTGGACTATTTAAACGTGGTTTTAATCAGCAGTTAGATGAATATTTGGATGCGTCTCAAAATGGAAAAAGCTGGTTAGCGCAATTACAAGCTAGAGAAAGAGAAAAAACAGGTATTAAATCTTTAAAAATTAGTTTTAATAAAGTCTTTGGTTATTTCATTGAAATTACAAGAGCAAATTTACAAGGATTTAATCCGACTGATTATGGTTATCATCGTAAACAAACACTTTCTAATGCAGAAAGATTTATTACTGATGAATTAAAAGAAAAAGAAGACATTATACTTGGGGCTGAAGATAAAGCAGTTGAACTAGAGTATCAATTATTTGTAAAATTACGCGAGCATATTAAAACGTATACTGAGAAACTTCAGCAACAAGCAAAAATCATTTCGGAATTAGATTGTTTGCAAAGCTTTGCCGAAATCGCACAACGCTATAATTACACAAGACCTCAGTTTAGCGAGAATAAGACATTGAATTTAGAAAATTCTCGTCATCCTGTTGTTGAACGAGTGATGGATCACAATGATTATGTCCCTAACGATTGCTTGTTAAATAAAGAGAACTTTATTTATTTGATAACTGGGCCAAATATGTCTGGTAAGTCAACATATATGCGACAAGTGGCTATTATAAGTATTATGGCGCAAATGGGTTCATTTGTTCCTTGTGATAAAGCGACATTACCAATATTTGATCAAATATTTACGCGTATTGGTGCTGCCGATGACTTAGTTTCAGGTAAGAGTACATTTATGGTTGAAATGTTAGAAGCACAAAAAGCATTAACTTATGCTACGGCGGACAGTTTAATAATCTTTGATGAAATTGGGCGTGGCACATCAACATACGATGGCTTAGCTTTAGCTCAATCAATGATAGAGTATGTCGCAAAAACATCACACGCTAAAACACTATTTTCAACGCATTACCATGAATTAACAGATCTAGATCAAGAATTAAGCTGTTTGAAAAATGTGCATGTTGCAGCTGACGAGTACCAAGGAGAACTTATTTTCTTACATAAGGTTAAAGATGGTGCGGTAGATGATAGCTATGGTATTCAAGTTGCCAAATTAGCAGATTTACCTAACGAAGTGATTGAAAGAGCACAAGTTATTCTTGACCAATTCGAACAAAAATCGACGCAATCGTCACAGATACGGTCGCAAGACAATAAAGATGCATATATTGCAGAATCACAATCAGCATATCTGAAAGACTCTGAAAATCAAGCTGTAAAACCAGCATATGAACAAACAACCTTTAGCTTATTCGACGATGTAACCACAGAAAGTGAAATTGAAGCTGAAATTAGAACATTAAATATTTCCAATATGACACCACTTGATGCATTAATTAAACTAAATGAATTACAAAAAAAGTTATAAAATGAGGTGAAATGAAATGGGAAAAATAAAAGAGTTACAAACCTCTTTAGCTAATAAAATTGCAGCTGGCGAAGTAGTTGAGAGACCTAGTTCAGTAGTAAAAGAATTATTAGAAAATGCAATCGATGCTGATGCAACTGAAATTAATGTAGAAGTTGAAGAATCTGGTATCTCGTCGATTCGTGTAGTTGATAATGGCTCAGGTATAGAGGCCGACGATTTAGATTTAGTGTTTCATAGACATGCTACAAGTAAGCTGCATGATGATGACGATTTGTTTCATATACGAACATTAGGATTTAGAGGCGAAGCATTAGCAAGTATCTCTTCTGTTGCAAAGGTTACTTTAACGACGTGTACTGATAACGAACAAGGTCATGAGATTTATGCTGAAAATGGTCAAATCGTGCATAAAAAGCCTGCGAAAGCTAGAAAAGGTACAGATGTTAAAGTCGAGTCATTATTTTATAACACGCCGGCACGTTTAAAATATATTAAAAGTTTATATACCGAATTGGGTAAAATAACTGATATTGTGAATCGTATGGCAATGAGTCATCCAGATATTCGTTTTTCTTTAGTATCAGATGGTAAAATAATGTTGCAAACAAATGGTTCTGGAAAAACAAATGAGGTTATGGCTGATATTTATGGTATGAAAGTAGCTAAAGATTTAGTTCATATTACTGGTGATACAAGTGATTACCATATAGAAGGTTACGTGGCTAAACCTGAACATTCTAGAAGCAATAAACATTATATTTCTATCTTTATTAATGGTCGTTATATTAAAAATTTCATTCTTAATAAAGCGATTGTTGAAGGTTATCACACGTTGATGATGATTGGTCGTTATCCAATTTGTTATATTAATATTAAAATGGATCCTATACTAGTAGATGTTAATGTACATCCCACAAAATTAGAAGTGCGATTGTCAAAAGAGGAGCAGTTGTATCAACTTATCGTTGAAAAGATAAGAGAGGCATTCCATGATCGGATTTTAATACCACAAAATAAATGGGATGAGAAGCCGAAAAAGAATAAAGTTCTGCATACATTTGAACAACAACAAATGGATTTTGAGAAACAACGACAAAATACTAACTCAAATGACACATCTAGTGAACGAGCTTCAAATGAATTAGAACAGACAACGACATCTGATGATTTCAATGAGGAAACAGTGCAACCAGTTGACTCTACTTATAATAAACGAAATTCAAATGATGATTACTTTGAACGACAAAAAGAATTTTTGTCTGAGCTAGAAAATAGTACATCTAGCAATAGTTCATTATTGGAACAAGAAGATATTAAAGGTACGGTTAGTAAGACACCATCGCGTCGTGTCCCTTATATGGAAATTGTTGGTCAAGTACATGGAACTTATATTATTGCACAAAATGAAAATGGCATGTTTATGATAGATCAGCACGCTGCTCAAGAACGGATAAAATATGAATATTTTAGAGATAAAATAGGAGAGGTTACTAATGAGGTACAAGATTTACTTATACCTATGACCTTTCATTTTTCAAAAGATGAACAAATCATTATAAACCAATATCAATCGGAGTTAGATAAAGTAGGCGTGCATTTAGAGCATTTTGGAGGTAGTGACTATATTGTAAATAGCTATCCAGTATGGTTGCCGAAAGCAGATGTTGAAGACATTATTAAAGATATGATTGAGTTAGTATTAGAACATAAAAAAATTGATATAAAAAAATTGCGCGAAGATGCTGCAATTATGATGAGCTGTAAGAAGTCAATTAAAGCAAATCACTATCTTAAAATAAATGAAATGGCAGATTTAATTGATCAGTTAAGAAAAGCCGAAGATCCATTTACATGTCCACACGGAAGACCTATTATTATTAACTTTTCAAATTATGAATTAGAAAAACTATTTAAAAGAGTTGTTTAGAAAGGACAGTGCGCATGAATGATAATGTTTTACCGGCAATTAGAAATATGAAAGATTTAGAAAAGCTGACAGAAACCGACTATAAATCTTGTGTCCTTCTAGATATGCATATAGGACATTTGAAAAGTGTTATGGAACTATTAGCACAGCATGATATCTCAGCATACATTCATGTTGATTTGATTAAAGGTATGAGTCATGATGAATTTGCTTGTGAATATATTATTCAAACCTATCAACCCAAAGGTATTGTTTCTACCAAAACAAAAGTGATTCAAAAAGCCAAATCATTAAATAAAACAACGATATTTAGAGTATTTATTATTGATAGCCAAGCATTAAATCGAAGTATTAGATTAATACAAAAGGTTCAGCCTGATTATGTAGAAGTATTACCAGGTGTTGCCAGTAAAATTGTAAAAATAATTAAACAAAGTACAAAGACAGAAGTTATCGCTGGTGGTTTGATTAGCGAAAAAAGAGAAATTGAGGAAGCTGTGTCAAATGGGGCGAGCTATGTAACTACTAGTGATCGCAGTCTTTGGTAGTTTATCAATATAACCTATGATATTAAGAATGATATTAAATGATTAACCAATAAAAATGATAAGTTTAATGATGTGTAGGTAATGAGATTAATTATATGTGGCGGGCAATAAAGTAAACCTTGACTTTGAGCCCGCTGCTTGCTTAAATAAAAAATTGTTGTAATTTTCAAATATTAGAGTAAATATAAGACTCGATTTAAAACAAAATATTGACAACGCTTACATGTCGATAGTATGATAGTCCCAAGTTAATAATAGAATAAGAGACGAGGAGATTTCTACAATGAGGTATGCATTGTGGAGATTTTTTTGTTTAGGAGGTTATTTTAATGAATGTATACGTAGCAGAATTTTTAGGTACTGCTATATTAATTTTGTTTGGTGGTGGCGTGTGCGCAAATGTTAATTTAAAGCGGACATTGGGACACAAGTCAGACTGGATAGTTATTTCGTTTGGATGGGGATTGGCCGTGACGATGGGGGTCTATGCAGTTGGTAATATTTCAGGCGCACATTTAAACCCAGCAGTTACTGTTGCTTTAGCCATGGATGGTAGTTTTAGTTGGACACAATTACCTGGTTATATTTTGGCACAAATGTTAGGTGGCATTGTCGGAGGTGTTCTAGTGTGGCTTATGTACTTGCCTCATTGGAAAGCAACTGATGATCAAGGCGCTAAATTAGGCGTCTTTTCAACTGGTCCAGCTATCAAAAATTATATGGCCAATTTTATTAGTGAGATTATTGGAACTACCATTTTGACAATGGGAATTTTATTTATAGGTATCAATAAGATTGCTGATGGGTTAAATCCTATCATTATTGGAAGTTTAATTATAGCTATTGGTCTAAGCCTAGGTGGTACAACTGGTTATGCTATTAATCCAGCACGTGATTTAGGACCGCGTATTGCTCACGCATTGTTACCTATTGCAGGTAAAGGCGCATCTAATTGGGCTTATGCAATTGTTCCGGTTCTTGGACCTATCGCTGGTGGAATGCTAGGTGCCGCATTATATCAGTTGTTCTATAAAGGACATTTAACTACAATATCGATTATTGGCATTATTGTAGTTATATTAACTGTAATACTAGGTTTTGTTTTAAATAAAATTGTGCAAAGTGATGATATTGAAACGATTTATTAATTAATAATAAAATTGTGTTAGTATTGGCATAATTTAGTAGTTATTTCATTTGTACAGTTTCTAAGCTAAAAGACTAAAGGAGTGGCCATTAAATGGAAAAGTATATTTTATCAATTGATCAAGGAACTACAAGTTCTCGTGCCATTTTATTTAACAAAGATGGAGAAATCAAAGGGATTTCACAACGAGAATTCAAACAATATTTCCCACAATCTGGGTGGGTAGAACACGATGCGAATGAAATTTGGACGTCGGTGTTATCAGTTATGGCTGAAGTATTAAATGAGAATAATGTCAATGCCAATCAGATTGAGGGGATTGGTATTACAAATCAACGTGAAACGGCAGTTGTTTGGGATAAAAATACAGGACGTCCTATTTATCATGCTATCGTATGGCAATCACGTCAAACACAAGGAATTTGTCAAGAATTAAAAGAACAAGGACATGAGGAAAAATTCCGTGATCGTACTGGATTATTATTAGATCCTTATTTCGCTGGTACGAAAGTAAAATGGATTTTAGACCATGTTGAAGGGGCACGCGAAAAAGCAGCTAATGGTGAATTGTTATTTGGAACTATAGATTCGTGGCTTGTGTGGAAACTATCTGGTAAAGAAGCACATGTTACTGATTATACCAATGCTAGCCGTACCTTAATGTTCAATATTTATGATTTAAAATGGGACGACGAATTACTTGAAATTTTGGATGTTCCACGCAATATGTTACCGGAAGTCAAAGCTTCAAGTGAAATTTATGCGAAAACAATTAGTTACCATTTCTTTGGTCAAGAAGTGCCGATTAGTGGTATTGCCGGAGATCAACAAGCTGCTTTATTTGGTCAAGCATGTTTTGATCGTGGAGATGTGAAAAATACATATGGCACTGGTGGCTTTATGTTAATGAATACAGGTGAAAAGGCTGTTAAATCTGAAAGTGGTTTATTGACGACGATTGCATATGGTCTTGATGGCAAAGTGAACTATGCGTTAGAAGGTTCTATCTTTGTATCAGGTTCGGCTATTCAATGGTTACGAGATGGTTTAAGAATGATTAATTCTGCACCGCAAAGTGAAAATTATGCGACACGTGTAGAATCAACTGAAGGGGTTTATGTCGTACCTGCATTTGTAGGATTAGGAACACCATACTGGGATGCTGAGGCACGAGGTGCAATATTCGGATTAACACGTGGCACAGAAAAAGAACACTTTATACGAGCTACTTTAGAATCATTATGCTATCAAACACGAGATGTTATGGAAGCGATGTCTAAAGATTCTAATATAGAAGTTAACAACTTACGTGTCGATGGCGGCGCAGTAAAAAATAATTTCTTAATGCAATTCCAAGCGGATATTGTGGATACGCCAGTGGAAAGACCGGAAATTCAAGAAACAACGGCGTTAGGTGCAGCATATTTAGCTGGATTAGCTGTTGGTTTTTGGGATAGTAAAGATGAAATTGCACATCGTTGGAAACTAGAAAAAGAATTCGAACCACAAATGGAAGATCAAGAACGAACTAAGCTTTATAAAGGATGGAAAAAAGCAGTCGAGGCAACACAAATTTTCAAACTTGAACAATAAACTATGAAATAGACGTAGTGTTTTAATTTGTGTTATACTTTTAATAAGTTAATATTTATCTTGAGAAGAAGAGATCTGTTTGACAGTACTTTGTATTGGGACAGGTCTCTCTTTTTTTATCTAATATAGGAGGGGTATGACGATGACATTATCAACGTTAAAAAGAGAAGCAATCAAACAAAATTTAAAGCATAAAGATTATGATGTGGTAATTATTGGTGGAGGTATTACGGGCGCAGGTATTGCTTTAGATGCAAGCCAGCGTGGAATGAAGGTTGCATTAGTAGAAATGCAAGACTTTGCACAAGGAACGAGCTCACGCTCAACGAAGCTTGTTCACGGAGGTTTACGTTATTTAAAACAACTACAAGTAGGTGTCGTAGCTGAAACGGGTAAAGAGCGCGCCATTGTTTATGAAAATGGTCCACACGTTACAACTCCGGAATGGATGCTGTTACCTATGCATAAGGGTGGAACCTTTCGCAAATTTAGCACATCAATTGGTTTAGCAATGTATGACCGATTAGCAGGTGTTAAAAAAGCAGAGCGTAAAAAAATGTTATCTAAAAAAGAAACCTTGGCTAAAGAACCTCTAGTTAAAAAAGCAGGCTTAAAAGGCGGAGGCTACTATGTAGAATATCGCACGGATGATGCTAGATTAACAATTGAAGTTATAAAAAAAGCTGCCGAACAAGGTGCGGATATCATAAATTATACGAAATCAGAACACTTTATTTACGATACAAAACGCAAAGTGAATGGCGTAGAAGTTAAAGATCAACTTTCAAATGAAACTTATCAAATTAAAGCAAAAAAAGTAATCAATGCTGCTGGACCATGGGTTGATGAAGTAAGAAGCGGTGATTATGCTAGAAATAATAAACAATTACGTCTTACTAAAGGTATTCATGTAGTTATTGATCAATCTAAATTCCCATTACAACAAGCGGTATATTTCGATACAGAGAATGACGGACGCATGATTTTTGCCATACCACGTGAAGGTAAAGCATATGTAGGTACTACAGATACATTCTATGATAATGACAAAGCATCACCTTTAGTGACACAAGAAGATCGAGATTATATTATAGACGCTATTAATTATATGTTCCCCGATGTTCAAGTGACGGATAGTGATATTGAATCTACGTGGGCTGGTGTGCGTCCATTAATTTTAGAAGAAGGCAAAGATCCTTCAGAAATATCACGTAAAGATGAAGTATGGGAAGGAGATTCAGGTCTTCTAACAATTGCAGGCGGTAAACTCACAGGATATCGTCATATGGCATTGGATATAGTTAACTTATTAGCTAAGCGATTGAAGCAGCAATATGGTTTAACATTCGATGCGTGTGCAACGAAACATTTACCAATTTCTGGTGGTGACGTTGGTGGAAGTAAGAACTTTAATCAATTTGTTGAACAAAAAGTCCAAGAAGCAAAAGCATTCCATATCGATGAAAATGTTGCACGACGTCTTGCTTCAAAATACGGATCTAATGTAGATCAATTGTTTAATATTGCACAAACTGCACAATTGCACGATATTGATTTACCACTTGAAATTTATGTTGAACTTATTTATAGTGTTCAAAATGAAATGGTATATAAACCAACCGACTTCTTGGTACGCCGAACAGGTAAATTGTATTTTAATATTCAAGATGTTTTAGCCTATAAAGCAGGTGTTATCGAAGTGTTAAGTAATTTATTGAACTATACGCCTGCGCAGAAGATACAATTCACTGCTGAACTAGATCAAGCTATTGATGAGGCTCAAACTGGCAATGATCAACCTGCTGTAAAAGCATAAGTATTATGTGTAAAAATATTGTTATATAAACGAGTAACACCTTGAAAAGTAGGCGGAGGTCTAATTTTCAGGGTGTTATTTCTTGTTTAATAATATAGGCGTTTTTACTAATTATTTTGAAGATAATGAGCTTTGGCTAAGCTTTTCAACAAAAGCAAACCATTTGATAACAGTGATAAGTAAAGGTATATTAAAATATAACACTGAATTTTATACATAGTACATGATATTTCATTTTAGGAGGCATATATGTGAGCCAAGGCACGTTTTATATCACCGTTGAAGATGGCACAATGTTGGAAGTTAAACTTAATAAAGCGCATAAGACCACAATTGGCGTAGTACATATTTTTCATGGTATGGCAGAGCATATGGATAGATATGATAATTTAGTCCATGCATTTAATCTACATGGTTACGACGTGATTCGTCACAATCATCGAGGACATGGAAAGGAAATAACGATTCATGAACGCGGCCACTATGATGATTTGCGTATTGTAGCTCAAGATGCAGAAGAAATTGCACGGACAATATATGGTGACTTTGGCAAATTGCCATATATTGTTTTGGGTCACTCAATGGGGTCAATTATTGCGCGTCGTTTTGTTGAACAATACCCTGATGTTGTTGATGGCTTAATTTTGACGGGGACAGGTCAATTTCCATTATGGAAAGCCATTCCAGCAGTAGTTAGTCTTAAACTTATAGCTTTATGCCTAGGTAGAAGAAAGCGTCTAAAATGGGTAAATCAACTTGTTTATAAATCATTTAATAAACGTATCGACAATCCTCAAACGCCAAGCGATTGGCTATCTTCTCAACGAGCAGAAGTAGATAAATATGTTGAAGATGAATACTGTGGCTTTTTAGTGTCTAATCAACTTATCTATCAAACGGTTAAATATATGATGGTGACATCATGGAAAAAAGAACTCAAGAAGATAAATAGTAAGCTACCGATTTTGTTGATATCAGGTAAGGAAGATCCATTTGGTGATTACGGCAAAGGTGTGCGTAAGCTAGGACGAAAATTTAAAAGAGCAGGTATAAAACATATCACGGTACAACTATATAAATTCAAAAGACATGAAATATTATTTGAAGATAATTATGATTTAACATGGAATCACATGTTTGAATGGATTGAAAAACATATTTTGAAGCGAACAAACGAGAGAGGATAGTAAAATATGATGAGCAAAAAGCCGTTTATCGTTGTTGTCGTTGGTCCAACGGCATCAGGGAAAACTGAATTGAGTGTTGCCCTAGCTAAGAAAATAAATGGTGAAGTGATTAGTGGCGATTCAATGCAAGTGTACAGACAAATGGATATAGGTACAGCAAAAGTAACACAAGAAGAAATGGAAGGTGTACCGCATCATCTTATCAATATTTTAAATCCAGATGAAGCCTTTTCGGCATACGAATTTAAAAAACGTGCAGAACAATGCATCGCAGATATCACTGCGAGAGGGAAAATTCCTATTATTGCAGGCGGTACAGGTTTGTATATTCAATCACTGATTTATAATTATCCATTTGAAAAGGAAGAAATTACAGCTGAAAAGAAACGTGAAGTCGCAAAAAAAATGAATGAATTAGAAGAATTAGATAATGATCATTTACATCAATATTTAAATACATTTGATTCAAAATCTGCTTTAGAAATACACCCTAATAATCGAAAAAGAGTACTTAGGGCAATAGAATATTATTTAAAAACAGAAAAACTTTTAAGTTCACGCAAGAAAGTTCAACAATTTACAGAAAATTATGATACATTATTAGTAGGGATTGAAATGTCGCGTGAAACATTATATTTTAAAATAAATAAACGAGTTGATATTATGTTGACCAACGGATTATTTAGGGAAGTGGAAGCACTGCTTGAATCAGGATATGAGCATGAACAGAGCATGCAAGCAATTGGCTATAAAGAGCTAATTCCTGTGGTCAAAGGTGAAGAAACATTGTCTTATGCAGTTGATAAATTGAAACAGCATTCGAGACAATACGCCAAAAGACAACTGACTTGGTTCAAGAATAAGATGAAAGTGCGATGGTTAGATAAAGAGAACATGTCGCTTCAAATGATGTTAGATGAGATTACAACCCAAATAAATAAAAGGAGTTCTGTAAAATGATTGCAAATCACAACATCCAAGACCAAACACTAGAAAATTTTAAAGTGAATCAAACAGAAGTCACTGTCTTCTTCTTAAATGGTTTCCAAATGAAAGGTGTTATTGAAGACTTTGACAAATATGTTGTCAACATCGTATCTCAAGGTAAACAACATTTGATTTACAAACATGCGATCAGTACTTTTGCTGTAGATACAGAAGGCTCAGACACTGTTGAAACAAACAGCGAAGAATAGGTTATAAGCTTACAAGCTTTTAATCATCATATCTAAGTAAGCGAAGTATTCGGTTACTACACATGTTTACAAACATAGGCGATAACGCATTAAAATAATATCGTTAGTTGTTTGTAAAAAGCATCCAGCTCGCTAAAAACGAACTGGATGCCTTTTTGTGTTATAAAAGAGCTTCAATTGCTTCATGTAATTGTGCAGGTTTCTTTTGAGGAGAAAAACGTTTAACCACATGACCTTGACGATCAACTAAAAACTTCGTAAAATTCCATTTAATTTTCTCATTAAACATACCATGTTGCGCGTCAGTTAAAAATCTAAATAATGGATGTTGATGCTCTCCCTTTACATCAATTTTTTCGTGAATAGGGAATGTGACACCATAATTAATTTTACAATTTTGATTAGCTTCAGCACCAGAACCAGGTTCTTGACCACCGAATTGATTACATGGAAAACCTAATACGACAAGACCTTGTTCTTTGTATTTATCATAAATCTCTTGAAGTCCTTCAAATTGAGGTGTAAAACCACACTCACTTGCAGTATTCACGATGAGCATGACGTCCCCTTTATATTTTTCTAATTTATAGTCTTTACCATCTGAAGTTTGAACGACAATATCATAAATATTTTCCATTCTATTCACCCTTTCAATTTATCTTTAATTTAACATAATTTATGCAGATAGTCTTAAATAAAGCACTGTGTTAGAATGATTTGAGTAGCAAGATTAAGGAGATGCATACTATGGTGCAACAAGCAGCATATAGCACACAACAGAAACGAGAAACTGCAGTTTTAGTCGGTGTAAATGCCCAAGTAGATAATCAATTTGATTATGATTCAACTATGCAAGAATTACAGGCCTTATCACAGACATGCCAGCTTGAAGTGGTTAGTCAAATAACACAAAATCGACAACAAGTTGATCATAAATATTATGTTGGTAAAGGTAAAATCGATGAAATTAAAGCATTTATTGATTTACATGATATAGATGTCGTTGTAGCAAATGATGAATTAACGACAGCACAGTCCAAAAGTTTAAATGATGCGTTAGATGTTAAGATTATTGACCGCACACAACTTATACTAGAAATTTTTGCATTACGTGCTAAAAGTAAAGAAGGGAAGTTACAAGTTGAATTAGCACAGTTAGATTATTTACTACCTAGACTACAAGGCCATGGAAAGAGTTTGTCACGTTTAGGTGGAGGAATAGGTACGAGAGGTCCAGGTGAAACCAAGTTAGAAATGGATCGACGACATATTCGAACACGAATAAATGAAATTAAACATCAATTACAGACAATAGTTGAACATCGAGAAAGATATCGAAATAAACGCGAGCAAAATCAAGTATTTCAAATAGCATTAGTTGGCTATACTAATGCAGGTAAATCGTCATGGTTTAATGTATTGTCTGGTGAAAGTACTTATGAGCAAAATCTATTGTTTGCTACGCTAGACCCTAAAACTAGACAAATCCAGCTAAATGAAGGATTTAATGTGATAATTACGGACACAGTAGGATTTATTCAAAAACTACCAACAACTTTAGTAGCTGCATTTAAATCCACTTTAGAAGAAGCCAAAAATGCTGATATATTATTACATATAGTTGATGCGAGCCACCCTGAATTTCGCTCACAATACGAAACAGTCAATCAGCTAATTCAAGAATTAGAAATGGACCAAATTCCACAAGTTGTATTGTTTAACAAAAGAGATTTATGCCCTTCTACAATGGCTTTACCAATGTCATCATCATTATCTGAATTTGTATCGACACAGCATCATTCAGATATTACAAAGGTCAAAGCGTTGTTAATTAAACAGATAAAAGAAAGTTTAACTTATTATTCAGAAACTGTGGCAAGTTCCAATGCACAACGCATATACTTTTTGAAACAGCATACACTAATAGAAGAAATGAACTTTAATCCTCAAAACAATTGTTATGAGGTTACGGGATATAGAAAATAACAAAAAGGAAGATTATACATGTCAGATTTAACACACACAATTGCAGAAGTAGAAGATATCTTAGCACCATTTTTTCAACAGATTGAAGACATTGCAGTTTTGAATCAGGAAAAAGTACTAGCAGCATTTCATCATGTAAAAGCAACAGAAAGTGATTTACTAGGAACTACTGGTTATGGATATGATGATATTGGAAGGCAGCATTTAGAAGAGATTTATGCACATACATTTCGAGCACAAGCAGCTTTGGTGCGTCCGCAAATTATTTCAGGTACACATGCGATTACAATAGCGCTTCAAAGTATGTTAAAGCATGGAGATGAACTACTTTATATTACTGGAAGTCCATATGATACTTTATTAGAAGTTATAGGCGTCAATGGTAATGGTATCGAAAGTTTAAAAGAGCATGGCGTTAAATATCGTGATATTCCATTAAAAGATGGTGATATAGACACTTCACAAGTTTTGAGCACGATTACTGATAAAACAAAAGTAGTTGCTATACAACGCTCTAAAGGATATGATCAACGACCATCTCTTAATATTGATAAAATTGAATGCGCTATTCAAAAAATTAAAGCACAATATCCGCATGTTATTATTTTTGTAGATAATTGCTATGGCGAATTTGTTGAAACACGAGAACCAATTGAATGTGGTGCAGATTTAATGGCAGGATCACTGATTAAAAATCCTGGTGGTGGTTTAGCTAAAATTGGTGGTTACATCGCAGGTCGTGAAGATTTAATTGAACGTTGTGGCTATCGACTAACGGCACCTGGAATTGGGCGTGAAGCAGGGGCTTCGGTCTATGCACTTCATGAAATGTATCAAGGCTTCTTCTTAGCACCACACATAGTGAGCCAAAGTTTGAAAGGCGCTTTATTTACGAGTCTTTTATTAGAGAAAATGCATATGCATACAACGCCCAAATATGATGTACCACGCACTGATTTAATCCAAACAGTACAATTTGAAACAAAAGAACAAATGATTTCTTTCTGTCAAAGTATTCAACATGCGTCACCTATAAATGCACATTTTAGTCCAGAGCCAAGTTACATGCCTGGTTATGAAGATGATGTCATTATGGCTGCAGGCACTTTTGTCCAAGGTGCATCTATCGAATTATCTGCAGATGGTCCAATTCGTCCACCATATGAAGTTTATGTCCAAGGCGGTTTAACTTATGAGCACGTTAAACTAGCGATTATTTATGCAGTAAAACAATTACAAGAGCAACAATTAGTATAGTCAGAAACATTTTAGAATATAAATGTAGTGGATTCAAATTGGAACACCAAAACTTTTTCTTTGGATATGGTTCTTACAATATTGGGTAGCGTAGATTAATTTATATCAGGATTTTATACAAAAGGCACCTCGTTCATTTAGTTTAGTAAAGTTTATTAAATGATACGAAAGTGTCTTGTTTTTTTAAGCATTTCAATATAAGACGACATGTTAATACGTATTATTTATGGCGAGACTCCTGAAAGAGCAGTGTCAGTCTATTTTATAAACCACATGACTTCGTATGATTAAGATTAATGAAGTATTAACCATTCTATGTTAGAAAACCTGACATATTTTTGTATTATAAAAAAAAGTATGCTAAATTGTTAACAAGTTCAAAAGTAGAGGTGAGGTTATTAGTGTCTAATGATAAATTAAGGCGTAATATGGCCGTATTCTCTATGAGTGTTGTAAGTAAATTAACGGAATTATCAGCAAGACAAATCCGTTATTACGAAACACATGAACTGATAACGCCCGAACGAACAGCAGGAAATAAACGATTATTTTCAATGAATGATTTGGAACGACTTTTAGAGATTAAAGCGCTTTTAGAAAAGGGTTTTAACATCAAAGCAATCAAACAAATTATTTTAGATGATCAAGGGCATTTAACAACTGATGAACAAGAGACTAGAAAAAGAATGATTGTAGATGCAACGCAAAAACCCATAGGTGAAGCATTGCCAATAAATCGTGGAGATTTATCCAGATTTATTAAATAAAGTAGTGGAGGATTCAAATATGCCAAAACGTACATTCACAAAAGATGACATTCGTAAATTTGCAAAAGAAGAAAATGTAAGATACTTACGCTTACAATTCACAGATATTTTAGGAACAATAAAAAATGTAGAAGTTCCAGTAAGCCAATTAGAAAAAGTGTTAGATAATGAAATGATGTTTGATGGTTCTTCAATTGAAGGATTTGTTCGTATTGAAGAATCAGATATGTATTTACATCCAGATTTAGATACATGGGTTATTTTCCCATGGACAGCAGGACAAGGTAAAGTAGCACGATTAATTTGTGACGTATATAAAACGGATGGTGAACCTTTTGAAGGGGATCCACGTGCGAACTTAAGACGTATCTTGAAAGAAATGGAAGACATGGGTTATACAGACTTTAACCTTGGACCTGAACCAGAATTCTTCTTATTCAAATTAGATGAAAAAGGTGAACCAACACTTGAGTTAAATGACGATGGTGGATACTTCGATTTAGCACCAACTGACTTAGGTGAAAACTGCCGCCGTGATATCGTTTTAGAACTTGAAGACATGGGCTTTGATATTGAAGCAAGTCACCATGAAGTAGCACCTGGTCAACATGAAATTGATTTTAAATATGCAGATGCAATTTCAGCATGTGATAATATTCAAACATTCAAGTTAGTTGTAAAAACGATTGCACGTAAACATAATTTACACGCAACATTTATGCCAAAACCATTGTTCGGTGTAAACGGTAGCGGTATGCACTTCAATGTGTCATTATTCAAAGGTAAAGAAAATGCCTTCTATGATCCAAATGGTGAAATGCAATTAACAGATGACGCATATCATTTCACAGCTGGTATTTTAAATAATGCACGTGGCTTCACAGCTGTATGTAATCCGATTGTAAACTCATACAAACGCTTAGTACCAGGTTATGAAGCACCATGTTATATCGCATGGAGTGGTAAAAACCGTTCTCCATTGGTTCGTGTACCTTCATCAAGAGGGTTATCAACACGTATTGAAGTGCGTTCAGTAGATCCAGCGGCAAATCCTTATATGGCGCTTGCAGCTATTTTGCAAGCAGGGTTAGACGGTATTAAAAATAAAACAGAAGTACCAAAACCAGTGAACCAAAATATTTACGAAATGAATCGTGAAGAACGTGAAGCTGTTGGCATTCATGACCTTCCATCAACACTTTATACAGCATTAAAAGCAATGCGTGAAAATCCAACGATTAAAAAAGCATTGGGTAACCATATTTACAATCAATTTATTAATTCTAAATCAATTGAATGGGATTATTACAGAACCCAAGTTTCTGAATGGGAGCGCGACCAATACATGAAACAATATTAATCGCTAAGCAAACAGGGGACCGACTTAGGGATAACAAGGAGTTAAGGCACTTTGCCTTAGCTTCTTTTTTATATAAAAGTGGACAACTAACCTATAAAAGAAAGCTATTTTTTCATTGGATGGTCAACTATTGGGCAACTCATTTTAAAATATATTCTTGATATATTTCTCAAAGTTTTCATTAGTATCATCATTCATCTTAAATTATTACAGAATGTTTAGATTTGATTAGAAAAGGTTTATATACTCTTTCAAATCACCAAGGTAATACGTTTTAAACTATAAAAAAAGAGTAGATAACAAATATTGTCAAAAACATTGTTATCATACTCAAAAATTTTTAGACGGCTAATTTGTTATATCTTCTTTAGTTAAAAATATAAGTATTTTCTATTATATTAATTCTAATAATTGATTGACATTTTCTTCAGTTGTTGCCCAACTTGTAGCAAATCTTACGACGCGATGATTTTCATCGTATTTTTCCCAAACTGCGAACTTTACTTTTTGTTGTAATTGTTGAATTTTCTCTTCGCTTAATATGAAAAATTGTTGATTCGTAGGTGAGTCGAAATAGACTCTGTAACCTTTGTCAATAAACCCTTTTTTCATTTTATTGGCCATGTGAATCGCATGACGACTGATGTCAAAATATAAATTGTTTGTAAATAATTCTAAAAATTGAATACCAACTAATCGTCCTTTAGCTAATAATGCACCGTGTTGTTTAATGCGTGTAGTGAAGTGTTTTGGTTCATTATATTGCGTAAAGACAATTGCTTCACCGCACAATGCACCAACTTTTGTGCCACCGATATAAAAAATATCACAATACTTTGCAATATCTGTGATATCTACGTCAGTTGCGTCGCTCATTACGCCATAACCCAATCTAGCACCATCCATAAATAATGGTATTTGATGCTTACGACATACTTCTGACAAAGCTTGTAACTCACTTTTTGAATAGAGCGTACCATATTCTGTAGGATGTGATATATAAACCATTCCCGGAAAGGCCATATGTTCTTTTTTGAAATCACTATTAAATGTTTCCAAATATTGTTTCACTGATTCTGCTGTAATTTTTCCTTCGTTTGATTCTAACTCTATTACTTTGTGACCGCTGAATTCAATGGCTCCTCCTTCATGAACGGCAACATGTCCTGTATTGGCTGAAATCACAGCTTCGTACGGTTCTAATACTGTACTTATAACGACTTGATTGGTTTGTGTGCCACCAACTAAAAATCTTACAGTCGCATGTGGACAGTCAATAATTTCTCTAATTTTATCAGCTGCTTGTTGAGAAAATTGGTCGGCACCATAACCGGCTTCTTGCATCATATTTGTTTCTATAAGTCGTTGTAACACTTTTTCATGTGCACCCTCTAAATAATCGTTTTCAAATGAAATCATGAAATTCCCCCTTAAATTAACAGAACTTTCTGAAAATATAATATGACAATTATAGCGCATTTTTCGTTGGAAATAAATTAAATTTCGCAATTAAATAATTGTAAGCGTTTTAAAGTTGATGTTAAAAGATACAGTAGTTTGATATTTAAAACTAAAAAAGCTATTATTTAAATTAGTAAATAAATATGAATAATGAATATAAATGACGCTGAAAGAGGGAAAGATGAATTATGTTCTTAGGGGTAACGGGAAATTTAGGTATTATATTTACATTTTTGTTAATCATTGGCTTTATATTGAACTTGATTTTAGCATTTATTATTATCTTTTTAGAACGTAATAGACGAAGTGCTACGTCAACATGGGCATGGCTTTTTGTGCTGTTAGTATTGCCACTCATTGGCTTTGTTTTATATTTATTTTTTGGTCGAACTGTGTCAAAGCGTAAAATGGAAAAACATAATGGTAAGGAGCTTAATGCATTTAAGCAATTGATAGATGATCAGATAAAAAGTTTTGACAAACATAATTATGGTACTAGCAATGAACTAGTAACAACACATCATGATTTAGTTCGCATGTTGCTTATGAACCAAGATGGCTTTTTAACTGAAAATAATCAAGTGGATGTATTTACGGATGGGCATGAGTTGTTTGATCAAGTTATAGAAGATATATACAATGCTAAACACTACATTCATTTAGAATATTATACGTTTGAGTTAGATGGTTTAGGTAAACGTATTCTTGATGCTTTAGAAACGAAGTTAAAAGAAGGTTTAGAAGTAAAACTCCTTTATGATGATGTTGGTTCTAAAAAAGTTGGCTTATCTAAATTTAAGCAATTTAAAGCACTTGGAGGCGAAGTTGAAGCATTCTTTGCATCGAAGTTTCCATTAATTAATTTTAGAATGAATAATCGTAATCATCGTAAAATTATAGTCATAGATGGTCAAAAAGGCTATATTGGTGGTTTTAATATAGGAGATGATTATTTAGGATTGGGAAAATTAGGTTATTGGAGAGATACACATTTTAGAATTCAAGGTGATGCAGTTGATGCCTTGCAAGTAAGATTTATTTTAGATTGGAACTCTCAAGCACATCGTACTCAATTTGAATATGATAGTAAGTATTTTCCTAAAAAAGATTATGGAGATGGTCATACACCACTTCAAATTGTGGCAAGTAGTCCGGCAGAAGATTGGCATCAAATTGAATTTGGTTATACTAAAATGATTATGAGTGCTAAAAAATCGATTTACTTACAGACGCCTTATTTTATACCGGATAATGCTTATATTAATGCATTAAAAATGGCAGCGAGTACAGGGGTAGAAGTGCATCTTATGATACCATGCAAACCGGATCATCCTTTTGTTTATTGGGCGACTTTTTCTAATGCGGCCGCTCTATTAGATAGTGGGGTGCATATTCATACCTATCAAAATGGCTTTATTCATTCAAAATTATGTATGATTGATGATGAAGTAGTGTCTGTAGGTACAGCTAATATGGATTACAGAAGTTTTGAACTTAATTTTGAAGTCAATGCCTTTGTATATGATAAAACGATTGCACAGCAATTAAAAAAAGCTTATCAAGAAGATATCAAAAAATCTAAATTGTTAACTAAAGAAAAATATAACCAACGTTCATTAAAAATAAAAATAAAAGAAGACATTGCAAAGCTCGTATCACCAATTTTATAACAAGTAGTTAAAGTATTGGAGTATTACCACCTATTGAAATATTTTCAGTAGGTGTTTTTTATGACAAATGTCATTCTAACATGATGACATTTGCATCTAATATCAAACGTCATTCCTTGTTATTGTTGTAATAGTCAAACAAGAGGTGATTTAGATGATTGAAGTAAAAGGTATAAAAAAACAATTTGGGAAAAAATTAGTGTTAAACGACATTAATTTGAAAATTCAAAATGGTAAATGTACGGCTTTTATCGGTAAAAATGGAGCGGGTAAATCAACATTGATTGATATTATTATTGGTAATTTAACTCCTAATGAAGGTCAAATTATAGATAAGTCAGAATTATTAGACCCATCAAAAATGGCTATTTTATTTCAAAAGACGCAATTTCCCAAAATGATAAAAGTGAAAGAGTTATTTTACTTACATCACGCATTATATCCACAAGCAATGTCACTTAAGACATTTAAAGCATTAACATTATTTGACGATGCTCAGTTAAATCAAATGGCTAATAAACTATCGGGTGGACAGCAACGGTTGCTAGATTTTGCCCTTGCATTGGTAGGGCATCCGCAATTACTCATTCTTGATGAACCAACAGCAGCAATGGATATAGAGACTAGAGAATATTTTTGGCAGGTGATTCAACATCTCAAAGATCAAGGAACAACTATTTTATATACGTCACACTACATTGAAGAAGTAGAGCGGATGGCTGATCATATTGTCTTATTAAAAAATGGTGTTATTCAAATGAACGACACGTTATCACAAATTCGCCAACAAGATGCGATGACATTTATTTATATACCTAAAAAATATCAAAAACAGCTTCATATTAATGAAAAGATACAAGAAACAAAGCAACAGCACATCATTAAAATATGTACCAAAGATGTTTCGCGAACGCTACAAGATTTGCAACAACAGCAAGTAAATTTAAATGAGATTGAGATACATAAAGCATCATTACTTGAAATCATGTTTAAAGATAATCATTCAAAAGAGGTGGAAACATTATGACGATGACTTTATTAACAACGGAATTAAAAGTTCTTTTTAGAAAAAAAGTGTATCTAATTTTTTCGATTTTATTACCTTTATTCTTTTATCTTATTTTTACGTCAATTTTAGATTTACCTAAAGCTCAACAACAAGTGTTTAATAAAGAATATATGTATAGTATGGTAGTGTTTAGTTTATTGAACTTTTGTATGATGTCGTTTCCTTTAGATATGATAGAAGAACGTGCCAATGGATGGTATAAACGGTTAATGGTTACACCTATGTCAATATCACGTTATTACGGTGTAAAAGTCGTGCGAACGATGATACAATTTTTATTATCGATTGTTATCATTTTTGTCGTTGCACATTTCTCTAAAGACGTTACGATGAGTATTGCTGAGTGGATGTTATCAGGTATATTACTTTGGATTGGCGCAAGTTTATTTTTAACCTTTGGTCTTGTTATTGCCCAATTTGATGATACGCAAAAAGCAAGTAGTATAGCTAATATGATATGTATATTGCTTGCAATAGCAGGAGGACTTTGGTTCCCAACAACAACTTTCCCCGATTGGATGCAGCAAGTATCAAAGTGGATGCCAACCTACCATTTAAAAGCGATTGCATATGACTTAAGTAAAGGTAGCGGAATCAATGTACAATCATTTAGTATTATATTTATATATAGTATATTTGCCTTAATCATTGCATTGTGGATAAATCATAGAAAAGATGTGTCTTAAATGAAAGAACGTTCAGTAACTATATTTTTAGCAGAAAAAATAACGCCACTCATTTATTTGATATTTCCAATATTGGCTACATTTTCAGATGATATAACACGATCTAAAGTTGAATATGTAAGCATTGTTATTGTATTTACTATCACATATATGATGATTATTTTTGGTTACACTAAGTGGCGAAATAATTGGCTTTTTATATTGTTTATTATACATTATGCGATTTTAATATATTTCGTATTTTGTAATACACCTATGAACACGTTATTTTTCTTTTTTAGTGCGTTTGCTTTGCCATTTATGTTAAAAGTAGGCATAAAATCTAAATTTTTTGTCTTATTTTGCATGGCGCTAGCAGCAGCTCTAATGATGCAATACTATATAGATCAAAGTCATATGTTTGTTTTATTAGTGTATTATTTAGTCATTTTAATGATGTGTCTAGGCAATATCCGAGCTGTTCATGAAAGACATTTAAAAGATCAATTAAATGCTAAAAATGAATATATTAATATGTTGATTACTGAACAAGAAAGAAATCGTATAGGTCAAGATTTGCATGATACACTAGGTCATGTGTTTGCAGGGATGACATTGAAAGCAGAACTAGCTACAAAATTAATTGACCAGCAACCAGAACAGGCAAAAGAAGAAATTGAAGCACTGGCAGATTTATCACGTCAAACATTGACTAAAGTTAGAGCAATTATCGAAGATTTAAAAACACAAACGTTTGATGAAGAGGTTCATGCTATCGAACATGTATTAAAAGATGCGAATATTTCTTTTGATTTTTATAATGCTAATATTGCCAAGACGATGAGCCCTGTACGTCAATCTACATTAGCAATGATATTAAGAGAAGCAATAAATAATATTATTAAGCATGCGCATGCGACCAAAGTAGAAGGAAACTTAATAAACAAACAAGAGAAAATTATATTATGTGTATCGGATAATGGTCAAGGTATGCGACAACCAGAAACTGTTCGTTTAAATAGTATAGAACAACGTGTTGCATATTTAAAAGGAACATTAGTTATTCATTCTAGTAAACAACAAGGAACGACCATTGAAGTTCATATTCCAAGAGGTGAGCAACTATGATTTCAGTTATTGTAGCGGAAGACCAAACAATGTTAAGGCAAGCGATGGTTCAATTACTTAATATGAGCGATGATATTAAAGTGGTAGAACAATTTGGCGATGGCGCTTCTGCATTAAGATATATCCAAAAGCACAGTCCTCAAGTAGCTATATTGGATATTGAGATGCCTGAGATGACGGGGCTGGAAGTCCTTGCTAAAGTGAGAGAAGGAAACGATTCAACTAAGATTATTATCGTAACGACATTTAAAAGACCAGGTTATTTTGAAAAAGCGGTTGCGAATGATGTAGACGCATATGTGCTTAAAGAACGTTCTGTTGATGATTTGATTGGCACGATAAAAAAAGTAATAACAGGGGAAAAGGAATACAGTGCTTCACTCATGACATCAATGATTTCTAATATGAATCCACTCACACACAAAGAACAAATTGTCTTAAGAGAAATTGGGCTGGGCCTCAGCAGTAAAGAAATCGCAAATAAATTGTATTTGTCGGACGGAACAGTGAGAAATTATACATCAGCTATTATTGATAAGATGGAGGCGGACAATCGCTTTGAAGCTTGGAAAAAAGCGTTTGAAAAAGGTTGGGTTTAATTATTTTGTAACTACTTTTTGGTTGCTAGACATTTTATCAACATGTTCAGCCAAAAGTCTCAAAACGTGTGCTACTTTGTCAGGTGGTGTATCACTAGCTAACGTATGTTTAAATGTGTAGCCTTCTTGTGTTTTTACGCAGTATACAAGAGCATCAGTTTCAATAATAATATCCATAATTTCCATTTTAAACACCTCATATCCCATTTGAATTTAATCACAGTCTAAAAACTTAACTTTTAAAATATTTTTCGTAAGAAAGTTCGTCTTTTAGTATCTTTACTTATATATACCACATTTTGAATAAAAATAACATTATTAAACTTTAATCTACAATTTTAAATCAAAAAAATGCCTTCAAAAGCTTGAAATTAGCTTTTGAAGGCATTATAGAAGAAAAACTATTTGTTGCGTGATGATTATTTATTATTACGCTTATTTATGATGTTTTGGATAAGATAAACTAGAAAACCTACGAATACCCCTAGTAGTATAGCGACTACAATTGATACGATGATAGGTAATTTAAAAATGATTTGGAGAATAACTCCTACAATTATAGCAATGACAGCTCCAATGATGGTAACGAGGCTCTCATTTTGTTCGCTCATATTATTCACTCCCAACTTTCAATAATATTATATCATGCTTTAAATAGAAGTGAATGGAATAACAGTGTAATTTCATATTGACCTTGATGAAGATAATTAGATATGATAATTGAGTAAATTTAAAATGAGGAGCAACTAATGAAATCCAAAAAGTCAAAATCAATTGTTATTTTTGCGGTCATAGTACTTATTGTCTTAGGTTTTCAATATATTAATCATACAGGACCTTTTCAATCTCTGTTATCACAATCTAAACAGCAATCATCTACTGATTTAAAAGGAAAGGAAAAAGTTCATATTATACGTGTAGTTGATGGTGATACCTTTGTAGCTCGTAATAGCAAAGGCCAGCAGCTTAAAATTCGTTTAATCGGCGTTGATACGCCTGAAACAGTGAAACCTAATACACCTGTACAGCCATGCGGTAAAGAAGCATCGCATTTTAGTAAAAAGAACTTAACCAATAAAGATGTTTATCTGGAATATGATAAAGAAAAAAATGATCGCTATGGACGTGTTTT
Organism: Staphylococcus lugdunensis; assembly: GCF_001558775.1. Lineage (NCBI taxonomy): Bacteria > Bacillati > Bacillota > Bacilli > Caryophanales > Staphylococcaceae > Staphylococcus > Staphylococcus lugdunensis. Next base: position 462,434 of record NZ_CP014022.1, on the reverse strand, counting down.
AGCATATGTTTGGCTGGATAAAGATACATTATTTAATGAGCTATTAGTAAAAGAAGGGTTAGCTAAAGAAAAATACTTTGCACCTAATGGAAAATATAGAGACGTCTTTATCAAAGCACAAAACGAGGCGCAAAAGAAAAAAATCAATCTTTGGAGTTAGAAAAAGCCAGGAATGCCCATCTGCTTATGTGATTGTGGTTACATCACTTTATGAGAGGTGCATTTCCGGCTTTTTAATTATTAATCAAAACTTTTTGCAATGGTTTCGACTTGTTCTTTAGTCAGTGGATGTTTTGACAACTCTATAGCATGTCCAATGACGGATTTTAATGAAGATTTTGTAGAAACAGTATCTACATATTTTCCTCTTTCATCTGATCCTTCAATTATATTGACACTACCATCATTAAAGTACACAACACCAATACTTTGAATTTTGTGATTGAAGTGGTTTTCAATGCCGTCTTTTAATGTTTTAGAGTTCAGTGCTGCCTGTTGATAAGGATCTACGTCATAAAAATCAAAAATAACACGATTACTTTGTATTTTTTCAATAAACGTATATATTTCTTGACGTGATGAATTAAATTGGCTGTGATACTGCTTGGCAATGTAATGTCCAATGACTTGATCAATTGAACTAAAGCTAGATAAATTTAATTCATCCTTTACAGATGCGTCAAAATGGTAAAATGTTTTTTGCTTCCAATTTTTGACATCGATATTGATTAGACCTACATCTGAGACAACGATAAAGTCAAATGTTCTTAAATACTCGAAGAATGGATGTTTTGTAGCTAATTTACTAGTCTGAATAATTTCGTAGTATTTTAGCTGGCCATTCTTTTTGAAACTTTCAAGTATTTCTTTGACTTCACGTTTTGCATTTTTCTTAGCATGTGTGCTGACATCGTTATTAGAACTTAACATTTGATTTTTGAGTTCAGTATTTTCATTACTGAGAATCGCGTTCTTAGAAGTGAGTTGATTTTTAGCGTATACTTCTGTATCAATTCTACTTTGCATGTAGCGATGATGTAGTATAGAAGCTAAAATGAGTATCACTAATAAAATAATAAGCACTATTGACAAGGTCATTATTTATCACCTTACTCTGTTTATTTTGTATTGTTATATCATTAAAATACTCCTGATTATTAAAGATATTTTAATCATACAAATACACTGTAAATTATATACAGTTTAATTTATTAATTCAATCAATGCGTAGACAAAATGTGTAGCTTATTAAATATCTAAAGTTCAAATTAAAGCCAAAGTAACTATATATATAATTATAGGTAAATATGAAGTAACATGCAGTTTACCAAAAGTTCACAATTCAAAAATTGAAAATGTAGTACGAGCAAGTTATAATTGAGTAATGAAAGCGTTTCCTAAGGAGGGGTCGAATGGCTAAATTACAGGATTACAAAGCTAAGGACTTAGTAAATATTTTACTTGATAACTGTCCACAAGCTTTTAAATTTCATGGAGAAGTAGCCATGCAATTATTTTTGAATAATCAATTTGATCTTCCTTCTATAGTTGATTTATGTGTAGAGCGTAAGCATTTAACAGAAGTGATTACAGCTTTGCCTAATGATATTAAATTAACATACTATAATAAAAACAATCATGTTTTAGATACGAGTCAACTTGTTATTACAGAGGTCGTTCATATTACTGTAATGAACAACACTAGTTTATTATTAAATATATTTATATATGATGTAGCGAATGGTGAATGGATTTTTAGATTAGATAATCATGTGAGATTGCCTCAAAATAATATTTATTTCCATTCTTTGACATGGAATGTGGATTATATTAAACCAGAAATTGTACTAATGTATGATTTTTTAGATAATCAAAATTATCACCAATCTTCTAGTTATAAAAAAGTATTAGATGCATTAAGCTATTATCAATTTGTTATTTTACAGACTGTAGTAGGCGAAGATAAAATTAAAAAATGTCTTAATGAGTAATCAAACAAAATAACATATCGGGAAATATCATTTGTAGGAATAAGTATTGAAGTTTCCATTGGTAGTGTAAGTTGAGTCATGTTATCATCTTCATACATAAGGCACCTCGTTAATTTAGTTTAGTGAAGTTTATGAAATTATACGAAAGTGCCTTATTTTTTAAAGTATGTTGATGTTAAATTATATTTAAATACGACTTATTCAATAAAAAAGAAGCAGTCAGATGAGTTGAATTCAATTCATCTGACTGCTAATTTTCTGAAATTTATGTCCCAGCCTGTTTTGTCTTTGTTTAAACGTTATCGATGCATTTTCCGTGATAACAAAATTCATACGTTGCATGTACGGCTTTTTCAGCATCTTTAACTGAAATACCAAACATCATCGATATTTCAGAAGCACCTTGATTAATCATTTTTAAATTGATGTTAGCTTGTGCTAATGCATGCGTGATTTTATTTGCTGTTCCTACGGTCTGATTCATTCCTTCTCCTACAATCATTAAAATAGCTAAATCATGATCTACACTTAATTCATCAACTTCACACTTCTTACGTATTGCGTTTAGAACGTCTTCTTCTTTACCTTTAAGTTGATGTGAACGCATAATTATGCTGATACTATCGATGCCAGATGGCATATGATCAAATGAAATATTAAAGTCTTCTTATATTTGTAATATTTTTACAGTAAATCCAATTTGACGATTCATTAAATATTTTTTGATATTAATAACTGTAAAATCTTTATCACAGCTTATCCCACTAATGACATTATTTGCACTGATATCTCGGTCATGTTTGATAAAAGTGCCTTTATCTTGTGGACGGTTTGTATTTTTAATCACGACAGGTATGCGATGTTTGTAAAGTGGCTGAAGTGCTTCGTCATGGAAGACACCAAACCCTGCATAAGACAGTTCACGCATTTCTCGATATGTGATTTCTTTAATAAGCTCTGGATGTTTAATAACATTAGGATTGGCTTTAAAAATTCCAGAAACATCAGTGAAGTTTTCATAAAGTGATGCATTAACTCCACGTGCGATGATAGCACCTGTTATATCCGAGCCTCCTCGTGGGAATGTGACAATATAGCCATGTTTAGAAACACCAAAGAAACCAGGAATAATGATTTTTCCTTTAATGTTACGTAATTGTGCAATTCGCTCATAAGCTTGCTCCAATATTTGGGCTTGTTGCGGTAAATCAGTGACTAGAATTCCTGCATCCTCAGGAGATAAATACGTGGTATGTACCCCTTGCGTATTATTATAATCTGCAATGAGCTGTGCATTAAAATTTTCTCCACATGACAATAATGCATCATAGAGACGCGGTGGACGATTTTTTAATGAATGAATTAATTTTTCTAATGTCGTATCTATTGATTTGAGTATCTCGGTCGACATTTGAAGTTCATTAACAATGTCAGCGTATCGTTGCACAATTTGACGCTTCTTATCTTGATAATCTAAACCACTTGTTACTTTTTCATATAGTCGAATTAATAAATCTGTCGTTTTAATATCATTTTTATAACGTTTACCAGGAGCGGAAACAATGATAATTTTTCTTTCGTCATCAGCATTAACAATGTTTAATACTTTTTTATTTGAGATGCATTAGCGACGGAACTACCTCCAAATTTAGCTACTTTAACCAATGGAACCAACCTTTCTAAAAAATCAGAAAATTCTATTTAATTTTCTGATAGCACGTGATAATATATAGCTATATATTTGGAGTGAAGTTTTAAACATTGAAATAATAAGAATTGATTTATATAATATACTATTATATAGTATTTTTCAACAGTACAAATGTATTTTAGAAAAAGACAAAAGGGGGGATAAGTAATGAAAGAATTAAATATTGCGTTATTAGGGCTTGGTACAGTTGGCTCAGGTGTAGTTAAAATAATCGAAGAAAATAGGCAGCAAATTAAAGACACAATTAATAAAGATATTATTATTAAACATATTTTAGTCCGCAATAAGGCAAAGAAGCGTCCTATAAACTTTCAACAATATCATTTAACTGAAGATGTACATGAGATATTAAATGATGACTCAATTGATATTGTTATTGAAGTAATGGGTGGCATTGAACCAACAGTTGATTATATAAGTAGAACACTTAAAAGTGGTAAACATGTGATTACTGCAAATAAAGATTTGCTTGCAGTTCATTTACGTTTACTTGAAGATTTAGCAGAAGCTAACGGTGTAGCGCTTAAATTTGAAGCAAGCGTTGCAGGTGGTATTCCAATTGTAAATGCAATAAATAATGGATTAAATGCCAATAATATTTCAAAATTCATGGGCATATTTAATGGTACCTCAAATTTTATTTTAACTAAGATGTTTCAAGAGCATACATCTTTTGAAGAAGCATTAAATGAAGCGCAGCGTTTAGGCTTTGCTGAAGCAGATCCTACAGATGATGTAGAAGGTATTGATGCAGCTAGAAAGGTAGTTATAACTTCATACTTATCATTTAATCAAGTGATTAAATTAAATGATGTTTACATAAAAGGTATTAGTGAGACAACGCTTGATGATATTCTTGTGGCTGACAAGTTAGGCTATAAGATTAAATTGATAGGTAAAGGCATTTATGAACATGGAAAAGTACATGCGTCTGTTGAACCAACATTGATACATAAAAGTCATCAATTAGCCTCTGTAGACAATGAATACAATGCTATTTATGTTATAGGTGATGCTGTAGGAGACACGATGTTCTATGGCAAAGGTGCAGGTAGTTTAGCGACAGGTAGTGCCGTAGTAAGTGATTTATTAAATGTGTCGTTATTCTTTGAATCTAATTTACACACGCTACCTCCTCATTTTGAACTTAAAACAGATCAGACTAAAGAGTTAATGGATCATGAGCATTTAGTTACACTACAAGAAAAATATAGTTACTTTGTTGTGGTTAATAGTAGTGAAACATTAGACAAAATAAAAGAAATAATCAAGTCTAATCTGCCTTTTCATAAATCTTTTGACATTATAAAAAGAAATGATACTACATATGCTGGAGTTATTACAGGTGTTGATGTATCACCAGAACAATCATTAAAGCAAGCAGGTATTGATATAATCAAAGTTTATCCTGTAGAAGGAGTTTAAATATTATGAAAAGATGGCAAGGATTAGTAGAAGAATATCGGTCTTATTTACCGGTTAATGAAGAGACGCCTCAACTTACACTAAATGAAGGAAATACACCATTAATTCATTGTGACTATCTGTCACAAAAATTAAATATAAATCTATACGTAAAGTATGAGGGAGCAAACCCTACTGGCTCGTTTAAAGACCGTGGTATGGTTATGGCTGTGACAAAAGCAAAAGAACAAGGGAAAAAGATTGTGATATGTGCTTCGACAGGAAATACATCTGCTTCTGCAGCTGCATATGCTGCTAGAGCAGGCTTAAAAGCAATTGTAGTTATTCCAGAAGGTAAAATAGCACTCGGAAAATTATCACAAGCTGTCATGTATGGTGCTGAAATAGTGTCAATTGAAGGTAACTTTGATGAAGCGTTAGAAATTGTTAAAGAAATTGCGAAAGATGGTGAGATTGAATTAGTTAATTCAGTTAATCCGTTCCGCATTGAAGGACAAAAGACGGCATCATTTGAAGTTATTGAGCAATTAACAAAAGCTCCGGATATTTTAGCTATACCGGTTGGTAATGCTGGTAATATTACAGCATATTGGCAAGGATTTAAGGAATATCATGATAAGCATGGTGTAACATTACCACGTTTATTTGGTTTTCAAGCAGAAGGTGCTTCTCCTATTGTTCAAAATAAAGTCATTAAAAATCCAGAAACAATAGCGACTGCGATTCGTATAGGAAATCCTGCGAGTTGGACTAAAGCAACCGCTGCATTAAATGAATCTCACGGATTAATTGATAGTGTAACTGATGAAGAAATTTTAGAAGCTTATCAAATTATGACTTCAAAAGAAGGCATATTTAGTGAGCCAGCAAGTAATGCATCAATTGCAGGATTAATTAAATTACACCGTGCTGGACAGTTGCCAAAGAATCAGACAGTTGTAGCTGTATTAACGGGTAACGGACTTAAAGATCCTGATACGGCTATATCACTTCTAGATAATCCGATTCAACCTTTACCTAATGATAAACGAAGTATTATTGAATATATCAAAGGGGTTCTTAAATAATGGAGGACTATTTACATTTAAAAGTGCCTGCATCTACTGCTAATCTCGGTGTGGGTTTTGATTCAATTGGCATGGCGATTGACAAATATTTACATTTATATGTATATAAAATTGCAGGTGAAAATTGGCAGTTTCATTATTTAAATAAAGAGTTAGATAGCTTACCTAAAAATAAAAATAATTATATTTATCAAGTTGCGCAAGAGGTCGCAGAACGTTATCAGGTTAAGTTGCCGGCATTAAGAATTGATATGAGAAGTGATATTCCTTTAGCACGAGGTTTAGGTTCATCTGCTTCTGCTTTAGTAGGTGCATTGTACATTGCTAATCATTTCGGGAATATACAGTTGTCGAAATATGAACTTTTACAACTAGCAACCGAAATGGAAGGTCATCCAGATAATGTTGCGCCAACTATTTATGGAGGATTACTTGCAGGGTATCATAATCCAGAGACTTTAGAAACAGATGTGGCACATATTAACATACCTAAAGTTGACATTATTTTGACTATTCCACCATATGAGTTAAGAACTGAAGATGCAAGACGTGCACTTCCACAGTCTTTTGGTCATAATAATGCCGTTCAAAGTAGCGCTATTAGCAATACAATGATTTGTGCATTAATACAACATAATTATGAGCTTGCTGGAAAAATGATGATGCAAGATGGCTTTCATGAACCGTTTCGTCAGCAACTGATTCCAGAATTTGCAAAAGTTAAAGAAATTGCGCAAGCATATCATGCATATGCTACGGTTATTAGTGGTGCAGGCCCAACGATTTTAACACTTAGCAGAAGGGAATACAGCGGTGAAATTGTGAGACAATTGCGCCGAGCATGTCCACATTGTATTTCTGAGCTCTCCTATATCAATGAAACAGGAGTATTTGAAGAAATTGTGTTTCAACATTAATTTTATTGTAAAATAAAATTGAGATAGAGAAAGGAGAGACAACTTTTATGACTACATATCAAGTGGTTGTGATGGACATGGATGATACTTTATTAACACGAGACAATAAGGTTGATCCAATTACGAAGCAATATTTAATTGATATTCAAAATCAAGGAATTAAAGTAATATTAGCTTCTGGGAGACCAACGGAAGGGATGTTACCTACAGCGTATGAATTGAAGTTAGACATGCATAAAAGCTATATCATGAGTTATAATGGCGGACAAACGATAAGCGTTGCTGATGAATCTATCGTTGCTGAGCAGTCAGTTCGCAAAGAGGATTTTGATGCTATAGTGGATTATTGTCGTCAAAATAACTTTTTTGCTATGACTTATCAAGATGGATACATTATTTATGATGACGACCATGAATATATGAATATTGAATCAGAAATAACTGGATTACCTATGAAACGTGTTAATGATTTAAAGCAATATATACAGCAAAATGTTCCGAAAGTGCTTGCAGTTGATTATGAGGAACATATTACAAAAGCACGACAACATTTAGCAGGGTCGTTTAATGATAATGTTGACGTAACTACGAGCAAACCATATTTTTTAGAATTTATGGCTAAAAATGTGTCGAAAGGTCATGCTATTTCGTCATTTTGTGATAAATCAAATATTGACCTAGCTCAAGTTATCTGTTTTGGCGATAGTCCGAATGACATATCAATGTTTAAAGTAGTAGGTCATGCCGTAGCAATGGGAAATGCTACTGATGATTTAAAAGCAATCTCAGATGAAGTTACATTAGATAACAATGCTAATGGTATTCCACATGCGTTAAAACAACTACTAAACATATAAAGCAATAAGATTATCATGTTTAGTAATAATAAATGGTCTGGGACATCATTATGTATTAGGCTATGAGTTAAATATTGACAGTAGTTAACTGGATTGAAAATACACTTATACCAAGCTTTTTTCAATTCTAGTCAAGCTTGATGGAGCGGAACAAAATTCATTATGAATTTTGTTCCGCTCCATTTGTGATTTATTAAAATTATTTAGCAGTATGCGTCCATTCATTCTTCCCTCTGTAACGTTTGATGTGTGCATAGACCTGATCTGCAGCGTAATCAAGGTTTGTATAAACTGTTATGGTAAATGCAGACTGATTCTCTTCAAAGGGTTCTTCTAAAAATACTTCTTTTAAATGATTGAATAAATTATTCATCTGATTATGATCTAAACTAGGGTATTCTCTTAAAGTACGTTTGATTAAGCGTCCTTTGCTATCCTCTAGGGATTGCACTACGATAACAAATCTCTCATCTTTCTTCAATACATCATCGAATAAATTAGTTTGTCCTATCATATAATCCACCTCGAAACCTTAGTCTTTAACTACATTATACATAATAAAGCCTTTTCAGAAAATAATACATTTAAAAAAGCGCAACACTTTTAATGTATAAGCATACAAAATTAGCGTTGCACTTCGACGATATTTATTAAAGATATAGTAAATTAATGTGTATTATTACTATGATATATTAGTTAATTTCATGTTGTGATAAATCCATATCTTCCAATTTGACATATTTTGTTTTTCTAATCAGTTTATGAATAAAGAAAATGATTGCGAGTACGATAAGTGGTAAGAAATTGATAAATACACCACTGAATTGGCCAGCCATCAATTTGCCGAATGAACTACCGAATAACAGGAAGATCAACATCAAGAATACAATAATTGGTCCAAGCGGATATAAAGGAGAACGATAAGGCAATAATGTTGAAATATCTTTTCCTTGTTTTTTAATTGCACGACGCAATCTTACTTGTCCCCATGTACTTGCACCCCAAACTAAAATAACCATTGAGCCAATGATATTAAGTAAACTAAATACTGCATTGGCATTAAAATTAGCATAAATAATAACTAAAACAATGAAAATATATGTCGTTATTAATGCACGCAATGGTAATTTGGTAGTTGGATTTAACTTTCCTAAAAATTTGGGTGCTTGGCGATTATCACTAAGTGAATACAACATGCGACTTGTAGTATATAAACCAGAATTCGCTGCTGATAACAATGAAGTTAAGATAACAGCATTGATGACTGATGCAGCAAAAGCAATTCCAATACGATCAAAGACAATCGTAAACGGACTTTGTGCGACTGATTCATGTTCATTTAATAGCAATGAATCTGTATAAGGAATAATTGCTGAAATAACAAAAATTGACAATACATAAAATAATAATATTCTCCAAAAGACTTGCTTAACAGCTTTAGGCATCGTTTTACTTGGATTATCAGATTCACCAGCGGTAACAGCAACGACTTCAGTACCTCCGACAGAGAATCCAGCTACAAGTAGTACGCTAAGAATGCCTGTGATGCCACCTACAAATGGTGCATTACCTTTTGTAAAGTTATCAAAACCATATGCATGTCCACCAAGTATGTCAAATATCATGAGAAAACCAATAGTTATAAATACAATAATTGTAATTACTTTAATTAATGAAAGCCAAAACTCAGTTTCTCCAAAAGCTTTAACCGTAAATATATTAAGTAATAAAAGTAATGTGATGAATATTAAACTCCAAGTCAATGGACTGAAGAAATGGAATACATTCCAGTAATGTATAACACTAGCTGCAACCATAACATCGACACTCGAAACTAAAGCCCACATAATGTAATATAACCATCCCATGGTAAAGCCGAGTGATGGGTCAATAAATCTCGTAGCATATGAACTAAATGAGCCAGATACTGGATAAAAAGTTGCGAGTTCTCCAATTGAAGCCATTAGAAAATAAAGCATAACTCCAATTAATAAGTAGGCTAAAATTGCACCACCAGGACCTGCTTGAGCAACGACACTTCCGGTTGCTACAAAGAGACCAGTTCCAATTGCGCCACCGATGGCTATCATAGATATGTGTCTGGAACTAAGACCACGTTTCATATTATTATCTTCCATATGAGCTCTCCCATCTATTTTATAAATATACACATCATTTTAATCCTTTTAAATCAAGTATTCAATAGATTTTGAGAATATTCCGCATAAATATTTTAAATTTTCTGATATTTAATAACGGAGATATACAAGTTTGATAATGATTAAATTGTGGGTATGTTAACTATAAGCTAAATTATAATTATTATAATGAAGCATTAGTCTTGAAAGGAGCATATCTATGTCAAAAGAGGATAAAAAATTAACTGATCTTTTTGGGCACCCCGTTTCAGATAGAGAAAACAGTATGACAGCTGGTCAAAGAGGTCCACTTATGATGCAAGATATTTATTACTTGGAACAAATGGCACACTTTGATCGTGAAGTAATTCCAGAACGCCGTATGCATGCGAAAGGATCAGGGGCGTTCGGAACGTTTACAGTTACGAATGACATTACGAAGTACACATCAGCTAAGATTTTTTCAGAAGTCGGTAAACAAACGGATATGTTTGCACGCTTTTCAACGGTAGCTGGTGAAAGAGGGGCAGCAGATGCTGAACGAGACATTCGTGGGTTTGCGCTTAAATTTTATACTGAAGATGGAAACTGGGATTTAGTGGGGAATAATACACCGGTCTTTTTCTTCAGAGATCCTAAACTCTTTGTTAGTTTGAATCGTGCCGTAAAAAGAGACCCTCGTACCAATATGCGTAGTGCACAAAACAACTGGGATTATTGGACAGGGTTACCTGAAGCATTACATCAAGTGACAATACTAATGTCTGATAGAGGCATTCCTAAAGATCTTCGGCATATGCACGGCTTTGGATCACACACCTATTCGATGTATAATAATGAAGGTAAACGTGTTTGGGTGAAATATCATTTTAGAAGCCAACAAGGTATTGAAAATTTAACCGATGAAGAAGCGGCAGATGTGATTGCACAAGACCGGGATTCATCACAAAGAGATTTATATAATGCTATTGAAAATGGAGATTATCCTAAATGGAAAATGTATATTCAAGTGATGACTGAAGAGCAAGCAAAAAATCATAAAGATAATCCATTTGATTTGACTAAAGTTTGGTATCATGGTGAATACCCATTAATTGAAGTCGGCGAATTCGAATTGAATCGTAATCCAAATAATTATTTCCAAGATGTAGAGCAAGCTGCTTTTGCGCCAACGAATATTGTACCTGGTTTAGATTTTTCACCTGATAAAGTATTACAAGGAAGATTATTTTCATATGGAGATGCACAACGTTACCGTTTAGGAGTTAACCATTGGCAAATTCCAGTGAATCAACCTAAAGCTGTCGGAGTAGAGAATCTATGCCCGTTTAGCCGCGATGGACAAATGCGTGTCTTAGATGATAACCAAGGTGGCGGACCACATTATTATCCAAATAATCAAGGCGTATACGCTTCTCAACATGAATATAAAAAGCCACCATTCCCAACAGATGGTGATGGTTATGAATATAATTATAGGGAAGACGATGATAACTACTTTGAACAGCCAGGAAAACTATTTAGATTACAATCGGATGAAGCAAAGGAAAGAATGTTTATAAATACAGCTAATGCGATGGATGGCGTAACAGAAGATGTTAAAAAGCGACATATTCGTCATTGCTATAAAGCTGATCCAGACTATGGAAAAGGCGTCGCCAAAGCACTAGAAATTGATATCAATACAATAGATTTAAATGATGAAAACGATGAGACACATGAATAGCTAGAAGATATTGCATCCTTGTAAAAGTTGTGTTAAAATTTTAAATCGTAAGTATTCCTAACAAGAAAGGGTGTTTAACGTGCGCGTAAATGTTACATTAGCATGTACAGAATGTGGCGATCGTAATTATATTACTACTAAAAATAAACGAAATAATCCTGAGCGTATCGAAATGAAAAAGTATTGCCCAAGATTAAAAAAACACACATTACATCGTGAAACGAAATAATCACTTACCTTTAAATACGACAATTTAAAGTTTGACATAAGAGCTGTGGAATGCAATCCATAGCTCTTATTTATATAGTAAAAACTTATTCTTGATTTAATTAGAAAATATGCTAAAATATAAAACGTAATAATTACGATTTAAGGAGCGTTTTTAATATATGGCTAAAAAATCTAAAATTGCGAAAGAACAAAAAAGAGAAGAATTAGTTAGTAAATATTATGAATTAAGAAAAGAACTAAAGAAAAAAGGTGATTATGAGGCTTTACGTAAATTACCTAGAGATTCATCGCCAACACGTTTAACGCGTAGATGTAAAGTAACAGGCCGTCCTAGAGGCGTGTTAAGAAAATTTGAAATGTCTCGAATCGCATTTAGAGAACACGCGCATAAAGGACAAATTCCTGGTGTTAAAAAATCAAGTTGGTAAATTTTCAAAAGTACAACTCAAGTCCATTTACATTGACAATAAAAAATTGTAAAGTATATGAGGGTAGAAAATATGAATGATTATCAAGTGTTTTGATTTAATCATTCGTGATTTACCCTCAGTTTTTTATTTTTATACTTAATTATAAGGGGCTTATAAATAAATGAAAATTTTTGATTATGAAGATATCCAATTAATTCCGAATAAATGTATTGTTGAAAGTAGATCTGAGTGCGATACTGCAATTCAATTTGGCCCACGTAAATTTAAATTGCCAGTTGTGCCTGCTAATATGCAAACAGTTATGAATGAAAAATTAGCACAATGGTTTGCTAAAAATGAGTATTTTTATATAATGCATCGTTTTGACGAAAAGTCTAGAATACCATTCATTAAAAATATGCATGATCAAGGATTATTTGCGTCTATATCAGTTGGTGTTAAAGCACGTGAATTTGACTTTATTGAGCAATTACAACAAGCTGATATCGTGCCTGAATATATAACGATAGACATTGCTCATGGACATTCTGATTTAGTTATCCGTATGATTAAACACATCAAGCAACATTTGCCACAAGCCTTTGTAATTGCTGGAAATGTTGGTACACCTGAGGGCGTAAGGGAATTAGAAAATGCCGGTGCAGATGCGACAAAGGTTGGTATTGGACCAGGAAGAGTGTGCATTACCAAAATAAAAACTGGATTTGGAACTGGAGGCTGGCAACTCGCTGCACTCAATTTGTGTAGTAAAGCAGCACGTAAGCCGTTAATTGCTGATGGAGGCATTCGCACGCATGGTGATATTGCAAAATCGATACGTTTCGGAGCTTCAATGGTTATGATAGGTTCATTATTTGCTGCACACGAAGAATCTCCAGGAGAAACAGTTGAGTTAGATGGTAAACTGTACAAAGAATATTTTGGAAGTGCTTCAGAATTTCAAAAGGGTGAACGTAAAAATGTTGAAGGTAAAAAAATGTTTGTCGAACATAAAGGCTCATTAGAGCATACACTTGTAGAAATGCAGCAAGATTTACAGAGCTCTATTTCATATGCTGGTGGCAAAGATTTAAAATCTTTAAGAACTGTCGATTATGTAATTGTTCGAAACTCAATATTCAATGGGGATCGAGATTAAATTTTTGGTAGGTGAAAACCATTAAAAAATTTTTAAGCATTAGTTTAATTTTACTATGTATTATTATTATCTTTCCAATTAGAGAAAGTTCTCTAGTCGTACACATGCAGCAAGACGTCAGAAGTTTTATTGATCAACAAGTATTCAATAAAGAAGATGAAAATGAAGAGACACTTAAAGTACCTCAAGAACAACCTTTTGCTGTTAATAATGTTCAGTTAAATATGAAAAAAGGTAATGTAGAAGAAAAATATGGTAAAGCCAAAAGAATAACCACAAATGAATATGGTACAAAATGGTATGCATACTATGATGGCGATTATCAAAGATTTGTAATGATTGCATATTTAGATAATAAAGTGCACGCTTTGTATACAAATCAAAACATAATAACTTCTAAGTCTAAGATTAAGTATGGGACACCCAAGCAAGTTGTTAGACAAAGGTTGGGTCAACCTATAACTGAAATGGATAAACAAAGGTTGCGTATTGCAATTAAAAATAGTGAATATGATGTCTTTCATTCAAATCATGTGTATACAACGATATTTTATGATAAACATGAACAAAATGGTGTAACAGCATTAATGCAAGTTAGTGATAAAATGGAAAAGCGTTTAACAAAACAATATGCAGCACCGTCTAAATCATTAGCTAAAAGTTATGAAATGCAAAATGTAGATTTAATTAATTCAGAAAGAAAGCAACATCAATTAGCTACTTTGTCATATTCAAGCAACATTTCAAACACGGCACGCAAACATAGTGAAGATATGGCGAAGCATCATTATTTTGATCATACGAATTTAGACCAAGAGTCACCATTCGATCGGTTAAAAGCAGATCGCATTGAATTTAATGCGGCCGGTGAAAATCTAGCTTATGGTCAAGTTAGCAGTATTTATGCCCATCAAGGATTAATGAATTCATTAGGACATCGAAAGAATATCTTAAATGAACATTTTAACACGGTTGGTGTGGGTGTAGATTTTAATGATGAAAGGCAGCCTTATTGGACAGAAAATTATACGGGTTAAGCGTTTAATAATGACTAGTAATGGGTAAAATTTCTGTGAAGGAAGTCGATGAATATGACATCAAAACAGAATAATAATCAAAAAGAGGATATTTTGGAAAAAGTAAAAGATATCCTGCATAAAAGTAATCAAAAAGAAGCTAGGCACTAGTTGCTTAGCTTCTTTAACTTTATATAAGAGAATTACTAACAATAAAATGTTTTATTGACACAATTAAAGTTCACGGTACAAGCCGATAACTTTACCTAAAACAGATACTGAATCAAGGTAAATTGGCTCCATGGAACTATTTTCCGGTTGTAAACGATAATGATGCTTTTCTTTATAGAATCGCTTAACAGTAGCCTCATCTTCGTCTGTCATAGCTACAATTATGTCCCCATTTTCTGCAATGGTTTGACTTCTAACTATTACTTTGTCTCCATCAAGAATGCCAGCTTCAATCATACTTTCACCAACTACATTTAAAATAAAAATGTCACTATTATGTGTAGAGGTTAAATGCTCAGGTAATGGAAAATACTCTTCAACATTTTCAACGGCAGTAATAGGAATACCAGCAGTTACTTTACCAATGACAGGTACGTGAATAGTCCCTTCCATATCGATAGCGGCATCATTATGCTCTGATACAATTTCAATAGCTCTTGGTTTTGTAGGGTCTCTGCGGATATAACCTTTTTCCTCTAGTCGAGATAAATGTCCATGCACCGTAGAACTTGAAGCTAATCCTACAGCTTCTCCTATCTCACGAACACTAGGCGGATAACCTTTTGTTTGAACAATATGCTTAATGTAATCATATATTTCACTTTGACGTTTTGTTAATTCTCTCATATATAGGCACTCCCTAATTTTATTTATTTTTATTATATCATTTAGTAACAAATAAAACAAACATTTGTTCGTAAAAATGTTGACATAGAACATGAGTTCTGATAAATTATAAATACAAACAAATGTTCTAGGAGTGTTTAACATGATTTTAAAATATAAAAGTCAAATAGCTACTTATATCATAGTTTTTATAATATCTTTGCTTGTTTTCTCTTTATTTTTCACGACGGCATATCAAAATTCTAAAGTAGAACAAACGTACGAAATGGCAGATCATAATATCTCACAACATTACAAAATCAACTCTGAAAGCAAACAACAATCTATATCTAACAGCGAACAAAATCACACAGGTGTGTTCGCATATGCGAAATAATCACGAACAACATATTTCATATTTATTATATTTAGGTAAAGCAATGCGGTAATTTTTATCAACAGTGCGATTTAATTAGAAAAGTAATATACAATTTTGTGATGGGGTAAGTTGAATTATTGTAATGATGCTAATAAATATTAATGATATATCATGAAAGGTGAGCGTAACGATTTGGTTACATTCACCTTTTTGTTATATTCTTTATAAGTTAGGTACTATTTAAATGTGAAATATGTATATATAAAGGTGGGTAAATTCAATGACTAAAAATAATTTGAACATCGATAGAATTAATCAATTAGCAAGAAAGAAGAAAGAGCAAGGCTTGACAGAAGCAGAGGCAAAAGAACAAGCTAAGTTACGTAAAATATATTTAGAAGAATTTAGAAAGGGCTTTAAACAGCAAATTGAGCACACTAAAGTTATGGATCCTGAGGGTAATGATGTAACGCCTGAAAAGCTAAAACAAATTCAAAAACATAATAAAAATAAATAGTTTCTGCAAACTACAGAAAATTTAGTAATTTTAAACGAATATTTATGAATTTATCTATAATTAAGGTATAATAATAGCAACATTTATTTCTAGAAGGGAAGACATAAAAAATGTTTAACGAAAAAGATCAATTAGCAATAGATACCATTCGTGCATTAAGCATTGATGCAATTGAACAGGCTAACTCTGGGCATCCGGGTTTACCAATGGGAGCTGCACCAATGGCATATACTTTATGGACAAGACATTTGAATTTTAATCCACAGTCTAAAGATTACTTTAATAGAGATAGATTCATTTTGTCTGCTGGACATGGATCTGCATTACTTTATAGTTTATTACACGTCTCAGGAAGTCTTGAGCTTGAAGAGCTTAAACAGTTTAGACAATGGGACTCAAAAACACCAGGGCATCCAGAATATAGACATACTGATGGTGTAGAAGTAACAACAGGACCATTAGGACAAGGATTTGCAATGGGAGTAGGGATGGCATTAGCTGAAAGTCATCTTGCAGGTAAATTTAATAAAGATAATTTTGATATTGTTAATCACTATACTTATGTATTAGCTTCAGATGGCGATTTAATGGAAGGAATTTCTCATGAAGCGGCTTCATTTGCAGGCCATAATCAATTAGATAAACTCATTGTCTTATATGATTCAAATGATATTTCATTAGATGGAGAATTAGATAAAGCTTTTTCTGAAGATGTAAAAAAACGTTTTGAATCATATGGTTGGAATCATATTTTAGTTAAAGATGGTAACAATTTAAACCAAATAGACAAAGCGATTACTACTGCTAAGTCTCAGCAAGGTCCAACTTTAATTGAAATTAAAACAATTATTGGTTATGGTTCACCTAACAAAAAAGGCACAAACGGTGTCCATGGTGCACCTTTAGGCGCAGAAGAAAGAAAACTAACATTTGAAAACTATGGTTTAGATCCAGATAAAAAATTCTATGTTCCTGAAGAAGTATATGAAATTTTCCAAACAACAATGTTAAAACGTGCTAATGAAAATGAAGAATCTTGGAATGATAAATTAGAAGCATATTCTCAACGATATCCGCAATTAGCAGAAGAATTTAAATTAGCTGTCAGCGGTAAGTTGCCATCAAATTATAAAGAAAAATTACCAAGATTTGATTTGAATCATAATGGTGCTTCTCGTGCTGATTCTGGAGAAGTTATTCAAGCTTTAAGTCAATCTGTTCCATCTTTCTTTGGTGGTTCTGCTGACTTAGCTGGTTCAAATAAATCAAACGTTAAAGAAGCTAAAGATTATGACAAAGATACACCAGAAGGTAAAAATATATGGTTCGGTGTACGTGAATTTGCTATGGGCGCAGCAGTCAATGGTATGGCTGCACATGGAGGCTTGCATCCATATGGAGCGACATTCTTTGTATTTAGTGATTATCTAAAACCAGCATTGCGTTTATCTGCAATAATGGGTCTTAATTCAACATTTATTTTCACGCATGATTCAATAGCTGTCGGAGAAGATGGTCCTACGCATGAACCAATTGAACAACTCGCTGGCTTAAGAGCGATTCCCAATATGAATGTTATTCGCCCAGCTGATGGTAATGAAACACGTGTAGCTTGGGAAGTTGCACTTGAATCTGAACAAACGCCAACATCGTTAGTATTAACTCGTCAAAACCTCCCTGTCCTTGATGTAACAGAAGCACAAGTAGAAGAAGGCGTTCGTAAAGGTGCTTATACAGTATTTGAAACAGAAACAGCAGTTGAGTATTTATTATTAGCTTCAGGTTCTGAAGTAAGTTTAGCTGTTGAAGCTGCGAAAGATCTTGAAAAGCAAGGTAAAGGTGTAAGAGTTGTATCAATGCCAAACTGGTTTGCTTTTGAACAACAATCTGATGATTATAAAGAATCTGTCATTCCAAAACATATTACGAAACGTGTTGCGATTGAAATGGCATCATCACTTGGTTGGCACAAGTATGTGGGTACTGATGGCAAAGTCATTGGTATAGACGAATTTGGGGCAAGTGCGCCAGGTGGGCTAGTAGTTGAAAAATATGGTTTCACTAAAGAGAATGTATTAAATCAAATACAAACGCTTTAAATAAATTAAGTTTTATAAAGATTGAGGCATTTGAAGTTAACGATTTGACTAACTTTATTTTCTCTATGTCGACTATTTCGGCATAGAAGTTTAACAAATCTTAATTGCGCATGCCTCATTTTTCTGTTAAAAAAGGTATCATTTATATTATGTTTTTTGTTATGATCGTAATTGTGGATGATTTACGCTCAAACTCAAGCTTGAAATACTAATTATAATTTAGTAAAATTCAGTAGGATATAGAAAGCGGGTGAAACAATGGCAACATGGATAGCAATTATATTAATTGTATTAGCATTAATTGCTGGATTAGCAATTGGCTTTTTCCTAGCAAGAAAATATATGATGGATTTCTTGAAGAAAAATCCACCAATTAATGAAGAAATGCTACGAATGATGATGATGCAAATGGGACAAAAACCATCACAAAAGAAAATCAACCAAATGATGACAATGATGAACAAAAATATGGATCAAAATATGAAAAATCCAAAAAAATAAGTTGATAATCATAGGATTGTAGACAGTTACTTGTTTACAATCCTTAAATTATAGCAAGT
Source organism: Staphylococcus lugdunensis (assembly GCF_001558775.1). Classification (NCBI taxonomy): domain Bacteria; kingdom Bacillati; phylum Bacillota; class Bacilli; order Caryophanales; family Staphylococcaceae; genus Staphylococcus; species Staphylococcus lugdunensis. Next base: position 443,394 of record NZ_CP014022.1, on the reverse strand, counting down.
TAAACTGAATAGTATATATTTAAATCGATATGCGTTTTAATTGCATAGTGATGTACTATCATGTGAAAATAAATAGAAATAAAGTTTCGACATAAATAAGAGGGTGTCAATGTTGGCGTATTTAATTTTTTCAATTGTGTTTGCATTTATCATGGGTATCGCAGTCATTATTATTAGAATGAAAGCACAAAAATTTCCAGTTAATGAAAAAAAGATTATTTTACCACCGTTTTTTATGGCTACAGGTGCCTTTATGTATGTGATTCCATATTTTAGATTAACAGGGGCTGAAATGCTTGAATCCTTGGTTTTAGGCGTATTATTTTCTTTAGTCTTAATTTGGACAACACATTTTGAAGTACAAGGTACGAAAGTTTATATGAAGCGTTCAAAAGCATTTCCAATTATTTTAATTTCACTATTAGTTATTAGAACTGTAATTAAAATATTTATTAGTAGTGAAATAGATCCGGGAGAGATAGGCGGCATGTTCTTCTTGTTAGCCTTCTGCATGATTGTTCCTTGGAGATTGGCTATGCTATATAAATTTAAAAAAATCGAGAAAGAACTTGTTAATTAATAAAATTTCTTTAAAAACTGAGACTCAAAATGACACTTAATGTCGTTTTGAGTCTTTACTTTTATTGCAATGACAAGCAGTGAAATCTACTTTGTGTGCCTAAGTTATAAAGTTTTAAATATATATCATTAAGACTTGATAGTTTTTCAAATGCATCTTATAATTAAAACGAACAAACGTTCTGTATTTGGAGGTAACAATGAAAATCATTCATACTGCGGATTGGCATTTAGGAAAAATACTAAATGGCAAATCCTTACTAGAGGATCAAATATATATATTAAAGCAATTTATTGATCAAATGTTAATTGAAAAACCAGATATTATCGTTGTTGCAGGTGATTTATATGATACATCTTATCCAAGTAAAGATGCCATAAAGCTCTTAGAACAAACGATTTATCAGTTAAATATAGAATTAAAAATTCCAATGATTATCATTAATGGTAATCATGATAGCAAAGAAAGATTAAATTATGGCTCACCTTGGTTTCAACTTTCCAACTTACATATAAAAACATCTTTAGAAGATTTAACATGCCCAATAACATTTGGAAATATTAAATTTTATACAATGCCATATGCCACAGTCAGCGAAGTAGCTCACTTCTTTGATGATGAGACGATTCAAACACATCAGCAAGCTACAGAAAAATGTCTAGAAATCATGTCGAATAAATTAAACAAACAAAATATAAATATTATTATTGGTCATCTTACGATACAAGGCGGTAAAAAATCAGACTCTGAAAGGCCTTTAACAATTGGTACTGTAGAAAGTGTTAATAAAAAGGTATTCGAAGCATTTGATAAAGTATTACTTGGCCATTTACATCATCCGTTTAGTATTAATGACGATAAAGTCAATTATAGTGGATCATTATTACAATATTCATTTTCTGAAGTTGGGCAAGCTAAAGGATATCGTGTAATTGAGATTGACACTAATAGTAAAATTCAAGATACATTTAAACAGCTACAACCATTAAAAGAGTTAGAAGTTGTTGAAGGACAATATAATCAAGTCATTGCAGAAGAGATAGCAGTAAAAAACAAAAATAATTATTTTCATTTTAAATTGAAAGGTATGTCTCATATTACCGACCCCATGATACATCTTAAAAAAATCTATCCTAACACACTTGCCTTAACGAATATCAGTTATCAAACTGATGATGTAACAACACGTCATGCAATAACAAAATTAAAGGATGAAGATATTATTAGCGAATTTTATAAAGAAATGACAAATGAGCCCTTAACAAATGTACAAAGTCAAAAAGTTGAATACATTCTAAACCATCTTTTGACTAAGGAGGATTGAAGCGATGAAACCTTTGACTTTAACGTTGTCTAACTTTGGACCATTTTTAAATGAAACGATTGATTTCAAACAAGTATTCGAAAATCAATTATTTCTTATTAGCGGTAAAACAGGTTCCGGTAAAACCATGATTTTTGATGGAATTGTTTACGCTTTATTTGGTGTAGCATCTACGAAGAGTAGAACTGAAAGCGATTTGCGAAGTCATTTTGCTGAGGCTAAGGAACCTATGAGCGTAACGTTTGAATTTGAAATTAATCAGCGACAGTTCAAAATTTTTAGACAAGGTTCATATATAAAAGAAGGCAATAAAACTAAAACGCCTGGAAAGTTAACTGTCTATGAATTTGATGGAGAAGTGTTTGATTTGCGTGAAAGTAAAATACATGAAGGCAATTTATTTATACAACAACTCTTAGGCGTTAATGCAGAACAATTTAGACAGTTGTTTATTTTGCCTCAAGGAGAATTTAAACGATTTTTAGTTTCAAGTAGTTCAGACAAGCAAAGCATTCTACGTACATTATTCAATAGCCTCCGTTTTGAGCAAATACAGGATATATTAGCTGACGAGGTGAAAAATGAGAAACAATTGATCGAACAAAGATATAACAAAATAGCAATGGTATGGGAAGAAATTGAAGATTTTGAAATTGAAGATTTGCAAGCACTGAAACAAATAGAAAGTATACAAATACAAAAGCTTGTAGATGCTATAACTATTTTTCAAAAATATGGTAGTGAACAATTGTTAGCAACAACAAAATTAAAACAAGCAGAAAAATGTCAAACAGAAAAGCTTCATAAAGCATTAGTGGCAAATAATGAATTAGAAAAGCAATTAAATGATTTAGCTGATTATACTCAACGCTTTGAATTATTGCGGCAAGAGCAAGAAAATATAGATAAACTTAAGCATAAAATTACTCAATTGAATGAAATTCGAACTTTAAATACACTTGTTCAGCAGCGAGAATCACAAATAGCAAAATTAAACGATTTTAACAATGCTATCACATCAAAAGGTAAAGATATTGAGTCCATACAAGAGCAACAAAAGCAGCTACAAGAACAAATGCAAATACTAATAAAAAGTGAACATGCTATTAATCAATACAAAGAATATATTGATAAGTGTCACATAATTTATCAAAAGATAGAAAGCCACAGAAAAGCTATGGCAGAAAATGATAATGTAAAAAAACAATTAAGTGAAACGCAGCAGAAGATAAAGCAATATAATGAGAAACAAACTAAGCTTAAAAAGCAAAAAGCAGAAAATGATATAGATTATAATAAAATTGTTGAATTAACAGATGAATTGGCACATATCAACAAATTAATAGATAAGACTAAAGAAACTTTAAGCAATAACCAAAAGTTTAAGGAATTAAAAAATGAATATATTGAAGATAAGAAACAGTTAAAAATGATTGAAAAAGAATTTGAGCATGTTTCAAATCATATAAATAAGTTGACTGCAAAGAATTTAGACTTAAATGACAAAGAAAGTTTTATTAACGAGCTTCAATCAGCATTATCTATTGGAGAAATTTGTCCTGTATGTGGTAATGAGATTCAATCTTTAGAAAAACATATTGACTTTGAAAATATTAAACTACAAAAACATCAATTAGATACACTTGAAAAAGAAAAGTTGTCACTTACAGAGCAAAAAATTAAACTTGAAACCGAAATGTCACACGCTCAAGATAAAATGAAAGAAATAAAGGTTGATGAAGAACCACTTGATCTTGAGTCGTTGCAAGTACAATATAATGAAAAAGAACTAGAAAAAGCTTCTTTTAAAGAAAAATATGCGATGACTAAACAAATTGAAACACAAATAAATGAGTATAAAAAAGATATACATCAGATGGAACTACAATATAAGGATTTATCTCATCAGAGGAACCAAAATGAACAACGTATAGGAGAATTTATATCAACAACCCAGACTAAAGATATCGATACATTTATACAACAGTTTGAAAGCTATAAAAAACAAATAGAAATATTTGAAAATTCGAAAGAACAATTAACAAATGAAATTATTACAGCCAATCAGCAAAAGCAATTAGAAAGTAATAATTTAATCAATATACAGAACCAAAAACACATTGCAGAAAATGAGTATCAAAGTGTTGATAAAGATATACAAACTGAAATGAGACGATATGCGATTAAGGATGAAAAAGCGTTATTTAAAATATTAGAAGACATGCATCTTAAATCAGATTATGAACAACAAGTCGAAGCATATAGCAAGAAATACGCAGCACTTGAGCATGAAATAGGGCGTTTAAAATCATTGACTCATGATAAAGTTCTACAAGACACAAAACAATTAGAAAATTCATATCAAGTTCAAAGTAAAAAATTAGATAAAGTTATAGAACAAGAAAACACATTGAAATATCAATTGAAAAAGAACGATCAAAAGTTTGATGTACTTTATGAAAATATCAATTATCTGACTAAAGAATTAAAATCGCAACAAGAAATTTTTAATTTAGCAGAAATTCTTTCGGGAAAAAATAGTCAGAAGTTAACGCTGGAAACTTATGTATTAATTTATTATTTGGAACGCATTATCGCACAAGCAAACTTAAGATTAGCTACAATGAGTGGTCAACGGTATCATCTGCAAAGAAGAAAAAGTTTATCACACGGTTATAGTGGTTTAGAAATAGACGTCTTTGATTTTCATTCTAATAAATCTAGACATATTAGTTCATTATCTGGTGGGGAAACATTTCAAGCTTCGTTAGCTTTAGCGCTTGGTTTAAGTGAAGTTGTTCAAGAAGAATCAGGTGGAATAACACTGGAATCTATGTTTATTGACGAAGGATTTGGTACTTTAGATCAAGAAACACTTGATACAGCATTAGATACACTTGTTAACTTAAAATCATCTGGTCGTATGGTAGGAATTATTTCACATGTGACTGAGCTTAAACAACGTATTCCGCTCATATTAGAAGTAACTTCTAAACAGTTTCAAAGCGCTACACAATTTAAGTTTAATTAACAAGCTTTGATGAATGAAACTATATGAGCGTTTATAGTTCAGCCTATATATAAATACTTTTAAGTGTTGGCTATATAAATAACATAAAAAAGACAGAGGCTAAAAATTTTTAACCTCTGTCTATAAAATATATTAATTTTTTTCACGAAGTAAATCGCGAATTTCTGTAAGTAATACTGTGTTTTCTTCAATAGTCTCTTCTGGCTCTTCTTTTTTCATTAAAGTATTTGCAATTTTAACAAATACAAATAATGCAAAAGCAACAATTAGGAAGTCAATGATAGATTGAATGAACAATCCGTATTTAATGCCCCAGAATTCCCAATCTTTTGCAAAATCAACAGAACCGAAAATTTTACCAATTAATGGCATGATGATATAAGTTACTAATGAAGTAACGATTTTATTGAATGCTGCACCCATAACGACTGCAATTGCTAAATCTAATACGTTGCCTTTTAATGCAAATTCTTTAAATTCTTTCAACATAACTTTTATATCCTTTCTAAACATAATACACCTCATTATACAATATATAATTTATTTAGAAAATACTTTTTCTAAATAAATTTGATAAAAGAATTTAGGTTTGATATCCTTATAGGTATCGTTTGAGGTATAGCGTTGCTTTCTAAACGTAGTATATCTCGCGCATTGAAAATTTAATACTATAATGAAGGGAGTTATTTATTTATGAATTCTTCTTCTCAAAAAAATAGTAGCGGAAAGAAGTTTTCACCTGTATTTATTTATAGCGCTATTCTTGTTGCGATTGTAGTGCTAGTTGGAGCGATTTTTCCGACTAAATTTGGCAGTGTTACAGGCGCAATCAGTGGTTGGATTACTGATAAATTAGGTTGGTATTACCTTATTTTAACTACAATCATTGTTTTCTTCTGTATCTTTTTAATTTTCAGTCCTATAGGTAAATTAAAATTAGGTAAACCCAATGACAAACCTGAATTTAACACTGTTTCTTGGTTTGCTATGCTATTTAGTGCAGGTATGGGTATTGGCTTAGTGTTTTATGGAGCTGCTGAACCTATGTCACATTTTGCATCACCACCAGATGCTGATCCAAAGACAACACAAGCATATACTGAGGCACTACGCTCTACATTTTTCCATTGGGGCTTTCATGCATGGGCTACATATGGAGTTGTCGCATTAGCGCTTGCGTATGCGCAATTTAGAAAAAATGAACCAGGTTTACTGTCTAGAACCTTAAGACCTATTTTAGGTGATAAGGTGGAAGGTCCAATTGGTACAATTATTGATGTTTTATCAGTCTTTGCAACTGTCGTTGGTGTAGCAGTATCACTTGGTATGGGAGCACTACAAATTAATGGTGGTTTAAATTATTTATTCAACGTTCCTAATACGGTATGGGTACAATCAATTATTATTGTTGTAGTAACAGTACTATTTATTGCGAGTGCATGGTCAGGTTTAAGTAAAGGTATACAATATTTAAGTAACTTAAACATTGGTTTAGGAACAATATTAATGATTGCTGTCCTTATTATTGGGCCGACAGTGCTTATTTTAAATATGTTTACGAGCTCGACTGGTAGTTTGTTTAATACATTTTTATTTAACAGTTTAGATACGGCTGCTTTAAATAGCCAAAAAAGGGAATGGATGTCTACTTGGACATTGTACTATTGGGGCTGGTGGTTAAGCTGGAGCCCATTCGTTGGTGTATTTATTGCCCGTGTATCTAAAGGTCGTTCTATTCGAGAATTCATTTCTGGTGTATTACTTGTTCCAGCAATCGTAAGCTTTATCTGGTTCAGTGTATTTGGCGTTTTAGGTATTGAAACAGGAAAAAAACATCCAGAATTATTTAAAATGACACCTGAAACACAACTTTTTGGTGTGTTTAACGAAGTGCCATTAGGTATGTTATTATCCATTATTGCGCTTATTCTTATTGCATCATTCTTTATCACTTCTGCCGATTCTGCAACCTTTGTGCTGGGAATGCAGACTACGTTTGGTTCTCTTGAGCCAACAGGTTTTGTGAAAGTCACATGGGGCGTAGCACAATCACTGATTGCATTTATTTTATTACTTGCCGGTGGTGGAGATGGTGCAGCAGCATTGAGTGCCATTCAAAGTGCTGCAATTATCAGTGCCTTTCCATTCTCCTTTGTCGTCATATTGATGATGATTAGTTTCTATAAAGACGCTAACCAAGAACGTAAATTCTTAGGTTTGACGCTGCAACCAAACAAGCACCGTTTGCAAGAATATGTTAAACATCAACAAGCTGATTATGAAGCAGATATTTTAGAGAAACGTGAAGCACGGAGAAATACTGAAAAAGACTAATTATTGATAATTTATTGTCCTTATTGCTTAAAAAGTGATAAGGACTATTTTTATTGAAAATCATTCTCAATTAATAACTATTTCTTATTGAACGTATGCTTAATGATAACTTTTACTTATATAGTCTGATTAAAAAAGGAAATCCTAAAAACGCCTATTTATAGCGAATTGCAGTTGTTTTAAAATTTAGTTAATTATACAATTTAAGTAACGGCATATAAAAATATTATGATTTAGTTCAAGGGGGAAATACTATGGCTTCTAACATGAAATCACATGCTAAAAAGACATTTAAAGTGAACGACAAATCTTATGTGTATTATGATTTGAAAAGTTTAGAAGAACAAGGTTTAACTACGGTATCTAAATTACCATATTCCATCAGAGTATTATTAGAATCTGTATTAAGACAAGAAGATGATTTTGTTATTACGGATGATCATATTAAAGCATTAAGTCATTTTGGGGGAGAAAATAATGAAGGTGAGGTTCCATTTAAACCTTCTCGAGTGATTTTACAGGATTTTACTGGAGTTCCAGCAGTAGTGGATTTAGCATCATTGCGTAAAGCAATGAACGATGTTGGTGGCGATATTAATAAAATTAATCCAGAAGTTCCTGTTGACTTAGTCATTGATCATTCTGTTCAAGTAGATAGTTATGCAAATCCAGATGCGCTTGAACGCAATATGAAATTGGAATTTGAACGAAATTATGAAAGATATCAATTCTTAAATTGGGCAACTAAAGCATTTAACAACTATAATGCAGTACCGCCTGCAACTGGTATTGTACATCAAGTGAATTTAGAATACTTAGCTAATGTCGTTCATGTTCGTGATGTTGATGGAGAAGAAACAGCATTTCCAGACACACTAGTAGGTACTGACTCTCATACAACTATGATTAATGGTATCGGGGTATTAGGATGGGGTGTTGGTGGTATTGAAGCAGAAGCAGGTATGCTTGGACAACCCTCTTATTTCCCAATTCCAGAAGTTATTGGTGTCAGATTAACTAACACATTACCTCAAGGCTCAACCGCTACGGACTTAGCTTTAAGAGTGACTCAAGAATTACGTAAAAAAGGTGTAGTTGGCAAATTTGTTGAATTCTTTGGACCAGGTGTTACAGATTTACCACTAGCTGATCGTGCAACTATCGCAAATATGGCGCCAGAATACGGTGCTACTTGTGGCTTCTTCCCAGTTGATGAGGAATCACTAAAATATATGAGATTAACAGGACGATCAGAAGAGCATGTTGCATTAGTTAAAGCATACTTGGAACAAAACAATATGTTCTTTACTGTTGATAAAGAAGACCCAGAATACACTGATGTTATTGACTTAGATCTATCTACGGTTGAAGCATCATTATCAGGGCCAAAACGTCCCCAAGACTTAATCTTTTTAAGTGACATGAAATCAGAATTTGAAAAATCAGTTACTGCACCTGCGGGTAACCAAGGTCATGGATTTGATAAAAAAGAATTTGATAAAACAGCTGAAATCCAATTTAGTGACGGTTCAACTGCAACTATGACAACAGGGGATATAGCGATAGCAGCAATTACTTCATGTACAAATACATCAAATCCATATGTCATGTTGGGGGCAGGTCTAGTTGCTAAGAAGGCTGTCGAAAAAGGGCTCAAAGTGCCAGAATTTGTTAAAACTTCATTGGCTCCAGGTTCAAAGGTTGTAACAGGTTATTTACGTGATTCAGGTTTACAAGAATATCTTGATGATTTAGGTTTCAATCTAGTTGGTTATGGTTGTACAACATGTATTGGCAACTCAGGTCCGCTTTTACCTGAAATAGAAAAAGCAATTGCTAAAGAAGATTTGCTTGTTACGTCTGTATTATCAGGTAACCGTAATTTTGAAGGTCGTATCCATCCATTAGTTAAAGCAAACTACTTAGCTTCACCACAATTAGTTGTTGCTTATGCTTTAGCTGGGACTGTTGATATTGATTTGCAAAATGAGCCACTTGGAAAAGGAAAAGATGGCGAAGATGTTTATTTAAATGATATTTGGCCATCAATCAAAGAAGTTGCAGACACAGTAGACAGTGTAGTGACGCCCGAGTTATTCTTGGAAGAATACAAAAATGTATATAATAATAATGAAATGTGGAATGAAATTGATGTGACTGACGCACCATTATATGACTTCGATCCTAATTCAACATATATTCAAAATCCTACATTTTTCCAAAACTTATCTAAAGAACCTGGCACAATTAAACCTTTAAAAGATTTGCGTGTTATGGGTAAGTTTGGAGATTCAGTTACAACTGACCATATCTCACCAGCTGGTGCAATTGGTAAAGATACGCCAGCAGGTAAATATTTACTTGATCATGATGTACCTATTCGTGATTTTAATTCATATGGTTCAAGACGTGGGAATCATGAAGTTATGGTACGTGGCACATTCGCAAATATTCGTATTAAAAACCAATTAGCACCTGGAACTGAAGGTGGCTATACAACTTATTGGCCAACGGATGAAGTGATGCCTATCTATGACGCTGCTATGAAATATAAAGAGGACGGTACTGGTTTAGCTGTATTAGCTGGTAATGATTATGGTATGGGTTCTTCACGTGACTGGGCTGCCAAAGGTACTAACTTATTAGGCGTTAAGACAGTTATTGCTCAAAGTTATGAACGTATTCACCGTTCTAACCTAGTCATGATGGGGGTATTACCATTACAGTTTAAAGATGGTGATTCAGCAGACTCACTTGGCTTAGATGGTAAGGAAGAAATTTCTGTAGATATCAATGAAGATGTTAAGCCGCAAGATACTGTTAAAGTTCATGCTAAAAAGGAGAATGGTGAAGTAGTTGATTTCGATGCAACTGTTCGCTTTGATTCTTTAGTAGAGTTGGATTATTATCGTCATGGTGGTATTTTACAAATGGTTTTACGTAATAAACTTGCACAATAAACAAGGCGAAATACAGTCTGGGACATCATTATGTTTTAGGCTAGGAACTAATTATTAGCAGTAGTTAACTGGATTGAAAATACGCTGATACCAAACTTTTTCAATTCTAGTCAACCTGGTTGGGGTGGGACTACGAATTCATCATGAATTCTGCTCCGCTCCTTTTTTATGTTAGAATTGATAAGAAAGTTATATTGAAAGAAGGATATTTGATTATGATATACAGTATTACTGAAATCGAGGCTAGATACCAAGAAACAGATAAAATGGGTGTGATTTATCACGGCAACTATGCTACATGGTTTGAAGTAGCGCGCACAGATTATATTAGAAAATTAGGCTTTAATTATGCTGACATGGAAGCGGTGGGCATTATATCTCCTGTTACAGATTTGAATGTGAAGTATATCAAATCCATTACATATCCTGAAACTGTTAAAGTTAAGACTTGGGTGGAAAAATATTCGCGGCTACGTTCAATTTATGGCTATGAAATATATAATGAGCAAGGAGAACTTGCTACAACAGGGACTACTGAGCTAATTTGTATGAAGGCAGATAATTTTAGACCTATTAGATTAGATCGCCATTTTCCAGATTGGCATGAAACATATAGTAAAGTTGAAGCATTAAATAAAAATAATATTGAGTTAGAAGTAACGAATAAAGATGATTTAAATCATCTTTAAAATTAAGCGGAACGAATATATTACAAAATAGTTTTTAAACCTTTGAAATGATAGCTTAAAGCAAATGAGCTATTTTTATAAAAAAATAGCTATGAAGACTGATATCTTGAGTAAAAGTCTCATAGCTATTTCTTATTATTCTATTAAACTGCAATTGATGTTACTTTGTAGTATAAGCTATTTCATCTTCGTGATTAACGGTATCAACTTCAATAATATCGTCTTTAAAGTACCACAAATCGTCTTCAGCAACTACAACTTTAAGGTTATTATAATTTTCACTGTAACCAATATCTATGTCATCTTCATTTTCAACGCGAAAAGCAGGACTGAAGCCTTGTTTTAATTGGAATTCTCCACCGTAGCGGACATAGAATTGTAAAACTTTATTGTTGTCTGGCAAATCTAATTCATCTTTAAACCAGTTGATAGCTTGTTCAGTTAATTGTATTTTCAATTTATAACCTCCTAATAGCTCATTCATCAATACCCATAAATAATTTATCTTCGCAAGTAGGATTATAGCATAGTAGCTATTAAAAATATTTGAATATGCTTAATGAAATAGTTAACGATAACTCAAGAATAATATTGAGGCTGGTGCATCATTATGTTTAAAGCTACGAACTATATATTGGCAGTAGTTGATTGGATTGAAAATACACTGATACCAGGCTTTTTTCAATTCTATTCTGGACTACGAATTCATCATGAAATCTGTTCCACTCTCGTTTTCCAATTTTAAGTTGTTATTGTATTATAAAAACCGCAAAAGCTTATACAAGTCTTGTTGCGGTCGAAAAATAGCAATAATTTTAAATTGTTGAGCTTAATTACATCCATTTAATTTTAGGTTCTTCACCCTTGACAATTCTGATAATATTAGAACGATGTCGTACAATTAATATAACTGAAACAAGCAAACTGACACCAAGTAATACATAGTCATGTATGACAAATGCACCAACAACACAACTAATCGCAGCAATAATACTTGATAAGGACACAAATTTAGATAGGTATAAAATAATAAAGAAAATCAATGCTAAAATTAGCAACAATATAGGATTAACCCCTAGTACGACACCTGCACTTGTAGCTACTGCTTTGCCACCTTTAAATTTAAGATAGACAGGATAAACATGGCCTAGAATTGCAAATAAACCAACGATGAGTCCATGGGTAAAAAAGGTGCTTAGTGGGCCATCTGCATGCACAGGCAACCAAATTGGAAAGAATACAGTTATGAATCCTTTAAAAATGTCTAGAAATGTTACTAAAAAACCAGCAGGCTTGCCAAGTACTCGAAAGCTATTTGTTGCACCAGTGTTGCCACTTCCAAATTGTCTTATATCTTTTTTAAAAAAGAGTTTTCCAACAACATAACCACTTGGAAAAGCTCCTATGAGATAGCTGAGTAACAACATGAGGACTATCATCATAATAATTACACATCCTTTTATAACTTAGCTCTATTTTACCATAAACTGATTATTTTTTACGACAATAAATTTAAAACAAATGTTATGGTAAATAAATAGCCTTGTTTTAAACTCAGACTTGCAATTTAAGCAGATTTATATAAGAATAACTATTGTATAGAAAAAATAACGAACGTACGTTTGTAGGAGGAAAATTACATTGACAGTGAATAAAAAAAACAATTATTCAGATGATTCAATACAGGTTTTAGAAGGATTAGAAGCTGTGCGTAAAAGACCTGGTATGTATATTGGCTCCACTGATAAGCGCGGGCTCCACCATTTAGTATATGAAGTTGTTGATAACTCTGTTGATGAAGTATTAAATGGCTATGGTGATGAAATCAACGTCACAATTAATAAAGATAATAGCATTACTATTGAAGATAATGGTCGAGGTATGCCAACAGGAATCCATGCTTCAGGTAAGCCGACGGTACAAGTTATTTTTACCGTTTTACATGCTGGAGGTAAATTTGGTCAAGGTGGTTATAAAACATCTGGTGGCTTGCATGGTGTGGGTGCATCAGTAGTGAATGCGCTTAGTGAATGGCTAGAGGTTGAAATACATAGAGATGGAAATATCTATAAACAAAGTTTTAAAAATGGGGGTTTGCCTGCCACTGGTTTAGTCAAAGCAGGAAAAACTAAAAAAACTGGCACTAAAGTAACTTTTAAGCCTGATCCAGAGATTTTTAAAGCGTCAACGACATTTTCTTTCCAAACATTAAGCGAGCGTTTACAAGAGTCTGCATTTTTATTAAAAAATCTAAAAATTAAACTAACCGATTTACGCAGTGGTAAAGAACGTGAAGAACTATACCATTATGAAGAAGGTATTAAAGAATTTGTAAGTTACGTAAATGAAGGTAAAGAAGTATTACATGATGTAACTATGTTTTCTGGCCAATCTCATGGCATTGAAGTCGATGTGGCTTTTCAATATAATGATCAATATTCTGAGAGTATTTTAAGTTTTGTTAATAATGTACGGACTAAAGATGGTGGTACGCATGAAGTAGGATTTAAAACTGCTATGACCAGAGTATTTAACGATTATGCACGACGCATTAATGAATTAAAAGAAAAAGATAAGAATATTGATGGTAATGATATACGTGAAGGACTAACAGCCATTATTTCAGTGAGAATTCCTGAAGAATTATTGCAATTTGAAGGACAAACAAAGTCTAAACTTGGAACAACAGAGGCTAGAAGTGCAGTAGATTCTGTCGTAGCTGAGAAATTACCTTTTTATTTAGAGGAAAAAGGGCAGCTTTCCAAATCTTTAGTTAAAAAAGCAATTAAAGCACAGCAAGCACGTGAAGCAGCTCGCAAGGCCCGCGATGATGCCCGTTCTGGTAAAAAGAATAAACGTAAAGATACATTGTTATCTGGAAAACTCACACCTGCACAAAGTAAAAATACTGAGAAAAATGAATTGTACTTAGTCGAAGGTGATTCAGCAGGTGGTTCTGCCAAGTTAGGACGTGATCGCAAATTCCAAGCGATTTTGCCACTTCGAGGTAAAGTAATCAACACAGAGAAGGCGCGCTTAGAAGATATATTTAAAAATGAGGAAATTAACACGATTATTCATACAATCGGTGCTGGTGTAGGTAACGATTTTAAAATTGAGGATAGTAATTACAACAGAGTTATCATCATGACCGATGCGGATACTGATGGTGCTCATATACAGGTACTGTTATTAACGTTCTTCTTCAAATACATGAAACCTTTAGTTCAAGCAGGACGAGTGTTTATTGCTTTGCCGCCACTTTACAAACTTGAAAAGGGTAAAGGAAAAGCTAAGCAAGTTGAATATGCCTGGACGGATGATGAATTAGACAAACTTCAACAATCACTAGGAAAAGGATTTACGTTGCAACGGTATAAAGGTCTAGGTGAAATGAATCCCGAACAATTATGGGAGACGACGATGAATCCAGATACAAGGACATTGATTCGAGTACAAGTTGAAGATGAAGTGCGATCTTCTAAACGTGTTACTACATTAATGGGTGATAAAGTGGCACCAAGACGTGAGTGGATTGAACGCCATGTTGAATTTGGTATGCAAGAAGATTTGAGTATTTTAGATAATACAGAGGTTCAAGTATTAGACAATGAAAATTATACTGAGGAGGAAACAAATTGAGTGAGATAATACAAGACTTATCACTTGAAGATGTTATTGGTGACCGCTTTGGTAGATATAGTAAATATATAATTCAAGAACGTGCTCTGCCAGATGTAAGAGATGGACTTAAACCAGTACAACGCCGTATTTTGTACGCTATGTATAGCAGTGGTAATACGTATGATAAGAATTTCCGTAAAAGTGCCAAAACTGTTGGGGATGTCATTGGACAATATCATCCTCATGGCGATTCATCAGTATATGATGCGATGGTACGTTTAAGTCAAGATTGGAAATTACGTCATGTACTCGTAGAAATGCATGGTAATAATGGTAGTATCGACAATGATCCTCCTGCTGCAATGCGTTATACAGAAGCTAAGTTAAGTCAATTAGCTGAAGAATTATTGCGCGATATTAATAAAGAAACAGTATCTTTTGTCTCTAACTATGATGATACAACCCTTGAACCTATGGTGTTACCGGCGCGATTTCCTAATTTACTAGTTAATGGTTCTACTGGTATTTCAGCAGGTTATGCTACTGATATTCCACCTCATAATTTAGCTGAAGTCATTCAAGCAACCTTAAAGTATATAGATAATCCTAATATATCAGTAAGTCAGCTTATGAAATATATTCAAGGGCCAGATTTTCCAACTGGTGGCATTATTCAAGGTGTTGATGGCATAAAGAAAGCATATGAAACTGGTAAAGGGAAAATTGTAGTTCGTTCAAAAGTTGAAACAGAAGCATTAAGAAATGGCAGACAACAATTAGTTGTGACCGAAGTGCCATACGAAGTAAATAAAAGTTCGCTTGTTAAGCGAATTGATGAATTACGAGCAGATAAAAAAGTAGATGGAATTGTCGAAGTTAGAGATGAGACCGATCGTACTGGTTTGAGAATCGCTATTGAATTAAAGAAAGAAGCTAATAGTGAGGCTATTAAAAATTATCTATTCAAAAATTCTGACTTACAAATTTCATATAATTTCAACATGGTGGCAATAAGCGACGGTAGACCAAAATTGATGGGTATTCGTCAAATTATTGATAGTTATTTAAATCATCAAATTGAAGTTGTTGTCAATAGGACTAAATTTGATTTGGATCATGCAGAAAAGCGTATGCATATTGTAGAGGGATTGATGAAAGCTTTATCTATTTTAGATGAAGTTATCGCCCTTATCCGAGAATCGAAAAACAAACGAGATGCTAAAGATAATTTAGTGGCAACATATGGTTTTACAGATGCTCAAGCAGAAGCGATAGTTATGTTGCAATTATACCGTTTAACAAATACGGATATTGTTGAATTGAAAAATGAGCACGCTGAGCTTAGTGAACGCATTAAAGAATATCGTCATATTTTAGATAACCATGACGCTTTGCTAACTGTTATTAAGAACGAATTAAAAGATATTCGTAAGCGTTTTAAATCTGAAAGACTGTCTGCAATTGAAGCAGAAATTGCAGAAATTAAAATCGATAAAGAAGTAATGGTTCCTAGTGAAGATGTCATTATGAGTGTTACTGCTCAAGGATATATTAAACGTACTTCAACACGAAGTTTTAATGCGAGTGGTGTTTCAGAAATCGGGCTTAAGCAAGGTGACCGATTATTAAAATATCAAGAGGTAAATACGCAGGATACGATTCTTGTCTTTACAAATAAAGGCAGATACTTGTTCATTCCGGTACATAAATTAGCAGACACGCGGTGGAAAGAATTAGGGCAACACGTGTCACAACTTGTAGCAATCGAAGAAGACGAATATATAATCAATGTATATAATGAAAAAAATTTCCAACAAGAGGCATTTTATATTATGGCTACACGTAACGGTATGATTAAAAAAAGTCATGCTGGATTATTTAAAACAACACGTTACACTAAACCATTAGTTGCTATGAAAGTGAAACCGCAAGATGAAATTATTAGTGTACAACGTTTGACAGAAGATCAAATTATAACGGTACTAACGCATAAAGGTATGTCATTAACATATAACACTAATGAGTTATCTGACACAGGTTTGAGAGCTGCTGGTGTGAAATCTATCAATTTAAAGGTGGAAGATTTCGTAGTTATGACCGAAGTTGTTGAAGCTGGACAAACGATCATTATGGCTACCCAACGTGGGGCTATGAAACGTATTGACTTTAAAGTTTTACAATTGGCAAAACGAGCTCAACGAGGTATTACTTTATTGAAAGAATTAAAGAAAAATCCACATCGAATCGTTGCTGGTCATGTGGTAACAGAAAATCAATCTGAATATATGATCTATTCAGAGTCACATGTTGAAGAAGGTCTTATTGTTGATATTCATAAATCTGAACAATACACGAATGGTTCATTCATCGTCGATACGACTGAGTTTGGAGAGGTAATTAATATGACTATTCAATAATGTTTTTAGTGATTTTATTTTCATAGTTAAAATAAAATGATAAACTTAGAATTGTTATTTATTTTTTAACTTGTATAAAAGCAAGAGATTTACATTTAATAGGAGTAAGTTCATTGTTCCATTTTCAATGAATCATATAACCTAAATTATAAATGTAAATCTCTTAACGTATTCACTAGATAAATTTAGATAAATGTGAGGTATGGATAGAGTGAGAGATTTTGATAATTTGATTCCTGGCTGGTTTAAGACAATTGTGCAAGTCGGAAACGATTTAATATGGTCACAGTACCTAATTGGTCTGTTACTAACGGTTGGCTTCTTCTTTACTATTAGTTCAAAATTTGTACAACTTAGAATGTTGCCAGAAATGTTTAGAGCGCTCGTTGAGAAACCAGAAACATTAGAGTCTGGAAAGAAAGGTATTTCACCATTTCAAGCGTTTGCGATAAGCGCCGGCTCACGTGTGGGTACGGGGAATATTGCAGGTGTTGCTACTGCCATTGTTCTTGGTGGCCCAGGTGCAGTATTTTGGATGTGGATTATTGCTTTTATCGGAGCAGCAAGTGCGTTTATGGAAGCTACACTTGCCCAGATATATAAAGTTCATGATAAAGAAGGTGGGTTCCGTGGAGGACCTGCATATTACATAACAAAAGGACTTAATCAAAAATGGTTAGGTATTTTATTTGCGATTTTAATTACAGTGACATTTGCATTTGTATTTAATACGGTGCAATCTAATACGATTGCAGAATCATTAAATACACAGTACAATGTCAACCCTGTGATAACAGGCGTTGTATTAGCAGTTATTACTGGGATTATCATTTTTGGTGGTGTTCGTAGTATTGCAACACTATCATCACTAATAGTACCTATTATGGCTATTATTTATATTGGTATGGTTTTAGTTATTTTATTGATGAATTTAGATCAAGTTGTTCCAATGATTGGCACAATTATCAAGAGTGCTTTTGGCATTGAACAGGTTGCTGGTGGTGCGTTAGGAGCTGCTATATTACAAGGTATTAAGCGTGGTTTATTCTCAAATGAAGCTGGTATGGGTTCAGCACCAAATGCTGCAGCGACAGCAGCTGTTCCACATCCAGTTAAACAAGGTTTAATTCAATCTCTTGGTGTTTTCTTCGATACAATGCTCGTATGTACTGCTACAGCAATTATGATTTTACTTTATTCAGGTTTGAAATTTGGCGATAGTGCGCCACAAGGTGTTGCTGTCACACAATCAGCTTTAAATGATCATTTAGGATCTGCTGGCGGTATCTTTTTAACTGTAGCTGTGACTTTATTTGCATTTTCATCAGTTGTAGGGAACTATTATTACGGACAGTCTAATATAGAGTTTTTATCAACGAATAAAATAATCTTATTTATTTTTAGATGTTTAGTTGTGATATTAGTGTTTGTTGGTGCTGTAGTTAAAACGGAAACAGTATGGAGTACAGCAGATTTGTTTATGGGACTTATGGCCATTGTGAATTTAATATCGATTATTGGTTTATCCAATGTAGCTTTCGCAGTGATGAAAGATTATCAACAACAACGTAAAGAAGGAAAACATCCCGTGTTCAATCCCGAAAATTTACAAATAAATTTATTTGGCATTGAATCTTGGGGACGTGAAAATAAATCTAAAAAATCATAGTGTAAACTTTTAAAGTTTGAGATATTTTAAAATGAGTAAACTTGTTAAATTATATTTATAATAACCGTTTAAAATTGCGTTGTGCTATTTAAAAACAATTTGTGTTGCTCACAAACTCTGTAAAATAGGGGTGGGGAATTAAGTCATAACTATTGGCTTTTTACCTGCTCCTATTTTATCGTATTGATGCATTTTCAGATAAAATAATCTATAATTTATGACAAGTATGGTATGATATAGATTAGTAAAATACAATCAATTGAAAAATGTAGTTACAAATAGAGAATACGAGTTAAGGTTTGGTGAATAATGATGTTGGATGATAAAAAGAATACAGCTGAAAAGAAACCAGGTAAATTAAGTTTTTCTGAAACAAGATTTATGCGATTTTTTGGTGGTAAGGATCTTATATTTGCACTTAGTGCATTGGTATTATTAGGTATTGTTATATTTATTTTTGACAAAGTCTCATATGTATTTGAACCATTTATCATTGTCTTTAACACTATTGTAGCACCAATCATTCTATCGTTAATTTTGTTCTATTTAATCAATCCAATCATTAACTTGATGGAGCGTTATAACATTCCAAGATTGCTGGGTATTGTTATAGTATTTTTAGCTATTGTTGGACTTATTGCACTCATCGTTAATTTATTGATTCCGGTCATTGGCAGTCAGGTAACACGCTTAATACATAATGCGCCTGCATATGTGACTAAATTTAATGATACTTTAGATAAGGTGACGCACTTTTCGTTCTTGTCCTCATTTTATGATCAAATACAGACCAATTTAGATTCTTTATCTAAAAAGATTCCTAGTATTGTTACAGACTATTTTGATGGTTTTGGAACTAAATTAAGAACATTTGCTGAAGCTATTGTAAATGTTGGCGTAGTTTTAATAACAACACCATTTGTACTGTTCTTTATGCTAAAAGACGGTCATAAATTTAAAGAGTACACGACTAAAATTATGCCACCTAAATTTAGAAAAGATTATCATGACTTATTAGAAAAAATGAGCGTTCAAGTGGGTTCTTATATACAAGGACAAATTATTGTGTCATTTTGTATTGGTATTTTATTGTTTATTGGCTATACGATTATTGGTCTAGATTATAGCTTAATATTGGCAAGTATCGCTGCAGTAACAAGTGTTGTACCTTATTTAGGACCAACGATCGCTATTTCACCTGCAATTATTATTGCGCTAATAACCTCTCCGTTAATGCTTTTAAAATTAGCTGTTGTATGGACATTAGTTCAATTTATAGAAGGTCATTTTATTTCTCCAAATATTATGGGTAAAACATTAAAAATACATCCATTAACAATTATTTTCATTTTGCTTAGTGCAGGGAACTTGCTAGGGATTGTAGGTGTCATTTTAGGTATTCCAGCTTATGCGATATTAAAAGTACTGGTGTCTCACATATTCTTAATTTTTAAACGCCGATATAATAAGTATTATGGTGATGATGCTGGAGACTATGATATTCCTAAAGAAGATTCGAAAATAGCAGAATAGTATAGTAGCCGATGAAGTAGGACAGTTTGGGATTGCTTTATCGGCTTTTATTGCATATGTGAATCAATTCAACGGTTTAGTGCACCTTAGTATATTACAAATCTGTTAGGACGATAGTCATGTTCAATCACAGGCAGTTATGATATATTTTCAGTAACAAAAGAATTAATTAGAATTGATGTGAAAAAATGAATCAGGAAGTTAAAAATAGAATTTTATCTATATTAAAAATTACTTTTGCAACAGCATTGTTTTGCATTGTGGTATTTACACTCTATCGTGAATTATCACATATTGATTTTAAAAATACAGTTACCGTATTTAGTAAAATCAATCGCTGGATGCTCGTTGGACTATTTGCTTGTGGTGGTGCATCATTACTCTTGCTCTCTATGTATGATGTCATCTTAGTCAAATCATTAAAGATGGAAATGCCTTTATTTAAAATCATTCGAATAAGCTACATTATCAATGCTTTTAATGCCATTATAGGTTTTGGTGGTTTTATTGGTGCTGGTGTGAGAGCAGTTGTATATAAAAATTATACGGAAGACAAGAAAAAATTAGTACATTATATTTCAATCATCTTAATCTCTATGCTCACAGGATTAAGCTTATTATCTATCTTGGTTGTGTTACATGTATTTAATGCATCACATATGATTGACAAAATAAGTTGGGTACGTTGGATATTATATGTCGTTGCTTTATTTTTACCTATCTTCATCATATACACGATTATGCGCCCAGCAGATAAAAAGAATAGATTTATGGGTGTGTATTGCACATTAGTTTCAAGTGTTGAATGGCTAGCAGCTGCATTAGTATTATATTTATCTGTATTAATAGTCGATATCCATATTTCATTTATGACTTTAATAGGCGTCTTTATTATTGCAGCTTTATCAGGATTAGTCAGCTTTATTCCTGGTGGATTTGGTGCCTTTGATTTAGTTGTACTTCTTGGTTTAAAATCATTAGACATCCCTGAGGAACAAATTTTATTAGCGCTGTTACTTTATCGTTTTGCCTATTATTTTGTACCTGTCGTTGTGGCACTATTACTCTCTACGTTTGAATTTGGATCAACTGCTAAACGTTACTTTGAAGGTTCTAAATACTTTGTTCCGGCTAAAGACATCACCTCTTTTGCAATGTCTTATCAAAAGGATATTTTAGCAAAAATCCCATCATTATCGGTGGCTATCCTTGTTTTGATAACAAGTATCATGTTTTTTATAAATAATATGACGATTATTTATGATGGTTTATTTGATGAAAATCATCTTGTGTATTACATTGTGTTATCAATTCATACAAGTGCCTGTTTATTACTATTGTTAAATGTGAAAGGGATATTTAAACAAAGTAGAAGAGCTATTATTTTCGCAATGATCTCGATTATATTAATTTTTGGAGCAACAATTTATACATATGCATCTGCCTTATTATTAAGTTGGCTTATTGTTATGTTTGCTATATTGGTTGCTGCATACCGTCGTGCGAAAGTATTAAAGCGCCCATTCAGATTACATCAATTTGTAATGTCATTTATTATGAGTGTTGTTGTGCTTTATGTGAATCATTTTATTATCTCACAAACTTTTTATGCGTTGGATGTATATCAAATAGAAATGAATACATCTGCATTGAGATATTATTTCTGGTTAACCATTCTAGTGATTATACTTGTTGTAGGTATTATTGCCTGGTTGTTTGATTATCGATTTAATCGTCCACATCAAATAAACGACTATAAACAATGTGAAACTATTATTGATTCATATGGGGGTAACTATTTAAGCCATTTGTTATACAGTGGTGATAAAGATGTTTTTATGCATGATAATGAACAAGCCTTTTTAATGTATCGTTATAAAGGTAATGCGCTTGTTGTACTAGGTGATCCTATTGGGGATACTCAAAGCTTTCAAACGCTACTCGAATCGTTTTATCAATACGCTGAACGCTTAGGCTATGATGTTATCTTTTATCAAGTAAGTGATCGATTTATGCCACTCTATCATAACTTTGGTAATCAATTTTTCAAATTAGGGGAGGAAGCTATTATTGATTTAACCCAATTTACTATTTCAGGTAAAAAGCGTAGAGGCTTCCGCGCGACACTTAATAAACTTGAAGAGCTTGAGTTTAAGTTTGAAATTCTTGAACCGCCATTTTCAAACAACCTTATGAGTAGTTTAAAAGAAATTAGTGATATGTGGCTGGATGGTCGTCAAGAAATGCACTTTTCTGTAGGACAATTTACGCCGGAATATTTATCCAAAGCACCGATTGGCGTTATTAAAGATAAAGATGATAAAATCATTGCTTTCTGTAGTTTAATGCCAACATATTATAATGATGCTATATCAGTTGATTTAATACGGTGGTTGCCGGAAATTGAATTACCACTAATGGATGGCTTATATTTACACATGTTATTGTGGAGTAAAGAAAAAGGTTACGGTGCCTTTAACATGGGTATGGCCACGTTGTCTAATGTTGGTCAAATGGATTTTGCTTTTGTGAGAGAAAGAATTGCTGGACGTGTTTTTGAACATTTTAACGGTTTATATCGTTTCCAAGGATTAAGACGTTATAAAGAAAAATATAGTCCTAATTGGGAACCAAGATTTTTAGTTTATAGAAAAGACAGTTCTTTATGGTACAGCATGTTAAAAGTAATGCGTGTCATACGTCATAAATAATAAAACTAGGTGAACATCCTCTCAAGAAAAATTCAGGATAGAATATAAAGCCCAAAATAAACATATTAAGATTAGTCAAGCCCTTTAAAATAAGCATTATTAAATTAGTCCGTTCAATTTAAATTTTTTGAATAAGGTGTTAAACTATATTTGGTTGTACGTTTGACTCATGTGGAGACATTTGATAATCGTACAATTACCGATTCGATACTAAATAATGAATCGTTTTTAATAGTCGATTCATACATGCGATGACGGCAGTCTTATGAGCTTTCTCATTAGGCTGCTTTCTTAATTTATAGTAATAATCGACGACATGGTTATCATAATGACGTTGTCCCCTAATAATATTCATAACCACCCAAAATAAAAGTCTTCTCTCTTTTTTATTGTCATTCTTGGTAATCGTATCTCTACTGTGTGTACGACCTGATTGATATCGTGTAATATCTCCGATTTCGCCAATAATCATAGCCGTTGTTAATTCACCAATTCCAGGTATTGAATGAATATTTTCAAAACAATTAAGTTGCTTTGCTAACTGAATCATAGCTTCATCTAATTATTTGAGAAGTTGAAACTTTACTTAACCTTTCTCATTTCATTTTCCTATACACGGTTTCAAGAACCCAACATACTACAAACGAATTTCAAAAGGCGAGAGTAAAGCTGACTAGTTTTTAATACGGGTTTAAAACCAAAGAGACCGTACAGTCTACTCCTCTCTATAACTATAAAAAATAGCTATGAAGAAATCTATCGTCATAGATTTCTTCATAGCTAATCTTAGTATGTTTCCAAGGAATAGGATCACTATAATATATGATAATATCTCCTCTTTACTTTTGGATTTAATTGATTGTTAACCATTTTGATTTTTTCATTTTTCGACCAAATTTAATAGGATTACTAGTAGTGTCTTTCCATTTTTTTCGTTTATTTTAGATATTAGTCTTCCAACTTCTACATCTTTTAATCTGCCATATCTAGATAAACCAAAATAGTTATTTGGGCTAGCGTTTGGAAATTGTGTTGCTCGTTCTCCTGTTTTTGTGTTGATAACTCTATATGTATTATCTCTAGGATTTCTACTATAAAAAGCCCATCCTTGAGGAAGTACTCTAAAGACAAGAAGCATTAATTATTTGTGTTTTATCTTTAGTAGGGTTATTAGGCATTATACTTAATATAGAACTAATAAATATTAAAAAATAAACAAGAAATACTGATATCAAAATCATGATAGTTTTATTGAATGTAAGATCTTCTTTTCTGTTATTATTCGACCATTTTTTTCACCTCTTTTTCAGTGATTATTATAATTACTATAATGAAAGTGATAAATAGGATGAATTGTATTATTAAAGAAGTGATAGAAATACCAAATATTATGTCAAATATAGTCCATACTATCCCTAAAGGTAAAAACCAATAGCTAAATTTAATACTAAATTTAACAAAAAAATCTTGAGTCAATTTCCAATTCTTTTTATTTTTCATTGAATTTTTAGTTCGCAGGCCCATAAAATAGTTAACTTGATCTCCAACATTATTTTTTAAAGATTTTTTTAAAAATAATGTTATTATTAAATTAGATAAAACTGTTAATAGTAAAATTATAATTAACCAACTCCTTTTTTTTAATATAGCAAACGGTTGAAATAAAAACCAATCCTATTTTTAAAACTTTAATTTTTAATTTAACTTTAGAAATAATTTGATGAATACGCTATACAAAACGATTACCTATAATCGTTAATTATGTTAACTAAACTAAAAGGCATAAACGTTGATTTAACAGCGTTTATGCCTTTTGATTATTATTATCCATTATGCAGGTTTTATACATACTTCCAATGATACGTTTTCATATATTTTGATCAAGAGAAATTTTGTATCTTTATTCAGTTCTTAAGCGTCTAAAAAATAGACGGGTAGCATTCAATTTGATTTTTGATGACGATGATACAAATTTACTATACGTACTTGAAAAGATGTATGTGTTTAATACAACTTTAAAAACAGTCGGGGACATAAATCCTAGAAAAATAGCCAATAAATGACTTTTATAATTTTATTTACTGGCTTCTTTATTTACAATATTTCGTATTGTTGGCTCGCTTTCTTAGGGGACAGCTTCAGCTTGTCCTGTTCCCTCAAAAGTCTCACCAAAATACGGCGTATTTATTTGTAATGATACATTGAAATACTTTAAAAAATAAGGCACTTTCGTATAATTTAATAAACTTCACTAAACTAAATTAACGAGGTACCTTATGTATAAAGCGATAACATGACGCAACATATGCCATTTAGTATTAATACTTTCAAACGATATCTCTCATCATATTAATGATATTATTGAAACGATACTCGAAGAAAAGATTTTGGGATTTTAATTTTAATCTATTTTATCTATATCACAGATTGATTTTAGATAAAGTAACATTAATGTAAATCTGCTTGATAATTAGCACGATCTTGTTGTTCTTTGGCATAGTGCTCAGGATTCTTTTTATAAAAGTCTTGGTGATATTCCTCTGCTTTATAAAAAGTTGAAGCAGGTAAAATCTTTGTGGCAATAGCTTTGTCAGAATATATGGTATGTTGCAATTGCTGAATGTAGTTTTCGGCAATTTTCTTTTGATCATCGTTCGTATAAAAAATAGCTGTTTTATACTGGGAACCTCTATCTTGAAACTGGCCTGCATCATCTAATGGATCAATCACTGAAAAGAAAATTTCAAGTAGTTTATGATATGAAAAAAGTGCAACATCGTATTCAATTTTAACTGTTTCATAATGACCTGTTGTACCTTTTTTAACATCTTCATAAGTTGGATTGTCAGTCGTTCCTCCCATATAGCCTGATGTTACTTTTTCAATACCTTCAAAAGTATCGAAAGGCTTTGTCATACACCAAAAGCAACCTCCGGCAAAATATGCGGTATTTATATTCATTTATACCATCCTCTCATTAGACCTTAGTACCATTTTTTCATAAATATCTTGATTTTTTTAGCTATTTTCTATAACTTTAATGTATATTATAATACATAGATAGCGTATTTTGAAGAAATTAAAATTAAGGTAGGTAGCCATGGCAGAAGAGAAGGAACAAACCAAATACAGAAGAAGTAATGGGACTACTACTTCAACTAAAAAAACTAAAAAACGTATAAAAAAATTACCCATCGCAATATTAATTGTTTTGATTTTACTTGTGAGCTTGATTGTCTATATTACAGTGAGCTATCAAAATGGAATTAAATATGCTGAAGAACATGCAAAGGATGTTAAAATTCATAAATTTAATGGCCCTATAAAAAATGATGGGAAAATTTCAGTGTTAGTGCTAGGTGCAGATAAAGCACAGTCTGGAAAATCTAGAACAGATTCTATGATGATTGTACAATACGATTATTTACACAAAAAAATGAAAATGATGTCTGTGATGCGTGATATTTATGCAGATATTCCTGGATATAATAGCTATAAGCTTAATGCAGCTTATACATTAGGTGGTCCAGAGTTATTAAGACAAACTTTGAATAAGAATTTAGGAATTAATCCTGAATATTATGCAGTTATTGATTTTACAGGTTTTGAGAAAATGATTGATGAGTTAGCGCCTAATGGGGTGCCTATAGATGTTGAAAAAGATATGTCCAAAAATATTGGCGTGTCATTAAAAAAAGGACACCATCGACTTAATGGTAAAGAGCTATTAGGATATGCTAGATTCCGTCATGATGCTGAAGGTGATTTTGGTCGTGTACGTCGTCAACAGCAAGTGATGCAAACATTAAAGCAAGAATTAGTAACACCTAGCACAGTTTTTAAATTGCCACGTGTTGCAGGTATTTTAAGAGGTTATATTAACACAGATATGCCCGATTCAGCGATTTTCCAAACAGGTATAAGTTTTGGTATTCGTGGAGATAAAGATGTACAGTCTCTGACTATACCAGTGAAAAATTCATACCAAAATATCAATACGAATAATGATGGAAGTGCCTTAGATATTGATAAACAAAAAAATAAAGAAGCTATCAAGAAGTTTTTAGATGATGATAACTAAGTATAGTAAAAACGCCAACTACGTATGTAGCTGGCGTTTTTATCGATTTTAAAGGGTTTTATTGATCAGATTTTCTTATTCCGCCTACACCATAATGATTTTTCTTCATTTCTTCAATAATCACATGAATTGCATCACGATTAGCGCCTGTTGTTTTTTCTACTGCATTAGTGACTTCTGATACTAATGCTTTCAATTGTTCATCAGAGCGACCTTCTATTAATTTTACATTTATGATTGGCATAAATAGCGCCTCCTTTAAAATTTAAGTCTATTTTAGTATAGCATGAAACCTTTATGTTTAGAACAATATTTTATAGAACATTTGTTCTTATAAGTATTGAAAAAGAACATTTGTTCGTATATAATTAAAATATCTACAGGGAGGTAGTGGGAATGTATGATTACAATTTATTAGACGATAGGGATGTCTTATGTATTGATCAAAAAAGCTTTTTTGCAAGTGTTTCATGTATAGAGAAAGGTTTAAATCCAAAAACAACAAAGTTAGCAGTAGTAGCAGATACTAAACGACAAGGCTCAGTGGTACTTGCAGCAACACCAAAATTAAAAGAATTAGGTATTAAAACAGGTTCAAGACTATTCGAAATTCCACATCGTAATGACATTTATATTATTAATCCTAGTATGAGGAAGTATTTAAACGTATCTATAGCTATTTCAAAAATAGCATTACGTTATGTTCCAGCTGAAGATTTACATCAATACAGTATTGATGAATTTTTTATGGATGTAACAGATAGTTATTATCGCTTTAATTCTACTGTTACTGCTTTTTGTGAACGCTTAAAAAAGGAAATATATGAAGAAACAGGAATTATGTGTACAGTAGGTATTGGCTCAAATATGCTGTTAAGTAAAGTAGCAATGGATACTGAAGCTAAACATACTATAAATGGTATAGCAGAATGGCGTTATCATGATGTTCCGAATAAATTATGGAATATACAACCTTTGAGAGAATTTTGGGGAATTAATAAACGGACAGAAGTTAAATTAAATAAACGTGGGATTTTTACTGTGGGAGATTTAGCAAAATACCCACATAACCAATTAAAGAAAGCATTTGGAATATTAGGTACTGATTTACATTTACATGCGAATGGAATAGATCAAAGTAAGTTACGAGATAAGCATCATATTACAAATCCTTCAATTTGTAAGAGCCAAATTTTAATGCGAGATTACACCTTTGAGGAATCTAAAGTAGTTATGCAAGAATTAATAGAAGATGTGGCAAGCAGGGTGAGAGCGCGAAAACAAATGGCAAGAACAATTCACTTTTCATTTGGCTATAGCGAAGGTGGTGGCGTGCATAAGCAATATACACTTGAAGATCCGACTAACTTAGAAAAAGAAATATTTAAAGTAGTAAACTACTATGCTAATCATTTATGCGATAAAAAAGTATTATACCGTACATTAAGTGTATCTTTAACACAACTTGTACCTGAAGATCAACGGCAATTGAATTTATTTTTTGATGAATACGAACGTAAACGAGATGAAAAATTAGCTAAAACGATTGATAATTTACACATGAAATATGGTAAAGGCATTGTATCTAAAGCTATATCTTATACTGATTCAGGTACTAAGCACGGACGTTTAGGATTAATGGCAGGACATAAGATGTAATAATTACATTGGGAGTGGGACAGAATTCATGATGAATTCGTAGTCTCACCCCGGCAAGGTTGACTAGGATTGAAAAAATGGTACCAGCGTATTTTCAATCCAATCAACTACTGACTTATGGTACATAGGTATCAAATTCATGCAAAGCTTTAATACCTTTATCACGATCTTCGGGTGTTTTAAAACTGATTTGAAGTGCACCAAGAATATCTTCACGGACTTCTAAAATTTTTAAGTTGCTTATAGAAATGTTATGTAAACTTAGAATATAAGTAACTTGGTTAATCATACCCGGTTTATCCGGAATATCTACAAATAGATCATACGCTGTATTTAATGCGCCTTGTTGTTTAAGGGGTAAAGCATCACGATATGTTTTAGCGTTAGCAAAAAACGCTTGAATTTCTTCGATTTTATCGTTTTGAATTAATGAAGATAATGCTACTAATTGTTGTTGCATATCTTGTATTAAGTTTAGAATGGCTGTTTTATTACTAATTGTAATATCGCGCCACATTTCTGCATTACTACTAGCTATGCGAGTAATATCGCGAAAACCACCAGCAGCAAGTTGTTTAACTAATTTATGTTTTGTAGATTGATTTGCATTTAAATGCACCAAACTAGCTGCAATAATATGGGGTACATGGCTAACAGCTGCAGTGACAATATCATGTTCTTTTGCTGTTGTTTCAATAAATTTAGCTGAAGTAGAGCTAAATAATTGTTTCAAATATTGAGCAGCATCGCGATTTTTAGTTGAATTATAAACGAGAACGTAATATGCATTTTCAAATAAATGCTTTTTAGCATTTAACACCCCAGACTTATGACTACCGGCCATTGGATGGCCACCTACAAGGTGTATATTATGATGCAATAGTCGATTTTCAAATTCTAAAACGTTTGTTTTTGTACTCCCAGTATCAGTAACAATTAGGTTAGCCTGAGTGTTAAATAGATGTAATTGAGCTAAATAACGAATCGTTTGTTGAACAGGCGTTGCAAAAATTAAAACATCTGCTTGTTCAACGGCAATGCGATAATCGGTTATTTTAGTATCAATAATACCCATAGAATATGCTTTTTCTAACTGAGAAATATCTGAATCATATGCAGAGATATGAAGATTACTGTGATAATACTTTAAATTACTTGCCAAGCTACCGCCAATTAAGCCTAGTCCAATAAAAACAATATTGTGCATTAAGAATCACCTTATTCAAAATTTTCAGAATAAAAATATTGTAAAGTAGATGGAGTAATTAATCAAATATAATTAGGGGAGTAAAAGGTATAGTAATCTGTAATTTAAAAAAGGGATATATGCGTGACTGAAAATACTTTAGAAACAATCCAGACACTAATTGAAATTGGTAGTCCAACAAGAAATGCTACAGAAGCAATATCATTAACAGTTAGTTTATTCGACACGGATGATTAATAAAGCTGCATTACTTATAATAGTAAAAGGGAGAACTGTGAAATTCAAACTGAATCAGGAGAAATCTTTATAGGAATAATATATTTTACATGAAACAAATGTTCATGTTTATAAAGACAGCAATAAACAGTCTCTATAGACGATAAACATATGGAAGTGCGCATTGGTGAGAGAACACAATCAGCATAAGAAACTAGAGATTTAGGTATAGAAGTGGGGGATGTATGAGTTTTGATTCAAGGACAAAAATTACAAAATTAGAGTTTATTAAAGCGTGCCAGCAAAATTTCAGGTTTTGCCGACACGCTGTGATAACCGTTTGATAAGTGTTTTTTTATTTATTGCTTTCTAATTCAATTATAATAATGCTTTAAATTGAATATTTGAAGGTTGTTCAAAAGCATCATCAAAACCGCGTGGGTGATGGTATTCTATTTTATCTTTGTCTTCTGGATAAGTATATTTACCACCAACTTCCCATATGAAAGGATGGAATTGATACTGTAAGCGATCTTTGCGCATTTTCCAGAGTTCTATAATTTCATTTGTAGATGCCATGAAATTAGACCAAATATCATAATGTACTGGAATAATTACTTTCGCATTTAAGTTTTCTGCCATACGTAAAAGATCAATCGATGTCATTTTATCTTGAATACCTACAGGATTGTCACCATAGTTATTGAGTACAACATCTATTTTAAAGTCTTTACCGTGCTTGGCAAAGTAATTTGAAAAATGTGAGTCAGCACCATGGTAAATCGTACCACCTGGAGTTTCAAATACATAATTGACTGATTTTCGAGCCATTTCTTCGTCAGTTACTGGAAGTCCTTTTAAATTGTTGTCATTTTCTTCGCTGCCTTCAACTGGCAATGTAACAAGACAAGTTCTATCGAATGATTCTACCGCTGTTACTTTTACATCTTTAAATTCGAAGCTTTCACCTGGCTTTATTGTGATAATACGATCTTCTGAAACACCCCATTCTTTCCAGATGCGGGCACATTCATGCGGACCCACAAATTTAACATGGTTTAATTTTGGATTGTTGAAGATTGCCGCAGCTGTATTAATATCAATATGATCACTATGGTAATGAGAAACTAGGTAATAATCTAATTCGTTTATCGCAAATGGATCAATAACCATTGGCTGTACACGAAGATTTGGTTGTAGTTTACGAACGCCTGCCATATTGGCCATTTGATGTCCTCGAACCATATCTTTAACTTTTTTAGTAGATTTGCCTCTGTTTGACCATAAGTCCATAACGATATTTGCACCTTCTGGCGTTTTGATCCAGATACCACAATTGCCTAACCACCACATTGCAAAATTACCTTCATTAACAACTTCATTTTCTATTTCTTCATTAAGCCAAGTTCCCCATTCTGGAAAGGTAGATAGAATCCATGACTCTCTTGTAATATCTTTAACATTTTTCATTATTGAATCTCCTTATATCATTATTGTTATTTAAGTATTTCAATGAATCTACTTTCTTTATGCAAATGAAATTTTAAAAATTTTTAGTTTCTAAAGTTTGGATTAATTCTTTGAGAAATAACTTTTCGATTTGATTTCGTAAGTTATATTGTTCACTTTCATCTCTAATATAATGTTTCAATATTAAATCTAGTTGATTAGAAAAATTATAAAAATTTATTTCATTACTTGAATATCTATAAGAAACGATACGTATAATATCTTCATTTGTGAGAATTGGATTAACAAATATTACGGGAATATCCGTTTCGATAGCATCACTTGTAGAAATGATAATATCTGAATTTAAAATTTCTTTAACACTATCGAATTCTTCTAAAGTAAATACAGTATCAATATATGCATTAGATATATAGGACTGGCATTGTTTTAAGAAGAATTTTCTCATGCCAATACCTTCATCGCATATAAGTGTAATTTTTTTAACTGGTATTTCACTATTTGGATTATTGTGAATTGCACCACCAAGATGTATGGCTATATAAGCTATGTCATCATCAGTCATGTGAATTAGCCAAGCTTCTTCAAGTAATGTAATACAACGCTTTGTAACCATGAATAGATAGTTGAACTTTTCTTTAATATTATTTGTAAATTGTGTATCTGAAGGAATATTGTAAGTCTTTTGATAAAGTAAAGATTTACAGTGTGTTAGAAGTTGATTCAACAACATATTTCGTTTTGAAATATTTATATTATATTCATGCTCAAAAAGCGATAAAAATAATTCTAAAGTCTCACGCATATCATCATAATCATTACTAACATTATGAATATCACTATCTTTACGCAATGATAAAAGTAAAAGGGCTATAATATTTTTTGCCATTTGATCAAAAGAAACATTAAATTCAGACTCTAAAGAGGATACAAGCTTTTCAGACACTTTATATTCAATGCGCTCTTGAACAAGTATGAAATCTTTTCTTATCAATTCATAATTGTAAGCATTAATCCCGCTGTTATAAGAAACCATTAACAAATAGGGTAGTATTTGTAACATAAACTCACTATCTTTTCGATTAAGTATTTTACCTAAATCATTACTTATTTCTTTTAATAAGGTCTTTAAAAAATCCGTTTTTTCTAATGAGTGATAGTGACTAAAGCTTGTATTAGATAAAAGTTTCTCATGAATCAAAGATTTAAAAGCTTCAGATGATGATTTATGAATTTCATGCAGTATTTTATATATAAATTGAATTTTAGATAACAGATGGCATTCAATATAATATCCTCCAAACTTTTTTACACGTAGATGAATATTAAATTGTTCAAATTCTATAAGTTCTCGAATATTATTGAGATCATTTAGAATCGTATTATGTGAGACATCAACAAGTTCCATAAGTTTGTTGATTGTAATGAATTCATTTGAGATACAAATATATATGATGATTAGCCATTGGCGTTCTTCTATGCTCATAACATATTGCGTTGTATCAGATTTACTTAATAACTCTATACAGGCGCGTTTTTGATCATCGTTTAATAAAATACCAATATGTGGGTAGTTTATTATTTTCTTTGTATCGTCTGGTAATGACTGATTTATTTTTTTAAGGTGATAGTATACTTTACGTCTAGATTGACAAAGATTTTTTGAGATTTCTGTAATTGTTTCTGGTTGTTCAATTTGAATTAAGTAGTCTAGTAGAGTATGACTTGTTTTATCTAAGCTGAGTATCATAAACTATCACCTTTTTATTTAGTATTTTAATGTTATTGCTGACCGTAATAAGCGTTAGTGCCATGTTTTCTTAAATAGTGTTTATCCATAATATAACTTGGTGCATTTTCCACACACGGATTAATTTGTTTCGTATATCTGTTCATCTTGGCGACTTCTTCAAGGACAACAGAATGATAGATAGCTTGTGAAGCATTTTTACCCCATGTAAACGGACCATGATTACTAACGATAACACCAGGAATAGACGTTGGATCAAGTTTTCGTTCTTTAAAAGTTTCGACAATGACTTTTCCTGTTTCTTTTTCATAGGCATCTTCAACTTCATTATATGTCAATGAACGTGTACATGGTATAGGACCATGAAAATAATCTGCATGAGTTGTACCTAAGAATGGAATGTCTAATCCTGATTGTGCCCATCCAACTGCTTCTGTAGAATGTGTGTGTACAATCCCGCCAATTTCTGGCCATGCCTTATATAATTCAAGATGTGTTTGAAGGTCAGAAGAAGGGTTAAATGATCCTTCTAATACGTTTCCTTCAAGATCTGTGACGACCATATTTTCCGGTGTGAGTTTTTCATAATCTACGCCAGAAGGCTTAATGACCACAATTCCTAAATCACGATTGATTTCTGATACATTGCCCCAGGTGAATTTAACAAGTTTGTATTTAGGAAGTTCTATGTTTCCATGATATACGTTCTGACGCATTTGTGTTAATGTTTCTGACATACTATTTTAACCCCACTTTCTCAATTAATGGATAAAGAAAAGATTGTGCAGTTTTTATAGCGTAACGTGTTTCTTCAACAGTATCATAATTTTCTGACCACATTTCAATCAGGAATGGGCCATTATAATGAATATCCTTTAATATTTTAAAAAACTTTTCCCATTCTACACAACCTTCTCCAAATGGTACATCTCTGAATTGTCCATTTGAATCTTCTGTTACTGCGTATGTGTCTTTTAAGTGTATAGAGGCAATAGATTGTCTTCCTTTATAAAATTCATCTAAAAGGTTATTGTTCCATGCAGATATATTACCTATGTCTGGATAGACGTATAGAAAAGGGGAATTAATTTCTTTTTCAATGGCAAGATATTTTTTAATTGAATTAATGTATGGATCATCCATTGTTTCGATTGAAAGAATGACTTGAGCTTCTTCTGCCAACGTACAAGCTTGTCGAAGATTCTTTATAAATCGTTTGTGAGTATCTATGGATTTTTCTTCATAATAAACATCATAACCAGCTAATTGAATATTTCGCACACCGATATCTTGCGCAAATTCTATACATTTTTTCATTAATTCCATAGATTTTTCTTCAGTATTAAAATCATTTGACCCCATTGGGAAACGCCTATGACCACTGAAAGTAATCGTAGGTATACGTATGCCTGTTTCGAAAATAGCTTTTACAAGTTCTAGTCTTTGTTCTTTAGACCAGTCTAATCTTGCTAAACGAGTATCTGATTCGTCAATAGATAGTTCGACAAAATCAAAACCGAGTTCTTTAGCGAATTTAAGTTTTTCTATCCACGTATAATGTTTTGGCAATGCTTTTTCATAAATACCAATTGGACGAGACATAATCTTACCCCCAAATACGCTTGATTTCATCTTTAAATTCACGTGCAGCAGATAGTGGGTCTTCAGCTTCTGTAAGACTACGACCAGCAATAAATGTATAAACATCTATACCTTTAAAAAGTTTAAGTGTTTCTACAGATAAACCACCCGTAACAGATACACGGAAGCCCATATCGATTAATTTTTTCACTTTTGAAAGATCTTTTTCCCCCCAACTTTCGCCATCTAATAGAGCATCGCGCGACTGATGATATATTGCTTGTTCAATACCAATATCGAGCCACTTTTGAGCTTCTTCAAAAGTCCAATCTCCATATAATTCAACTTGTATTTCTCCTTGATCACCTCGTTCTTCTTTAATAGCTTTAAGTGCAGCTTTCATTGTTGGTATAGTTGCTGAGCATATACATGTCATCCAGTCAGCTCCTTTTTTGGCGTTGTTTAAAGCTACTGTTCCGCCAGCATCTGCACATTTAGTGTCAGCGACAATTGTTTTATTAGGAAATAGTTTACTTAGTATTTCTACTAGTTCACTTCCTACCTGTAAAAGACAAACTGTTCCAGCCTCAATGATATCAACTTCATTTCCAACGAGTGAAGCAGCTTTAACCGCATCAGACATTGTTGAATGATCTAATGCTACTTGCAATTTAGGTAATTTCTTTGTCATTTCTTTTCCTACTTTCTAATTAAATTTAATATTATTTATAAATAAATTTTAAAATTTAATTCCTTCAAGATAAGGGCTATCTTTAGTTTCTTCAATTATAGAAAGGACTTCATCTTTAGTTTGACAATCATTTAAACGTCTAATTGCATCTTTTAAATCAAAAAGTGCAACAATTTGAGGTATAGCAATTGAATTATGAATTTTCGAGCTCGTTGCAGCCAATGTAAGAAGAATACTGACTTCTTTTCCGTCTGAGAACTTTACGGGTTCTTTAAGAATAATTAATGAGAATGCATCTCTTATTACACCTGCTTCAGGACGAGCATGGGGCATAGCCATTCCAGGAGTTAATATATAATATGGACCATAATGTTCCGTCGATTCAATAATTGCATCGTAATATTCAGGTTTAACAGCACCACTATCGATGAGTGGTTGTACAGATAACTTAACAGCTTCTTTCCAATCTTTCGCAGTTAAACCTAACTGAATTGAATCGTTATCAATCAAAGCTTGTTTTAAATTCATAAGTATTGTGCTCCTAACTAAAAATTATTTTAAAGCTTCTTTTAATTTAGTTTTAATTTCATTGTCATCCATTAAGTTGTCTAAGCCTATGAGTTTGCATTTTGTATAGTCTTTCATCTCTGCAATTAAATGGTTAGAAACGATGACTATATCATAATTACTAGCAATTCCTTTAGCTTCTCCTACTGAGCAAGATGCAGATTCAACATTTAATACATTTAATTCTCTTAATGCGTTTTCAACTTTCATTTTGATAACCATTGATGAACCCATTCCGTTTCCACATGCTGTAAGTACTTTAATCATAAAAATTCCTCCTAAATATAATTAATTATTGTTTTTGTTATTGATGAATCCCTGAATAATAAGCTTCTTTATTTTTAGCGCGTCTAAACTGTAATTGAGGGATAAGTAAAAAGAATGCACAAACCAAAATATAACCAGCAATACCTAAATATTTAAACATATAAGCAAATGGTACCCATGGAATGTCTAAATCGATATTTCCATGATATCCACCTGAAAGGCTAAGTAATAATACTGCTAAAGCGCCGAATGTAACTTGTATTATTCCTGAAATAAATGACAATATTATTGCTGCTCTCCAACCACCACGTTTATCTGCGTATACAGCAATAGCTGCGTTATCGAAGAATACAGGTACAAACCCCGTAATAATAAGTACTGGGTTTTTGAATACGATTAATAAGACAATCATAATGACTTGTCCAATTAAACCACTCACGAAACCAAACAGTACAGCATTTGGAGAACCAAAACCAAATGAAGCTGCTACGTCTACTGCTGGGAATGAACCAGGAAGTAATTTGTTAGAAATACCTTGGAATGCATTTGTTAATTCTCCAACGAACATTCTTACACCTTGCATTAACATAAATAAGTAAACAGAGAACGTGAATGCCGTTTGAATAACGAACATAAAGAATGATTGTTTTTCTGGCACGTATAAAGTACCACTTGTGATGACTTTAGCATTTGATAAAATATCTGGACCTAAGATGAATAAAATGGTTCCAAAGAAAACTAACATTAAAGTAGCTGATGCAACTACTGTGTCATGAAAAATACTTAGAAATTTTGGCAATTTTAAGTTATCTAAATTTTTATCTTTGTTACCCAATTTTGATGCGACTTTGTCTGTAAACCAAATCGCAAATTGTTGTTGGTGACCAATCGCAAATCCACCATTGTTTGTTAAACGTTGTGTAGGTTCAACAGTTAAATTTGAACTTACTGCCCAATATAATCCGCATATTGTACCAATACCAAACGTAGCAAGTAATGGACTTTCACGGAATGTTGGAATCAGTAAAATCATTACCGTAATTGTTGCAGCTTGTTGTACCATAATATGTCCAGTAATAAACAACGTTCTGACTTTCGTGATTTTGCGTAATGCTACTAAAAAGATATTCACAAAAAATCCTACTAAAAGTGCAGATGTCGCAATACCTACAAATTCTGGAAAGTTATTAGCGATTTTGTCATTTGCTGCAGTTAATCCAAAATAAGGGTCGATAACAGCAGCACCAATACTGAATTTGTAATTAAGAGCTGCTAGAATAGGCCGAAATGTTGTGACTAATCCGCCAGCAGCAATATCTAAAATCATGTAGCCTACAGTTGCTTTTACAGCTCCAGCAAAAACAGCATAGTACGGTTTTTTAAGTAAAGCGTAACCGAGCATTACTAACAAACCAACAAAGAAAGCTGGTTTTTGTAAGATATTCTGCGAAAACCAATTTAAGATTATTGGTATATATTCCATATTTATAACCTCCGTAGTATTAAACCTATAATGCATTGATTTACAAGAATTATTATATAAATGAATCCGCTTACATGTAAGACCAATTTGTACACACAAGAGTGTACAAATATAGTTTTTTAATATTTAATTGTTTTGTTAAAGGTATAAATAAAAATATCGCATGAAATTTATAATTAAACATGACATTTGATTTTTGAATTATGAACACTAATTTTATATATATTTTTAGTATGACTTATTTATAACAAAACATTCTTTACTTTATTCCTTAACAAGTGTTAGTTGACCAAGTTAATAATTCTTTGGTTTTTACCTATATAAATTAAAAAATATCAATAACATTAATCCTAAAATAACCAAATAAGTAAGTGAGTTAGGTTGTATAATAAATCGGACGGATGGGAAATTTTTATAACTTTTAAGAGGGTTCATGCTAGATACAACTTCATATATCAAAGCGCACGCTGAACAGTTAGCTTATCCGACACAGATAACTAATAAAGGTGCATTACTTTAGAAGGCGAGCACAATGTGAAGCAAAGCTATATATATGAACATGTAGATACAATAGCTTGAATGGTTAAAGAAATTAAGGAAGATAGCCGTTTGAACATTGATTTTATTAGTGGATTTAACTTAATAGAAGATGAGAAATGTGAAATTTAAACTGAATCAGGAGGCACATTTACAGGAACAATATGTATACATGAAACAAGTGTTCATGTTTATAAAGACAGCAATAAACGTTCTAAAGATGATAAATATATGGAAGTGCGCATTGGAGTACATAATCAGCACAATAAACTAGAGATTTATGTATAGAAGTGGGGGAACTTTATGAGTTTTGATTCAAGGACACAAATTCCAAAAACGGGGTTTATTAAATCAAGACATCTGGATGATAAGTCAAGTGTAACGATGATTATTGGATTACTCAAAAAATTAAAACACAATGATGCTACAACATATAACACAATTTTACATTTTTAATAATGAAGCAATAGGCTATGATGCTAATGCTTCAATCTCAGAATATATGATTGAAGTATAGGGCCTTAGAAATGGGGATAATGGGTGATGGTCAATCGCTGGATGAGTAGATAGTTTTAATCAGTGCAGAAGATATCTCTGGCTCATATCATAAAGTGCTTAAAAAGCATTTAGCAAAATTATGTGAAACCAATCATATTCTACTTTAAAATAGATATTTATCCTTATTACGCATCTGACGCATCGGTATTATTGAAGTCGGCTGCCTATATTAAACACGGCTTATTCTAAATCAATCTTTATTTTTAATATATTGGTAAAGTGCTTGTTTAGCATGATGATTTGCTTCTTTATTTTGTTCTCGAGGAATCCATTTGACAAATAATAAATCAAAACTAGGTTCTAATATTTTGACTTGGTCCAAATACGGTTTAAATTTTATATTTTTTACATTATCTTTTAACATAGCATCTTCAATAAGCTTAGAATCTGTATATAATAAAGCATTTGTCACATTAAGCTCACGTGCATATTCTAGAGCGCGAATAAAAGCTGCCCATTCTGCACTATGATTATCTAAAAGGCCGATATAATGCGTATAAATATGATGATTGTTATCGTCTTTAATAATAATGGCGCAACAGCTTTCACCTGGATTACCATTGGTTGCAGCATCAAAAAATATTTTAGCCATTGAAACAACACCTGCAATACTTTAAATTTATAATACAAATTTATTTTAAGAAATAACTTTGTTTATAGCAATTGAAAATTTATAGATGATATAGAAAAAGAGCGGAATAAAGTCATATGTGACCTCATATTCCGCTCATGTCTATAACTGTTAGGTATAATCAACAAGTTAGTTTATTTAAGTGTAGTCAATAATATTAAATGTATATTAGTAATCTTTATCTAGGTTAGCTATTTTACCTTTACGATACATGGATTTAGCAATGTAACCAAAAGGTACGTTTAGTATTGTAGATAAAAGTTTTAATAGGTACGTAGTAATAAAAATTTCAAACACGGCCATACCAGGTAATGTGCCAATAAATGCGATAGCCACGAATAGTGCAGTATCTATAATTGAGCTTAAAGCTGTACTACCATAAGCACGAATAATAAATGTTTTATCCGAACTGAATATCTTTTTAATCATACTAAAAATAAACACATCAACATGTTGACCAATAATATAAGCTATGATAGAACCTAGTGCGATTCTTGGTATAAGATTGAAAATCGTTTCCATGCCACTTTGCGCAATGTCTTCAGGTGCTGGAATGAAATGCAATGACATTTGCATAACAATAATCATAATTAAAGTTGAAGAAAACCCGAGCCAAACTGCTCTTTTAGCTATCTTTCGACCATAAATATCATTTAGTATGTCAGTTGCTAGATAAATCGAAGCAAACATGACATTACCAAGAGTTGCTGAGATGCCAAAAATATGAATTGTTTTTATGACCTGGATATTGGCAATGATTGTACCTATAGCAATCCAAACAATAAGGCCTTGTTTGCCAAAAGCTCGAAACATAAGTACCATTAAAATAAAAGTAACTAAAAAACTTGCTGCCCCAAATATCTCATTAAACATAGAAATCCTCCTAAATTTTGATAATGCGGGTGTTTAGAAACCGCTAAAAACAACTTATACATTTTACTTCAAAAAATTCGAATATGCAATTTAAATATAACCACATTTATAACGAATAATAAGTAAAAGCTCGTGGTAATGAGAAATAGAATAATTCAAAATTATAATAAATTAAGCTATAATGTTAACATGTATTTAAAATTAGGTGCTATTAAGCCTAAAATGACTTAAAAGGAGTGTCTGATATACTTACACATTCCGAGCAGAATGCAATTCATAAGATAGATGATTTAATGAACACGTATTGTGAACAATGTTTGTTGAAATCACATATAAGAAAGACAGAAGGTAAGACCCAAGCGCATCATTTTTGCATTAATGAATGTTCAGTGGGTAAGCAAATTAAACAAATTGGAAATGAACTGCAATAGGAGGTAAATTATGCAAATTGAAGCAATTAGCGAAACACCGAATCAAAATACAATAAAAATTACGCTGTCAGAAAAAAGAAGTGATAATAAATCAGATACTTACACGCATGCTGCAGATGGACAACCTGAATTTATTAATCGCTTATTTGATATAGAAGGTGTAACCTCTATCTTTTATGTGATGGATTTTATTTCAGTCGATAAGGAAAATGATAAAGATTGGGATGAATTAATTCCTAAAATCCAAGAAAAGTTTAATGCATAAAAGTACCGGTTAAAAATTGATTTATAATATGTCTGACGACGTACTGTTATATCTAATTAAGTTGCTGTTTAATAAATTAGAAGTATTAAAGTCATAGGCTGATCGTTAGTATATGAAGTTAAATTATAAATTAAGATGACAATTTTATATATTCAAAACGGAGCTGAAGGGTTACCTTTGTTTTGAAATAAATTGTAATGTTGAAAGAAGAAAACTATGAGGGGGAAATATCATGAATCCATATGAACAATATATGCGGGAGCTTGCACAACAAATGAAAGCTGAACTTACAGAAAATGGATTTGAAAGTTTAGAAACAAGTGATGCAGTTTCACAATATATGAATCAAGTTGGGGAAGACGATACTACTTTTGTAGTAATCAATTCTACATGTGGTTGTGCAGCTGGTTTAGCACGTCCAGCGGCGGTAGCAGTAGCAGATCAAAATGATAAAAAGCCAACACACAAGATAACTGTTTTTGCTGGTCAGGATAAAGAAGCTACACAAACTATGAGAGCGTATATTCAACAAGTGCCGTCAAGCCCATCTTACGCCTTGTTTAAAGGAACTGAATTAAAACATTTTATTCCTCGTGAACATATCGAAGGACGAGATATTCAAGATATTTGCATGGATATTAAAGATGTTTTTGATGAGTATTGCAACTAAAATCTACAGTCTAAGTTGAAGTGAAATAAACTTCAATTTAGACTTTTTTAAATAAATATAAAAATGTGCGTAATCATTCTAATATTGTACTATTTCTCACTTAGCGCTGGAGATTTTCTTTTTAGTCTTTTAAGTTTTCTAGTATAATAAAACTAATATTTAACACATTTTATTTAAGAAAGGAGATTAAATAATGTTAAATCCATTTGATGCTGCATATCATGACTTATGTGAAGATATATTAGCTATCGGTAAAAATAAAGATGATCGTACGCAAACAGGAACAGTTTCCAAGTTTGGACATCAGTTGCGCTTTGATTTAACCAAAGGATTCCCATTGCTAACAACAAAAAAAGTGTCTTTTAAATTGGTGGCTACAGAGTTACTGTGGTTTATTAAAGGTGATACGAATATTAGATATTTATTACAACACAATAATAATATCTGGAATGAATGGGCTTTTGAAAAATATATTAAATCCTCTGATTATCATGGGCCAGATATGACTAATTTTGGTCATCGCTCATTGGTTGATGATCATTTCAAAGCACAATATAAAGAAGAAATGACACGATTTAAAGAAAATATTCTCACCGATGATGCATTTGCTAGAAAATATGGAGATTTAGGAAATGTATACGGAAAACAATGGCGCGATTGGGTGGACCAATACGGCAATCACTTTGATCAGTTAAAGACGGTCATTGAACAGATAAAAACCCATCCTAACTCTAGACGTCATATTGTTTCAGCTTGGAATCCTGCAGAAGTTGATACAATGGCTTTACCACCATGTCATACTATGTTTCAATTTTATGTACAAAATGGCAAATTAAGTTGTCAATTATATCAGCGAAGTGCTGATATCTTTTTAGGTGTACCTTTTAACATAGCAAGTTATGCTTTATTGACCCATTTGGTGGCGAAAGAATGTGATTTAGAAGTTGGTGAATTTATCCATACATTTGGCGATGCACATATTTATTCTAATCATATAGATGCAGTTCATACACAACTGAGTCGCAGTAGTTTTGAACCACCAACCATTCGTATTAATACGGATAAATCTATTTTTGATATTAGTTATGAGGATATCGAATTGATAAATTATCAATCACATGCAGCGATTAAAGCGCCTATAGCTGTTTGATAAACAAGCATTTAACAACTAATAGTAAAGGAGTGCAATTATGACATTATCAATATTAGTAGCACATGATCAACAACGCGTGATTGGCTATAATAACGATTTACCATGGCATTTACCTAATGATTTAAAGCATGTGAAAAAATTGTCAACAGGCAATACGTTAGTCATGGGTAGAGGAACTTTTGAATCCATTGGTAAACCTCTACCTAATCGACGTAATGTTGTATTAACACATAATCAAAATTTTCAACATGATGGTGTTGATGTTATCCATTCTATTGATGAAATATATAATTTGCCAGGTCATGTATTTATTTTTGGTGGGCAAAGTCTTTTCGACAAAATGATTGATAAAGTAGATGATATGTATATTACTGTGTTAGAAGGGAAATTTAAAGGTGATACGTTCTTTCCGCCATATACTTTTGAAGAGTGGGAAGTTGCATCTTCAGAAGAAGGTGTTTTGGATGAAAAGAATACAATTCCTCATACTTTTTTACATTTAGTTAGACGTAAGAAAAATTAGAGCTAATGGCGTGGAGCCCCAATTCACAGCTCGCAAAGCTTGATGAAATGCTTTTTAGTATTTTCTCTATGCTGAAGGCATAAAGTCGATCGCTCGCTAAATATAATTTTAGAATTCAGTTTGACTTAAGCTATAAACGTCATTAATGCGTATTTGTAATATAAATCAGTTGTACTTTATAAATAATGTTAGTATGATGCTAACTAAAGTAACAACGTGAGTGTTATGTTTAAATAATTAATCCTAAGTAATAAAGATGCAAATTTGGGTTAGATTTTGTGTCACAAACATGAATAATTAGTTAAATGTTTAAAATAAATAAAAAGTGCAATAGTGAAAAATGTACTTTTGTCAGCTTATAATAACTAACAAATAGACTTTAAAATACGTAACATGCTATTCTCCATTGAAGTTATTAATGACTGAAACGTAAAGTTATAGTCTAAAATTATACGAAATATATCATTTTTTGGGGGAAGGACTTTATGAAACAACAGGTTATTGTTACCGACTCAACTTCAGATTTAACACATCAATACTTAGCAGAGCATCAAATCCATGTTGTACCGCTCAATTTAACGATTGATGGTAAATCATACGTAGACCAGGTTGATATTTCGTCGGAAGAATATATAAACAGAATTGAAGATGAGGCTGATGTTAAAACGAGCCAACCTTCTATTGGAAAATTTATCAATAAATATGAAGAATTGGGTCAACAAGGTGTTCAAATTATTAGTATACACATGTCATCTGGATTAAGTGGTACGTATCAAACAGCCGTTCAGGCCAGCCATATGGTTGAGGCTGATGTTACAGTTATTGATTCAAAATCTATTTCATTTGGTTTAGGTTATCAAATAAAATATTTATCTGAAATTATTAATAAAGGTTATAGTACTGATGAAATTGTTCAAAAAGTGAAAGATATGCAACAAAATATTAAATTATTTGTTGTTATTGGGCAGTTGAATCAACTAATTAGAGGCGGTAGAATTAGTAAAACGAAGGGTTTAATTGGTAATATTATGAAAATTAAACCAGTTGGTACGTTAGTAGATGGCAGCCTTGAAATTGTGCATAATTCAAGAACGCAAAATGCGAGTATTAAATTTTTAAAAAAAGAAATCGCAGAATTTGTTGAAAATCACAAAATAAAGTCCATTGGTATTGCACATGCTAATGTTATTGAATTTGTTGATAAAGTAAAACATCAATTTACGGAGTCATTTGACTTTGAAAATTATGATGTTAATGTAACAACACCTGTAGTTTCAACACACACAGGCCAAGGTGCTATAGGCTTGGTTGTTTTGCGAGACTAAGTGGAATATTCTGAGTTAAAACATAAAATGTAAATTATTAATAGCTAAAAATTAGCGTGAATTATGAGATAATTAAGGAGGCAATGATATGGCATATGCAACGTT
This sequence comes from Staphylococcus lugdunensis, assembly GCF_001558775.1. NCBI lineage: Bacteria > Bacillati > Bacillota > Bacilli > Caryophanales > Staphylococcaceae > Staphylococcus > Staphylococcus lugdunensis. The sequence continues at coordinate 398,479 of NZ_CP014022.1, read as the reverse complement.
GGCTGGTGGTTGTTTTTGGTGTATGGTAAAACCTTTCACCTCATATCCTGGTATTGAAGATGTTGTTTCTGGATACAGTGGAGGGCATATTGAAAACCCTACTTATGAACAAGTTTGTACTAATCAAACAGGCCATAGAGAAGCCGTACAAATCACGTATAATCCTGATATTACATCTTTTGAGAACATATTAGATGTCTATTTTAAAACCTTTGATCCCACTGATAACAAAGGCCAATTTTTTGATCGAGGCGAAAGCTATGAACCAGCAATTTTTTATCATGATATAGCACAGAAAAAAGCTGCTGAATTAAAAATTCAACAATTAAATGAACAAGGCATCTTTAAAAAACCAGTGATTACGCCAATTATTGAATACAAAAACTTTTATCCTGCCGAAACATATCACCAAGATTACTATAAAAAGAATCCACAGCATTACGAACGGTATCAACAAGGTTCGGGACGTAAAGGTTTTATAGAATCACATTGGGGAGGACAAAATGATTAAAAAGAGTAAAGATGACTTAAACGAAATGGAATATCTTGTTACACAAGAAAATGGAACAGAGCCTCCTTTTGAAAATGAATACTGGAATCATTTTGAAAAAGGGATTTATGTTGATAAAATTTCTGGGCAACCACTTTTTACATCAGAAGAAAAATTTGAATCGAGTTGTGGTTGGCCGAGCTTTTCAAAAGCTTTGAATGATGATGAAATTGTGGAATTAGTTGATAAAACATTTGGTATGGTGAGAACTGAAGTACGTTCAGAACAAGCTAATAGTCATTTAGGGCATGTTTTTAATGATGGTCCTAAAGATCAAGGTGGATTAAGATATTGTATCAATTCTGCAGCCATTCAATTTATTCCATATGACAAATTACAAGAGTTAGGCTATGGGGATTTAATCCCTCATTTTGAAAAATAGGAGTGACCTAAAATGTTTAAAAAGCTATTTGGTAAAGGCAAAGAAGTTAATAAAAATATTGAAATTTATGCACCATTAACTGGTGAATACGTAAAAATTGAGGATATTCCAGATCCTGTATTTGCACAAAAAATGATGGGTGAAGGCTTTGGTATTAATCCAACTGAAGGCGAAGTGGTTTCTCCAATCGAAGGGAAGGTTGATAACGTATTCCCAACAAAACACGCAATCGGATTAAAAGCGGATAATGGTTTAGAACTATTAGTCCACATTGGTTTAGATACAGTTCAGCTAGATGGAGAGGGCTTTGAAGTATTAGTAAATAGCGGTGACACTGTTCAAGTTGGAGATCCTTTAGTGAAATTTAACTTAGAGTATATTAGCAATAATGCTAAGTCTGTAATATCTCCAGTTATTATTACAAATACTGATCAAACAAGCGCTATCAATATCAATGATGTCAACGCTATTGTCAAAGGTGAAACAAAAGTAGTTGATGTGACAATGAAATAATGAAAGATTATTCATTCTATCATTTTGCCTTAACAGCACGTGGACGTAAAGGTGACAAAGGAAAATTAGCTGAACAAATTTTTAATGATTTATCATTTCCAAAGCATGAAAATGATTTTAATAAACTATCAGAATATATAGAAACGCAAAGTGAATTTACGATTCCAATGTATGTGTTTGACGATTTATATGAAGAATACTCTGAGTGGCTAAAATTTTAATCTAAATTTCTATAATATTTAATTATAGAGGTTGAGACGCATCGTATTTTTATGCTCCCAACCTCTACTTTTTTATTTGCGTTTATTGACGAGAAACGACATACTGATAATATCCAAAAAGCCTTAAGAAGGTCATGAGGGAATAGTTACATAGAGGGAAGTGTTAAAGTGAGTCAAGAAACTGAACATCAACAAATCGACGAAATGGATGAGCATAAAAGTGTGAAATTCAGATTTTGGAAATTTGTAGTACTACAACTCGTTATAATTTTAGCTACGATAGCAATTACAGTTTGCATTACTTTAGCTATCAGTCATAAAGTGAGTGGGCTCACAAAAGATGAGCGACAAGCGATGAATAAAATTCAATTTGTATATAAGACATTAAACAATGATTATTATAAAAAACAAAGTCCTAATAAATTAACTGAAGCTGCAATTGACGGTATGGTCAAAGAGTTGAAAGATCCATATTCTGAATATATGACTAAAGAAAAAACAGAGTCATTTAATGAGGGAGTTTCTGGTGATTTTGTTGGTATCGGTGCTGAAATGCAGCAAAAAAACAATCAGATTATGGTAACAAGTCCAATGAAATCATCTCCGGCTGAGAAAGCAGGTTTACGACCTAAAGATATAGTAACTAAAGTTAATGGTAAATCTGTTGAAAAGCAAAGATTAGATCAAGTAGTGAAAATGGTTAGAGGTAAAAGAGGCACAACTGTAACTTTAACGATCAAACGCGGTTCTGAAGAAAAAGACATAAAAATTAAACGAGATAAAATTCATGTTAAGAGTGTGGAATATAAGAAAAAAGGACAAATTGGAGTTATTACCATAAATCGCTTCCAAGAAAACACTTCTGGAGAATTAAAATCAGCAATTTTAGATGCACATAAACAAGGTGTACACAATGTCATATTGGATTTACGAAATAATCCAGGTGGCTTATTAGATGAAGCCGTGAAAATGGCGAATATTTTTATAGATAAAGGTAAACCCGTAGTTAAATTAGAAAAAGGAAATGACAAAGAAACAATCGATACTTCAAATGACTCATTAAAAGAAGCGAAAGATATGAAATTTTCGATTTTAGTGAATGAAGGTTCGGCAAGTGCATCTGAAGTATTTACTGGCGCATTAAAAGATTATGGTATAGCTAAGGTATATGGCTCAAAAACATTTGGTAAAGGGATTGTTCAAACAACAAAAGAATTTAAAGATGGTTCTTTACTAAAATATACACAAATGAAGTGGTTAACACCTAAGGACCATTATATTCATGGTAAAGGTATTCAACCAGATATCAAATTAGATACGCCTAAATACCAATCATTAAATGTCATTCCGAATGATACAAGCTATCATAAAGGAGACAATAATAAACATGTGAAAGCTATGAAGATTGGTCTAACAGCATTAGGATATAAAGTAGATAATGAATCTAAAGACTTTGACGACAACTTAGAACAAGCAATTAAAGCATTTCAACAAGATAATAACTTAACTGTAAATGGACAATTTGATAAGGAAACAAATGATAAGTTCACAGTACAATTGGTTGAAAAAGCAAATAAAGAAGACAAAGTTCTAAATGAACTTTTAAAAAAATTAAAATAAAGAGGTGTTCTTAACATGATTAGATTAGCAATTAAGAATGATTTGCCATACATTGAAGCATTAGTAGAAACTGCCAAAGAAATAATGAAAGAATTTAATAATAATCAATGGGATGACAAATATCCTGCACGAGAACACTTTGAAGAAGATATTGCGAATCAAACATTATATGTACTAGAGGACAATGATGAAATCCAAGGCTTTATTGTTGTCGACCAACAACAATCAGAATGGTATGATAAACTTGACTGGCCAGTTAAACGGGAAGGCGCATATGTTATTCATCGCTTAGCTGGAAATCCTGAATATAAAGGCGCTGCAACTGAATTATTTAAATTTGCTGTTAATTTAGCAACAGATCACGGTATACATGTTATTTTGACAGATACATTTGCATTGAATAAACCTGCACAAGGTTTATTTGAAAAATTTGGTTTTACAAAAGTTGGAGAAGCTGAAATCGACTATCATCCATTTGATAGAGGTGCGCCATTTTATGCCTATTATAAAAACATTTAAGAATAGAGGTTATAATTATGACTAAAATTGCATTTACAGGAGGCGGAACAGTGGGTCATGTATCAGTAAACTTAAGTTTGATACCCACTGCGTTAAATCATGGATATAGTGCATTTTATATTGGTTCAAAAGCAGGAATTGAGAAAGAAATGATAGAATCTCAATTACCTGATATTGAATACCATGCTATTTCAAGTGGTAAATTACGTCGCTATATTTCTGTTGAAAATGCTAAAGATATTTTTAAAGTGGTAAAGGGAATATGGGATGCTCGCCGCATACTTAAAAAAGAAAAACCTGATTTGTTGTTTTCTAAAGGCGGATTTGTCTCAGTTCCAGTGGTTATTGCTGCTCGTACCTTAAACATACCCACTATTATTCATGAGTCTGATTTAACACCAGGATTAGCGAATAAAATTAGTCTAAAATTTGCGAAAAAGATTTATACAACATTTGAAGATACACTGAACTACTTACCAAAATCCAAGGCTGATTTTATTGGTGCAACCATACGTGAAGATTTAAAGCATGGTCATGCTTCAAGAGGGTATGAATTAACTCAATTTGATAAAGATAAAAAAGTCTTATTAGTAATGGGAGGTAGTCTAGGAAGTAAAAAATTAAATAGTGTTATTCGTGAAAATTTAGAGGCACTGCTCGAAGATTACCAAATTATCCATCTAACAGGTAAAGGACTTATTGATGGCTCGATTCAAAAAGAAGGTTATATCCAATATGAATTTGTGAAAGAAGAATTGACGGATCTGTTAGCTATTACAGATACTGTAGTTAGTCGAGCTGGATCAAATGCAATATACGAATTTTTAACGCTGCGACTGCCAATGTTATTAATTCCTTTAGGTTTAGACCAATCACGTGGTGACCAGATTGATAATGCAAAATATTTCGAATCAAAAGGTTATGGGCGTGTCGTTTTAGAAGAAGAACTATCATCAACTAAGCTATTAGAGCAGCTAGGAGATATTGAAGCATCACGAGATAGCATAATGAATCATATGTCAGACTATCAAGAAAGTTATACCAAAGAAGATTTATTAAATAAAATCATCGATGATGCACTCAGTCATTAAGAGGGGGAAATTTTGTGAACCGCACGAAGCGCATTTCATTGCTCATTATTTTTACATTAGTGTTTGGAATAATAGCTTTCTTTCATGAGTCTCGTTTGGGAAAGTGGATTGATAATGAGGTTTACGAATTTATTTATGCTTCAGAAAGTTTTATCACGACATCTATATTATTAGGTGCAACCAAAATTGGTGAAGTGTGGGCCATGTTGTCACTTTCTCTAATGCTGATTGCCTATCTCATGCTTAAACGTTGTAAAATAGAAGCACTCTTTTTTGTACTAGTTATGGGACTATCAAGTATACTCAATCCGGTGTTAAAAAATATATTTGACCGTGAAAGACCAACTTTATTGCGATTAATTGATATCACTGGATTTAGTTTTCCAAGTGGACATGCTATGGGTTCGACCTCATTCTTTGGAAGCGTGATGTTTATTATTAACCGTAAAATGTCTGGCGCTGATAAAGGTATTATTATTGGCTTATGTGCATTAATGATTTTGATGGTATCCATCTCTAGAGTTTATTTAGGAGTTCATTATCCTACAGATATTGTTGCCGGTATCATTGGTGGGATATTTTGTATTGTTTTATCAACGCTAATTTTAAGAAAAAAACTTTATAACATTACAAATTAAAAAATCAATGCAAGTTAAATCATTAACTATCATTTTAAATAGCCAAAACTAATCAGCTAGGACAAAATATCTTTGACTGGGGCCCCAACAGAGAGAAATGCGAAGCGCATTTCACCAAACAAAAAGGCTTTCAAAAAGAAAGGCTACAAGCAAAGCAGGTTGGGGTACCTAAAGCTATCCCCTTAGCAAGTGAGCCAACAATATAAAGAAGCACAAAGATGATTTATTTCACATCACCTTTGTGCTATTTTTTGGAATTTATATTCCAATTTTTTCTTAACATTCCGAATTATATGATAAGGAATGTCAGTGTCAAAATATAGATTAAAAGCAGCTACCATTAGGGAGCTGCTTTTATGTACACGTTTAGCGTTATTGTAAGCTTTACGTTAGTCTTTTAAGGGCATATAAAAGGGGAATTCGAAAATGATCAATCCATAAGAACGAATATGTGGGGGGAGTTCTATTTGGTATTGATAATCATTTTCAATTATTATTATACATCATTGATAATGATTGTCAATTAGAAAACTGAAATTTTTATGATAAATTTTTGAAAGTTAATCATAAATCTTAGACTATGGTTGGTGGTTAAATATTTTGTATTATAATAAAATAGAAAAGTCAGGTAGTGAAATAAACAGTGTAATGCAAAAGAGGTGGAGAAATGGCAAATATTTTAATTGTCGAAGATGAACAAAATTTAGCTCGTTTTCTAGAGCTGGAATTAACGCATGAAAATTATAAAGTGGACATAGAGAATGATGGGCAAAGTGGTTTAGATAAAGCGTTAACCAAAACATATGACTTGATTATATTAGATATAATGTTGCCTCATATTAATGGTTTAGAAATCTGTAGAAGAATTCGTCAGCAATACACGACACCCATCATTATTATTACAGCAAAGAGTGAAACGATGGATAAAGTAACTGGCTTGGATTATGGGGCAGATGATTATATTGTAAAACCATTTGAAATTGAAGAATTATTTGCTCGAATACGAGCGATTTTACGCAGACAACCCCAGAAAGATGTTATCGATATTAATGGTATTATTATTGATAAAAATGCTTTTGAAGTAACCGTGGACGGGACACAACTAGATTTAACTAAAACAGAATATGATCTTTTGTATGTTCTTGCAGAAAATAGGAATCATGTCTTGCAACGCGAACAAATACTTGATCATGTATGGGGATATGATAGTGAAGTTGAAACGAATGTTGTAGATGTTTACATCAGATATTTAAGAAATAAGTTAAAGCCTTTTAATAAAGAAAGAACGATTGAAACAGTTCGAGGCGTAGGATATGTGATACGATGATAAAACAACGTAAACTAAAATATAAATGGATGATTATTACAACTTTGATTATGTTCTTAACAATCTTGTTATTCTGTCTAGTGATTATCTTTTTCTTAAAAGATACCTTAAAAGATGGTGAATTAGATGAAGCTGAAAGAAGCTCAAAAGATATAGCTAATTTATTGGAGTCTAAACCTATTGATACAATTTCTCCATTAGACATTAGTGCATCGCTGGAGAATTTTCAAGAAGTATTAATCTATGATCATAATGGAAAAAAATTATTTCAAACTGCGAACAATAATGCTACACACTTTTATCCTGGTTTCGATAAGAATAATCATGACCGCATAAAAATTATGAGCAGAAATGGTGAAGACTATATTGTGTTGACTGAAACAGTTGATACGCCAAGCTTTCATGGTTATACAGTATTAGTGCATTCCCTACAAAAATTTAATAATACTGTAGGTTCAATATATGTTGTTGCTTTAGTATTTTGTATTATTGCAACTATTATTACAGCAGGCATTAGTTACATATTTTCATCACAAATCACAAAACCAATTGTGACTATGTCAAACAAAATGATTCAAATCCGGCGTGATGGTTTTCAGAAAAAATTAGAATTAACAACTAATTATGAAGAAACAGACAACCTTATTGATACATTTAATGATATGATGCTACAAATCGAAGAGTCATTTAATCAACAGCGGCAATTTGTAGAAGATGCTTCGCATGAATTGCGTACACCACTTCAAATTATTCAAGGCCATCTTAATTTAATTCAGCGCTGGGGTAAAAAAGATCCAGCAGTGTTAGAAGAATCACTCAATATTTCCATTGAGGAAATGAATCGAATTACAAAGTTAGTTGAAGAGTTGTTGTTATTGTCAAAAGATAATGTTACACATTCAGCCAATGAACATGAACCAGTTGATATAAACATAGAAATAAGAACGCGTATTAAATCTTTAGAGCAATTGCATCCTGATTACAACTTTGAACTTAATTTATCACCCAAACAATTACTTCTATATATGAACCGTCATCAATTTGAACAATTATTGCTTATTTTTTTAGATAACGCTATGAAGTATGATACAAAGCGTAAGAAAATTAAAGTTGAAACACAATTACGCAATAAATTGATTACCATTAAAATCACGGATCATGGTCAAGGTATACCAAAAGCAGATCAAGAATTCATATTTGACCGTTTTTACCGTGTTGATAAATCACGTGCCCGTAGTCAAGGTGGAAATGGGTTGGGGTTGTCTATTGCTGAAAAATTAGCGACTGCAAATGGTGGATATATCACTGTTGATAGTGAAGTTAACCAATATACTACATTTACTATTCAATTTGCAAAAGACGCCAACCTTGCATAATCGTATAAGAAATGATGAATTATGCATTTTCTTTATTTATAAACAACAAAATTAAATGCCTGAAAAGGTTAGCAGAATCACATTTTGAATGGGTTCTGCTTTTTATTTTTTAATCCATATATGTACTTTATCAATGCATAAATTAATGCTATTATTAACGTGTAAGCGTTTAACTATTATGTGGAGGGTATCATATGACAAAGGATAAGACAGATGTTACAGAAGCACCTGTAAACTTTGGCGCAAATCTTGGTTTAATGCTTGATTTGTATGATGATTATTTGCAAGATCCATCATCTGTGCCTGATGATTTACAAGTGTTATTCGGAACAATAAAAAATGGTGAAGCTCATACTATAGCTCAGCCAGCCACAGATGGGAGTGGTGACTTAACGGATGATAGCACAATTAAGCGAGTAATGCGCTTGATTGATAATATTAGGCAGTATGGCCATTTATTAGCAGATATATATCCGATAAATCCTCCTAAAAGAACACATTTACCTAAATTAACAATCGAGGATTTTAATTTAGATAAACAAACTCTAGAAGGTATAACAGCAGGCATTGTTTCAGATCATTTTAAAGATATATATGATAATGCCTATGAAGCAATTAAACGTATGGAACAACGTTATAAGGGGCCAATTGCTTTTGAATACAATCATATAAATAATAATAAAGAACGTACGTGGCTAAAACGACGAATTGAAACGCCGTATAAAGCTACATTAAATCATGATCAAAAAAGGCATTTATTTAATACTCTCGCACACGTTGAAGGTTTTGAAAAATATTTGCATAAAAACTTTGTTGGTGCAAAACGATTTTCTATTGAAGGCGTGGATACATTAGTGCCCATGTTGCAGCATACATTGAGACGAGCGGCTGAAGAAGAAATTCAGAATATTCAAATTGGCATGGCACATCGAGGTAGATTAAATGTTTTAACACATGTTCTGGAAAAGCCATATGAAATGATGATATCGGAGTTTATGCATACTGATCCAATGAAGTTCTTACCTGAAGATGGTAGCTTAGAATTAACTGCTGGATGGACAAGTGATGTGAAATATCATTTAGGCGGAGTCAAAACAACGGATACGTATGGTATTCAGCAACGTATTTCATTAGCGAATAATCCAAGTCATTTAGAAATTGTAGCACCGGTAGTTATTGGAAAAACGAGAGCAGCACAAGATAACACACATGGCGTAGGAAAACCTACGACAGACTATCATCAATCTATGCCTATTATTATTCATGGTGATGCTGCTTACCCAGGTCAAGGTATTAACTTTGAAACAATGAACTTAAGCAATCTTCACGGTTATTCCACTGGTGGCACATTGCACATTATTACAAATAATAGAATTGGCTTTACAACAGAACCGATTGATGGACGATCTACAACATATTCAAGTGACGTAGCGAAAGGTTATGACGTTCCTATTTTACATGTTAATGCGGACGATGTGGAAGCAACTATTGAAGCTATTGATATTGCGCTTGAATTTAGAAAGGAATTTCATAAAGACGTTGTTATTGATTTAGTCGGTTATCGCCGCTACGGACATAATGAAATGGACGAACCATCAATTACGAATCCAGTACCTTATCATAATATTCGTCAGCATGACTCAGTGGAATTATTATATGGCAAACAATTAATTGATGAAGGTGTTATCTCTGAAGATTATATGAATGAAACAATTGAACGTGTGCATAAAGAGATGCGTGCAGCACAAGATAAGATCGATAAAACAGATAAAATGGATGACCCTGAAATGGCTAGACCAAGTGCACTACAAGCGCCATTAGAAAGTAAAACAGCATCATTTTCAGTTGAAAAGTTAAAAGAAATCAACGATGCGATGTTATCTTATCCAGAGGGATTTCATATATTAAAAAAATTAAATAAAGTATTAGAAAAGCGTCGAGAACCATTTGAGAAAGAGGAAGGATTAGTTGATTGGGCTCAAGCAGAGCAACTTGCATTTGCGACAATACTGCAAGATGGGACTTCAATACGTTTAACTGGACAAGATAGTGAGCGTGGTACGTTCAGTCATCGCCATGCTGTATTACATGATGAAGAAACTGGAGACACATACACGCCATTACATCATGTGCCACATCAAAAGGCGACATTTGAAGTCCATAATTCGCCACTTTCTGAAGCAGCAGTAGTTGGATTTGAATATGGCTATAATGTTGAAAATAAAGAAAGTTTTAATATTTGGGAAGCACAATATGGAGACTTTTCAAACATGGCACAAATGATGTTTGATAATTTTATGTCAAGCGCACGAGCAAAGTGGGGAGAACGAAGTGGCCTAACATTATTTTTACCACATGCTTTTGAAGGACAAGGACCAGAACATTCATCAGCACGGCTAGAACGTTTTTTACAATTAGCTGCAGAAAATAATAGCACTGTCGTTAACCTATCAAGCGCAAGTAATTATTTCCATTTATTACGTGCTCAAGCAGCAAGCTTAGGAACACAAGCCATGAGACCATTGATTGTAATGTCACCAAAAAGTTTATTGCGCAATAAAACAGTAGCACAACCTATTGATAAATTTACTGAAGGGCAGTTCCAACCAATTCTTACCGAGACTTATAATCCTAAAAAAGTGAAAAAAGTTGTACTGGCTTCTGGAAAAATGTTTGTCGATTTGAAAGAATATTTGGTTAAGAATCCAGATGAACAAATATTATTAATTGCTGTTGAACGTTTATATCCATTCCCAGAAGATGAGATAAAGGCAATATTTGATACATTACCGCATATCGAAAGTGTATGTTGGGTACAAGAAGAACCTCAAAATCAAGGTGCATGGTTATATGCATATCCACATCTTAAATCTATCACACCAGAACAAATTAATTTAAACTATCATGGAAGAATTAAACGCGCAGCTCCGGCTGAAGGCGATGGCGAAATTCATAAACTTGTGCAAAGTAACATTATTAAAAGTGTCTTAAAACGAAACTAGGGGGAAATTATTTATGCCAGAGGTTAAAGTTCCGGAATTAGCAGAATCAATTACAGAGGGGACCATTGCAGAATGGCTTAAAAATGTTGGCGATTCTGTTGAAAAAGGAGAAGCAATTTTAGAATTAGAAACAGATAAAGTTAATGTGGAAGTTGTATCAGAAGATGCAGGTGTGATTCAAGAACAACTTGCTAATGAAGGTGATACTGTTGAAGTAGGACAAGCCATTGCCATTGTTGGAGAAGGTAGTGCTGAAGCGAAATCAGCAGAAGCTTCAAAATCTGACGCTAAGGCTGAATCTAAAGGTGAGTCGGAGTCAGAAACAACTACAGATACAGCTAACAAAGACACAACTCGTGATCATGAACAGCGACAAGATGAAGCTGAAAAAGCAGATCGTTCTGACGAAGCAAAAAAACATACTCAACGTGTAAATGCCACACCTTCAGCACGTCGTCATGCTTTAAAACAAGGTGTAGACCTTGCTGAAGTAGCAGGTAAATCTAATGATGTCGTAAGAAAAGAAGATATTGATCAACGTCAACAACAGTCATCAAATAAAAAAGCAGAAACGGCACAAAGAAAAGCGCCAGAAACATCATCTTCGACACCAAACAAACCAGTTATTCGTGAAAAAATGTCTCGTCGTAAGAAAACAGCAGCTAATAAATTGCTTGAAGTATCAAATAATACAGCAATGTTAACGACATTTAATGAAGTTGATATGACGAATGTGATGGAATTACGTAAACGTAAAAAAGAAAAATTTATGCAAGATCATGATGGTACAAAATTAGGATTTATGTCATTCTTCACAAAAGCAGCAGTAGCCGCGTTGAAAAAATATCCAGAAGTCAATGCTGAAATTGATGGAGATGACATGATCAAGAAACAATATTATGATATTGGTATAGCTGTATCAACAGATGATGGTTTATTAGTTCCATTTGTAAGGGACTGTGATAAGAAGAATTTTGCAGAAATCGAACAAGAAATTGCTAATTTAGCAGTTAAAGCGCGTGATAAAAAATTAGGCTTAGACGACATGGTAAATGGATCATTTACAATTACTAACGGTGGTATCTTCGGTTCAATGATGAGTACGCCAATCATTAATGGTAGTCAAGCAGCAATATTAGGTATGCATTCAATTATGACACGTCCAATTGCGATTGATAAAGATACAATTGAAAATCGACCAATGATGTATATTGCTTTAAGCTATGATCACAGAATTATTGATGGTAAAGAAGCAGTAGGTTTCTTGAAAACAATTAAAGATCTCATTGAAAATCCAGAAGATTTATTATTAGAATCATAATTACGCGTTAACTAATATGATATATCTTTATAAGAGCAGGTTTGTCATTTGATGGCCTGCTCTATTTATTTTTAGTACTAATTTAAAATATAAAGATTAGTTATAAATGTCATTGAATCGTTATCTTGCATGAATAGTGTTAGTTCTTTTAAAATGAAACAGTTCAAAATAATTTGCTGGTTGGGGAGAAGTGAAAAAATGAATGGCGTACTTCAGAACCTCATCATATAAATCATTTAAGAAATAAGTTATAATGACAATGAAATGAATAAAATAGGGGTGTCTTTTATGAGCGGACTGAGAAGTGTCACGATTGGGACAAGTGATATGATGAGTACAAAGGCTTTATTTAAAGATATAGTTGGTATGAATATTGTTGATAAAAACAACGCATTGCGCTTTGGCGATGCAAATTTAAGTCCAGGTACACGATTACATTTTGTTGAAGTACCGCATAGTGATTATCGTAATCAACATATTGCTAGTGTTGGATTTCGTACACCTACTGATGAAGGTTTGATAGAATATCAGGAAATATTTAAGAGCCATAATATTACTTTTGGTGATATGTCTGAATTAAATGGACATAAACATTTTAATTTTATGGATAAAAACCAACAAATTTTTGATATTTATTCAAATGAACATAATGTTGGTATTCAATTAGGTATGCCTGATTTTGATAGCTCAGTTAATCCTTTGCATCAGGTTCAAGGGCTAGGACCGGTAATCCTTCAAGTGAATGAGTTATCTGTGACGGCATCATTGCTTACACATGTCTTTGGATTGCATCATTTTGCAGAATATGAGTCCTCAGAATTCGAAAATAAAAAAATCCAAGTATTTAAAATTGGAGATGGTGGTTTAGGTGGGGAAATACATTTATATCAAGCAGAACCACAAATCGAAATGACTGAAGAGGGTGTTGTTGAACAAGTAGAATTTGCTACTCAAGATGTACACCAATTTAATCAAGCTTTGTCTGATCTTAAAGAAATAGGGGTACCTTATCAAACACTAAATCAAGGTGATGTTAAATCGATACGCATCACTGAAAATAGTGGTATTTCATTTATTTATACATTAGAAAATTAAAATTTATATAAATTGTAAAAAGGAAGGTCATGTAATATGCTACACGAAACATGGAAAACAAAAACACCAATTAAACAAGTTGAAGTGGTTAATACAGATGCTAAAAAATTTACAGTATCCGATATGTTAACTATAGGACAACGATATGATGTTATTAATGAAACAGAAGAATATTATCAAATTATTGATAATTCTGGATTAGTTGGTGGTTATTATAAAACGTACTTTAAAGAAGTATAGAAAATAAGTTTAATGTGATTGTACAATAACTTAATAATAAATATAGGATCTAGGCTGAGTACAGTGATAATTGTTCCTTTCCTAGGTCTTATTTTCATTTAATTAACTAAAGGAGTTCATAAATTAATGGTACAAAATCAATATAAAAATTCAGATGAATCGGTTTTTAATGATGCGAAGGCGCTATTTGAATTGAATAAAAATATTTTATTAAAAGGCCCTACAGGATCTGGTAAAACAAAATTAGCAGAAACTTTAAGTGAAGTCGTCCATATTCCAATGCACCAAGTAAACTGTTCTGTTGATTTAGATGCAGAGAGCTTATTGGGGTTCAAAACGATTAAAACAAATGACCAAGGTGATCAGGAAATTGTTTTCATTGACGGACCAGTCATTCGTGCTATGAAAGAAGGTCATATTTTATATATTGATGAAATCAATATGGCCAAACCCGAAACATTGCCAATATTAAATGGTGTACTTGATTACCGACGCAAATTAACAAATCCCTTTACTGGTGAAGTAATTGAAGCAGCTCCTGGATTTAATGTTATTGCAGCGATAAATGAAGGATATGTAGGGACATTACCAATGAATGAAGCGCTTAAAAATCGTTTTGTTGTTATTCAAGTAGACTATATTGACGGGGACATATTAAGTAATGTGATTAAAGAGCAAAGTCGTTTGCAAGACGATAAAATTATTGCGCAAATCATCAAATTTAATGAAGACTTAAGAACCATGTCAAAACAAGGCCAAATTTCTGAAGAAGCAGCTAGTATACGTGCTTTAATAGATTTAAGTGATTTAATTACAGTTATGCCTATTGAACGTGCCATACAGCGAACAATTATCGATAAACTAGAAGATGAACGTGAACAACAGGCAATTAAAAATGCAATCGAATTAAACTTTTAGAAAGGGATAGTTGATTATGAGCGATCGTTTTATAAAATTTAATGATGAGCAACTAGATGCTAAACAAGTGATGATGTTGCAAGATTTAGCACGCTTGCTCTTAAAAAACGAACAGACAACCGTTAAAATTCAAAAATTCCCTTATTATGATCCAATGAATAATACATTGATTACAAGCTGGTTTTGGTCTCATCGACCTAAACAAATTGAACGTGCAGGTTTAAAAACAGACGTCATGCTCGCAGCTTACGGTTACAAATTGATGGACGAAAAAATAGTTAATGAGGTTATTCACGACAAAGCATTTAAACATCCTAAATTTTATCAGCAAATTTTTCGATTATTAGAAGATTCACGAGTATTTAATCATATACGTAATGATCGACCTAGTACTGCTAAGATTATAGATTTACGTCTGCAAACGCGTTTGTCTTATACTGAATCACAAATTAAATTTTATAAGACTAAAACCGTGTATACAGATTTGCTATTTTTATATTTAGAACGCGCATTTTTAACTCAAAATTTCTTTGAGATTCCAACAATTCATGCACAAATAGATGATATATTAAATCATATGTTCCAATATTTGCCTAACTTCTTCCAAAATAGATCTTCTGAAGATAATATGTACCTCGCACAACGTATTATGTTTCAAGTGGATGATATATTAAAGGAAGATATGCTGAATGAATATTATCATTTACCTAAAAAGGTATATGAAGCAATACAAGAAATGACATTTGAAGAGTTAAAACGTACTGATGCAGCTAATGTAGATGGACATGATAATACAAATGAAGAAACCGATTCTGAGTCTGCTGAAGCCGATACAAATGCGGAAGATAGTAAGTCAGAAGGTGGCGCTTATCTAGAAATGGAACTTCACGAAGGCGAAAACAGTGATGTCATGAGTGACAATGATACAGCACGTGAAGGAGATTCATCTGACGATATGACAGATATGATGACTAAAAAAGGACGCGGCTCTGAAAGTACGCTGGATAACCAAGAAGGTGGTGCCATTGGTCAAAATGCTTCGTTTGCACTAAAAGGTATCAATGAAAATGTTGAAATTAAATGGCAAATTCCTGATATCTTACCAGAATATTTGATGCAGTATCAAACCGTTAAATCAGATGTTCAATTTGAAACAAAAGATTTAATACAAATTATTAAAAAAACAATTGAGCGTGAGCATCAAGATGAGCGTCACAATTTAACTAAGGGACGTTTGCAGCGAAATTTAACCAATTGGTTCATAGATGATCAATATAAATTATTCTACAAGAAGCAGGACTTGAGTAAGTCATTTGATGCAACTTTTACACTACTTGTAGATGCTTCAGCAAGCATGTTTGACAAGATGGAAGAAACAATAAAAGGTGTCGTCTTGTTCCATGAAACATTAAAATCGTTGAATGTAAAACATGAGATATTAGCATTTAACGAAGATGCTTTTGATTCGGATGAAACACGTCAACCTAATATTATAGATGAAATTATCAACTATGATTATTCTACATTAGAACGTAGTGCACCTCGCATTATGTCACTCCATCCACAAGATGATAATAGGGATGGCGTAGCTATTAGAATTGGTAGTGAACGATTATTGAGACGTAGTCATAACCAACGATTTTTAATTGTCTTTTCAGATGGTGAACCATCTGCATATAATTATAGTCAAGATGGTATCTTAGATACTTATGAAGCTGTTGAGATGTCAAGAAAATACGGTATTGAAGTATTTAATGTCTTTTTAAGTCAAGATCCAATTACTGAAGAGATAGAACAAACAATTCATAATATTTATGGTCAATATGCCATCTTTGTTGAAGGTGTAGAAAATTTACCGAGTCACTTGTCACCACTATTAAAAAAACTACTGTTAAAATCCCTATAAATTAATGTTATTCAATAAGTAATATTAATTTGATTTTTAAATTTTCTGAAATTAACTAGACTTTTAAATCCTTTTTATGCTAGAATTTAAATTATTGCAATTTTACAGATAAAAAGGAGCAGTAGCATGAATAAGAATACTTGGATAATCGGTTTCACTTTATTTGCTATGTTTTTTGGAGCAGGAAATCTGATATTTCCACCTAATCTTGGACAAGATAGTGGCCGCTTTTTTTGGCCAGCAATCATCGCTTTTTCATTAACAGGAATCGGTTTACCTTTATTAGGTGTCATGGTAGGTGCTCTTGATAAAAATGGATACATTGGCTCATTTAATAAAATTTCACCTAAATTTTCAGTAGTATTTCTTGTTATCATTTATTTAACTATTGGACCGTTATTTGCAATTCCTAGAACTGCATCGACAGCATTTGAGATGACAATTACACCAATTGCACATACGAATGGTAACGTAGCATTATTAATTTTCACATTAATCTATTTTCTAATAGTTTTATATCTGTGTATCAATCCGAATAAAATGGTTGAACGTATAGGCTCATTGTTAACACCATTGTTATTAATTACAATTTTAGCAATGATAGTTAAAGGATTTATAGACTTTGGAAGCAATCCGCCGTCTCATGGTAATTTAGATTTATATCAATCTCATTTTGGTGCTTTTACAAAAGGCTTTACGGAAGGTTATTTGACGATGGATGCGATAGCAGCAATTGCATTTTCAATGATTGTTGTCAATGCTGTTAAACTAACAGGGGTAAACCATGCTGATCAAATTTTTAAGCAAACTGCATTAGCTGGTCTAATTGCGGCAAGTGCTTTAGTATTTATCTATATTTCTTTAGGATTTTTAGGTAATCATATGGCTATCTCGCAGGACAAGTTAGATTTATTAGTTTCTCATAATCAAAATGTAGGAACATATCTGCTTACATTGATTGCTTCAACAGGTTTTGGATTATTGGGGAAATATTTATTGGGAATAATTGTGGCTTTGGCATGTTTAACGACAGCTTGTGGTTTGATAGTGGCTGTAAGTCAGTATTTTAATAGTATTTTGCCAAAAATTCCATATAAAATGTATGTTGTTTTCTTTACGTTTGTGAGTTTTCTATTGGCAAATTTGGGATTAAACAACGTTATAGCAATGTCAGTACCTGTACTAAGTATCATTTATCCAGTTGCTATTACAGTAGTGCTACTTATATTATTAGCACGTTTTATACCAACAAAACGAATTGCCCAACAAATACCTATTGTTGTAGTTAGTATTGTATCAGTGCTAAGTGTGATGAGTACGAGTGGTTGGATAAAAATGCCATTCATTGCGCATTTACCTTTAAAACAATATTCATTAGAATGGCTACCTATCGCAGTGATAGCTACTGTAATAGGTTATATCGTGTCAATATTTATTAAGCAAGAACATATTATATATCAGAAAGAATGAATAAATGCGCTAGGGTTATCTGCTCCTAGCGCATTTATTTAATATTCGGTTGAATTTATTTATTGTGTCGCATATTGTTTAAATGTGTCTTTAGTTCAGTTTCAAGTTGATTAAGTTCTTTTTCGGCTTGCTGACGTTTTTGTCGGCCTTGTTGTTGAATTTCAAGTGTTTGTTCTATCGTTTGAATAATATCACTTTGAGTTGCTTTAAGTGTGTCTAAGTCTACAATACCACGTTCATTTTCGGTTGCTGTTTCAAGCGCATTTTGTTTTAACATTGATGCATTTTGTGTAAGTAGATCATTTGTAGTATCGGTAACGGCACGTTGTGATCTAACAGCGTGTCTTTGTCTTAATAGTGTCAGTGCAATAGCCATTTGGTTTTTCCAAAGGGGGATACTAGTTAAAATAGAACTTTGAATTTTCTCAGCTAAAGCTTGGTTAACATTTTGAATCATTCGAATTTGAGGTGCAGTTTGTAGTGCAATTTGACGTGAGAGTTGTAAATCATAAATTCTTTTGTCTAATCGGTCAACGAATTGTTCCATATCGGCGATATCTTGAATAGCCATTTGATTGTTATTTTGTTGTGTATGTTCGCGCATACGAGGCAATGTCTCTGTTTGTATTGTTTCTTTCTTTTGTTGAGCTGCTAAAATATATAATGAAATGTCATCAAAGTAATTTTTATTTAATTCATAAAGTTCGTCTAATAACGCAATATCACGTGATAAATGATCTTTGTGTTGATTCAATTGGATAGTAATACGGTCAATTTGTGAACTGACAGATTGCATTCTAGAAAACATTTCATTTATAGAAGCTTTTGTGCGTCTAAATAATCGTTTCAATTTAGATTGCTTCTCAGGACTCAAATCATCCAGGTTAACTGCTTTTAATTTCGACATTAATTGATTTAGAGTATCGCCTACAGGGCCAACATCTTTACTTTTTACTTCATCTAACATATGATGAGAAAATTGAGACATCTTTTGTTGTAAATTTGCACCAAAAGCTAGTAGACTTTCATTGTCTAATGGTTTAATCGTTTCACATATTTCTTCAATTCTACGAGTTTCTTCAGGTGTTAGCTTTTGGATTTGTGAGTTATTCTCTTTATTTGGAGAATGAGAAGTTTGACCATTGATATATTCGTCTAGAGGATGTGACTTAAAAGATTGTTTCTCATTGCTCATTTCGTTATTCACTCCAGTGCTAGTTTATAATCGCTTTCGTTGCTGTTCGATTTTATTTAGTTCTATCTCAGTATCTAGTCGTTCATAGTCTTCTTCATTTAGTCGCTTCAAATCGGCAATAAGTGTGCGTTTAATTTCATCCAATGTAATACGCGTTTGCTGTAGTTTTTGTTTTTCTGCTTTCGATTTTTTAGGCATTCGTGCTAAGTGAGTATAAGATTCCACAAGATTTAAAGCGTTGTCTATGTGTGAATAAAAAAAGCTTTCCACCTTAAAAAACATACGTGGTCGTTGTTTTACGCTAAAATGTATGGACTTTGCAATACGATAAATATCATTTATTTGTCTAAAATCTTGTATAGATCTAATATTGATAAAGGATTTTATAATACTTCGGATTTTTTTGTGAGAAATACTTAATTGCTGTCTGACAAAACGATAGTCTCTTCTTGATAAGCCAATATCAATTAAATATTTGCGAGAGGTAAGACGCTGTGTCGGTAGGTAGGAAACAAAAAACATCGATAACCCAATTAAAGCATCTAACAGAAAAGAAATATCTAATACGAAAATACTCACAATACATGATATTATCGCGATTGGCGTGCCCACTAGAACACCGAAAATTCGAGAAATAGTGTACCTCACGGTCATCTTCCTTTGTTAAATAGTTTTAAATTCTTTAAGTTGGTTATCAATTTCAAGTGTTTCGATTTCATAGTCATCAACATGTGATGCAGGTGATGCACCTGTTGTTACACTTGCAATAAACTGATTTAATTGTTCTTCATTCCCTTGAGCATATATATCTACATAATCTTCAATATTTTGTACTGTCCCAGTTATTTTGAATTTATGTGCAATTCTTTGCGTATAAAATCTAAAGCCCACGCCTTGTACGATACCATAGATCTTAATATGTTTGCGTTGCATAACATCCCCCCTTGTTTATATTATACGAACTTTTAAACTAAAAACCTAATAATTGCTACAGCTATCGCAAAGGGCATCCGTCAAAAGTATGAGTCGGAATGCTTGAATTTATAAACTAAAAAGCTAAAATATTGATTATAGGTATAGCATTCAGGGGGGAAACTTAAATGTGGACAGTGGCAAAAATAAGGGCTGATTATGAGGGCTGGTGGCTATTTAGTGACTGGACTGATAAAATTGTGAAACAAAATTCATTTTCGACATACACTGAAATGCTTGATGCTTATAAAGCACTTATTAAACAAAGTAAAAAAGACTATGATAACTATGTTGTAGGTAAGTTTAATATACATGCTTTTTATAACAATTGTGATATGAATTATTGTGAAGATTGTGAAGAGGACTTACAAATATTTTATAGCTTTATTGTATTAAATAATAATGAGGTTTATTTAAATATGCCAAAATTTGAATAAACAATAGTTTTCTACATTTATATTGCATTTTGGCGTAATCTAACATATAATAACAACTAAGCAGTAGTTTTATTCCATATTGCAAAGAATATCTGAAGTTTTATACATAATTATTAATTAGTTATACATAATACATACATGTATTTTTTGTAATATGCGAATAACGCATATTGTATGAATTTTAGTCTTGGAGGTTTCACAGTTATGAAACAAGGTACAGTAAAATGGTTTAATGCTGAAAAAGGTTTTGGTTTTATCGAAGTTGAAGGAGAAAACGACGTATTCGTACACTTCTCAGCTATTAACCAAGATGGTTACAAATCATTAGAAGAAGGTCAATCAGTAGAATTTGAAGTAGTTGAAGGCGACCGCGGACCTCAAGCTGCAAACGTTGTTAAACTATAATAAATATATTGTAGATAATTGACTTCACCACACCTTACCAAGATGTAAGGTGTTTTTTTATTAGATTATGAAAATTTTGTGTTATAGATGCATGATAAAGACGTTTAAACTCATCAATATAAACAAATAGTTGCAAAATATGATAAGATTAAATTGCTTGCAAAAATGTATTATTCTTTTTCAAAAAGTATACAAATTTAATTGTTTTATAGAAATAGATTAAAATAAATTACATTGAATACAGTATTAAGAATAAAATAAATCACTATCACAAAATATGAGTGGCATTAAGAAAGAAGTATTAACAAGAGTATGAAAGTCAAAGTATAGAATAAATAGGTAATATTTTGCTTGTAAATCTATTAGAATATAACGATTGTTATGTGAAAATTCAATAGTGAGGATGAGTGGAATAATGAGTATAGCTTGCGTTTTCATAATTTGGCTATTTTTAACAATATTTTTTATTTTAGTAACAGGAAATGTTGTTATAAAAGGTGAAACATTTCCTTTAGAAAATTTATGGATTTTCATTGTACTTTGGATCATTTTGTTTTTTGTAATTATAGCTTTTTTATTATATAGAAGATATACACAAAAACAGTTTGCTAAAATTATAAAAGATGAAAAAAATAACGAATTTAAAATTTTTGATAATGGAGAATATTTTTATCAAGCACCATTAATAACGATTGATAAACAATATATTCCAATATACGGCAATAAAAATATATACTACACAACGGATTTTAATAATGTAATTCAAAAGTGGATGAGTATAATTGGTTTTTTTCCTCTTTTTGGAATATTTTTAAAATCAGATAATCATATTTTAAAAATAAAACGAATAAAACTTTTGTCTTTACGTCCTCATTATAAAGTGTATCTGGATAAAACTAATATAGGGATTTTACAAAGACAAAAATTGATTACAGAAAAAGGAATGAAACAACAACTACCTTATACGTTTTATTCTAATAAGAACACAATGTATAAATTTATTAATCCTTATTTAAGTATGAACACTAAAATTGTAAAGGATGACAAAGTGATATTTGATGCTCACAGAAGTTTCTTCGATTTAAATAAGATTCAATATACAAAAAGTAGGGGTGAAAGACATACAATTCAAATAGATAACACTTCTGAATTAGATTATCCTGATGAAGTTTTTCTAGGGTTATATATACAAATTATGATAAATAAAAGAACTAATGATTAAATTTTATTTAAGTGATAATATAAATTTTCTAATCTAAATATAACAAACAAAGTTAGAAGAGAAGTTGGTTTTGTCTTAATATAAGAAAAATAATGAAAAAGGGACAGTATGAGACATAAATATCTAGGATTAAAGAGAAAATGGTAATTTCTAGCGAAATAAAGATAGAAATTACCATTTTCTTCGTTATTTTAGGGTAATATGATGTAGCACCACGATGATATTTGAATTCCTCTGGTAGTGTAAGTTAAGTCATGTTATGTTCTTTATACATAAGGTACTTCATTAATTTAGTTTAGTTGTGTTTATTAAATTATACGAAAGTACCTTATTTTTTAAGTATTTTGATGTAAAATTACATATAAATACGCCATATTTTGGCGAGACTCTTGAGAGAACAGGACAAACGGGGCCCCAACAAAGAGAAATGCGAAAAGCATTTCGTCTGGCAAAGCAAGTTGAGGTGGGGTCCCAACAGATAGGCTTTCGAAAAGAAAGCCATCGGACAAAGCAAGTTGGGGTAGCTGAAGCTGTCCCCTGAAAAAGCGAGCCAACAATCTCACTATTTTTCTAAGATCTTCCTATTATATTAAGCCGCTAGTGGGGTACTTTAATTATTTTGTATCATTAATAATAAGTTGTCGTAGTGATTGTCGTTTAATTACTTCTCTCGCCTTACCATCTTTTAAAAAGAAGACTGACGGTTTTTGCATTTGATTGTAATTCGATGACATTGAATAGTGATAAGCTCCAGTTGAGAGGATAGACAAAATATCTCCGCGATGAACTGATGATGGTAATTTGGCATTTCTAATGATTATATCTCCGGATTCACATAGTTTTCCAGAGATTGTAACTGTTTCATCTGCGGATTCATGACGATTAACAAGTAATGCTTCATATTGTGCATCATAAAGTGCTGTTCGTATATGGTCACTCATACCACCATCAATTGATACATACTTGTTAACTCCAGGTATGTCTTTAATTGTACCTACTTCATAAAGTGTTATACCTGCTTCTCCAACAATTGAACGTCCTGGTTCAATACCAATCTCAGGAACTGAGTAGTTTAATTCTTTTGTTATATCTTTGATAGCAGTTGTGATTTCTGCAATGCCTTCTTCAATTGGAAAGCTTGTGTCACCTTCGACATATTTAATGCCAAACCCACCGCCTAAATTTAGCAACTCGACTTGAATTTGTTGTTCAGATAACCAATTTAAGACAATTTTTGCTGTTTCAATCATGGCTTCTGTACCTTCAATTTGTGAGCCAACATGGAAATGAATACCTTTTAAATACAAATGCTTGGAAGCTTTAATTTTATTAACTGCTTCCAGTGCTAGACCATATTTAATTGATAATCCAAATTTACTATCTTCTTGACCTGTTTGAATAAACTCATGAGTATGTGCTTCAACACCAGGATTAACTCGTAATACAACATTTACCGTATCACTCGCATATTTATCAATTAATTCTATTTCTTCTAAAGCATCTACAACAAAATAGCCAATCCCATTTTCTAATCCATATTGAATCTCACGTTTTGTTTTATTATTACCGTGGAAGTGAATTTGTTTTGGATCAAAACCTGCTGATAGGGCGGTATATAACTCTCCTTCAGATACAACGTCTAATTGTAAACCTTCTTCTTGAACAAGTTTGACCATTTGCAAACACGTAAAGGCTTTTGAAGCATATGAAATATTATATGTTAAACCACTTTGTTTAAAAGCGGAATGATAACGTCTCATTTGATGACGAATTTGATCTTCATCATATACGATGGTGGGGGTACCAAAGCTTAAAGCTAATGTTTTAAGACTAGTACCTCCCATAGTTAGTTCACCATAATCATTATATTTAACAGTCATTTATTTGTACTCCTTTATTAAAGAATCATGGTTCATTGCACTGAGCTGTTCTGAATTTGCTCCTACGCCTTTAAATGTAAATTCATCTATGCGTATATCATTATTATATAATACAACTTCGTCTCTTGCATGAACAAGCTCATCCACTTCAACAAACATATGACTCATCATTAGTGCACGAATCGGATAACGTTTTCCGTTGATGATTACATCATGTTGTGCTCTGGATTTTAAAATTCCATCACCATAGCCTATATCTACGACCGCAAGGCGGGTATGATGATTCTTACATTCATATGCAAAGCTGTACCCACAATAATCCCCTTTATTTACTTCTCTTACTTGAATCACATTTGCTTTAACGGTTAAAGCCTGTTTAATTTCAGAAGGTTTTAACGAACTATATGGGCGTGAACCATACAATGCAATACCAACTCGAGCATGTGTGTGATTGGAAAGTACTTGATGTTGCTCACGATAAAAGCTTGCACTATTTTGAGCATGAATCATGTCAAAAGTATAACCTTCTGCTAATAGTGTATTTAAAACCTTTAACCAAGCACGTTTTTCAGTATCGTATTCTGGCACATCAAACTCATCAGCATAACCAAAATGAGTCCATAAACCTGTGATATGCATTTTATGAGGTTGATTATTTTGCGCATGGTCTTTTAATACTTCGCGTAGTTCGCTAAGATTTTTAAACCCTGAACGATGTAATAAGTTTTCATATTCTAAATGCACATTGATATCATACAAATTGGATTTATTAGCATAATAATATTGCAGTGATGGCAACGTCATGTGAATACGGTTATGACGCACAATATCAAAGTCATAAACAGCATTCATTAAAAAGATAGTAGCTTTAGGCACAAGTTTTCTAATACGAACGGCTTCTTTAAGAGAAGTCGTGCTAAAAGTATTTATACCTGCCTTTAAAAACATATTTACAGCATACTCTAATCCATAGTGATAGGCATTGTTTTTTACTACAGCCATAATAGGTTGGTTATTTTTAACAGTTACGACATTGTTGAAAAATATGTCTGAATTTACGGACCATGTTGCAGTCACTATATTATGCCTCCCCGTATTGTTCTAATAAATTTTCATAGTAATCAGCTACATAAATTAATACACGCTCATCGAAATTTAAATGGGATGTGTGTAATCCAGTAATATAATTTTTGGCTTCGTTACGCGTTCCAACAAAAGCAAAATAAGCTGGGGCAAGTTGTTGACCATAGAAACTAAAATCTTCTCCAAATAAAAAAGGTAAAGGTTTCTCAACAACTTCTAAGCCAGCATTGACAATGGCCTGTTCAACTGTGTTACGTAATTGTGGGCTATTCATCGTTGCAGGATAGCCTTCTTCAAATTTAACTTGACAATCAACGTTGAAAAGTAAGCTCACACTTTTAGCAATTTTTTGCATCTGTGTTTTAACGCTATTTAAATCATTTGCATCATAAGTACGAATTGTACCTTCTAAATAACCGTGGCTTGGCACTGTGTTAATAGCTTCTCCAGCTTCAAAGTGGCCCATATGGACAATATTTCGCTTCAAGCCATTAAGATGAAACTGTTGGATCATTCCCACTTGAGCAAGCACGTGTTGCAATGCTTCTCCACAAGAATGACCTTGCTCTTTATCGGCAACATGGCTAGATAATCCTTGCAGATAAAAACGGTATTCAGTTGCACTAGCAGTAATCTCATTATCACGAATAACGATTTGTCCTTCTTCTGCAAAAGGATTTACATGAACTCCAAAAATGGCTTCAATAGGGTAGTTATTAAATGCACCTGCTTTGATTAAACGATTGGCGCCGCCACCAGTTTCTTCAGCTGGTTGGAAAATAAATACGACATTATGTGGCAATAGTCCTTTATCCGCTTGGTCTTTACAACGTTTTACGAATAACATCAATGCAGTTGTGTGTCCATCATGACCACAGGCATGCATAACATTATCAACTTGACTACGATAATCGATATCATTTTCCTCAAAAATAGGCAAAGCATCAATATCTGCTCTAAAAGCTATAGTATGATCACTGTTGCCTTCTAAATAAGCGATTGCGCCTGTTTCAAGGGGTCTTTCATAAGATACACCGATATCATCTAAAAACGCAGTAATATATTTGGTTGTTTCGAATTCATGTAAGCTAAGTTCTGGATGCTGATGTAAGTGACGTCTATGTGTTGTTACAAATTCTAATTCATTCATGCTATCATCCTCTTTTATCAATATAATACATACATCTATTGTAACTTAAATATTTGTAGTATACCGCTTGTAAAAAGTATAACTAAGGAGGTGAAATGATAAGCAATTGCAACATCTCAACCTCCGAAGTACTTTAATTTAATTGAACAAAGTAATTAATCATTTAGTTTTCTTAAAGCAGAGACAATTTCATGTTTTGAGTCTTCTACTTCAGATGTTTGTTTTATAACCTTTGCAGGTGTACCTGCAACGACGGCACCTGCTGGTACATCTTGAGTGACAATGGCACCTGCAGCTACAATGGCACCTTTACCAACGTGAACGCCTTCAAGAATAACAGCATTCGCACCGATTAAGACATTATCTTCAATTACTACTGGTTGCGCACTTGGTGGTTCAATAACGCCCGCTAATACTGAACCAGCACCCACATGCACATTTTTTCCAGTTGTTGCACGTCCGCCTAAAGTTGCATTCATATCAATCATTGTACCTTCACCAACGACTGCACCAATATTAATTGTGGCGCCCATCATAACGACAGCTCCATCTTCTATTGTGGCACCTTCACGAATAAAAGCACCTGGCTCAATACGCGCATTAGTATTTGTTAAATCTTTGAGCGGGATAGCTGAATTTCTTCGATCCATTTCAATTTCTAAATCAGTTAAACTAGATTGATATTGCTCATAGAAAGGCTTCCAATCATCTGCTTCACAGAAAATAATTTTAGAGTTATTTGAGCCAAAGACTTTGAATGAATCAGGAAATGATATATTACTAAAATCCCCGTTGATATATATTTTTAGTGGTGTAGATTTTTTTGCATCACTAATGAATTGAATTATTTCTTGCGCTGATAAATGTTGAACCATAATTGATGTCTCTCCTTAAATTATAAATTGTCAAAAGTATAAAAACCATTTTTCTTATGAACGAGTTTCGTTGCAGCTCCTATGGCACCATTTGCAAAAATATCTTTTGATTGTGCTTTATGTGAAATTGTTATTGTTTCATCAGTGCCAGCAAACAAGATATCATGTTCTCCAACAATCGTTCCGCCACGTACTGCGTGGATACCAATTTCATCTTTAGTGCGTTTTTCATTACGTTCATGTCTATCGTAAACGGGTGTCACATTCTCACGTAATTCTTTAATTACGTCATAAAGTTTGACAAGTGTTCCACTCGGTGCGTCGACTTTTTTGTTATGATGTGCTTCTGTTAATTCGATGTCAAAATCTTGTAATAGGGGAACAGCTACTTCTAAAATTTTAGTTAATGCATGAACACCATAACTCATATTTGCACTGAAGAAAACTGGCATGCGTTTACTAAGTTGTTTAAGTTTAGCTGTAAGTTGCTCTTTTTCACCAGTTGTAGCAATGACTAATGGCAATTCAAAGTCTTCATCGAGCAATGGTAATAATAATTTGGGATTTGAAAAATCAATGGCTACATCTGCCTCATTTTGTGCATCCTTGATATGGTCATAACGTGGGTAAGGTGTGCTCGGGCTATTTTCGCGATCAATGACACCAACGATTTGATGACCTTTTTCTTCAGCTAGTCGTGCAACACGTTGATTCATTGCGCCATAACCAATTAATAATATCTTCATTAAAGTTCACCTGCTTTAAATTGCTCGTAAGCGTTAATTAATACTTTAGTTTCTGCAGCTTCTAAAGGTAGAAGTGGTAAACGTAGTTCATAATTACCAAAACCTAAATGACTTGTTAAAGCTTTAATTGGAATTGGATTTACATCACATGATAAAGTTGATAATAGTTTACTTATTGGTTCAAAACTTTTTGTAATATTTTCTCCTCTTTGTTTAGCATCATATAAAGCTTGAAATTCTTGAGGTATCACATTTGCAATGACTGAAATGACCCCATTGCCGCCTCGATTATAAAATTGAACGACGTTGTCATCATTACCACTATATAATGCAAACTCCGCTTGGTTAATACGTTTTTTTACTTCTTCATAATATGCAAAGTCATTAGTGGCATCTTTGATAGCTATAATATAATCATTATGACTTAGCGTTTCGACTGTTTCTGGATTAATCGTCATATTAGTACGAGAAGGTACATTATAAAGTACTACAGGCAATTTAACCTCGTTTGCAATCGTTTCAAAATGCTTAATTAAGCCGCGTTGGTTTGTTTTATTATAATAAGGTGTGATTAACATGATTGCATCAGCGCCTAGTTCTTTTGCACGCAATGATGCCTGTATAGATTTTGCAGTATTATTTGTGCCAGTTCCAGCAATGATCGTTACACGATGATTGACTTGTTTAATAACGGCTTCGAGTACCTGTGCTTTTTCGTTGTCAGTTAGCGTAGGGCTTTCTGCAGTAGTACCGTTGACAATAATTGCTTTAACATTATTTTTAAGTAAAAAATCTACATGTCTTTCAAGTGCTTGATAGTCAACTTCATTATTAGTAAATGGGGTAGCTAGAGCTACACCAACACCTTCGAATAAATGTGCCATAATTATCTAGCTCCTTTTAATTTAATGACTTGCTCTAATACTTGAACGGCATTTAATGCGGCGCCTTTTAGTAAGTTATCAGAAGTACACCAAACATGGAATGTATTGTCTAGTGAGTCATCACGTCTAATACGTCCAACAAATACCTCATCTTTGCCCGTAGAATTAATGGCTAATGGATATTCATTATTGGCTGGATTATCTACGAGAACAACACGAGGATCTTTGTCAAATAAAGCTTTGATTTCTTCAGTTGTTGCTTCTTCAATAAGTGTAACATCGATTTCAACGCTATGACTATCTTGTACTGGTACGCGTGCACATGTTGCCGTTACACGTAAGTCTGGTTCGTTTAATATTTTACGTGTTTCATCAATCATTTTTTGTTCTTCTTTAGTATAGCCATCTTCTAAAAAGATATCGATGTGAGGTAGAACATTATTATAAATAGGGTGAGGATATGCTTCTGGTGCTTTACCATTTGCACCTTCAGCTAAATCTCTTTTTCCTTTAATACCAGAACCTGAAACGGCTTGATATGTTGTATATGCAACACGTTTTAAACCAAATTTTTCTTGCAAAACTCTTAGTGGAACTACTGATTGAATAGTTGAGCAGTTTGGATTGGCAATAATGCCGCGTTTAAAATGGGGTTCATTTACTTCTGGAACGACTAAGTCTATATCTTTATTCATACGCCATTGGCTTGAGTTATCAATTACAATTGCACCTGCTTGTTCGAAAATAGGAGCAAATTGTTTACTTGTACCACCACCAGCACTCATTAAGACATAGTCAAAATGTTCACTTGCTGCTGCTTCTGTTAATTCTTGTACTATATATATTTGATCTTGGAAATCAATTTTCTTGCCAGCTGAGCGCGCTGAAGAAAAAAGCACTAATTCATCAAAAGGAATGCCTTTTCTATCTAAAGTTTCTAACATTTTTGTTCCAACTAATCCTGTTGCTCCAACTACTGCTAATCTTGTCATAAGTCTGTCACTCCATTATTCATTCTATTTGAAATTTTGAAAATCTTTAAAATGTATCTATGGGATTGGGACAGAATTCAATATGAATTTGTAGTCCCGCCCCGGAAAGATTGACTAAGATTGAAAAAAGCTTTGTATCAGCGTATTTTCAATCCAGTCAATACTACCAATATAGGGCTCAGAGCCTAAAATATAGCTATGTCCCAGAAACATATTCTATATTTCAAATGCATCATACAATGTTTGTACGGCTCGGTCACCATTCTGTGCATCAATGACATAAGAAATGCTAATTTCAGAAGTGGTTGTTTGGTAAAAAGGGATTTTGGCATTTATCAATGTGATAAATGCTTTAGAAGCTACGCCTGACATATCGCGCATGCCTGAACCAATTAGTGAAATTTTGACATATGTTTCATTAATCTTATAATCTAATGCACTAAAAGATACGGATAGATTTTCTAATATATCTGAGATTTGATGAATATCACTATCTTTGATAGAAAATGATAATTGTAATCCTTCAACATTGACAATTTGAGATATCATATCTACATTAATTGCGCCTTTATCTAAAGCGGTAAATAGTTGTGTAAGCAAACGGTCATCAGATAAAGGATAGCTAATTGTGATATGCATCATGTGTTTATCTAAAGCTACACCAGTGACAGCTTTTTTCTCTAATATTTCACTATTGGGCATAATCCATGTTCCTTTCACATTTGATAAAGTACGACCTAAATAGATAGGAATATCATAATTTTTGGCTAACTCAACACTTCGAGTCTCTAATACGTCTGCGCCTAATGCACTCATTTCCATCATCTCTTCATAAGAGACGACATCTAATCTCTTAGCTCGACTCAAAATACGAGGGTCTGTTGCATAAACACCATCGACATCTGTGTAGATTTCACATGGGGTTGCATTACTAGCGGCAAGTGCAACGGCTGTAGTATCTGAACCCCCACGACCAAGCGTGGTTAATTCATAGTTATCATTTATACCTTGGAAACCTGCCACAACAATAACATCATACGTCTCAAATGCATGATCAAATACTGCAGGATTGATTTCAGCAATTTTGCTTTTCAAATGATGACCTATTGTTTTAATGCCAGCTTGATAACCTGTCATTGAACGGGAAGCAACACCTATATCATTGAGAACCATTGATAAATAAGAAACAGTTTGTTGTTCTCCGGTAGTTAACAGTAGGGCAAGTTCTTGATCTCTAGGTGTTGTTGTTAATGATTGTACGTTTTCCATTAACAGGTCCGTTGTTTTACCCATAGCACTTACTACTACAATTAATTGTTCACCTTCATCGACACGACGCTTAAGCATCGCTGCGATATTTTTTATTTTTGTAAAATCAGCGACTGATGAACCGCCAAATTTTAAAACGCGTCGTTTCAAATTGTTAAACCTCCAATATTAAAGGAGACACATGCTACTAAAAAAGAGCAAGTTCGGAATGCGCGAACTTGCTCGGGATTTTTATAACAAGTGATGCACTCCATTATTAAAAAATAATGACAAACTTTTGGCTTTTAACCATAAAGTCCAATAAAGCGAACCTGCTAGTTGCATTATTTCGGCATCGCACCCTTTCAGAAATAGCTGTTAGCAGACAGTACTCTATTTCTTACTAATGATTGATGCGCCTCATCAAAATCTTATTCAATTGATATGTTTTTCATTATACATGGTGGGTTAGCATCTGTAAACTGAGAATTTAGATTTTTACAAATTTACTGACAATTAAAGTTTTCATAATGCTGTAATTGACTAATTAATCATAGTTAATGTAAAAAGTAATATCGCTGCTATGCATTTTTAAAAATAATAAACAGGTTTATTTAAATATAAGTTTAGACATCACGCTCTCTGACAAGTGGAAGGAAGCGCGACAGTATTCATTTTGAATTTGTATTTCTTACCGGCATGTATGACTAAAATCGAAAAAAAGCTTGATATAAGCATATTTTTCTATTCAGTCGACTGCTGCCAATGCCAATATATACTTTAGAGCCTAAAACATAATTACGTCTTAGGCTCTGAATGATTTTTATAATAAATGACATTAAGATTAAATACAGTTCTTTTAAGTGCGAAGCATGATGAAGACATACTTGAGAGAACAGGGCAAACTATATTTAATGTACCAGTTTGTTTAGAAATCGATGGGGAGATTATGAGAGAACGCCAGTTTCTTTTAGATATTCTTCATATGGTAATTCTTTTGATAATCCACCAGCTTGATTTAAATCAATGACACGGTTGGCAATGGTATTGATGAATTCAAAATCATATGACGTAAAGATAATTGAACCTTTAAATGACTTCAAACCATCGTTTACAGCAGTGATACTTTCTAAGTCAAGATGATTTGTAGGTTCATCGAGTAACAGAACATTGGCACTTGAAAGCATCATTTTACTTAACATACAACGGACTTTTTCTCCACCTGAAAGAACGCTGGCTTTTTTCTTAACTTCTTCACCACTGAATAGCATGCGGCCTAAGAAACCACGTAAAAATGTTTCTGTTTGCTCATCTTCAGGTGCATATTGACGCAACCAATCAACTAAATTCATATTCACACCCTCAAAGAACTCTGAGTTATCTTTAGGGAAATAACTTAATGATGTCGTAACTCCCCACTTAACAGTACCTTCATCTGGTTCCATTTCTCCTGCAAGGATTTTTAATAATGTTGTTTTGGCAATTTCACTGTCACCAATTAGAATTGCTTTATCATTAGGATTCATAGTAAAAGAAATGTTATCTAAGACTTTTTCACCATCGATTGTTTTAGAGATATTTTCAACTGCTAACAAATCGTTACCAATTTCACGCTCTGGTGTAAATTTCACAAAAGGATAACGTCTTGAAGATGGTTGAATATCATCTAATTCAATTTTTTCCAACTGTTTCTTTCGACTTGTAGCTTGTTTAGATTTAGAAGCATTAGCAGAGAATCGTGCGATGAAATCTTGTAACTCTTTCATTTTCTCTTCTTTTTTCTTATTTTGTTCCTGAGCCATCTTTTGTGCTAATTGACTTGATTGATACCAGAAATCATAGTTCCCAACATATAATTTAATTTTTCCAAAATCTAAATCAGCAATATGGGTACATACGTTATTTAAAAAGTGGCGATCATGAGACACAACAATAACAGTATTATCAAAGTTAATTAAAAAGTCTTCCAACCAGCTAATTGCTGGAATATCTAGACCATTGGTAGGTTCGTCAAGTAGTAATACATCAGGGTCGCCAAATAAACTTTGTGCTAATAAGACTTTTACTTTTTGATTATTTTCCAATTCAGCCATTTTTTTGTCGTGTAAATCAGTAGAAATACCTAATCCTGATAGTAAAGAAGCAGCATCTGCTTCAGCATTCCAACCATTCATCTCAGCAAATTCACCTTCAAGTTCGGCAGCGCGAATACCGTCTTCATCGCTAAAATCTGGTTTCATATATATGGCATCTTTTTCTTTCATTACTTCGAATAAACGTTCATGTCCTTTAATAACAACATCAAGTACACGTTCATCTTCATAGGCAAAGTGATCTTGTTTTAATACGGCGAGACGTTCGTTTTTGCCTAAGACAACGTGACCAGTTTGTGAGTCTAATTCACCTGATAAAATTTTCAAAAACGTTGACTTACCAGCGCCATTAGCACCAATAAGACCATAACAATTACCTTCAGTGAATTTAATATTAACATCTTCAAATAGTTTACGATCACCAAAACGTAAACTAACATCAGTAACTTGTAACATTCATTTGCTCCTTTTTTACGTTTTTCTAACGGATGAATTATATCATATAATATCTTGACTTTCGACTGAATAATTGTTGTTATGGTAGAAAACATTAGACATGTTATAATAAATAGGAATACATTACTCGAAGGAGAACAATATGGCATTAGATAAAGATATAGTAGGTTCAATTGAATTTCTAAAAGTCGAAGGCAAACAAGGTTCTACTTATTTGTTAAAAGGCCCGAATGGTGAACAAGTTAAATTGAATCAATCTGAAATAAGTGATGATGATGAGTTAGAAATAGGAGAGGAATATAGTTTCTTTATATATCCCAATAGATCTGGGAATTTATTTGCAACGCAAAACATGCCTGATATAACAAAAGATAAATATGATTTTGCTAAAGTATTAAAAACGGACCGTGATGGTGCGCATGTAGACATCGGTTTACCTAGAGAAGTGCTAGTGCCTTGGGAAGATTTACCAAAAGTTAAAGATGTATGGCCCGTAGCAGGGGATTATTTACTCGTTACTTTGCGTATCGATCGTGACAATCATATGTTTGCTCGTCTCGCTAGTGAAACAATTGTCGAAAAAATGTACACGCCAGTGCAAGATGATGATATGTTAAATGAAATTATAGAAGCAAGACCATATCGTTTATTAAGAGTAGGTAGTTTCTTACTATCTAAAGAGGGATACAAAATATTTGTACATGAGTCTGAACGCAAATCAGAGCCGCGTCTAGGGGAAAAAGTTAATGTACGTGTCATTGGTCATAACGACAAAGGAGAGCTTAATGCGTCATTCTTACCACTTGCACATGAACGCTTAGATGATGATGGACAAATCATTTTTGATTTATTAGTTGAATATAATGGTGAACTTCCTTTTTGGGATAAATCAAGTCCAGAAGCCATTAAAGAAGTTTTTAATATGAGTAAAGGTTCTTTTAAACGAGCTATTGGTCATTTATACAAACAAAAAATCATTAATATTGAAACGGGAAAAATTTCTTTGACGAAAAAAGGCTGGAGCCGTGTTGAGGATTAAATTTAGCCACATAGATTATAACTAAATACAGTATTTAAAAATGGTAGTAGGCAATAAGTTGAACTTATATTTGTCTAGCTACCATTTTTCTTTTTAAATACAAGCTTCATTAAAACAGATTATATAAGCTTAATTTATCAGCGGTTTTAAACTTAACAAAACATTTACATTCACTCTATTTTAATTTAACAAAGGGTCTGTAGTATTAGAAGTGTAAGAAATACATATAACATTTGGGTTATTTATATTAGGAGGATATATTAATGAAAAAGTGGCAATTAGTTGGTACTACTGTATTGGGCGCTTCGGTTTTATTAGGAGCTTGTGGCGGAAATGGCTCAGGTAATGGTAAAGATGTTAGCGGAGAAGTTAAAGGTGACGGATCATCCACAGTAGGTCCTATCGTTGAAAAACTAAACGAAAAATTTGCTAAAGATTATCCTGATGTAACAGTATCATCTGGTACTTCTGGTACTGGCGGTGGCTTCGAAAAATTCATCGCTGGAGAAACAGATTTCTCAAATGCTTCAAGACCGATTAAAGATGAAGAAAAGAAAAAATTAGAAGACAAAAATATCAAATATAAAGAATACAAAATTGCTCAAGATGGCGTAACAGTAACGGTAAACAAAGATAACGATTTTGTTGATTCTTTATCAAAAGACCAATTGAAAAAAATCTACTCTGGAGAAGCTAAAACTTGGAAAGATGTAAATTCAAGTTGGCCAAATAAAAAAATCAAAGCATTTTCACCAGACCAATCACATGGTACTTATGATTTCTTCAGTGAAGAAGTAATGGATAAAGGTGATATTAAAGCTGAGAAAAATGCAGATACGAATGTTATCGTTCAATCTGTAGAGAAAAATAAAGAAGGTATTGGTTACTTTGGCTATAACTTCTATCAACAAAATAAAGATAAATTGAAAGAAGTAAAAATTAAAGACGATAAAGGCAAAGATACAAAACCAACTAAAAAAACAATACAAGATAATTCATACGCTTTAAGTAGACCATTATTCATCTATGCAAAAGAAAAATCATTAGAAGAAAATAAAGGCTTCCAAGAATTTATGAAATTCGTTCTTAAAGATGAAGGTAAATCTGCAGAAGATGCAGGTTATGTAGCATTGCCAAAAGATGATTACAAAAAAGAACAAAAGCAATTAGATAAATTCATCGACAAAAATGGCAAAAAAGATGATAAAAAAGATAAAGATAAAAAAGACAAGAAAGATAAATAATAAATAAATCAATAGAACTGGGTTGGGAATAAAATAAGTGATAGAAACGTAATGAAATACGTATACTCACTTATGTAGGTTGAACATGAGTTAATTGACGCGTGCATCACTGATTAACTCAGAGTTAAACCGAATCTATTCCCAATCCACTTTTTTAATAATTGGGAGAAAACGGAGTGTGTATGGTATGGCTTCAAATACAAATGTTAGGGAATTGATTGCCAAGAATAACGCAAAAAAGGGCGGTAAAAGCGATAAAATCGTACCTATGATTCTAGCTGTTATTTCATTTATATCTATATTAGTTACGATTGGCATATTAGTTACATTATTAACAGAAACAATTACATTTTTCACTAGGGTATCCATTACTGAATTTCTTTTCACTACAGAATGGGCACCATTTTCATCTAGTCCTAAATATGGCATTTGGGCTTTAGTTATAGGGACGTTAAAAATTACGCTTATCGCAGCAATATTTGCAGTACCTATTGGATTGGGTGCAGCCATTTATTTAAGTGAATACGCAAGTGATAGAACGCGACGTATTATTAAGCCAATATTAGAAATTTTAGCTGGGATTCCGACAATCGTTTTTGGTTTCTTCGCATTAACATTCATTACACCAATTTTAAGATCTATTTTTCCAGAATTAGGAAGCTTTAATTCAATTAGTCCAGGATTGGTTGTTGGTGTGATGATTATACCGTTAATTACGAGTATGAGTGAAGATGCAATGTCTTCTGTTCCGAATAAAATTCGAGAAGGTGCACTGGGGCTTGGAGCTACTAAGTTTGAAGTAGCGACGAAAGTAGTGTTACCAGCAGCTATTTCAGGTGTATTGGCTTCAATCGTTTTGGCGATTTCAAGAGCTATTGGTGAAACAATGATTGTCTCACTAGCGGCGGGTAGTACACCAACTGCTTCCTTAGATTTAACAGGTTCCATTCAAACAATGACAGGTTATATAGTTCAAGTTGCGACTGGGGATGCAACATATGGCTCAGATGTTTATTACAGTATTTATGCTGTTGGATTTACATTATTTATATTTACGTTACTAATGAACCTGCTTTCTCAATGGATTTCTAAGCGCTTTAGAGAGGAGTATTAATATGTCATCATCAACAAATATACACAAAAAAGCTTTAGTAGATCAGTCTAAAGTTGAAAAAAATATTAGTACACGCATGACTAAAAATAAAATCAATAAATTTTTATTTTTAGCATGTACGTTGATTGGGTTGCTTTTTTTAGCAGCATTACTTATTGATACCTTAATTAAAGGTGTGGG
This sequence comes from Staphylococcus lugdunensis, assembly GCF_001558775.1. Taxonomy (NCBI): domain Bacteria; kingdom Bacillati; phylum Bacillota; class Bacilli; order Caryophanales; family Staphylococcaceae; genus Staphylococcus; species Staphylococcus lugdunensis. The sequence continues at coordinate 361,075 of NZ_CP014022.1, read as the reverse complement.
TCATCTAACGCCTTCATTCTTTACTAATTTTTCATCATCAACACCCTCTCAAGCGGGTATAAAAGGGGCTCTGGTTGGTACATTATGGCTCATGTTAACCATCATACCATTTTCAATTATTTTGGGAGTAGGAACAGCAATTTATCTAGAGGAGTATGCTAAGAAAAATCCATTTACAGATTTTATTAAAGTTTGTATTTCTAATTTAGCTGGTGTACCTTCTGTAGTTTTCGGATTACTTGGATTGACAATCTTTGTTAGAGGTATGAATATTCAAGCCTTATCATTAGGTAATTCAATTTTAGCTGGTGCATTAACCATGACGTTATTAATTTTACCTGTCATTATTGTTGCAGCTCAAGAGGCAATAAGAGCAGTGCCGTCATCAGTTAGAGAAGCATCTTATGGTTTAGGTGCAAACAAGTGGCAAACAATCCGAAAAGTTGTGTTGCCAGCAGCACTACCAGGAATTTTAACTGGCTTTATTCTAGCATTATCTCGTGCTTTAGGTGAAACTGCGCCATTAATTTTAATAGGTATTCCTACAATACTATTGCGTTTACCTAATTCTGTCATGGATCAATTCCAGGCGTTACCAATGGCGATATATAACTGGGCTAAATTACCGCAAGCAGAATTTCAAAATGTTGCTTCAGCAGGAATTATAGTACTTTTAGTTATCTTATTATTAATGAACGGTTTAGCTATTTATTTCCGTAATAAATTTAGTAAAAAGTTCTAATCATGTTGGGTGTTCACGTGAACTAGGGATTTGTTTTTATAGTAATTAGAGAGTGAAGGAGTTTTCAAAATGACAAACAATTTAACTAAAGATAAAGAAAACATAGAACAAGCAGTAGAAAAAAATAATCAACAAACAACCAAAGCACAAAATGATTCAACAATAATAACAACAGAGCATTCAAAAAAAGAAGACCATCTTTCAGATAGTGATAGAAAAGTAGTCTATTCAACACAAAATTTAGATTTGTGGTATGGAGATAATCATGCGTTACAAAATATTAACTTAGACATTTTAGAAAACAACGTTACAGCAATTATTGGACCATCTGGTTGTGGAAAATCGACTTACATTAAAGCGCTCAATCGCATGGTAGAATTAGTACCTTCCGTTAAGACAGCAGGAAAAATATTATATCGTGATAAAAATATTTTTGATGAGAAGTATTCAAAAGAGAAACTACGTACAAATGTTGGTATGGTCTTCCAGCAACCTAATCCATTCCCTAAATCAATTTATGATAATATTACTTATGGCCCGAAAACGCATGGTATTAAAGATAAAAAAATATTAGACGAAATTGTTGAAAAATCGTTACGTGGAGCAGCAATTTGGGATGAATTGAAAGATCGTTTACACATGAACGCATATGGTTTATCTGGCGGTCAACAACAACGTGTTTGTATAGCGAGATGTTTGGCAATTGAACCAGATGTTATTTTAATGGACGAGCCAACTTCAGCCTTAGATCCGATTTCAACGTTAAAAGTCGAGGAACTTGTACAAGAGCTTAAAAAAGATTATTCAATCATTATGGTGACACATAATATGCAACAAGCCGCACGTGTTTCGGATAAAACGGCCTTTTTCTTAAATGGCTATGTTAATGAATATGATGATACGGACAAAATATTCTCTAATCCTTCTGATAAGCAGACGGAAGATTATATTTCTGGACGTTTTGGTTAAAAAATATGACAATTATTCGTCAAAATTATCAAGAACAACTCGATGAATTATTAAAAGATATTCGTCGCATGGGCTTGTATACGTACTTCAATATAAATAATGCAATTGTGTCATTAAGTGAAAAAGACAAAAATTTTGCGCGTCAAGTCATTAATAAAGATAAAGATATTAATAAATTAGATTGTGAAATAAATGAAAAAGTTATTTTACTTATTATGAAACAACAGCCTATTGCTAGCGACTTAAGAATGATGATGGCAGCTTTAAAAATTGCTACTGATTTTGAAAGAATGGGTGATAATGTTGCAAGTATCGCTAATATTCGTTTAAGAGTTAAAATAACGGATGATTACGTGCTTACACGCCTTAAAACAATGGGGAAACTTGCGATGCTTATGCTGCAAGATTTAAATACGGCCGCAAAACATGAAGATATAACATTAATTCGTGAAATTATTGATCGTGATCAAGATATAGATGATTTATATGCTAATATCGTCAATACAACATATTTAATAGATAATGATCCATTTGTGGCTGGGCAAGCACATTTAGCAGCACGTAACTTAGAACGTGTGGGGGACCATGTAACTAATATTGCTGAAAGTGTATATTATTATTTGACGGGAGAACATTTTGATAGCTTTAAACGTTAATATAACAATCAAATGAATGATCACAATAAAAAACAACCACGATGCCTTATTTAAGTTAGGCTTCGTGGTTATTAGTTATTACTGTTGCTCAATGATATTAGTTAAAGCTTCGACTTCATTCACCAGTTTTGAAATATAGGCTATTGTAGATTTTAATGCAGCTTCTGTTGTAATATCAACGCCAGCCATTTTAGCTAATTCAACTGGGGATTTACTGCCACCTGCGCGCAAAGTATTCAACCAAGCATTAACTGCAGGTTGCCCTTCGTTTTTAATTTTTTGAGCTACCACAGTACCAATAGTTAATCCTGCTGAATAAGTATAGGAGTATAGACCCATATAGTAGTGTGGCTGTCTCATCCAAGTTAATTCTGCACCATTGGTTAACTCGACAGCATCACCAAAGAATTGTTCGTAGACATTACGTGTAATATGATTTAATAATGGTGCAGTCAAGGACTCGCCTTGATCAACAAGTTTATACACTTCACGTTGATAAGCCGCTTCAAGTAGATGTGTAACCATATTATGATAATATGTGCGTGATAAAATTGAGCCAATCACCCAGCGTTTAAATTTAGGATCATCACTATGTTCAAATAAATAGTTAGACATGAGCATTTCATTCATAGTTGAAGGTGCTTCGACAAAATACATTGAGGCCTCTGAATCTAAGAAGTGTTGGTTTTCTTGAGCAAGGTTGAAATGACCTGCATGTCCAAGTTCATGAGCTAGGACAAATGTTTCAGTCATTTTTCCAGTCCAAGATATAAAAACATATGAATGTGATAAATAAGGACTTGCACAATAAGCACCTGTTTCTTTACCTTTATTTTGAGCAAAATCAATCCATCGTCTTGCATAGGCTTGTTCAACCATGTCCATATATTCTTCGCCTAGGACGCTTAAGGCACCTCTAATATATGTTTTAGATTCTTCTATTGATATTTCAGGTTCATAGCTTGGATCAACAGAAATTTTCAAATCTTCAAAACGCATTTTTTCTAAGCCATGAATACGTTTTAATAGACGCGCATATTTTTGCATCACGGGTGCTAAATCACTCATGATAACGTCAATTTGGCGATGATACATATCTCTGCTGACTTCCTGATCATGTAATAAAAAATCAATAACAGAGTCATAACCTCTTAAAGTAGCTTCGATTTTTTCTTGTTGTACTTGCATGTTATATGTTGCTGCTGTTGTATGTTGATATTGACGTAAAGCATCACTAAAGTGTTTAAAACTTTGCTGTCTAAAGTTAGGATCAGGGTGGTCTTCATATTCATTTTCAAAAGTAGCATAATCTAGAGGGTAGGTTATACCATCATGTTCAAATGGATGAAAGTGAACATCTAACATTTTTGTAGTGCCGTATAGATCATATGCACTTGAAAACAAAGGCGAAAGTGTCGCAAGTGTCTCTTCAACAGCAGGGGATAATTGATAAGATTTTCTTTGAATCAATTTCTCTATATAGTGTGGGTAAGGAACATTGGCTTGAATTGTTCGTATTTGATTATCTGACAAAGCAAGGAGTTCTGATTCAACGAAAGAAAGCTGACTCGCTATCAAACCCATTGATGTTGAAAATTTCGCGTTTACCTTTTGACCTTCTTCATCTGTAGTATCAACGCTAAGTCTTAGTTCAACATAGTTTGCTAATCGATCTATCGTAATTAAAATATTTTCATATTCATCTAATGCTTTAAGTGTAAGTTGTGTATTTGTAAGTTGAGATTTAAAAGATTGCTGGAAATGTTTTGCACGTTTAGTTGTTTCAGCTAAAGTGTTATAAAAATCATCATCACTTTTAAATAAATCTTGCAAATCCCATGTTTCATTAGTAGGGACATCTTTTCTTAATGGTAATCCTATAGGCATTAATATCACTCCTATGTATTTGTATGTATCATTTATTATACATGAATTTATCAATTTCTTCAGAACCGTTAATAAATAAAAAAGTACATGAAAAGATAGGGGAGTGTACACTTAATTGTAATCGTAAGGCTAAAATTGTGTGATTTCAGTGATAAAGCGATGGTATAATGAATAAAATTTATGATATAGTTATACATAATGTAGATTAAAAGATTAAGGAGTATAATAATGAGTATCTTTGATATGCCTAATTATTTGTGGATAACTATTATAGCGATGGTTATTCTAACAGTTATTTGTACTTTAATACTGCATAAATGGTTTTTTGCTTCAATTGTAACGTTTGTTGTACTTGCAATTCTGGCATTTTTTATACCTAATTTTTATTCTATTTCATACCAACCATTGCTAGGTTATGCTGCATTCTTAGCGATTATGAGTTTAATCTTGAGTTTCTTATTATGGTATAGCACAAGAAATTGGAGACGTGAACGCAAGAAAAAACAATTAGAAAAAGAAATACGTCAAGAATATGCAAATAAACATGAGCAACAACCATTCGATAACAATAATGAAGAAATATTACGTCGAAAAAAGCGTTAACATAAAAAACACATATAGCACAAAGGTGATTTGACTGACATAAATCATCTTTGTGCTTCTTTTTTATTCAATACTATATTTATTAGTTCAATAGATTAGAGGACAGCTTCAGCCGGTAGTCTTCAACCATAAGAGAAGGTAGGTTTGTCAATAACACTTAATGTAACAATAATGAAGCAGGCCATTTCTATTGAAAATTCATAGAAATGGCCTGCTTCAACTTGTCAGAGGCATTTACGTCTCAGTCGGTTTTTGTTGTAGGCTTATTTAAATGCTTGTTTAATTTTAGCTAATTGATCTATCGTTAGTTTGTTTCCGCCTTCACCAAAATACCAAGCGTTAGATTCAAACTGATAAACTTGACCATTTTTAATGGCTTTGACATTTTTTACAACATCATTTTTTAACTCATCTGGCAATTGTTTGTCATTACCTTTTGTACGATTAATAACAAAAATTTTGTCAGGGTTAATTTTTGTTAAGTATTCATTGCTAATAAGATTACCAGCAGAATTAACTTTCATTTGTTTATCAGCATGTTTGATGCCAAGATCATGATTAAGGAAGCCCCCATAACGACCACTTGAAGCAAATGCTTTCATTCCTTTATCATCAACAGCTAAGAATAGCACACGTTCATCTTTAACTGCTTTTTTTGTTTCAGCAACTTGAGTCGAAAGTTTATTGTTTAACTTTTCTGCAGCTTTTTTCTTATCGAAAATTTTTCCCATTAATGTTGTATGTGCTTTAATAGATTTAATATAATCGTCATTATCTGGACTGACAAATAAAATTTTAGCATTTGGGGCAGCTTTTTTCATTTCATCTAATGTTTTGGTATGTGCTTGTCTAAAGGAAGCAAATATAATATCGGGTTTCGCTTTGGCTAACTGATCGAAATTCGGACGTCCAGGATTTCCTAAATTCATGTATTTGTCATTTTTAAATTCAGAGAGGGAAGAAGGGAGGAAAGCGTCACCTTGACCTTTAGCAATAGCTACAATACGATTTTGAACGTTAAGCTGTTGCATGATATCTAAAGCACCGTAATCTAATACGGCAACACGTTTAGGATTAACTGGGACCTCAACTTTTTCTGTTTTCATTTCTCCTTTATCATGAGTATTGTTTTTATCTTTAAATTCATATGTATTCTTGACGGTAATCGTTTTACCATCGTGGTTACTTGAATTATCATCATTCTGACACGCTGCTAATAATAGCAATATTATAAATATCGTACATACTTGTATAATTTTTTTCATAAATAAAACCTCCTAGTTGTCATTATAAATGATATTGATAATCATTTTCAATTAAATCTTTAATTTGTTGCAATATATTTGTCGATTTGATTGCAAATTGCATTAATATCAGCATTTATAACTGAAATATGAGGTTGATTATTTAAATCATCTATATAAAATGTATTATTAGATACAAGTACACCATTAGTAGCATGTTGCAATAGTCCAATATCATTGTGATCATTACCAAATGCAATATAGGGTGCATCATTTTTTAATATTGATTGTAATGTTTTGTATTTATTGATGCCATGCGCTGTAATATCAATATTAGATTCATTTGAATGGTTGATGAGTTCTAAAGTAGTTTGATGTTGCATTAAGTGCTGAGCAATTTCTGAAAAATGATGTGATTTAATATTAAGAAAGATTACCTTTATAGGATGTGTTATTTCATCAAGTTGACGTAACTCAGCCAATTTGTGAGGATCTAAACGAGTATAAATCGTATTATTGGCGTTTACATTTGCTGCATAATCCCAGGCATCATCGACAATATAACTCAAGTTATAATTTACTATTAATTCCTTTATGAGTTCAAAATCATCTTGATTAATATAATCTATGACTTTAATTTTATTATCAGTTGAAATAATAGAACCATTGCCGCCAATCAACGTATTATTTTGAAAATCAGGTATCACTGGCAATAAGTCACGTATAGGTCGTGCTGATGCAAAAATCACTTGGTGGCCGTAAGATTGCAATTGCTTTAGACGACTAATGATTCTATTGTCAATATGTTGACCGTCGAAGCAAAGCGTGCCATCTATGTCGAAAACAAAATTCATAGTAGAAGCTCCTTAGTTAAGATATAAAATAAAGTATAGCATACTTGAAAAAGGTTAGAAGATAGTAAAATACACATAACTTCCTATAATATATATTATGTAAACTAAAATAAAAAACCGAAATAGGGGTGAGCATTTATAAATAGTGAGCAGTTAGTTATAGTTTATTAAGTTTTATCTGCTATATGTATGTGCTCAAGTCATACGAATTGCTTGCTGTGTGAATGAATGCTCATCACAGACAAGTTGAATTTATTGATGTACTTTATAACTAATATTAACTTTACTTGCAAATAAACAGGTTTATTCTAAGCTTTTAACACTATTTTAGCGCATTTAATATGAATCTGTACGTATTTCATTTATATGTATAATAATAAAAAGTATAGTATTAGTAAAAATGCAATTAAAAATTATTGTAGAGTATAGTTGTAATAGTGAAAATATATGCTAATATTAAATTGTAGGACGCAACACGAAACTACATCTCAGATTACTCTGCCTACATCTTGTATCAAGTCTCTATCACTTGATACAAAAAAGAAAAGCATTGTGGTTGTTTACCTTAATGCTTTTCTTCTTAATATCTAGTTACTTTTTGATTTTCTTACGTATACGATCTAATGTTGTGAATAGCCAATATTTAACTTTATTAATTGGTTTATAAAAATCCCCTATTAATTCCTCAATATGAACATTGAAGCCTCGTTTAAAGCGATAAACACCGTAATCTTCACTATCTTTAGTAAAATCACCGGATACTCCATAGAAGTTATACCGATCATAGCCATGTTCAAAGCAATAGTTCATCATATACCAATGCATCATATATGGACCCATAAAATGATTGTATTTTGCTGAAGAACCTCCAGAAAAATAATTTAACTCATAAGCATTAGCAAAGTATACGCCAGCAGCTAAATTTAGTACGGCACCATCAGTTTGACGTAGTTCGCTAGAATTTAAAAGTTCTTTTTTATCGTGATCTATTTGTTTGTCTAATTCTGCAATCTTATTTAGTTGCTTATCACTTTTATTTTCTTTAGTCATCATTTGGTCACGTCGAGCTTCTTTATAATTAATAGCATCTTGTAATGATGAAATATATTCGTCTAAATTTATATATGCTAATGGTACTAAAGCTTTATCACCATATGTATCGATGAAATTGTAGAAATAATCATCTGTTTTAGAAACAAAACCAGTGCGTTCTTCAGTTTCACGATAGAGGTCAAGGAACTGATCAAAGTCGTCTCTACCAAGGAATTTTACCTTAACTCCAAAGTTTATCGCTTTATTTATATTGCGTTTACGTTGACTATCGAATTGTTTTTTTAGTGATTGAGGTGTTTCGTTTTTTAAATATAAAACCCCCATCCACCGCACTTGACTAAAGGAATCATATTTTGTAGTGAATCCATGATGTTCATAGCCGTGAGACTTTAATAAATTAATCATTGCATCGTTTTTGTCATGATTTTCAAGCGGGTTAACATCTTTATCATAGATTTGATAAATCCAATACGGATCTAATTTGACATATAGACATTGATGATGATGTAGGTATTTGTCTAGTTCTTTTAGATAGAAATCAACTAATCCAAGATCGGTATAATCCATGACAGGGCCACGATTAGAATAATAGACATAGCTACCCATTGTTGGTATTTTTGAGAAAAGACTAGCAGCAAGAACTTTATTATTTTCATCTTTTATTCCTAATAATACCACTTGAAAACCATCATTTTCCCTTGTTACGATATTTTCCTTTACTTGGAAGTAATGACTTTCTAATGATGGATTTTGTACAAAGTTTTCATATTCTTTAATTGTTAACTCTGTAAATTTCATAATTAATCCATTCTCCTCTATAGCTTATTTTGAATTCGTTTTAACACTGAATAAAGTTTATACATAGGTTTATTTATAGGTTTTACAAAATCACCAACGTATTCAATCACTTCTGCACCATAACCTTTTTTAAAGCGAATGACACCTGCGTCTTCAGCATCATCTGAGAAGTTTCCACTAATGCCGTAGAAATTATATCTGTCTATGCCGTGTTCGATAGCATAGTTAATCATAGTCCACTGAACCGCGTAACTACCTGCAAAATGACGATATTTATTAGCGGTACCTCCAGCGTAGTATACAACTTCAAACGGATTAATAATAAAGAAACCGGCAGAGATAGGTAACTCATTACCGTGTTCCGCTTGTAACTGATTAGCCTCATTTAACTTTTGTTGATTGGCATCGAGTTGTTGTTGTAGGTTGTCTCGTTTATTATAAGCTTTTTTGTTATCTGGTCGTTTCTCAATGTCTTTAAGTGCTTTGCCTAAATCTTTTTCTAAAGTTTGTCGTTCATTCGTTAGTTCTTCTATATATTCATCAAATTTTAAATATGCTAGAGGCACAAGCACCCTATCTTTATAGTACTTAAACCGATTGTAATAAAATTGGTCGTCTCTATCAGAGAATTCTTTAGATTCTGACGTCTGCTCCATAAATGAACGAAAGATAGGTAGTTCTTCTTCAGTAAGGAACTTTACTTTGACTCCATTTTTTTGAACTTTTTTTGTATTTCTTTTACGTAAACTATCCATATTATTTAAAACATCTTTAGCTGTCTTATCCTTTAAATTAAGAATAGAATGGAATCTGATTTGTAATATTGGATCAAATCCTGTTGTAAAGCCATCATGATGGTATCCGAGTTGTTCCATTTTATTGAAAAACCAATCATTGCCAGCATTTGCCGTTATATTACCGTCATGGTCTCTATATTGATAAGGTAAGTATGGATCTATGCGGACATAGAGACAGTTATACTTTTTTAAATATTTAGTTAGCTCATTAAAGAAAAAATGTACAAGTTCTTGGTTAGCATAATCTATAACTGGGCCTCTATTGCTGTAAAAGTATTTAAAAAACTTCATGACTGGTACAGCTGTCAATAAACATGCTGCAATTACTTCGTTATTATTATTTTTAACACCAACTAAATGTGTTTCTGTTTTTTCGGCAACTTTTAAATTATAGTTACCTGTCATTTGAGTAAAATGACTATATGGCATTTGATCTGTGAAATCACCGAATTCATTTGCTGTTAAATTTGTAAACTTCATTCATATAACTCCTAATTATTATTTGATTAATTTCTAGTATTTAAATGTAGTCAATGAACATCAAAATCTCTAAAATTACTGATATATTCAATTGTAACACCATATGCTAATTGAATTAAGTATACAATAGATACTGGTAAAACTAAAATATTAACAATGATATTGAGTATATCTATTTTAGTTATATTATGATTATAATGAATGCTCAATAATTCGTATTTGATTGAATAAGACGAAATATTTTAAAACAGATGCTTTAAGATCAATTTTGGATATTAATGTAACGTATATATAAAGAAAATCTTTTATTAAAATTTGAACGTCAAAATCTTTTCTTCCGGTTTGGTTCCTTAAGAGGTACTATTTGAATGTATTAAAACGTCAATTTATATTGTTAGCATATATTTTTATACACTCGGTACCTCCTTCATTTAGTTTAGTGAAGTCTATTAAATAAGATGAAATAATGTCAATAAATTAGCCAGTAAATGAATTAACAAAAAACTCATTTACTGGCTAATTTTTCTGGCCCCAATTCGTCCGCTTCGAGTGGTATTGACTTTGAATTTTGTAAGCTTTGCATTTATTTATGCATGCTAATGATTGAGTATAATTATCTCAGTAAGGTAATTATAAAACGGATTTAGGGTTAATCAAATTGACTGCTTAATCTTTGGCGAATTGAGTTGATGTAAGTGATAATGTCCTCTTGAGACTGAGATTTTAAGCGTTTTACAATTTCACTTCCAATGACAACACCGTCTGCATATTGAATGATTTCGCTAACTTGTTCAGGTGTACGTATACCAAATCCACAGACAACAGGAATTTGCGTAATAGACTTTAATAGCGCTAATTTTTGCTTTAATTCAGGATGAAATGATTCATTTTGACCTGTTACAGCGTTCATAGTTACTGTATAAATAAAACCTTCTGCATGTGTGGCAATTTCTCTTATACGTTCTTCAGGGGCTGTCATAGCTACTAATGAAATTATTTTAACTGAATAGTTAGTCACTTGTTCTTTTAATTTCTCAGTGAGTTCAAATGGTAAATCTGGAATAATTAAACCATATACCCCTGCTTCTTCGCATGATTTAAAGAATGCTTCTATACCGTAAGTCATGACAATATTATAATAAGTCATAAGGATATAGTTTGCTTTAATTTGATGTTGGTTCTGTTTAAGTTGTTCAAATATAGTATCAATAGTTACATTATCTTTAATAGCTTGGTTGGCTGCCTTCATAATGATTGGTCCATCGGCAACAGGATCTGAAAATGGTACACCAATCTCAATGTAATCAGCGCCATGTTCACTTAATAATTTGACATGTTGAATGAAATCTTTATCTCCCATTACATATGGAATAAATAATTTATTGTGCATGGCTATCACCTCTTTGTTGAATGTATTGTCTTATAGTTTCCATGTCTTTATCACCACGACCAGAAATCGTCACCACAAGCAACTGATCCTTATCCATTTGTGGCGCTAATTTTTCAACATAACTTAAAGCATGCGCGCTTTCTATGGCAGGGATAATGCCTTCATCTTTAGTAAAACGGATGAGTGCTTCCATTGCTTCTGTGTCAGTTGCATTCGTATAATGGACTCTACCAATATCGTTATAGTATGAATGTTCTGGACCAATGCCGGGATAATCTAAGCCAGCTGAAATAGAATGTGCAAGTTCTATTTGACCGTGTCTATCTTGAATAAGATACATTTTTGCGCCATGTAGTACACCTGGTTTACCTTTGCCTATAGCAAGTGCATGTTTGTTTGTATTTGCACCTTCCCCAGCAGCTTCAACACCATATAATTGGACTTCATCTTTTATAAAAGGATAAAATGTTCCTATCGCGTTAGAGCCACCTCCAACACAAGCAACAACGGCATTAGGCAAGCGGCCTTCTTTTTCTAATATTTGTGTTTTAATTTCATTTCCGATAACACTTTGAAAATCTCTTACTATCGTAGGAAATGGATCAGGTCCTAGTGCTGAACCGAGTAAATAATGTGTATCATCAACATGACTAACCCAGTATTGTAATGCTTTATTAACGGCGTCTGATAATGTCCCTTGACCATCTTCAACTGAGACTACCTTTGCGCCTAAGAGTTCCATACGAAACGCGTTTAGTTGTTGACGTTGGATATCTTCTTTCCCCATAAATACAATTAGTTCCATATCGAATAATGCTGCAACGGTTGCACTTGCTACACCATGTTGTCCTGCACCAGTTTCCGCTACCAATTTACGTTTGCCCATACGTTTTGCCAGTAAAGCTTGTCCAAGCGCATTATTTATTTTATGAGCACCAGTGTGATTTAAATCTTCACGTTTTAAATATATCTTTGCGCCGCCTAAACGTTGTGTGTAAGATTGTGCAAAGGTTAATGGTGTGGCTCGACCTACGTATTCAGTTAAATAATCATTTAGCTCTTGTTGAAATTGAGGATCTTTTTTTGCTTTATTATAAGCTTGTTTTAATTCTAATACTGCTGGCATTAATGTTTCTGGTACAAATTGTCCACCGTATTCGCCAAAAAAACCTAATTGATCTGCTTCTGTTTGAATATTGTTATACATGATAAATCGCTCCTTTAACATGTTGAATGATTGCTTTCATTTTATTTAAATCTTTATGATTGTCTGTTTCTATACCGCTAGAAATATCGTATCCAGCATGGCTCAAATTTAAGGTTTCAATATATTTTATTTTGTTCAACGTAAGCCCACCAGCTATTAAATAATTTATATCTGTAGGTAAAGACTTTAAAATCTGCCAATCATATGACTGTCCTGTGCCACCATATGAAGCAGATGGAGTATCAATAATAAAACTATCTGCAACCTCTCGATAATATTTAATTTGTTTAAGTAGTTGTGAGTTAGCAGGTAAAGCTTTAATTATTTTAATATTCTTGAAATTCTGTTTAGTTTTAGAGATAAGTTTAATATTTTCAGTTCCATGAAACTGTACGCAATTAATCTGCGCATATTGAAGTATATATTGCAAATTGTCCCATGATGGATTAACGACGACTAATACACATTCAATTGCTTTGGGAATTAGCTGTGATAAATAAGCGATTGTATCAGCTTGAATATGACGCTTACTTTTATCATAATAAACCATTCCTAGTGCATCGATGTTGAGTTGTTGTGCATTTAAAATATCTTGTTTTGTTTGGAAACCGCAAAATTTTAATTTCATAAATTTACCTTTTCTAACATAAGACTTGGCAAGAATTCAGAGATATTTGTGCAATTCATTAAAGCACCGCCAATGAGTATACCAGATATTCCTGTCTGTACTATTGATAGCACGTCTTCTCTCGAATGGATACCACTTTCAGAAATGTAGAATCTGCCAGAATGTTTTTGACGTAATATTTGATTGGTATGTTCTACATGAGTGTTAAAAGTTGTTAAATCCCTATTATTAATTCCGATTAATGATGCATTAAGTTGATGCGCACGTTGTAATTCTTTAATGCTGTGGACCTCAACCAGTACTTCCAAACCTAGTTTATGTGCATATTTGTAAAGTTGTTTTAGTTTACTATCTGTTAAACAATGAACGATTAGTAATATCATTGAGGCCCCAGCTTTCTTTGCAACATCGATTTGTATCGTATCAATAATAAAATCTTTACAAAGTATAGGAAGTGTTGTATGGCTGTATAAGTTTTGTAGACGTTCAAAGCTTCCATCGAAATAATGTTCATCCGTTAATATAGAAATTGCAGCTGCGCCATTAGCCTCATATTCTTGAACTTGTTTAACTAAATCTTTTACATTGAATTTTGGAACTGAAGGACTTTTCGTTTTAATTTCAGCAATGATAGATAAATGTTTACTTTTGCTAAGTGTAGATTTAAATGTAGGCTTATTTATTGGCGTTAAATCTTTTAATGATTTTAGTTTGTTGTCATAGTAACCATTAGCTAATAGTCTTTTTTTATAATCGACAATTTCAGTTAAAATAGTCATCATTACGCATTCCCTTCTACAATTAAGCATTGTTTCATAGCAAGTCCATTGTCTATTAAATACTCAGCTATTGATATTCCAGCTTGAATGCTATGTACTTTTTCAGCGACATAAAGTGCAATTGCTGCATTAAGGACGACAACATCTCTTTTTGATGATCTGTCTTTTCCGTTTAGAATATCTAAGGTAATACGTCTATTTTCTTCTGGGCTACCTCCTTTAAGTTCGCTATCAGGTGCATATGAAAATCCTAAGTCTTGTGCATTTAATGTGTAGTGGTTTACGTTACCATTTTCATCTAGTTCATAAATTAAATTATTACCTGATAATGTGGCTTCATCCATGCCGTGCGCACCATGTAAGACAATTGCTCTACGTCGTCCTAAATCTTTTAAAGTATGGATGATTGAGTCCAATTGGTTTGGATCAAAGACCCCCATAACTTGATAAGTCAGTGCAAAAGGATTAATAATAGGACCTATTAAATTAAAAAATGTCGGTTTACCAATCATTTTTCTTACTGGTTGAATATATTTCATTACAGGATATGCTTCAGGTGCACTTACAAAGGCTAAACCTTTATTATCTAAGCGTTGACTTACGTCTTCAACTTTGGTTGTTTGAATATTAAGTTGTTGTAGTAAATCAGTGCTGCCAGAATGTGATGTTATACTTTTGTTTCCATGTTTAATAATTGGCACGCCTGCTGCTGCAACAATAAATGCAACGGTTGTAGAAATATTAAAACTATTTGATTTATCTCCGCCAGTGCCACAGACACACATTGCACCTGGGTAGGATGGTTGGACAGGGTACATCGTTTGAATTAAGCTGCGAACCAGATGTGTTAATTCTTTCTGTTGTAGTTCTCTGTCTGTAAATGTTTGTAACAATTCAACTTTGTCATGGTTTTCCACTTTGGGATCAATGAGTATTTTAATCAAGTTGTTAGCATCTGCTTGAGAAAATGGGTGATGGTTAGTTAGTGATTCTGTTGATTTCATATTGTTGTTAGCCTTTCTGTGTGATGTTTAAGAAATTAGTAATAATTTGTTCTCCATAATCGGTGGCGAATGATTCTGGATGATATTGTATGCCATAATGCGGACGTTTATTGTGCTCATATGATTGAATAGAATCTTCCGTTTTTCCTGTAATGATTAAATTTTTAGGAAAATGATTGGCATCTGAAATAAGTGAATGGTAACGCATGATATTAAATGACGAAGGACACCCTTTATACAATAATGATGAATAAGTTTGGTGCATAATATCGACTTTACCATGCATGACAGTGTCAGATTGGATTACTCGACCACCGTAATAACAAGTCAACGCTTGTGCGCCTAAACAAACGCCTAATATTGGTAAATTTTTGTATGTTTCTATTATTTGTAACAGATAATTGTTATCTAAAGGATGGCCTGGACCAGGGGAAATAATAACACCAGATACCGTTTCTTGATATGTTAATGCATCTGGATCGTCAGGATATTTTACGATGACATTTTGATGTTTTGACACTATGTCAACTAAGTTATAGGTAAATGAATCATAGTTATCGATAATTAATATCATGGTGTGACCTCCAATAAACTTTTTGCTTTTAATTGCGTTTCTCGTAATTCTTTTTCAGGAATCGAATCATAAACAACACCGCAACCTGCTTCAACATGAACTTCTTTGTCATCTATTAGCATTGTACGTATAGCAAGTGCAAAATCTAAATCTTGATTACAATTTATGTAGCCAATGCCCCCACTATAGATGCCACGTTTATATGGGTGGCTTTCATAAATCCGTTGAATAGCACGTAATTTTGGTGCGCCTGATACAGTGCCAGTTGGCAATAAACTTGCAATTATAGTCATCGGTGATAATGATTTATCGACATTGCCTCGTACTTCACTAACGATATGCATCACATGCTCGTATTTTTCAATTTCCATAAGTTTTAATATGCTGGTTGAACCTGGTAGCGCTATTCTATTGATATCATTTCTACCTAAGTCAACAAGCATACTGTGCTCGCTGCGCTCTTTAGAATCATTGAGTAGTTGTTGTGCATGAGCTAAATCTTCATCTGGTGTTGTACCACGTTGAATTGTTCCAGCTATAGGATTAGTGTAAACTTTATCTTTATGAACTTTGACAAAGCTTTCAGGAGAACTACCTATGATAATAGGCTCATCCATATTAATATAGTACATGTAAGGACTTGGATTTTGTCTTTTCAAATTTTGATACAATTGAAATGTTAATTGATGTAACTGATTGCCAAAGTGATGTTGATAACTGTAGATGCGTGATGGGACAACTTGAAACATATCTCCAGATTGAATTTTTTGTTTATATTGGCTAATCATATTTAAAAACGATGTTTTATCAATATTACTTGTTATAACTTTATGATGTTGAAAATCAATAGTTTGATGAAGCGGTTGAATATTGTAGAGTCTTTTTATATTATTCTCAACACGTGCTTCTAATTGTTCTTGTGATGCTAATGAAAATTGATTGGTCGCAATGACATACAAATCATCTTTATAATGATCAAATACATATACATCTTCAATCATGAAAAATCTTGCATCATGTTCATTGTTTAACTTGAGTGGTGTTTTTTTCAAAATTGGAAATTCATGGCGTGCTAAATCAAAACTACATGAACCAATAAATCCTGAAATAAAGGGTAAGTCCTGCAAGTCAGAATGCGATATGGACTCATTAAATTGATTTATATAATTTTTAAAATAATCATAAAAATGAGTTGTTATCGTTTCTGATTGTTGCTGCGTCTTAATTTCTAAAAAATCATCATATAGTGTTATTGTGCCGTAATAATCTAAAGCAACAATTGAGTAGCGACCTTTGACCTGAGTTTGATTAGCACTTTCTAAAATAATCTTTTTCGTACTTAATTGTGCAAGTGCTTCTGGCGTCATCGTTGCCTTCAAAACTTTGTAATAAATTTTCATTTTAAGCTCCTTCCATAAAAAAACAGCATCCTCTATACAAAAGGACGCTGTTGCGCGGTACCACCTTGATTAACAATATAGGTTAGATATTGTTCACTTTAAAATATAATATTGATAAAATTTACTGAACCCAATTTCATCATTCAAGGTGTTAGTTTTCATCAACCACTAACTTTCTAAAACTACCGTATAAACAACTACTAATTTCAGTAATTAAAGCGTAAAAAAACACGTTAACGCTAAACACATAAGGACGCGTTACCGTGGTGCCACCTTAATTAACAATATACATTGTTCACTCATTAATATAGTCATATTTTAAACTTTGAAGACCCAATTCATTTAACACGCCGTGCTAATTTACATCACCCATTAGCTTTCTTATTGTTACGTAACGTAAAACTACTTATCCTTCAAATTATCTGATAATTCTTATATTTCAGTATATTACATCACCTTTTTAATAATGTCAACCCTTGTTCATAATATGGTTAAAATTAAAAAAGATTATTTTATTAGAGTTGTTTATAATTAATTATGTGCGTCTCCCATTGTCTATAAATAAGAGTCATTAACATCATTCATTTTGAATTCGTATTACGCAAGGTCAACTAGACTTGAAAAAAGCTTGGTATAAGCGTATTTTCAAGCCAGTCAACACTGCCACTTTATATAGTTCATAGTCTAAACATAATGATGTCCCAAACGGTTCTTTATTTGTAATGCTTCGTATTTTATGGTTTCGCTTTCCTAGGGTGTTGTCTCAGTTTCGGCTCTAACTAGCATTACTTCCTCAAGCGTCATGCAATATACGATATATATGTGTGTGTGATTTTACAACTTTTGTTTTTTACTTTTAAATTATGTTACTTAACTAAAGTTAGTCGCAAGATATTTACCTGAGACAAATAGTTCATGTTCATTACAAATTGACAATATATTTTGTAACGTATTGGCGTATGTCATTTTATCAAATAATGACTCCGTATCTAGTGGTACGTTGGTATATATTTCAGCAAGTTGTTTAGAAAGTTTTAAGTCATCAATATGACTATTAATCTTTGTTTGTTGGCCTTGGGTTAGCTTACTAATATTACTAAGGACACCTTCGACACTTTGATGTTCTTTTATTAACTTAAGTGCCGTTTTTTCACCTATACCTTTAACGCCGGGATAGCCGTCTGCTGTATCTCCCATGAAAGCTTTAACATCAATGAATTGCTTTGGTGTAATTCCATAATCTTCAAGAAAACGTTCAAGTGTGTAACGATTATATATATTAAAGCCTTTTTTGGTTAACCAAACTTCTACATTAGGATTGATACATTGCAATATATCTTTGTCCCCAGTAATAATAAATACCTCATTTTGATCTGAATAAGTTTGGGCTAAGCTACCTATAACATCATCAGCTTCATAATTGACAACACCAATATTTACAAAACCAAACTGAGTTGCGATTTCTTTGACATAATCAAATTGTGGAATGAGTTCATTTGGTGGTGCAGGACGGTTTTGCTTATATGAAGCATACATTTGATTTCTAAATGTTTCTTGTCCCATATCCCAGCAAACTGCAACATGACTTGGTGCTATATCATGAATAGCTGAAAAAATGTGTCTTACAAAACCTTGAACGCCATTTGTAGGTATACCTTTCGAATTATACATAAATTGATTGTGTAAGCTTGTTGCGTAAAAATGTCTAAATAATAATGCCATACCATCTACTAGTAATACTCTATTCGTCATAAGTGTGGCCTTCTTTCCCTTGTAAAATATGATCTAATTGACGCGCTGCTTGTTCTATAGATGTGATAAGTTGATTGTCCAGTTTAAATGATAAAAGTGTTTGAATTTGTGTCTGTACTTCGTTTTCTAAGTCTAAAAATACATGTTCGTATTGATCTTCCATGTCCTTTATGACATTTTGGAGCTTGTGACGTAAGTCGTTTAAACCATTTTGTATTAAATGTAAGGTTTGCTGTGCAATATTTTGTTGTATTTTTCTTTGAATATTATGATTTAAAATATTACGTTTTGTTAGATTTTTAGGTAATACCTTTAACATATCTTCTAATTCAATAGTAAGTTTCGGTGTATTGCTAATTTCAATATTAATATTTAGTTCAGGTTGAATGAAAATATGAACTTGTTCTAATTTTTTTAATACTGGAGATAGTTGACGTTCTATATCATGTTGGAAATGTTTTTTAATTCGTTCAGTAATAAGTGTTTGTTCTAAGTAAAAACGTTGGTGAATTTGAGTTAAATAGTCTTTTGTGGCGTCTGACTTTTGTTTTGAGAAGTCAGGATGCTGAGTCAATTGACTATTAAAAACACTTTTAACGTCGTCTAATAATTGCAATTTTAATCTATCATTTAAATAATAAATTTGGTCATCAATTTCATTAATAGATAATTGACTTGATGTTGTTATGAGTTGTGTAGCAACATGTGTTTCTTGCTGATATTGTTGTAATTTATTATTTCGAGTTCTTAGTTGTGCTTCATTGTTATAATAATCATCAATTAATTCTGCATAGGCCTGTTTAATTTGTGCTAATTGATGTATCATTTGTGTTTCTAAAATAGACTTTGCTTCTACTTTTGCAAAATAATCAATACTATCTCTTAAGTTAATGATGCCTTCATCTTTTCTTTTAAGGCCGATGCGACTTGATACTGTATAAATTTCAGACTTTAAACCTACCTGATTTAAAGCATTAAAAACATATTCTTTTACACTATCAATGTCATTTTTTGATTCTGCTAAGTCAATTGCATTTACTATCATTTTAAACGATTGATGATCATTTAATTGATTCATTGCCTTCATGTGTTCTATAAAGGCCTTATCATTATCTGTAAATGAGTGATTAAAGTAGCTAACATAGAGAATTAAATCTGCCGAAGTTAAAATTTGTTCAGTTTCATTAGTATGACGTTGGTTATTTGAATGTAAACCTAATGAATCAACAATAATTTTATCCTGTAACCATTCGATTGGCAGTTTTAAGTGTACAGTTTTTACGAAAGCGGCATACGCATCTTCAGAACTCCATTTTTTAATTTCTGCTTGTTCAATATTATGTTTTGTACCTTGAGTGAGCATAGTTTGATACAATGAAGCATGTTTTTCAATAGCATTGATAAATGCAAGTTGATTTTTAGGTAATTTTTGTTTGATTTGATTTAAATCACTTTTTAACAGTGCTTCAAGACTATCAAATGATAAGTGATGATACTTCAGTATATCGTTTAATTCGGCTACTAATTGGTCATTTGTTTTTAACGTGATATAACTTTGTTCACCATATGACAATTCGGTAGTGGCTGCAGTTGTAGGATTAGGAGAACTAACTAAATATGTATCTCCAAGTAAAGCATTAATTAAACTGCTTTTTCCTGCACTAAATGTGCCAAATACTGCTATTTTTACTATGTTTTGGTTCATGCGTTTTAAAGTGTCTTGAATATCCATTTTTGTTTGTTCAAAAAGTGGTATATCTTTTATGATGTTTAAGTCTTCAGCTATATCGGCATGTTGTGTTTTTTCTTTATGCTTAACTGTTTCAATATGATTGTGTTCATGTGAATCTGTAGTTTCTGATAACATATAATTTGTTTCGGTACGTCCGATGAGTTTATCTAAAGAATCATCCAAATGTATATAATAATGACGATAATTCTTTGTTGTGAGAGACTCTTTTAACTGTTTTAATTCAATAAACCGTTCATAAATCGTTAAATCATTGTCTGCATCATCAGATAAATCGTTAGCTTGAGCATACTTAGATGCCTGCTCAAATAATGGTTCAGATTCTTGTTCTACAAATTTACGAATGGCCTTTAATGTATCATCAGAAAATGTAAGTACATAGGTATTACTAATTGCTGTTTGAGGTTGGTATAAAGATGATACCAAGGCTTCATCGATGTGATAATGTTGATTTAATATGTTTGAAGTTACTGTACTATTATTGATGAAGCGCGTTAAAAAGGACATATCTTCTCGCATAGGTTGACGAATTTGCTGATTGACTTTGTCTTGTAACATATCGATTACAAGTTTAAGGCGACGTTGTTGTTCCGCTTCCTTCTTTTTCTTCTTATTTAGAAAACCGTGCACTTTAAAATCTTTTGACATACTTTCTAGATAAAATCGTATTTGTTCACGCATATCGTGTGTCATGATATATGCATTTTCAAGTATGTCTTTCCGTTTCATTTTAAGAAAACGCAATAATTCTTGTGGATTATTTAACATCTTTGCTTCTTCGCTTACAGCTTGATTTTGTTGAAAACGTAAATATGCTTCTTGAAAATCTTGTTCCTCAATATCCAAAGTTTCTAAAATATTTTGAAGCTCACTTTGAATATATGACAGTTGTGAATGCGCGATAAAATCTAATGTTCGCTCGACGTATTGATTGATGGATTCTCTATGTTCATCCATAGTTACTAAGTCACGTGACAGGTCTTTTAATTGATTATGTGGATGTTCAAATTTAGAGACATAGTAAATTTGCTCTACATTGATATCCCATTCTTTAATGGATTGTGCTACCTTTTTCTTAAATGTATCGAAGCTTAGTTCTTCTTCCTGGTGTTTATCAATTTGATTAATAACAAATACTACAGGCAATCCTGCTTCGTTCATCCGTTTTAAAAATTTGAAATTCAAAGCTGATTGCACATGATTGTAGTCGACTGTATAAACGATAAGATTGCTTGTATACATATATTGTTCGGTTGAAGATAAATGTGTTGATATATTTGAATCTACACCAGGTGTATCTTGCAATGTAAATCCTGGTTTGAATTTTGTTGAGTTAATTGCAATTTCTATTGATTCGACATCTACATTTAACCTATTCATCTGTTTGACTTCATCATACGTCTTAAGTCTGGTATATTGCTGACCGGTAATATTAGCAATAATCCCCTCTTCTTCTGCAACAGACACAATGGCTGTATTACTTGTTGTTGGAACAGGAGAACTTGGTAGTATATCTTGTTCTAATAGTAAATTGATAAGTGTAGATTTACCGGCTGAAAAATGACCGACAAATGAAATGGTAAATTGATTTAAATATACTTTTTTAATAACTTGGTTAATTGTGTTAATTAATTGTTTGTTGTTAGATTTTTCTATTTCTTTTTTTAGTTTATATAAATGGTCTAATTGACTTTGATTTATCATAAGCGCTTCCCCTTTGTCACAGTACATAGCTTTATTTTACAAATAAATACGTGCATTAATAAAGTGAAAATGGCTGGAAAATGAATATAAACAAAAAGAATTACAGTCAAAAATGATTTCAATGTTTTTCACAACAACGATTAAGAACGCAAAGCGCTTAATAAAACACTTTACGTTCTTGAAAATTTTATTGAGTTTTTTTAAAAGTTGATGTGGCTGTACAGCTTTAATTTAATTATTTTGCGACATAGTGACTTGGATTACTACATCCATGCTGGTTTGTCTCCATCAGTATTTGGCTTGTTTACGCCAATATTTTCTTTGGAGTGCAGCGATGGATTTTTTGCTATTTTAACTGCTAAATTAGCAACACTTTTTCTTGATACTTCTGTACCTTTAAATTGCTCTCCTTTTTGGGTCACTTCATAATCGGTTTCATTTTTAAATGTAAACCAGGCTGGACGAATAATTGTATAGTCTAAATTTGAAGCTTCGATAATATCAGCTGCTTTACGGTATTTTAGCAATTTATTACCAAATTGTTCTTTATTAAATTGATTGAATTTATCTGGTAATTCATCATAAATTCCTGGAGCAGCGATAAAGATAAGGCGAGAAACATTTTTTTGTGCCATTGCATTTACAATAGCTGTTGCTTCAGCGTCCATAGAGCCTGATAGACTAGCAAAGACAACATCTACTTTATCCAGCGCTTTAACGATATCTTGTTCATTTTTAGCGTCACCTTCATATACCGTGATGCGATTTGATCTATAGTCGGGTATACGATGCGCATTTCTTAAAAATAAATCTACATTATAAGTTGTATTTTCCAAAAATATTTTAGTAGCTTCAATGGAAACTTTACCATTGGCACCGATAATTAAAACAGTCTTCATATTTATCTCTCCTAACTATGATGTAATTCTTCTGTATATGTTAACTAAAAACTCAGTTATCCTTACTTTACAATAGTAATGATAAGAGTGCGAATGAATTATTTGTGACTAAATTTATTATTGCAGATAACTCATATGTTAATATTGCGGTTTTTTACCCCAATATTGATAATAATTACATTCGATATAACCGTTAAATAATTTACGACGTTTTGTCGCTTTACGATTAGCTAAAAACTCAAATTCTTTATTGCTCGTTAAAATGTAAGTTGATAACAAGGGATGCTGTGCCATCAATTTACCAATGTAACGATACATTGTTTCGACCTCTTCTCTATCGCCGATACGTTCACCATATGGTGGATTGCCTATTAATGCCATTGGTTCTTCACGATGAATAGTTAGTGTATTCACATCTTTAACTTCAAATTGAATGATATCACTTAATCCTACCTCTGCAGCGTTACGTTTAGCAATTTCAATCATATCTGGATCGATATCATAGGCATAGACTTCGACTTCTTTATCATAATCTGCTTGTTGGTCGGCTTCGTTACGCAGTTTTTCATAAAGATCTTCTGGAATAATATGCCATGCTTCAGATACAAATTCCCTATTAAACCCTGGCGCAATATTTTGTGCTATAAGACATGCTTCAATAGCTATTGTTCCTGAACCACAAAAAGGATCGATTAATGGTGTTTGTCCTGTCCAATTTGCTAATTTTATCAAACTTGCAGCTAAAGTTTCTTTTATAGGTGCTTCACCTTGAGCTAAACGATAACCCCGTTTATTTAGCCCAGAACCAGAGGTATCTATCGTTAATAACACATTATCTTTTAAAATCGATACTTCCACAGGGAATTTTGCACCTGTTTCATTTAGCCATCCAGATTCTTGATAAGCATATTTTAAGCGTTCAACAATCGCTTTTTTAGTTATAGCTTGGCAATCAGGTACGCTGTAGAGTGTTGATTTAACGCTTTTTCCTTGGACTGGAAAGCTGCCATCTTTATCAATAATAGTTTCCCATGGTAATGATTTTGTTTGTTCAAATAATTGTTCGAAAGTTGTCGCATTAAAACGACCAACTACAATTTTTACTCGATCAGCGGTACGTAACCAAAGATTGCATTTTACTATGGCAGATTCATCGCCTTCAAAGAATATACGCCCGTTTTCTACCTGAGTTTCATAGCCTAGGTCTTGAATTTCTTTTGCGACCACTGCTTCTAATCCCATTGGACAAACAGCTAATAATTGAAACATGTTTAATCTCCTTTAATTAAGTGATTTCAAAGTCTATTTTAACGAATAATCATAGTTCTGAATAGTTTAGTAATGAAATTACATGAAAAAAGCTCTCCGCACAAAGGGAGAGCTAAACTAGTAAATGATATTTCTGTAAGCCATGTTCTGTTCCGTTGTACTCATAATGTGTACTAGCTGCACTGGTACGCGGGTGGTAATCATCTGTCTACCTATCATCTTATTTCAGATGAAATGTGTCTCGTTTATACGTTGAATTCCGCTAAACAAGTGCTCCTACCTAATTTGGATTGCTCACTCGAGGGGTTTACCGCGTTCCACCTTTTATATTTCTATAAAAGCTACGTCACTGTGGCACTTTCAAATTAATTTAACCTTATCTGATGACTTAGGTTATTTCATTGCCGTCAAATTAATGCCTTGATTTATTATTTCATCAAGCACGAACACTACAATCATCTCAGATTGTGTGAGCATGGACTTTCCTCTATATTGCTATAGCGATTACCCAAAATATCACTTTTGCGATTATACCATATTATATTTCTTAGTAACAAACGTAAATGTCTTTATTTACCAAATACAGCTTTTTCAAGATTTGAAATTCTTTTTAAAATATCGACGTTATTGTTGTTAGAGTTGGCACTGCCAGAAGCGAAAGATTTGTTGTCTTGGGGTCTAGATGTTGCTACACGTAATCTTAATTCTTCCAGTTCTTTTTTTAATTTGTTATTTTCTTCTGATAATTTTACAACTTCACTGTTCATATCTGCCATCTTTTGATAGTCAGTAATAATGTCATCCAGAAAAGCGTCTACTTCTTCTCTTCTGTAGCCACGTGCCATAGTTTTTTCGAAATCTTTCTCATAAATATCTTTAGCTGATAGCTTTAAAGATACATCTGCCATTTTATCCACCTCATTTTTCAAAACTTTAATCTTCAGCCCACTGTAAATCATTAATGAAATCTTGTAATTCATCAAACGTCACAATATCACAAGTATAGTTTGTTTTAGACATAAAATCAACTAACATCGCTTTAAAAAACTTGGGACTCCCCTCTTGCTCTTCATCATAAATAAGTAGCGTCAAATCAGAATGTTCCAGCATAAAGCGGTCAGCCTGTTTAAACTGAAAAGCCCCCTTATATTGACTATGATAAATACTATCCACATAATCTGCTTTGGCTACCAGTTGGTTATAGACTAATTGATTTTGCTCATTCCAGCGTTGCGTATGACCTTCAAATGGTGTGATAATCGCTAATTTTAGTTCGGGATATTGTGCTTTCAACTCAATAACAACTTGAGCTGTCCACAGTTCTATACCCATTTGACCTTGAATTAACACCCATTCTAGTCCTTCATCAAGATAATTTATTAATTTATGACGTATAAATTGTTTTAAATAATAAACTTCCGGAGCGTCATCTTTAAAAATATTCAACTCAAATGATTTATAACCAGTTATATAAATTGTTTTTACCATATTATTCCCCAATTTCAAGTTGTGATGCCATGTAATTTAAAACATAAGTCACATTTTTAAATTTCTCATTAAAAAGTTTGCGACTTGTTCTATAATAATGACATTCAACTGATAATTCTTTCACCATTTGTAAAAATATCTGCCATTTATATTCATTTAAATAAGGTAATGTTACGATGTCATCTTTATAATAGGAAAACTGTGTAAGAAGAGAATCTATTTGCGTGGCATAAGGCTTTACATAACGGTCAAAATCATAATTGCACTGTGATTTTTTAACTTTATTATAGGTAGATTTTATATATTTTAATTCATCATTTAATTGATTAATATATTGTTGCATTTAGGCCTCCCATAAATAAATTTAACATAATTACACAGTGACGTCATTTTAGTATCTTTTTCAGTGTTATTTATGACACATCATTAACTAAATTAACTGAAATATTGTGTTAATTGGCAATAAACGTTAAAATGAAGTGGTTAATGTATAGATTGATATTTTATACATTATTCTCATATAAAAGTTTGGAACATTAAAATGCCTCATGTATAATAAGAAGGGTTTATAACCAAACTGGTGGTGAAAGTAATGAATTATCCAAACGGGAAACCATTTAATTCAAATAAGACTAAGGTCGGACGCAATGATGCCACTATTTCAGGTAATATAGAATATGGTGGGCGCGGAATGTCTTTGGAAAAAGATATAGAATTATCTAATTCTTATTATTTAGACAAAGATATAGCTGTTATTCACAAGAAACCTACACCAGTGCAAATTGTGAATGTTCATTATCCGAAACGAAGTAAAGCAGTTATAAATGAAGCTTACTTTCGTACGCCTTCAACAACTGACTATAATGGTGTTTATCGAAGTCATTATATCGATTTTGAGGCAAAGGAAACGAAAAATAAAACGTCTTTCCCATTAAACAACATTCATGATCATCAAGTTGCGCATATGCAAAAAGCACATGTCCAGCGCGGTATTGTGTTCTTAATTATGCGATTTAAAGTACTTGATGAAGTGTATCTTCTTCCCTATTCTAAGTTTGAATATTTCTGGAAAAGGTACAAAGCGGATGTTAAAAAGTCGATAACAGTTGAAGAAATACGAAAAAATGGTTACCATATTCCTTATCAGTATCAACCTAGATTAGATTACCTCAAAGCTGTTGATAAGTTGATATTAGATGAAAGTGAGGACCGCGTATGACGGAAAAGCAAGGATCTTCTCAACCTAAGAAAGGTAATAATGGGAAATCCAAACAAAAACAGAATAAAAGTGTGAAGAGAACGATTATTAAGATTATAGGTTTTATGTTTATTGCCTTTATCATTCTCGCACTATTAGGTATTTTACTTTTTGCTTATTATGCATGGAAAGCACCCGCATTTACAGAATCGAAATTACAAGATCCTGCGCCTGCTAAAATCTATGATAAAAATGGCAAATTAGTTAAAACACTCGACAATGGTGCTAGACGAGAGCATGTTGATTTGAAGAATGTACCGAAAAACATGAGAAATGCAGTTTTAGCAACTGAAGATAATCGTTTTTATGAACACGGTGCACTTGATTATAAACGTTTATTTGGGGCCGTAGGTAAAAACTTGACTGGTGGCTTTGGTTCACAAGGTGCTTCAACATTGACCCAACAAGTTGTCAAACGATCATTTTTATCAGAAGAGAAATCTATTGGTCGTAAAGCACAGGAAGCATACCTTTCATATCGGTTAGAGCAAGAGTATAGTAAAGATGACATTTTCCAAATGTATCTAAATAAGATTTACTATTCTGATGGTGTATATGGTATTAAAGCTGCAGCTAAATATTATTTCAATAAAGACTTAAAAGATTTAAATTTAGCTGAAGAAGCATATTTAGCTGGTTTACCACAAGTTCCAAATGTTTATAACATTTATGATCATCCAAAAGAAGCAGAAAATCGTAAGGGTACAGTTCTTTATTTAATGCATTATCACAATCGCATTAGTAAAAAAGAATGGGAACAAGCGAAGAAAACATCTTTAAAAGATAATCTCGTTCAACGTGGTACAAAAGAACGTCAAACTGGTACGAAAAATCAAGATACGGATTACGATTCTTATGTTAACTTTGTAAAATCTGAACTTATGAATAATGATAAGTTTAAAAATCAAAATCTTGGTGATGTTTTACAAAGCGGAATCAAAATCTATACAAACATGGATAAAGATGTCCAAAAAACATTACAAAATCGTATAGACAACGGTAACTTCTACAAAAATGATGATCAGCAAGTTGGTTCTTCAATTGTAGACAGCAAAACTGGCGGATTAGTTGCTATTTCAGGTGGACGTAATTTCAGAGATGTCGTCGATCGAAACCAAGCTACTGACCCTCACCCTACTGGTTCATCATTAAAACCATTCTTAGCATATGGTCCAGCAATTGAAAATATGCAATGGGCTACAAATCATGCTATTCAAGATGAATCTAGTTATCAAGTTGAAGGTTCTACATTTAGAAACTACGATCAAAAAGGTCATGGAACAGTATCAATGTATGATGCTATTCGACAAAGTTTCAATATACCAGCTTTAAAAACATGGCAAGCAACACGTTCTCAAGCTGGTAACAATGCACCGAAGAAATTTGCATCAAAAGTTGGACTTGATTACAAGAATGAAATTGGTCCGTCTGAAGTACTAGGTGGTTCTTCATCAGAATTCTCACCTACTCAATTAGCTTCAGCATTTGCGTCAATTGCAAATGGAGGAACATACAATAATGCACATTCTATTCAAAAAGTTGTGACTGCAGACGGCGAAACAATTGAATATGATCATTCTAGTCATAAAGCAATGAAAGACTATACGGCTTACATGTTGGCTGAAATGCTTAAAGGTACGTTTTCAGCATATGGTTCAGCATATGGACATGGTGTTTCTGGCGTTAATATTGCAGCGAAAACTGGTACTGGAACATATGGTGAAGAAGTTTATCAAAAATATAATTTACCAGATAGTGCAGCTAAAGATGTATGGATTAATGGTTTCACTCCAAAATACAGTATGTCAGTGTGGATGGGCTTTAAAGAAGTTAAACAATATGGTACAAATTCATTTGTTGGTCATTCTGAACAAGAATATCCACAATATTTACTAGAAGAAGTGATGTCTGATATTTCACCAAGAGACGGTTCAGACTTTAGTAAACCTGACTCTGTAAGTGGTAGTAATAAAGAATCATTATCAGTAGCTAATCACCCTGATAATAATACAACAGGACGAAAAGTTTATGGAAGTAGCGGTTCTAGCGACAGTACTTCAAGTTCAAATCGTTCAAGTAATTCAAACACATCAAGTGGAGCAAGAAACAACTCAAGCAGCACAGGTGGTTTAAGCTCAGTTTTCGGACGATAATAAATTCGTCATAAATGAAATTCCCTCTAAAGCTTTCTTAATTATTTAAGAGATGCTTTAGAGGGAATTTTTTATTATTTAATGCACATTTATGATTTACGGAATTTCAATCTTGTTTGATAGCTTGCAGCCATTTTTATTAATTCGCTTTTTAATGTTTTCATTTGTCTGTAACCCATAAAATGGTATTTTCTAGTTAATAGATATTGATAGCGTTCGTAGAAATTCATTGGAACGATAGGATAAAGTGAGAGTGATTCAAAATCAATTGCAGAAATTTGATTGATTTGTTTGAAGTAATCTATTAACAGTTGAAAATATGCATCAACTACTGGTTTGGCTTCAGCTGAATTTAAATTTCTGGTAGCTGCAAATTGTTCAAGTTGTTGTTCTAATACTTCAAAATCTTGCTTTTCTATCATCTGAAATCACGCTTTCTTTAATTTAAGTTTATATCGTTTTTGTCCTTCTCTACAATCATCAAACAATGGGCATATGTCACATTTTGGTTTTCTTGCAATACAATGATAACGGCCGAAAAATATTAATTGATGATGGCTTTTATTCCAGCGGTCCCTTGGGATTATTGAGCATAACCTATCTTCTACTTGTCGCACATTATCTTTCCATCTATTGATACCTAAGCGTTTTGAGACACGTTCGACATGGGTGTCGACGGCTAAAGCTGGTTCTCCGAATGCTACACTCATCACCACATTTGCCGTTTTACGTCCAACTCCTGCTAAACTTTCTAGTTCTGCATGAGTTTGGGGAATTTGACCATTAAATTTTTCAAGTAGTGAGGTACATAATTTTTTGATATTTTTTGCTTTATTACGATATAAACCAATAGAACGGATATCTTGTTCTAATTCTTCTAATGGTACAGCTAGATAATCTTCAGGTGTTTTATATTTAGTGAATAATGTAGCGGTTACTTTATTTACTAAGTTATCCGTACATTGGGCTGACAAAAGAACTGCAATTGTCAGTTCGAATGCATTATTATGCCTTAGTTCGCATTCTGCATTTGGAAACATATCAGCGATAATATCGATCATTTTTAGCGCTTTCTTTTTACTTATCATCTAAGTTCTCTCCATTTAACCAGTCAAATTTAGGGACTTCTTTAACTGTATGTTTCATTTTAGGCTTATGAAACTGTTCACGAATTTTATTTGTATCATCGATTGTTTTTACATTATTTTTCTTCCAATTAAGCAGTATTCGATCCATATATTTAAAACTAAGCTTATTTTGCCCCACTGCTTCATCCAAAGCTGCTTGGATGATACTAATGTCGTGATGATCCACATCAATCCACTGATTTAACGTTTCAATTTCATAGGGTGATAACGGTCTAGCAAATATTTGTTCTATCAAAGTGAATAACTGTTGGAATTGATTATCTTCTTGCTTATTTTGACTCTTAAGTTCTTGTTGCTTGAGCAAGGATAATAATTTAGTATAAAACGGATCCAAGTTCATATATTCGGTAAATTTACCTTCTTCATCTTTATTCACATTTAATTCCAATAAATCTAATTGGATAAGATGTTGTATAATTGTGGTGATTTCTCTAGAATCTAGTGTCGATCCTTTTCTTAAGGCTTCTATTGAGGGCTGTTTATTAGAAGTTTCTGCAGCATAAATTAATTTAATAAGAATAACCAAATCTTGTTCATCCATACCTAATTCACTATAATGATCAAATAATTCTCTTCTTAATACGACTGGTCTTGTCTTGAGTTGAAAGATATCCATATATTATCACCTCAATATATTTAGTTTCTATAAAATGGGAGTGAGACAGTTTGTTATCCCACTCCCCTAACCAAAATTCTAAAGTTGTAGATTGCGAGCATTAATAGGCAATCAGTTTAGCGTTAAAATTGTTTATGCCTAATCAATAAGCTTATCATTTCTTACTTAATAAACATGTAAATGTTATGGATAAAGTCTATTTAGTAAGCGTGGGAATGGTGATGTTTCTCGAACATGTTCAACACCTGATATCCACGCAACTGTTCTTTCTAAACCTAAACCAAAACCACTATGTGGAACGCTACCATAGCGACGCAAATCTAAGTAGTAACTATAGCTTTCCTCATCTAAGTGATATTGCTTGATGCGTTCTTCAAGCAATTCTAAATTGTTAATACGTTCTGAACCACCTATAATTTCACCATAACCTTCTGGCGCGATTAAATCGGCACAAAGCACAGTATTGTTATTGTCTGGATTTGGTTGCATATAAAATGGTTTAATTGATGTTGGATAATTTATGATAAACACTGGCAAGTCATAATGATTAGCAATAGCTGTCTCATGCGGTGCACCGAAATCATCGCCCCATTCGATATCATCAAATCCTTGTTCTTTGAGATAATCAATCGCATCATCATAGGTAATACGAGGAAATGGTGTAGCTACCTTTTCTAATTTTGAAGTATCTCTATCTAATAATTTCAATTCTAAAGTACAATTTTCTAATACGGATTGGACCACATGCGCAACATATTGCTCTTGAACCTCTAAACTTTCAGCATGCGTTGTAAAAGCCATTTCTGCTTCAATCATCCAAAATTCAATTAAATGACGACGTGTTTTAGACTTTTCAGCACGGAACGTTGGACCAAATGAAAAAACATTTCTATGAGCCATAGCCGCAGCTTCAAGATATAATTGACCACTTTGAGATAAAAACGCATCTTGATCAAAGTATTTTGTATGGAATAACTCACTTGTGCCTTCAGGTGCACTTGCCGTTAAAATAGGTGGATCAATTTTAGTATAGCCGTGCGTATCAAAAAATTCATAGGTAGCTCTAATAATTTCATTTCTAATTTTCATAACAGCATGTTGTTTTTTTGAACGCAGCCATAAATGACGGTGGTCCATTAGAAATTCTGTGCCATGATTTTTGGGAGTAATTGGGTAATCATGTGCTTCGTGAATTACTTGAATTGATGTGACTTGCATTTCATAGCCGATATCAGAACGATTATCTTCAGATATTGTACCTGTAACATAAAGTGAAGATTCTTGTGTAATATCTTTAGCAAGTTGGAAAGTCTCTTCATCTACGGCAGACTTAACCACGACACCTTGCATAAAACCAGTACCATCTCGAAGTTGTAAAAATGCAATTTTACCACTTGAACGTTTGTTTGTTAACCAAGCTCCAATTGTTACTTCTTGGTTAAGATGTTGTTTTGCTTGCTTAATTGTTGTCTTCATAACTCGTCTCCTATTGTGTATTTCTGTTTATTAATACTCTTTCATTTTAACAAAAGCACTATGTAAGTTCTAGTTGTCCATATTTTATTTTTACTAGTGTTTCAAGCTTATTTAATCTTATTGAGTAATTTATTGAATTGCTGGATATCACCTTTATTCTGACGATAATCTACAAGTACTTGAGAAAAGAAATTTTTATAGTTACTATGAATTAATCTGTCATCAAATGAAATGATTAAACCTTGATCTTCTTCGTTACGAATTAAACGTCCTAATCCTTGTCTAAATCGTGTAACTGCATCAGGTAATACATATTCTTTAAATGTAGATTTGAACTCTGAATCCATCAGCCAATATTTTGTATTATATTTATTCATAAATGGTAATTTAGCAATCATGACACATTTAATGCCATTTGATTGAAAATCAAAACCTTCAAAAAATGTTGATGTGCCTAAAAGTATTGCTTTATCAAAACTATTGAATTGCTGCACAATTTTATAATTTTGATTTTGTTGTTGTGTCAAGACGATATAATCTTCAAATGATGGTAAGTCATTGATAAGTTCTTGTACCATGTGCATCATTTTATAGCTGGTAAATAGAATGAGACATTTTGATTGCGTTTTTTGTGTATAAACTTCTAAATATTGCACGATTGAAGAAACATAATCTTCAATGCTTAAATAGTTATAAGGTTCTACATCAGTAGGTATAAACACATTTGTATTTTTAAGTTGTGGCATTGGATTTTGAACTTCAAATGTATTAAATGAGACAGTTTCGGTAAACCAATTTTTAAAGGCATCAAACGAATGGTTAAATGTTAAAGTACCAGATATAAAAGTTAAAGATTTAAATTTATCTAAAATTTGTGAGGTTAAAACGTCTTTGACATTATAATCTTTAATAAATAAACGAATGGTCGATTTTTGCTGTAAATTTTTTATGGCAATAAACGTCGTGTGATGTTCTAATAAACTGTTTTCAATTGCCTTGTAGCGTTCATTAAGATATAGGAGTTGTTTTCTAAATGATTTAACAGTTTTATGACTCATACCATTAAAGAATTCCAAGGTTTTATTAACTTTTGTAATGACTTGATGTAAATCATTCAAAATGGATTGTGTATCAAAATCATAGACATAATGGTATCGATGAGTGTCATCATCGTGTGTTTCACTGCTGTGTATAATATCAAACATTGTAGTAAATAAGCGTTCATTTAATTCATGAATATCAGTTATATGAGATTTCAAGCCAAAAACATCAATGGGTGGGATGTCTAATTTTTCTAGAATACGTTGTTGTTCTAAGTGATCAATAGCTTTCAATAATTTTTCATTTTCATTTTTACCGATTAAGCCAAGTTGATATTTTATATCTGCATAGTTCAATTCGTTAGTGACTTGATTTAAAGCATAGTCAGGAAGACGGTGTGCTTCATCTATAATACAATCGTCAAATAATTCATAAATAGAATTTTCGTGATCAGAATGAATGAGGTGTGCATGATTTGTTACACCAATTTGAATGTTTTGTGCATTGCGTTTAATATAATTATAAAAATGAACATCGTTTTTTTCTGGAACATATGTTTCAATTTTTTGGTCAAAGTACATCTTTTGACCGCCTTTTAAATTAAGCTCTTGTATGTCGCCAGTTTCAGTCTCAGTTAGCCAGATGAGCAGTTTCATCTTCAAGATACTTACTTCATAATTGATATTTTCATCTTTCAATATTTGACTGATTAATCCTAATGAAATATATTCACTTTTGCTTTTAATCAATAAGGCATTAATTTTAAATTCTAATGCTTGATTGAGTTCAGGGATATCTTTATAAAGTAGTTGATGCTGTAAAAGCTTTGTATTCGTTGAAATCATGACATGTTTATCCGTTTCAATGTTATACATTAAGGCTGCGAGCAAATAAGCTAAGGACTTACCACTTCCTAGTGGTGCTTCTATCATGGCTTTATCACTATGCATTAATTGATCAAGAATAATTTCAGCTAAGTATAATTGTTGTGGCCTATAAGTTAACTTTAATTGCGCCACTACTTTTGAATATAAGTCTTTTAAAGAACCATTAAAGTCTGTTTTTGGTGCTTTTAAATCGATTTGTTTTTTATACATAATTTGTTCAAAACGGTCAAATTTGTTATCTGGCAAAGCGTTTTTATATTGGCGTACCATTTCAAACAAAATATGATACAAGTCATATTTTAAGTTTTTGCTTAAATAATATAATTGTTTTAACGTGTCTAGCGGTAATGTTTCAAACTTTTGAAATGCTTTAATCATTAATTTTGCAGTTGTTGTTGCATCTTCATCAGCACGGTGCGCATTATCTAATGGAATATGGTGTGCCTCTGCCAATTCACTCAGCTGATAACTTTTATCTGTAGGGAAAGCAATTTTAAATAATTCAACAGTATCAATCACCTTTTTGGGTTGAAAATGGATGTGATTACGTTTAAATGCCTTTTTAATAAAAGTTAAATCAAAAGAAACGTTGTGTGCAACAAACACAGAATCTTTAAGCTGTTTATAGACGTCTTCTGCAACTTCATGAAAATATGGTGCTTGCTTTAACATATCTTCTTCTATTGAAGTGAGCGCTTGTATAAATGGAGGGATTTCTACATCAGTGTTAATCATTGAATGGTAGGTACCTACAATTTTTTGGCCACGAACGAATGTGATACCTATTTGAATAATTTCATCGTAATCAAGCTGGTTACCGGTCGTTTCTAAGTCAACAACGGCGTAACTTGTTTGCCCCATGATTATCTCTCCTTAACTCATGATTATATTTCAATATCTGCACTCATTAAACGGCGCATATTCCCTTGGTTATCTCTGACAATTAAAAAGCCGTTATAATCTATATCTTCCGCTTCACCCATAAATTGCGTGCCATTTTCAGTGAATTTTATTTGACGCTGCCAAATGTTAGATGCTTTGATATATTCATCACGGATGGTATTAAATGGCTGTGTAAGAAACTGTTGATAGCGATAAACAATTTGTGAGATAAGCTGATCAAAAAATGCATAGCGATTAATTTTATGTGTGGCATGGAGGCGTATGCTCGTTGCTCTGGACTTAATTTCTTCTATAAAATCATCTTCAGTATGATTCATATTAATGCCAATACCACAAATGATTGCTTCAACAGCATCGTAATTCGCAACCATTTCAGTTAAGAAGCCGCAAACTTTTTTATCACCGATATAAATATCATTTGGCCATTTTATTTTAACCTCATCATTCGCAAATGCTTGAATAGCATCACGAATACCTAAAGCAATAAATAGGTTGAACTTAGGCATCATATCAAATGGTACATTAGGTCTTAAAACAACTGACATCCACAAGCCTTTCCCTTTAGAGGAACTCCAATTTCGGTTGAAGCGACCACGTCCTTTTGTTTGTTCATCACTCAATATTAGATAAGATTTAGAATTATTGACTAACATTTGTTTAGCAATTATTTGTGTCGAATCGGCTGTGCGATAAACTTCTATTTGATCAAATATCTGATGTTTGTTGACAATAGGTTTAATAATGCCTAAATACCATTGATCAGGTAACGATTTCAACTGATGTCCTTTATGATTAATCGATACGATGTCGCAACCTTCGACTTTTAATTGGTCAATAATTTTCTTTACAGCTGCACGTGAGATGTTTAATTGATTGGCAATATGCTGTCCTGAAATGTATGTGTTGTGATGTTGATATAGCATATTAATCACATCTTGACTATATTTCGACATGTTTTTTCACCCACTTCAATATCTGTTCTTTATTATTTTGCACATTGTTGTTGACAATTGCTACTTCAATCATTCTTAATACCGTTTTAATCCAAGGACCACGTTTTTTATTGAAGAAGTTAATTAAATCATAACCACTTATTGCGATATCTTGACGCTGATTTATAATAAGTGATTGTGATATATCGTGAATCACCTCAGGATTAATGATAACAGGATTACCTACTTTTATATGCTGATCTTGAAACATTTGACGATGGTTTAAGATTTCTAATAAAGAATGACTGCCATAGTCATATACTAATAGACGTAAATCTTGTTTTGATTTTATCTTATTCAAAAGTTGAAGCAAAGATAGCAATTGTTTAATCTTTTGTTTCTCGTTGTTACTTATTTTGAGAGAAGTAAGAGAAAATTGACTATTTGTTGCAAACAACAATGATGCAATCCATAGTTCGAAAGACATAGGCTCTGTTACTATAAATTTGTTCATATCTATAGATTCAAAGAATGGGATATGGTTAAACAACCCTAGCTGAATCATATGCTTGTAACTGGATGACACATAATGCCCTTGTATTAATTTTTTTAATTCAACGATAATACGTTCTATAGATAAGTAAGCTGTATCTGCCACACGTTGTTGCATGGCAAGAAATGTTGTTGTATCAATTGTAAAGCCTAATTGAGCCTCGAAACGGAGACCACGTAATATTCGCAGAGCATCTTCTTCAAATCGCTCATGAGGCTCTCCTACCGTTCGGATAATGTGTTGCTTAATATCAGCTTGTCCACCAAAGTAATCGTAGATTTGATAAGATTTGTCCATTGCAATGGCATTCATGGTAAAATCACGACGTTCAACATCTTGATACAAATTTCTGACAAACGTTACCTCACTAGGGCAACGATGGTCTGTATATTCTTCTTCTGCTCGAAATGTAGTTACTTCATAATTATGCTGTCCATAAACAACATTGATTGTGCCATGTGCTTTGCCAATAGGAATTGTATGCTGAAATATTGTTTCAATTTCATCAGGTGTAGCGCTTGTTGTGATATCAATATCATGTATATCTCGTCCCATAATATAGTCACGCACTGATCCACCTACAAAATAAGCCTCGTAACCGTGTTGCTGAATTTTTGTTAGTAAAGGTTTTGCTTGTTCAAATAATCTATATGACATCTGATACCTCTTTTACTGTAACATTTTATTGTAATAATATTCATATTGGTCAGTAATAAGTTCTGAGCCAAAACGTTCTTTAATATCCTTTAGCATATTGTGTTGTATCGTCTGATATAATTGTGGATTATTTAATAGTTCTAGCACATATTCACTAGCCTGTGCACTATCACCAACGTCAACGATATAACCTGTTTCTCCATGCTTGATAACTTCTTTAATGCCTCCTGCGTTTGAGCCAATCGGTACGACGCCTGTCTTCATCGCTTCCAACAAGCTTAACCCAAAACTTTCCTTTTCACTTAAAAGTAAGACAATATCTGCAAGTTGATAAAATTCACTCACACAATCTTGCTTTCCTAAAAATAACACATGATCTTCTACATTAAGGTCACGTGCTTTTTGACGCATATCACAGAGTTCAGGGCCATCACCCAACAATAATAACTTACTTGGTATGGATTGATGTACTTTTGCAAAAGTCTCAATTATAGTATCTATGCGTTTAACACGTCTAAAATTAGATACATGAATAAGTACGCTCTCCTCAGGAAGAATACCATACATGTTCTTTAGAGACTCATCATGTTTTGTCGGAAATTCATCCTCACGCACAAAGTTATAAATAGGAATGATATCTTTATCAGTCTCAATAATATCTTTAGTTTGTTTAGCTAATGACTGACTGACGCTTGTCACTATGTCACTTTCTTCGATTCCGAATTTTATAGCATCTTTTAATGTGTGGTCATAACCAAGTACTGTGATATCTGTGCCATGAAGTGTTGTCATGATTTTTATATCTTTACCAGACATTTGGCGAGCAAGTATGCCGCAAACAGCATGTGGAACTGCGTAATGCATGTGTAATATATCTAAATCATACTCTTTAATAACTTCCGCAATTTTTGTACTTAAAGTGATATCATAAGGCGGATATTGAAATACGGCGTATTGATTAACTTCAACTTGATGAAAAGTGACGTTTGGCAAAGGCTTTCTAATTCTAAATGGTAGATTTGAAGTAATAAAATGAACTTCATGACCACGTTCTGCCATCTTAATGCCGAGTTCTGTAGCAATAATTCCCGAGCCACCCATTGATGGGTAGCATGTAATCCCAATTTTCATTTAGCCATAACTCCCTTCCTATTACATCAAGACTTGCGCTCAAAACGGTTTTTATCACGTGTATTAAACTTTTTCATCGTTTCATTAAAGCTGTCAGTCATATCAATGTTTAAAGAGTTAGCGATGCAAAGAAGTACAAATAAATTGTCCCCTAGTTCGGCTTTTACGGTGTTATCTTCTTCTGAATCTTTCTT
The DNA here is from genome assembly GCF_001558775.1 of Staphylococcus lugdunensis. NCBI lineage: Bacteria > Bacillati > Bacillota > Bacilli > Caryophanales > Staphylococcaceae > Staphylococcus > Staphylococcus lugdunensis. The sequence goes on along the minus strand of NZ_CP014022.1, from coordinate 322,199 downwards.
TTGTTTCTCACCATAATAATGATTAATTTCTCTAGCTAATTCGCCAACTTCTTCTGTTAAGCGTGCTAAGTTGGCTAAAGGAGAAAAGTATCCCGCTTTAAATTGACTGATGTATGCATCGACTTCTTTTTGCATCTCTTTCATAGATTTAGTCATTGTCATTCTCCTTTAATAATTATGTCTTATATAGTATATATCAAAATTTCTGAACATGCATTCGTCGTGCAACGACAAATAAAAAACAAGGTACAACTTGTGCACCTTGTTAAAGAATATGGCTATACGAATATCTCAAAATTGTAGCATTAAATGCTATATTTACTTGTTAATCACTAGAACGCGCAATAAGGATAAGTCTTACAAGTTCAGCAACAGCTGTTGCAGTAGCTGCCACATATGTCATCGCAGCGGCTGATAAAACTTTTTTAGCATGTTTATATTCTTTTTCATTTACAATATTTAAGCTTTGTATTTGTTTCATAGCACGTGAGCTGGCATCAAACTCTACTGGTAAAGTAACGATTGAAAACAATACGGCTAGTGACATTAATCCTGCACCAACCCATAACGCTGTTGAGCCAAAAGCACTACCAAGTGTTGTTAATACAATACCTAATAAGACAAGCATATAACTTAGTGAACTACCAATATTTGCAAAAGGTACTAACGCTGTTCTAAAGCGTAAGAATGCATAACCTTGTGCATGTTGAATTGCATGCCCAACTTCGTGCGCAGCAATTGCTGTGCCAGCTACAGATGGACGATCAAAGTTAGCTGGAGATAAACAAACGACTTTCTTTTTTGGATCGTAGTGATCTGTTAAAAAGCCTTCTCCTCGTACTACTTCGACATCATAAATACCGTTAGCATGCAGGATTTCTTCAGCGACTTCACGTCCTGTTTTACCACTTGTAGATCTGACTTGTGAATATTTTTCATAATTTGACTTTACGTTGTGTTGTGCCCACATAGGAATCGCCATAATGATGACAATATAAATTATATAAGACATTAAAGACATTAAACTCACTCTCCCTTTGATAATATTTTACTGAGAACACGCACATTAAGCAAATAATTTAAACTTTAATATGGAACCAAATATATAATATAACAGAATACTCATGAAACTTAAACATACTGTAAATACAGCAATTGGAACAAGGTGCATAGCGATAAAGTCATATATAGGATACTGCTCAAATAGATAGTCTATCGCATCGTTAATGAATAGCCATAATGAACCAACTGCTATTGCAAAAGACGAACGTTGTAGTCGTGGATAAATATAACATGCTTCCATAGCCATTATGGCGTGAGATAATAGCAGGAGTAGACCATTTATTGTTATATCATGATTTTCAATAAACATTAAAATGTTCATGCTGACAGCCCAAATACCATATTTAAATAATGTTAAAAAAGCTAGAGTACCAACAATACTACAACGTTTATTGTTCAAGAAGCAATATAATGTTAAACATAAAAATAACGAAGCGGTTGGACTATCAGGTACAAATGGTAAAAAATACCATGTTGTTGAAGATAATTGTTCAGCATACCAGTAATAGCCATATAACGCACCTAAAACATTGCAAAACAAAAGCAATAAAAGAAACGGTTTATAATATAAGGATAGTTCCCAAATTTCACGAATGCGCATAATTTAATCCTCTAGATTGTTATTAGTCATGTGTTGAGCTTTAATCGTATTTAGAACATGTGTTAATTGCGTAAAACGTTCTGTGTCATGCATCAATAAACTTAAATCAATATTTTCATACAGCTGACTTAAAAATTGATGTTGTAACGTACTATTTGAAGATAAGGTATGAATATAAGGTAAATAGGATTGGTATCGCTCAGATTGTACTATTTGTGCTAAAATAAGCTGTTCTAATTTCGCATCCGGTCCGACGTGAAGTGGAAAATGTATTAAGATATCAAATGGTGTAGATTGTGAAATAATGACATTAAAAATCTCATTAGAATTAATAAGGTGGTTATGATGATATTTATACTGAATTGCTTCATCATCAGCACCAACAAGTGAAAGCTCAAGTGTTGGGTGAGATGGAATCTTTTCTACAACAAAATGAATTTGGCTAAGCATTTTATCAGATGCTTTAATATAGTTAAGTAACCAAACACTTATACGTGATTTAAAATGATAATGAAACAAAGCATATTCTATATAGCTTTGTTTCATTTGTGTAAGTGAATCCATCTGCACTATATTACCCCCTCTTATCAATTTTCAAGTCTAGCGGTTTCTTCGTGCCAAATTTCATTGCTAGGATCTAATTCTAACAGTTGATTTAAAATTTGTTGCGCATGATTTTTGTCACCAATTTCTAATAAATAGTAATAATAATCACTTAAAAATGCACTCTGCGTCTTAAGGGTTGGATAGGCTAATTCAAAGAAATGCTGAGCCTCTTTATCGCGTTCTTCTTGGCCAAAAGCAAAAGCAAGGTGCCATGTAAATACGGGATCTAAATCTTCTTCGTCTACGTATTGCAAGAGGTTAATCAACGCTTCATAATCTTCTTCAGAACGGAATAAATCAGCTAATAATAGTAATGGCTCGTGATAAGCATTATCCACTTCTAGAGCTTGTTTGAGTAATGCGACACCTTCATTAGCGTCTCCATGTTCTATTTCAATACTACCAGTTGAAACCATTAACTCTTTATAAAATTGACTTAATCGTAGACCTTCTTTACCAATTTCTATTGCATCAGCATAATTCTTTTCATGTTCATATAACTGTTGAAGGTAATAATAACCTTGTAAAAAGTCTGGATCTTTGGTTAACAAAGTAGTCATGATTTTAATGGCTTCTAATGACAAATCATTTTTCTCATACGCAATTGCTTTTTTAAAATAATCATCGGATGTCATTTCTTCATCGCTGATTTCATCAAATAAACGGATGGCATCGGAATAATTACCACTTTGTAAACTACAATCAGCCATACGCGCAAATAAATTAATACCATTAATTTCATATTCACCAGTGTCTAACACTGTTTGGTACTCATGTGTCGCGCGCAGATACTGACCGTCATAATACAATATTTCTGCCAAAGCAAAGTGTATAATTGGATCGTTGGGTTCGAGATCTCGAGCTTCTATTAATTTATCAATAGCGACCTCTAACATATTTATTTGTTGATAAAGGTCGGCTTCAAGCATTAATTTCTCTGTTGAGGTTTCAACGTGTCTTAAATATTCAAGCGCTTCATCTGTTTGATTTTCAGCCATTAGTCCCTCAATAAAATAAATCAGCAATTCACTTTCATCGGGATATTTATGATAAAGTGTTCTAAAAACTTCTAATCCTTGAGGCATGAGGCCAAAATTATACAATGTTTCGCCTAAGATAAACAAAGCATCATCATTTGGAGATGTTAATGCATCGTTTACACGAGAATCTATATTGTCTATTTTTTGTAGATTGATATCGTCTATCAATTTGTAGATATCTTCCATTTGTTATTCTCCCTCATTTTCTAACTGCTTTAATTTTGATAAGAAACCTGGAAAAGAAACATTTACAGCATCGAACTGTTTAATTTCAAGTGGTTCTGATGAAAGTAATGATCCAATGGCTAACATCATACCAATACGATGATCGGATAAGCTATCAACTACTGCAGCTCTCGTCAATGATGATGGATGGATGATTAGGCCGTCCGCAGTGGGTTGAATATCAAATCCTAATAAGCCTAGCATATCTGCAGTTGTATCAATACGGTTTGTTTCTTTCACTTTTAATTCTGTAGCATCTTTAATAATGCTTGTACCTGTTGCTTGTGTACATAGTAACGCGATAATTGGTAATTCATCAATCGATTTAGGCACAAGCTCACCATCAATATGAATTGGTTTTAAATTTGGTGTATATTGAACATGAATTGATGCAGTAGGTTCAGCCTCTTGTGTTTGATTTAAAAGTTCAATGTGCGCACCCATTTTTAGTGCGATATCTATAATACCTGATCGTGTTGGATTAATGCCAACGTTATGAATTGTAATATCACTGCCAGGTGTAATTAAAGCTGCCACAATAAAGAAAGCAGCTGATGAAATATCGCCAGGTACAGTGAAATCACGTGCTTTAATATGTTGAATAGCATTCTTTGGTACTGTAATAGATTTACCATCAATCGTAATTGGAATATTAAAATGTTTAAACATTGTTTCAGTATGATTTCTACTTAATTCTTTCTCTATAACTGTCGTGCTATCATTGGCAAATAAACTTGCAAGCAGTATCGCACTTTTAACTTGTGCACTTGCAACCTCCATCTCGTATCGAATACCATGAATATTTCCTGGTTGAATAATGAGTGGCGTGTAATTATTATCAACACTTGAAATATTAGCTTGCATTAATTGCAGGGGTTTAAGTATACGATCCATAGGTCTTTTTCCAATTGAAATATCACCTGATAAAACGCTTTGAATCCCAACGCCACTTAGTAATCCTGCTAATAATCTTGTTGTTGTACCTGAATTACCAGTATATAGTACTTGATGAGGTGTCTTAAAGTTCCTATAACCAGGAGAATCGATATAAACATTATCATCTTTAATGGTAATATCTACACCAAGTAACTTGAAGATATTTAATGTTCTCAAACAATCTTCACCTAAAAGCGGTTGATAAATAGCTGTTTTTCCAGACGCTAATGAAGCTAACATAATAGCGCGATGTGTCATAGATTTATCACCAGGAACCGTTATTTCACCTTTGAGTGGACCTGTAATATGAATGGTTTGTGTCATGCTATATCACCTACTTATAATATGATAATAAATCTTTAAATGCCTTATGAAGTATGTCTTTATCTACGTGCTGAACAACTGGTTGTCCAATAGATTTAAGTAATACCATTTGAATACCCTTACCATTATTTTTCTTATCACCTAACATGAGATGATATAGTTGATCAAACTGCATTGTTGAAATAAATTGCGTTGGGTATTGTAATTTCTCTGCATAGTCTACAAAGTGTTTAATATTAAAGTTTGATCTTAATATTTCATTAGCAACTATAAATTGATAAATGATACCGAACATAATCGCGTGACCATGAGGGATTTTATATTGATATTCTATTGCGTGACCAAAAGTATGACCCAAGTTTAAAAATTTTCGTTTGCCTTGCTCTTTTTCATCCTCAGTGATAATTTCAAGTTTAGTTTGAATGCCTTTAAAAATAAAATGCTCAATATCTTTTAAAGATTGTAATTTTGATTGGTTTGGAAAGGCGTTTTCTATAGATTGAAAGTCATACGGATTGGATAATAATGCATGTTTATATACTTCGGTATAACCACTTAATACTTCTTCATATGGCAATGTTTGAAGAAAATCCAAGTCATAGACGACAGCATTAGGACGATGGAATGCTCCAATTAAATTCTTACCATGTTGAGAATTAATGCCTACTTTACCACCAACGCTTGAATCATGAGCCAAGATGGTTGTTGGCACTTGAATAAAATGGACTCCTCTTAATAAGGTTGCTGCCAAAAATCCTGTGAAATCTCCTGTAGCACCACCACCAATCGCAACTAAACATGTTTCACGCGTTGGTTGATAACTAAGTATTTGTTCAATGACTTGATGATAATGGTCAAATGATTTGGTACGTTCTCCTGCTGGAATGGTAATTTTGATTGCATGTTGCGCAGTTACATAATCATTAATTTTGGCTTTGAAGTTAAAATCTACATATTCATCAACAATAACGAAAATTTTATCATAGTCATCTGTGACGCTTGATAGATATTGAAATGCACCGTGTTCTACAATAATGGGATAATTATTTGTGTCATAAGTTGTTGTTAATTCCATTGAATACACCTTCTATTTATTGATTAAACTTGTCTAAAATTCAATATTTAATTGACGACGTTCTTCGATTTGTGACACAAGTTGCTCCATGTGGTTAGATTGAAATTCTTCAAGTATTGCTTTCGCTATTTCAAAGGCAACGACATGTTCACAAACCACACTTGCGGCAGGTACAGCACAACTGTCTGAACGTTCAATGGTTGCTTTAAAGTCCTCTTTCGTATTGATATCTACAGAATTTAAAGGTTTATATAATGTTGGAATAGGTTTCATCACACCATTAATAATTAGTGGCATACCGTTTGTCATTCCACCTTCAAAGCCACCTAGATGATTTGTAGCTCTATAATATCCTTTATTTTTATCGTAATGAATTTCATCTTGAATCGCACTTCCAGGTTTTTCAGCAGCTTTAAATCCTTCACCGAAACTCACACCTTTAAAGGCATTAATACTAACAACACCTTGAGCAATACGACCATCTAATTTTCTATCGTATTGTACATAACTGCCAACACCAACTGGCATATGTTCAACCATCACTTGAACAACACCGCCAATTGAGTCCCCTTCTCGTTTAGCTTCATCTATTTTATCGCGCATTGCTTGAGCAATCTTGTCATCAACCACACGTACATCATTTTTATCAATATTTGATTTGAAAATGTTTGGATCGTATAAAGCTTTGTCTTTAATACCACCAATCTCTACAACACGACTATACATATTTATACCAAGCTGTGCCAATAATAGTTTACATACTGCACCTACAGCTACGCGTGCAGCTGTTTCTCTTGCAGAAGAACGCTCTAAGACATTTCTCAAATCTCTATGATTATATTTCATACCACCAATTAAATCGGCATGACCTGGTCTCGGTTTAGTAATGGTTCGCTTCATTTCTTGTTGTTCTTTTGCTGTGATTGGTTCTACACCCATGATATTGCGCCAATGAGTGAAATCATCATTTGTTACGACAATAGTAATTGGACTTCCCAATGTATAGCCATTTCTAACGCCAGAAACAATTTGTACGGCATCTTTTTCTATTTGCATTCTACGTCCTCTTCCATAACCGCCTTGACGTTTAAACATTTCCTTATTAATATCTTCTGCGTTGATCGCTAAATTTGCAGGAACACCTTCAATAATAACAGTAAGTTGTGGACCATGTGATTCACCGGATGTTAAATATCTCATGATGATTAGCTCCTTCCCATATGTTAATAATTCTCATATGTTCTTATGTTACCATATATGGAAAAGTAAAATAATAAAAATTAAGGGAGTAACTATTTTAAATCAAGCTATTAGGAATAGATATGACTATAGAACAATCTTCTTTAATTAACTGTCTGGGACATAAAGTTTTTAGACAAGTAAAAAAGGAAAATTTCTATTGAAATAGTATTGAAATTGCCTTTTCTAAGTATGTTGATATAAAATTACATATCAATGAGACGTATTGAATAAAAAAGAAGCATTCAGATGAATTGAATTGAATTCATCTGAATGCTATTTTTCTAGGAATTATGCCCTAGATTGCTAGAGATATAGATGTCATACCTCTTAAGATTGGATAAAATGAACTTATGAAATTATTCGTATAACCACTTATCCCTAGGTGCTGAATAGTTACTGATTTCATTTTCATCAAACCATAAATGAATTTCTCTTTCAGCCGAAGCTAATGAATCAGAACCATGAATAACATTTCTCCCAACAGTTAAACCTAAATCACCTCTAATTGAACCTGGTGCTGCTTCTGCTGGATTAGTTTGACCAATAATATGACGAGACACATTAACGGCATTCTCTCCTTCAACTACCATTGCAAATACAGGAGCTGAAGTGATAAATGAAATCAATCCATCGTAAAAAGGTTTACCTTTATGTTCGGCATAATGTGCTTCGGCTAATGAAGTTGGTACAGTCATCAACTTTGCGCCTACAAGCTTTAAACCTTTATTTTCAATTCTAGAAATAATATTTCCTATTAAATTACGCTGTACAGCATCTGGTTTTAGCATTAAAAATGTTCGTTCCACTGTGTATCCCCCTGTTTTCATGTTCCAAAAATGATTATCCTTTACACTATTTTTATGTATATGTGTGTGTAGCATGTAAGAAACCTGCTACTAACTTAATAGTAACAGGTGTTTAAAGCGCTTTCAAGATATTAATTTGTGCTTATATTTCTCGGGAACCCATTTTTTTAATTAATTTTCGGAATAAATTTTGAGCATGTGGCTCGTTTAAACTATCTATAAGTTTTAATGCTTTATCTAAATAATGATCACTTACTTCTTTAGCTTCATGAATACTCTCAGAATTTCGTATATCTTGGATACATATTTCGAAATGCTCTTTAGGGCTTTCGGATGTTAAATCTGTTATTTTTTTCTTGAATTGACTGTTACGTCGCATTTCAAGTAATACAGGTAATGTAATATGTCCGTTCATTAGATCACTGCCAACGGGTTTCCCTAATTTATTTTCAGAACTTGTGAAATCAAGAATATCATCTATAATTTGGAAACTCATACCTATGTAATGACCAATCATTTTTAATTTATAAACGGTTTGTTGAGAGGCATTAGATGTTAAAGCGCCTACCTCTGTAGCCAATTGAATCAATAGAGCAGTTTTACGATTAATACGTCTTAAATAATTAGATATTGTTTGGTTACTGTTGAATTGATCTTGGAATTGAAATAGTTCTCCACGACAAACATCCACTATAGATGTAGAAATAATGGTATGAATTCGCGGATGATTAACTTCTGATAATTGTTCTAAGCCTAGCGCTAATAAAAAATTGCCAGTTAAAATAGCGGTAGTTTGGTCCCACTTTTTAGAAATTGTTAATCGACCTCTGCGTTTATCACTTTTGTCAATTACATCGTCATGCACAAGTGTTGCCATATGGATGAGTTCTAATGCTACAGCTACTTTATATGTATCTTCTGACTGTTTTGATTTACCAAATTGACTACTCAGTATAACAAATGCTGGTCTCACTCTTTTGCCTCCAGATGACAATAAATGAAGAGATGCTTCTTCAAGCACAGTATCATTACTTTTGATTATTTGTTCAAGAAGGTTATTTACTTTTTTAATTTCATTATTTATGTTTAACTTTGCCACGTTAATCACCTTTGGTAGAACTTTTTTCTTTATAGCCAAGGTGCATTGCAGCAACGCCACCTGTAAAGCTACGTACTTTAATGTTACTAAAACCAGCTTGACTAAATAGTCGTTTTAACTTTTCTTTATCTGGAAAATTAAATGTTGATTGTTGTAGCCATTCGTATTCTTCTTTAGATTTTGCAAAGAGTTTGCCAAAAATAGGCATAACGAATCTAAAATATAATTTGTAAACTTGTTTGAAAACAGGCATTGTAGGTTGACTAGTTTCTAGGCACACAACCATACCGCCTGGTTTTAGTACGCGATGCATTTCTTTCAGAGCGCCTAAATAATCTGGTACATTACGTAAACCAAAACCTATTGTTACATAGTCAAAAGAGTCATCTTCAAAAGGCAAATGCATAGCATCACCATGAACAAGATGAACATTATCCATAGCGGAAGTTTTTTCTTTTCCAACTTTTAACATATTTTCACTAAAATCAAGTCCAGTAACCTCACCGTTAGGGCCGACTGCTTTGCTTAATGCAATTGTCCAATCTGCCGTTCCACAGCATACGTCCAATGCAACGCTGTCTTTTTTAACACGCATTTCTTTCATTACATGTTTACGCCAAACTTTATGTTGTTCAAAGCTAATAATATTGTTTAAGCGATCATATTTTTGCGAAATATTTTGAAAAACGGTATGTACTTGTTCTTTTTTTGCATTATTGTCAGCCATTATGATTTACCTCTACTTTTTTTCTATAAAACTTTGATTAATTTTTTGAATATCAATTTTTGCTTTTTCTTTGCTATACATTTTTAAATATGATGGATAATATGTTTCAATATCTTCAAAAAGATACTTATAGATATTTGCTATGTCAATTTCTTCACTAAAATAAGATATCGTGATTTGGGGAAATATCGCTTCTATCTTTATGATAGCATCTGTGACTTCTTCTTCGGAAAGTGTTTGCTGATGCAAAGAAGACTTGATTTCATTTACTGTTATAATTGCCTTACTCATTGATAATTGAAAAGCTGGTTCATTTAAATCAGCTAACAATGTATAAAAATGGGCACTTAGTAAGTCACCAATAAGTATAGAATGTTTTGATAAGTTATTATCTGTTATACCATCTAGATGTCTCATTGATGTATCAATTGTGAGGCATGCAAGTTTCGCTTGTTCAGGGATATCGTATTTATCTAATAAACTACCAAGCTTTTGGTTAATATGGATTGGCTCATAGTCTGATATACCCTTTAACCTAACATCAATTTGTTTATTTAGTTTACTTATAGTCGTTTCCATTTTCACACCTCACGATATTATCAATATACATCTTAACATTATCTGCTTGAAAATTAAATAAAGATAGAACTTCTATCTGATGTCAAAGTTAAAACGCATGAGCATGTTGTTAATAAATATTAAAATTTTCTTATTTTGATCAACCTGTGATATTTGAATACAGTAGAGACGGAGTACAATTAGATTTTAAAGTTTAATTGTAACGAAACTTATGTTATTTATGCATTTTTAACTATAAATAAAAAAGCCCTTTTAAAAGGGCTTTAATAAGTAAACTATTTAACAGCATCTTTTAATGCTTTACCAGCTTTAAATGCTGGTACTTTACTTGCAGGTATTTCGATTTCTTTGCCAGTTTGAGGGTTACGTCCTTTACGTGCAGCACGTTCACGTACCTCAAAGTTTCCGAAACCAATTAATTGAACTTTTTCACCTTTAGATAAAGAAGTTTGGATTGATTCGAAAACAGCATCTACAGCTGAACCAGCTTGTTTTTTAGTTAAGTCAGCTTGTTCTGCAACTGCATTAATTAAATCTGTTTTGTTCATATCAGATTCACCTCCTGATAAATGATAATGATAACTTAATACCATTATGGTATGACTTTAACACAATGAGACTAATAACCGCAATAATTTATGTGCGATAAACCTTGAAATAGAGCGATTTATTGATAAGTTTTTAAGTTAATATGCATTTATAGTGTAAAAATACACATTATTCCGATTTTTTATCTCTTCCCATTAATTTTTTTACGCCATCTTTAACAGGTTCGTTTTCAAATAATACTTCATATAAAGCATTGGTAATAGGCATATCAACGTGGAGCGATTTAGCTAAATGGTAAACAGATTCTGTAGTGTATATACCTTCTACAACCATATTCATTTCATTTAATGCTTCGTCCATCGTTTTACCTTGACCTAATTTGTATCCTAGAGTAAAGTTACGAGAATGTGTTGATGTACATGTTACGATTAAATCACCTATTCCACCCAACCCTAAAAACGTCATAGGATCAGCACCTAACTTTTCCCCTAAACGACTAATTTCTGCTAAACCGCGAGTCATTAATGCTGCTTTAGCATTATCGCCAAAGTTAAGTCCTGCTACAATTCCACTTGCTACTGCAATAATATTTTTTAATGCGCCACCTAATTCAACACCAATTAAATCGTTGTTTGTATAAACGCGTAAATAATCATTCATAAATAAGTCTTGAATGAGTTGACTAACTGCTTCATCTTTTGAAGATGCAGCTACTGTAGTTGGTTGTTTAATCACGACTTCTTCTGCATGACTTGGCCCTGATAAGACACCTATACCTGCATTATGTTCTGGAGCAATTGTATCTTCCAACATTTCTGATACACGTTTGAATGTGCCATTTTCAATTCCTTTTGCGACATGAATAAATGTTTTTTTAGAAGATAAGTGCTGATCAATTTCACCTGCTACTTCTCGCATCGCTTTTGTTGGTAAAGCCATCAGAAAAACGTCTGAAAATTGTATAGCTTGATTAATATCAGTTGTAGCTTTAATGCTATCACAAAGTTTAGCTTCTTTAAGATATTGTGGATTCATATGATGTTCATTTAGATTATTTACATTTTGTTCATTTTTCCCCCACATTAATACATCATGGCCGTTTTCAGCTAGTACATTTGCTAATGCGGTTCCAAAACTTCCCATACCAAAAATAGATATCTTTGTCATAATGATCCTCACTTTCTTTAATTTCGTTTTCTTGGAATAATATGAATCGGCGTGCCTTCAAAACCAAAAGCATCACGAATTTGGTTTTCTAAATAGCGTTTATAAGAAAAATGCATCAATTCAACATCGTTAACAAATATAACGAAGGTTGGTGGTTCAATTGCTACTTGAGTAGCATAGAAAACATTTAAACGGCGACCTTTATCTGTAGGTGTTGGATTCATTGAAATCGCATCTGTAACTACTTCATTTAGTGTAGAGCTTTGAACACGTTTTTTATGATTTTCGCTTGCTTCATTGATATAAGGGAACAGTGTACGTAATCTTTGTCGCTCTTTGGCTGAAACAAATGCAATTTGTGCATAATCTAAAAATTGAAAGTTTTTACGAATATCATCTGTAAATTTTTTCATTGTTTTACTATCTTTTTCGACAGTGTCCCATTTATTGACAACAATTACGACCGCTTTTCCTTCTTCATGTGCATAACCTGCAACGCGTTTGTCTTGCTCGATAATACCTTCTTCAGCATCAATAACAATAAGAACGACATTAGACCGTTCAATTGCTTTTAATGCACGTAAAACTGAATATTTTTCGGTAGACTCGTAAACCTTCCCTTTTTTGCGCATACCTGCTGTATCTATTAAGACATAATCTTGGTTATCATAAGTATACTCAGTATCGATTGCATCTCGAGTTGTACCCGCTACATTAGAAACAATAACGCGTTCTTCTCCAAGAATGGCATTCACTAAACTTGATTTTCCAACATTTGGACGTCCGATAATTGAAAGTCTAATTGTATCTTCATCATATGGATCCTCAGTTTCTTTATTGAAGTGCTTAACAACTTCGTCGAGTAAATCACCTAAGCCTAAGCCGTGGGAACCAGAAATTGGATAAGGTTCGCCAAAACCTAAAGCGTAAAAGTCATAAATATCAGTTTTCATTTCTGGATTATCGACTTTATTTACTGCAAGAACAACTGGTTTTTTAGATTTATATAAAATTTGAGCAACCATTTCATCACTTTGAGTTAAACCTTCACGTACATTAACCATAAAAATGATAACATCAGCTTCGTCAATTGCAATTTCCGCTTGTGCTCTGATTTGAGTTTGAAATGGCGCATCTCCGATTTCTATACCACCTGTATCAATGATATTGAATTCATGAGTTAACCATTCGCCTGAAGAATAGATACGGTCACGTGTGACACCAGGAGTATCTTCTACTATAGATACACGTTCACCGACTACTCTGTTAAAAATTGTAGACTTGCCTACATTTGGCTTACCTACAATTGCTACTACAGGTTTAGTCATTTGTTAATTCCTCTCTTTCTTAAATCTCTATAATTTTATCATATGCGTACTTTAAATCAAATAAACATTAATTTCTAGAGCTATAGCATCACATCATTTTTAAAATAATAATAGCCCAATTAAAGTAGATACCTTAACTGGACTAAATAAAAACGGATTATAAAAATAACGAATTAGAATTTTAAATCTTTAAATTTGTCTCTGAACATATCTCCTAATGTTGGATTGTCATCATCGCTATCATTATCTATATAAGATTGTGTTGTTGCCTCATCACTTTCAATGACATCTTCATTAGGTAAAGTTGCTTTAATTGAAAGTGAAATACGTTCATTATCTTCGTCAACACCAAGAATTTTGACATTGACTTGTTGGCCAGGTTCAAGTTTTTCACTTGGAGAACCGATGTGTTTATGGTCTATTTCTGAAATATGGACTAATCCTTGAACACCTGGTGCTACTTCAACAAAGGCACCAAAAGCAGCTAATCTTACAACTGTACCTTCGATAACATCATCTTCATGGAATTGGCCTTTAATGCGTTCGAAAGGTGTTGGAAGTGTGTCTTTGATAGACAGAGAAATACGTTCTGAATCTTTCTCTACAGATTTGACTTTCACTTCTACTTCTTGTCCTACACTAACAACGTCTTCAGGAGAATCTACATGTTCATGTGAAAGTTCTGATACATGTACAAGTCCATCTACACCACCAATATCAATAAAGGCACCAAAGTTTGTTAAACGTGCTACTTTACCTTTAATAACGTCTCCAGCATTAAGAGAATCAAGTAAAGATGCTTTTTTAACTTCATTTTCTGCTTGTTCTACAGCTTTACGGCTTAAAATGACTCTATTTTTTTCCGGTTCTAATTCTTCGACTTTAATTTTAATAGTTTGACCGTCAAACACAGAGAAGTCTTCGATAAAATCTGTTGAAATAAGTGAAGCGGGCACAAAGCCTCGTTGACCTACGTCTACCACTAAACCGCCTTTAACTACTTCAGTAACTTTTGCTTCAATTACTTCATCGTTATTAAGTTTCTCTTGTAAGTATTCATAGGATTTTTCAGTTTCAAGTTGTCTTTTAGATAGAATGTAAGCACCTGATTCATTTTCTTCATCAACTTCAATTTTAGTGACATACGCTTCGATGCTGTCACCTACGCTAACTACTTCATTTGGATTATCAATATGATGTGTAGAAAGTTGACTTATTGGAATGATACCATTGTATTTACCACCATTAATGTGAACTACAACTTGTTTATCTTCAACTTGTTGAACTTCACCGGTGATTTTGTCACCTTCTTTTATATCATTGATCATTGATTCGTTGAATTCTTCAGTCATCTTGTTTGCCTCCTTATACACTACATAATTATAACATCTTATAATATGACAGAATTGTCAAGAAATTCCTTCTCATGCGAATCATGAAACATAAACTTGTCAGAGCTTCTTGAAAAAAGTAATGAAAAAGATTATTGAATATTCAAGAATTTAAAAAGTAATTTTTAGGTCTTTAATTGATATATACACGTAATATATACAACTTTATTATATGCCTTAATGTACTTTTGATAAAAGAAAAGCAACTATGATTTTAAACGTTAATCATAGTTGCTAGTAACATTATTTAATTTTGTCTACCAAATTTAAAATTTCATCTGTAACTTCTTCGATTGATTTTCCTGTTGTATCTAATGTAATGGCATCTGTAGCTTTTTTTAGTGGTGAAATTTCTCGGTTCATGTCATATTGATCACGTTCAGCAATATCAATCTTTAATTGTTCGATATTAGATTCAATGCCGCGTTGTTCATTATCTTTTTGACGACGTTCAGCACGCTCTTCAACGGAAGCTATCATATACACTTTAAGTTCTGCATCAGGTAGAACTACGGTACCAATGTCTCTACCATCCATAACAATCCCTTTTTGATGTGCAAGTTTTTGTTGGATTTTAACTGCGAATTTTCGAATTGGTGCCTTTGATGCGACATATGACACGTGACTCGTGACTTCGTTATCACGCAAAAAATCTGTAACATCTTCGTCATCAAGAAGGATGCGTTGGCCTTTTTCAGGGTCATATGTAAGCTGCAAGGTTGTATGTTGGATTAAATCTTCGAAGTCTTCCGTTTTATTTAGTTTTAAATATTTATATGTTAATGCCCGATACATAGCACCAGTATCCACATATATCATTTTTAATTGAGTTGCAACACGCTTTGCAATCGTGCTTTTTCCTGCTGCTGCTGGTCCATCCAACGCAATATTAATTGAAGCCATTATTAAATTACCTACCTTGTTGTTTTATTTATAATATTTTATCATAAATATGTAAATGATAACTAGGAGGACACATATGAAAAAGTTACTTGTCATTCATACAGGCGGAACGATTAGTATGTCACAAAATCACTTAAATAAAGTGATAACTAACAATAATAATCCAATTTCTCAACATGAATCATTGATACAGCAATATGCTGACATCCAAGAGGTACATCCTTTTAATGTGCCCTCCCCACAAATAACTATTGAACATATTATTCAGTTAAAAGATATTATTGAATCTGCAAATATCAATAATGAATATGATGGATTCGTTATAACTCATGGTACAGATACTTTAGAAGAAACAGCTTTTTTACTGGATTTAATTATTAGCATTGAGGCTCCAATTGTTATTACGGGTGCAATGCGTTCCTCAAATGAAATTGGTTCGGATGGCTTATATAATTTTATAAGTGCCATTAGGGTTGCAACGTCTAAAGAGGCGCAGAATAAAGGTGTAATGGTTGTGTTTAATAATGAAATTCATACTGCACGTAACGTAACAAAAACGCACACATCTAATATCAATACTTTTCAAAGTCCTAATCATGGCCCATTAGGTGTCTTAACAAAAGATAATGTTCAGTTCCATCACCGTCCATATCAGCAGACTGTATACTCAAAAGTGAATGCCGACCTTGTAGTACCTTTGATTAAAGCGTATTTAGGAATAAGTAGTGATATTTTTAACTTTTATGCTCAGCAACAAGTTGATGGCATTGTTATAGAAGCGTTAGGACAAGGAAATTTACCAACAACATGTTTAGCTGGATTAGAACGTTGTATACAACAGCAAATCCCTGTAATAATTGTTTCTCGTTCATTCAATGGTATTGTAAGTCCGACTTATGCTTATGAAGGCGGTGGTTATGATTTAGAATCGAGAGGTTGCATTTTTTCAAATGGATTGAATGGGCCTAAAGCGAGATTAAAATTATTAGTTGGCTTGAGTAATCAATTAACACTTAAACAATTGAATAGTTATTTCAATTTTTAATGTTTAATAATAAATAAGGTTGATAAGTCTAGTTAGAATACTTTATGTAGTTAATTATTTTAAACAATGAATAATTAGAATTAAATATGGAAACTTAATTATTTTATATGGGTAGTAGATCCGGGATATTATTATGTTTTAGGCTATCAACTAAATACTGGCAGTAGTTGACTGGATTGAAAATACGCTGATACCAACCTTTTTCAATTCTAGTCAACCTTTGCCGGGGCGGGACTACGAATTCATAATGAACGCTGTCCTGTTCCCTCCTGCGCTAGTATTAACATTAACTAAAAACTATCTTTAAATCTTGGGAATAATGTGAGTGCATTATTTCTTTTAACATCTTCAATCTTTTGAGGGTTAAAATTAGCATCATTTTCTATAGTGTTAATCATTAATTTGTCAATTTTTTCAGGTGCATAGTGGGCGTCACTACCAAATAGAATATGATCATCTGTTGTTGTCTCATCTAATGCTTTGAATGTTGCTAACTGTGTTGATAACGCAGTATCGTAATAAAAATCACTTATATAGTCTTCAGGTGATTTAGAAAGAGTTACATATTTACTATTATCCATTGTTTGTTTAATAAGTTCGTAACATT
Source organism: Staphylococcus lugdunensis (assembly GCF_001558775.1). NCBI lineage: Bacteria > Bacillati > Bacillota > Bacilli > Caryophanales > Staphylococcaceae > Staphylococcus > Staphylococcus lugdunensis. The sequence continues at coordinate 304,887 of NZ_CP014022.1, read as the reverse complement.
GATTAATTCGCCATGTTAGATATGGAAGTGTGCCACCTGCATGAGCTAAAATAATTTTAATATTAGGATGTCGGTCCATCGTTCCACTCAAAATCAGATTAGCAGCTGCTCGTGTAGTATTAAATGTAAACTCAGCCATAAAGTCGACTGGCATGTATTTTGGTCGGGGTACATAATCTGGCGGTGTACTTGGATGAATAAAGACAACTGCTTGTCTGTCATTTAAAACTCTCATTAAATCCTCAAATTCAGGATCTCCTAAAAATGATTCACTATAGTTTGACAACAATGCTACACCATCTAATTTCAGCGTATCTAAAGCATAAATTGCCTCTTCTATAGCGCCTTCAACGTCAGGAAGTGGTAAAGTAGCGAATGCTCCAAAACGATTTGGATAATCATTGATGAGTTTTGCTTGAAGTTCGTTAATATTTCTTGCTACGTCTTTCCTTTTTTCTGGATCTAATGGTTCAAGAGCAGGATCAGAAATAGAAGTAATACCCGCCTCGATACCTAACCGATCCATCATCTCAATGCTATCTTGGGGTTCCCATTTTTTTATTTTAAGTCCACCAGCTTTATCGATGCCACTATCATTTAATGCTTTTAAATAAATTTCGGGAATAATATGATGATGAATGTCTATATATCCACTACGTTTAACCATAAATAAACGCCTCCAATTTTTAAACTTCTATACAACTCGACTATTTATAGACAACTTGTATAGAAACCATGTTACGCTTAGTATGAATAATTTCAATGAACAAAAATTATTAAATTGTATATTAAACTACAAAATATTCATTAGTGTAAATAAAATATAAGATTATAGATAAAAATATGAGTTATGACTAATAAACGTCAAAAATTTAACTTAAACTATTGAAAGAAAAAATATAAATTAAATTGGGGTTTCAAAAGGAAAAAATATAGGTCTAGTCTTCTCTAAAATAAAAAAGCTATGAAGAAATCAATGAGCATAAAATTTCTTCATAGCTTTTTTTATTATGTTGTATTTATAAATGGTTAAGTCTCTAAAGGTGTTTGCTTTTTAGTTAAAATGCTTTGTGTAATGACGCCACCATGGTATTTTCCGTTTTCAATAAAAATCGAATTATTGTCATTTCCAGCAGTGATGACCCCTGCAATATAACAGTTTTCTACATTTGTTTCATAAGTTTCTTTATTATGGACTGGTGCAGTGCCATATTCGTTTGTATTAATTTCAATTCCGATTGACTCTAAAAAGTCATAATCAGGATGATATCCAATCATAGCAAAAACATAGTCATTTGGTATTTCGATAAGCTTACCATCTTTTTTATATGTAACGGTAGTTTCGCTAATCTTTTCTACTGTTGCATTAAATTCCATCTTTATTTTCTCATGATTAACCAATGATTCGAAGTTTGGCAAAATCCACGGTTTAATAGCGGCTGAATAACGGTCTCCTCTATATAATACGGTAACATTAGCACCTGCTTTTTCTAATTCCAGTGCAGCATCAACAGCAGAATTTTTACCGCCAATGACCACAACATTTTGATCAAAATATGGATGTGCTTCTTTAAAATAGTAAAAAACTTTAGCTAAATTTGCACCTTCAGCTTCTAATTGATTATGCTGACCATAGTATCCTGTAGCGACAGTTAAGAATTTACATTGATATACATCTTTAGTAGTCGTTATAGTAAATTTATTGTCAATTTTTTTAACCGTTAAAACTTCTTCAAAGGCGTGTACATTTAATTGATGGTGTTTGACTACTTCACGGTAGTATACGAGTGCTTGATTACGATGCGGTTTACTTTCTTCAACAATAAATGGAATATCACCTATACTTAGTTTGTCACTTGAAGAAAAGAATGTTTGATGTGTAGGATATTTGTATATTGAATCAACAACATTACCTTTTTCAATGACTAAGGTTTCAATACCTTTCTTTTTTTGTTCTATAGCTGCACTTAAACCACATGGGCCTCCTCCAATAATAATACTTTCATAACTTTGCATTTTTATGGCCTCCTTTAACCCCTTAATTATTATAGCAGTTGGTTTCTTATTTCTAAATAAAATTGTTTGATGTATTTAAAAGAGATTTAGCAATGAATATGATTAAAAAAGAGCGGGACTATGAATTCATAATGAATTCTGTCCCGCCCCGGTAAGGTTGACTAGGGTTGGAAAGAGCTTATTATAAGCGTATTTTCAATCCAGTCAATTACTGTCAATATATATTTTTATATGGTTATATTTTTGAAGGTACCTTTTTTAGACGTATCGTTTTGGTTATTTATTTGTCTTATCTTGGTATAACTAAATGTTGTCCATTAGAAATGTTATTACTTGTTAAGCCGTTTGCGGCTTTTATTTTATTAACATTTTCTGGAGAACCATTACCATAATATTGAATGGCGATACGATAAAGATTTTGGTTACCAACAACGGTATGCGTTTGTTGGCCTTGTGCGCTATTTGACTGTGACGCTCCGTTTTGTTGTTGTTGCGCATTTTGATTGTTAGCTTGATTATTTACACCGTTTGAATTATTAGCTGATGCGTTATCAGAGTTTGCTTCAGAATTGTTGTCATCATTTGATGCATTGTTACTACTATTATCATCTTTTTTATCTTTACTATCTGATTTTTCTTTGTTGCTTTTATCATTGTTACTAGCTTTATCTTTCTTATCTTGTTGTGCTACTTTTTGATTGTCATCTGCTTGATTATCACCGTGATCTTTATTCAAATACATACCTAAAAAGATAGCTAGCGCGGCAAGCACAAGCAATAAAGCTAATAATGGCAACAATAAGCCTTTAATTCCACGTTTGTTCGATTCCTTATCATCATGATGCTCCGGTCTGTTCGTATTGTTGTAATGATTGTTTTGACTTGCTGCTCCAGCTGCACCTGCTGTACCACTACCTGCAGCCTTTTTCTTATCATTTTGGGTTAATCTATGTTTGTTTTCTTGTTGGGTAGAATCATCATTGTTATTTTTATTGTTATGATTTGCTGATGCACCTATTCCAGCGGCTCCAGCAGCCCCAACGCCTGCAGCTGTTGTTTTGTCTAATTTAGACGACTTTTTTTCTGGATTATTTTGCGCTTGATCATCATCTGCTATTGCTTGCTTAGATTCATTTTGAGTACTTTGATTGTTTTGTTTGTTGCTTTGTTGTTCGCCAGTATTTCGAGTATCGTGTCTATTGCTTACTGATTCCTTATTATCATGACTTGCTGCGCCAACACTTGCACTGGCCGCACCTTTACGGTTCTGAGAATTCGCATTTTTGTGTTCTGTTGGCTTTGCTTCTTGTTGCGGTTTAGTTGAATCATGTGATGGTTGTCTTTCATCTTCCGTTTGATGGTTTTGATTGTCTTTTTCATTATAGTTATGAACTTGTTTATCTTGATTGCTTTTGGTGTTCCGCTGACGTTTACGTTGACGACGTTGTGCATTTCGGGGTGGAAATTGTTGGTTGTTGTCTAAATTTTCTTGTACTTGCTCCTTTTCATTTGTTGTGTGTTCTTCTGTGTGGTGTTCTGATTTATCTTCGTGCTGATTCGTGTCAATTGATTGACGGTTTTTTTCAAAATCATCTTTAAAATTATTAGACACACTCATCATCCTTTCTCTACTGCGAATTAATTATTGTTAGTTATAGTTTACCCAAGAAAATTTATAATATGTACTTATAAATACAATTTATTACAATAATTATAGCGTTACTAAATATTTATAGCAAAGGAAGTACTTAGCTAAGAAATAAATTTTTAAGTTTATCTTCATAAGACATTTGACGTTTGACCTTTTTTCGATTATAAATTTTAAGCGGTTTTATATCAGTATCATGGTCACAACATATAGATGGAATATCAGGGACTTCTCCAAAAAATTCTAATAAGTATTTTCGACGACATTGATCAAGTTGGCTATAACTAAGCATACGATTAAGTGCGAGTTGTTTTCTCTCTTGTGCTATTTGGAAAATCTGTTTAAGTTGTGCATAAGTGAAATGAGAATGTAAGATTTCTAATATATCTTGCTTCAATGGCTCAATGTTTGCACCAAGTTCGTAGCAGTCAATATCATAAGGTAAAATCATATCTGCAAAAAGGATGGTTTCTAATAAATAGCGATCATCTGGTTGAAATAGGCTAATTGCTTGGCTCGGTTGCTGATCACGCCCTGCTCTTCCTATTTCTTGGAGATAACTAGACGGACTGGTAGATAGATGAAAATGAATAACCGTGCGAATATCCTTTTTATTGACTCCCATACCAAATGCACTAGTTGCTACAATGACTGGTATATCATTATTGATAAATTGTTGTTGGACGGTTTGTCGTTCTTGATAAGATAAATCACCATGGTATATCCCTGTTAAATACCCATGTTTATATATAGTCTTGGCTAATTCAACACACATTTTTTTAGACGAAACATAAATAATTGTTGGACCAGATTGTTCTATGTAGTGCATTAACCAATTCATTTTTTCTTGATCATTTCTAAAGTTAATGTGCTGAAAACTAATATTAGGTCTATTCATATGTGTTTTGATAACATGAAATGACACATTTAACAGCTGATTTAAATCCTGTTCCAAATGTGGCGGAGCAGTAGCAGTTAGCGCAAGGATGGTAGCATTTTTATAATAGTTGGTTATTTTACTAATAAGCGCATAATGCGGTCTGAAGTCATATCCCCATTCAGAGATACAATGTGCTTCATCTAGTACAATAAGACCAAAATCGATAGTTGAAATTAGTTTGAAGTTTTGAGGTTGTAATATAAATTCAGGACTTAAAAATATAAAGCGACTCTTCGCTAAGCGTTTCATATTCCAGTTTTTTTCATTATCATCCATACCTGAATGAATGTATGCAACAGACTGTTCTCCACTCATTTTTAATTGTGCAACCTGATCGTCCATCAAAGAAATAAGCGGGGAAATAATTAAAGTTGATTGCTGTAATTCATAAGTAGCCATTTGATAACATAGACTTTTACCGCTACCAGTCGGTAAAATGCCCAATGTATGATTTGAATCTAATACACTTTTAATAATTTCCTTTTGTCCTGCTTTAAAGTTATCAAAACCAAACCAGGATTTTAATTTATCCTCTAGCAATAAGCTCACCTCTTTCAATTCCAACAATCATTAGTTTTATTTCAAAATAAGACAAGTTTGGGAAAGCCTGTTTATATGCTTTTAATCGCTCTCCACGATGTTTGTTATAAAATTCATTAAATTGATGGAAACCGTCTTCAGATATGAAATCAAAATAATGAGTGATATAACCTTTAATAAATAACTCTAGTATATGATCTTCGATTGTATTCAGTTTGACGTGTTGTTTTTGAGCAATTTGCGTCATTGAAAAACGTTGTTTTAATTGTTGTTGGGTTATGTGTGTTTTATGTAATAATGACGGTTTAATGATACATTGACTAAGTATTGGATAACGATATTCTATTTCTAGTTCATACATTAGTGTTACAAGTTCGTTCATTTCTAGGTTAAATAAATGCTGTTCAGGTATACTTTCAATCAAACTGATTTGTTGACGGGTATACATTGGTTCTTCATAGCCTTGTAAATAATAATGTAGACAACAATAATTGTTATTATTTGTATATAGAGCTTTAAATAATTGATTTAGCTCAGTGATAAATGCGCTATCCTTATCTTCTTTTTTTATATAGTAGTAGATTTGTTTAACTTTTCTTTGGATAAGGCCATGCTGTGAAATAGGTATAAATGAATAGACCTTTTGTTGCGTGTTTGACAACGTTTGAATAAGTAATTGAATACAATTGAAAGTATGTACTAAACTATCATACGTATATCTTGGATGAACTTTTATCGTCATGTCATTGTTAACATTTTGTGCCATAAATCGCTCGAAAGACGGATATTTTAAATTGGGTAAACTGTGATATAATGATAAAAGTTGTTGACTGCAGGCGTCAAAAAAGGTTTGATGTGTTTTTTTGCCTGTTAATAAATTAAAAATGCTTTTATTTGTTTTATAAGTGAATGAATGTTGTTTAGAATAAAGTATAATATCTTTCAATCTCGACCCTCGCTCTTATGAAACTAATAAATTAATAAAAAGTTTTTTCGATGTATACATGAGTATTTGTTATACTAGTGTAGCATGTTTATCAAAGGAGGCGAATGAAAATGGCTAAATATACAATCGTTGATATGGATACGTGTATTGCATGTGGTGCATGTGGTGCGGCCGCTCCAGATATTTATGATTATGACGATGAAGGTATTGCTTTCGTAATCCTTGATGATAACCAAGGTACTGCCGAAGTGCCAGAAGAGTTATATGAAGATATGGAAGATGCCTTAGAAGGTTGTCCAACTGATTCCATCAAAATAGAAGAAGAACCTTTTGATGGTGATGCTTTAAAATTCGAATAGCACATAGCTATTTTATATATAGTAGATTAGTAGTTAAAGCAAAATATTAATTATAATAATTGCAGGCAATGTTTCTCAAATGGGAGCATTGCCTGCTTTGTATTTACAAGCGTATCTTTAAAAGTTTCATTTACCTGTTAATTATTTAAGTACGCTTTTAATTCTGCGATATAAAAGTATAAATATGATTGAGATGATTGCCCCTTTGATAATATTAAACGGTATGATACCAGAGACGATAATGATTTTTATATTTTTTACAATATCTGCTAAGTTGAAAATCATGCCATATAGTGGCAACAATACGAAATAATTTAAAATACTAAGTACAATGGTCATAACTAATGTAGCCATGACTAATGCAGTTATCATTGCTTTATTAGCAACATGTCCTCTTTTATTAACATAATATGCTGTAAGTAAGAAACTTATACCGGCTAAGAAATTAGCCACAGGACCTACTGGGTCTCCCATATTAAAGAAAAAATTAAGCAAATTTTTAATAAATGCCACTATAATACCTGCTATAGGACCCATTGAAAAAGTTGCTAACAATGTAGGGACATCACTGAAATCTAATGTTAAGTATGGCGGAAAAAAAGGTAGTGGAAACTTTAAAAAAGTCAAAACAAAGCCAATGGCACTTAACATGCTAATGGTTATTAGACGTTTATTTTGTTGCATATGTAGTTTTCTCCTTCCATTCATCTTGCAAAGAATTGGAGGAAAATTGTTCACAACAAATAAACCTCCATCTTCTCCCATCCAGACTATACTGTCGGCTCTAGATTCGCACTAGATCAGCCGCTTGTTGAACACAAGCAGGTCGCAGGCTTTATTTACTGCCGGTTGGGAATTACACCCTACCCCGAAGATGAATTTTAAAATATTTTACGTCATTAATCATACGACAACACTAGCCGCAAAGCAATAAAGTTGCCCGGTAAGAGATGATGATTGAGAGCGGGACAGAATTCATTATGATTTCGTAGTTCCGTATCGGAAAGGTTGACTAGGATGGAAAAAGCTTGGTATAAGGATATTTTCAATTCAGTCAACTACTGCCAATATATCGTGCATAGTTAATCTCAATATGTTTTAACTGATATTAACTATATATAAGGTCAGGCCGGCTCATAAACGTCTCTGCTTAAATAGCCTTCGTCCTTATTTTTATATTAAGTCAAAGTCCAGCACAGAAAAAACTGACTAAACCATTTTTTAACAAAGCAAGCTGAAGTAGTCTCCTAAGCATGCGAGTCAATCATACAAAGTATTGAATATAAAAAAGCACAAAGACGATTTTTAATTTTAAATCATCTTTGTGCTATTATTTGCGGGTTTATGTCCCTGTCTGAATTCAGTGATATTATCTTTGATAAATTTTATAAATAAGCCTGAAGATTAAGGCTTCGGTAACTTGATTGTAAATGTTGTTCCCTCTCCAACGACACTTGATACAGTGATCGTACCTCCATGTTCTTCTATAATCATTTTACAAATGAATAATCCTAAGCCGGTTCCTTGTTTGCCACGTGTTCTGGATGCTTCAACCTTGTAAAAGCGATCAAAAACAAGATTTAAATGTTCAGGAGCAATACCACTGCCTGTATCATTTATGTGAAGCACATTGTACTTATCAGTATCTTCGCTAGTAATAGAAATTGTATCACCAGGTTGAGTATATCTTGTAGCATTATCAATAAGATTTGTGAGCACTTGATCGATTCGATCAGAATCGTAGTACCACAATGCGTCATTAGTTTCTGGAGTTAAGTACATATTTAATGATAAATCACTAGCTTGTTGTCTATACTTTGTTTGTATTTTGTTTAATAATGGTGCAATAGGTTGTATCTCTTTATTAACAGATAACCCTTCAGCATCCATTCTTGCAACATTGAGTAATTCATTAACTAAACGATTGAGCCTATTCGTTTCATCTAAGACAATTGATAATGACTCTTTAATTTCTTCTGGTTCCGTAACGATACCGTCAACAATTGATTCTGTATATCCTTGTAATAATGAAATAGGTGTACGCAATTCATGAGAAACATTAGCAATGAAATCTTTTTTCATTTGATCTAAGTTATGCTCATTAGTCATATCACGAATAATAACGACAATTCCACTGCGACCATCTTCTTGAATCTGAGGAATGTAACTCATAATGAAGACATAATAGCGTGTGTCAAAATCGTATTCTCGAAATTCTGTGCCTTTACTTGTAAAAGTATCTTCGATTTGGTCTTCAATTCGTTCATACATAGATTGATCAATAGTTGGTAAAATTTCATCTGCCATTTTATTTGATAATATAATGTCGCGATGATCATTGATACCTACAACACCTTCAGCCATTGAATTAATTAAACTATCACGAATATTTTTTGAGGTTGATAGTGCTTGAACATTTTCCTGAATTTCGAAACTCATGTCGTTTAATGCGCGAGATAGTTCACCAATTTCATCTTTAGTTGTTACAGATGAAATTTGAGAATAATCCCCTTTAGAAACACTTTTAGCCTGATTTCTAAGCTTTCTAAGTGGTTTAGTAATTCTATTAGATAGGAAAAAGGCGAAGACAGTTGAAATACCTAGGAAAATAATTGCAGTTATCAGAATAATAATCGTAATAGCGTTATTGGTATCTTCTATGGATTTTAAATCCTGATAAATAAAGACGCCACTATAATGACTGTGACTTCCCTTTTGAGCTTTCATAGGATAACCCAGTAAGATATAAGAACGAGAATGGTCATTATGTTTTAATGTTACATTTTGAGTTGCAGATTGACCTTTATTAAACACTGGAGAAAAGTGTTCGTTTTGATTAATCTTAGCCAACATTTGATTATTTAATTGTGACTCTTTAGCATTATGATGTGTTGACTTGTCTTTCATAATAATAACGCCACCAGAACCACTAATCAGTTTTTGGCTATGTTCAATAGCTAACTTTTTATTTTTAGATGTTTCAACAACTTGACTGATTCTTCTGGCATCATCACGAATTGATTTTTCTGTTTGCTCAGTATAATAGTATTGAATAAAAGTTATTAATGCAGCACTTAATAAAATTAAAACTGTCGTTACTATAAAGATAATAGTTAACCACAGTTTTATTACAACACTATTTAGTCGGCTCATCGCTAGCTCTAACTTCAAATTTGTAGCCAACACCCCATACTGTTTGAATCATTTGTGCTGCATCTTCTGAAACACGATTAAGTTTTTCTCTTAAGCGTTTAACATGGGTATCAACAGTTCTTAAGTCACCATAAAATTCATAATGCCAAACTTCTTTAAGTAATTGTTCTCTATCAAATACTTTGTTTGGTGTTTTAGCTAAATATATTAGTAGTTCATATTCTTTGGGTGTTAAGTTAACTTGTTGATTATCAGCTAATACACGATGCGCATCATTATCAATAAGTAAATGATTAAATTCTATGATATCTCTCGCATGAGGCTCGCTTTGTTCGGCGCTTGTTGATTGTGTACGTCTTAATAGCGCTTTCACTCTTAAGACCACTTCACGTGGAGAGAATGGTTTAACAATATAATCATCAGCACCTGATTCGAATCCTTCAACTCGGTTAGTTTCTTCGCCTTTAGCAGTAAGCATAATGATAGGTGTATCTTTATGCTCCCGTAGTTTTGATGCGACCTCGATTCCATCCATTTCAGGAAGCATTAAGTCTAAAAGTATGCATGCATAATTGTGGTCCATGGCTAATTCATAGGCTTCTTTGCCGTCACTAGCCTCATGAATGTTAAAAGATTCTCTCTCTAAGTATAATTTGAGTAATCTTCTAATTCTGTCTTCATCATCTACGATAAGTATTTCCTTACTCATTAATTCATATACCTCCTACACATGCTATTTTCTTGTTTATTATAGCATATGGTAATTGTTAAATCTCTAATTTCAAATTTGATTGTGAAAAAATTAGCAATGATTTTATAACCATAAAATTAACTTCAGCAAACTACATGTAACCGCTTACTAATTACCGTTTTCTGCTTGATGACGTAATACTTTTACTTCATGAGGTGTTAATACGCGTCCTTCTCCAGCGTTAAGACCTTTTAAATTTAGTGAACCGAATTGTATACGTGTTAATTTATTAACGCTATGGCCAAAATGCTCAAACATACGACGTACTTGTCGATTTCTTCCTTCACTAATGGTAATCTCAACTAACGTTGTATTTTTGTCTTTATCTTGGCGTTTAATTTTAACAGTAGCGGGTTGAGTTAAACCATCTTCAAGTTCTATTCCTGCTTCAAGTGCTTTTACTTCTTCGCGCATAAGGTAACCTTTGAGTTTGGCAACATATGTTTTTGGTATATGGTACCGTGGATGGGTCATAAGATTAGTGAACTCACCATCATTTGTTAGTAGTAATACTCCGGATGTATCGTAATCTAAACGACCAACAGGATATATTCTAGTATCTAAGTCTTTAAAATAGTCAGTCACAACTGTTCTTCCACGGTCATCTGATACACTAGTAATGACTTGCGCTGGTTTATGAAACAGAATATATATTTTATCTTCTTGTTCCATTTTGATTCCTTCTACTTCAACTTGATCTGATGGTTTTACTTTTGTGCCAAGTTCAGTGACAACTTCTCCATTCACTTTGACTTTACCTTCAGTAATCAATGTTTCAGCTTTTCTTCTAGACGTATAACCACTATTAGCAATTCTTTTTTGCAATCGCTCTAGTTCTTTGCTCATAATCATTCTCCCTTTTGATTAACTAATTGACTAAAGAAATCTTCCATTTCTTCATCATCTTCTTCGGTAGTCGGTAAATCTTCTATTGTTTCTAATCCAAATACATTTAAAAATAATTCAGTTGTATACAAGTGATGGCTTCTTGAATGTTCAACATCTTTAGCTTCAATCATACCACGAGCAACTAATGTTCTAACAGCACCATCTGAATTAATACCTCGTATTAATTCAATATCACTACGTGTAATAGGTTGATTATAAGCAACGATTGATAACGTTTCCATTGCAGCTTGTGATAATTTCATATTTGACTTTTGTTGAACGAGTTTTTCAATATAATTAGCAGCATCTTTTTTTGTAGTTAATACATAAGTTTGACCGTAGTGATGAATTTCTAGTCCATGAGATGAATAATTATCGATTAATTCAATCAATTGTGGTTTAGTAATGTCCAGTATCTCTAGTAATTGTTTTGTGTCAATACCTTCATCGCCAGCTGTATATAATAATGCCTCTAAGATTGCTTGTTTATCCAACTTGATAATTCACTCCCCTTACAATATCAATATCATCAAAATTTTGCTTTTGACTTATGTTTATTATGCCAGCCTTAGACATTTCTAAAATAGCAAGAAAATGCGTAACGACTTGTTCAATTGGTTCATGAAAAGTAAATAAGCTGAAAAAATTAAACGCTGTTTGTGTACGTAATCTTGTCGTTACAATTTCTGTTGCTTCTTCAATAGTGAATGTTTCTTTACTGATTTCTACAGTTTTTGGTGTGTGATACTCAACGCGATTTTTCACTCTTTGATAAGCAACAATCAGTTCTGTCAAATCAATGGTGTTTGATTTATCCCAACTTTCATTAGTTTCTAAATGAGATAAATCTGTCGGATGTTTTGTAAAGTAGAGATCTCGTTCTGCTTTCATACTATCAAGTATTTCTGTATATTCTTTATAGTTTTGATATTCAATTAGTCTACCTACTAAATCTTCACGTGGATCTTCTTCAAATTCTACATGATCATCTGATTGAGGTAGAAGTAATTTACTTTTAATCATTAAGAGTTCAGACGCCATAACGAGATATTCACTAGCAATATTAATTTCTAGACGCTTCATCGTATGTACATATTGCATATATTGCTCAGTTAATGTTTTCATTGGAATGTCATAAACATCTATTTCATATTTCTGAATTAAATGGAGCAATAAATCGAGTGGACCGCTAAAAGCGTCTAATTTTACTTCATACATTTTTATCTACCTCATATTGCATCTATTGTGCATATTTATCAAAAATATTATAGCATGAATAGTAGATATATTTAAAATGAAGGATGTATTTATTTGGAAAAAGCACTTATTGAATTTTTTTATCAATTTCACAGACATCAACATTACTTTTTATGTCATGATATTTTAGAAGATGCATGGAAAGAGCAACCATCATATTCAAAGCAAGATGCTATTGTGAGTTTAATTTTATTTACAACAGCTTCATATCACCATAGACGACATAATTATAAAGGTGCTTTAAAAAGTTATAAAAAAGCACTAGTTACGATATGCAATGCGGTAGAAACACATCAATTACCATTAAACATTGAAGCATACCAACAGCTAATAGAAGAGAAAATTTATCAGGTTACAAAGCAGCATGAGTTTATTCCTATCTATTTGCCTATGACGTCTGAAGCAGAATTAATCGTCAAACGTTTTCATTCAGATTATTTCTTTGAACCAGAAACGTTAACCGATGACTATATTATTCATCACCATAAATTAAGAGATCGCTCTGCTGTAAACCAAGCTAGAATATTAGCTAAAAAGAAAAAGAGTCATAATAAAGATTTTAGTGACTGACATTAATCTTTATTATGCCCTTGGATGATATTGATTATATATTTGCCTGATTTGTGCTTTAGAAACATGAGTATATAATTGCGTAGTTGATATGTCTGAATGTCCAAGCATTTCTTGAACTGCTCTTAAATCAGCACCGTTTTCTAATAAATGTGTTGCAAATGAATGTCTTAAAGTATGTGGCGTTAATGTTTTCGTAATATTTGATTTTATGCCATATTGTTTAATCATTTTCCAAATACCTTGTCGAGATAATGGTTTACCATGCATATTTAAAAACAATACATTCGTAACCGTGCTTTTAAGCAATTGTGGTCGAATCTCCTTCATATAAGTCTTTAAATAATCTATGACAGTATCACCTAATGGAATAATGCGTTCTTTATCACCTTTACCAAACACACGTACAAAGCCCATTATGACATTAATGTTTTCTATTTCAATATGCACGAGTTCGGAAACACGCATACCAGTTGCATACATTAATTCAAGAATTGTGCGATCTCTATAGCCATTTTTTTTAGATAAATCTGGCGCTTCTAATAAACGTACAACTTCATCTATTTCAAGAACATCAGGTAATTTTTTCTCGTATTTCGGTGTTTCAAGTAATACAGTTGGATCTTTTGCGGCATACTTTTCTCGTAATGCAAATTGATGAAAACTTCTAATAGTTGAAATAAAACGAGCTAACGATTTAGCCGAACTTCCTTGATCAATTAAGTAACCTAAACACTCTTGTATCGTTTGACGGTCTATAAAGTCGATATGTTCAATATGTCGTGTTTCAAGATAAAGTTTATATTTATCTAAATCTCTACGATAGGCACCAATCGTATTTGGACTTAATCCCTTTTCAATTTGAATAAATTTTAAATATTCTTCTATGATTGTATTCATGTCATAACCTCTTTAAAACGGGATGTAACAAAGTGTCTTTAAGAGGATTTGTTATCTCCTTTACCTTTAGCTTGACATTCAGCACATATGCCATGAAATGTTAAGCGATGATCTAAAATTTTAAAATTAAATTCAGTTTCCACACGTTCTTCGACTTGTGGTAATAAATCTTCTTCAATTTCATCAACACGACCACACTCCATACAAACTAAATGATGATGAAAATGTTTAGCACCTTCTTTTCTTAAATCGAAGCGGGCAACGCCGTCACCAAAATTAATCTTGTCTACTACTTTTAATTCTGCTAATAATTCTAACGTACGATAGACAGTGGCTAACCCAATTTCTGGAGCACGATCCTTTACCTTCAAATATACATCTTCTGCACTTAAATGGTCCTTTTCATTTTCAATTAAAACGCTCACTGTTGCTTCACGTTGAGGTGTTAATTTATATGAAGATTGTTGTAATTGTTGCTTCACGCGATTTAAACGGTCTTCCACGGAAGCTTCACCCCTCTACTAAAAATTATAATCATTTTAATCTATACTGATAAAATTCTCATTTATAAAGTACCAATATTATCAATAAAACGCAAGTAAGACTGCTTATTATTTAGAATTATTATAATGTAGCAGTAAATATTGTAGTGCGATGATTGTTTTTGCGTCGGTGATTTCATTAGTTGCTAATCGTTGGCTTATCTCTGTTAAAGGTATTTTATGTAATTCGACAAATTCATCATCGTCTAAATGCATCTTGCCAGGTGATAATTTGTCAGTAAAGTAGATAGATAATTTTTCATTTGAAAAGCCAGGAGAACCATACATATCCGTTATATGCACAAGATGTTCAGCAACATACCCTGTCTCTTCAGACAATTCTCTTTTAGCTGCACTTTCAAGTTGCTCTCCTTGTTCTAATTTACCAGCTGGAATTTCTAGTAAAGGTTGCTCAATTGGCTTGCGATATTGTTTAACTAATAAAACTTCATTCTCAGGGGTCACCGCACATACTGCTACGGCACCATTATGATAAATAAGTTCACGTTTGGCTCTTTTGCCATTCGGTAATTCCACTTCATGAAGTTCCAGGTCTATGATTTTCCCATTATAAATAACTGTTCTATCAATGGTCGTTTCTGTAAAGTCCATTATTTATTCACTCCTCTTTCATTTAGATGGATATATTGATAAGATAAATGCGTTAATTAAAGTGTATCGAAAGGAGCTAGGACATGCAAAAAAATATTTTAAAGAGTGGCATAGAAATTTCTGAATTAGGTTTAGGTTGCATGAGTTTAGGAACAAATTTTAAAACTGTTCAATCTATTATTGATTGTGCTATCGAGCATGGTATTACTTACTTTGATACGGCTGATATGTATGACCGTGGAATGAATGAAGAACTTGTAGGGAAAGCACTTAAAAAATACCATAATCGTGGTGATATCATCGTTGGTACAAAAGTAGGTAACCGTCTATTAGATAATGGTCAGACAACTTGGGATCCTTCTAAGAAACATATTAAAGAAGGCGTGAAACAATCGCTGAAGCGTCTAAAAATGGAACATATTGATTTATATCAATTGCATGGTGGGACTATCGATGATCCTATAGATGAAACGATTAGTGCCTTTGATGAATTGAAGCAAGAAGGTATCATACGTTCATACGGTATTTCATCCATTCGTCCAAATGTTATTGACTATTACTTGAAGCATAGTCAAATTGATACAATTATGTCGCAATTTAATCTGATAGATAATCGCCCAGAACGCTTATTAGAACAAATCCATGCAAAGCAAGTTAAGTTACTCGCTCGTGGCCCCGTATTTAAAGGATTATTAACTGCTAATAGTATTGATGTATTAGATAGTAAATTTCATGAAGGTATATTTGACTATACGCATCATGATTTAGGTGAAACAATTGCTTCTATTAAAGAAATTGATAATAATTTAAGTGCGTTATCATTTAACTATTTAGTGTCACATGATGCATTAGGATCTATTATTGTTGGCGCAAGTTCAGTGAAGCAACTTGAAGAAAATGTGCATAATTATTTAATTAAACTTAGTTTAGACAAAGTTAAAGCAGCGCGTCATCGTGTAAAAAATATAGAATATACGCAGCATTTAACTTAGGAAAACAGCTTGGACATCAAAAATAAAATATTAGCGCAAAGAGAGCGGAACAGAATTTATTATAAATTCGTAGTCCTGCCCTGATAAGGTTGACTAGGATTGAAAAAAGCTTGATTTAAACATATTTTCAATCCTAGTCAACTATTGCCAATATTAGTTCATAAGTTAAGACATCATGATGTCCCAGACTTTTTGCGCTTCTTTTATATTCAACAATTTGTATTTTATTGGTTCGTCTTCATAGGGCGCTGTCTCATCCTCCCCACCCCAACTTGCTTTGCTTGGTGAAATGCTTTTTGCATTTCTCTTTGTTGGGGCCCCACCCCAACTTGCTTTGCTTG
Source organism: Staphylococcus lugdunensis (assembly GCF_001558775.1). Taxonomy (NCBI): domain Bacteria; kingdom Bacillati; phylum Bacillota; class Bacilli; order Caryophanales; family Staphylococcaceae; genus Staphylococcus; species Staphylococcus lugdunensis. The sequence continues at coordinate 288,432 of NZ_CP014022.1, read as the reverse complement.
GTGAAATGCTTTTGCATTTCTCTTTGTTGGGGCCCCGGCACTGTTTTCTCATGAGTTTTGTTATAAATATTATGTATTTACATGTCATTTTACGGTGAAGTGCTTTTAAAAAAGTATGGCGCTTTTGTATCATTTAATATTCGTTAATAATCGCAATGAATGAGGTGCCTTATGAATAAGAATAATGACATGAAGCAACATATGTTATCAATAGAAATATCAGTTTTAACATCTTTAATGTTTAGCCTACAAATTATTGCATTACATTTTATTTTTAAATAATGGTGCAAAAATACGTTCAAATGTTCTTGGAGCAAGTTGATATATTTTGAGCAGTTGATGCATCCATGTCGGTTGATTTATTTCTTGCTCTTTTCTAATTATGCCTTTAATAACTCGGTGTGCTAACTGTTCAGGTTCAATCATTAGACGACTATACTTTGTTGCATATGTCATCGTGGGGTCTGCTTTTTTATGAAATGGCGTTCGAATCGGACCAGCATTAACAACCATAATGTGTAATTCAGGTGATTCTATTCTTAATGCGTTTAACGAAGCGTTTAAAGCTGCTTTAGATGCACTGTAATGTGCGGCATGTGCTTGAGTAACAAAAGCAGCTTGGCTTGAAATAGCTACGATTGACGCCCCATTAACTAAATAAGGTGCTAAACCATAAAAGAGCAAATGAAATCCAAGTAAATTAACTGCATAAGTTTCTATCATTTCCTTATTTGAATGAGCGGCTATAGATTTAAAGTAACCTAAACCTGAGCTATAAATAATGCCATCAATAGTTTCTGACCATTGAGAAGCAAGTGCTATAATGTCATTTTGTTGTTCTAAATCACAACATATTGTTTGAATATGTCCTTTGTATTTATTTAACGACAATGATTGATACTTCTCTATGTCTCTTATGATTAAGGTCACTTTTGCGCCATGACTTAGCAATGCTTTTACAATTTCTAAACCTAAGCCACTTGTTCCTCCAGTTACAACATAATGTTTACCTATCATTTTGTTCTCCTTTTAGTATCAATTTCGACCATATTTTATAGTTATGTTACTATGTATCTATCAAAAGGGGAAGGAATTGATATAATAATGAAACTTGTTTTTTATGGTGCAGGTAATATGGCTCAAGCTATTTTCACAGGTATTATTAATGCAAATAAGTTAGAATCAAATGACATTTATCTTACGAATAAATCTAATGAAGAGCGCCTTAAAACATTTTCAACTCGCTTAGGTGTTGAATATAGTTATGATGATGCAGCTTTATTAAAAGGTGCAGATTATGTTTTTTTAGGAACAAAACCACATGATTTTGAAACTGTTGCCAAACGCATTCGTCCATATATACAAGATAATAATCGCTTTATATCAATCATGGCAGGACTGCCTATTGATTATATTAAACAGCAACTTGAAGTTAATCAGCCAGTAGCGCGTATCATGCCTAATACAAATGCGCAAGTGGGTCATTCAGTCACAGGTATTAGCTTTTCAAATAATTTTGGACCAACTGCTAAGCAAGAAGTGATTGATTTGGTAAACGCCTTTGGTTCTGTAATAGAAGTTGACGAAAGTCATTTACATCAAGTGACAGCAATTACTGGAAGTGGTCCAGCTTTCCTTTACCATGTATTTGAACAATATGTCAAAGCCGGGACAAATCTTGGTTTAGAGAAGCGTCAAGTAGAAGAATCAATCCGTAATCTTATAATTGGTACGAGTAAGATGATTGAACGTTCAGATTTAAGTATGGAACAACTTAGAAAAAATATTACATCCAAGGGTGGTACTACGCAAGCAGGGTTAGATGCGCTTGCAGAGCATAATATATCGGGTATATTTGAAGACTGTTTAAATGCGGCTGTTAAAAGAAGTATAGAATTATCTAAAAATGATAACTAATACAATTAAAACATTAAATAGAGTAGCATAGAAATCTTTAAGTTAAACTGATTTTCTGTGCTACTCTATTTTATATATTATTTATTTTTATTCAATTTTGAAAGTGTCGAAATCGTTTACAAATATGAAATTAGGTACATTGTCTTGCTGCAAAAGATGATTATAAATGTGATGAATATCCTCTTTATTATAGCGATTACTCATATGAGTGATTAATGTTTGCTTAACATGTGCCTGATGAATAAGCTGAAATACATCATCTATATGACTATGATGATAGTTATTTGCTAATACTTTATCCCCTTCTATGTATGTAGCTTCATGAATCATTAACTGAGCGTCCTGTGCTATGATTTTCTCGTTGGCACATGGCTTAGTATCTCCAAATATTGCTATGATTGGACCTGGTTTTGCTAATCCTTTAAAGTCTTGGGATTTATAAATAATATTATTAAATTCAAATGTATCGTTATCCTTAACTTCTTGGTATTTAGGACCTGGCTCAAGTCCGAGTGCTTTCAAAGCTTCGACATTAATTTTACCTGGTGTTGTAGGCGCTTCAACTCTGTAACCATAAGATACAATGCCATGGTTTAGAACCTTTGCAGTTACCTTAAACCCATTATGATGATAACTAAACCCATCGTCGATTTCTATAAAAGTAATTGGATAATTCAAGTGAGATTCAGATAAGCTTAAAGTTGTTTCAACAAATGCCTTGATTCCATGAGGGCCAACCAAAGTTAAAGGTTTACTTTCTCCTCCTTGAAATGAGCGACTTGTTAATAAACCTGGTAATCCAAAAATATGATCGCCGTGCATATGCGTTATAAAAATATGATCAACTTTACCGAGTTTAATGGAATGATGTAAAATTTGATGTTGTGTTCCTTCGCCTACATCAAATAGCCATATTGAATTAGAGTAAGGTTCCAAATTTAAAGCAATTGCTTGTGTATTTCTTTCTTTTGTAGGCAAGCCTGCGCTCGTACCAAAAAACGTTACTTCCATGCATATGCCTCCTTTACTTCAATATATTTTATCATAAGTAATGACAATTGTTATAATAAGAAATAAAGTATAATATAAGCAAAAAGATATGAATACCTGTCCCTTTTATTTTATAATAAGAAAATCATATCCCTAAAGAATTGAGGTTTTGATCTTGAGTACAAAAAACAAACATATTCCTTGTTTAATTACAATTTTTGGAGCAACTGGTGATTTAAGTCACAGAAAGCTTTTCCCATCTCTTTTCCATTTATTTCAACAAAATAATCTTGATGAACATATTGCTATCATCGGAATTGGTCGCCGAGATTTAACAAATGATGAATTTCGTCAACAAGTTGCATCTTCTATACAGCACCATGTAGGCAATACAGACTTATTAGATGAATTTATGACGCATGTCTATTATCATCGTCATGATGTCAATGATGAGGCAAGTTATCAATCGTTGTTAACTTTTTCAAATGAATTAGATAAGCAATATCAATTACAAGGTAATCGCCTATTCTATTTAGCTATGGCACCTCAATTCTTTGGTATTATTTCAGATTTCTTAAAAACATCTGGTCTTACTAATACACATGGTTTCAAACGTCTAGTTATAGAAAAACCATTTGGCAGTGATTTGAAATCTGCAGAATCTTTAAACAAACAAATTAGAAGATCGTTCAAAGAAGAAGAAATATATAGAATTGATCATTATTTAGGTAAAGATATGGTGCAAAACATTGAAGTGTTAAGATTTGCCAACGCGATGTTTGAGCCTTTATGGAATAATAAATATATTTCAAATATTCAAGTAACATCATCAGAATTATTAGGTGTTGAAGATCGTGGAGGATACTATGAATCAAGTGGTGCATTAAAAGATATGGTGCAAAACCATATGCTTCAAATGGTGGCTTTACTTGCCATGGAAGCACCTATTAGTTTAAAAAGCGAAGATATACGTGCCGAAAAGGTAAAAGTATTAAAATCTTTACGTAAATTAGAGCCAGAAGAAGTTAAACAAAACTTTGTACGTGGCCAATATGGTGAAGGTTATATTGATAATAAGCCAGTTAAGGCTTATAGAGATGAGGATCGAGTAGCAAATGATTCTAACACGCCAACGTTTGTGTCAGGTAAATTAATGATAGATAACTTTAGATGGGCTGGTGTACCGTTTTATATCCGTACAGGCAAACGTATGAAGTCAAAAACAATTCAAGTTGTAGTTGAGTTTAAAGAAGTTCCAATGAATTTATATTATGAATCAGATAAGCTGTTAGATTCTAACTTATTAGTCATTAATATCCAACCAAATGAAGGTATTTCACTGCATTTAAACGCTAAAAAAAGCATCCAAGGTATCGAAACTGAACCAGTTCAACTATCTTATGCAATGAGTGCTCAAGATAAAATGAACACAGTTGACGCGTATGAAAACTTACTTTTTGATTGTCTAAAAGGAGATGCGACTAACTTCACGCATTGGGAAGAATTAAAATCAACATGGAAATTTGTCGATATCATTCAAGAAGAATGGACATTAAATGATCCTGTATTTCCTAATTATGAATCTGGAACTAATGGTCCGCTTGAAAGCGATTTATTATTAAGCCGAGATGGTAATCACTGGTGGGACGATATTCAATAAAAACATAAAGAGCAGCATATCGTTTTATGTATTCGAGTGCTGTTCTTTTATTTTTAAATTAATGTGACCGTAATTGGTGTATATTTAGTGAAATTATTGTAAAATATAATGTAATGATTGAAATTTATTGGAGTGAAAGTTTTGGACGTTATTAAGCAGCTACAACAGGCCATTGTTTATATTGAAGACCGCATTACCGAGCCGTTTAATTTGCAGGAATTAAGTGATTACGTTGGTCTTTCACCTTACCATCTCGACCAATCATTTAAAATGATTGTGGGTTTATCTCCATCAAATTATGCTCAAGCAAGAAAAATGACACTTGCAGCAGAAGATATGATACAAAATTCATCACGTCTTGTTGATGTTGCAAAAAAGTATCAATATGCTAATGCAAATGATTTTGCAAATGATTTTAGTCGTTTTCATGGTCTCTCACCTATTCAAGCATCTACTAAAAAAAATGAACTTAAAATTCAAAAAAGAGTATACATAAAATTATCTACAACAGAGCGTGAACCATTTCCCTATAGATTAGAAGAAACCAGCGATATTGCGCTGGTTGGGCATGCACGATATATTAATACAAACCAACTGTCCAATCCATTTAATGTTCCAGACTTTTTAGAAGATTTATACCTTGATGGTAAGATTAAAGATTTATTAAAGTATAATAATGTAAGCCCTTATGAATTATTTGTCATTAGTTGTCCTTTAGACAACGGGTTGGAAATATTTGTCGGCGTTCCTAGTGATCGATACCCGATGCATTTAGAAAGTAGACGCTTACCTGGTCGTCATTATGCAAAGTTTAATCTGCACGGTGAGATAGATTATGCTGTAAATGAAGCATGGCATTTTATTGAAACGAGTTTGCAATTAACATTGCCTTATGAACGAGATAGCCTTTATGTCGAGATATATCCACATGAGATATCTTTTGAACAGCCAACTAAAATTCAACTTTGGTTACCAATACAACAAGAAACATATCATGTAGATTCAGAAGATGAAATAGAATAATGTGACAAACGACAAGTCTGGGACATAAAGTTCTTGGACAAATAAAAAAGCAATTTCTATTGAAATAATATAGGAACTGGCCTTTTTTAAGTATGTTGATGTGAAATTACGCATAAATGAGATGTATTTTTGCAAGACCCTTTGCGGTACAGAATTCATAATGAATTCGTAGTCCCGCCCCGGCAAGGTTGACTAGGATTGAAAAAGCTTGGTATTAGCGTATTTTCAATCCAGTCAACTACTGCCAATATTATAGTGGTCAAACTAAAGTTCTGCAACAAAACATTCATATGGTTGGACTTTTTCCAGAATTACTTCACTTGGATAATTGTGTAATTTAATCTTGGCATGCGTAATATCAAATGGTAAATTAAGTTTTGCTTCAGTTTTTGTTAAATTAGCTGCTACTACAACAGTTTTATCTCCAAGTGTGCGTGTGTATGCAAATATTTTAGAATTATCAGCATCTACTAAATCAAATTGACCATAAGTATAAATGTCATCAGATTTTTTTAATTTAATTAACTTTTTATAAAAATTCAATACAGAATGTTCATTACTTAATTGCTCTTTAACATTAATCGTTTTATAGTTAGGATTGACTGGAAACCATGGTTGCCCTTCTGTAAATCCACCATTCACACTATCATCCCATTGCATTGGTGTACGCGCGTTATCACGATTTTCCATTTTATACTTGTCTAGTAGTTTTTCAACGTCTCCACCTGACTTTTTCACAATTTGATATTCATTTTTTACAGCTATATCATTAAATGTCTCTATGCTTTCAAATGGATAGTTGGTCATACCTATTTCTTGTCCTTGATAGATAAATGGTGTACCTTGTTGTAAGAAATAAACTACAGCGTGGCTTGTCGCCGACTCATACCAATATTTTTCATCATCTCCCCATGTTGAAACTCTACGTGGTTGGTCATGATTTTCAATAAATAATGCATTCCACCCTATGCCTTCGAGACGTTTTTGCCAATGATTTAAGACATTTTTGTAGGCGTTGACATTAAATTTTTGATCTCCTGTTGACCATAATCCGAGATGTTCAAATTGAAAAATCATATTAAATTTTCCTTCGTCCTCGCCTACCCATTCTTCTGCATTATCTGGATTAACACCATTTGCTTCACCCACTGTCATAATATCATAATGACTCAAAGATTTATCTTTCATTTCCTGAAGCCACGCTTGTATACCTGGTTGATTCATATCAACATCAAAGGCAGGTGCATAGGATTTACCAATTGGAACTGGTAAATCCCCTGCTTCAAATGTTTTCTTAATATGAGTAATTGCATCAACTCGAAATCCATCAATTCCTTTATCAAACCACCAATTCATCATGTCGAATATGACTGTTCTTACTTCAGGATTATGCCAATTTAAATCGGGTTGTTTTTTACTAAATAGATGGAAATAATATTGTTGTGTTTGAGTATCATATTCCCAAGTAGATCCATTAAAGATACTTTCCCAGTTATTTGGCTCTGAACCGTCTTCTTTAGGATCTCGCCATATATACCAATCGCGTTTGGGGTTATTCTTGCTTGATTTTGATTCTATAAACCATGGATGCTCATCAGAAGTATGATTAACGACTAAGTCTAAAATCAATTTCATATCACGTGCATGAATTTCATTTAACAGTTGATCAAAGTCAGACATTGTACCAAATTCATCCATGATTGCTTGATAATCACTTATATCATACCCATTATCATCATTAGGTGATTGATACATTGGACTTAACCAAATGACATCAATGCCTAAATCTTTTAAGTAATCTAACTTAGCAATGAGACCGGGTAAATCCCCGATACCATCATTATTACTGTCATTAAAGCTTCTAGGATACACTTGATATGCGACCGCTTCTTTCCACCAATTTCTTTTAATTGACATAGTACCTACTCCTTTATATTTATTTGAGTTGATTGACGTTGAATGATTGATGTTGGTATATAGATGTTTTGATTTTCTACATTAGATACTTGTTGTTGTGCTAATAGATTAATGATTTGTGTTGCAGCAGTTTGTCCTAAACATTCTGTATTTATATTGATACACGTTTGTGGGGGTGAAGCACTTTCGGTTATAAATGAATAATTAAATGTTGCAGTGCCTATATCTTTTGGAATAAACACATGATTATCATATAACACGCTTAAAAGATGTAGATTAAGCATTGCATCTGAAGTGATAATAGCATGAGGTAATTGCTGTAAGCATAATAAGTATTTGACAAATTGTTGTAAATCTAGGCGCTGATTTGATATGTTGTGCACTTTGGGATATAAACTCGCATCGATCATTGCTTGTTGATAGCCAATTGTTCGATCTGCGGAAACTGCATAATTACCTTTTTCGGACAAAAATAGAATATCTTGATAGCCTTGTAGGATTAACCAATCAGTTAGTTTATATGCTGCTTCAATATTATCATTATCAATATGGATGACATCATTTTTATTATAATTTTTACCAATAACAACAAACGGTATACCTAGATTAACTAATAATTGAAAGATAGGATCATTTTCTTTGGAATAAAGTAATATAAATCCATCCACCTTTTTGCTATCTATAAAATATTGAACCTCTTTTAACAAATCTTTTTCATTATTTGAAACTGTTGTATTGGTAGCATAATTAAATTGATTACATGTGTTACTTATGCCAGTAATCACATCATTATAGAATGGATTTTGGCGCAATAGATTTGTTTCACTTTTGAAGATAAGACCGATTGTATTTGTTTTTTTAGTTATAAGTGTACGTGCAGCTTGATTAGGGAAGTAATTTAATTCATCCATCGCTGTTTGTACCTTTTGAATAGTGGCTAAACTAATTTTCTTGTTACCTTTAATGACTCTTGAAACAGTTGATGGTGAGACATTTGCATACCTTGCCACGTCTTTAATTGTTACCGTAAAATCACCTCTTTTATAGTAAGCGCTTTCAATAGAAATTCTATAACATTTAATAGGTAAAAGTAAAATAATTATGCAAACGTTTGCACAGAATGATAAGAAGGGAGCGGGACTACGAATTCATAATGAATTCTGTCCCGCTCCGGCAAGGTTGACTAGGAATGACAAAAGCTTAGTGTAAGCTTATTTTAAATCCAATCAATAGTGCATAGCCTAAAACATACTAATATCCTAGACTCTTAAATATTATTCTTCAACCCATTGTGTATGGAATACGCCTTCTTTGTCTTTACGTTCATAAGTATGAGCGCCAAAGTAATCGCGTTGAGCTTGGATTAAGTTAGCAGGTAAGTTCTCTGAACGATAACTATCATAGTAATTAATACTAGCTGAGAAACCTGGTGTAGGCACGCCATTACGAACACCTGTAGCTACGACATCTCTTAATGCATCTTGATATTCAGTTACAATACCTTTAAAGTAAGGGTCTAATAATAAATTTTGTAATTCTGAATTATTATCATATGCATCTTTAATTTTTTGCAAGAATTGTGCACGGATGATACAACCTTCGCGCCAAATCATAGCTAAATCGCCCAATTTAAGATTCCATTCGTTTTCTTCACTTGCTTTGCGCATTTGAGCAAAACCTTGAGCATAAGAACAAATTTTACTCATATATAAAGCTTTACGAATTTTTTCTAAGAATTCATCTTTGTCACCGTCAAATGTAGCGTTTGGTCCATTTAATAATTTGGAAGCATTGACACGTTCTTCTTTTATGGATGAAATAAAACGAGCAAATACTGATTCTGTAATAATTGTTAATGGAATACCCAATTCTAACGCGTTAATCGATGTCCATTTACCAGTTCCTTTTTGGCCAGCAGTATCAAGAATTTTTTCTACTAAAGCATCATGACTTTCGTCTAATTTTGTAAAGATATCTCCAGTGATTTCGATTAAATAGCTTTCTAATTCACCAGCATTCCAATCTTTGAATGTTTTCGAAATCTCTACATGTGACATACCTAATAGGTCTTTCATCATAGCATAACTTTCCGCGATTAATTGCATATCGGCATATTCAATACCGTTATGGACCATTTTCACGTAATGGCCTGCACCATTAGGACCAATATATTCTACACAAGAAGCACCGTCTTTAGCTTTCGCAGCTATAGCATCTAAAATATCACTTACTTTATTGTATGCTGCTTCTTGTCCACCAGGCATCAAAGAAGGACCAGTAAGAGCCCCTACTTCTCCACCAGATACACCCATGCCTATGAAATTAATGCCGCTTTGGGCTAACGCTTTATTTCGACGAATCGTATCTTGGTAATTTGTATTTCCTCCGTCAATAAGAATATCATCATCATCTAATAAAGGTAACAAACTATCTATAGTTGCATCTGTAGCAGGACCAGCTTTTACCATGAGTAAAATTTTACGAGGTTTTTCTAGGGACTTAACAAACTCCTCTAAACTATAAGTTGGATGAATATTTTTTCCTTTTGATTCTTCTACCATTTCATCCGTTTTTTGTCTAGAACGGTTAAACACAGAAACACTGTAACCGCGTGATTCTATATTCCACGCCAAGTTTTTCCCCATTACTGCCAAACCTACTACACCGATTTGTTGTGTCATATTACTTACCTCTCTTGTTCAATTTTTCATTAGTATTGTATCATATATTATGAGTATACTTCATCTTACATAAACTTACTTAGCTACATTTTCAACGATTTTAATTAGTTGCTCAGTTAATTGACATAAAGCAGTCACTGAAATTCTTTCTGATGTAGTGTGGATGGCTTCATAACCAACGCCTAATATCACAGTAGGAATGCCTAACATATTGATTATACTTCCATCTGAACCGCCACCTGAAATTACAGTATCTCCAGATAAGCCTAATGCATGGGCACTATTTACAGCAATTTGAGTGACAAGTGCGTCGTCGGGAATTTTAAAACCAGGATAACTTTTTACTACATTTACTTCAGCAGCGCCACCCAATGCTTTAGCTGTAGATTCAAACGTTTCTTTCATATGATGTATTTGTTGTTTGATCATTGTATCGGAATGAGATCTTGCTTCTGCCTCTAAAACAACTTCGTCAGCAACAATATTTGTAGCAGAGCCACCATGAAATTTACCAATATTAGCTGTAGTCACATTATCAATTTGGCCTAATTTCATCTTACTAATTGCTTTTGCAGCAATATTAATCGCACTAACACCTTTATTAGGAGTACTTGCATGCGCTGTTTTACCTTTAATGATTGCCTCTAAAAGCATTTGAGTAGGTGCACCAGTTACGGTTGTGCCAACATCTACACTAGCATCTACAGCAAAACCATAATCAGCATCTAAAAGACTGTCATCAAGTGCTTTAGCTCCTAATAATCCTGATTCTTCCCCTACGGTAATAATGAATTGAATTTGTCCATGTAAAATATTGTGTTCTTGGATGTGCCGAATCATTTCTATAATAGCTGCTAATCCTGCTTTATCGTCAGCCCCTAAAACCGTAGTACCATCAGAATAAATATAGCCGTCTTCTTTAATTTCAGGTTGAATATTTACACCAGGAACGACGGTATCCATATGACTCGTAAAATAAATTTTATCAATATCTCTATTCGTATTATTACTTGGTAATGTACAAATTAAATTGTTTGCACCTAAACCATCATGCTGACTGGCTTGATCTTCAATTACATTTAACCCTAATTGTTTTAATTTAGTTTTTAATATGGGTTGAATTACTGATTCATGACCCGTTTCTGAGTCGATTTGTACCAATTCTAAAAATGTATCAACTAATCGCGATTGGTTAATCACCTTGCCCACTCCTTCTTCTAAAACTTATGATTATAGTTTAACTGACTTGAGTTAACAGAGAAAATATAATGATTGCCATTTTGAAGTAAATCATATAAGGTTATTTTATATATAAATTTTATAACATTATCATACAGTGTTAAGGAGCGTTTCAATTGAATAACAAAGTTTTAAGAGTTATTATTATCGTCATGTTGGTTGCAGTTGTGGCAGCATTATTATTAACAAGTTTAGTGCCATTTATGCAATAAAATACAGGCATGTTGTAATGACATTGTGTCATGCAAGCATGCCTGTATTTATTGTAAAAAGAAAACCATACGCTATGCGTATGGTTCAGAAAAGGTTCTACCATTGTCACAAAAAATGCATCTCTTCGTACTAGAATTAATATTGGTCAGCCAACCAAAATAATCAACACGAGGAGATGCTATTTAATGTCATCCGACACAAACAGTTTAGCACATACAAAATGGAATTGTAAGTATTATATCGTCTTTGCTCCTAAATACAGAAGACAAGTGATATATGGAAAAATAAAAAAAGATATTGGAATGATTTTGCGTCAATTGTGCGAAAGAAAAGGCGTAGAGATAATTGAAGCAGAGGCATGTAAAGATCATATTCACATGTTAGTTAGTATTCCGCCAAAAATAGGTGTATCATCATTTGTTGGCTATTTAAAAGGAAAAAGTAGTTTAATGATATTTGATAGACATGCCAACTTGAAATATAGATATGGAAATAGAAAGTTTTGGTGCAAAGGATATTATGTAGATACTGTAGGTAGAAACAAAAAAGTAATTGAAAATTATATACGAAACCAATTACAAGAGGATATCGTTGCAGATCAAATCTCAATGGAAGAATACCTAGATCCGTTTACAGGAGAAGAAATTAAAAAAAGAAAGAAAAAATAGTAACCCTTTAGGGTTGCTGGAATAGTAGTGCAGTTGGCTGACTTATCAGTGCCCTTTTAGGACTGGCCAGTATGAAAGGCTTATAGCCGCAGAACAAACCACCCGTTCACACGGGTGGTTTTGATTATAATTCACTATGTAAGCGCAATGAGCCGAATTGTGATTTTATTTGTAAATAATCCTCTAATTCATTTAAAATCTGAATTAAACTTGAACGTGAATTTAATGCTTTATGTGTGGTTGGTAAAGGCAATTCATTTAATGTGAGTCTGATTTCATATAAAGAATGTAAGCGCAATACTGTATAGTCGTTGCTATTGACATTTTCACCAATTTCATACAATAAATGTGAGACTCTTTTAGCTATTGGATCGTTTATTTCAACATTTTGAAGGTGTGCGTGTATACGTTTTAATAACTCAAGTTGTTCTTGTCGCATATCAAAATAGTGATAGTATGAATTTTCATTACGTACAAAATGATTTTTTACATCTCTAAATGCGATTGACTTTCCTTTGCTAATATCTAACTGTAATTGCTTGAAATTCAATTTAATAATCTCATTTGATGATTTACATAATTGGCTAAATTTTAAAAAGACTTCTTTAAATTCTTGTTCAATTTTAGCTTTATAACGCATTAAATCTTTATCTAAACTTGGCATAATTAAATTCATAATAAAAGCAATACCAAGACCAACACATAAAAGCTGGATTTCATTGAAAATTAAATGAAGGTTAATTGCTTTAGCGTTAAAGACATGAAGTAAAATAACGCAACTGGTAACGACACCTTCTTGTACTTTTAACATCACGGTAACAGGAATAAATAACATAACGATTAAACCTAGAATAACTGGTGTTTGACCTAATAAACTGAAGATAGCAGAACCAATAAATAAAACTAAGATACAGGATATAAATCGAGATACTATCGCTTGAACCGAATGCATTTTTGTATGTTTGATGCACAACACAATAAGGATAGCACTTGAAGCATAATTATCAAGTCCTAGCCATTTTGCTAGAATGACTCCGAGAGTAATACCTACAGCTGTTTTCAGTGTTCTAAATCCAATCTTATAAGGATTTAACTTTAACATGTGTAAGCACCAATTATCTTTCTTCGCAGTACTTATCGAATAACGCTTGTAATTGATTGATGACATCCATAACATCATGTCCTTCAATTTGATGACGTTCAATCATTTCAGTGATTTTACCGTTTTTAATAAGTGCAAAAGATGGACTAGATGGTGCATAGCCTTCAAAATAATCTCTTGCTTTTTGTGTTGCTTCCTTATCTTGACCAGCAAATACCGTAACAAGACGTTGAGGCAATTTATCATAATGTAATGCGTGTGAAGCTGCTGGACGAGCTACGCCTCCTGCACAACCACATACAGAATTCACCATCACTAATGTGGTTCCTTGTTGTTGTAATACTTCATCAACCTCTTCTGCAGTTGTTAGTTGTTGATAGCCAGCTTGTTCAATTTCACTGCGGGCTTGATTAACTACATCGTTCATATATAAATCAAAATTTAAATCCATATGATTCACCTTTCATTTTAAAAAGACTTTCCTTTATTCTACTAATATTGACAGCAATCTTCAATAAGCTTGTTTACTCGAAATGATATAACACAAAAAGCATGAAAACAAAATCAAAGTTGACTACGTTTTCATGCCTGCAAAATATTAATAAATATTTGTTGTCTCTATCGTATATTGTTCAATGCGTTTTTTAACGTGTGACATAAACTTACCTGTTTGTACCCCATCAAGTATTCTATGATCAATTGAAATACATAAATTTACCATGCTTCTAACAGCTATCATATCATCAATAACTACAGGTTTTTTAATGATTGATTCAACTTGTAAAATGGCTGCTTGAGGATGATTGATAATACCCATAGAAGAAACAGAACCAAATGTACCTGTGTTATTTACAGTAAATGTACCGCCTTCCATGTCAGCTTGTGTTAATTTTTTTGTCCGTGCTTTATTTGCTAAATCATTAATTTCTCTAGCAATACCTTTAATTGATTTTTCATCCGCGTGTTTAATCACTGGGACATATAACTTATCATCATCAGCTACTGCTATAGAAATGTTTATGTCTTTATGAATGATGATGTCTTCACCGTCCCAACTACTATTAAGAATAGGATTTGCTTTTAAAGCGTCTGCCACGGCTTTTACAAAGAATGCAAAGAACGTTAAGTTATAACCCTCTTTTTCTTTAAAGTTATTTTTATAATGATTTCTTGTTTGAACTAAGTTTGAAGCATCTATTTCAACCATCATCCAACCGTGTGGTATTTCTGTTACACTAGTTACCATATTTTGCGCGATGGCTTTTCTGACACCGTTGACAGGAATACTTGATGGTTGCAATGACTCAGTCTTAGAAGTTGTATTTCTAGTTGCTGTCGTAGCTTTAGTTTGTTGCTTTTCTTGACTTGTGTTATCGCTGTGTTGTTGAATATATTTTAAAATATCTTTCTTGGTTACACGTCCCTCAAATCCTGTACCTATTACTTGTGTTAAATCTACTTGATGTTCAGCAGCTAATTTGAATACTACAGGTGAAAATCGACCGTTATTATTTTTTGCGTCTGTATCTTGTGATTTATAAGAATTTAAGGCATTTTTTGCAGACTGAGATTCAGTTATGTTATTTTGAGATTTATCATCAATATGGTTATTTGTTTCTCCATGTGTCTCAATACGACAAATAATTGAATCAACGGCAACTGTTTCACCTTTATCAACAAGTATTTCAGTAATTGTACCTGATACTGTTGAAGGGACTTCAGCAGTGACTTTATCTGTGATAACTTCACATAGTGGCTCATATTCATCTACTGAATCTCCAACTGAGACTAACCACGTTTCTATTGTACCTTCATGTACACTTTCACCTAACTTTGGCATTTTTACATCCATTTTTATACACTCCTTAAAATGACGCAAGTTCACGCATTTTCGCTTCAATTTTTTCAGGATTCATCATTACTTCGTTTTCTAAAGAAGGTGAAAATGGCATTGAAGGTACATCTGGACCAGCTAATCTCATGATAGGTGCATCTAAATCAAAGAGACAGTTTTCAGCTATAATTGCTGCGACCTCTGACATAACACTTCCTTCTAAATTATCCTCTGTGACCAACAAGATTTTGCCATTTTGTTTTGCATGTTGAATGATTGTTTCCTTATCTAATGGATATATGGTTCTTAAATCGACAACTTCAACACTAATGCCATCTGCTGCTAATATATCAGCTGCTTGCAGACAATAATTAACACATAATCCGTATGTAAATACAGTTATATCTTGTCCTTCTCTTTTTACATCTGCTTTTCCAAGTGGCACGGTATAATAGCCTTCAGGAACTTCTTCTTTTAAAAAACGATAAGCTTTTTTATGTTCGAAGAATAATACTGGGTCATTAGATGCAATGGATGATAATAATAATCCTTTAGCATCATAAGGGGATGATGGTATAACAACTGTTAATCCAGGCGTTGAAGCAAAAATACTTTCGATGCTTTGCGAGTGATACAAACCACCATGAACACCTCCACCAAAAGGTGCGCGAATTGTGATAGGACAATTCCAATCATTATTGGATCGATAGCGCATTTTTGCTGCTTCACTAATAATTTGATTTGTAGCTGGTAAAATAAAGTCTGCAAATTGAATTTCAGCAATTGGTCGTTTACCTAAAGCTGAAGCACCAATCGCAGTACCTACTATATTTGATTCGGCTAAAGGTGTATCAAATACACGTTCAACACCATATTTTTCTTGTAAGCCTTTTGTTGCACCGAAGACACCACCCTTAACACCTACATCTTCACCAAGAATAAAGACATTTTCATCCTTTTCCATAGCGATATCTTGAGCTTGTAGAATAGCATCTAAATAAGATAATTTAGCCATTTTGACTACTCCCTTCTTCATATACATGTGTGTAAGCTTCTTCTACATTAGGGTAGTCTGCAGCTTCGGCATCTTTAGTTGCTTGATTGATGATATGTTTATGTTCATTTTCTATTTTATCTAACCATGTTTGATCAATAATGCCAGTGTCCAGTAAGTAAGATTTAAATTTGACATTACAGTCATTTGCTTTTAATCCCTCTTTAATACTTTTACTGCGATACTGATCGTCATCGTCAGAAGAATGCGGTGTCATTCGAGCTGTAACGGCTTCTATTAACGTTGGGCCATCACCATTTAATGCACGTATTCTAGCTTCTTTCATGGCAGCATAAACAGCAATTGGATCGTTACCATCAACTGTAATCCCTTTTATACCATAGCCTATTGCCCTATCTGATAATTTTTCGGCAGCGTATTGTAATGAATCAGGCACTGAAATTGCATATTTGTTATTGATAATAACACACACTAAAGGCAACTTATGCACACCAGCAAAGTTTAGACCTTCATGGAAGTCGCCTTGATTAGTACTTCCTTCACCGATAGTTGCCACAGCTATATTTTCTTTTTTATCCATCTTCAGTGCTAGCGCTGCACCAGCTGTATGTGGAATTTGAGTCCCTACAGGAGAACTTTGGGAAAGCATACCTTTTGCTTTATAGCCATAGTGGGCAGGCATTTGTTTCCCTCCAGAGTTAACATCATCTTTTTTACCAAATGAATTTAACATAATTTGATAAGGGCTCATACCCATATACGTTACAAAAGCTAAATCTCGATAATAAGGTGAGGAAATATCTCCTTCTTTAAGTGCGTAAGCCATACCAATTTGAGTCGCTTCTTGCCCTTGGCCACTGACAACAAAAGGTATTTTACCAGCTCGATTTAATAACCATAAGCGCTCATCTACTTTTCTTCCTAAATCCATTCCTTTGAAAATGGCTTTTAAATCATCTTCGGTTAATCCGACAGATTGATAATCTTTCATTGTATTTCCTCCTAATTAAACGTGAATAGCTCTATTCTCTATTTTCAATCCTGCTTCCATCAATATTTCTGACATGGATGGATGTGCATGTGTTGTTAATCCTAATTCTAACGCAGAACCATTCATAAATTGTAATAATGCAGCCTCATTTATTAGTTCAGTAACATGTGTTCCAAACATTTGTATACCAATGATTTCTTTATCATCTGCACGAACTATAACGTCGATAAATCCAGCTTGATTGTCCGCTGACACTATCATTGATTTACCATTTGCGCGAAGTGGTAATGTATAGCGTTCGAATTCAATATCTTGTACTGTTGCATCATTATCATTCATTCCTATAGAAGCGATTTCTGGGTATGTATATACACATTTAGGCATTAATTGATAATCTATAGGAATAGGATTATGTTCAAACATATGTTCTACGGCAACGATACCTTCTTTCGAGCCAACATGTGCGAGTTGTAATTTACCTATACAATCTCCGGCTGCATATATATGTTGTTCTTCAGTTTGTTGAAATTTATTGATATTTATATAACCTGCATCATTACAAGTGATCTTAGTGTTGTTTAACCCAATATCTGAAGTGTTAGGTTTACGACCAACTGCAACTAACACTTTATCAACATTAATTATTTGGTTATCCTTCAATGTAAAATCGATTTTTTCTGTTGTAATATTAACTGTATCTTTAGTTAATTCTACATTTAAATGAAAATGTACACCACGTTGTTCTAATGCTTTTTGAATGGCTTGAGAAATACGCTCACTCTCAGTAGGCAGTACGCGAGATGATGATTCAATTACATGTACATGAACACCTAAATCAATCATAAGTGAAGCAAATTCTAAACCAATGACACCAGCACCAATAATGGCTATGCTGTGAGGTAATGTATCTAGATTCAATACATCATCACTCGATAATACAATGTGATGATCAAAAGGTAAAAATGGTAATTCTGTTGGTCTAGAGCCAGTTGCGATAAGTACAAATTGATTTGTCAGTAATTCTGATTGCCCATCAGTATATTCTACGGAAATCGTTCCACTTTGAGGTGAGAATATTGAACTCCCTAAAATTCGGCCAGTTCCATTATAAATATCAATATGATTTTGTTTCATTAAATGCTGAACACCTTGGAACATTTGATTAACTATTTGCGTCTTCCGTTGCATAATTTTGTTGAAATCAATGGAAAAATCATTAATTTTTATGCCATATTCACTACTTTGTGTAACTGTATGTGCAACTTCGGCAGATTTCAATAAAGATTTGGTTGGTATGCATCCTTTATGCAGACAAGTACCACCAAGCAATTGTCGTTCAACAATTGCTACTTTTTTACCAAGTTGTGATGCCCTAATTGCGGCAACATAACCTGCAGTTCCACCGCCTAACACGACTAAATCATATTGGTTTTTTGACATTGATAAAACTCCCGTCTTTACAACTTCATTTTTAACTACGCATTTATGAAGTTCAATGACTTTTAAATATAGTTATATATTAATTTCACTAAATCATTTTACAACATGTAATTTAACAAAATGAAGAATTATTCTTTATTTTGATATTTATTTACTCTTAAAGCTATAAAACTCAAAAATTATTTGCGTACTGTATAGTTTATGTTTTTGTTTAACTTAAACTTATAGCTAAATGAATTGAATCGATAATTGTTTGTAATTGATCAGATCTTGATGTATAGGAAATTGGTATTGCTGCTCCAAGTAGAATACTCGCTACTTGAGCATGACCTATCAATGTGAATGATTTATAAATGGCATTACCAACATCTATATCAGGAACAAGTAATGCATCAACTTCACCAGCTACCTCAGACATTTCATTTTTTTGAATAGCAATATTTTTGTCAATAGCATTATCCAAAGTGATTGGACCATCTACGGTAATAAAGCGTTCGTTCATTTTAGCAAAGTGCTCTTTTAATTTTGCGGCATCAATCGAAGACGAGATTTTCACAAAAGGTTGGTTAACCGATGATAAAATGCCAATATTAAAATGATCATACTCCATTGATTGCGCAAAACGTTTCAAATTAAAAATTGTGTTTATTTTTGTTTTATATTCCGGAAAACGTTGATATACGACATCACTTAAAACTAACGTCTTATAATATTGTGGTAAATCAAAACAAGCAATGTGATTAAATGATTGAGAAGCATTGCCAAATGCTTGTGTTAAAAACTTTTTAAAACGGGTTGTAGATATATTGCCTTTAACCAAAATGCTTGTTGAATCTTTTTCCAAATCTTGGCTACAAGAATAAAATAAATCTCGCAAATTATCATTTAATTTAAAGTGAATACGTCTTAATAATTGAATATCTAAATCATAAGAACGTATTAACTCGGAAGCATCCTCAATATCATATATATAAATATGTGCGTGTGTCGTTTTTAAAAGATTAATAATTGCAGCAATATATTTTTCTTCATTTGCAAATAAAATTCTTATATTTCCAGTAAAATTTTCTTTTTTCTGAATCAATTGTTTATAATGCATACGACTCAGCTCCACATCATTATTATTATGTTTAAGTTTGACGTTGATTTTGTGATATCATTTCTTTTGCATTTTCACGTGTTAAATCAGTAACATGTGCACCCGAGATCATGCGCGCGACCTCATTAATACGTTCTTCATTTTTTAACTCTTTCACATGTGTTGTTGTGCGACTATCATCCGAGGCTTTACTTATTAATAGATGGTGATCACTCATAGAAGCTACTTGTGGCAAATGCGAAATACATATAACTTGTATATAAGAAGCGATATCTTGCATTTTTTCTGCCATTTTTTGAGCAGCTTGTCCTGAAACACCTGAATCTACTTCGTCAAACAAAATAGCTGTTTGACCTCTTGATTTAACAAAAATACTTTTTAGTGCAAGCATGATACGTGATAATTCACCGCCTGAAGCAACTTTATTTAAGCTTTTTAATGGTTCTCCTTTATTAGGACTTATTAAGAACTCTACAAACTCAATACCGTCTTGATTCGGTTCTTCAAGTGGTTGAAAGGCAATTTCTAAATTTGCATCTTTCATTTGTAAATTGCGAATTTCCGCAACAATATGATCTCTTAATTCAAGAGCAACATTTCGTCGTTCCTTAGATAACTGTTGTCCTTTATCATAAACCCTATCTTTAAGTATGTTAATCTCTTCTTTTAGTTGTGCCGTACTTTCTTCGTAGTTTTCAATTTTTGAAATTTCATGTTCGAGCTTACTTTGATAAGTGATCAAACTAGGAATATCCTTGCCATACTTTCGTTTTAAATTATTTAATAAATTCATTCTAGATTCTGCTTCATTTAATACTTGCTCATCAAATTCTGTATTAGTCATGTCATCATATAGCTCGTGTTTAGCATCTTCTAAAGTATAGTAGAATTGATCTACTTCCTCTTTAAGTTTTTGGTATTTATTTGGCAAAATGTCATTAATAACTTGTAATTGATTGCTAAACTCATATAAACGATCGGTTATGGCATTGTCATCTGTTAATGTCATATGAGCGTTATTTAGTGCAATGCTTAACTTTTCAGAATTTTGAATACGATTAATGTCACTTTCTAGTTGTTCTTCTTCATCTTCTTTTAATTGAGCTTCTTGTAATTCTTCATACTGAAACTTCATTAAGTCTAAACGTTGCAGTAGTGCTTGATCAGCAGATTCAAGCTCTTCAAGTTCTTTTTGTTTCTGTTTATAAGAACGAAATATGTCTTGATACTGCTCTTTTAACTTTAAGTATTTATCTTCGGCATAATCATCAAGTAATTTTAAATGATATTTTTGCTTTAATAAGGATTGCGTTTCATGTTGACCATGTATATCTAATAATTCTTGCATAACTTTACGTAAATCTTGAAGGGTAACGGTTTGATTATTTAAGCGACAGATACTTTTACCAGAGCTAAATATTTCACGTTTCACTAACAAAAAATCTTCATCGATATCTATGCCAAGTTCGGAAAGTATCGAAATGGCTTCAATGCTATTATCTATGTCGAAGATACCTTCAATAATGGCTTTCTTTTCGCCATGACGCACAAAGTCGGATGACGCTCTCATACCAATTAATTGTCCTATGGCATCAATAATAATAGATTTTCCAGCACCTGTTTCACCACTCAAAACAGTTAGTCCATCAGAAAATTGAATTTCTAATTCGTCAATGATGGCAAATTGTTTGATTGATAAATTCTGTAGCATACATTCATCGCATCCTTATAATAAGTTAAAAATTCGAGATTTAATCTCATTACTAGCATTTTCATCTCTACAAATGAGTAAACATGTGTCATCGCCACAAATTGTTCCTAGCACTTCTGGCCAATCAATTTGATCCAGAATGGCACCAATCGATTGTGCATTGCCTGGTAATGTTTTTAAAACTAAAAGATTACCAGTACCTTCTATATTTACAAATGAGTCCATAAGATATCTTCCTAATTTTTCAAGCGGATGATATCTTCTATCGTTAGGCAAGCTATAAACATAATGACCTGATGGTGCTGGAACTTTAATAAGTTGTAATTCTTTAATATCTCTTGAGACAGTAGCTTGTGTTACATTGAGTTCATATTCATTCAAACGTTTAACTAATTCATCTTGAGTTTCTATTTGTTCGTTTGAAATAATTTCTCTTATTTTTATATGTCTTACAGATTTTTTAGCCAATATGAACACCTCTATTTACGAATATTTATACATTTATCTTATCACAATGCTAAAAGAACTACTACTAATGCTATTATGAATAGATATTTGAATTTGAACATAAAATAGTGTGAGTGTGTTGTGTACAAATGATTGACGAGAGATGTTTGATTCAAAATAATACGCTATTAACTAGAATATTTAGGTTGTGGCTAGAAAACCATTTATACATTTTGCAATTGTTTTGAATATTTATAAGTTGACTAGTTTCGTACAGAAAAACAACAAAAGGATACCCCTTTTGTTGTTATGTTATAATTGATTTTAATGATCACGTGTATAAAATAATTCAACGATATCTTTTAGCTGACTTATATCATAATCCTCTTTAAGTTGCTCAAGTTCATTTAGGGCAGCATTTTTATGCATTGCTAATTTTTCTTCGGCACCATCTTTTCCTAATAATGAGACATACGTACTTTTATGATTATCTATGTCGCTGCCAATTTTTTTACCTAATTTTGATTCTTCTCCATAAACATCAAGTAAATCATCTTTGATTTGAAACATTAATCCTAAATGTTGGCTAAATAAATTAAGATGCTCTGCAACATGCTCATTGACTTGAGCAATATCAGTTGCAGCCATGACAGCAAAGGTAAGTAACGCACCAGTCTTAGCTCTATGAATTTGTTCTAATGTTGAAATATCCACTGCCTGAGTCTCACTTTGCATATCAAGTGCTTGTCCACCGACCATGCCTAGATGACCACTTGCAAAAGCTAAACGTTGTATTAATTTAACTTTAATATCGTTATCAAGTTGAGTATCATTTGAAATGACATCAAAAGCTTTAGTTAATAGTGCATCACCTGCTAAAACTGCTTTCCATTCGCCAAATACTTTATGGTTAGTTAACTTACCACGACGATAATCATCATCATCCATAGCAGGTAAATCATCATGTATAAGCGAGTACGTATGTATCATTTCTAAAGCAGCTGCTGTAGCTAATCCTAATTGATAATCTTTGTTCAACATATCCAATGTAAGAAGAAGTAATAGCGGGCGAACGCGTTTACCCCCTGCATTAATTGAATATTGCATGCTTTCCTCAAGGTTTGTACCGAGCTTTGACTGAGGAATAAGATCGTCTAATACTTGGTTGACTTGTGAAATTAAGTCATTCTTCGATAGGTTCGTCATCATGATCTTCCTTTGATTCGTCTTTCATTAAATCATTCACTTTTTGCTCGGCTTCTTTTAAGGTAGTATCACAAGCAGCTGATAATGTCATGCCACGTTGATATAGGGCTAAAGATTCTTCTAACGACACCGTTTCATTATCTAATTTTGTAACGATATTTTCTAGTTCTTCCATCATTTGTTCAAAACTTTGCTGATCTTTACTCATTGTCACACCTTACTTTCTTAATAGTAGCTTCTACTTGACCATCTTTCATATTTAAAGTGATATCATCATTAACCGTTAAATCATGTGTGCTTGTCACAACTTGATTATCTTTGTGAATAATTGAATAACCTCGTAACATTGTATTGGTTGGGCTTAAATGATTAAGTTGTTCAACTTGATTATGCAATAATGTGCTAAATTGTTTTAACTGGTGCTGCATTATTTTTGTTAAATTGGTTTCAAGCTGATTCGTTTGTCGTTGTTCAGTTAATATATGCTGTTTGAAATTTTTGATGTTAAATCGTTGCTGTATTATTTGTAAATTTTGCTTTTGCTCTTTAAGCTTTGTAATTATTTTTAAATTTAACTGTTTTTCTAAATCATCACGTCGTTGTATCTGTTGATCGTACAATAATGAAGGTTGCTTAAATTTATAATATGATGAGATATGTTGTAATTGTTTGCGATGCTGTTCAATACGTTGTCTTATATATCGAGTTAATGTAAATTGTTGCTGTTTAATTTGTTGCATAAGATCATATTGATCTGGTGTTGCTATAACAGCAGCTTGTGTTGGTGTGGCTGCACGGATATCAGCAGCAAAATCACTTAAAGTAAAATCTGTTTCATGGCCAACTGCCGAAATAATAGGAGTTTGGCAATTATAAATTGCTCGAACAACTTCTTCTTCATTAAAGTTCCATAAGTCTTCAATAGATCCACCACCACGTCCAACGATAATTGTGTCAACATTTAAACTATCAGCATATCGAATTTTTTCAATGATATCTTGCTTTGCTTGTGTTCCCTGAACAAGTGTACTAATGGGAATCTTTTCGACTAATGGATATCGACTTTCTATTGTTGTTTGAATATCACGAATAGCTGCACCAGTGCTTGCGGTTAGAATGGCAATTTTTTTAGGATATTTTGGAATTGATTTTTTATATTGTTGGTCGAAAAGGCCTTCTTTAGTTAATTTCTTTTTCAATTCTTCAAGGCGTTGGTATAAATTACCTATACCATCTAATTGCATTTTATTGACATAGATTTGATAGTTGCCACGGCGTTCGTATACTGAGACGCGTGCCTCAATGAGCACCTCGTCTCCTTCTTTAGGATCGAAATTAATTTTCGCTGCGTTACCTTTAAACATCATTGCGCTAATAACACTATTTTGATCTTTAACATTGAAATAGAGATGGCCACTTGAATGACGTTTAAAATTTGATAATTCACCTTTAATTAATACAGATTGCAAATGTGGATCTTGATCAAACTTATATTTGATGTATTTAGTTAATGTACTGACACTTAAATATTCTGTCATAAATTATCACTCAATTACTGTTAATTTATATTGCTTAAAACACCATTGATAAATTTATAATGATCATCATCACTGAATTGCTTTGTAAGTTCCACCGCCTCATTTATGATCACTTTTGGTGGCGTATCACTATGCAGTAATTCAAATGTTGCCATTCTTAAAATAATACGATCCGTTTTTAATAAACGATTTAATGACCAATCTTTTAAATGAGGTTCAATTGCTTTATCCAATATTGGCTCATGGTCTTTCACACCAGTAACCAACCAATGGATAAAGGTGAAATCTAAGTCAGGATGATCATCTTTAATAAAATTTATCGCTTCACTAATGCTTAAATCACTATCTTTCATTTCGAGCTGGAATAGTGTTTGAAATGCTTGAGTTCTTGATTCTTTTCGACTCATAAATAACTCCTTCTATTGTGTGTCTTATTTCTCAACTGTAATATGTGTGATGTGCACATTAATTTGATTTAATTCAATTGCCGTCATTGTTTTTATAGAATTAAAGATAGCGGATTGAATGTTACTTGCCGCTTTGGAAATTTTAGTGCCATGTTTTAAAGAACAGTAAACATCAATGTTAATGCCTTCCTCTTTAGCATCTATTTTTAATAGTTTATTAAAGTTTTTATGGTTAATTTTTTCTAAGTTTGTATTTTTTAAGTCAGCAAAATGTCCTGATATACCTTCTGCTTCAGACGTCGCTATAATGGCAATCACGGATAAAACTTCTGGTGCGATTTCAACTTTACCTAAATTTTTATTTGTATAATCTGCAACATTTACCATAAATCGTACCTCCTAATTAATTTTCATCAGACATGACATTGTTCTGTTCTAAGAATTTAGTATTAAATAAACCACTTTGGAAAATATCATTCGTTAATAATTTTAAATGGAATGGAATAGTAGTATCAATACCTAATACTAAATATTCACTTAAAGCTCGAATTCCTGTATTAATGGCTTCACGTCTTGTTGGTTCATGAACGATAAGCTTTGCAACCATAGAATCATAAAATGGTGGTATAGTATAGTTTGTATAGCATGCTGATTCAACTCTCACTCCAAAGCCACCTGGAGCTAAGTATTGTGTAATCTTTCCAGGTGATGGCATAAAATCTTTATATGGATTTTCAGCATTAATACGAAATTCAATGGCATGTCCATTAATTTTTATATCACTTTGTGTAAATGGTAATGCTTCACCCATGGCCACTTTTAATTGAAGTTTGACTAAGTCAATGCCTGTTACCATTTCAGTGACAGGATGTTCAACTTGAATTCTTGTGTTCATTTCCATGAAATAAAATTGATCATCATCTAAATCATAAATAAATTCTACCGTTCCTGCATTTTCATAGTTAACTGCTTGTGCTGCTCTCACTGCAGCAGCACCCATTTCCTCTCTTTTAGCTTCAGTTAGAATAGGTGATGGGGATTCTTCAACTAACTTTTGCATGCGTCGTTGGATTGTGCAATCGCGTTCTCCAAGATGAACTACATGTCCAAATTGATCACCAATAATCTGAATTTCTATATGTCGGAAATTCTCTATGAATTTTTCAAGATATAATCCCCCATTACCAAATGCAGTCTCTGCTTCTTGTTGAGTCATCTTATATCCTTTTTCTAATTCTTGATCATTACGTGCGACACGAATGCCTTTGCCGCCGCCACCTGCAGTCGCTTTAATTATTACTGGATAACCAATATGATTAGCAATTTGTTTAGCATCATCAATCGACTGTAATAATCCTTCGCTACCTGGTACTACAGGTACATTTGCTGCAATCATTTCCGCTTTTGCTACATCTTTAATCCCCATTTTTTGGATAGATTCAAAGCTAGGTCCAATAAATTTTAATTGACAGGCTTCGCATAACTCAGCAAAGTCTCCATTTTCAGCTAAAAATCCATAACCTGGATGTACGCCATCACAGCCTGTTGACGTAGCAATTGATAAGATATTTGGAATATTTAAATAAGAATCTTTTGACTGAGTAGGACCAACGCAATATGCTTCATCAGCAATTTGAGTATGTAATGCGTCTTTGTCCCCTTCAGAATAGATTGCAACTGTTTGGATACCTAAATCATGGCATGCACGTATGATGCGTACGGCGATTTCACCACGATTTGCAATTAATACTTTTTTCATCATTTCACCTTAAATAACGGTTGGCCATACTCTACCATTTGTCCGTCTTCTACTAATATTTCTACGATTTCACCTGTAATCTCAGCTTGAATTTCATTGAATAATTTCATAGCTTCTAATATACAAACGGTTGAATCATTTGTAACTTTATCTCCGACTTGAACATAAGCTTCTTCTTCTGGAGATGGTGACTTATAAAATGTGCCAACCATTGGTGCATTTATTGTATTATAGTTTTCATCTGAATGTGGTTTTTCAGCAGTAGCAGCATCGTTTTGACTAACAGGTGAGGCTGAGTTTGATTCACTTGATTGATAAACAGGTGCAGCTTGAGTTGTATATTGTGGTGTAATGATTTCAGTTTCTTTTTCTTTTTTTAGACTAACTATATTATCTTTTTCTTGAATGTTGATTTCAGTTAAGTTTGATTGATCAAGAATTTCAATTAATTCTTTGATTTCTTTAAAATTCATATGAATGACTCCTTAAGATTGTTTTCCTTTACTCGTATATTTTACTGGACTGCTAGAGTCAATTCAAGCAAGGGATGTTTATTACTATGAAAATCAAAATAAAAGTGAGCTAAGACAGTTTATGTTTGCCTCAGCTCAACTCATAATGATAATAGATGGCGTGCTAAAATAGCATTATTAATATGCACAAATAATGGTCTATATCGTGTGCTTAATTCAATGTTTTATTACAAGGACTATCCTCTTGAAATGTAGCTACCATCACCAGTATTAATAATTAAAGTATCCCCTTCATTGACAAATAATGGGACGTTTAAAGTATATCCTGTTTCAACTGTGGCAGATTTAGTAGCACCAGTTGCAGTATCCCCTTTAATACCTGGTTCGGTTTCAGTTACTACTAACTCAACTGTTTTAGGTAATTCAACTCCAATTGTTTCGCCTTCATAAGATTGAATTTGAACTTCCATGTTTGCTTTTAAGTAATTTAATTCATCTTTTAAATAATCTCCAGATAATTCAGTTTGATCAAATGTTTCATTGTCCATAAATACATGGTTATCTCCGTCAGCATATAGATATTGCATACGACGATTTTCAATCATAGCTTGTTCGACTTTTTCACCAGCGCGGAAAGTTTTTTCTTGAATAGCACCTGTTCTTAAGTTACGTAATTTCGAACGAACAAAGGCAGAACCTTTACCTGGTTTTACATGTTGGAAGTCGATAACTTTCCAAATAGCATTATCTACAGAAATTGTTAAACCTGTTTTAAAATCATTAACCGAAATCATTCAGTTTCCTCCTCAATTATACGCTTTCTATAAAATAATAAGGTCTTTCGTACATTTAGTAAAGACTTCGCAGCCATTTTCTGTAATTAAAATGTCGTCTTCTATTCGAACACCACCAAGACCTTCAACATAAATACCTGGTTCAATGGTAACACAATTATTAACTTTTAATGTATTATTCGTGTTTTTTGATAACAAAGGCCCTTCATGAATGTCTAATCCGATACCATGTCCTAAAGAGTGACCAAACGCGTCCCCATAGCCATGCTTGTCAATATAATCTCTTGCCAAAGCATCAGCTTGTTGTGTGGTCATACCTGCTTTAATTTGATTGATTGCTAATTGCTGTGACTCTAATACAATATTGTATATTTCTTCCAATTGAGCTTTAGGTTTTCCTATGCCGAATGTACGTGTTATATCAGAACAATAACCATGATAATATGCTCCGAAATCTAAAGTAATCATATCCCCTTGCTCAATGATTTTATCACTAGCCACACCATGTGGTAATGCACCACGATAGCCCGATGCAACAATCGTATCAAATGATGGTCCATCTGCACCAAGATGTAGCATTTTACTTTCTAATAAAGCTTTTATTTCTTTTTCAGTCATGCCTGCTTTAGCGACGGTTAAAATATAATTATATGTATCGTCAACGATATGTGCTGCTTCTTTAATGAGGTCGATTTCAGCGGATGATTTTATTTCACGAATCGTTTCGATTTCATTTGCAATTGAACTAAAAGTAATCGTATTATCTTGTAATGATTTATAGGTATCGTAACTTACTAAATGCCCCTCGAAACCAATTATGGAGAAGCCCTTATCTAGTAGCACTTGTTTTACTTCTGTGATAAGATCATGCGTACGATTTATAATTTCAAAATCAGTTGCCTGTTCTGTAGCTTGTTTAATATATCTAAAATCTGTGATTAATATATTTTGTTGCTGACTAATAATTAAAGCGCCGCTTGTGCCAGTAAACCCAGATAAATATCTGCGGTTAAAATCGGATAATATCACAATAGCATCTAACTTTTTAGCATCTAATATCTGTTGGCGTACTTGGGATAATTTACTCATAATTAATCCTCCTTAGTTAACATTTGTAGTATTTTTATCTATACTTTAAAATGATAGCATAATAATTGGAGAAATAAAGTGATATTCAAACAGGGAGATACGTATGAAAAAAATAGTTTTGGCAATCGGTGCGTCGTTACTCTTAGCGGGTTGTGGATCTCAAAATTTAGGACCACTTGAAGATAAAACGACACAGTTAAGAGATGATAATCATCAGCTTAAATTAAAAATTCAAGAATTAAACAGTGAAGTTACATCAGAAAAAGAAAAAGTTAAAGCTTTAGAAAAAGATAAAAATAATAAAAAACAAGCAGCATCAAATAACCAAGAAGCTAAATTTCTTAAAGCTTCTGCTGAATATTATCAACAAATTACTAAGGCTATAGATATGTATAATAAACTTGATTTGACTAGAACTTCATCTAAGGTTAAAAAAGAGAACCTAGACAAATTAGATGAAATCGATAATAAACTTTCTGAAGCCTATTCAAATTATCAATCTTCTGTGAATGAGCATGATTTAAATAGTGATAATAAGAAAAAACATAAAGTTATCAAATCATTAAATAAAGATTTAACATCAGCTTTAGATGATATCAAATCTGGATATCAGTCAAAGGATACTAAGAAATTAAAAAAAGGACAATCAGAACTTGGACAAGTTAATTTAAGTGACAATCAAACAACAAAATAAGCAATGAATTATATCGAGGAGTTTTAATGTGAAAAATTTTATATTTTATCTTGTTCTAGCTATAGCAGCTATAGGATTAATCTTGAATTTTAATGTATTCGTAGTTTCATTTGCCAAGACAATTTTTGGGCTTATCATTATCATCATAATTATTTATTTAATTTACTATTTCTTCTTTTTGACTGAGGATCAGCGCAAATACCGTCGTGCTGTAAGAAAATATCGAAAAAGACATCGTAAATAAGTACAATAAAACAGGGTCTGGGACATTAAGTTCTTAAACAATGTAAAAAAGACAATTTCTATTAAAATTATTTGATAGAAATTGTCTTTTCCCTTATGTATTAGATAATAAATTATACGAAAATGACTAATTTTTTAGCATTTAAAGGTAAAATTACATGTTAATACGTAGTATTTAAGGTGAGACTCCTGAGGGGGCCAACAAAGAGAAAAGCGAAAAGTAATTCGTCGAACAAAGTAAGTTGGGGTGGGGCCCCAAAAGATAGGCTTTCGAAAAGAAAGCCAACGGACAAAGCAAGTTGGGGTGGCTGAAGCTGTCCCCTAGGAAAGCGAAGCCATTCAATACGAAGTATTGTGAAAATAGAGAACAGCAGTAAGATATTTTCTAAAAATTATCTTACTGCTGTTTATTATGGATTTACACCGTCCCAGACCCTGTTTTATTAAAGAAGTGATTATTTTCTATAATTCCATTCATCTGAACGATATTTATCTTCCAGTTTTTTTACTTCTTGCAATTGTTCATCTGTTAAAGTGAGTGGCTTTAATTCTATACCTAATCCTTGTTTGAAACCTTTTTCAAATGCTTGTTCCATATCCGTGATAGAAATATAGTGATCAGCAATATCATTTAGGGCAACAGCTTTATCTACAAAAGCAGCTTTCATTTTACTTTTTAAACGCTCGTTTTTGAAGATAAACATATCAAATAATTCATCAACATCAACATCTTGAAGTAATGAACCGTGCTGAAGGATAACCCCTTTTTGTCTTGTTTGTGCACTTCCTGCAATTTTTCTCCCTTCAACTACCAATTCATACCAACTTGGTGCATCAAAGCATACTGCACTACGAGGTTGTTTAAGCTTTTCTCTTTCTTCTTTTGATTTAGGTATAGCAAAGTAAGCGTCTAACCCAAGTTCTTTATATCCTTCTAATAATCCCTGTGAAATAACGCGATACGCTTCTGTTACAGTAGAAGGCATATTAGGGTGAGATTCAGGAACAATAACACTGTATGTTAGTTCTTTATCATGAAGAACACCACGTCCTCCGGTTTGACGTCTTACAAGTCCGAAACCTTTTTCTTTTACTTTATCAATATCAATTTCTTTCGTTAATCGCTGAAAGTATCCCACTGATAATGTTGCAGGATTCCACGTATAAAAGCGAATAACTGGCCCAATGTCACCACTGGCAACAAAGTTTAATAAGGCTTCATCCATAGCCATATTATAAAAAGGATCATGACTACCAGTATTGATAAAATTCCATGTTTCAGTCATAAAAAAACTCCATTCACTAATCTATATATTTCTATGCTAGCATTAAAGTAAAATTACTAAAATAATTTACGGAATTAGCATTAAATTATTTTGATAATTTGCGCCAACAGTCTTATAATTATAATATCGGTAATTTAGGGAGGATGCAAGATGAATATCTCTTTGATCATTGCTATAGCGATTATTGTTTTAATCATTCTTTACATGCTATATAATTGGATTTTGAACAAAAGATCCGTAACAGAATTAGATCAAAATGAATTTCATAGTGGTCTAAGAAAAGCACAAGTGATAGATGTGCGAGAGAAAGTTGATTACGATTACGGACATATTAATGGTGCCCGAAATATTCCTATCACGATGTTTAAACAAAGATTTCAAGGTTTGAGAAAAGATCAACCTATTTATCTTTGTGATGCAAATGGTATCGCAAGTTATCGTGCTGCAAGAATATTAAAGAAAAATGGCTACAAAAACCTTTATATGTTAAAAGGTGGCTATAAAAAATGGACTGGTAAAATCAAGTCCAAAAAGTAATACGATAAAAATTAGATGCGTTTGGGACATCATTAGAAAAATTAGCCAGTAAGTGAGTTTCTTGTAAATTCATTTACTGGCTAATTTATTGACTACACTTCCTATGATTAGCTTTCTTAGAGGACAGCTTTCAGCCACTTCAACTCGCCCCGCTTGAAAAATGGCTTCGCATTTCTTTGTGCTGGGGCCCCGCCACTAGCAATGTGCGCGCATGTGTTTTTAATATATGGAACTAAGATATTGGATTTTAGAAAAAATAAATCCCTTATAGAGAAACGTGCTTGTCTATAAGGGATTATTTATGATTATTCTTTTTCAGCGTGCAAATTTTCGAATTTTAATACTGGTTTACGTGCTGCTTGTGTTTCATCCAAACGATCAATAATAGTGGTATGTGGTGCTTCTAATACTTTATCAGGATCGTTTTTTGCTTCTTCTGCAATTTCAATCATTGCATTAATAAAGTGGTCGAGTGTTTCTTTAGACTCAGTTTCTGTTGGTTCAATCATCATTCCCTCTTCAACATTTAATGGGAAATAGATTGTTGGTGGATGTACACCAAAGTCTAGTAGACGTTTTGCCATATCGAGTGTACGCACGCCATGTTCTTTTTGTTTAGAACCGCTAAGCACAAATTCATGTTTACAATACTGTTCATAAGGTATTTCAAAATAGTCTTTCAAACTAGCTTTAATATAGTTAGCATTTAATACTGCAGCTTCAGATACTTCTTTAAGACCTTCAGCACCCATCGTTCTGATGTAAGTATACGCTCTTAAATAAATACCAAAGTTACCGTAAAATGGTTTGACACGTCCAATAGAATTTTCAATGTCATTGTCGTATTTATATGTTTGCCCTTCTTTAATAACCATAGGTTTAGGTAAATAGCTAGCTAATTCTTTTTTTACACCAACTGGTCCAGAACCAGGGCCGCCACCACCATGTGGACCTGTAAATGTTTTGTGAAGGTTTAAGTGTACGGCATCAAATCCCATATCTCCTGGGCGTACTTTATCCATGATAGCGTTTAAGTTCGCACCATCATAATAAAGTAATCCTCCTGCTTCATGTACGATTTCACGAATTTCCATGATGTTTTTTTCGAAAATTCCTAATGTATTTGGATTAGTTAACATAATAGCTGCTGTATTTTCATTAACAACACGTTTCAAGTCATCAATATCAACTTCTCCACGTTCATTTGATTTTACAGTGACAGATTTAAATCCAGCAAATGATGCAGAAGCAGGATTTGTACCATGAGCAGAATCAGGAACAATAACTTCATCTCGATGGCCTTCACCATTTTTTTGATGATAAGCTTTGAAAATCATTAATGCAGTCCATTCACCGTGAGCACCTGCAGCTGGTTGAAGTGTGACTTCATCCATGCCAGTTATTTCTTTAAGTTCTTCTTGTAGGCTATAAATAATTTCTAAAGAGCCTTGAACTTGATCCTCATCTTGGAGCGGATGAGATTCAGCAAATCCTGGAATACGTGCAACTTTTTCATTAATTTTTGGATTATACTTCATCGTACAAGAACCTAAAGGATAAAACCCAGAATCAACACCAAAGTTTTTGTTTGATAACTCTGTATAGTGACGAACTAAGTCTAACTCAGCAACTTCAGGTAATTCCGCTTTTTCTTTTCGGATAAATTTCTCATCTAAAATTGATGATACAGCGTCGGTTTTGATATCAGATTGTGGTAATGAATACGCATATCTTCCTTCTTTAGATCTTTCAAAAATTAATGGGCTAGATTTACTTACCATTTAACTCACCAGCTTTCTTAACGAATGTATCAATTTCTTCTTTTGTTCTTAATTCAGTAACTGCAATCAACATATGATTGTTCAAGTCATCTGATACGGCACCAAGATCAAATCCGCCAATAATACCTTCGTCTTTTAATTGAGCGTTGATATCTGCAATTGGTTTATCAAATTGAACCACAAATTCATTAAATGATGTACCATCTAAAACTTTAAAATCATGAGACTTAAATTGTTCTTTTGCATAATTTGCATGTTCTAGATTTTGAACTGCAATATCATAAATCCCTTGTTTACCAAGCGCAGACATAGCAATTGATGAAGCTAGTGCATTAAGTGCTTGGTTTGAACAAATGTTAGATGTGGCTTTATCACGACGAATGTGTTGTTCCCTAGCTTGTAAAGTTAAAACAAATCCACGATTTCCGTGGTCATCCTGTGTTTCCCCAACTAAACGACCTGGTACTTTACGCATTAATTTTTTGGTCGTTGCAAAATATCCACAATGTGGCCCACCAAATTGTGCTGGAATACCGAATGGTTGCGTATCGCCTACTACAATATCTGCACCAAATGAACCTGGAGGTGTCAGTAAGCCTAACGCTAATGGATTTGCATAGACGATAAATAATGCTTTTTTATTTTCAATAAATGAATGGATTTTTTCCAAGTCTTCAATTGATCCATAGAAATTAGGATATTGTACTGCAACTGCAGCTGTATTATCATCGATAGCTGCTTCTAATTTGTCTAAATCAGTAACTGTACCGTCAAGATCTACTTCAACAACTTCGAAATCTTTGCGTACTTTCACATACGTGTCTAAAACTTGTAATGCTTGATAATGTAAACCTTTAGATACAACGATTTTGTTTTTCTTAGTATGGTTAAAAGCTA
This sequence comes from Staphylococcus lugdunensis, assembly GCF_001558775.1. NCBI lineage: Bacteria > Bacillati > Bacillota > Bacilli > Caryophanales > Staphylococcaceae > Staphylococcus > Staphylococcus lugdunensis. Next base: position 253,781 of record NZ_CP014022.1, on the reverse strand, counting down.
AGATACAAGCTTCGGCAAAACTTGTTATGCCATCATACATTGAAGAATTGGCAACATCCATATTTGTTAATTCACAAATCAGTGTTTGAAATTCAAAAATAGCCTGAAGCTCACCTTGAGAAATCTCGGGTTGATAAGGTGTATAAGCGGTATAGAATTCTGATCGTGAAATCATTGCATCTACGACAGATGGTGCGTAGTGATCATATACACCAGCGCCTAAAAATGAAGTATGCGTCTCTTTCGTAATGTTTTTATTTGCTATATTGTTTAAACGTTTCAATAAAGTGGTTTCAGACTCTCCACTAGCAATATTTAAATTCCTATTTAAAAGAATATCTTTAGGTACATCTCCAAATAGGTCATTAATAGATTTCGCACCAATAGTATCTAACATTTCTTGCTTATCTTTATCAGTTAATGGAATATAACGATGACTCAAAGTACACACCCCTTAATTATTTTTCAATTTGATTCTTTTTAACAATTTTAGCTTTTAATTGTCTTTTTCTAACTTGAACTAATAATTCCCGTCCCATTTCAAATTCGTCACGGTTAATAATTGCTAAAGCAATAGATTTTCCAGATGTTGGTGATTGAGTACCAGAAGTGACTTCTCCAATCACGTTACCATCTAAATCCATAACTTCATAACCAGTACGAGCAATGCCTTTTTCTAATAATTCTAGGCCTACAGTTCTTCGTTTAGAACCATTTTCTTTTTGATCTTTCAAGACAGATTTACCGATAAAGTCTTCTTCAATTAAAGGTTTAGCTGCAAAGGCAATTCCGCCTTCATATGGTGTAATACTCTCTGTTAAATCTTGACCATGTAATGGCAACCCAGCTTCTAAACGTAATGTATCACGTGCACCAAGGCCACATGGTACAACATCGTGTTCTAACAAGCCGTTCCAAATATCAACAGTATCATTAATATCACAATAGATTTCAAAGCCGTCTTCACCAGTATATCCAGATTGTGATAGAATTACATTTTTTCCTAATAATTTTACATTTTGTTTGAATTCAAAAGGTTTCATTTCACTAACATCTATATCAACTAATTGACTGACTAAATCTCTTGCTTTTGGTCCTTGAATAGCTAATTGACCATATTTGTCTGAAACATTTGATATTGTCACATCAAACTTTGAACTTTGCTTTTCTATCCAAGTAAAGTCTTTATCAGTATTTGCAGCATTGACGATTAATAAATAATCATTATTTTCTAATTTATAAATTACTAAATCATCAATGACACCGCCTTCTTCATTACATAAAGCAGTGTATTGAGCTTTATTATCAGTTAAGTTGTTTGTATCATTTGAAAGTAAATATTGGACAAATTTACTAGCATCATTACCTTTAATAGCTATTTCTCCCATATGACTGACATCGAACAACCCAATATCATATCGAACTGCTTTATGTTCATCTTTAATACTAGTAAATTGAACAGGCATAGCCCATCCACCGAATTCTACAATCTTAGCACCACTATCTACATAGTTTTGATACAATGGTGTTTTTTTTAATTCGCTTGTCATTTAAAAACCCCCTATTATTTTATAAAAAAACAGGATAGCCAAAGCTACCCTGTTTATAAACGAATTCAGGATGCGTTACAGTATTATCCTTTTGCCTGAGAGTTTCGTTTATACAACTTGCACCTTCGGCGACAAAGTAGTTTAACTACTTTATGCTCTCTAATACTGATCAATCGCGATTTATGCTATTGATAATCTCTTCATAAAGTTGTTGAATAGAAAAACTACTATTCACTTTTATGAATGCGATTTCATTATATCTTGAAACCCTTGTTAAATACAAGCTTTTTAATTGGGATTTGGTTTTGCTTTTAGCATTAGGTCGATGTGAATCGTTAACAATTCTTTGATAAATTATATCGATGTCGCAATCTAACCATATCACATTTTGTTGCGTTTTTAGATAATGAAAGGAAGCATCATTTTCAATAATTCCCCCACCTGTTGCAATAATATCAAATTGCTGTAACGCTTCTTTTAAGTAATGATATTCTAACTCACGAAAATGTTGTTCGCCACGTGTTGCAAATATTTCAGGTATTGATTGCTGCTCGTTTATTTCAATGAATTGATCTAAGTCAACAAAAGATAGAGTGAGCTTTTGAGCCATAAATTGTGCTAACGTTGATTTTCCAGTACCCATAAATCCAATAAAAATAATTGGTTTTGTAAAATTAAACAATGTCATCTTCCTTTTTTGAACGTCTCAATAATCTGATTATTGTAATACATTTCTAAATTATTTAAAGTCTTAAGCTTTACTGTATATTGTACCGTATATAAAAATAAAAGTGATAGATAAATTGTAAAAATTACAAGAAGCGCGATACTTATAAAAGCTTTATTGTGATAGGTATAAGTTTTTTTCATAAGTATTCATGACACCTCCACTTTGCAAATGAATTTTAATAAATTGATGGTTCACAATAGTAAAGGACGCTGACTGTACATCGTTTAATAAAATAATATTACCTTTGTGTGGATATTCTAAAATTATTTTATGAGATTGATATTTGAGCCATAGTAATTCATGATTCTTTTTTATCAGTATCTTCTGAGGAGTTTTGACTTCAAAAGTAGCATGCTGAAAAACTTTATTTTGGTGTAATGATATAGCAAATAATTCATATTCAACATCAAAAGCATTCGTTGCTTGATGAAAATAGTAATTTGCATTATGAATAAAGAGAGGAAGCAACATACAGAGGGTGAAGGTTATAAAAAGGGTTAATAGCATCTCAATTAACGTAAATGAAGCGATCCTAAATTTTAATACATGTTTTAATATGTGTCTGTGCATTTAAACCACAAATTGATGATGAGTTTAAATGAATATAATACTCATCAACAGTAACTCCTTTAGCTAATTCTTGAAATTTGTAGTGCTTAACTGCGTTTAGCATGACGTTTAAATTATCCAAATGATATAACTCCTCTTGATAATTATTATTTAATTGTTGAAATGAACTGATTATCGTCGTATATATTAAAACAACGATTAACAGTCCGAATAGACTATCAATAAGTAGTACACCTTGAAGTCTATATTTTTTCATAACGTATTCTCCCTTGGTCGATATTAAAAATTATTCTATAAGTTGCAGTTGGATATTTTATATAAAGAGAACCAAATTGGTTGATTTCTCCTTGGGCATTGAAAGTTAGAAGTGAAATATTAGATATACGGTAAATATAACCATTAGAGATACTAAAATGATACTTTTGACCATGTTGTTCAATCACTTTTATTTGATTACTGTTTTTTGAAAATAATAAAGTAATGGATTGATGATTCCGAAGTGCTTTAGATTTATAAAAGTCAAATTGATTGATTAGTAATGTTACATTATTATTGTGAGCAGATTGAATGTAATGATAAGTTGAAAGATAGCTTATTGAGATGAAAAGAAGAAGTTGTATGATAAATAAGGCAAGCATTGTTTCAATTAAAGTGAATGCTTTAGCTTTGTTAATTTGCAACTGCCTCACCATTTGATATGCTGATGGTTTCCCCAGATTTGCAATTCTTTTGACCATCTTTAATAAAACCCTCAGAAATTAAATCATCAATGCTTTTTGGAGATCCATTATGCTTTAGAGTATAGGCTTCTATTTGGCTATTGACCATCTTTACTTGTGCTTCACAACCTGTTGATTGTACATGTGCTGTTTGTTTGGCAATGTTTGGAATAATTAAGATAAGCAAGACACTAATAATTAGTAATACTAATAACATTTCTATTAGTGTAAACGCTTTGCATTTTTTATAAAAAGAAAATTTCATAATTAGCTCCTTTATTATTTAATTGTTTGAATCAAATTGAACATTGGTAACATGATGACTAGATAAATAGTGATGATAAAGCAACCTAAAATAATAAAGATGAAAGGCTGAATAAATTTTAAATGTTTATTGACTCTTTCTTCAAATTGCTGAATAAGGATTTGACTATAAAAGTGCAATTCCATATCTAATTTGCCACTCTTTTCTCCTTGTTCTAAAAATTTAATTAAATCATTTTGAAAACAAGCTTCATCTTTGAGAATTTGTGATAATGATTGACCTTGATTAGATTTTTCTAATAATCGCTGTCCAAGGTAATTTAAAAACATATCATTGTTCTGCTCAGTATATATAGATACTATTTTTTGCAGTGATATACCATTCTTATAAAACAATGCTAGTTCGTTAGCTAATTTATATGTCATTAGCAATTTATAATAGTTGTTAGCAATAGGTATATGAGTTATAAATTGTATTTGCTTATATACATCGATACGTTTTAAAAAGTATTTTATTATGAGTACAGAAATCATTAATAAAGTTGAGAATAGTAAAATAATATTAGGTAGGTAGCTGATAAGTATTGTAAGGAGATGTTGTCCTCGTGATACAGGAACATTCATAGTGTCATAAAGTTGTGTAAATTGAGGTAAGACAGTTAATTTTAAAGTTGTCAGTATGCCAAGAAAAACAATAATTAAAACGATTGGATATTGTATGGTTTTAATAAACCGTTCTTTTGCTTTGATATGTCGTTGCATATATTGAGCTGTTTGTCTTAATGAATTAGTAAATTCACCATACTGTTCTGCAAAATAAATTTGTGAAAGAATACCTGGAGAAAATGTTAATAATTTTAAAACTTCGTAGCAATTACCTCCGCTTTTTATAGTGCTTATTACTTGTGATGCTAACTGTACATTTTTAGAAAGATAATAAAAATTAAGGAATTTAAAGCTTTCAAGTAATGTAAAACCATTGTCTAACAGATTACACAAGCTTAATAACAACTCTGCTTGTTGTTTGTGAGTTAAAGGCTTGCGATGATAATTAAGTATATTTATTAGCAGTTTCTTCACAAATGACCCCTTCTTTTGACATGTTACCAATTAACTGTGATAAATGATGAAATGATTTAGGCAAGGTATGATTATGTTCAAAAAAGTATTCTATTTGATGATTTATCATCATTTCGCAAACCAATGCTCGTTGTTGATTTAGGGTGGTAATGAGTCTTTGATTAGAGATTAAATTAATTGATTGACATATTTCTTGAACTGAAATTCCCATTTCTAATAATCTTAATAAAGTTCCTTTGCAGTTGTTTGCGTGAATTGTAGATAATACTAAATGGCCACTTAAACTTGCCTGAATAACACATTTTGCGATACTGGCATTTCTAATTTCGCCAATTAAGATAACATCAGGATCACAGCGCAGAATAGCTTTAAATGTTGATACATAATTAATGCCTGCTTTATCATTTACAGATACTTGTGTAATGCCTGATATCAATTGTTCAACTGGATCTTCAATTGTAATAACATTTAAATTAAGCTCTTGTTGTGCATATAAAACCATTTGATACATCAGTGTACTTTTACCAGATCCAGTTGGACCACTAAATAATAACAATCCTTGCTTTTTATTCATAAACTGTTTGAAATCATTAAATTGGTAACACGTTTTATGTTGTTGAAAGTATTGTGGTACGATACGAATGACGCAACTTTCTGTACCTAATGATAGTGGTAAAGTTGAGATTCTTAAGTAATATTGTTGCTTATATTGATAGGTATATCTTCCACTTTGGGCGATTTGATGTGTTGATATATCTAAGCCAGCTTGAAATTTCATAAACGTTAACAGTTTAGTATAGATGCTTAAATTTAATTCTTCATAATATACAAGTTGGTCATTAACACGAAATTTAATGATGACAGTAGTTTGACTTGGAATAAAGTGAATATCACTTGCATTCTGTTGTATCGCTTTGTTAACAATTTCCTTAAATAATATTTTCATAAAAGCACCTCCTACATATATAAACGTAGGAGGTGTTATTTTTACTTTAACCATTTAAATAGGGATTTAATTGTTCATCATCAACTGTCGTATAATCTCCGTGTCCAGGGAACAAAGGTAAATCGCCATCTAATTCAAAGAGTTTATCTTTGATAGAGTCAACTAATGTTTCGTAATCACCACGATATAAATCTGTTCGTCCTATGCCATTATTAAATAGTGTATCACCAACTATTGCAAAGTCATTAAAGACATAAGATAAACTACCTGGAGAATGTCCTGGTGTATGCAAGACATCAAACTCAAAGCCTTGAATATTTGCATGGCCTTCTTGAAGCGGCTTAGGTTTAGCTGTGCTAACAACTATTGGCATACCATATTGTTGGAATTTTTCAGAGCCGTTCTTTTCTGGTGTAGTCAGAAAGCTGAATTCTTCATCATTCATATATAGGGGAACTGGATATTTTGCTAATACTTCATCAAGTGCGCCTATATGATCAAAATGCGCATGTGTTAATAAAACAGCTTGTAATGGTTTGTTAATTTGATTTAATTTTTTAAAGATTTTATCTACTTCACCTGCAGGATCAAATAAAATAACGGAATGATCATTTTCAACAAAATAAGTATTGGTATCAACTAAACCTAACGTTAGTTTTGAAATTCTCATAATTTATTCACCTTTGTTGTCCAAATGTTTTTGGACAGATTTTAGTTTATCATTCATTTTACGTTTTTTATCTCTTCGATCATCTATACGTAAATTCGTACAAACTCGGTCTAATCCTTTATCAAATGGTAATTCGTGTATGGCTTGTACTACTTCAAATAAATCTTTTAAATCGCCTTCTATTAAAGTATTCATAGGTGTTAATTGATAATCAATTTTCCCTTGGTCTTTAAACTCTTTTAATTTTGTTTGTATTTCTGCAATATATTTACTTACACTTGGTCCTTCTGTACCTACTGGAATAACAACTACATCTACAATAGCCATTATTTAACACCATCCTTTTCAATAATATAAGTTTTAATTAAACCGGCAGCGCCTGTAATACCAGCATCATTACCTAGTTTAGCTTGAACAATCTCTGTATTGTGCTGAGCCGGTTTGAACGCATAATGATGAAAATCAGTTTTGATGTTTTCTATTAATATTGCACCTGCTGTAGACATACCACCACCTAGCACAATATATTTAGGGTTACTAGTTACACTAATGATACTACATAAATAGCCAATATGATTAGCAACCTTTTCAGTGATAAAAATACAGAATTGATCACCAGCTTTTGCTGCATCAAAAACTGCTTTTGCAGTAACTTTATTTTCTTTAATTAAAGGTAAAATTGATGATTTAAATGTTAATTTTGGATAATAAAAGTTAATTAAATTAACCACACCAGTAGCTGAAGCAACAGTTTCAATACAACCAGCATGTCCACAATTACAATCAAATCTTTGATCAAAATCTGTTCGAATGTGTCCTAATTCCGCACCTGAACCATTGTGTCCATGAACTAATTTTCCGTTAGAGATTACGCCTCCGCCAAGTCCAGTACCAAGTGTAATAGCTACAACATCATCGGCACCTTTGCCGGCACCTTTATGTTTTTCGCCAAGTGCTGCAACATTAGCATCATTATCTACATAAATTGGACAATCAAGCATTTTGGAAAAAATTTCTCTTACATTTACATGGTTTGGCCAATGTAGATTAACAGCACCATATACAACACCACTTTCAAAATCAACAGGACCAGGAACTCCTATCCCAAGGCCTATTACATTGTCCATTGTGTAATTTTGTTGTGGTAGTTGTTTTTCAAATGATTGTTTAATTTGTGTTAATAATGTCACACCTGATGGATCAGAAGTATCTGTATGAATCGACCATTTTTTTAATTGATTCAATTGTTCATCAAAGATGCCTAGTTTACAAGTTGTGCCACCAATATCTGCTGCTAAAATTATGTTCTTCATTTGTGTTCATTCCTTCTTTGGTTAATAATCAATAAACTTTTTAAATAAGTATCTTTTGAAATAAGCTGATAATCAAATAAGCTTCTAATCTCTTGTGCCATCATTTCACACGTATCTTTTGGATTTTTAAAATAAATAATATAGCCAAATTCTTTAAGTAATTGTTGAACATCATAAAAACTATTAATTTTTGTCTTCATTGACTATTTTCAACTCTTTTTTTAAATTTAAATAATCCGCATTGTTGGGTTCTACCTTTAAAGCATGATTAATATATTTTTCAGCTTTTTTATTGTCACTAAGTGATCGATTTGCGATAGCTAATTCATAATTTAATAATCCTGAATTAGGATAATTGCGCAATCCCCTTTCCCACTCAGCGATGCTCTCAGCTTTAGATTTGGTAGCTGCTGTAATTAACCCCTTTAAATAGTATGTTTTAGCATCATCATAATGATTATCCAACGTCTGTGAAACTATTTTTTCGGCTTCGTTATAGTTATAATGATTCATTTCATCTTCTATAAGAATATTGTAAATATTATCTTCTTTAATCGTGAATATTCTAACCTGCAATAAAATGAAAAGTATTAAAAATACGATTAAGAGCAACCAAAAAATATTCCGATTCGCTTTATAATAATAGCCTATATAGATTAGTAATAAGCCAGATATAAAACCACCAAGGTGTGCCATGATATTAACGTTTGATAATAACAGCGAAAACCCAATTAGTATAACTAATGCAATCAATAATTGGCCAATCATCTTACGAGAATAAACTTTACTTATTATCATCATTACTATTATGGCACCTATAAGCCCAAAAATTGCCCCACTAGCACCAGCTGAAACAGTATCAGTATTAAAAGACAAAGATAAAAAATTTCCGAAAAGTCCAGAAATAATATATAAAATCAACATTTTCATTGGGCCTATAATCGCTTCAACAATTTTACCAAATATAAAAAGCGATAGCATATTCATCAATATATGTTCAAAATTAAAGTGTAAGAACATCGAAGTAATAAGTCTATACCATTCTCCATGAACAACGTTAAAGTGGACTAAACCACCCATGTCTAAGAGCTTTATATTTGAAAAGCGATTTAATAGTAATATCATGCTAAGCCAAATTACAATATTTATAGTAATTAAACTATAGGTAGCAGGAGAAAATTTTGCCATATATTTGTCTAAAGGATTTTGATTTAGCACTCTTTTTTTGTAATAAGCTGTTGTTTTACTATCTTTTTTATTAAAAAGACGACGTAAAAATTTATTCGGTATACATTGTTGCGCATCAGCTTCAGACGCTATTATTTTAACACTTATTTTTAATGGCTGTAATTCTTGTAAATCTTCAATGGGGACAGGTTTGTCCGAAAAGTAGTAAAAATCACAGGTTTTTGGTTGGAAGTTAAATTTTAGCGTAATATCATTGATGTTTTCTTTAATCTTTGATTTATCAAATCTAATTTCTTGTGATGAGTTAACGGTATCTTTAATAATAATGAGAGACTGTTTTTTTCTATTGCATAACCATAGTTCATGCTGTTCGCTATTTTGATATATATAGTCATAGTTTAAATATCTAATCCAGTAATAACTTGATTTCCAATAAAGTTTTTCTAATTTCATGGCGTCCTCCATAGCGCTATGTTGTATAAATAATTAATTGATCCACAGCCTGATCATAATAATCAGTTGCAAAGTTCACGATTTGGAAATCATAAACTAAACTAATCGTATGAGAAGGATGTTCACTTAAAAAGCGGTCATAATATCCGCCCCCGTAGCCTATTCTATATCCGTCTTTATTAAAGGCTACACCAGGGACAATAATTAAATCTAACTCATTGGTTGTAGCCGTGTTTGAAGTAGAATAATTAATTCCTTTTGCATCTTTACTTATATCATTTAATGATAATAATTGCTTAAATGTCATATGATTTTCATTATAATCAGTGTGAGGGACATATATTTGTTTTCCCATTTTAATTGCCGTTTCTATAATGTCATATGTATTCACTTCATGGGGCATAGAAAGCACGATAGAAATTTTTTGAGCTTTTTGAAATACTTCTTGCTGGAATAATTGACCCTTTAGCCATAGGTCTGCAGTTTTTTTAGAAGAAGCATCAAAAGATTTCATCTTTGAAATCATATTTTGACGAATTTGTTTTTTAGTCAATCTATCACCCTCTTATCCACTTATTATAACGTTTATAAAATATATTGTCATTTATACAAAACGATAATTTGTAATAATTAAAACGGTTTGAACATAAATAAAACGGATTAAAATTGCAACACCTAAATCTTTTTATCTGTATGATTTCTATTCAAAGCCAATAAAAAAGCCAGTAAATGAATTTACAAAACTCACTTACTGGCTAATTTATCTAGGAATAATGTCCTAGCTTGTCAAACCATTACCAAATTATTTAGTTTCACGGTGTAAAGTATGTTTATTATCACGTGAACAATATTTTTTCATTTCAACACGTTCAGGATTATTTCTTTTGTTTTTAGTTGAGATGTAGTTTCTGTCACCACATTCTGTACAAGCTAATGTAACGTTTACGCGCATGATTATACCTCCTTACCTTATCTAAATACGACTTATTAATCATACCACTATCATACTTAATTGAAAAGTACTATTTTTAATTAGCTGTGTTAATAGCTGCTAAATGAACACCTATACTTCTGCAATGAATATTAAGTCTTAAGTGGATTGTTGATGTATTAGACGGCTATTATTGTTAGCTTAAACCTATATACATTTTGATGTTAATCTGTTTCATTATTACCATCGTTATCCTTTTTATCGGCATGATCTTTAAAATAGTAATTAATAATATCTCTTCCTAAATCGCCACCGTTTAACCATGGTGGTGGCACCGGTTGATTTGTATAAACGATAGAAAATGCTAATTGTGGATTATCTATCGGTGCATATCCAATATATGTTGAATTAACACGTGATTCGCCATTTTGGAAGACTTCAGCTGTACCTGTTTTTCCTGCAGAAGGCACAGTGGTTTTATGGAAACTTGCATATCCAGTACCGTCTTGTTTATTAAAGGCCATTTTAAAGCCTGCTTTAACTTCATCAAGTTGATCTTGTGTATTATTGACTCTATTTAATACGTTACCCTTAATTTTTTTCTTAAGTGGTCCTAACTCATCGGTATTTGTAGAATCATGTATTGCAAGACCGATATGAGGTTGTATGCGATATCCGTTATTAGCAATTGTAGACACATATTGCGACAATTGTATTGGCGTATAGGTATCGTATTGTCCTATCGCTAAGTCTAAATAATTACCAGGATTATTTGTCAATGGTGCCGTTTGACCTGCAGTTTCGTTTGGTAAATCAATGCCAGTTTTTACTCCTAAGCCTACTTGATTAAGGCCTTTACGAAGTTTTTGCCCCGCTGCTGAGATATCGGTTGGTAATGTCATGCCAGATGAATATGGATCTCCAGCTAATTTTAATGCAGTTTTAAACATATATACGTTCGATGAATGCATTAAGGCTTCTTTGTCATTGATTGTAATACGATTATTTTTATTAAAATAAGAGCGTTTAGTGAGTCCGCCTCTGAAATGTAGTGGTTCGTCTACCATTTCTTCACCAACTTTTATGGCGTTATTTTGATATCCAGCAAGTAGTGTGCCACCCTTCACTGATGACCCAACTGCAAACTGTGCTGTGAAGTTACCAATGTCATAGTCAGTTAGCTTACCATTTTTATCAATTTGTTTACCAGCCATTGCTAAGATATCACCGTTTTTAGGGTTTTGAACAACAATCATAGCGTTATCCATATCTTTTGCACCCTGACTTCTTAATTTATTAATTTGCTTTTCTAATAATTCCTCAGCTTTTTTCTGTAAATCGATGTCTATAGTTAGTTGTAAATCATGACCACGTGCACCTGGATTGATTACTTCAGAATTAATAACACGTCCTGATTTATCGGTCGTATATTTCATTTCTTTTTTCTTACCACGTAACACATCTTCATATTGATATTCCAAATATGACTTGCCCACACGATCATTTCTAGAATAGCCTTTAGCAAGATATTGTTCCGTTAATTCTTTAGGTACACCTTCAGCAGGTGTAGAAACATTACCAAAAATACCTCTTAGGCTATCACCATAAGGATATTTACGATCCCAATCCATAGTAGTATTAATGCCAGGTAATTTATTTAACTGTTGAGATACGGCTGCATATTCTTTTTCTGAAACATCTTTATTTTTAATCATTTGTGGGTCTAAAGTTGAACCAGCTGACATTTCTCTATAGATTGCTAGTACTTGCAAATCATCTTTAGAGAATGAATTTAATTGCTTTTTACTTATTTTATTATGAAGTGCTTCATCGTATTGATCTTGAGTAATACTACCATCATCAATTAAGTTTTGTTCTTTTGTCATCATTTGCTGGGCTTGTTTCGGATGAAGTTGTATCCAAAAGTCTTGTTTGTCTCTAGTTGTTATTTTATCTGTATCCATATGAATTAATTTGGCTAACTTTTTAGCCGTGTCTAACATTTCTTGTTGGGATGTTTTCTTAGATCTCGTATATGTAATAGCCATTTTTGAAGCATTATCTACAAGCACTTTGCCGTTTCGATCTAATATACGTCCCCGTGGTACAGATTCATTTACAGTGATATTTTCGTTATCTTTGATTTCTTGTTTGTAATGTGAGCCTTGTGCGATTTGCAAGTATCCTAATCTGAGTACAATTATTACAAAAATAAAGACAATGAGTCCGAATATAAAATTAATGCGGTGATTCATTGTATTTCTTATTTTTTCATCGTTTGATTTTTCCTTTAACCTTTTAAGCAAAATAACCTACCTCTATTCAACTTCTCTACTATCAAATGATATATGAAATCGCGAGATATTTCTATTATTTTGGTAAAAAAATAACGGTCTCGATAGCGAGACCGTGATATGTGACTAATTATTTTTGAGCTTCATTATATAATTCGTCAACTTTTTCCCAATTTATCACATTCCAAAATGCACTAATATAATCAGGACGTTTATTTTGATATTTTAAGTAGTATGCGTGTTCCCATACATCTATACATAAGATAGGTGTTTTTCCTTCAGTTAATGGGTTGTCTTGGTTAGGCGTTGTAACAATTTCTAATTTACCGTTATTTACAACTAACCATGCCCAACCTGAACCAAAACGACCTGCAGCTTTGTCAGCGAATTCTTTCTTGAATTCATCTAAAGAACCCCATTGTTCTTTAATTTTATCAACTACAGTACCTTTTTCTTCAGAATTAGGAGTTAAAAATTCCCAGAATAGTGAATGGTTTAAGTGTCCACCACCATTATTACGTACAGCTGTTTGAATGTTTTCAGGAACGCTATCTAAATTGGCAATAATTTCCTCAATAGATTTAGACTCTAAGTCTGTACCTTCAACTGCAGAATTTAATTTAGTCACATACGTATTATGATGTTTATCATGATGGATTTCCATTGTTTCTTTATCAATATGTGGTTCTAATGCATCTGCTTCATATGGTAATTTTGGTAATTCAAAAGCCATTATTAATCATCCTCCTAAATATGTTCTAACTCATAATAACAAGTAATCTGGGATACAACAAAATATTTGCTTATCCATATACTATATTATTATTCTTACTATAATACTATAGCGCATTTGAAATTATTTTAAACATAAAACTAATATAAATACTTAAATGGAAGGAAATTCAGACTATTGACCTATATTTAAACATTTATTGGTATAAATATGATTGATGAAAAGTTAATGTGATTTATGTTGACAAGACTCACATGTACCATATATTTCAAGTTTATGCGTGTGGATATCAACGTTTGGTAAAAATTGTTTAACTTCATCAATTGGGCAATATTCAATGATTTTAGTATCACCACATTGTTCACAAATAAAATGGTGATGGTGGTGATTTGTACATGCAATTCTAAATTTCATTTCTCCGTCTAGTTCTGTACTTTCAATGATTCCTAAATCTTTAAATAAATGTAAGTTTCTATAGACAGTATCAAAAGAAATTCCAGGATAATGTTGATCTAATTGTTGTTGGATATGCTTTGCGTTAATATATTTATCTTTTTCAACAAAAATATCAAGCATGTGTTTTCTCTTATCTGTATATTTTAAACCATTATCTTTAAGGATTTTAATAGCATCATTTGTATTCATAATTAAACACCCTTTTTAAAATTTACTTTTTGTAGTAGCATAGCTAATCCTAGCATTATCACTAATAAAGCAACGATAACACCGCCAGGAGAAATGTTCATATAAAATGCTAATACTAAACCTAATACAACTGACAATTCCCCTAGTATAATACTACTGATGATAAGTTGTTTAAAGCCATTTGTAATTCTCATAGAAATTGCAATAGGCAAAGTGATTAATGCACTTACTAATAAAATACCAACTACGCGCATGGATGCTGAGATTACCATAGCCACAATAATAATAAATAAGAATTGTATCCATTTTGGAATGCCGATAACGGTAGCATATTCTTCATCAAATGATAGGATAAACATTTCTTTGTAAAATAGCATGACAAAGCTGAATACAATTATAGTAATAATAATAATTGTCACTAAATCACTTAAACTTACTGCGCTAATCGACCCAAAGAGTAATCCAACTATTTCTTGATTAAAACCATCTGCCAAAGATATAAATATGGCACTTAAAGCGATACCTGCACTCATAATTATTGGGATAGCTATTTCTTGATAATTTGTATAAGAAGTACGTAATTTTTCAATAAGTAAGGCACCTATGATTGCAAAAAGTATGCCAAACCACATAGGATTTATGATAATGAGCGCAGGAAAAACGGTTAGTATAAACATGCCAAAAGATATTCCGCCTAAAGTGACATGACTTAAAGCATCAGCAATAAGGGATAATCTACGAACCACAATAAATGCGCCGATCAATGGGGCAATAAAACCTATTAAAAGTCCGCTAATCAATGAGTATCTCATAAAATCAAAGTTTAATAATGCATCGATCAAAAGTAAACACCTCTAATCAAACTTGTGTGATAACGATATACATTTAATAACATAATCTGACTCCTAGTGATATTAGTATTATGATTTTTGACAACATTGTCGGTTATGTTGATGGTCAACAAATTGTATTGGGTGACCATAAATTTTAGAAATTTCGACTTCATCCAAAGATTTAAACGCTTCTGTTGTACCATGAAAATGAAGATGTTTATTTAAACAAGCCACTGTTGTTGCAGTATCTGCTACAACACCTATATCATGTGTAACTAAAATGATAGTGATGCCTTCTCTCTTTAATGTTTCTAATGTTTCATAAAATTCACTAACATGTTTAGCATCAATGCCATTAGTGGGCTCATCCAATACAAGTACACTAGGGTTAGATATTAGTGCACGTGCAATAAGGACGCGTTGTTGTTGACCGCCAGAAAGTTTGGCAATATTTTTATGCATTAAATGACTAATATTCAATTTGTTTAAGACATGTTCTACTTGTTGATAATCGTTTTTATTAAAGTGTTGAAAAAGTCGCTTTGTTTTCGTTAAGCCACTCATAACGACTTCTCTTACACTTGCAGGAAATCCTGCATTAAAAGCAATTGCTTTTTGTGATACATAGCTTATTTTTAATGATGACTTTTTCTTTTTATATTGTTGTCCATCTACATAAATGTCGCCAGTTTGCAACGGCAATAATCCGAGGATAATCTTTAACAACGTTGACTTCCCGGCACCATTTGGACCGACAATTGCTAAAAAGTCACCTTTATTTATTTTAATATTAATATTTTCAAGAACTTGCTTATGATCAAAATAATAATTAATATTTCTCAATTCAAATACTGGTGTTGACATCTTTTCACCCCGCAATTTACTATACATATATTTATAAAATTTGTAAATAGTAACCTTTACGATAGAATTGCAAAAACTGAGACTTTATCAAAATCTCAGTTTTTAAATAGTTATTGCGTTAGCAATTTATCTTTGAGTTGTGGATCAAATTGTTGTGCTTTTAGCATCTCAATTTCAAGCTTGTAAGGTGCTTTTTTATTTTTCTTATCTTCACCTACAAAAGGTGTTTCAAGAATTTTAGGTATATCTTTAAAAGCATCATGATGGACAATATAATTTAATGCATCAAAGCCAATGTATCCAAATCCAATATTTTCATGACGATCCTTATGTGCACCACGTTCATTTTTACTATCATTGACGTGAACAACCTTGATGCGATCAACACCAATTATTTTGTCAAATTCATTTAAAACACCGTCAAAATCTTCTTTAACATTATATCCAGCATCATGAGTATGACATGTATCAAAACAAATAGATAAACGTTCATTGTTGTTTACACCATCAATAATGCGTGCAATCTCTTCAAAAGAGCGTCCAACTTCAGAGCCTTTTCCTGCCATTGTTTCAAGTGCGATACGAACGACATTATCATTCGTTAGTACTTCATTCAAACCTTCAATAATACGTTTAATACCGGCATCTGCACCAGCACCAACATGTGAACCAGGGTGTAAGACGATATCTTTAGCTCCTATCGCTTGAGTACGTTCAATTTCATTTTGTAAAAAATTGACGCCTAATTCGAAAACTTCTGGTTTTGTAGTATTAGCGATATTAATAATGTAAGGCGCATGTACTACAATATTTGATAGGCCATAGGATTTCATTGCTTCATGACCTTTTGCGATATTTAAATCTTCTATCTTTTTTCTACGTGTATTTTGTGGCGCACCGGTATAAATCATGAATGTTGATTCTCCATAACTATGCGCATCCTCAGCAGCACCTTGTAACATTTTTTTACCACTCATTGACACATGAGATCCTAATAGCATAACTATCACCTAACCTTTTTTGTTTTTTCTATTCTGTCTATTTTGTCGTTTGCTATATTGTTTTCTTTCTTGACGCTTCATTTGTTCAACCTGTTGTTTAAATTTCTTTTTATAGCCAGGCTTCACTTTATTTTTAGATTTACTACGTACTTTTTGCTTTACTTCATTAGTTAAGTGGTCGTCTTTACGTTCGCGCTTTTTCCGTGTATTGAATGATTTCACTGGTTGTAATTCATTGTTTTTGATATCGACCGTTTCAAATTGATAACCTTTGTCCTCAATTAATGAAATATTATGTTCATCATCAGGACTATATAGTGTAATAGCTACGCCTCTATAATTACCTCGTCCTGTTCTTCCAACTCGATGTGTGAAGAAATCGATATCATTTGGTACATCAAAATTGATAACATGGCTCACACCTTCAATATCGATTCCACGAGAAGCTAAATCACTTGCAATAACAAATTGGAAGTCTAAATTGCGAATGCGTTTCATTTGCTGTTTACGTTCACGCGGTGTTAAACCTCCATGTATCATGCCGACTTTGATGCCAGATGCATTTAGAGAGTCTGCTAATTCATTAGCATTTTCACGACTATTGCAGAAAATAATACATAAATAAGGATTTAAAATATCAATTAATTGTAATGTTTTTTCAACTTTAGCTGTACCTTTTGTTGGAATAAGATAGAATTCGATATTTTTCTTATTTTGAGATTGATTATCGACAACTATGAACTCTGGTTGATTTAGATATTTGTTTAAAAATGGATGCAGTGATTTAGGTATAGTTGCGCTAAAGACTGCAATATTTGACGTATCATTTAGACGCGCTGCAATTTGATCTACTTGATCTATTAATCCTAAATCAATCATTAAATCTGCTTCATCGATAATTAAGTACGAAGCTAAATGAACATGTAAATGACCACTCATTGCTAAATCATTAATCCGTGTAGGTGTACCAATGATGAATTGTGGTTGTATATGCGTACGTTGTTTGTCTTTTTCAATGTCAGTTCCCCCGATAAACAATGAAACCTTAACGTTTGATTTGAATTGTGCCAAATGCTGAGTAGCCTGATAAAGTTGTTGAGCTAGTTCTCTGGTTGGTGCAACCACTATTACTTGAGGCTCTTGAAGATCTATGTCAATTAAATGCATGAGTGGCAATAAAAAAGCGTGTGATTTACCTGTACCAGTTTGAGATTGTCCGATTAAATTTGTTCTTTTTAATATTTTAGGAATAATACGATTTTGTATTTCCGTAGGCTTTTCAAAATTTAAATCTTTAATCGCATCTAGCATGGTTGATTCTAAATTAAATGTTTCAAATGGATGCTTGGACATGAAAATGCCTCCTAATTTATGTTTATTTTACTATGATTAATAGTATTGAAATGGATCAGTATTGATAGAAGAAGATGATATTGTTATATCAGCATCATGATCAGTTAACCAATCAGATAATAGCTGTTTCAAACCATCTTTCATGACGTATTCACTATAATGGTTGATATCTAAAATATTCATGCCTTCTGTTTTTGCATCGAGCGCATCATGATGTTTAACATCTCCAGTTACAAAAATATCTGCTCCTCTTTGAAATGCTACGTGCTCAAAGCCGATACCTGAGCCGCCAATGATTGCAACTCGACTAATTGTTATATCAGGTTTTCCAGCATAACGCAAGCTCGGAATAGCTAGAGTGGATTTTGTTTCTTGAATAAAATCTTTAATATTTTGAGGTGTTGCTAAATTTCCAATCATTCCTAAACCGCTATCAGCTTCTTTTGATAGTTCAATAAAATCATAAACTGGTGTTTCATAAGGATGATACTGTTGAATTAAATGTTCTGCAAGTTTACGTTGTTGTGATTGAATCATAAATTCAAGCTTAACTTCATTCACATATTCAATGTGATCTATTTTACCGATAAAAGGATTAGCTTCACCTACTGGTTTAAACTGTCCAGTACCTTTACTTTCAAAAAAACAATATTCATAGTTGCCTTCTTGTGCTAATCCAGCTTTACTAATTTGGCGTTTAAATTGTTCCAAATGTTCTTCGGGAATAAATGTTTGAACTTTGTAATATGTTGTAGTTTGAGGCACTAATATTTCAATATCTTGCAATTTTAATTTGGTAGCTAGCATAGCGTTGACACCTTTGTAATAGTGATCTAAATTAGTGTGTAACGCGATAACTTGGATATCGTGTTGAATTATTTTACGTATCAACCGTCCATAACCGTCATCTGTAATGGATGTCAGTCCTTTAAAGATTAAAGGATGATGACATATAATAGTGTTGATTTCTTTTGTTAATGCTTCTTCAACCACTTCATTTGTGCAATCTAACGCAGTTAAAATTCCAGTCATCTTTGTATGTTTGTCACCAATTAATAAGCCAACATTATCCCATGATTCGGCAGTTTTTAAAGGGACATGTTTTTCAATTATTTGCATTAATTCATCAATTTTCATTGGCTAACACCTCTTCAATCAAATCGATTTCAAGAGAGACCTCTTGAAGTCTCTCCTGATGTGTCGTTGGATTTAACTGTTTTTTTATATGTTTTAGTGCAGTAAGTTCATGATGCCACTTCGAAAAGAAAATATCATTTTTATTGCGCAACAAGATGGGGCCAAATTTAAGTTCGTATTTAGTATATTGTGGTTTCTCATCGCTATACTTTGCGACAACAATTTCGTAAATATGACCTTTTTCTATCAAAATTTCTTCCGCAATAATAGTAAAGTTTAAATTTACTAGCGTTTTACGCAACGTCTCAGTTTGAATATTACTTTGAAGGATAAGTCGTGTTTGTTTTGATAATTTTGCCTGGCCTTCAGTTAATATTTTAGCAATGAGCGGTCCACCCATGCCACAAATTGATATTGAATCAATTACGTCATTATCATAAATAACTGCTAAGCCGTCGCCTAATCGAACATCTATTTGTTGTGTTAAGTGATGTGCATGGACATTTTGTTTAGCTGCCTTAAACGGTCCTTCGATAACTTCTCCTGCTATTGCGTTATTACATAAATGATGTTGAACTGCATAGATGGGTAAATAAGCATGATCTGAACCAATGTCAGCCAAAACGCCTGGTTGAATATATTTGCTAACAGTTTGCAATCTTTTATTTAGTGATATCATTGATTTCTCCTTTATGTAAAAGAGGCTGAGACATCTTATATTGTCTCAGCCGAATAAAGCGATATGATTTAGTCCATAAAGTCTTTTAAGCGTTTGCTTCGACTTGGATGTCTAAGTTTTCTCAAAGCTTTTGCCTCTATTTGACGAATACGTTCTCTTGTTACACCAAATACTTTACCAACTTCTTCTAAAGTGCGTGTTCGTCCATCGTCTAAACCGAATCTTAAGCGCAATACATTTTCTTCTCTATCAGTTAATGTATCCAACACATCTTCGAGCTGTTCCTTGAGCAATTCATAAGCTGCATGGTCAGAAGGACTTTGAGCTTCTTGGTCTTCAATAAAATCACCAAGATGACTATCATCTTCTTCACCGATTGGCGTTTCTAAAGACACTGGTTCTTGAGCAATTTTTAGTATTTCTCGAACTTTTTCAGGAGGTAGGTCCATTTCTTCACCAATTTCTTCAGGTGCAGGATCTCGTCCTAAATCTTGAAGTAATTGACGTTGAACGCGGATTAATTTATTAATCGTTTCTACCATATGCACTGGGATACGAATTGTACGTGCTTGGTCAGCAATTGCACGAGTAATTGCTTGTCTAATCCACCACGTTGCATAAGTTGAGAATTTAAACCCTTTATTGAAGTCAAACTTCTCCACAGCTTTAATTAGTCCCATGTTGCCTTCTTGAATTAAGTCAAGGAATAACATGCCTCGTCCTACATATCTTTTAGCTATGCTTACCACAAGTCTTAAGTTTGCTTCAGCTAAACGTGATTTAGCAATTTCATCGCCTTGTTCAATACGTTTTGCTAATTCAATTTCTTCTTGTGCATTAAGAAGGTTAACACGTCCAATTTCTTTTAAGTACATGCGGACAGGATCATTTATTTTAACGCCTGGAGGTGCACTTAAATCATTTGGATTAAGTTTTTCATCGGTATCTGAACTATCTTTTTCGTTTACTAGTGAAATGTCATTATCATTCAATTGATCAAAAAATTCATCCATTTGATCGGTGTCCATATCGAAGTTTTGCATTTTTTCTGCAATTTCTTCATGGCTCAAATGGCCTTCTTTTTTACCTTTTTCAAGCAATTGTTTTTTTACATCTTCTAAAGTTAAAGTAGGATCAATTGTTTGCTTTTTAATTTTTACTTTGTTATCAGACATGAAAAGGCCTCCCGAAAATAATATAAGCTTTCAATAGCGATATTTAATTATATAACAAACTTATATAATGTCGATAGTATAATTAAAAATTCATAACAATTACGCACAAGTATTGTCGTTATTTTTATTTACTACGTTATAATCATTTTGAATTAATAGACAAATATCAATCACAGACTATATTTACCCATTAAAAGCGCATAATAACCATTATACAATATAAACCTTAAAATAGAAACAGTCTGTGCACTATTATTATTATGTTTTGAAATACTTATCATTTGTTACATTATCACATTCGTTGTTGATTTTTTTGAACAATCATTTGTAAATAGTATTTAACCATATCAATATCGCCGGTACGCTGAGCTTCGTTTAACTTGTGATTTAAGATTTCAATCGAATCTTCATCATTATTTTCCATTAAGGTCGCGATATAGTCTTCAATTTCATGGTCAAAAGGCTCTAAATTTAAATCATAATTATCTAGTGAAATCATCATTTCTCTCAAATCACTAGAATCTGTATATTGAATGAAATCGCTGATATGATAATTGTCATTTTCAGCATAAAAATCTTTTAATATCTCAAATATTTGTTTGAAAGAGGGATTAGAAAAAAGTTGACTATTGATATTTGCTGCATAATTTAAAAATGTATCTTTATCATTCATAAAATGTTTTAGTAAGCCACGCTCTGCTTTTTCACGTTTATTTAAATGATTAAAATTGTCTATTTGAGGCGCATGCATAGGCTGATTATCATGAAAATATGCACCAGAATAATAGTTATCGTAATCATATTCAGTAATTGAATGAGATTGTTGAGCTATTTCATTATTTAAACGATTTGCCTCAATATTAAACACACCAGCTACATCTTGAACAATTTTGTTTTTTAGAATATTTGATTGTACAAATGCGACATCTTGTATAGCTTCCTTCAAATATCGTTCGTAGGCTAAATCATTATGTTGTATTTCGTCTTGTTTCGTCTTGTATTTAAAGACAATAAAAGATTTCTTTTCAGTAGCTACAAAATTCAAAAATTCCTCTTTACCATATTTCACTATATATTCATCTGGATCCATATCATTTGGTAACTGTATAATATAAACATTAAGTCCTTGTTGTAATAATACTTGGCCTGTTTTAAGTGCAGCTTCTCTACCAGCAAAGTCGCCATCAAACATAAGGGTAACATTGCTGGTTAATTTTTTTAAAAATGTTATATGTTCTTGTGATAGAGCTGTTCCCATGCTGGCAACTACGTGTTTTAATCCTGCGGCGTCTGACTTAATGACATCCATAAATCCTTCTAAGAGAATAACTTCATCATTTTTACGTATACGTTTTCTAGCATAATCAAGATTATATAATAACCTTCTCTTTTGGAATATAGGTGTTTCAGGACTGTTTAAATATTTGGGCTCTTGATTACGATAGGTTCTGCCTGAATAGCCTACAATACGTCCTTGTGCATTGTTTAATGGAAACATGATGCGGTCTCTAAAGCGATCATAGTAGCTAAAGTTTTCTTCATTTCTGGACAGTAGCCCTGCTTCGTATGCAAGTTCAATATCATAGTCATTCTTTGTTAAAAAATCTAAACAGAAGTGTGCATTATCTGGGGCATATCCTATGCCGCGTTGTTGAATTAACTCGTCGGTAAAACCGCGTTGTTTTAAATAGTTTAATGCTTCTTCCCCTTCAACTGTTTTTAATAAAGCATATTGATAATATGTTTGCATCAATTCGTGCATCTCTATCATTTTTAAGTCATCAGATGCGATTTGTGGTGTTTCTGAAGGTGTACCAATATCAACGTTTATATTGACACGTGCACCTAATTCTTTCACTGCTTCAACAAAAGAGATATCTTTTATATCTTGTGTAAATTGAAAGACATTTCCACCCTTTTTACAACCAAAGCAATGACAAATTTGCTTATCTTCAGAAACTGTAAATGAAGGTGTTTTTTCATCATGAAAAGGACACAAACCTATATAATTGCGCCCTCTTTTTTCTAATTTAACGTATTCACTTACCAAATCTAAGATATCAGTTTTTTCTTTTATTTCATTAATCACGGATTGTTCTATTCGCAATTTCGATCACCTATTACTTGTTAGTCGTCAAATTATAACGCTTTTTTGTTTCAAAAGATATTATTTTGATTGACGCTGTTCTATAAGTGCAATAACATCATTTGCAGTTTCCTCAATCGCCTTGTCAGAAACATCGATAACAGGACATCCTACCCGTGCAACAATGTCTTCGAAGTATTTAATTTCTTCTTTAATTCTAGCGTCGGTTGCATAACGTGCAGAATCTCCTAAGCCAAGTTGTTTTAAACGTTGCTTTCGAATACGATTTAATTTATCTTCACTAATTTTAAGTGCAATACATTTTGCAGGATCTATTTCAAATAGTGCATCAGGCGGTGTAACCTCTGGTACAATTGGCACATTCATTACTTTATAACTACGATGAGCAAGATATTGAGATAGCGGTGTTTTCGATGTTCTTGAAATACCTATGAGCACGATATCTGCTTTTGGCAAACCTTTTGGATCTTTACCATCATCATATTTTACAGCAAATTCAATCGCATCTATTTTTTTAAAATAAGCATCGTCCAATCGATGAACCATTCCAGGCTCATAATAAGGTGTTTGTTCAACTGACTCTGATAATATACTCATCAATGGACCCATAATATCAACAGACTGAATCTGTTTATCTTTAAGTTCTGCTTCCATATATTTGCGCATTTCAGGTTTAACTAATGTATAAACAATGATAGCCTTTGTGTCATGCGCAACTTGAATGACTTCATCAATATTTTCAAACGATTCGATATAAGGATATCTTAAAAATTCATTTTTGCATTGTTTAGGATTAAATTGAGACACACAAGCCCGTGCCACGAGTTCAGCTGTCTCTCCAATTGAATCTGAGGCAATAATAATCTTTATATTTTCCATTAATGTATACCACCTATTCTTTAAATAAAGATACAAAAAGTTTTGTTATTGTTGTTTTTGAAATACGACCCACAACTTCGTATTTATTATTGTCTTTTTTTCTAACTACAGGTAAAGCATCAATTTCTTTTTCTATCATTTGATTTGCAGCATATACGACTAATTCCGATTCCTCTAAATATGTGACGTTTGGCATTCTTGTCATATTGATACTAATCGGCATAGTATGTATATCCTCACCAATCATAGAAGCGCGTAATAAATCTTTGCGAGAACAAATGCCTATAAAATCATTATTGTTATTCACAATGAACAATGTGCTCGCATCTTCTAAGAAAATCGTGCAAATGGCATCGTAAACAGTCATATCTCCCTTTACTACAACTGGATGTGACATGTAATCTTTGACATTATATTGGCGCAATTGATCTTTAAATATTTTATTTTTAGATTTACCAGAATAAAAATAGCCAACGCGAGGTCGTGCTTCTAAAAAACCAGACATAGTTAAAATAGCTAAATCAGGTCTTAAAGTTGCTCGTGTAAGATTTAGGTGTTCAGCAATATGCTCACCAGTGATAGGTCCTTCATGCTTAACAATATCAATTATTTGCTCTTGCCTTTTACTAAGTTCTATAGGTCTTCACCCCTCTTAATTTCTATTATATTATAACTGTAAATGGTTGTTGCTACAAATACATATAAATACTTGCTTAAAAAAATACTTTCAATTAGAATGAACTTAAGCGAGTTAAGGACGGTGCAAGCTTAACGATGACATTGGCATAACAATTTGATAAGTAAAGAGAGTGGCTACACTAATTTGGGTGGAACCGCGGGTTAATATGTTAATAAACGAATATTTATTATTCGGTTAAAAATAATGACTCGTCCCAAAGATGGAGATATATTATATCAACGTCTTTGGGACGTTTTTGTGTACAAGGAGAGGATAAGCATATGGTAAAAGATATGGATACAATTGTTTCGTTAGCAAAGCACAGAGGGTTTGTATTCCCTGGCAGTGATATATACGGAGGGCTTTCAAATACATGGGATTATGGGCCTCTTGGTGTAGAATTAAAAAATAACGTTAAAAAAGCATGGTGGCAAAAATTTATTACACAATCACCTTATAACGTCGGGATTGATGCAGCGATTTTAATGAATCCTAAAACTTGGGAAGCTTCTGGACATTTAGGTAATTTTAATGACCCTATGATTGATAATAAAGATAGTAAAATTCGTTATCGTGCAGACAAACTAATTGAAGATTATATGCAACAACAAAAAGGAGACGAAAACTTTATTGCTGATGGCTTGAGTTTTGATGAAATGAAGCGCATTATCGATGAAGAAGGCATTGTTTGTCCTGTAAGTGGTACTGCAAATTGGACAGATATTCGTCAATTTAACCTTATGTTTAAAACTTTCCAAGGTGTAACAGAAGATTCAACAAATGAAATTTTCTTACGTCCAGAGACTGCGCAAGGTATTTTTGTTAATTACAAAAATGTGCAACGCTCTATGCGTAAAAAGTTGCCATTTGGTATTGGTCAAATAGGTAAATCATTCCGTAATGAAATTACACCAGGTAACTTTATTTTTAGAACAAGAGAATTTGAACAAATGGAATTAGAATTCTTCTGTAAGCCTGGCGAAGAAATCGAATGGCAAAACTATTGGAAAACTTTTGCTAGTCAGTGGTTAAAAGACTTAAATATTAGTGAAGAAAATATGCGTTTAAGAGACCATGATGAAGATGAGTTATCTCACTATTCTAACGCTACGACTGATATAGAATATAAATTCCCATTTGGTTGGGGTGAATTATGGGGTATTGCAAGCCGTACTGACTTCGACTTAAAACAACATAGTGAGCATTCAGGAGAAGATTTTAAATATCATGATCCTGAAACAAATGAGAAATATATTCCTTATTGTATCGAACCGTCTCTTGGTGCTGACCGTGTAACATTAGCGTTCTTGTGTGATGCCTATGATCAAGAAGGTGTTGAAGGCAGTAAAGACGCTCGTACGGTTCTTCATTTCCACCCTGCTTTAGCGCCGTATAAAGCAGCAGTGTTGCCATTGAGTAAAAAGCTTTCAGGAGAAGCGATTAAGATTTTTGAAGATTTAAGTTCAAAATTTGCTATTGATTTTGATGAATCCCAATCAATTGGTAAGCGATATCGTCGACAAGATGAAATTGGAACACCTTATTGTATTACATTTGACTTTGATTCATTAGAAGACAATCAAGTAACTGTTCGTGATCGTGATTCTATGGATCAAGTACGTATGCCGATTGCTGAATTAGAAGCATTTTTAACAGAAAAAGTTAAATTTTAAGATATACGTAAAGGTTAATACTTGCTAATTCTGTGCGCAATAGATTATCAATAGCTAAATAAAACCTCCCGTAAAAAGATTGTCTAGAAATGGACAACAGTTATGGGAGGTTTTAATAGTTATTTGGGTTCTAATCTATTGAGTTGATTAATTAATTTTTGACTTTTAAAAAATACACCAGCATATTCTCTATATAACATAATCATAAAGTCAGACATTTCGTTTATAATCTCTTGATGGATGCTAAGTTGATTCATTTTTTCAATGGGTAATTGTTGTAATATATTTAACAGGTACAAGGTTTTATTTGATATTAATAAGGCATGTGGATCTCGATAAGCTGCTTCTTGTGAAATAGCACCATGAAATTTAAAACTGTACCCTATTAAGTTAGACGGATTAGTTGAACCAGTTATGACACAATGGTTAAAGTTTGCGGAAAAGCCATATTTATGCATACATTTCAACATCGTAATTATCGACATTAGCTGTGCAGAAGTACCTGCAGTAATTTTTGTTAAAACAAAATGCAATAATTCATAATAATATTTTGAAATTTCTTGATCGTCCATGGCTTTGTCTATAATTTCAGCACTAAGTGATGCGTAGCTATGTGTGTATAAATCAAGCCTTAACTCGTAATGCTGATTTATAACATCAATAGAATTAAGGGTTCCCATTCCACGCCATTGGTTATAAATAAATAAGCCATACACAAATAATTGTGTATGAGCTTGAAAACCACTTTTGGCTTTTTTTGCACGACGTACCATTAAGGGTACTTTAGCGCCATGTTCATTAAGGATAGTAATTACTTTATCTGATTCACCATAATCCACAGACTTAATAATAATCCCTTTTTGTTTCATGAGCATAAATAACACCCACTCTCTGTTTAATCTTGGTCTTCAATATATCCAATTTGACGTATAAAATTCACTTTATTTCTCCAATCCTTTTGAACTTTTACCCACAATTCTAAATATACTTTGGAACCAAGTAACATTTCAATATCATGACGTGCACGTTTACCTACTTCTTTTAATTTTTTTCCACCTTTACCAATAACGATTCCTTTTTGAGAATCACGTTCAACATATATCGTTGCTTCAATGCGAACACGATCTTCATTTTCTTTAATCATTCTATCGACATTCACGCCAATAGCATGAGGGATTTCTTCGCTAGTTAAGTGTAATATTTTTTCACGAATGATTTCACTAACAACAAATTGTTCGGGATGGTCTGAAATTTGATCGTCAGGATAATACTTTGGTCCTTCTGGTAAATGGCTTTTAAGCACATCTATAAAATGGTCAACATTAAGTCCTTCTAATGCTGAAATAGGTACTATCTCAGTGAAGTTCATATATTTTTGATAAGCTTCGATACGTGGCATCAAAGAATCTGGATGTACTAAATCAATTTTATTTAATACTAAAAATACGGGTGTCTTCACATTACGTAGCATGTCCATGATATATTCATCACCACGTCCGATATCTTCGTTTACATTGACCATAAACATGATAGCATCAATTTCAGACAATGTATTTTTAGCCACGCGCATCATATAATCACCAAGCTTATGCTTTGGCTTATGAATACCTGGTGTATCGATAAAAATAATTTGCGCATCATCTCGCGTCATTACGCCTTGAATTTTATTACGCGTTGTTTGAGCTTTATCTGACATTATTGCTATTTTATGGCCAATCACTCTATTAACAAATGTTGATTTACCAACATTTGGTCGACCTATAATTGAAACAAAACCTGATTTATGTACTGTCATTAATTTTCTAAATCCTTTCCGGAAAATCCAAATGGTAACAATTCTGAAACTGAGGAAGCACGCATTTCACCTGTATTATTTGTCATATATATGGGCATATCATCATCACATAATTCTTTTAAAACTTGTCTACAAATACCACATGGCGATGTTGGTTTTATACTATTAACTGTCACAGTTATTGATTCAAAATCCCCAGGCTGATATCCAAGAGCGATTGCTGCGGCAAGACTGGATTGTTCTGCACAAATTGTTGCAGGATAAGATGCATTTTCAACATTGGCACCATAAAACCCTCTGCCATCCTTAGTTTTCAAATAAGCGCCTACTTTAAATTGACTATAAGGCGTGTAAGCGTTACTTTGAGCTTTTTGAGCTTCTTCAAAATAATGTTGTTGATAACTCATTGTAACAAACTCCTTTACGAAAATATATGAGGAATAAAAATAATTAGTCCAGTAATAATAGCAAAGATAGATACTAGCATGACACTAAAAGCCGCGATATCTTTGGCGTACTTTGCAAACTCATGATAATCCAATGTTACTAAATCAACAACAAATTCTATAGCCGTATTCAGTGCTTCTAATGTTAAGACAAGAAATATGGATAATAGGATAAAAAGCCACTCATATCTGTTAAGTTGAAAGACAAATCCTAAAACAATAACAAGTATTGAAATGATAAGATGAAGTAAGAAATTATGGTCTTTAACAAGCAGTGCTTTAAAACCATTAAAGGCGTATCTAAAACGTTTAAACTCTTTAATCTCTCGTCAGTCCATATGCAGTTAATATTGTTTCTTGTCGACCAAACATTTTCTTTTCATCTTCTTCATTCATATGATCATAGCCTAATAAATGTAAAAATCCATGAAGAGCAAGAAAGCCTAACTCTCGTTCAAATGAATGACCATATGTCGTAGCTTGTTCTTGTGCTACATCTGTACATATAATAATATCACCTAGTACGCGAGGTATCTCCAAGCCTGTTATTTCAGGTTCATCCTCTTCCAAAGCAAAGGATATAACATCGGTTACTTTATCTTTATCTCGATATATTTTATTAATTTGTTGAATTTCTTCTTTATCTACAAATGTCACGGATAATTCTGCATCTTGTGTAATACCTTCTTGTTCTTTTGCAAAGTTAAGTAAATCGTCAATTTGTTGAAACCATGCTTCATCAACCATTTGCGTGTGGTCACTAAAATCTATGGTAAACATGTTTATTTTACCTCCCCATCATATCTTGCGATAATTTTACCTACTAAAGGATGTCTAACAACATCGGATTGATCCAAATTCATAATATGAATACCATTTACCCCTTGCAATTTGCTTATAGCTTCTTTCAAACCACTTTTAACACCTTTAGGTAAATCAATTTGGGTTTGATCTCCAGTAACAACCATTTTTGAATCGAAGCCTAACCTTGTTAAAAACATTTTCATTTGTGCATGTGTTGTGTTTTGTGCTTCATCTAAAATCACAAAGGCATCATCTAATGTACGACCTCTCATATAAGCAAGTGGTGCAATTTCAATAATTCCTCTTTCAATAAAACGTGCTGTTTGTTCACGACCTAATACCGTATTTAAGCCATCATATAATGGTCTTAAGTAAGGATCTACTTTTTCTTTTAAATCACCTGGTAAAAATCCTAAAGATTCACCAGCTTCAACAGCAGGGCGTGTTAGCACAATGCGTTTGACTTTCCCTTTTCGTAATTGTTTAGCTGCATAAACAACAGCTAAAAATGTTTTTCCAGTGCCAGCAGGACCCACGCCAAAAACTAAATCATTTCGTTGCATTGCATTGACATACATACGTTGTCCCATAGTTTTTGCACGAATGGTTTTACCATATGCATCTTTTGTAATTTCATCCTCATATAAATCTAATAAAAATTGCAAAGTATTATTATCAGCCATTTTAATAGCAGCTTCTACGTCTTTAAGTGTAATAGCATGGCCGAGTTCTATAACTTTTAATAAATTTTTAAGAATTTGTTCTGCCTTTTCAACATGCTCCAGACGTTCGCCTTTAACAGCAATTTCTTGACCTCTGGCATGTATGACAACATCATATGCATCCTCTAGCGCTTTTAAATGCTCATCATTATTTCCGATTAAAGCTTGAGATTGATTAATGTTGTCGATTTGAATTATTTCTGGCATAAACGGGCTCCTTTACAAGTAACATTATTTATCAAATTTTTACTGCATGATATAAATAGGTCAATTTATCATTATTATATCATGATAACTAGATAACCTTGGATGTGAAAATTATTAAAACTCACTTTCAATAAAAGTTTACTAAACAATCCATATTGATACAAATTAATGTGTTTGTAAATTTAAAAAAGATTGGCTAATGGGCTCAAAATATAAAAAATAACATATCCCACTACATACAATTTAATTAGTGGAATATGTTATATATTATAATTGCTTTGGTTTATTCAATATTTCTTGCCAAATTAAACCATTAACTACAGGATTGTTATCAAATTGTAGCGCTTGATGGGTCATATTTTGTTCGATTGATTTGGTGTTTAGCAATTGCTTTAAGCGATATTGTTTAGCTCTAGGTGATAAATATTTATCGCTAATAATTTCTTTTGCTTTTTGCTCAATCATTGCGAGTTGCTTTTCTTTTTCATTATCAATATCTAAACGAACACGTTTTAAATCATCCATAAGTGTATGTTCTAAATCTTGATTTGAAGGCTGCTTATTCACAACATCTCTTGATGATGGCTGTGTTTGTAAGGTATCATTATTGCTATTTTGAGATTGTGTTAGTTGCCTTGAAGATCTTTGAACTGTAGGACGTGCTTTATCTTGTGTTTCCACCTTAATCTCTCGTTCTAATTTACGATCTTTATACACAGGTTGAGAGGTATTTTTATCGTGTTGTACTTTTTTATGTTTCGTATGTTCACCTGAAATTTCTTCATTCATTTCATTTAGCTTATCTCCAACTTTATCTAAGAACGAACCTTTTTGTGGTTGACGTGATGTTGGTTTAGAATGAGCTTTCTTTTTAGGTGGTTTTTGATTCTGACGTTGTTTATGACTCTTATCCCCCATCGCACTGATAATTGAAATGATGACCGAAATAGCAAATATGAGAATACCAATGTTCATGACATCACCCCTTTAATTATTTTGGTGATTCTGGGTCTTCTTTGTCTGTATGTTTATTGATAGCATTTCTCATTCCTGTATCAGCTTCTATATTTTTTAAATTATAATAGTCTTTGACACCTAAATTACCGTTGCGTAGTGCTTCTGCCATAGCAAGAGGTACTTCAGATTCTGCCTCAACAACTTTTGCACGCATTTCTTGTACACTTGCTTTCATTTCTTGTTCTTTAGCTACTGCCATCGCGCGACGTTCTTCGGCTTTAGCTTGAGCAATGTTTTTATCTGCTAGTGCCTGCTCAGTTTGTAAATCAGCACCAATATTTTTACCGATATCTACGTCAGCAATGTCAATGGATAAAATTTCAAAGGCTGTACCTGAATCTAAACCTTTACTTAATACAGTTTTAGAAATATTATCTGGATTTTCAAGAACTTGTGTATGATGTTCACTTGAACCGATAGTTGAAACAATACCTTCACCTACACGAGCAATAATTGTTTCTTCACCAGCACCACCGACTAATCGAGAAATATTAGCTCGAACCGTAATACGTGCTTTAGCTCTAACTTCGATACCATTCATAGCCACACCAGTAATAAAAGGTGTTTCTATAACTTTAGGATTAACAGACATTTGAACAGCTTGTAATACATCACGACCGGCTAAGTCAATCGCAGCACCGCGTTCAAACGGTAGATTTATATCTGCACGTTGCGCAGCGATGTTTGCATCAACAACTCTATCAACGTTACCACCAGCTAAGTAGTGAGATTCTAACTGATTAGTTGTTAAGTTTAAACCAGCTTTATGTGCTTTTATTAATGGCGCAATTACTTTTCTAGGCGAAACGCGACGTAAACGCATACCAATGAGTGTTCCGATTCCAACCTTAACGCCTGCTGCAATTGCTGAAATCCACAGTCCAACTGGAACAAATGAAAATAAAATAAGAATTGCTACAAGAATTATAATAGCAATTACAATAAATCCAATACTAAACATTAAATCACTCCTATAAATTAATCTATCTCTCTTACTACAACTCGAGTGCCTTCTACTTCTAATATTTTGACATCTTTATTTCTTAAAATAAATGAACCATCTGACACAGCATCTATTCTTTCATCATTTATTAAAATAATGCCTGCTGGACGTAAGTCTGTAGAAGTACGAGCTATTTTGCCAACTAAGTGAGAACGGTCATCGTGAGATCTATAACCAGCTTCAGCATTTGTCGAATCTTTAAGTACAACTTTTTCAAAAAAAGGTATTTTTCGATTTAAAAGTTTTACTAAAATGACCCATTCAACAATACTAAGAATAACTGCAATAATGACATTGAATAACATAATAAACAAGTTATCACCAAGCATTATTAAGCTTAATGAGATTAGAACTATGCCAAAAAAGCCTATTACTGCACCTACAATAAAGAGCTCTATAATAACAAAAATTACCCCTATGCCAAATAAAATTACCGATATCAAATTGACGTCACCATTGATGAGAAATCCTAAAAATAATAGTAATAAACATAATGCTGCAACTACACCTATTAAATTAATTTTAGGAGAGTATAATTGATATAAAAATCCTAAAAATATAGCGACTGTCAGAATAAGTGTCATCAATGGATGTGTAAGAATTTGAGCTACATCAAATATCCAAGAGACATCAGAAGAAAAGTTCAGCAAGAAAAAGGTATGTATTCCATTTATAACTGTCATAAATTCACCTCGCTCCCATTTTGATTATACATGAATCATGACTAAGATTATAGGGATATAAAAGAGAATCTATAAGATTTCCAACAACAATATATTAAATAAATGAATAATAGCTGGTATTTATTTTTAACGATATAATGAGTCTGATAAAATCAACAACCTAAATAATAAAGTTTAATGATTTTTGAAATGCATTTAGAATTTTTAATTATATTTTTTATATTGTAATATCACTTGTATAATATGTTGTTATCACTTAACCCCTGCTTGGTACTACTTTCTCTACAGTTCCATGAAACGATAATTCATATTCAAATATACTTTTGCAATACATCATTAAAATATATGAAAAGATAATAACTTTGCAAACTAAAAAACAAAAGTATAACAAAATGGCAATTTCTACGTTATTTCAATAGAAATTGCCATTTTTCGTTGGTTGGAACCTATTTATAGTCCTAACCTTATATATAATTAACATTCGTGTTGAGGGAGTCAACAGAGCTATTAATTATTTGAATTTACGTTTACGCGCAGCTTCAGATTTCTTTTTACGTTTAACACTAGGTTTTTCGTAAAATTCACGTTTACGTACTTCTTGAATTGTACCGCTTTTTGATACTGAACGTTTAAATCTACGTAACGCATCTTCAAGTGATTCGTTTTTACGTACTACTGTTTTAGACATCTGTATTTCCCTCCCTCCAAATATCAACGGAACTTTAATAATTATGTGCATAGTACAATAGACTATGCTTTATTTAGTATAATATATCTCCATTGTGCGGTCAATTAGTAAAGCGCGGAAAGTTTACACTAGTACTTCTTGCTCAGATAAATTAGAAGCATGTTCAACTACTCTTAATGCTTCACCTTTATTTAGCGGATAATCAGCATGTACAATCTTTACTTTGACAATTTGACCTATCAATGATTCATCACCATCAAATTGTACTTTCATGTAGTTATCTGCATAACCAACCAGTGAACCATGGAAACTACCTTTTTCTTCAGGAATAACTTCCAATACGTCATCTTCAAACTTAGAAGCATATTCTTTAGCTAATTGATCACTTAAAGCAATTAATTTGTGAACACGTTCATTTTTAACATCTTCATCAATCTGATTATCCATACGAGCAGCAGGTGTACCGATTCGTGAAGAATATGGAAATACATGTAATTCAGAAAACTTATGTTTTGCTATAAAATCAAAGGTTTCTTGAAACTCTTCATCAGTTTCTCCAGGAAAACCTACTATAACATCACTTGTCACTGCCAAATCTGGCAACGCTTTATGAAGTTTTGATAGACGTTCTGAAAAATGTTCCATCGTGTATTTACGTCGCATACGTTTAAGCACGCTATCTGAACCTGATTGTAACGGAATATGCAAATGACGGACAACTTTATTAGATTTTTCAATGACATCAATCACTTCATCTGTTAGTTGACTGGCTTCAATTGAAGAAATACGAATTCTTTCTAGACCATCAATCGTTTCTAAATCGCGTAACAGTTGTGCTAGATTATAGTTTTTCAAGTCTTGACCGTAACCACCAGTGTGAATACCAGTGAGCACAATCTCTTTATAACCTGCATTGACAAGCGTTGTGGCTTGTTCAACAACCTTTTTCGGATCTCTAGAACGCATTAAACCTCGAGCCCATGGTATGATGCAAAATGTACAGAAATTATTACAGCCTTCTTGAATTTTTAATGAAGCACGTGTACGATCTGTAAAATATGGTACATCTAATTCCTCATAGGTGCGATTTTTCATAATGTTTCCTACACCATTAATAGGTTGGCGCTCTTTTTGAAACTCATCTATATATGATAGTAATTTATGACGGTCTTGCGTACCAACTACAACATCAACGCCTGGAATTTCCATAATTTCTGCTGATGATGTTTGTGCATAACAACCAGTGACGCATATAACTGCATCAGGATTTTTTCTAATAGCACGACGTATGACTTGTCGACTTTTTTTATCTCCAGTATTTGTAACCGTACATGTGTTAATAACATACACATCTGCATTGGTTTCAAAATCTACTCTTTCATAATTTGCTTCTTTAAATAATTGCCAAATTGCTTCTGTTTCATAATGGTTTACTTTACAACCTAATGTATGAAAAGCTACCGTTGACATGTCATTCACCCCAATAATTCATTTTCATAGCTCATTGCACTTAGTGCATACAATGGTGCTGTTTCTGCCCTTAAAATTCTAGGTCCTAAACCTACTGTGTGACTATTATCCTTAAACATCTCGATTTCTGACTCTGTTAACCCACCTTCGGGACCAAATATCATTAAAACGCGATCGTTTGGCTTAAAACATTGTAATAATTGTCTGAAATGGCTTCTTTCATTTTGCTTTGCTTGTTCTTCATATGCAATCAGAATATAGTCATAATGATTTATTTTATCATAAACGGATTTCAAATTCGACATGTACTTTACTGAAGGTATAGTAAGTCGATAACTTTGCTCGGCAGCTTCTTTGACAATTTTTTGCCATCTATCAATTTTCTTCATAGCTTTTGTTTGATTTAGTTTCACAACCGAGCGCGCCATATCTACTGCCCAAAACTCATTGGCACCTAGCTCTGTAGCTTTTTGAAGCATCCACTCATACTTATCTGCCTTAATGAGCCCACTACAAATTGTTACATACAGAGGTAATTCAGTATGTATGTCTAATTTGACTTTCGGCATTATTTGAATATATTCATCATTAATATCTGTAATTTCACACTCGAATACGCTTTGATTTTGGAATGTAATAATGATATGATCTCCAACACAATTGCGCATAACATTAATAATATGATGACGGTCATTTTTATTTCGAATAAAAAAACGCTGACCGTCATCAGCGTTTTCGTTAATAAAGTATCGTTGCAACTTATTCACTCACTTTCTGACCAACAAGGCATACCCATCCATTATTTTGTTCAATTGAAATGATATCAAAGCCAACCTGTTTCATGTGTGCTTCTATTTCTAAATGTTTTTCAGTGATAATACCAGACGTTATAAAATAACCATCTTCATTTAATGTATTATAAGCATCTTCTATCATTTCATCAATAATATGAGCTAAAATATTTGCAATGACTACATCGTATTTTTTAGTTTCATCTTTGAGTAAATTACCAGTGTTAGCTTCAATAACAGCATCACAGTGATTCTTTTTAAAGTTCTCTATTGCTACTTTAATTGCCATATCATCAATATCTATCGCTTTGATTTGCCGTACACCTAATAAATGGCATGCAATACTCAAGATTCCAGATCCAGTTCCGACATCAATGACATTTTTGTCAGAGGAAACGTATTTCTCTATAGCGTGTAAGCACATACTTGTCGTTGGGTGATCACCCGTACCAAAAGCCATACCAGGATCTAATTCAATACAGAGTTCCTCGTTACTATCTTTGGTATAGGTTTCCCAACTGGGTACAATTGTAAATCGTTTCGAAGCTCTAAAAGGATGGAAATAGTTTTTCCATTCATTCTCCCAATCTTCTTCAGCCACAGGTTGCGTATTATAAGTAAAAACTGTGGTATCTAATTCGGTTAAATTTAAAATTTCTTTTTTTATTTGTGTTGCTAAAGACTTTGTAAATTTAATTTCGTTAAAATAGGCCTTCAAACGGACGCCAAATTCAGGATAATCTTCAGATTTTAATTCATAAATTTCACCGTATTTATCGGCTGGTGGTTGTATCAAGTCATGAGAATCTTCAATAACAACACCATTTGAACCGAAATTTTCTAAAATGTTAGTGACTAAAGGTTCTACTTCATGGTTAACTACGATTGAGAGCTCTACCCAATTCATTGCTTATTCACCTCTGAAAAATTTACGTGCTTTATCTTTAAAATTAGAATGTTGTTCTTTAATTTCTTCTCCACTAACTTCAGCAAATTCTCGCATTAATTCTTTTTGTTTTTCATTTAATTTTGTTGGTGTTACAACTTTAATATTAACGAATAAGTCGCCATAACCGTAGCCATGAACATTTTTAATACCTTTATCTTTAAGTCTAAATTGTTTACCCGTTTGTGTACCTGAAGGAATAGTTAACATGACATTGCCTTTTAACGTTGGTACTTTTATTTCATCTCCAAGGGCAGCTTGTGGGAAACTAATGTTCAAGTTGTAATAAATGTCGTCGCCATCACGTTCAAATTTCTTAGAAGGACGAACACGGAAAACAACATATAAATCACCGTTAGGGCCACCGTTCTCACCTGGAGAACCTTCACCACCTAAGCGAATTTGTTGTTCGTTGTCAACGCCTTCAGGCACGTTAACTTCTAGTTTAACTACTTTGTTTTCAGTACCTTTACCATGACATGTTGGACATGGTTCTTCAAATTCTTGACCAGTACCTTGACATTTAGGGCAAGTTTGTTCAGTTCTTACACGACCAAGTATAGTATTTTGTTCAACAGAAGTACGGCCTGATCCCTTACAGTAACTACATGTTTTT
Source organism: Staphylococcus lugdunensis (assembly GCF_001558775.1). Taxonomy (NCBI): domain Bacteria; kingdom Bacillati; phylum Bacillota; class Bacilli; order Caryophanales; family Staphylococcaceae; genus Staphylococcus; species Staphylococcus lugdunensis. The sequence continues at coordinate 216,127 of NZ_CP014022.1, read as the reverse complement.
TTGCTGGTTCCTGGTTTAGCACCTTCACCATTACATGTATGACATTTTACATCTTTTCTAATAGATATCTCTTTTGTTGCACCAAATACTGCTTCTTCAAAATCAATAGTCATTGTATATTGTAAATCATCGCCTTTACGTGGGGCGTTAGGATCTCGTTGTCTAGATCCTCCAAAGAAAGAACTGAAGATATCCTCGAAACCACCGCCGAAGCCACTGAAATCTTGACCACCAAATCCTTGGTTGCCGAAACCTCCTTGAGGACCACTATGGCCAAATTGATCATAATTAGCTCGTTTATTATCATCACTTAAAATTTCATAGGCCTCAGAAATTTCTTTGAATTTTTCATCTGCACCTTCTTCTTTGTTGATATCAGGATGATATTTTTTTGATAATTTTCGGTATGCTTTTTTTATTTCATCTTTTGAGGCATCTTTGCTGACACCTAATACTTCATAGTAATCTCTTTTATTGGCCAATTCATCTCGCTCCTTTTAATTGATAAATTTTTAAGCATTTACTACTGTTTAATGCTGTTTGAGAGGCGAATGTCATTTAAACTAACATGTTAAATAAAAAGTCAAAGCCAATGCTCAATTGACTTTGACTTTTTGGCTGTCAGTTTATATATAGTCTTACTATTTAAAATGGTATATGACTTATTTATAAACGATTAGCTATTATTTTTTATCTTCGTCATCTTTAACTTCTTTAAATTCAGCATCTTCAACAGTGCTATCGTTTTGTTGGTTACCTTCAGCACCTTGAGCTTGTTGCGCTTGTTGTTGTGCTTGTTGATAAACTTTAGCAGATAATTCTTGAACTACTTTTTCAAGTTCTTCTTTTTTAGCTTTAATGTCATCAATGTCTTGACCTTCTAATGCAGATTTAAGAGCATCTTTTTTCTCTTCTGCATTTTTCTTATCATCTTCGCTAATATTGTCGCCTAAGTCTTTAATTGTTTTTTCAACTTGGAATACTAAACTATCAGCTTCATTTCTTAAGTCAACTTCTTCACGACGTTTTTTATCTGCTTCAGCATTTTCTTCAGCATCTTTTACCATACGATCAATTTCTTCATCAGATAAAGAAGAGCTAGATTGGATTGTAATATTTTGTTCTTTATTAGTACCTAAGTCTTTAGCAGTTACGTTAACAATACCATTTTTATCGATATCAAATGTAACTTCGATTTGAGGTATGCCACGTGGAGCTGGTGGAATATCAGTTAATTGGAATCTGCCAAGTGTTTTGTTGTCAGAAGCCATAGGACGTTCACCTTGTAACACATGAATATCAACTGATGGTTGGTTATCAGCAGCAGTTGAATAAACTTGTGATTTAGATGTTGGGATTGTAGTATTACGTTCAATTAACGTATTCATACGACCGCCCATGATTTCGATACCTAATGATAATGGCGTTACATCTAATAATACAACGTCTTTAACATCACCAGTGATAACACCACCTTGAATAGCAGCACCCATCGCTACGACTTCGTCAGGATTTACACCTTTATGTGGTTCTTTACCGATTTCTTTTTTAACTGCTTCTTGTACAGCTGGAATACGTGTTGAGCCACCTACTAAGATAACTTCATTAATTTCTGATGTTGATAAGCCAGCATCTTTTAACGCTTGACGTGTTGGTTCCATAGTACGTTTAATTAATGAATCAGCTAATTCTTCAAATTTAGAACGAGTTAAGCTAATTTCTAAGTGTAATGGACCATTTGCTCCAGCAGAGATGAATGGTAATGAAATTTGGGTTTGTGATACACCTGATAAATCTTTTTTAGCTTTTTCAGCTGCATCTTTAAGACGTTGTAATGCCATTTTATCTTGAGACAAATCGACACCGTTTTCTTTTTTAAATTCAGATACTAAATAATCGATAATGACTTGGTCAAAGTCGTCACCACCAAGTTTATTGTCACCAGCAGTTGAAAGTACTTCGAATACACCGTCACCTAATTCAAGAATAGAAACGTCAAATGTACCGCCACCTAAGTCGAATACTAATACTTTTTGATCTTTTTCAGTTTTATCTAAGCCATAAGCTAATGCTGCAGCTGTAGGTTCATTGATGATACGTTCTACTTCTAAGCCAGCGATTTTACCAGCATCTTTAGTAGCTTGACGTTCACTATCATTGAAGTATGCTGGAACAGTAATTACTGCTTTATCAACTTTTTCTCCTAAATAACTTTCAGCCGTATTTTTTAAGTTTTGTAAAATCATAGCTGAAATTTCTTGAGGTGTGTATGATTTTCCTTCAATATCTACTTTATAATCTGAACCCATGTGACGTTTAATTGATTGAACAGTGTTTGGGTTAGTGATTGCTTGACGTTTTGCAACTTCACCAACTTGTGTTTCACCGTTTTTAAATGCAACAACAGATGGTGTTGTGCGGGCACCTTCAGGATTTTGAATTACTTTAGGCTCGTCACCTTCTAAAATAGCGACACATGAATTTGTTGTACCTAAGTCGATTCCAATTACTTTACTCATAATAAAATTCCTCCAATGTTCGTTTTGTAATATATTTGGTTATTTTCGTCAACGTTTTATTGATTTACTTTAACCATTGATGGTCTTAATACGCGGTCTTTCAATTTGTACCCCTTTTGCAGTTCTTGAGTAATTTCACCAGATTCATAATCTGGATTATCATCTTGAACTACAGCTTGGTGCACATTAGGATCAAATGTTTGACCTTCAGTTTCAATCACTTCAAGACCATTGTCTTTTAAAGCTCTTAATAAGCTTTCATGAACCATTTGAACACCTTTTTGCAGCGATTTAAATGATTCATCATTACCTTCAATTTGTAATGCACGTTCAATGTTATCAATCGTAGGTAAAATATCGGTTAACACGCTTTGAGCTTTGTATGCACGATTTGTTTCATTTTCTTTTTGAATACGACGTTTATAATTTTCAAACTCTGCATATAATCTCAAATATTTTTCTTCATTATCATTAGCTAATTGTTCTAGCTCGTTAATTTTTTCTTCTTGTGGATCAATTTTTTCAGATTCATTGTTTGCTTCTTCTTGTTGATTCTGTTCTGAACTTTGATCAGCTTGACTTGCTTCATCGTCAGTTTCCGTAGCATTAACAGTGTGATCTGTTTGTTCTACTTCTTCAGCATTATTTTGTTTCACTGATTCTTTTTCTTCTGCCATTTTCTGCCCTCCGAAATAATCCAAATTACTACCAAATTCTACTGAGTAATTGAATTACATTTTGATAATGCATTGCTGTTGGTCCAATAACAGCAATCTGACCTTTGAGCGAATCATCGAAGTGATAGTCACTTGCAATAATTGAAATATCGCTCAGATTTGCGTCAATCTCCTTGCCAATTTTGACATCTACTTGAGAGTTTGCAAAATCATCTAAAAGTTCCATAATTCGATTTGATTCAATATATTGTAGAATAGGTTGAATTGATGAAACATTCGTTTCATTTAACGCATTGATTAGTTTAACCTTTCCACCCATGTAAATGCTATTACTTTGTTTATGAATATGTTGCCTCATCATTGTTATGACTTTAATAATAAAGTTCTTTTCGCTATCTGACTGCGAAAATCTGTTTAACTCGGCCATTAAATTAAAAGTGCGCTGGCGATTAAAATAATCACTAATAAAACTTGAAATTTGAACCAATCGAGCACTAGATAATTTATCTTTAGTTGCAATATGAACATTTTCTACATGACCTGATGAAAAAATCATAATAAGAATAACAAGTAATGGGTTAGCTTGAATCAAATGAACTTTATTTAGTACATCCAGTTTGTGATTTGGACGAATAACCAAAGTTGCGTATTGAGATTCAGTTGACAACTCATTTGCAAAATAACTCAATGCCGATGAAATATCGTAGTGATTTTCAATCAACAATTGATGAAAACGTTGTTCTTTTTTAAACGTTTGATGAGATGTATCTTCTAATAATTGATTAACATAAAATCTAAAACCTTCTTCAGATGGAATACGTCCAGATGAGGTATGTGTCTTCTCAATGAAGTTTAAATCCTCTAAAAATTTCATTTCATTTCTAATGGTTGCTGGACTAACATCAAGATGATGATTTTCAATTAAGGTTTTAGAACCAATTGGTTGTCCAAAATCAACATAATCTTCAACAATCGCATTTAAAATGCTTAATTGTCTATCAGTAATCATGTTTCCACCTCATTAGCACTCTTTTCTTCCAAGTGCTAATTATAATTTATCAAATTGGTCAAAGTAAGTCAATGTTAAAGGCTTGGATTTGTAAAAAAATTTTTAGCTTAATAAAAATGCTTCAAATACCTCATTACCAATGACTTTTCCGCGTTCAGTTAATGCGAGATAGTTACTATTTTGTTTAATTAATTCCTTTTGACTTAAATCATGAATTGTTTGACCAAATACTTGATAAATGGATTGGTCAAATTTTTGTTTGAAACGGATAATATTAACGCCCTTATTCATTCTTAAACCTAAAAACATTTCTTCTTCCATTTGTTCTTTGATTGTAGGTATTGTGGAAGATAATATTGGAGGTTTATCAGCTTGTACTGCTTTGATATAGTGATTTACTGGATTAACATTGGTATATCTTTTGCCATTTACATAGCCACTTGCGCCGGCGCCAAAACCATAGTATTCCTCGTTTTTCCAATAGGTCATATTGTGCGTAGAAGCATGACCTTTTTCAGCAAAGTTCGATATTTCATATTGTTGAAACTTTGAGTGATTTAAACGATGCATTAAATACTGATACATATCAGCGCCTAAATCTTCATTTGGTAATTTTAGTTTTCCCTTACGATATAAGTTATAAAATTGAGTTTTTGGTTCTAAAATCAAACCATAACTCGAGATATGATTTATATCCATACTAAGCGCTCGTTCTATACTATCTTTAAAGTCGTCTAAAGTTTGTTGTGGCAGATGATACATTAAGTCTAAACTTATGGAAGAAATGTCCACCTTGTTTGCATAGTCAACAGCTTGATAGATGTCTTGTGTATTATGTGTACGTCCTAAAATTGTTAATAGTTCAGGTTTAAATGTTTGTACGCCCATTGAAATGCGATTTACGCCGTAATCTTTTAGTAAATTAACTTTTTGAAAGGTTAATTCATCGGGATTAGCTTCGAACGTATATTCACCTGAAATTGTAAATAACTTATTAATCGCTTTTAATAACTTTTCTAACTGTTTAATATTTAAGGCAGTTGGAGTTCCGCCACCAACATACATTGTTTCAATATTTGGATTAAGTCTTGTATGCATTTCCTTTATTAAAGCATCTAAATAGTCATCAACTGGCTGTTTTGCTATAAAATATTTATTAAAATCACAGTAGGTGCAAATTCTTACGCAAAATGGGATATGGATATAAGCACTATTTATTGTCATTTTGCCACCTTCTCTACTTTATCATAGTAATCAAACGAAATAGAGGCTAAGACAAAAAACATCTATTGCTAAAGCTAATAACGTTATTACTTCAGTTCAATTGAAGACCACGTTAGCGTCGAATGTGGAAACGTTATTTAACTTTAAACGTATGTGTTCTTGTATCTTGACCTCTATTTTCATTATTCATCATCCATTTTTAAGACGGCTAGGAAAGCATCTTGTGGTATTTCAACGTTACCCACTGCTTTCATTTTAGCTTTACCTGCTTTTTGTTTTTCTAATAATTTACGCTTACGGCTAATGTCCCCGCCATAACATTTGGATAACACATTTTTACCCATAGATTTAATGTTCGTACGCGCAATAATTTTTTGACCGATTGCAGCTTGTACAGGGACTTCAAATTGCTGTCTAGGGATTAATGTTTTCAACTTTTCAACTAGAGCTTTACCTCGCTCGTAAGCAAAGTCTCGATGGACAATAAAGCTTAATGCATCAACCTTATCACCGTTGAGTAAAATATCCATTTTAACAAGGTTGCTTTCTTTGTTTTCAATGAATTCATAATCGAAAGAAGCGTAGCCTTTTGTATTAGACTTTAATTGGTCAAAGAAATCGAATACTACTTCTGATAATGGTATTTCATACACGATATTAACGCGAATATCGTCTAAATAATCCATATTAATAAATTGTCCACGTTTCCGTTGACACAGCTCCATTACAGCACCTACATAGTCATTTGGTACCATCATCGTGGCTCTTACATAGGGTTCGTATATACTTTCAATACGATCACGTTCAGGCATTTGTGCTGGGTTATCTACAGTCACTTTAGAACCATCTTTCATCAAACATTGATAGATTACTGAAGGTGCAGTGGCAATTAATTCTATGCCAAATTCGCGTTCTATACGTTCTTGAATGATTTCCATATGCAACATACCTAAAAAGCCAGTACGATATCCAAATCCTAATGCTTGAGATGATTCTGGTTCAAACTCTAATGACGCATCATTTAACTGCAATTTTTCTAAAGCTTCACGTAAATCGTTGTAATCTCTATTATCTATTGGGAACAATCCACAATAAACCATAGGATTCATTTTTTTATACCCTTTTAATGGTTGTTCGGCTGGATTATTTGCAAGCGTAATGGTATCACCCACACGAGAATCATCTACGTTTTTAATCGACGCAATGATATAACCGACATCGCCAACTGTTAATTCTTCAATCGGTAATTGTTTAGGTGTGTTAATTCCAACTTCGGTAACTTCAAATTCCTTGCCAGTTGCCATCATTTTAATACGGTCTCCAGCTTTTACAACACCGTCAATCACACGAATAGACGAAATAACTCCGCGGTATGGATCATATTCAGAATCAAAAATAAGTGCTTTTAATGGTGCTTCTGGATCGCCATCTGGTGGTGGTATGACGTCTACAATTTTTTCTAATATATCTTCGATTCCAATGTTTGATTTTGCACTTGCTAAAACAACATCGTCCTTATCTAAACCAATAACATCTTCTAATTCTTGTTTCACACGTTCAGGTTCCGCGGCAGGTAAATCAATTTTATTTACTACTGGCAATAATTCTAAATCATTGTCTAAAGCAAGATAGACATTGGCCAAAGTTTGTGCTTCAATTCCTTGAGCTGCGTCTACAACTAAAATTGCACCTTCGCATGCTGCAAGTGAACGAGAAACTTCATATGTGAAATCGACATGTCCTGGTGTATCAATAAGATGGAAAGTATAAGTCTGTCCATCTTTAGCATCATATTTTAACCGTACAGCATTTAATTTAATTGTGATACCACGTTCTCTTTCTAAATCCATAGAATCTAATAATTGGTCTTGCATATCACGAGATTCAACAGATTTAGTATTTTCTAATATTCTGTCTGCTAACGTAGATTTGCCGTGATCTATATGTGCGATAATAGAGAAATTTCGGATGTTTTCCCTTCTATCATAGCGATTTTGCTTATCCATTATATTAATCCTTCTCACTTTCATAAATTTAACCCTTATATGTATACATCTTTGACATAATAACGTTTTTAACATTCATTTGCAAATATGTCTTTTCAGAAATTGAAATGCTTCAATTTTAAAGGTCATGCAATTGATCGATAAATATATGAGCTCAAGTAATTTTTATCATTTTTATTTATAGTATAATTATAAAGTGTTCTATTACGCATTCCAATATAAATAAGTAAAATATCTGTTTTAATTCCGCAAGGGTCAATTAATGATTGCACAAACATAGTAGTTTTGATAAAATATTTCTTGTTGCAATCAAATATAATTTGATAAGATAACTTCACTTTTAGGAGGTGACAGTAATGCCAAACATCAAATCTGCAGTTAAACGTGTGAAAACAACTCAAACAGCTGAAGAACGTAATATTTCTCAAAAAAATGCGATGCGTACAGCAGTAAAAAATGCTAAAGCAGCTATTGCTTCAAATGCTGACAACAAAGCAGAATTAGTTAATTTTGCAATTAAATTAGTTGATAAATCTGCTCAAAGTAATTTAATCCACTCAAACAAAGCTGATCGAATTAAATCTCAACTCATGAGTGCAAAGTAAATATTAAATTAACAGTCTGGATATCATTTCCAGACTGTTTTTTATTTTAAATAGAAAGAATAAATAACTCTAGTATAAGTTGTTTATCCATATATGAAGATTTAAGCTTATAGTCAGTTTCAGCACAAGCATTAATAATATCCAAAATATCATTCAATTGATAGTGTCGTATTTGTCCTAATGCTAATTTAACGCGATATGGATGTGCATTCACCGTTTTGGCAATTTGCTGTGCGCTATATCCTTTTTGGCTTAATATTTTACATTGATAATAAAGACGGTAGTTACTAGTAATTAATGCGAGTAATTTAATTGGTTCTTCTTTCATAATAATTAAATCTTTAACTAAATTTATTGCTTTTTGTTTTTGATTCTTTTGAATGTATTCAGTGAGCAAAAAGACATTCTGTTCTAAACTACGATTGATAATCATGCTGACATCCTGTTTATTGATTGTTGGTCTATCCCCTATGAACAACATTAGCTTTTCCAACTCTTGTTGCACAATGTTAAAATTAATTCCTGTCAATTCAATAAATAGATTTAAAGCATCTTGTTTAATGTCTTTATAATTTTCGTGTAATTGTTGCTGAATCCAATTTTTTATATCTTCTTCTGACATTTGTTCAATTTTTTTAATTTGTCCATGCTTTTTAAGCGCTTTTGTTAACTTTTTTCGTTCATCTAATTTGTTTTGGTATACTTCAAAAATAATAAGATTGTCACCATCATATTTATCAATAAATTCTAATAATTTATCAGTGTTTGTTGATAAATCTTTTGGAACTTTTTCTCCTGTAAATACATAAGCATTTTTAACTAAGATAGCCTTTTTTTCTGAAAAGAAAGGTAATGTCAGTGTTTCTTCAATAATAGTCGATATATCATGTTCGTATAAATTAAATTTCACAAAATTAAAATCATCTCTTTCTTGTTGTAGATATGTTTGAATGATTTCTAAGCTTTGTTTTTCCACTAATTCTGGAACATCACCATAGACGGCAATTAAGTTTTGAGGCATGCTTATATCTCCTTATTCATTTATGTAAGGTATCTTATAATTATAGCATTGATATATCTTTTAGCTCTAGTGATTACCATGATTTAATTTTATCGTTAATTTGGAATCAAGTGACACACTGATTTCGCCTTTATCTTGAGTATTAAATAATTTACTGTGTATAGATAATAATTTATGAATAGTTTCTATAGATGGATGATGATATTTGTTATGTTTACCGCTAGAAATAATACTTATTTTAGGTTGAATTTGTTTTAAAAATATCATAGAGCTACTCGTTTTGCTGCCATGATGCCCTACTTTCAAAATATCTATGTGAGGTAAATGGTACTTTTTCATAAGTATTTTTTCATTACGTTGACTAGCGTCGCCCATTAGCAATATCGTTTTGTAATGGTATTTGATTAATAAAACAATAGACTGTTCGTTTTTATCTTGACTGTCATAAATATAACTTCTCAAAAATTGAATTGTTGAATCATCAAAGTGCATAGTGTTGATATGATCAGCATTAATCAGTATTATATTGTATTTTGAACACCATTTTTTTATCACATTTAATTGAGAAATAGGAAAGCTTTTACTATTTATTACTAGTTGTTTGATTCTAATATGCTGCATAAGATAAGTTAATTCACCCATATGATCAACGTGTGGATGTGTAATAATGACTTCATCTAATTTGGATACGCCACGTTTTTTTAATGATGGGATAATATGATATTTGGCAATATTATGTGTAATTGTAGAATGATTTTGTGCTGTTTTTCCCCCTGTATCGATAAGTATATTATGATTTCTTGATGTTTGATACAGCAAGCTATCACCTTGGCCAACGTCAAAGCTAGTTAATGTAGGTACGTGACTATGTGCAGTATAGCTTACAATGATTAAACTTAAAATTATAAGTGCTAAAGACTGAATATACTTTTTGTGAATGAAAATGATGAAACTTAAAATCACTAAGATACTTAAAAACATTATAGTCATATTACTTAATTGTGGAATGTTCCATTGGTAATTATTTAGTTTTAAAAAGAAATATACTAATTGGTCATGTAAAGCAAATAAATAATCGATGATGAAATTTAATAATTTAATATTTATGAAAATGTGAGAGATTAAAAAGAAAAATAGAGTTAAAGGAAAATAAATAAAGGAATATAGAGGTACGAAAATTAAGTTTGTCAAAATGCCAATCCATTGAACTTGGTTAAAATGGTAAATTTGTATAAGTAATGCGCCTAACTGTGCAATATATGTGATTACAAAAAAGGCCTTTAATCTTGACAGATGATGAATTGATGGCTGTGCTAATATAAGAAAAAGCGAAATTAAGAAAGAAAATTGGAATCCGATATCATATAAAAAATCAGGTTGTACGATAAGGAGTAATAAAAAGACGAAAGCTAATATATTTAGGCCTGATAGTGAAGTCCTTTTTGGCTTAAATAGTATAATTATCATAGCAATAATTGATCTTAGTGCACTTGGTGCAAACTGAGTTTCAACAGCAAAAATAACTAAAATGCAGACACAAAGTAATTTAATAGTAATAAGTGGTGTATTCCATCTTACTAGCGATTGGTAAATAATCAATGTGATTACAGCAACATGGGAGCCACTCACAGCTAAAAGATGATATATACCTATGTCCTTAACAGCGTCTTTTATAGTACTGTTTAATTGAGAAGTATCTCCAGTTATTAAGGCGATAATGCGGTATGGATATTTTGTACCTGAATGAACAATCTGATTATTAATAAAATCAATGTGACGTTGAATCAAATTAGGATTTGAATTTATTTTACAGCTTTTAAAATCTATGCTTTTTACTACAAGAAGGGCATTTTGAGATTCTGAATGAGTAAGATTGCCGTTTATTTTGCAAGTGTAATGTTTTAACTTGTGAATATACTTACCTTTATCTTGTTTTTTAATATAGTAAATATAATTATATTCTCGATTATAGACTATAAGATGTCCTTTAATAAAATCGTTATTTTGGACAATGGCTGATGTGACATGAGCAAATGCTGAGATTTGCTCATGATGTTTATTAAAAATCTCCTGCTCTTTGATTGAATTGTTAAGGTTGCTATAGATATTGTAGCTTAATATTGAAATGAAAATTGAAAGCACAAAACAAATAAGTGTTAACCTTTTAATAGCAACAAAATAAAGTAAGCATACAAAAATTAATAGTGAAATATAAAAATTAGAATACCAAAGTGCTCCGGCAAGAAATGCTAATGCAATATAAAACACTTAAATCACGACTGTGTTAAATATTTTGCTACATATTCAGCAGAAAATGGAATCTTTTTGTATGTAATACCAGATTGATCCAATAAACGTATTGCATATTCATGGTTATGATAATCTTGAGCATAATAAATTGTTGTAATACCTGCTTGAATAATTGACTTTGTACAATTTAAGCAAGGAAAATGAGTAACATAAATCGTTGCCCCTTCAGTTGATACACCTTGTTTCGCACACTGTAATAACGCGTTCATTTCTGCATGAATTGTACGTATACAATGACCATCTTCAATTAAACAGCCTTCATCAATACAGTGAACCTCTCCAGCTACTGAGCCGTTATATCCACCCGCAATAATACGATTATCTTTCACAATCGTTGCTCCTACAGATAAACGTTGACAAGTTGAACGTAATGCTAACAAATGGCTTTGAGCCATAAAGTATTCTTCCCATTTTATTCTTTCCATTTTTTTACCTCCGTGATGTACTTTGCTAAGTTCTATGGTTTTAGTATATATGTTGTTTATTATTTTTCAATCTTTTTTAGACTGTAGTCAAGCGTTATCACTCCACGCTTGCTAGTGTGTACCTTGCTCATTTACGCAAAGTAAACTCGCTACGTTACGCTCGTCGCGCACTCGATTGAAAAACGCTTTCTAACAGTCTAAACCTCGTAATTAAGGAAACAAATTGTCATACATAACAGGGGCTGTAGTCAAGCGTTATCACTCCACGCTTGCTAGTATGTACCTTGCTCATTTACGCAAAGTAAGCTCGCTATGTTACGCCCGTTGCGCACTCGATTGAAAAACGCTTTCTAACAGTCTAAACCTCGTAATTAAGGAAACAAATTGTCATACATAACAGGGGCTGTAGTCAAGCGTTATCACTCCACGTTTGCTAGTTTGTGCCCTAATTATTATAGAAAAATTTAAACAGTAAAGTATTGCTTTAATTTTTCAAATGTTTTTTCACCAATACCTTTTATTTTTTTTAATTCATCAACACTGGTAAATTGGCCGTGCTGTTCTTTGTAATTTAAAATTTCTTTTGCTTTTGAAGGACCGATACCAGGAACTTTTGTAAGTGATGCTTCATTAGCAGTATTTAAATTGATTTGACTTTGCCCTTGAATAGTTTCATTTGAGTTTGTTGGTTGTTGATTGTTATTAGTTGATACATATTGCTCATTTTTGGTTGGTATATAAATCATCTTTTGGTCAACAAGCTTTTCTGACAGATTTATATGTGAAATATCTGCGTTTGATTTTAACTTTGCTTTTTTGATTAAATCATTTACTCTTGCTGTTGACGGCATTTCATAAACATCTGGGTGTTCTACAGCCCCCTTCAAATCGACAAAAACTGTTCCCTTTTGTGAATCTGATGCTTTTCTTTTCTGATCTTTAGACTCTTTTACGCTAGAATTTTGTTGTTGATCGTTATCTATCAATGCGACACCGTCATTATCCATGTTTGCAGAAGGCTGATGCATCTGAAATACAAAATAACCTATCAATAGTATTATGCAAGCTAGCGCAATTAAAAAATAATATTTCCATCTAGTAAATATGTTTATCAACTGTTGCTTCCATTGAAACAAAAAACTCACCTCTCTAAAGATATAAACGATAGAAAGCGTGAGTTTACTTGAGTTTGTTATTTAAATTCTTAATATTTACTACTTATGCTATAAAAATTACTTTTGAACGATAAAAAACAATCTGAGTCCGTTATCTGAATGCTCATTCATATTAAAATCAGTAAAAGTTTTGATATGATTGAAACCTGCTTGCTTCAACATTAGTCGATACTGTGTTTCATCGAAAGTTCTTTGATAATGTGATTCGTCAAAGCGTTGATAATTTTTATGATCATTAAGCTTAAAGAAAGTCATTTCATGATAAACACTTAATGGTACTTCTCCACGGAAGGCTTGCCATGCTAGAAAAGTATCATTTTGTTCTTCTATATAATTCTGATTATTAAATAATGTTTCCATTTTGTATGGTGTATGTACATCAAAAATAAATATACCATCATCGGAAAGATGATTGAAAATATTAGCAAAAGTTTGTGTAACATCATTCGTTTCAGGTAAATAATTTAATGAATCACAAAATATTGTTATTAAATCAAATGAAAGATTTAAATCAAAATCAGTCATATCACCTTCAAGCCATTGAACTTGATTAGATTTTTGTGTTGCAATTGCTAACATGTCCACGCTTAAATCCATACCTGTAACTTCACCAATATTTGTTAGCATTGATGTTAAAGTCCCAGTACCACAACCGATATCAAGTATTTTGGGATTTGAAGGTAAACTTACAGATAGTTGTTGAACAATATCGAACCACAAGTCATATGGTTGGTCTTGAGTAAATAAATCATAAAAATTACTCATGTCTTGATATTGCATCATTTAATATACAGCCTGACCATATGATTCTATTGGCGCATCTTGATATAGTTTCTCAATATTATAATAGCTTCTTTCGTCTTTATGGAATACATGAACAACGACATTGACTAAATCTATTAAAATCCAGCGTGCACTTTCATAACCCTCTATACGTTTCAAGTTAAGACCTTGTTCTTGAGCCATTTCTTTAACAGCTCTTGCAATGGATTGAACTTGTCGTTCATTGTTACCGTGACACACAACAAAATAGTCAGTCATATCACTGATTCCCTTCATATCTAGAGAAACAATATCTTCAGCTTTCTTATTTTCTGTCGCTTTGACAGTCATTGTTAACAATTGTTCTGAGCTCATTTAATCATCCTTTATTCTTTGATCACTATAGTTATAATAGTTTAAACATGCTATCGTTGCACCATACACTGTAATATCTTTGTCAATTAAGAATAATACTGTTCGCTTAGAAATTTCATAAATTGTTTTATCTAAGCTACCTTGATTGTATGCCATATCTCGAATTTCTTCAACTCCTGGGGTTTTTCTTCCAGGTTCAATGTAATCTGCAATAAATACTAATTTTTCTGTTTTAGTCATGTGTTGTCGACCTGTAGTATGATAATGAATCGCTGATAATACCTCTTCATCTTCAATACCATATTTGGCTTTCATCAACGCAGCACAAACAGGGCCATGTAGTATCTCACCACCATAACTAAGTAAATCATTATCCAAATCATATTGTCTTACAACTTGATACATAGAACTTAAATCATCATATTTACAGTAGTCATGTAATACACCTGCTAATTCAGCTTTGGCAACATCGCCATCATATATTTCTGCTAATTTTACTGCAGTTTCAGCAACACGTAAAGAATGATCGAAACGTTTTTTAGGTAACTTTTCTTTTGTTAGTTTGACAGCTTTTTTAATTTTCATATAATCCTTCCTCTCTGATATAGCTTTCTACATTTGGTGGAACGAGTACTTGGATGTTTTTATTATTTTGAACTCGATTACGTATCATGGTAGAACTAATATCTATCCTAGGAATATCTATTGAAATCATTGATGGATCAACTATTTGATGTGACGTATCTCTATTTACGATAACAAATGTAATTATTTCTTTAAGCTGATTGATGTTATGCCATTGTTCAAGTTGATTGTATTGGTCTGTTCCAATGACAAAATAAAATTCTGCATCTTGATTTTTACTAATCAAAGATTGTATCGTATCGAAAGTGTAACTTGTTCCTTTGCGTTCCAGCTCTTCATAGCAAATCTCTCCAAAACCTAATATATCAATAACAAGTTGAATCATTTTTATTCTATGCTTTGTGTTAAGGTGTTGTTTATGATCTTTTAATGGTGACATATAACTAGGTAAAAAATAAAAATGATCTGGTTGGATAAAATGATAAACTTCAGTAGCAACCACCATATGCGCCGTGTGTATCGGGTTGAATTGTCCGCCATATAAAACAATTTTTTTAGTCATTTAAGATAAATTGATGTTCTTATTTTCTTCTGATTCTTTATATAACACAATCATTGACCCGATTATTTGAACGACTTCGCTTTTAGTTGAGCTAGCTAATTGTATTGCTAAATCATTTTTATCATCAAAGTTATTTTGTAAAATATGAATTTTTACAAGTTCTCTTTTTTCTAATGTATCGCTAATTTGGTTACACATGTTTTCATTTATTCCAGATTTGCCAATTTGAAATGTTGGATCCGTATTATGTGCTAAACTTCTTAAATATCTTTTTTGTTTACCAGTTAACATGAGGATGCTCCTTTTAGTTTATTAATTACTGTTTGCTTCATTGTATTTATGTTTGCAGTTTGGCCAGTCCATATATTAAAACTTGCTGCTCCTTGTAATATAAACATATCTAAGCCATTATATATCGGATTACCATTTTGTTCAGCTTGGTCTAAAAATGGTGTTTTTGCAGGTATATATACAATGTCACTTACTAAAGTTTGTGGTGATAAATTTGAAAGTGATACAACTGATGCTTTACTTTGAGACATACCTACAGGCGTTGTATTAATTATAATATCAAATTGATTTAAATGTCGTTCAGCGGTTTCCAATGAAATTTTATTTACGTCTAAAGTCCATGAATCAAAACGTTTAGCTGTCCGATTGGCTACCGTTATTTTAGGTTCAACGTATTTTATAAGTTCATGGGCAATGCCTTTACTGGCACCTCCAGCACCTAGTATCAATATGTAGGCATGCTCAATATCAGGATAAATATGCTTTAATCCAGTTACATAACCTATACCATCTGTATTGTAGCCAATCCATTTACCTTGTTTTATTGCAATGGTATTCACTGCTCCTATGTTTTTAGCAGTATCATCTATAACATCTAAGTATGGAATGATGGCTTCTTTGTGAGGTATTGTCACGTTAAAACCATCAATTTCCTTTTCGGCTATAATGTCTTTAATATGATGAAAGTGTTCTCTTGGAACATGAATAGCTTCATACGTATGTCTCATATTAAGGGCTTTAAAGTTAGCATTATGCATTAATGGCGATAAAGAATGTGAAATCGGATCTCCGATAACTGCAAATTTCATAAATATCACACCTTATAAAATTGAATTTCTTAACACTACATCGACGTTTTTGGGTACTCTGACAATGACTTTGGCACCTGAATCAATCGTAATAAACCCTAACCCAGATATCATAATGTCTCGTTTTTCTTTTCCTGTTTCTAAGCGCACAGCCTTTATATCTTTCAGATTGAAATTTGAAACATTATTTGGGGGTGTAAGTAAATCACCTAATTGGTTTTTCCATAACTCATTGGCTTTTTCTGTTTTAGTGCGGTGTATATTTAAATCATTTGAAAAGAAGCAAATGAGTGGTCTTTTTCCACCTGAAACATAATCAATTCGAGCGAGTCCCCCGAAAAATAATGTTTGTGATTCATTTAATTGGTATACACGTTGTTTAATTTCTTTTTTTGGTATAATCGTTTTCAATTCTTTTTCAGTAACTAAATGTGTCATTTGATGTTCTTGAATAATGCCAGGTGTATCATACATAAATGATGTTTCATCTAATGGAATATCAATCATATCTAATGTTGTGCCTGGGAACCTAGAAGTTGTAACAACATCCTTTTCGCCAACACTTAACTCAATTAATTTATTAATTAGTGTCGATTTACCCACATTTGTCGTACCTACAATATAAACATCATCATGGTCACGGTTTTGATTAATAGCTGTTAATAAGTCTTCAATTCCCCACCCTTTTTCAGCAGAAATTAGCACAACTTCTTCAGCTTCTAAACCATATTTTTTTGCTGAGCGTTTTAACCATTCTTTCACACGACGATGATTAATTTGTTTCGGCAATAAGTCTAATTTATTAGCAACGAGTATGATTTTTTTATTACCTACAATGCGTTTTAAGGCATTAATAAAAGATCCCTCAAAATCAAAAATATCTACAACATTAACAATGATACCCGAGCGATCAGATAGACCATTTAATAAATTTAAAAAATCTTCACTATCCATTCCTACATCTTGTACTTCATTATAGTTTTTCAATCTAAAGCATCGTCGACAAATTACATCTTCGCGAAATAAATTGTGTTCTGGTACATAACCAGGCGCGTTTTTATTTTCGGATTGCAATGGTGCACCGCAACCAATACATTTTAAAGTCTCAGTCAATCAATTTTCCTCCCATGAGATATAGCCCTTATTTTTGAAGTGGTTTAAGAGTCGTCTTTCGATAATTCTATTAAATTTAGTTATAAATCCATCTGTTCGTTTCACTGGAACTACCATGATTGTATACAAACCATTGCGATTGCCACCAAAGACATCAGTCAACATTTGATCGCCGACAACTACAGCTTCTTCGGCTTGTATATTCATATACTTTAATGCCTTTTTAAATGCTTTACCCATTGGTTTACGAGCTTTAAAAATAAAATCAACATCTAAATCTTTTGAAAAACTAGCAACACGTTGCTCATTGTTGTTTGAAACAATAGTGATTGTAATTCCAGCTTCACTTGCTTTTCTAAACCACTCTTTGATTTCTATAGTAGGTGTTTTTACATCCCAGCCTACTAGTGTATTATCTAAATCTGTAATAATACCTTTAACTCCGGATTTTGCAAGTTTATCTATATCAATTTCAAATACCGATTTCACGTATGAATTCGGCATAAAATATTTTTTTATAATACCCATAATTTTCACCTTTAAATTATATTTATATTTGTTTAATTAAACGTTCAACTGTTTTACTAGAAGACAAGGCAGCTTGTTCAATAAATTGTTCAAATGTGATATCGGCGTTGCCGTTTGCCAAATCTGAGATTGCTCGTGTGATAATAAATGGTTGTTTAAACTGATGGCATGTTTGTGCTATGGCAGTGGCCTCCATTTCAACTGCTAACGCTTGCGGAAATCTTTCTTTAATCAAAAGGCGTTGGTCTGTGCTTCCGATAAAGCTATCACCACTAACAATAAGTCCAACTTTTGCATTTAAAGACTGTGCTTTTAAAACAACTAACACATTATCTAGTAAATGTTTATCAGCTTCAAAATGGAGTGGCATTTGTGGTACTTGACCATACTGATAGCCAAAAGCTGTTGCATCTACGTCATGATAAATAACGCTGTCACTTACTACAACATCACCTATTGATAAGTCTTCATCCAGAGCGCCTGCTGAACCGGTATTAATTATCATTTCAGGTTTAAATTGTTGAATGAGCAGCGTAGTAGAAATAGCTGCATTGACTTTACCAATGCCACTTCGTGTAAGTACAACATCGACGTCATTTAATTTTCCTTGATAAAATTCAACATGAGCAATCGTATGATATTGTGTATTTATTAATTTTTCTTTTAAAATTGTAATTTCTTCTTCCATAGCACCTATAATGCCAATCATAAATCCACCTCATTTATATTTCTTAGCAAATGTTATTCTATCATATTTTAGCCTTTACCACGATACACAAGAATAAAGTTTATTATAATACATAATAAAAAAGACTCTCTATTAAATAGAGAATCTTTTTTATTAAGCTCATTGTTAACTATGCCATAGTGCAGCTAAGTCTTGAAGTGAAAAGATAGCTGTTACAATTGTCACAATAACTGCAACTATACCAAATAACAACATCCAAGTTGGGTGTTTATAGTCTCCTACAACAGATTTCTTTTTGCTTGCGATAAGTATGGCACCTAAAGTAATTGGCAAAATCCAACCATTGATAGCTCCAGCAATAATAAGTAAGCTAACTGGTTTGCCGATAAATAAGAAAATCAGTGTAGATATTACTATAAATGTTATGACAATCAAATTATTTTTATTAAACAGTGATTTATGAAGTGTTTTTAAGAATGTTGCACTTGTATATGCAGAACCGATAACTGATGACATAGCAGCTGCAAAAATGACAACACCGAATATATTTTTACCAATAGGTCCTAGAGCATGTTCAAATACAGAAGCTGGTGGATTGTCTGCGCTTAAAGTCACACCTGTAATAACAACACCTAATACAGCTAGAAATAGCAATGTTCTCATGACGCCTGTTGTTAAAATACCAGCTATTGCAGAACGGTTAACAAATGGTAAATATTCTTTACCCTTCATGCCTGAATCTAAAATTCTATGTGCACCAGCAAAGGTAATATAGCCGCCTACTGTACCGCCAACTAAAGTTATAATTGGTAAAATCAATTTAAGTGGATGTTCAGGCGTAACCATATGTACTACTGCATCGCCATAAGGTGGATTAGATACTACCATAACCCAAGCAACTACAACAATCATAACGACACCAAGTATCATTGATACGACATCCATGATTTTTTGACCACTTCTGCTAACAAAAATTAAAATTGAGAAAACTGCAGTAATTGCGGCACCCCATTTGATATCTAAGCCAAACATTGCATTTAAACCAAGTCCAGCCCCAGCGATATTACCAATGTTGAAGGCTAAACCGCCAAAAGCTATTAATATTGACACGATTGTACCTAAACCAGGTAAAACTTTATTAGACACCTCTTGACCACGTAATCCAGTAACTACTAATACTCGCCAAATATTGATTTGTGCACCTATATCGATGAGAATAGAAATCAATATTGCAAAGGCAAAGCTTGCATAAAACTCTGCTGTGAATACTGCTGTTTGAGTTAAAAAGGCTGGACCTATGGCAGACGTAGCCATTAAGAAAACTGATCCATAAAGTAAGCGCCTGTGACCTTTAGTAAAAGTAAAATCTTTTTCCTTTTTATTTAGTTTTTCTCCCATATAATTTACCCCCTATAATGATTGAATATCAATGCCTTCTTTCATTAATGTCTTTCTTATTTGAGATACAAAATCTAGTGCATGTGCACTATCGCCGTGCACACAAATCGTATCTGCCTGTAACGTAATATCTTTTCCATCTCTTGAGGTCACTTTATTTTCTTTAACCATTTTTATGACTTGTTGTAATGCTTCGTCAGTATCAGTTATCACCGCATCATTTTCACGACGATTGACCAATTGACCATTATTCTCGTATCGGCGATCAGCAAAAACTTCAGAAGCTGCGTGTAAACCAATTTTTTCTGCTTCAGAAATCAGTAATGTATTAGCTAAACCAACTAAAATGAGTTCTGAATCAAAATCATATACAGCTTGCGCTATAGCTTGAGCAACTGTACTATCAATAGCCCCCATATTGTAAAGGGCACCATGCGGTTTTACATGATGAATTTTAGTATTATATAATTTACAAAATCCATTCAAAGCACCGAGTTGATAAATAATTGCATTATAAATTTCTTGATAAGAGAGCGCCATTTTACGTCTTCCAAACCCTTTCAAATCTGGAAATCCAGGATGTGCACCTATCTTAATTTGGTGTTTAACTGCTAATTTAACGGTTTCATTAAGTACATTTTCATCTCCAGCATGAAAACCACAAGCGATATTAGCTGAGGTAATGAGCGGAATAATTGCTTCGTCATTACCAAATGAATAATTTCCATAGGCTTCACCTAGATCACAATTTAAATCGACGGTTACCATTACAAAGTCACCCCTTTTACGATTTGATGTTTTTCTAAGAATTTAATATCTACTTCACTTGCATCGCCATCAGCATATAATGGGTAGCTAAGGACAGCATATAAGAAATCAGCTGTCGTTGTAAATCCATCAATGACCATTTCATCCAAAGTTACTTTGAGTTTATTGATGGCGCTCGCTCTGTTTTCAGATTTAACGATGACCTTTGCTACTAGAGAATCATAGTAAGGTGAAACTTGATAACCCGAATAAAGTAGTGAATCTACTCTGACATTAAATCCTTGTGGTAGATGTAAACGTTTCACTACGCCAGGACATGGTTGAAATTTTTTCTCAGGATTTTCAGCATTGATGCGCGCTTCAATGACATGACCATTAAATGTGATGTCTTGTTGTGCAAATGGTAACTTATCATGCATTAACAAGTATAATTGTGCAGTTAATAAATCACGATCAGTTCTCATTTCTGTGACGGTATGTTCAACTTGAATTCGCGCATTCATTTCAATAAAATAATGCGCATCTTCAGTAACTAAGAATTCGATTGTACCTGCACTTCTATATTTTGAGGCTCTAGCTACTTTAACAGCATCATTACAAATTTTTTCTCGGCGTTCTTCAGTAAGTGCCGCACATGGTGACTCTTCTATTAGCTTTTGATTTTTTCGTTGAACTGAGCAGTCTCTTTCTCCTAAATGTACATAATTATCTTTGCCATCACCAATGACTTGAACTTCAACATGTTTTGCTACAGGTATAAAGGCCTCTACATATACACGGCTATCGTTGAAATACTTTTGTCCTTCACTTTGAGCTTCTTTTAAAGACTTTTCTAAATCAGCTGGATCTTTAACAATTCTAATTCCTTTACCACCACCGCCACTAGCAGCCTTTAAAACAACAGGATATCCGATATCTTCAGCTAACTTTTCAATTTCTGATACATTGTTAACTGCGTCTTTCGATCCCGGAATTACAGGTACGCCAGCAGCATCAACTGTTTGTCGAGCGGTTATCTTATCTCCCATTAACTCCATAGTTTTTTTATTTGGACCAATAAAATGAATGTCGTTTTCTTCAACTTTTTCAGCAAATGTTGTGCTTTCTGATAAGAAGCCATAACCTGGGTGAATTGCATTAGCCCCGGATAATTCTGCAGCACCGATAATACGTTCGATATTTAAATAACTATCAAGTGGATTTGCTTCACCAATACAAATTGCCTGGTCAGCTAAGCTTACATGAAGACTAGCTTCATCACCTTTAGCATATATCGCTACGGTTTCTATTCCTAATTCGCGACAAGCACGAATGATACGCACAGCGATTTCTCCTCTATTTGCAATTAAACAACGATACATAGCTAGCCCCCCTTATTTTATTTGTATCAATGCTTGGTCATATTCCACATTTGTACCGT
Source organism: Staphylococcus lugdunensis (assembly GCF_001558775.1). NCBI lineage: Bacteria > Bacillati > Bacillota > Bacilli > Caryophanales > Staphylococcaceae > Staphylococcus > Staphylococcus lugdunensis. Next base: position 193,857 of record NZ_CP014022.1, on the reverse strand, counting down.
GATCAACTAAAATTTCAACAATTTCTCCTGATACATCACTTGTAACCTCGTTCATCACTTTCATCGCTTCAATATAACCTACAATGTCTCCTTCTTGAATTTTATCACCCACTTGTACAACTGGTTCAGTTAATTCTTTACTATCTTGCAAAAAGAATGTACCTACCATTGAAGCTTTGATTTGTTGCGTTTCTTCTTTAGGATTTGCTTCGTCTTGTTTATTTGAATCGCTATGATTTGTAGAAGTTGTTTGTATATCATTTTTATTAGCACTTACGGGTGAAACATCTTCTGTAAAATCTAATTCTATTTCATGTTCAAAATCTTTATATTTAAATTTTTTAACTTCATTCTTTTTAACTAAATCTATTATTTGTTCTATCTTATCTAAATTCATTTTTACTGTTCCTCCCTAATTAATTGAGCTATTTTTTTTGATGTCTGACGTAAATGCTTGAGTTCGAATTTTGGAGTTGATTCTATTTCATTTATTGTTGAACTAAAGACTTGCTCAAAATGTTTTAAATTTTTGATTGCTTGTTCAATCGTTATCCATTTGAATAGAATTTCTTCTCCTGGTTTAAATTGAGCCAGTTTATGTATATCGGCTTGGGAAACACTAGCAATCTTAGTGTAACCTCCTACGGTCTGTCTATCGTGTAATAATATGATGGGGTGACCATCATTAGGAACTTGAATACTGCCTAATGCAACGGGCTCTGAAATGATATCCGCACTTTCTATAGGCGGTATAGGCGTTCCTTTAAGTCGAATGCCCATTCTGTCAGAACTATCTGATATCTCATATACTTGTGCTGTTAGTTGTTCATGACATTCTGCAGAAAATGCATCATATTGAGGTCCTTTGATGATATGAACGATATTATCTTCTGGTACTGCATTGAATTCAATAGTTTTGCCCAATTGTTGTTTATAAGATTGATTTGTAACAACAGGAATGCTATCGTTTTTCTTCAATGTACGTCCATAAAAACCGCCCATTTGTGTTCTAGTATGAGTTGCATAGCTATTTGCTACGATTGGTATATCAAGTGGTTGACCAAAAAATATATACCCCCTAGCACCTTGTTGAACAGGACCAATTTCTAAAATATCTCCTTTATTTGCTTGTACAACCACATTTTGGTTTACAGCAGTGCCATTTAATTTGGCTGCAAAAATAGCCCCTGTTAAAACAAATGAATTTTCGCTGGAGAATTCAATTTTAGGGCCAATGATTGTAAATTCGATTGCAGGCCCATCTTGCTGGATTAATGTTTGTCCAATAAGATAGCTATATTGATCTATGGCACCAGCGCTTGAAATACCAAGATGTTGAAATCCTGTACGTCCTAAATCTTGTATAGTTGAAAATAAACCAGGTTGTATAATTTTAATTCCCATTACGCATTGTCACCCACTTTTCTTTATTAAAGCATCCCTTATCAATGTCATCTTGAATTTGTTGATAAGTATGTTGATCGATGGCATAAAATTTTATTTTATCACCAGCTTGATAAAGCGTCATAGGCTGATCATCTTTATTAAATACTCTAATAGGCGTACGACCAATAATTTGCCAACCTCCTGGTGAGTCTAGAGGATATAAGCCAGTTTGATTATTAGCAATTCCAACTGAACCTGCAGTAATACGTACTCGAGGTTCAGAGCGTCTAGGCATATGTATGCGTGAATCTAAACCACCCAAGTATGGGAAGCCAGGCATAAAGCCAAGCATATAAATTAAATATTGTTTACTTGTATGTATCTCTATTACTTCTTCAGAGGTGAGTCCGTTATACTTTGCTACTTCAGATAAATCTGGCCCTGCATCTGAACCATATAAGACGGGAATATGTACAACTTTATTATTAGATGCTTTATCAATGTGCTTATAATTAATAGAATCAAGTTGAAGTTGTTGAATCAACTCATCGATATCAATTTTATGTTGGTCAAAAGTAACCATGATGGCTCTATAAGATGGAATAATTTCGTTGATAGCTTGCAAGTTTTTATTTTTAATGTATTGAGTTGTATAAATAATTTGATTATATGTATCTTCACTAATTTCGTTTTTGAAATAAATCATTAAGGTTTGTTCGTTAATGATAGTTGCTTCCATTTTCTAACCCCCTTTGTATAAAAAAATAGAAACATAGACAAATAAAATTATAAATGACTAATTCAATAAGAATTATATCATTTATCTTATCTGTCTGTTTAATAATCATTTGTAATTAAAAGCGATAAGTAATAAATATTACGCTTTGTAGATCGGTTGATTCTACTTTAAAAAGTTGTACATATTCAATTAAATCATACTTGTAATTAATTGTCATGGAGAAAACAAGTTTAACAAAAGTATGTGACACAACATAAAAATGCTATATAGTAAAAACCAGTAAGCAGAATGCTAAACTGGTTTTTACTATATAGCTTATTAATGAGGATATTGTCTTATTTAATATCTACAATCTTAACTCTGATTTCACCACCGTTAGGTAGCTGTACTCGAACTTCATCGTTTAATCCTTTGCCAATAAGAGATTTCGCCATTGGAGATTCGTTTGAAATTTTCCCTTTAAATGCGTCGGCTTCTGCAGAACCAACGATTTGGTAGCTTTCTTCTTCATCACCAGGTAATTCTACAAATGTGACAGTTTTCCCGATTTGTACGACGTTATTATCGCCTGTGTCTTCGATAATAAGTGCGTATCTTAGCATATGTTCTATACGTTGAATATCTTGTTCAATAAACCCTTGTTCGTCTTTTGCAGCGTCATACTCAGAGTTCTCAGATAGATCTCCAAAAGAACGTGCTACTTTGATTTTTTCTACAACTTCAGGTCTTTTAACTGTCTTAAGTTCTTCTAACTCTTGTTCTAAATTGTCATATCCTTCTTGTGTCATAGGATATTGTTTTTGATTTTCCATTACGTCATCTTCCTTTTCTTGATATTACTCTTGTTTACTTACAAGTGTTTGTATTTTGGTTGTCATAATATCGATAGCAACTTTGTTACTACCACCTTCAGGAATAATAATATCTGCATACTTTTTAGTAGGTTCGATAAATTGATTATGCATCGGCTTAACTACATTCAAGTATTGATTAATTACAGATTCCATTGACCGTCCGCGCTCTTTAGTATCTCTTATCAATCTTCTTAAGATTCTAATGTCTGCATCCGTATCAACATATATTTTAACATCCATCATATCACGTAGTGTTTTGTTTTCTAAAGCAAAGATACCTTCTACGATAATAACATCTTTTGGTTCAAATGCAATGGTTTCATCACTTCTAGTATGATTTGCATAGTCATAAGTAGGCACTTCTACTGATTGACCATTTTTTAAATCCTTTAAATTTTTTATTAATAAATCGTTATCAAAGGCAAAAGGATGGTCATAATTTGTTTCTAACCGTTCTTCAAACGTGAGGTGGGATTGGTCTTTATAATAATAGTCTTGGGCCAATAAAGCAACACTATGACCTGCTAAGTTTTTCATAATTTCATTAGTTACGGTGGTTTTACCTGAGCCTGAGCCACCAGCAATACCGATAATCGTTGTTTGAGACATTAGCTAATTTCCTTTCTCATCATATTATTTGGGTAGATTGGGTGGTCAACTTTAATTTGTACAATTTGTAGTGGATGTCTTGCAGCATCCAAAGAATTCCCTTCTTCATCATAAATTGCATCAATAACTTGTTTAAAGCTATTAATTTCAGGTCCGAAAAATTCAATTTCTTGTCCAGGTTTAAAATTATTACGTTGTTGTATCGTGGCGATGTGTGTATTTGCATCATATTCAAGAACTAAACCGCAAAAATCATATGGTGATTTTTTGGATTGTTGCATACCAAACATTTGCTCTTCATAACCTGGTGTCCCCTCGAAGAAAGCAGGAGCTGTATCACGATTGGCACATTTATCTAATTCTATTAGCCATTCAGGGTCAATTTTGAAATTTGCTGGATCTTCAGCATAAGCATCGATGACTTTACGGTAAACTGATACAACTGTAGCTATATAGTGAATAGATTTCATACGGCCTTCTATTTTTAATGAATCAACGCCGATATCCATCATTTTAGGAATGGCTTCTATTAATTTTAAATCTTTGGGACTCATAGCAAAAGGTATGATATCACCTTGTTGATAATACATATCTAAATCGCCATCTTGATCAATGGATAATAAATCGTAATCCCATCGACAACTTTGGCAACAGCCACCACGATTTGAGTCTCGAGCTGTCATATGATTGCTAAGTGTGCAACGACCAGAGTATGCAATACACATGGCACCATGAATAAATGCTTCTATTTCTATGTCAACCTTTTCTTTCATTTCCTTCATTTCCATGGCACCAGTTTCTCTAGCTAACACAACACGGTTTAATCCTTCTTCTTTCCAGTATTCTACCGCCTTATAATTTGTTAGAGACTGCTGAGTAGATAGATGTATCTCTAAGTTAGGTGCAACACGTTTGCATGTTTCAATGATTAGAGGATCTGCTACAATAATTCCCGTAGCTCCTGTAGCTTGTAATTGTATTAAATATGCTTCTAAGCCTGGAATATTCTCATCATGTGCAATGATATTGGTAGTAACATAGATTTTTGCGCCGTAAGTATTAGCAAATTGGACACCCTCAGCAATTTCTTCCATAGTAAAATTATCGGCATTTGAACGTAATCCATATTCTTGACCGCCTAAAAATACTGCATCTGCGCCGTAATGTACAGCTATTTTTAGCTTTTCTAAATTTCCAGCAGGAGCAAGTAGTTCAGGCTTTTTCATTTTAGTTTGTTGTGATGGTGATGCTTTTTCTAAAATTTGCATGATTAAGCCTCCTAATATACGGTTTGTTTAAATAAGAAACCTTCATCAAAAGGACGATGTGCTGGCTGTATATCTTCAATTGGATCAACAAGCATGAATTTTTCATCCTCATAGGTTTCAGGATCATCATTATATAAATCAATAGCCTCGCGATATTGACGTGTTGTTACATTAATATATTCTTCAGTTTGCAAGATACCATCTATCTTAAACGAATCAATTCCTGCACTAAATAATGGTTCTAATTCTTCAATTAAACAAATATCATTTGGAGACATTATATGTGTACCATTGTAATCTTCAAAAACAGGATATTTATTATCTCTTTCTTCATCATATAATAATAAGTACTGTTCATCCTGTTGACGCTCTATTTTCATTTGTCTATCTTGGAATGTGTAATAATTACCTAGCAACATTCTTTTCGATTGAAACATGCAAGTCATGCCATGAACTTGCACTTCTATTTCAACATCTGATTGCTCTTTAATATTGATTATTTCTTCTAAGCTTAATTCACGAGCAAGAACGGCACGTTTCGCACCTCTTTGTCCCCAGTAGTTACATTGAAAATGATTTGTTACTAATGCTTCAGCATCCCAATTTAATGCAATTGGATGTGGTTGAGCTTTGACGTACATAACAACGGCAGGATCTCCAAATATAATACGATCTACATTGATTTCATGTAAAAATGTTATATAGTCTTCAAGTGCCTCCAAATGATAATTATGAAATATACCGTTAACAGCAGCATAAACTTTTTTATTATGTTTGTGGGCTATTTCCACAGCCTTTTTCATATCGGTACGTTTAAATTCACCGGCTAAGCGTAATCCGAATTTTTGTTCGCCAATGACAAACGCATCTGCACCAAAATCAATAAGTGTTTTTAAATGCGCAACTGATTTAGGTGTTACAAGTAATTCAGTCATTCTGATTCTCCTTTGATAGAAATTGCTAGTCCATCATCTATATTGACAAAATTAGTAGAATAATTTGATTGTGACATGAGCCATTCATTATATTGTTGTACTTTTTTAACCATCTGTTTGACATTTCGTGAACGTACAATTGATATGTCTGCAACAAAACCATGGTAAAGGACATTATCAGTAATTACTATACCCCCGTTATTTAATAATGGTGTATAAAGTTCAAAAAATTTACGTGATTGTGCTTTCGCTGCATCAATGAATATCATATCGAAATTTTTATTTTTCAGCTGAGTAAATTGTTCCAGTGCGTCGCCTTTTATAATGTCAATCTGTGATTCGTAGCCAAATGTTTTAACATTGTGTTGGGCTTGTTGAAACATATCATCATTACGTTCAATCGTTGTGATATGTATGTTTGAATCAACTGATGCAAATTGCATTGAACTATATCCTATCGCTGTTCCAATTTCTAGAATTGACTGTGGTTTGTGGATTCTAATTAACTGTTTTATCAAATCAAGTGTTAAGCGGTCGACGATTGGCACAGCATGCTCAATTGCATATGGTCTGAGCCGTTCAATAGGATTATCTAAATGCTTATGTAAATCTACTAAATAGCGTTCATTGTCCTCCATAGACGTTACTTCCTTCTTAAAAAGTTATAAATAATGAAAATAAAAATCAATCAGTCGTGGTTATTGATTAATTACGTGTAGGATCAAATAAACTGACTGATTGGATTATTTTGATTGCTGTGTACTTAGCAAATACGAAATTAACTTTACATATTTTATCATAAATTATGCATTAAATTAAGTGCTATCTTAAAAAGGAGCGGGATAAAGCCAAATTCGACTTTATCTTCCGCCCCAAAAAACAAATCATTACGCTAATTACTTTAAATTTTCATGCACAGAGAAAAATTTTCTGTGATTTTGACTCAGTAATTAAATCATATATCTAATATCTTTATTAATATAAATTCAAAGTTGTATTTTATTCATCAATTTCAGTATTGACTACTTCTTCAATCATATCCCATTCTTCATCTGTTTCGATAGGAATCAATTTACCGCCATCTCCTGATTCGTCTGGTTGATTTATCATTGGGATTAATTCAATCATGTCATCATCATCAGATTGTGCACCTTCTTCAGACAAAATAACATATTCTTTTTTGAATTCTGGATGATAAAATTCTAATATTTTGCGATAAAGTACTTCATTGCCATCTTCATCATATAATGTTAAAAGTTCTTCTTCGTTATTAAGTTCTAATTCAGTGTCGTGATTATGTTCAGTCATTTAAATTCTCCTTTATTGGATAGAGTCTAAATAGCCTTGAAGTATAAAAACTGCGGCCATCTTATCTATTACTTTTTTTCTTTTTTGTCTAGAAACATCGGCCTCTAACAATGAACGTTCTGCTGCCATTGTGCTTAGTCGTTCATCCCACATAATAACTTTCATATCAGGCATCGCTTCAAGAATTAATTCTTTATAGTGTATGGAAGCTTCTCCACGAAACCCTATAGAATTATTCATATTTTTTGGTAAACCAATAACAATTGTGTCAACGTTATTGGACTTAATAATATTAGTGAGTTGTTCAATACCATATTCTTCTTGTTCTTCATTGATGCGTAGAGTGTCTAATCCCTGAGCTGTCCAGCCCATTAAATCGCTAATTGCAATGCCTACAGTCTTGCTTCCTACATCTAATCCTAATATTTTATGCTGGAGCATATATTAATTATTTTTCTCTTTAAGATAGTATGAGACAAGTTCTTCCATAATGACATCTCTATCCACATGTCGTATTTGATTTCTAGCTTCATTTTGACGTGGTATATAAGCAGGATCACCAGATAATAAATAACCAACAATTTGGTTTACAGCATTATATCCACGCTCTTCTAATGTACGATGCACGTTGCTTAACACAGATCTGACATTCTCTTTAGGAATTTCTTCATAATCAAATTTCATTGTTTTATCAAAATTTTCCATTGATTGACACTCCTCTATCTACGATTTAACTTACATATTTTATATTACACTAGAAAGGTATATAGTTATAGTTTTTTAATGTAATCTTTAATAAAGCGTAAAGATTCTGTGATATTTTCAGGTTGTGTACCGCCACCTTGTGCCATATCCGGACGGCCACCACCTTTGCCGCCAACAATAGGAGCCATATTTTTAATGATATCGCCAGCTTTAATTTTGCTGGTATCAGCTTTTGGTACTGTAGCTATCAATGAAACTTTGCCTTCAACTTCACTTATTAATATGATAATTGTGTCTTGTAATTTAGATTTAAAATCATCCATTGTTTCTCTGATTGCTTTTGGATTAGCAATATCTACTTGTGTAGCTAATACTTTAAAACCATTGATTTCTTCAACTTGGTCTTCAATATTGCCCATTTTTAATGTTGTAATTTCTTTATTACGTTGTTCTAATTGTTTATTTACATGTTTCACTTCTTCTTGAAGCTGAACGACTTTTTCCATAACTTGATCATCGGATTTGACTTTTAAATAGGTTTTAGTTTGATTAAATTTATGCTGAATGCCTTCTAGATACAAGAATGCTGCTCTACCTGTTAAGGCCTCAATTCGTCTGACGCCTGCACCAGTACCTGATTCGCTAATAATTTTAAATAAGCCGATTTCAGATGTGTTTTGAACATGAATACCACCACAAAGTTCCAAAGAAAATGGTGCCATATTTACAACTCTAACTACATCGCCATATTTTTCACCAAATAAAGCCATTGCACCCATCTCTTTAGCTTCAGCAATTGGCATTTCTTGGATATTCACGGAAATACCACGCCATATTTCTTCGTTAACACGTCGCTCAACGTGTTCGATTTCTTCATTTGTCATTGGACCAAAGTGTGAGAAGTCGAAGCGTAAACGTTCACTTTCAACGAGAGAGCCTGCTTGGTTAACATGATCGCCTAATACTTCTTTCAGAGCGGCATGCAGTAAGTGTGTTGCACTATGGTTCTTTTGAATATCTCGTCGTTCATCTTTATTAACGTTTGCATCAACATGACTATTAACAGTTACATGACCAAATTGAATGGTTCCTTTATGCAAGTTTTGACCATTTGGTGCTTTCGTTACTTCTTCAACAGCAATTTCAAAATTGTCGTTACCAACTGTACCATGATCTGCAACTTGACCACCACTGACCGCATAAAATGGCGTTTCTTTTAAAACAAAATAAATGATGTCTCCAGCTTCTGCATGACTAACAGCTTGGCCATTGTAGATAAGATCTGTAATCTCAGTTTGATAATCAGTCGTTTCATATCCAACAAATTTGCTTTTTGTAGTTATGTTTTTAAGCACTTCGCTTTGAATTTGCATTGATTGTGAACTTTGGCGTGCCTGTCTAGCACGGTCACGTTGTTGTTGCATTTCATTTTCAAATGTTTCTATATCAACAGTGATGCCTTCTTGTGTAGCTATTTCTTCAGTTAATTCGATTGGGAAACCATATGTGTCATATAATTTAAATGCATCTGAACCATTAATTTCTTTTGTCGTCAGTTTTGCTTTAGCAATCAGTTGATCTAAAATTGATAGCCCTTCTTGTAATGTTTCGTGGAATCGTTCTTCTTCTGATTTAATGACCCGTTTAATGAAATCAGCTTTTTCTTTAACATTTGGATAATAAGGTTCCATGATATCTGCAACAATATCAACGAGCTTGTACATAAATGGTTCTTGAATATCTAATGTTTGGCTAAAACGTACAGCTCTACGTAACAAACGACGTAAAACATAGCCACGTCCTTCATTTGCCGGCAAAGCACCATCTGAAATTGCAAATGCGATTGTTCTAATGTGATCAGCAATGACTTTAAACGCCACATCTTGTTCCGGTATTTCAAGATATTTCTTGCCGGAAACTTTTTCAACTTTTTCAATGATAGGCATGAACAAGTCTGTCTCATAATTTGTACGCACATTTTGTGCTACAGAAGCCATGCGTTCTAGGCCCATGCCAGTATCAATGTTTTTATTTGGTAATGGCGTATAAGTATGATCTTTATTATGATTAAATTCACTAAACACAAGGTTCCATACTTCTAAATAACGCTCATTTTCACCACCAGGATACATTTCTTCAGCAGGGTCGTTCTTGCCAAATGCTTCACCACGGTCATAAAAGATTTCTGTGTTTGGTCCTGATGGTCCTTCTCCAATATCCCAAAAATTACCTTCGATACGAATAATGCGACTTTCTTCTAAGCCGATATCGTTATGCCATAAATGATATGCTTCTGTATCTTCGGGATGAATGGTTACATACAATTTGTCTGGTTCCATTGCCATCCATTTGTCACTTGTTAAAAATTCCCAAGCAAATTCAATAGCTTCTTTTTTGAAATAGTCCCCAATAGAAAAGTTACCTAGCATTTCAAAGAATGTATGATGACGTGCTGTAAAACCTACATTTTCAATATCATTCGTTCTAATTGCTTTTTGCGAATTTACGATTCTAGGTTTTCTTGGTGTTTCTCGGCCATCAAAATATTTTTTTAATGTTGCTACACCTGAATTTATCCATAGTAATGAATTATCATCAATAGGAACTAAAGGTGCAGATGGTTCAACCATATGTCCTTTTTCTACAAAGAAATCAATATACATTTGTCTTATTTCACTAGCTTTTAAATTTTTCATTGGGTTTCACTCCTCAAATTCTTAGTCACAATTAAAAACGTTCATCCACAAGGGACGAACGTTTTCGCGGTACCACCCTAGTTATAAAGATACGAATCACTATTGATTCCACTTTATCACTTCATTGTCTTATCCATATTAGCACAAAGTAGCGTTCAGCAAACTGTATTGTACTTTACACCAACCAGCACATCTCTTTGAATACTCATTTGCTTACTCATCTTCATGTTTATTCACTTTTTATTTTAAGTTGTGTTGTCTAAATTGTCAACGTTCAATAAAGTCATATGGCGTCATTTGATTCATGTTGATCATCGGATCTATTTGATAAATTGTCGCTGCTGATAATGTAACTTTTTTATGTTTAGCTATGATATTATCATCATTAGAATTCTGCGTTTCGTGTCCAAAATATGCTTCTAATAAATCATATAATTGCGTCATTCTAACTTGACCATTTGTTTTAAGGCCAATGTCAAAGGCTTGTGGATCCCCTAGTAATACTAAAGATTGTTTAGCTCTAGTCAAACCAGTATAAAGAATAGGTTTTTGTAACATTCTAAAATATTGTTTCACTACGGGCATAATAACGATTGGGAATTCTGAACCTTGGGACTTATGAATCGAAGTGCAATATGCATGCGTTAATTCAATTAAGTCTTGTCGTGTAAATGTAATTTCATTACCGTCAAAATCGACGATAATAACATCTTTATTTAAAGCATTTTCTTTTGCCCAAAAAATGCCAACAATAATACCAATATCTCCATTAAAAATATTGTCATTAGGACGATTTACTAACTGTAATACTTTATCGCCTTTGCGGAATGCAGCATCACCAAATTCAATTTCACGGGCGTCTGGTTCTTTAGGATTTAAAATTGTTTGCAGAATTTGATTTAAACGTTTAATACCTGCACTTCCTTTATACATGGGAGCAAGTACTTGAATATCACTCATGTCATATCCTTTACTAACTGCACTGGATACTACTTTCTTAACAACGTCAGGAATTTGTTCTGCACTACAATTAATGAAGCTTCTATCATGATAACGTTTTGTAATATCTATGGATTCGTTTTGTTTCATGTGGTGAGCTAATTCAATAATACTTGAACCATCTTGTTGTCGGTAGACTTCAGTTAAATTGACACGTGGTATTTTTTTAGACTGGATTAAGTCCTTAAATACTTGTCCAGGCCCAACAGAAGGCAGTTGGTCTTCATCTCCAACAAATACAATTTGGGCATCTAAAGGTACCGCATTTAAAAACTGATGAAATAACCAAGTGTCAACCATAGACATTTCATCTATGATAATTAATTTTGCTTTAATTTCATTATCTAAAATGTCTTCTGGTTGTGTATCTTGATTCCATCCTATAAGTCGGTGGATGGTCATTGCCTCTAAGCCAGTAGCTTCTTGTAAACGTTTCGATGCTCTGCCTGTAGGAGCTGCTAATACTACTGGGAAATCATCATCAGTGTAATCCGCATAATCTAAAGAAAGTCCATGAATTTCAGCGTATAACTCTACAATACCTTTAATGACAGTTGTCTTACCAGTTCCAGGTCCGCCAGTTAATAACATGATTTTTGAGTTTATAGCTGTTTGTAAAGCCTCTTTTTGTGATGCAGCATAATGTACTTCATTGCTATCTTCTATCTCTCCAATATGCAACTGTAAATCAGATTGCTCAAGTTCATTTAATTTATGGGTATGAGTTAATATACGATATAAGTTTTGTACGCTTTTTAATTCTGAGTAGTAAAGACTGGGGATGGCAATTTTTTGTTGATCAAGAATCAACTTATCTTCTTCCATTAAAATTTGCAACATTTCTTCAAGTTGATGTATTTCAATTATTTCATCCCCTTGCGTACTTAACATTGTTTGTGCTGATTTAAGAATTGTTTCAGCAGGTAAATAAGTATGCCCTTGTTTAATACATTCTTCCTCTAGTGTGAATAATATGCCAGCTTTTAATCGTTCTGGGTCATTAAAGTCGATGCCGATATTACGTGCTAATGTATCAGCTTTATTAAATCCAATTCCTTTAATATCATATACAAGTTTATACGGGTTATTATCAACGACGTTTATTGTTTCACTTTGATAAAACTGATAGATTGCCATTGATAGTTTAGGGCCAAACCCTAAATCATGTAAGTATATCATGATTTTTTCTGATTCTTGATTGGCTGCTATTTGTTGTGCAATTTGCTCTTGTTTCTTTTTAGAAAGATTTGAAACTTTTGTTAATATGTCTGGATGAGCTAAAATATCATTTATTGCATTTTCTCCCAAAGTATTAACAATATTTTGTGCTGTCTTTTTACCAATACCTTTAAATAAATCACTTGATAAGTAGGTAATAATAGCATCTTTCGTTTGTGGTAATTCTTTTTCAAATGTATCAGCTTTTAGTTGTTTGCCATATTTTGGATGCGCAACAACCTGTCCTTTAAAGGTGTATACGTCGCCTTCAACAATATTTGGGAAAAACCCTACAACCGTTGGCATCGTATCGAACGATTCGTTAGATTCAATGGTATCAACTTTAAGTACAGTATAGAAATTATCTTGATTTTGGAACAAAATAACTTCGACGGTGCCCTTTAACATCGTCGGTTCAAGAAGTGTAGGGTTATCCATATTAATCCTCCTTGTTCTTCATAGATAAAAAAGTGGCTTTTGCGTGTTGACTTAATAAATGTTTAGGATCAATGGCAATTGCCCGCTCAAAATACGAAATAGCTGTATCTATGTCTTCAGTCTCCATATATAACGCTAATCCTAAGTTGTATAATGCGTCAGTATGTGATGGGTCAAGTTGTAAGACGTATTTAAGTTGTTGAATAGCTTGTTCAAACATTTCTAATTGACATAATACAAGTCCGTATTGAAATTGAATTTCACTATCCCTATTTTCATCTTTTTCAGCTGCAGTCATTAAATATGGCAAGGCTTCTTTAAATGCTTCTAATTGGTTGAATGCCATACCTATCATATAATTACAATCAACCATATCCATGTGATATTTTAATGATTTTTGATAGAGTTTGATGGCTTCATTGAAACGACCTTGATTATAATAAATATTTGCTAAATTATAATAAATTGCACCGTTTGTATCATCAATTGTTAATGCACGTTGAAAAAACTTTTCAGCCTGTACGATTTCTCCAATATCAGCCAGAATAATGCCAGCATTAATGTAATTTTCAATCACGTTTGGATTTTCTTCTATGTTATTAAATAATGCTTTCAGGGCTTTATCTCTCTGCCCTTTTTGTATGTATTGATATATTTGTTCTTGTTCAGTCACTAGAATACCTCATTTCATTCATCATTATATCATGTCCAAACTTTTAATAAATAAAAACAACCGCTTATTCTAAATAGCACTTGTGAATAAACGGTTGAATATCAACTCTAATTAACAACAGTAAAGTTTATTTAAAAGTAATTAAACGACATAGCTTAATTGCCTAGAAGTTTTGTAAACATCATCAATCGTTGCGCCACCTAAACAGATTTCACCATCATAGAATACAACTGATTGACCAGGAGTAATCGCTCGAACTGGTTCTTTAAAAGTCACTTTTATCGAGTGATCATCGACGCGTTCAACTGATACCTCCGTATCTTGTTGACGATATCTAAATTTAGCAGTGCAGTTAAATCCGCGTTCTAAATCTACTGGATTGACGAATGAATAATCTGATGCTATTAAATAATCACTATATAATGCATCGTGATGGAAACCTTGTTCAACGTATAAGACGTTGTCTACTAAATTTTTGCCAACAACAAACCAAGGATCACCATCTCCACCAATACCTAAACCATGACGTTGTCCTATCGTATAATACATCAAACCACTGTGCACGCCCATTTTTTTACCATCAAGTGTTCGCATATCGCCGGCTTGAGCAGGTAAATATTGTGATAGAAATGATTTGAAGTTTCTTTCACCAATAAAACAAATGCCTGTAGAATCTTTTTTCTTTGCTGTAGCTAGCCCTTGTTCTTCCGCTATTCGACGTACTTCTTTTTTCTCTATATCTCCAATAGGAAACATGACTTTGGATAATTGTTGCTGTGATAATTGATTTAAAAAATATGTTTGATCTTTATTATTGTCAACGCCACGTAGCATTTCAACGTGACCGTCGTCATAACGTTTAAGGCGAGCATAATGACCAGTTGCTACATAATCAGCACCAAGTTTAAGTGCGTGTTCTAAAAAGGCCTTAAATTTTATTTCTTTATTACACATCACATCAGGATTTGGTGTACGTCCTTTTTTATATTCATCTAAAAAATAAGTAAATACTTTATTCCAATATTCTTCTTCAAAATTTACAGCATAATAAGGAATGCCAATTTGATTACATACAGCAATAACATCATTATAATCTTCTGTAGCTGTACATACGCCATTTTCATCAGTGTCATCCCAATTTTTCATGAAAATACCTATAACGTCATAACCTTGTTCTTTTAATAAATATGCGGTAACCGAGCTATCAACACCGCCTGACATGCCAACGACAACGCGAATATCTTTATTAGACACTATGATTCCTCCTTAAACTTATGATAAATTTTATGAATTTCCGCTACGATATATTTGATTTCATGTTCTGTAGTTAACTCACTGAAACTAAATCTTATTGAATGTTTTGAACGTTCTTCATCCTCATACATGGCAGATAACACGTGAGATGGTTCGGTTGATCCTGCAGTACAAGCGGATCCTGACGAAACATAGATATTTGCTAAATCTAATAAAGTTAGCATCGTTTCAACATCTATAAATGGAAAATATAAATTTAAAATATGACCCGTTGTTTCTGTCATTGAACCATTTAACTCAAAAGGAATAGCACGTTCCTGTAAGCTAACTAAAAATAATTCTTTTAATTGCATTAATTTGACGTTATTTTCATTTAAAGCATTATTTGCTAATTCTAATGCTTTTGTAAAACCAACAATTTGTGGTACGTTTTCAGTTCCGGCACGACGTTTCATTTCTTGTTCTCCGCCTAATTGTGAAAATTGTATTGGCGTATTTTCTTTAACAAGCAGCACACCCACACCTTTTGGTCCGCCGAATTTATGGCCAGTAATACTCATTGTGTCGATTTTAAAATCATGAAAATTAATTTCTAAATGCCCAATTGCTTGGACAGCATCAACATGTAACAATGCATTACTCTCCGCTACAATTGTTTCTATTTCATATATAGGTTGAACTGTTCCTACTTCATTGTTTACAAACATAATAGACACAAGAATGGTATCATCAGTAAGTGATTCTTCTAGCTGATCTAAATCAACTTGACCAGTATCATCTACATCTAAATATGTGACGTCATAGCCTTCACGCTCAAGTTGTTCAAATACATGTAGTACAGAGTGATGTTCAATCTGTGTAGTTATAATATGATTACCGATATGCTCATTTGCATATACTAACCCCTTAATAGCAGTATTATTAGCTTCTGTTGCACCACTAGTAAAAATAATCTCATTTCGCTTAGCACCTAATAGTTCTGCTACTTTTTGGCGTGATTGATCTAAATATTTACGTGCATCACGTCCAACAGAATGTATAGATGATGGATTACCATAATGCTGTTTATATATATTCATCATTTCATCAATAACTTCAGGTCTAACTGGGGTCGTCGCCGCGTAATCTGCATATACTTCCATGTAATTTACACTCCTTGAGATAATATCAATGTTCCTATAATAGCACCAATGCTATTATTTTTCTATAGTTCTGTTTATGACTTTCACTTATTAGTTTAACATTTTAATTAATAGTAATGATACAGATAATATACTTACTGAATTCGTGTTAAATTGAGCATCTAAATATAAAAGTATTCTCACAATTGTTATACTTTATGCACTATTATCATAAGGGGTATATAAAGTTATGAAAAAGATAAAATATTCTGCATTAAATTTAGTACCTATTAGAGAAGGACAAAATGAAAATGATGCGCTTGCTGATATGGTTACACTTGCACAACAACTTGAAAAATTAAATTATGAACGTTATTGGATTGCGGAGCACCATAATGCGCCAAACTTAGTAAGTTCTGCTACTGCATTGCTAATACAACATACTTTAGAACATACGTCATATATGCGTATAGGTTCAGGTGGAATTATGTTACCTAATCACGCACCACTTATTGTTGCAGAACAGTTTGGTACGTTAGCCACGCTATATCCTAATCGCATTGACTTAGGATTAGGTCGTGCACCAGGTACAGATATGATGACAGCTAGTGCATTAAGAAGAGATCAACATAATGGTGTATATCAATTTCCTGATGAGGTAGAACAATTACAAAAATATTTTGGACCAGAAAATCAACAAGACTATGTTAGAGCCTACCCCGCTGTGAATAAGCAAGTACCATTGTATATATTGGGGTCTTCAACTGATTCTGCTCATTTAGCAGCACGCAAAGGCTTACCTTATGTTTTTGCAGGTCATTTTGCACCACAACAAATGAAAGATGCCATAGACATATATAAGGAATTATTTGAACCTTCTGATGTACTTAGTGAACCTTATGTCATAGTCTGTTTAAATGCTATTATTGCTGATAGTGATGAAGAAGCTCAATACTTGTCTACAACCCAAGCTCAAGTGATGATTAGTATTACCCGTGGACGTATGCAACCAGTCCAACCGCCAACAGATAATTTACAAAGTTTGCTAACGCCTCGTGAGTACGAAATGGTTAAGCAACGTCAAAAATATTCACTTATTGGCTCAGAATTAAGTGTGAAGCAACAACTTGAAGATTTTATTCAGAAATATGGAGAAATTAATGAATTAATGGCGGTAAGTTATATTTATGATCAAGACAAACAACTTGATTCATATCGTCGTTTAAAACGAATTATTGAAGCTGACAAATGAGTAAAAGATTTATAGCAGCAAATCATTAGAAAATAGATAATTAAATAACTACGAAAGGACTATCGTTTAAAGTTAATAAGTAGAATAGTAAGTTATAAAATTGCAGTATACGAAAAATAAGCTCAAAATGAATTTGTTTAAATTCATCTTTGAGCTATATTTCTCTTCTATATGATTACTTTACCATGACACAACAAAGATTAATCTTTTTTATCTTCTTTATCTTTGTTGTCATTACCATCTGTAAATTCATTAATTTTATCTTTTGCTTTTTGTACCTGTTCATTATCACTATCTTTAAATTTGTTAGCTGCATCTTTTGCTTTATCCATGAAACCCATAAATAATATGCTCCTTTCAGATTTTAAATAATTTTAATATCTGTTATTTCGATGCTGTTATGATACATTTTCCCAGGTTAAGAACTAAATAAACATATTTTTTAGCTATTTAAATGTAAAACATGTAACCATCTAAATCGGCTTCAGTTTCAACATAATCAGCTAAGTATTTTAATGTTGTATTATCTAATACATCTCGTACCGCATCACGCATACGCAACCACAATTGTTTTTGTGCAGGTGGCTCGGATTCGATACTTTCAACAAATGTGATGGGCCCTTCAAGTAAGCGAATAATATCACCAGCAGTAATTTCTTCTGCTGGGACTCTAAGTTGATAGCCACCTTTAGCACCACGCACACTTCGAATTAAACCAGCATTTCTTAAAGGGCCTACTAATTGTTCAAGATATAAATCACTTAAACTGTTTTCAGCAGCGATTGATTTCAATGATACACAGCCTTGCCCTTCTTTTTTTGCAAGAGATATCATTAAAGTTAAACCGTATCTCCCTTTCGTTGATATTTTCATAACATTACCTCACTTAATTCGATATATATATTCCCATTCTATCATTTTTTAAGTTAATATAGAATTAGAAAGGATGAAAAATTGTGACTAATGAACCATTAGCTTCTCGAATGCGACCTAAAAATATAGATGAAATTATTTCTCAACAACACTTGGTTGGTCCAAGAGGTATTATACGCCGTATGGTAGAAACCAAACGTTTATCTTCGATGATTTTCTATGGACCTCCAGGTATTGGTAAAACAAGTATTGCTAAAGCTATTTCTGGTAGTACTGCATATAAATTCAGACAATTAAATGCTGTCACGAATACCAAAAAGGATATGCAGCTCGTTGTTGAAGAAGCCAAGATGTCAGGGCAAGTTATCTTATTATTAGACGAAATTCATCGATTAGATAAAGCTAAACAAGATTTCTTATTACCGCATTTAGAAAATGGCAAAATTGTACTTATTGGTGCAACAACTTCAAATCCATATCATGCGATTAATCCAGCAATACGTTCTAGAGCACAAATTTTCGAATTATATCCATTAAATGAAGAAGATATAAAAGTTGCGTTGATACGAGCAATTGAAGATGATTCTAGAGGATTGGCCTCTTATCATCCTCATATTGATGAGGATGCAATTGAATATTTTTCTACGCAAAGCCAAGGAGATGTTAGAAGTGCGTTAAATGCGTTAGAACTCGCTGTCTTAAGTGCAGATGAAGACAATGGTGAGCGCCATGTAACGCTAACCGACGCTCAAGATTGTCTCCAAAAAGGTGCGTTTGTAAGTGATAAAGACGGGGATATGCACTATGATGTTATGAGCGCGTTTCAAAAATCTATTAGAGGCAGCGATGTTAATGCAGCGTTACATTATTTGGCAAGACTTATTGCAGCTGGTGATCTTCCTACGATTGTACGTCGCTTGCTTGTAATTAGTTACGAAGATATTGGTTTAGCTTCTCCGGGTGCTGGACAACGGACATTAGCAGCAATACAAGCGGCAGAACGCTTAGGCTTTCCAGAAGCACGTATTCCGTTGAGTCAAGCTGTTATTGAACTGTGTTTATCTCCTAAGTCAAATTCAGCGATAACGGCAGTGGATAGCGCTTTAAGCGATATTAATGCTGGAAATATCGGCCAAATACCTGATTACTTAAAGGATGGACATTATTCTGGTGCCAAAAAATTAGGCAGAGCAATTGGCTATAAATATCCCCATAATTATGACAATGGTTATGTTGCTCAACAATATTTACCCGATAAATTAAAAAACAGAGAGTATTATACCCCTAAAACAACTTCAAAAACTGAACAACAGTTTAAGGCTGTTTACGATAATTTAAAACAACAAAAATGATGGCGTTAATTCACTACGCCATCATTTTTGTTTAATGTTTATTATTGCTTTGTGTACCTTTGTCCTTAATTCTTGTGATAGGAACATCTTTTAAAATATCATTGACTACATAACTTGCACAAATTAGACCAACGACACTTGGTACAAAAGCATTTGAAGATGGTGGCATTTGACCTTTGCGGTTAATTGCATTCGCATCACCTACTGTTGCTTTTACATCTTCACGGATGACAATTGGACTTTCATCCGAGAAAACAACAGGAATGCCTTTTTTAATACCTAGCCTTCTAAGTTTATTTCTAATAATTTTAGCCATTGGATCCATGTATGTCTTAGATATATCTTCAATTTTAAAGCGCGTTGGATCTGTTTTATTTGCAGCTCCCATACTCGATATGACTTTGATTCCTCTCTCAAAGCACTCTCTCATTAAATGAACTTTATAAATAATTGTATCACTAGCATCGATAAAATAATCTATTTCATAGTTGTTAAATAAATCTTCATATGTTTCTTCAGTATAAAACATATGTAATGGTGTTACTTTACAGTCAGGGTTAATTAATTTAATTCTTTCTTCCATAAGCGTTACTTTGCTTTGACCTATGGTTGAAGTAAGCGCATGTATTTGTCGATTAACATTGGTTATGTCAACATCATCTTTGTCTATTAAAATAATGTGACCAATATTTGTCCTAGCTAATGCTTCGGCCGCAAATGAACCTACACCACCTATACCTAATACGACAACAGTTTTTTCTTTTAGTAAGGCTAAACCTTCTTTACCATATGCTAACTCATTTCTAGAAAATTGATGCTTCATATTTAACTCCTTATTCAAATCACTTTTAACAGTATTCTACCAAAAGCAAGACAAAATAAAATACGCAAGACAAAGTCTTGCGTACCGATAGAGTCCATAGGTGCCGTAGTTATCATAGCTTGATCATTCGGCCTGCTATATACAGGTGGGTGCCCTGTTTCTTGTTTTGCAAGTCCTCCAATTGAGGCGTGTGCGCTGCAAGAAAACCTATTAGGCTCCCTGATCAAAGAGTGTTAGGCCCAAATTAAAAAGCAAACTTACGTACACCACAGATGACTATCTTATGACTACATCATAGCACCATTATAGATAATTTGAAACTAAAACGATTCGATATGTTAAAAGTTATGCGCAATAAAGTTGTAAGATTGACATAAACATTCTTAATTAATGTCGAATTCTAAGTGATAATTCTTGTAATTGTTTATCAGACACGTCGCTAGGTGCATCGGTTAATAGACAAGTTGCTGATGCAGTTTTAGGGAATGCAATTGTATCTCTTAAGTTAGTTCGATTTGTCAATAACATAACTAATCTGTCCAAACCTAGAGCTATTCCACCATGTGGCGGTGCACCATATTTAAAGGCATCTAATAAGAAGCCGAACTGTTCTTGGGCTTGTTCTTTAGTAAATCCTAAAACTTCAAACATTTTTTCTTGTAAGTCACCATGATGAATTCTAATAGAACCACCACCTAATTCATAGCCATTTAATACAATATCATATGCATTGGCTTGCGCATTTTCAGGTTCAGAATCTAATTTTTTAATATCTTCTTCTTTTGGTGAAGTGAATGGATGGTGTGCTGCAACATATCTTTTTGCATCTTCGTCATATTCAAGTAATGGCCAATCAGTTACCCATAAGAAGTTTAGCTTTGTTTCATCAATTAAACCTAGCTCTTTTGCAAGTTTGATACGCAGTGCATCTAGGCTTTGTGCCACAACATTAGGTTTATCAGCCACAAACATAACCAAATCTCCTGGCTCTGCCCCCGTTAACTCAGTTAATGTCGCTACATTAGCATCTTCAAAGAATCGAGCAATAGGGCCACTTAACCCTTCCTCAACTACTTTGACCCAAGCTAATCCTTTAGCACCGTATATATTAACAAATTCAGTTAACCCATCCATATCTTTACGTGTATAGTTGTCGGCTGCACCTTTGGCAACAATTGCTTTGACTTGACCGTTTTGTTTAACTGTATCTTTAAATACCTTAAAGTCCATTTCTGTTCCAAGTTTCGACACATCAATTAGTTCCATATCAAAACGAGTGTCAGGCTTATCAGAACCATAACGACTCATAGCTTCGTTGTATGTCATGCGTGGGAATGGCCCTTCAACATCAATACCTTTTACGTCTTTAACAACTTTTCGTAGCATTTCTTCGCCCATAGCCATTACATCTTCTTGGTCTACAAAGCTCATCTCAATATCGACTTGAGTAAATTCAGGTTGGCGATCAGCACGTAAGTCTTCATCGCGGAAACATTTAACAATTTGATAATATTTATCAAAACCACTAATCATTAATAATTGCTTAAATAGCTGTGGAGATTGTGGTAAAGCGTAAAATTCACCTTCGTGGACACGAGAAGGAACTAAATAGTCACGGGCACCTTCAGGAGTCGATTTTGTTAAAACGGGTGTTTCAATGTCGAAAAAGCCATTATTATCAAGATAGTGACGAATTGATTGCGTAATTTGATGTCTCATTTTAAATGTTTGTGCTAATTCGGTGCGTCTTAAATCTAGGTAGCGATATTTTAAACGTATATTTTCATCTACATTTTGATTTTCTTCGTTGATTGAAAATGGTGGTGTTTCAGATTTATTAATTACTTCAATATGAGAAACTTGAACCTCAACTTGTCCTGTTTTGATTTTAGGATTTATAGTTTCTGGATCACGTTTTGTTACTTGTCCCTGTACTTCAACTACATATTCTGAACGAACAGTTTCTGCAATATTAAGTGCTTCTTGTGAGAAAGCAGGGTTAAATACGATTTGAACAATACCCTCTCTATCTCTTAAGTCAATAAAAATTAAACCACCTAAATCACGGCGATTATGCACCCATCCTTTTAACGTTATTTTTTCTCCCAATAATTCTTCTGTTACAAGGCCACAGTATGTTGTTCTCTTAGTCATGTATCATGTTCCTTTCTCTTACTTATTTAAAATAACTTAATAAATTCTCAAATTTAACAGTTTCTGAATTGCCTGATTCCATATGTTTAACTTCTACAATTTGATTATCAAGTTCTTGGTCGCCAATAACAATTGTATAAGTTGCATTCAAACGATCAGCTTGTTTCATTTGACCCTTAATTTTACGATTTAAATAATCTTTATCAGCACTTATGCCATTTTTACGACAATCATTAAGTAATTTTACTGCAAAATGATTGGCTGCTTCTCCCATCGTAACAATAAATAAATCTAATGTTTCATTTTCAACGATGTCGATATTTTCTTCTTCTAGTGCCAATAATAAGCGTTCGATACTTAGTGCAAAGCCAATACCAGTTTGATTAGGACCGTCCAATAATTGCAATAAACCGTTATAACGACCGCCACCACATAAAGTTGTTATCGCGCCGTCATAATTAGGGTTATCCATCATTAATTCAAATGCCGTGTGGGTGTAGTAATCTAAGCCCCGCACAAGGTTTGAATCTTCAACATAAGGTATGTTTAAATCATCTAAATATTGTTTGACAGCTTCATAATATGCCTTAGATTCATCATTTAAATAGTCAGTAATCTTTGGTGCAGTTTTAATGGCTTTTTTATCACGGTCTACTTTACAATCTAATATTCTCATTGGATTCGTGTGTAAACGTGATTGACAATCAGAACAAAAATCATCAATAACTGGTTCAAAGTGTTTTACTAGCGCTTCATTGTATTCTTTTCTTGATTCTGCATCACCAATGCTATTAATTACTAATTTAAGATGCTTTAAACCAAAAGATTGGTATATTTGCATTACCATTGCTAGAACTTCAGCATCAATACTTGGATCTTCAGCACCTATTGCTTCAACACCAAATTGTGTAAATTGACGATAACGCCCCTTTTGTTTACGTTCGTATCTAAACATTGGTCCGTTATAATATAACTTAACTGGTTGATTAGGCAAGCCTTGCATTTTATTTTCGATATAAGATCTTACAACTGCTGCTGTACCTTCAGGGCGCAATGTAATACTTCTATTACCTTTATCTTTAAATGTGTACATCTCTTTTTGTACTACATCAGTAGAGTCACCTACACCACGTGCAAATAAATCTGTACTTTCAAAAATAGGGGTTCTTATTTCTTGATAATTATATAATTTCATAAGTTGAGCTAATTTATTTTCAATATAGCGCCATTTAGCAGTTTCTTCTGGCAGTATATCTTGTGTACCACGAGGAATCTTAATCATATCATCACTCCTACTATTAATTTTTTCAAAAATTAAACGCCCCTTGTACAGTAAAAAACTATACAAGGGACGAATATCCGTGTTGCCACCCTAATTGATTGAAATATATCAGTTCAATCCACTCATTACGTGTAACGTACGCATGACGGCTTTACTTTCATAAAGCACCTGTTCTTGTGTTCAAAGACATTAATTACTCCGTATAATCTTACAGCCAAGGATTATATCTCTACGCAATGATTGCTACCTTTTCATTAATTCTTTCAAGAATATGACCGGTTTTGTTTATAAATTTCATATTTAATATTAACGATTTTTCGCTTAAATTGCAAGTTTATGAAGCAAAATATTGTTTTAGCCCATCGACAACACCTTCAAGTACAATATGACGATGATGTTGGTCTCTAATCATTGTTTCATCTGTAGGATTACTAATATAGCCAAGTTCTAAGAGCACTGCCGGTATTTTAGATTGTCGTAACACTTGATAATTTTCTTGTTTGGCACCTCTATTAGATAATAATGCCTTTTTTTGGATTGATGCATTCAGCGTTTCGGCTAACTTGCTTTGACTATCTTTATACCAATAAACTGTAGCGCCATTTGCCACAGAACTTTCAAGAGAATCGTTATGTATGCTCATAAATATATCACCTGATGCTTTACGGTCCTCAAGTTTTACGTATTCATCATCACTTCTGGTCATTTTAACATGTGCGCCTTCTTTTTCTAGTAAGGTCTTTAGTTCTAAGGCGCTTTTAAGTGTATAATTTTTTTCTAAGCTTTTTTTGTTTGTTCTACTTGAAGCTCCCTGATCACTACCACCATGACCAGGGTCAAGTACAATTGTTTTCCCTTTTAATGGTTCTTGACTTTGACTAACATCTTTCTTGATATTTAAGCTCGTATGCCAGCCTGCAATCCATCCTTTTTTAGTTTCTTGCCGATTCTGAACTTCAATCCATTTGCCTGTTTGATTAATCTTTGTAAAACCTTCGCCCTTATCTACCTTTTCGATAACGGGATATGCTGCGTTAGGACCGGTTCTTAATTCTGAGTTTTCAACTACAGTAATACGATCACTTTTTTGGTCGTTATGATTCAAAAATAAAAATAACAAGATTAAAAATAATATAAAGGGAATCAATGCAATCATAGTGGGCTTATTTTTTATTTTATATTTTGATAGCCAGGATTGTATTTTATTCATAAAATTTTGCCATCCTGACTTTCATATATAATTGTTACAGGTCCATCATTAATAATTTCTACTTCCATATCAGTACCAAATTCTCCAGTTTGAACATTAATACCATAATCATTTAATGCTTTATTAAATTTTTCATAAAGTTGATTTGCTTCATCCGGAGGCATCGAGTTTGAAAAGCCAGGACGATTTCCTTTTTTAACATCGGCGAATAAGGTAAATTGTGAAATCGACAAAATTTCACCTTCAACTTGTTGAAGATTTAAATTTAATTTTCCTGCATCATCTTCAAATAATCTTGCATTAACGATTTTCTTTGCCAAAGTTTCAATATCTTGTTCTGTAGATGATTTACCAAAGCCTACTAACAAACAGTAGCCTTGTTTTATAGAATGGTGAATATTATTATTTTTGACACTTGCACGTTTTACACGTTGTAACACAATTCTCATAGATATGCGCCTCCATTAATTCCATACTCTAGTTACAGTATATACATCACCAAGGGATTTGATTTTATCGACTACTCGATATACTTCGTTTACATTTTTTACCATAACGCTTAAATTAATAATGGCATTTTTATCCACATCAGAACGTCCCGCTACCTTTATCAAGCTACCATTTGTTGAATTTACGGCTTGTAGCACTTCATTTAGCAAGCCATTTCTATCATAGGCATTTACTTCTAAATCAACTTGGTAACGCTGTGTAGCATCTTTTGATTTCACCCATTCTACGTGAATCAGACGCTCATGTTCATTTTTGATGTTTGGACAGTCTGTACGGTGAACTTTGATACCGTGGCCTTTTGTGATATAACCTACAATATCATCTCCTGGGATTGGATTACAGCATTTTGATAACTTTATAAGTACATTTTCAATTCCTTCGACATAAACGCCACTATCAGTAATAATGTCTTCTTTAATTGGTAATGTCTTAGTGACTTCTTGCGCTTGATTTAATGCCTTTTGCTTATCCAAAATACGTTGTTTTTCAGTCAATTTATTGACGATTTGAAGGGCAGTCACGCCACCAAAACCCACAGCCGCATATAAATCTTCTTCATTTGCAAAATTATATTTTTCATTAACAATTGCAATATTTTTTTCTGTTAAAATATCTTCTGTTCGAAATCCTTGTTCTTTAATTTCAGCTTCTACCATAAACTTACCTTTTTCAATGTTTGAAGAGCGATCTTGTTTTTTAAAGAAACTTTTGATTTTACTTTTAGCACTTGAAGATTTAACGATTTTAAGCCAATCACGACTAGGACCATATGAATGTTTACTTGTTCTTATTTCAATGATATCGCCGGTTTGTATTACATAATCGATGGGAACAATTTTGCCATTGGCTTTGGCACCTATCATTTTATTTCCAACTTCACTATGAATTGCATAAGCAAAATCAATTGGTACGGCGCCATATGGCAATTCGATAACATCGCTGGCAGGTGTAAATGCATAGACTTTGTCACTTTGTAAGTCGTACTTAAGTGATTCCATAAATTCTTGTGCATCATTAGAGGTATGATCCGCTTCAGCAAGCTCTTTTAACCAATTTAATTTATTTTGAAAATCCTGTGTTTTCTCGTCAACAGTCTTTCCTTCTTTATATGCCCAGTGTGCAGCAACACCGTGTTCTGCAATTTCATGCATTTCATAGGTTCGAATTTGTATTTCTAATGGATCTCCGTTAGGACCAACTACAGTAGTATGTAAAGATTGATACATGTTTTGTTTAGGCATTGCAATATAGTCTTTGAAACGCCCTGGCATTGGTTTCCATAAAGTATGAACGAGACCTAGAATGGCATAGCAATCATTAATTGAATTAACAATTACACGTATTGCTAATAAATCAAAGATTTGATCAAATTGTTTTTTTTGCTTCATCATTTTACGATAAATACTATATATGTGCTTTGGTCTACCATTAATTTCGCCCTTAATTTTCATTTTTATCATTTCAGCATCAATCATATCAATAGCATTTTTAATATAAGCCTCTCGTTCACTGCGTTTCTTTTTCATGAGATTGACAATGCGGAAATACTGAACACTATCAATATATCTTAAGGACGTATCTTCAAGCTCCCATTTTATCGTATTAATCCCTAAACGATCTGCAAGAGGCGCGTAAATTTCAAGTGTTTCTTTAGATATTCTGATTTGTTTGTCTCTTGGCATCGCTTTTAATGTACGCATATTATGTAATCTGTCAGCTAATTTTACTAAAATAACTCGTACGTCTTTAGCTATGGCTATAAATAGTTTACGGTGATTTTCAGCTTGTTGTTCTTCTTTAGAACGGTATTTGACCTTTTTAAGTTTAGTTACACCATCAACAATACGTGCAATTTCTTCGTTGAACATCTCTTTGACATCATCAAACGTATAAGCGGTATCCTCTATGACATCATGTAAAAAACCAGCAACAATAGTTGGTCCATCTAGGCGCATTTCAGTTAAAATACCAGCTACTTGAATTGGGTGCATAATATATGGTAACCCATTTTTACGAAATTGCCCTTGGTGTGCTTCATATGCAAGGTGATAACTTTTCAGTACATACTGATAATCATCTGGTGATAAATATGATTTGGCTTTAAATAGAACTTCATCTGCACTATATGGATATTCGTTATTCACGATAAGCACCCCTACTTTTAAAAAATATAATATGTTGTTTCGCCCAACTGTTTCTAAATTTATGTATATACATTTCCATTCTACCAAAATTAGTAGATTGTGATAAAGTGGTTTAAATTTTTATAAATAATAGCTCTATTTTACTACATCATAAAAGATAAATAAATGGGAGTAGAGAAACAAAGTCAAATTTGTACTTTGTATTCTACTCCCATTAAAATATGGTTGAGCAAAGAATGCTCATAATAAACTTCTATGCTTATTCATCATATGAAATTAGACTCATCACGTCATAGTCTTTGATTTTCTCTATACCATTTAAATATTTTAATTCAATAATAAAAGCGATGCCAACAACAATTCCGCCTAACGCTTCGACAAGCTTTATTGCGGCTTCAATAGTTCCACCTGTAGCTAGCAAATCATCTGTAATTAGAACACGCTGTCCTGGTTTAATAGCATCTTTATGCATAGTCAATACATTTGTGCCATATTCTAAATCATATTCATAACGAATAACTTCACGTGGTAATTTACCTTCTTTTCTCACTGGTGCAAAACCTATACCCATTGAATAGGCAACAGGGCAACCAATAATAAATCCTCTTGCCTCAGGACCTACAACAATATCTACTTCTCTTTCTTTGGCATAAGTAACAATTTGGTCAGTTGCATAACCATATGCTTCTCCATTATCCATGATTGTTGTAATATCTTTAAAACTAACCCCTGCCTTAGGCCAATCTTGTACTTCTGATACATATTGCTTTAAATCCATCTTTGTTTCCTCCTAATAGTTAACCCATTTGCTCGATAATCCAATGTTTCAAATGCTGAAAATCATCATACAGCATTAATTTTTCAACTTCTATTCTTGCTTTTCTCGTTTGATAAACTTGACTTGCTTCTATATCCTGTTTATTAGGATTTTGATTTACTGATATTATACCATTGCTATCTATAATAAAGCCCAGTTCAAGAAAAACTTTTAACATAAATTTTAATGTGTTAGGCTGAATCCCCAAAAATTTCGATAATGCCATTCCATCGCTGATTAAATTTACTTTTTGTTTTGACATCAGTATTTTAAAGCAAGCTTTGAATGTTTTTTTATCAGGCATACCTTCGAAATAAATTGAATGTTGATGTTGTAAAACAACATATATTTGAGAAAATTGATGACCATTCATACTTTCTGATAAATGTGCTAATGAAAGGGGTAAATCACGTAATACGACACGACTTACATGTTCATCAATACTTTCGCCATAATGATAATAATTATGATCTAATTTTTCTTTTTGTGGATGAATTAATATGGCTAATTGCTCGTCATGAAAATCGATTGATAGCTGTTTCCGTTTACTTCTATAATCCAAAATTTGCTGTTGATTGATAGCAATATCCTGAATGATAAATTGTGGTGATTGATTGCCATTCCATTCATTGATTTGTAACTGACCTATCATGTTAATTGGTTGATTCAGCTCTAGCTCATCGACTAAACTTCCGCTATTCCAATAAAGTGTAGCCAAATTAGAGTTACCAATTGTCATTTTTAAATGATTCTTATCTTTTCCAATCACTTTCAATGAATTAACATTGACATCATCTAATTCAAATAATGGTTTATTAAAGTCGATTCCAAATGGTTTTAATCGCTCTATATCGTAAATGTTATTAACGGTAATCTCGTCTTCTGTAATTTTCACATCTATTTGTTTTTTCTGATCAAACGATGTCGTCTCAGCCAAATTTGCCATCCATGTATTTAAGCCTTCTCGCAATTCAGATATGTTTTCGATAGGCATTGTCATCCCAGCAGCCATATGATGGCCACCAAATTTAGATATTAAATTTTGATGGTCACTTAAGATTTCAAACATTGAAACTTGTTCAATGCTACGAGCTGATCCTTTTGCATAATGTTGTTCATCATCAATATTAAGAATGAGCGTTGGCAATCCATATGTTTCTACAATTCTAGACGCTACAATTCCCAACACACCTTCGTGCCAATTTTCTTTTGCTAACAGCAGAAATTGACGCCCTTTAGCCACCTCTTCTTTGGCAAGTAACAAAGCCTCTTCTGTAATTTTTGATACAATATCTTTTCGTTCGTTATTAAAATGATTAACTTGCTCTGCTAAAAATGCTGCTTCTTCAGCATCTTCTGTCATAAGTAATTCAGCAGCTAATGATGCGTCTTCTAATCGTCCAACAGCATTTAATCTCGGACCGATGATAAAGCCAATTGTTTCTTCATCAATGGGATCGTTATAGTTTGCTTCATTTAATAGTGCTGCAATTTGAATAGGCTGATAATCGTTTAATATAGATAACCCCGTTTTTACAATGGTTCTATTCTCATCTGTTAACGATACTAAATCGGCAATGGTACCTATTGAAGCAAGAGCAATATAATATGGCGGTACATTATTTTTTAGTAGCGCTTGCGAAACCTTATAAGCGACCCCTGCACCACAAAGGTTCGGACATGGATAGTCGAATTCTGGGTGCATAGGGTGAACAATCGCAAAAGCATCTGGTAAAGTGCTTCCCATTTCGTGATGATCTGTAACAATAACATCTACGCCTAATTCTTGAATCATTTCAATTTCACGATGTCCTTGAATACCATTATCAACTGTAATGATAAGTGAAACACCTTCATCATAAGCATTTTTAAACGCTAACTCATTCGGACCGTAACCTTCAGAAAAACGATTTGGAATATACCAACCTACTTCTGCTCCTAAAGATTGAAGCGTTTTTACCATAATCGTTGTTGATGTCACACCATCTGCGTCATAATCACCATAGATTAAAATGCGCTCGTGTTTATCAATTGCCAAATTAATGCGTTCTATGGCTTTGGTCATATCACTTAATAGCCATGGCTCATGCAATTGTTGTTGCCCATTCAATAATCCTTCAA
Source organism: Staphylococcus lugdunensis (assembly GCF_001558775.1). Taxonomy (NCBI): domain Bacteria; kingdom Bacillati; phylum Bacillota; class Bacilli; order Caryophanales; family Staphylococcaceae; genus Staphylococcus; species Staphylococcus lugdunensis. Next base: position 163,116 of record NZ_CP014022.1, on the reverse strand, counting down.
TATCTTTTTCATTTACGATATGTTTACTTTCTAACACTTTTTTTATAATTGGAGAAAGTTTATATTTCTTTGCTATTTGTTCATCTATATATTGAGTTGGTTCATTGTGATTCCAAGTATATTTTGATTTAATCATTAGCCTTCCTCATTTCCAAAAGCCATTATATCGAAAATCTGTTTAAATAAAAAGCTTCAACATATATTTTTTTAAGTTTTATGATGTTTGACTACAGTAAAATAAAAATCTTCTTTGTAGAAGTACTATCGATTTTTTATAAAGTTAGTAGAAAGCGTAAAGAAAATCATAATTTTGCCAAGCACTTTAAAAAATCTGTTGTTCTTAAGTAATATAGCAATAAAAAACATCATCGAACCACTAATTAGATGATTCGATGATGTTTCAGTTGATTAAACTAGAATTTTTTCGTCATTTGATTTTTTCTCTTTATAGACAACCAACTTACCTTTATCAGATTTTTTCAATTGTCGTTTTTTCATAATACCCCAAAGCGGTACAGCAATAAAGATTGAAGAGAATACACCAGAAATTAATCCTACAAGTAAAGCTAACGAGAAGTTAAAGATACTTGGTGCACCGAATAGTAATATGGCAACTACAACAACTATGACGGTAAGCACAGTATTGATTGAGCGTGTCATTGTTTGTCGAATTGATCGGTTAACGATATCATCAATTTGTTCTGGCGACGTAATTACTTTTAGCTTATGCAAGTTTTCACGTACGCGGTCAAACGTTACAATCGTATCGTTGATGGAATAACCAATGATTGTTAATACGGCAGCTATAAACGTGATATCTACTTCAATACGGAATAAACTAAAGACTGCCACAATCATAAATGCATCATGCAATAATGCGAGTACTGAGGACAATCCCATTCGCCATTCAAAACGCAATGATACATAAATGATAATACCGATTGAAGCATATATTAAAGCCTTCAAAGCATTTTTAGCTAACTCTTGACCTATGACAGGTGACACTGTATTTACAGAAGGACTATGTCCAAATTCATTTTTAAATTTATCATTTAATTTGGCAATGTCTTTTTTAGCTAAATCATGTTTAAACATAATAGTTGCTTGCTTTTTACCATCACCATTAATTTGTATTTCATCGGCTTTTAAGCCAACATCTTTCATTGTCTTCTCAACTTTAGCTTGTGATAGTGAATGATTCGATTCAACATCAACACGAGAACCACTTGAGAAGTCAATACCTAAATTCAGTTTGAAAATACTTAGAATAACAATACCAACGATTAAGATAAGAATACTCAAACCAATTAACGGTTTGGCTAGTTTTACAAAGTTCCATCTTTCGAAAGATGTTTTCAAATCGTGAACATCTTTACCTTCATTGATATCATGACGTTGTTTTTTCTTAACACCAAATAACCAGAATTTTTTCTTGAAGTAATTAGATGATACCAGTAATGATAATAGCCCTCTAGAAAGGAAGACTGCAGTTACAAAAATCATTAATATCCCTAATAACAGCATTGTCGCAAAACCTTTAACCGAACTTTCACCAAAGAAGAATAATACAGCGGCTGCAATAACTGTTGTTAAGTTTGAATCAAAAATGGTAAGGAACGAACTTCGATTTGCTTTAGTATAAGCTTGCTTAAGCGTTCGACCAATTCGCAATTCATCTTTTATTCGCTCGTACATAATGATATTGGCATCCACTGCCATACCTACGCCTAAAACAAGCGCAGCTAGACCAGGTAATGTTAATACACCAGAAATGAAATTAAATGCGACAAGTGTTAAATAAATATATGTCGTTAATGCGATAATTGCTACAAAACCTGGTAATCTATAGAAACCAACCATAAATAGATAAATAACAGCAATACCTATAAATGAGGCAAAAATAGTTTTATCTAATGCATCTTGCCCGAATTGTGCACCAACTGATGTAGATGTCAACTCGTCAAGTTTAACTGGTAATGAACCAGCATTGAGCAATTCTGAAATTTGTTTAGCTTTTTTAACCCCTTCTTGGCCATGGAAACCACCAGATATTTCAACACTATCAGAATTAATTGGTTGATTTACAGAAGCAACTGACACATATTTTCTATCATTTTCATTCTTTTTCTGAAGTTCTTTGTGATAACTATCTCCTTTTTCATAATCAAGCCATACAACCATCATATTTTCTTTTTTCTTAGAGATTTCTTCAGTTACCTTTTTAAACTTATCACGATCTTTTAATTTAAATGTAACGGTAGGTTCATTAGTTTGTTGTTTAAATTCTTGTTTTGCTGAACCTTGTACGATATCTTTTCCTGTCAGTTTAACATTATCATTCGCATCCCGAATTGTTAAATTAGCTTGGGAAGATAATACGTCACGAGCTTGGTTTTGATTTTTAACGCCTGCAAGTTGAACTCTAATTCTGTCTGGATCTTCAACTTGAATTCGTGGTTCTGATACCCCCAGCACATTGACACGATTTTCTAAAGTTTGAGCCGTTGATTGAAGCGCTTTTTTATCAATTTTATCGCCTTTTTGCAATGGCTTAACTTGATAAAGGACTTCGAAACCACCTTGTAAATCTAAACCAAGGTTAACATTTTTAATTACATTCTTATATGTAAGCCCCATTCCTGCAAAGAGGAGGACAATAAGTAATATAAATGCAACTATTCTACTACCTTTTTTCACATAAACACCTCATTATTTACTTATGTATCTAGAATAATCCAAACAAACGATAGCTCGCAAGTTAAAAATGGACCTTATAGACATATATAGACTTATATATATTAACATATTCAACTATAATGTGAAAATTTCTTCTTCATTCATAAAAAAACCAAGAAACACAAATGCTTCTTGGCTCACAGTGATTAAGATGGATCTACTTGTTTAATTGCAGGTTTTTCAAAAGTCATTTCAGTGCCATGACCATTAACAGTGATAACAACTGTTGTTTCATCAACAGCTTTAACTGTTCCTTTCAAACCGCCAATTGTTGTGATTTTTTGACCTGCTTCAACTCTATTAACCATTTCACGGTGCTCTTTAGCACGTTTTTGTTGTGGACGAATAATTAAAAAGTAGAATACAAGTAAAAAAAGTACTGGTATTAAAATTGCTGTTAAATTCATTCTGTACTTACTCCTTATTTAAAAATTTTTAGGGTTTTCAACATTAAGTCCATATTGTTCAAAGAACGCTTCTTTAAAATCTAAAAGTCTATCTTCTCTAATGGCCTGTCTAATATCTTCCATTAATTTTAGCAGAAAATGAAGATTATGAATAGTAGTAAGACGAATACCAAACGTTTCCTCTGCTTTAATTAAATGTCTGATATACGCTCTGGAATAATTTTTACATGTGTAGCAATCACAGTTTTCATCTAGTGGACGGAAATCATTAGCAAATTGTGCATTTTTAATTACAAGACGTCCAATTGATGTCATACAAGTGCCATTTCGTGCAATACGTGTAGGTAGTACACAGTCGAACATATCCATGCCTCTTATACTACACTCAATCAAGGCATCTGGTGAGCCTACGCCCATCAAATATCTAGGTTTATCTTTTGGCATAAACTGTTCTGTATGTTTCACCATATCATACATGACAGGTTTGGGTTCGCCTACAGATAAACCACCAATCGCATATCCAGGAAAATCTAATGCGACAAGTTCTTTAGCGCTTTGTTCACGTAAATCTTTATACTCTCCACCTTGAATAATGCCAAATAATGCTTGATCATCAGGTCGTTTATGTGCTTTTAAACAACGTTCTGCCCACCGAGAAGTTCGTTCAATTGAATCTTTTACGTATTTATATTCTGAAGGCATCGGTGGACATTCATCAAAGGCCATCATAATGTCAGACCCTAAATCATTTTGAATTTCCATGGATTTTTCCGGACTTAAAAAGAGTTTCGAGCCATTCGTATGATGTCGAAACTCAACACCTTCTTCTGAAATCTTACGTAAATTACTTAAACTAAAAACTTGAAAGCCACCTGAATCAGTTAAGATAGGACCATTCCAATTCATGAACTTATGTAAGCCCCCAGCCTGTTTGATAATATCATTTCCAGGTTGTAACCACAAATGATAGGTATTACCTAATATAATTTTAGCTTCTATATCTGTTAATTCTTCAGGACTCATAGTTTTAACTGTCGCCTTTGTCCCCACAGGCATAAACATTGGTGTTTCAAACGAGCCATGTGGCGTGTGAACAATTCCTAAACGCGCGCCAGATTGTTTACAAGTCTTGATATGTTCATATGTTACTGCTGGCATAATTAAACCTCACATTCCTTAAATAATTAACATTGCATCACCAAAACTAAAGAATCGATATTCTAATTCTACAGCTTTACGGTATGCCGTTAAGATAAATTGTCTACTACTAAATGCTGACACAAGCATGACTAATGTTGACTTAGGCAGATGAAAGTTAGTAATAAGTGCGTCAATGGCTTTAAACTCAAAACCAGGATAAATAAATATATCTGTCCATCCACTCGTAGCAATGAATTGTGAATGATCTCGACGAATCGTTTCTAAAGTTCGTGTCGACGTTGTACCTACTGCAATGATTCGATGACCTTGTAACTTTGTATTGTTCAATAACTGTGCGGTATTTTCGGTCATTTGGTAATATTCGCTATGCATCTCATGTTCATTGATATTTTCTACACTCACGGGCCTAAATGTTCCTAAACCAACATGCAGTGTGATAAAAGCTATATTAACACCTTTAGCTTTAATATCTTTCAATAAATTATCAGTGAAATGTAGTCCAGCAGTGGGCGCAGCGGCTGAACCATTCTCTTTAGCATAAACAGTTTGATATCGATCTGGATCGTCTAAACGCGCTTTTATATATGGTGGTAAAGGCATTTCACCTAACTCGTCTAGCCTTTCCTGCAATATGCCTTCATAATGCAATCGCATGATTCTGCCACCTTGGTCTAATTCTTTAATACATTCTGCTATTATTTTCCCTTCACCAAACGACAGTTGGTTACCTACTTTGATTCTTTTGGCTGGTTTAAGTAAAACTTCCCAATCGTTATTTTCGATTTGAGTTAGCATTAACATTTCTACTTTAGCACCCGTCTCTTCTTTAACTCCGAATAAACGTGCAGGCATCACGCGTGTATCATTCAGAACTAAAGTATCTCCAGGATTCAAATAATTAATGACATCTTTAAAATGTTGGTGTTTCATATCGCCTGTTTCTTTATTTAATACTAATAGGCGACTTTGATCTCTATTTTTTAAAGGTGTTTGTGCAATTAAAGATTCTGGTAAATGATAGTCAAAATCCTCAATATTCAAATTTACTCCCTCTTCTCTTTCGATTTCATAAAGTGTTCATAAGCAAATGCAGTTGCTTTACGACCTCTAGGGGTACGTTCGATAAATCCTTTCTGAATTAAAAAAGGTTCATAGACGTCTTCAATCGTTACTCTTTCTTCTCCAATAGATACGGCAATAGTATCTAAGCCAACTGGTCCACCTTGATACTGGTTAATGATGCAATTCATCATTTTATGATCAATATAATCTAAACCTTGCTCATCAACTTGTAGCAACTTTAAAGCTTTCTTAGTCGTTTCTATATATATTTGATCATCACCATTAACTTGCTGAAAATCTCTAACTCGCTTCAATAGACGATTTGCTACTCTTGGTGTACCTCTAGAACGTTTGGCTAATTCAACTGCACTTTCATCATCAATAGAAGTACCTAAAACATCTGCTGTACGAATAATTATTTCTTTTAATTCGTGTTCATTATAGTATTCTAAACGCAAATGCACGCCAAAACGGTCTCTTAAAGGTCCTGTTAAACTACCGGCTCTTGTCGTTGCACCTATTAATGTAAACGGAGGTAAATCAATACGAATGCTTCGTGCTTCATCACCTTTACCAATGATGATATCTAGGAAAAAATCTTCCATTGCTGGATATAAAACTTCTTCAACTACACTACTCAGACGGTGAATTTCATCTATAAATAAGACATCCCCAGGTTGTAATCCAGATAAAATTGCAGCTAAATCTCCAGGTCGCTCGAGAGAAGGACCAGATACAGTTCTAATATTAACTTCCATCTCATTTGCAATAATATTTGATAATGTTGTCTTACCAAGACCAGGGGGACCGAACAATAATACATGGTCTAAAGGTTCTTCTCTTAATTTTGCGGCTTGAATAAATACTTCTAAGTTACTTTTAATCGTTGTTTGACCTATATATTGCTTTAAATATGTTGGTCTTAATGAATATTCAAATGCAGAATCTTCTTGGTGAAATGATTGGTCAACCATTCTATCGTCCACAGTTTGACCCCCTTTCTTTTAGAAATTATTATTAAACATTAGGAAATTAAGGATTGTAAACCTATCTTAACCGCTTCATCAACTGACGTTACTACTTGCTGTTGTAGCGTTTTTTCGACTTTTGAAATTTCACGCTTTGAATAACCTAAAGCTTCTAACGCTAATAAGGCTTCCGCAATATAATTATCTTTCTGAGAGGTACTAGATATATCATCTATATGGATTGAATCATTAGATGATGCTTCTGTATAATTAACTTTTCCTTTTAAATCAAGTATGATTTGACGCGCAGTTTTCTTTCCAATACCAGGAAATTTAGTTAGATATGCGTCATTTTCATCCTCAATTGCACGTTTAACCTCATTAGGTGTGCTCGTAGCCAAGATAGCTAATGCTGATTTAGGTCCAATGCCTGTAACTTTAATCAGATTTAGAAACATTTCCTTTTCTTCTTCATTAATAAAACCATAAAGTAACTGAGCATCCTCTCTAACAATCAGTGATGTGTAAATCGTTACTGCTTGATTATAAAATTGTTGGAACCGATATGAATTTGGTGTTTGTATTTCATAACCGATACCTTGTGTTTCAACCACTACATGGGTTGGGAATAGCTGAGTTAATTGCCCTTTAATATATGCGTACATCATCTACCATCCTTACATGCTCATACTGATTAAATCTACTTTAAATACATGGTCAATTGACCGCAACGCTAGAATCACTTCGTCTATTGTAAGTTCTGTATATTGTGCATTAAGTGACAATGTGATAGTCGCTTCTTCATTAATAGGCACGCTTTGATGGATTGTTAAAACAGATAACTGTAGTTGAGAAATTGTGTGAAGTACCGTTGCTAGAGTACCTACCACATCATTAACATAGAGTATTAACGTGAATTCTCTATGTTCTAGCATTTTTTCATCAACAGGAAAAATGGTATCTCTGTATTTATAAAAAGCACTGCGTGACAAATCAAAACGTTGTACAGCATCATAAATGGACAGCTTAGAATTTTCTTTTAAAGCATCTTTAATCTTCAAAGTTTTAATGACAGATTCAGGAAGTACATCCTCTCGTATTAAATAAAACTTATGGTATTCTTTCTTGTCCATTTAACTGCCTCCTATTCTATAAATTCAAATTCTCCGCCTAGAATTCTTACTATATCACCATTAGCGCATCCACGTGCTCTTAATGCATCATCAATACCCATTGAACGCATTTGACGAGCAAAACGACGTACAGCTGGATCACTGTTGAAATCTGTCATTTTGAACATTCTTTCAATAGCATTTCCACTTACAACATAAGCGCCATCATCGTCTCTAGAAATCGTAAATTTATCTTGAGATGGCGTATGTTTATATAATACTCGATTTACACCAATCTCTTCATCTTTTTCGACTGAGAAGTCTATATCTTTAACTTCTTCTAATTTATTTGCAATAGCATAAAGTAAAGTATCAATATTATCTCTAGTAATAGTAGACACTGGTATTACCATGATATCAGCAGCTATACTATCCTCAAATTTCTGTAAATTGTCTTGCGCGCCTGGAACATCCATTTTATTAGCAACAATAATTTGGGGCCGTTCTTCTAAACGTTGTTGATAATTGATTAATTCTTGATTGATGACGTGATAATCATTAAAAGGATCTCTACCTTCTGAACCACTCATATCTATCATATGCACAATAACTTTCGTTCGCTCAACATGACGTAAAAATTGATGTCCTAATCCTACTCCATCGGATGCACCTTCAATCAAACCAGGTAAATCTGCCATAACAAAACTTCGTTGATCAGGCGTTGATACCACACCTAAGTTTGGCTTGATAGTTGTAAAGTGATATGCCCCAATTTTGGGCTTCGCTTTAGATACGATCGATAATAATGTTGATTTACCCACACTTGGAAATCCAACCAATCCCACATCGGCTAATAACTTTAACTCTAGAGTGACATCTAATTCTTCACCTGGCTCACCATTTTCACTAAAATCAGGTGCAGGGTTTCTAGGTGTAGCGAATCTAGAATTTCCTCGACCTCCACGTCCACCATGAGCTACTACTGCACGCTGACCATCTTCCACAAGGTCGGCTAACACTTCTTCAGTTTCTACATTTTTGATTATCGTTCCAGGTGGTACTTTTAGAATTAAATCTTCAGCATTACGCCCATGCATATTACTGCTTTGTCCATTTTCTCCTTTTTTAGCTTTAAAATGACGTTGGTATCTAAAATCTAGTAAAGTTCTTAATCCTTCATCTACTTCAAAAATGACAGAAGCGCCTTTACCACCATCACCACCTGCTGGTCCTCCAAATGGTACATATTTCTCTCTACGATAAGCAGTGATTCCATTACCACCATCACCTGCTTTAAGAGATATTTTTACTTGATCGACAAACATATATCTCACCTCTTTTACATGTAATCATTATCTTGAATTATATCATTAACTATATTGCTAATAAATCATAAGTGTTATAATTTACAATCAACTTCTTTGTAGTAGAAGTTTACTTTAATGGGCGATTTATTATGATTTACGCAAAATAAAACACCAGAAGTATGTACTTCTGGTGTTCCTTTGACAATTATTCAGCAACTGCATAAACAGAAACTTGTTTTTTGTCACGACCTTTACGTTCAAAACGAACAACGCCGTCGATTTTAGCGAATAATGTATCATCGCCACCACGACCTACATTTTCACCAGGATAGATTTTAGTACCACGTTGACGGAATAGAATAGAGCCACCTGTTACAAATTGACCATCCGCACGTTTAGCACCTAATCTTTTAGATTCAGAGTCTCGTCCGTTTTTTGTAGAACTTACCCCTTTTTTAGATGCGAAGAATTGTAAGTTTAATTTCAACATCGGGATACACCTCACTTATAATTTAATCTGATATTTTCATTATATTCGTCTTCAATCGTTTGTAAAGAAACTAACATTGCTTGAAGAATCAGTTGCGCGTCATCATTATCAAGATTCACACTTCTAATATGGAAATGACCACCGTCATCATCATAATCGATATCTGGCTTCTCTGAAGTCAAACCCATAATAGCATTTACGCTGCCAAACAGAACTGCTGAGGCACCAGCACATACGATATCATGACCATAATCGCCATAATCAGCATGACCATCCATGATAACATCAGTTACCTTGCCTTCATCATTTACTGTAATATCAACAGTTATCATATTAATTAAGCGTTGATTTTATCAACAGTTAATTTAGTATATGGTTGACGATGGCCTTTTTTACGTTTTGAGTCTTTACGACGTTTATAAGTGAATACTGTGATTTTTTTACCACGGCCTTGTTTATAAACTGTAGCAGATACTGTTGCACCTTCAACTGTTGGCGCACCAACTTTTACAGAATCTCCACCTACAAATAATACTTTATCAAAAGTAAAAGTTTCGCCTTCTGCTACGTCTAATTTTTCAACGTAGATTTCTTGACCTTCTTCAACTTTGATTTGTTTTCCACCTGTTTCAATAATAGCAAACATACTTTGCACCTCCTATATTTATAAGTCACGCCATACATAGGTGACTATTGCAAATTGAATAGTACTTAAACCCATATTTGAGCGGTTGTATGTAGCTATAAAACTACTCAACTACTGCATCTTACCATTAGTACCTTGTACTGTCAATCTTTGAAATTAATTTTTGAGATATTTATAGCAAATTGGGAACATAATAATTAATAGTATTAAATTGAGAATAAATGTAGGTAATAATCTCAATAAGATAAAATCCCATATGTCAAACTCAATAAAACCTACTGCACCATATATCAGTGCTGCATACATTTGAAATACTAATGTTGCACATATGATGACGAAGAAAATCATGATGTAATCACGATAAAATACTTTGAAAAATTTATCAATAATAAAAATAAGTAGAATATACCCAAACATATAAATACCATACAGACTTCCAATATAAATATCGGTCATTATTCCCAAAAACGTACCTAAAATTAAAGAAATCCCAAAATTTCTATAGACTGTCAGCATTAGCAAATACATTAAAGTTAGTTGTGGCACGAATTTAACAGCGTGATTGCCTATATTAAATGGTATGATTAGTCCAATTGTAATGTCGATATAAAAAAGCACAATTCCAAAGAACAGATATAAAAATGATCGCATTATTCATCCCTGCTTTCATCATCGGGAAGCGTTTTTGGATCTCTTTTCGCAATATAAACGTGATTTAAATCTCCTAAATCTGCTGCTGTTTTAACTCTCAATTCTTTTGCTAGACCATATTGGTCATTTTCAACTTGCGTCACTTCTCCGACATATAAATTACTTGGTAGTTGATCACCTAATCCGCTTGTAACCACCTTGTCTCCTGCAGAAATTTTGTTTTTATTATTGACTTCACTAATTATTAGTTCTTGTTTCTTACTATCATAACGATCAATTAATCCAAACACTTTCTTGTCACCATGTTGAATATTAACCGAAAGTTTACCAGTTCGTGCGTTTGTCGAGATTAAATCAACCTGTGCAGAAAATTGATTTACCTTCGTAACTCTTCCAACAAGACCTTGTGATGTCATCACTGCCATATTATTTTGTATGCCAGATTTAGCACCTTTATCTATGATGACTGTGTTCATCCATTGATCTGGGTTACGCGCAATCACAGTGCTTGAAATTGGCTCATACTTTGAAATATCTTTGATATCTAGTTCTTTTTTGTATTTCTTATTATCTGCTTTTAACTGTTCATTTTCAGCTTCTAATTGCTTTATTTTAGCTTTATTATCTTTTGAATCTCCAGAATTGAAAAAATTCCCGATCTCTCCAGCGACAAAATTGACAGGATAACTAATGATTCTTTGACCAGTAGATACTGTATCCCCTATAAATTGTTCAGGAGGCGATTGAGTTGAAGACCGAATAGATAAACCTATAAGCGCAATAAAAACAATGATAGCGCAAAAAACAACAATCAGCTTGTTATTTTTAAAAAACTTTAGCACCCGGAACACCTCTATTAAACTTCATTATCCTTTTCTATTTTATATTACTCTAGTCTTTAAATAAAGCACTAACTTTTATTAGATAATAAAAGTGATCTTCAGATGAATAGTATCAATAAAAAAACTGCTGATGATTAAATCACCAACAGCACTTCTATCAATATTTTCATTGGAAATTGCTATACTTTTGATTGATTATTTTTCTTCTTTAGTTGCGTTCTTTTCATCTTCTTTATATAGTGTTTCTTCTTTTCGCCACTTTGCAAAAAGATTCTGGGCCTTTGCTTGTTCATTAGCTTGTTTGGCTTTAGATTGTTGTTGTGTCATAAAATCACCAATCCTTTTTATTTACTATACTTCAAGGCTAACGTATTTACAGTATGATTTCAAATGAGAGTGATAAAGTTAATATGCGTTTAATTCTTTAAGTGGAATATGTTGTTTAAGCCTTATCAATTCTTGTTCCATCTCAATTTCAGTATTAAATACCTTTATCTTATCAGACCCTAATTTATAAATTATGAAATGATCATCACGTTGGCCTGCTATATAATCATCGTTATAACCCATTCGTCTTAAACCAGATACAGCCATAAATTCTTGTTTATCTATGATTTTAAAAACATTTTTTATCTGACTTTTAGGTATGTTTTGAATTAAATCATTATCTTCAATTGTATATGGTTCGTTTTGTTGATTGTATTGTGTCTCGGGAACTGAATTTAAATTATTAATGTCTGATGTTTCAGATATTGAACTAACCGGGTTCCATTCTTGATCTCGTAAAAAAGGTGCGTATCTAAGGGCGATATATACAATCATCATGATGATAACTATGGCAATAATGTTTTTTATAGTACTCAGAATGAAATGCATACAGTTTCCCCTTCCTAGTGATCATTTAGAGTATTATAATAGAATTAGGATATCGATGCATCAGTCTTAAGTACGAGTCAAGCTTTAATCTTAGGACTGATGCGTATTATTAAATTTAAGAATATAATAAGACGTAGTAAACGAATATTAGAAAGGATGACCGCTAATGAGTATTCTCACTATTATCTTGATTGTTTTATTAGCGATTTTATTATTTAGAGTGGGATTTTCAATATTGAGATTTTTAATATCAGCGGCGCTTGTAGTTCTTTGCCTTTACCTTGCATACCAAGGCATTTTATGGGTTTATGAAAATTATCAAGGCTTGACTGGATATTTCCATTTTTAATATAAAAATTAGAGTTAACGCAACTGCAAGGTGTTAACTATATAATTTCACAAATTTTGATAGATTTAACTTTGAACAACATTTCTTAATGTAAACATACAAGTTGTCATATTATGTTTGCACGCTTCAATTTGATTGTCATTTAGTCACGATTTAGCATGGCATACTAGCATATTGTTAGTATGCTTGTTTTGGTTTTTAGAGCACAAATCATGCATATCACTTTCTTCAATTAATCAATTGCGAAAATGCTTTACATATTATTCTATATATCCTTCATCACATAAACTAGTAAATTTATTATTACCAATGATAATATGATCTAGTAAAGATATTCCTAAAATATCTCCACATTCTTTTAAACGTATTGTAGTTGCAATATCTTCCGATGATGGTGTTACATCTCCAGAAGGATGATTATGAACGACAATTAATGAATTAGATGTATAACGCAACGCTGCCGCAAATATTTCACGTGGATGTATAATGGTTGAATTTAATGTGCCAACAAAAATTGTATGTTCTTTAATAACGATATTCTTTGTATCTAAAAATAATGCTACAAAGTGTTCTTGTTCTAAGTCTTTGAGTTTAGATGTCATTAGATTTGCCACATCTTCAGGAGATTTAATCTTAACCTTCTCACTTAAATGTGTCGCATTCATCCTTTCTCCTAGTTCAAATGCGGCTTTTAATATAACTGCCTTATGTAAGCCAATCCCTTTAATTTGAGTTAATTGATGAATGGTCATACATTTTAATTCTTTTAGTTGATGTTTTCCAAACATAATTTCATTGGCAATCTCAATACTCGAACTGCCTTTGCGTCCTGTGTTAATTAAAATTGCTAATAATTCTGTGTTAGATAAGCTTTTCTCTCCATAATGTAGTAGACGTTCGCGAGGTTTTTCAGAAGTAACCATATCTTTAATTTTCATAACATCATTCCTTCAACGTAAAACTTAAGCATTTTAAAACAAAATGCATTTAAAATAAATGAGATAAAAACAAATGGAATAAGCGGTATTTGCATTCTTTTCGTCTTATATTTAACAATTAAAAAAAGACTATATAGGGTAGCAAATAATAATGTGATAAATATAAAGTAAAGCATAAACGATTGTGGGAAAATAAGTGATAAAAATGAAATTAAAATTATATCGCCATAACCAAGCGAGTTATGAACAAATAAATAAATTGCATGACTTACTAAAGTATAAATAATAAAGTTAATGAGATAAAAGTGGGAAATAAACAATAGACATATAACAAATAAAGCGAAAAATTGTAAATTTAAGTATTTAGTTTCTATATCATAAATTGCCATAACTAGGAGAAACAAGAAGACGAACGAAAAAATCGTTGGATTTATGTCAATGTCCCAAATTAAGCTCATAGTAGGAATAATAAAAGCAATTAGCTCTCCTATAAGATAATACTTATTTAATTTGTGATGACAACAAAGCGCTCGTCCTTTTAAAAATAAAAAACTAACTATTGGTAATAAGGAATACCACGGTAATTTTTGGTGACAATAATCACAAGTTGAACGTGCTTTTAAAATACAAAATGATATACGTTCGACACCATTCAATTGATATAAATAACTAAAAAGAACACTGTATAAATAGCATATGATAACCACATATCAACCTCCTTACAAAAATTATAAGGAGCTCCGTTCCAATTGTAAATATTATAAGCAATATTAAAAGATAAATATTTTACAACTATTTATTTAATGAAATTAAACATAAAAAAAGCAGCAGATTTAAAATATCTGCCGCTTAAATATCAAGCATACTTTGCATCTATTCATTATTTGTCAATTTCAACAAACTCTACATTATCTTTTACTTCGCTTATAAAATATAAACTTCCGGTGATTAATAATCCTTTTCCAGAATAATTGTTTATAAATGAATGATAATCTTGAATATACTCAACAGTTATATCTTGAATCAAATCTTTAAACTCATCTGCTGTTATTGCTTTTGGAAAATCAAACTCAGTAAAATAAAAGACATCAGCAATTTCTTTTAACTTATTCATCATACTGGCAATTGGTTTACCCTTAATTGCCGAGAACAAAATATCCATCTTTTCTTTATTATAATAAGTTTTAACAGTTTCGATAAGTGCCTCAATACTCTCATTATTATGTGCACCATCAATAATCATCAATGGTTCTTCTTTAACCTGTTCTATTCTTCCAGTCCAAGTCACTGATTCAATCGCATCAATCATTTTGTTGAAGTCTAACTCAATAAGACCTGCTTCATTTAACTCAATTAACGCTGTAATTGCTAGTGCTGCATTTTCTTTTTGATGTTCTCCAAGCATGTTTAAGATAATCGTCTCTAATTCATACGATTTATAGCGATACGTAAACTCATCATCTTCAGACACAATAATGATTTCACGTTCTAATTCAATGGGCTTTGCATTCTCACTAACTGCAAGGTCACGTATATATTTTAATGCTTCATCATTTTTCACAGCATAAATGACTGGGATGTTGGGTTTAATAATAGCACCTTTATCTTTGGCAATATCTAAATACGTATTACCTAAAATATCGGTATGATCTAATCCAATACTAGTTAATATCGATATAATGGGATTAAAGACGTTCGTAGAATCATTTTTAATACCCAAACCTGCTTCAATAACTACAAAATCCACAGGATGTATTTCACCAAAGTATAGAAACATCATCGTCGTAATTATTTCAAACTCAGTTGCAACGCCTAAATCAGTATCTCTATCCATTGCTTCACTAATTGGTTTAACGCGTTCTACTAAAGCGACAATTTCATCATCTGAAATTGGTACGCCATTTAGACTGATACGCTCATTAAATGATTCTATAAATGGTGATGTAAATGTACCAACTTCATAACCATTACTGGCTAAGGCAGAACGAAGATACGCTACTGTTGAACCTTTGCCATTTGTACCACCAACATGAATACCTCTTATATTATGCTGAGGATTATTAAATTGTGCAAGCATCCATTCCATACGTTTGACGCCAGGTTTGATACCAAATTTAGTACGTTCATGTATCCAATACAAGCTGTCTAGGTAATTCATCATCTAATACTCCTATGCTTTTAATTGTTCAATTCTTGCTTTAACACCATCATATTTTTCTTGGTAACGTTCCTTTTTATCTCGTTCTTCATTAATTACTTTTTCAGGTGCTTTTTTAACGAAGTTGTCATTTGCTAATTTTTTATCAACGCGATCTAGTTCGCTTTGAAGCTTTTCTAACTCTTTAGTTAACCGAGCAATTTCTTTATCCATATCGATAAGCCCTTCTAATGGTAAAACAACTTTACCAGCTACAACAACTGATGTCATTGCTTTTTCAGGAATTGTGATATCAGTATCAATAATTAGTTCGCTCGGGTGGCAGAATTTATCAATATAGTCCGCATTCTCAATTAATGTCGCTTTAACGTCTTCATCTTTGGCTTGAATAAAAATTGGAATGGCTTTAGATAAAGGTGTATTAACTTCAACTCGAGATTGTCTAACTGATTTGATTATTTCCACTAATTGTTGCATCGTTTGTTTACTATCTTTAAAGCTGAATTCTTCTTTAACTGTTGGCCAAGCAGCTTTGACAATGGTATCACCTTCGTGAGGTAAACTTTGCCAAATTTCTTCAGTCACAAATGGCATAAACGGATGTAACATGCGCATCATTTGATCAAGCGTATAACTTAATACAGAACGTGTTGTTTGTTTTTGCGCTTCGTCTGCACCATTCATTGGTATCTTACTCATTTCTATATACCAATCACAGAATTCATCCCAAATAAAGTTATATAATACGCGACCTACTTCACCGAATTCATATTTGTCACTTAAATCAGTCACCGTTTCTATCGTTTCATTTAAACGCGTTAAAATCCATTTATCAGCTAGTGATAAGTTGCCAGATAAATCAATATCTTCTACAGCAAAATCTTCACCAATATTCATTAAGCTAAACCGTGCACCATTCCAAATTTTATTGATAAAGTTCCATACAGATTCAACTTTTTCAGTAGAATATCTTAAATCATGACCTGGAGATGAACCCGTCGCTAAGAAATAACGTAAGCTATCTGCGCCATATTCTTCGATTACATCCATCGGGTCAACACCATTGCCAAGTGATTTACTCATTTTACGACCATCTTCGGCGCGCACCAATCCATGTAATAATACATCTTGGAAAGGTCGTCGTTCGGTAAACTCTAAACCTTGGAAAATCATTCGAGCCACCCAGAAGAAAATAATGTCATATCCGGTAATCAATGCATTAGTTGGATAATAACGTTTAAAATCATTTGCACTTTCGTTAGGCCAGCCTAATGTTGAGAAAGGCCATAAGGCACTAGAAAACCATGTATCTAGAACGTCTTCATCTTGTTCCCAGTTTTCTATATCTTTTGGCGCTTGTTCACCAACATAAATTTCACCTGTTTCCTTATGATACCAAGCTGGGATTTGATGACCCCACCATAATTGTCTAGAAATTGTCCAATCTCTAATTTCTTCCATCCATCGATTAAATGTATTCTCAAATCGTGGTGGATAGAAATCAATGCGATCTGTTGTTTTTTGATTGTCTAACGCGCGCTGTGCTAATGGTTTCATTTTTACAAACCATTGTGTGGATAAATATGGTTCAACTATTGCACCGGAGCGTTCTGAATGACCTACCGAATGCATATGATCTTCAATTTTAATTACTAAATCTAATGCTTTTAAATCTTCTACAAGTTGCTTACGACATTCAAAACGATCTAACCCTTGGTATTTTCCTGCTTGGTCATTCATGGCACCTGTTTCATCCATCACAATAATACTATCTAGGTGATGACGTTGACCAATTTCAAAGTCATTTGGATCGTGAGCCGGAGTAACTTTCATAGCACCACTTCCAAATTCAGTATCAACATATTCATCTGCTAAAATTGGCAATTCTCGACCAACAATAGGCAAGATAACAGTTTTACCTATAACATCTTTATAACGTTCATCATTAGGGTTTACAACAATCGCAGTATCCCCTAACATCGTTTCCGGCCGGGTTGTAGCAATTTCAATGTAACCATCCCCATCAGCATAAGGATATTTAAAGTGATAAAAATGCCCTTGAACATCTTCATGTATGACCTCTATATCTGATAATGCTGTACGTGCTTTAGGATCCCAATTTATAATACGTTCTCCACGATATATGATACCTTTATTATATAAATCAACGAAAACTTTTTTAACAGCTTGACTTAATCCTTCATCTAGGGTAAAACGTTCACGACTATAATCTAAACCTAGTCCTAATTTAGCCCATTGTTGTCGTATAAATGAGGCATACTCTTCTTTCCATTCCCAAGCTTGTTCTAAAAATTTTTCTCTTCCAATATCATGTCTAGAGATGCCTTGTTCATTAAGTTTCGCTTCAACTTTAGCTTGTGTAGCTATACCAGCGTGATCCATGCCAGGTAGATATAACGTATCATAACCTTGCATACGTTTCATACGTGTAATGATATCTTGTAAGGTTGTATCCCAAGCATGTCCCAAGTGTAATTTCCCAGTTACATTTGGTGGTGGAATAACAATCGTATATGGTTTTTTTGACTTATCCGTAGATGTATTAAAATATCCGCTATTGACCCATTCATCATATCTACCTGATTCTACTTCTCGCGGATTATATTTAGGTTCCATTTTCATCAATAATGACCTCCTTGAAATAAAAAAACCGTCCTAATATATATAGGACGGAATTTCCGTGGTACCACCTAAATTCAAGAAAAAAGTTCTATAAAATCAAACTTAATTCTTGCACTTAATTATGATTAACGCTCAAACACGCTTTTATCTACTTAATATTACTGTTCAATAAAAGATCTAGTGGGCTACCTTCAGTAAGAACGCTATGCATATTCTCACCAACCATATGCTCTCTGAATTACCATTCATACTTACTCTTCCCAAACATATATTTTGCTTCTTAATTATAGTATAATGGAAATCGCTATAAGTCAATCTCTTGGAGGTATATTTATGAATGAGTGCGCATTTAGCACGAAAGATCCTATTTATTTAGATTATCATGATAACGTATGGGGAAAACCTTTATATGATAGTAAAGCCTTGTTCAAGCTCCTGGCACTAGAATCTCAACATGCCGGACTTTCCTGGTTAACTATTTTAAAAAAGAAAGACGCATACAGTGAAGCATTTCATAATTTTGAGCCTCAAAGAGTAGCACAAATGACTGAAAGCGATATTGATAAGCTAATGAGCTTTCCCAATATTGTTCATAATCGCAAAAAATTAGAAGCAATCATTTCACAGGCTAAAGGATATTTAGACATTGAAAAAGAATTTGGTAGTTTTAGTCAGTTTCTATGGTCATACGTTGGCGGTCACCCCATTGACTTACATTATAAGCATGCGTCTGACAGAATAACTGTAGATGAACGAGCAACACAGCTTTCAAAAGATTTAAAGTCATATGGTTTCAAATTCTTGGGACCTGTTACTGTGTTTTCATTCCTTGAAGCATCAGGGATGTATGATGCTCATTTAAAAGATTGTCCACATAAACCTGTTCATAAATGACGATAACAATCTAGTACAATAATGTTATAGATTTTATTCATAAGACAACTTGGGCTGACTGGATAGCAACCTATGAAAACTCAGATATACCATACGAAGTATTGATAATAAAAGAAGCACAAAGATGATTTATGTCAAAACATCTCTGTGCTATTATTTTGGAATTTATGCCCCACTCTTATTTCTTGTCATATCTTTTCAAACTCAATTTCAATAAGTAACTAATAATCGGTGCAACTATGAATAAAATAAAGAAGATTCTAAAGATATGAAAACTTGAAATCATTGCTACATCAGCACCTGTAGCTATAGCCACAATAACAATTTGACTCATACCTCCAGGCGCACCACCTAAGAATAATTCATTTATAGAATCATTGGTAAATAAATGAACGAAATAAACCATGATAAAAGCACTGATAATTAATAATACATTCTGATAAATGATTGCAATCGCAATACGACCTTTCAAATCACCAAGTAATTGAGCTATTTGCAATCCGATTCTTATCATGTATATAACTTGAGCTGATGCTAAAATATAATTATCTAAGGTAAATGTGATATGCGTAATTAAATTCCAACTAATCAATACCATGATAGGTGCTAATAACTGTTTAGTAGGAAAGTTGATTTTTGCCATTATAAAATAAACAAGTGCAATTGCCATGATTATCAATATAATCTCTGGAAAATGGAGTACCTGCGTTAATGGCTTTGCATGACTAATACTTTGCGTAGCTGTTTGATTGCTACTAAATAAATAAGAAATAAGCGGTACAAGAATGACAACGAAAATAACACGTGAAGTTTGTGTCAAACTCACAACAAGTATATTAGCCCTCTTATTCTCTTCTGCCATAATGAGCATTTGACTAAGTGCTCCAGGAATTACACTTAATATTGCAGTTTCAGTATTCACACGTGCTATCTTTTTAAAAAAGTATGCGATAATTAAAGATAATGCGATGAGTAATACAGTAACAATGATAATTGTTGTCCAGTCATCTTTAATATCATTAATAACTTCTGTTGTGAATGTCGATCCTATTTGAACACCCAATAAAATCAGCCCGACTTGGCTAAACCAGAATGGCCACTTTACATTTAATTTTAAAAATTTAACAACAATTATAGCAGCAATAATAGGACCAAACATAAATGGTAACAGTACATGTGCAAAATATAATATTAAGCTCACGATGATTGCTGTTGTTAAAAGAATTAAATTATTAAGCCATATTCTTCTCATCATGACCCTTCTTTCATTAAAAAGAGGTTAAGACATCCTCAGTATGAAAGTCCTAACCTCATATTATTAAATTCATTATACAATACGACTTAAAGCAGTATCAAATGCTTGAATTGTTGTTTTTATGTCGTCTTTAGTATGTGCCGTAGATAAAAATGTACCTTCAAATTGTGATGGCGGCAAGAATACCCCTTCTTTTGCCATTTCACGATACATTTGGCTAAAGAGTTTTAAATCACTGTTATTTGCTTGTTCAAAGTTAGTTACAGGACCATCGTTTAAGAAATAGCCAATCATTGATCCAGCTCTGTTAACAGTGATAGGTACATTATGTTTAGCAAAGATCTCTTTCAATCCTTGTTCTAATAAATCCCCTAATTCTTGGAAGTAATCATAAGATGTTGGGGTTAGCTGACTTAGCGTTTCATAACCGCTTGTCATTGCCAACGGATTACCTGATAAGGTTCCCGCTTGATAAATATCGCCTTCAGGAGCAATATGGTCCATAATTTCTTTTTTACCACCGAAAGCTCCTACTGGCAAACCGCCGCCGATGACTTTTCCTAAACATGTTAAATCAGGAATTACATTAAAATAACCTTGAGCACAATGGTATCCAACACGAAAACCAGTCATTACTTCATCAAAAATAAGCAACGCTCCATATTGAGTCGTAATATCTCTTAAACCTTGTAAAAAGCCATCAACTGGTGGGACGACTCCCATATTTCCAGCTACTGGTTCAACGATTATACCAGCAATATCATCACCATAGTTTTCAAATGCCAATTTGACTGCATCTAAATCATTATACGGCACTGTAATTGTATTTTTCGCTGTGCCTTCTGGAACACCTGGTGAATCAGGTAAGCCTAATGTAGCAACACCTGAACCTGCTTTAATTAGTAAAGAATCACTATGACCGTGATAACAGCCTTCAAATTTGACAATTTTATTGCGTCCTGTATAACCACGAGCTAATCGTAAAGTATCTAATGTTGCCTCGGTACCTGACGATACCATACGTATCTTCTCAATTGATGGTACCCGTTCAATAACAAGTTTAGCAAGTTGATTCTCTTTTAGCGTTGATGCACCAAAACTCGTCCCTTTATCAACAGCTTCATGCAACTTTTCAATAACTTGTGGGTTCTTATGCCCTAAGATCAGCGGCCCCCAACTCAATACGTAATCGATATATTCATTGCCATCTATATCGTAAATTTTGGATCCTTCAGCATGATCCATAAATATTGCAGGCGTATCTACGGATTTAAAAGCTCTAACAGGACTATTTACACCACCAGGCATTAAATTTTCAGCTATAGCCATTGCTTCTATTGATTTTTCGTAACTCATAGTCTACCTCCCTCTATTTATCTAAATAACGACATATATCTTTTGCAAAATAAGTAATAATCATATCCACACCTGCACGTTTCATTGATACCATTTGTTCCATTACAACATGTTCTTCATCAATCCAACCATTTATTGCTGCAGCTTTTGTCATTGCATACTCACCACTGACGTTGTATGCCACTACAGGAATATTCGTATTATTTTTAACGTCCCGCACAATATCCAAATAACTTAAAGCGGGTTTAACAATCATCATATCTGCGCCTTCTTTTAAATCACTTTCTAATTCTCTTAATGCTTCTAAACGATTTGCTGGATCCATTTGGTAAGTCTTTCTATCACCAAATGATGGTGCAGAATCAGCAGCGTCTCTAAATGGACCAAAGAAACTAGAAGCATATTTAATACCATAACTCATAATTGGTACATTATAGTAGCCTGCGTCATCCAAACCTTGGCGTATTTCAGCCACAAACCCATCCATCATATTGCTAGGTGCAATAATATCTGCACCAGCTTCAACTTGAGAAACAGCTGTTTTAACAAGTAATGGCAATGATTTGTCATTATCAACATCATGTGTATGTTCATCAATGACACCACAATGGCCATGGTCAGTGTATTCACACAAACAAGTATCTGCAACAATTAATAAATCTTCGTGCAATGATTTCGCTTTACGAGTTGCCTGTTGAACAACACCATTAAGATCATACGCACCTGAACCAACTTCATCTTTAGCATTTGGAACACCAAAGAACATAATTGCTCTAATTCCTAAATCATATGCTTCATTAATTTCATCATCTAATAAATTTAAGCTTATTTGATATACTCCAGGTAGAGAAGTAATCTCACTTTTTACATTGTCCTTTTCAACTACGAATATAGGATAAATTAAGTCTTCTTTTCTTACGTGATTTTCTCTTACTAAATTGCGCATCGTTTCTGAAGTACGCAATCTTCTGTGTCTATCAAATTTCATTGTAATTCCTACTTTCTATAATTTTATTTATCAATGATTCTAAGGTTTGATTATCAGCAATCTTAGGTTCATACCCATAATATCTAATCGTGTTAGCAGTCTGACGGCCAATTGCGTAGTAAGCATAAAAGTTTGGAAGGTTAGCTTCTTCAAAAAAGTAATGCACAGCTGAAGAACTTGAAAATGTAAGTGCATCGATTTTGTTATTTGATATCAACTTAATTACTTCATGGATATTATCCCTATGTGCAATAGGTGTATACAAGTCAATCTTTACTACCTTATTATTTTGTGATAGTTTCCGTTGCAAATAAGGTCGCGCTTGTGCGCTACTAGGTATTAGAAGCTTTTGATTTTGCAACTTCAACTTAGAAATAAGTCCTTCTTGGGAATAATCATCAGGTATAAAATCAACTTTTATACCTAGTTCTTGACATAGTTGCGCTGTTTTATCCCCTATCGCTGCTACATACTTTATATTAACGCTATTAAAAAAAGGATAAAATAATTGTACAGCATTTTTAGAAGAAAAAATAATCCAGTCATAGTTATCGTGCAATAGCTGAGTGTTAAATTCAAGCGATTGGATTTTAATAAACGGTTTATGCACAATCTCAATCAAATCACTTTTTACATTACTCGTTTGCGTCATTACTACAACTGGCTTCATTTTTCATTACACCTCAATATTTATGGTATTAATGCAATTGTTGGTCGTTTAATTTTCTAATTATTTCATAAGCACCTTGTTCAATTAAAACATCGCTAACTTTATTACCTAATTCTATAGGATTATTGCCGCTTTCAGTATGCTCATATCGTTCTTTTCCATCAGGAGTCATAATCAATCCAGTAAATTCAATATCTCCATTAGTTTTATTCGTTGCATAACCCCCTATTGGAACTTGACAACTGCCGTCCATTGCTGCAAGAAATGTTCTCTCTGCTGTTACACAGTCAGCTACTTGTTGATTATGCACTTGCTTAAGTAAAGCTAACAACTCAACATCATCACTACGACATTCTATCCCTAATGCACCTTGTCCAATTGCGGGTAATAAAACATCTTTATCTAAATAAGTTGTGACAATATCATCTGACCAACCCATACGCTTTAGTCCTGCTGCAGCTAAAATAATAGCATCATAATTTTCAGTTTCTAATTTATGAAGACGGGTATCAATGTTACCTCTTATCCATTTAATCTCAAGATTAGGATATTTTGCTAAAATTTGTGCGCCGCGTCGTAAAGAACTAGTGCCAACAATACTACCATCTGGTAACTGATCAAGTGGCGTATGATTTTTTGCAATGTACGCATCAAATGGATTTTCTCTATCGGGAATGCAGCCTAAAGTTAAACCTTCAGGCAGAATACTTGGAACATCTTTTAAAGAATGTATCGCAAAATCAATTTCTTTATTAAAAAGTTCGTGTTGGATTTCTTTGACAAACAAGCCTTTGCCCCCAACTTTAGATAATTGTTTATCTAAAATCTGGTCACCTTTTGTCACAATTTCTTTAATTTCTATTTCTAAATCCGGATTAATTTCTTTTAATTTATCAATAAATTGCTTGCTTTGTGTCAAAGCTAATTTACTTCTTCGTGATCCCACAACCAGTTTGCGCATAGACTATCCTCCTAAAAATACATCTGCAAAGTAAATAGCATCATAAGCCATAATATAAACCTATGAAAAATGTGTTGTACAGAAAAGATTTATCATACATAGGCAAAACAAAATAATATTAAAATAAATGAGATGCTTCGCACTTAGCCATCGTTTAACATGGCATAATAAATAAATAGCATAAAGTGAAGTAATAATTGATGATAAAATCACTTTAGGATCTATAAAAATACTTTTACCAACTGAAAACATACCCCATTGTGCTCCTAAAATAATGCTCATTATCATTAGGACAAAGCCGGCTAATGATGAATAAAAAACAATATTTTCTAATGAAGCAACACTGCCAATGCGAAAATATTTTTGATCAAAATTTTTCTCTTTAAGGTTGCGATATTGAATAATAAAAAGTAGTGCATTGACAAATGCTAATGCATAAAATGCATAACTAAGTACCGCAAGCCCAATATGGACTAAAAGAAGCTCATTAATTACAGCGCTTTTTTCTACGTGGGTTGAGTAGTTATCAGGTTGGAATGTACTCATTGTTAACAGCACTAATCCTATTAAATTCAAGAAAAATACTGAGAAACTCATACTCTTTATTAAATTTAATATTAATGAAATTGTGATTAATATCCAAGCCAAAAAGAAAAAAACATCGAATATAGAACCTAATGGTACTTCATGTTGCGAAGTGATATATACAGACAAAGAGATTGTTTGTAACATCCAAACAATCCCTAGTGTGTAATTTCCAAAAGTTCTCACTTTATGTGTTTTTCTAACAAAATCCCAAAAATAACATAATAAACTTAAAACATATATGATTAAAATAACTTCGTGAAATCTAATAAACAGGGTTTCTTGCATATCATCACCATATTAATATGCTTATTCAAAACTAAAAATACGACGCACTGCTAATTCACTTTCTTGATGTGCCTTGCGTTCTTTTACTTGCTGATATGGATCTTCTGCATCTATATCAAAAATGTTTTGAAATAGCTCTAATTTTTCATAACTGTTTTTATCATTACTTAATTCTTTAGCTTGTTTAATAGGATCCTTTAGCATTTGATTGATGATACTTTTAGTGTGTTTAGAGATAACTTTACGTTCCCTTTCACTTAGATCAGGCAATTTGCGATCTATGCTTTCCATCGTTTCAGCCTGAATCGCCATAGCTTTTTCTCTAAGCGCTCGAATAACCGGAACTACTCCTAACATATTAACCCAATCATTATGGGCATCAATTGCTGAAGGAATCTGCTGTGCAATAATATCTGCAGCCAATTGACGCTCTCTTAAATTAGCATCAACTAATCCGTTTAAGTCATCCACATCATAACTAAAAATATTATCTGTTACAGACACTTGAGGATCTATGTCTCTAGGTACTGCGATATCAAGTAACAATAAAGAAGCCACTGAACGATATTGTACAACATACTCCATCATTTGTTTAGTAATAACATAATCAGGCGAACTTGTTGAACTAATTACCATGTCAGCTTGAATTAATAATTCTGGAAGCTCGTTCAAAGTTGCATAACTTACATTGTGTTTTTCAGCTAATTCTTGTGCTTTTGAATGTGTTCTATTAACTACTGTAATATTTGTTAATCCAGCACCTAATAAATTAAGTAAAGATAGTTCACTCATTTCCCCTGCACCAATAATGATTGCTTGTTTACTTTTCAGTTTACCAAATACCTTTTTAGCTAATTCAACAGCAGCATAAGAAACACTTACCGCATTATCTGCAATATCTGTTTCATTATGTGCTTTTTTAGCAAAAGTAATCGCCTGTTTAAATAAATGATTAAAAATTGTACCAGTTGTTTGATTATCTTGGGCTAAGAAAAATGCATCTCTAATTTGACCTAAGATTTGTGTTTCACCTAATACAATTGAATCTAAGCCAGAAGTGACTCGCAATAAATGTTCTACTGCTTCGTCCCCCACTTTAACTTCTGACATCGCTTTAATATCATCTACTTCAAATCCAAATGAACGTGCTAAAAATCGTTGAATATAATAGCGACCCGTATGAATTTGATCAACAATAGCGTATACTTCAGTACGATTGCACGTAGAAAGAATAACGTTTTCCAAAATAGACTTCGTTTCAAATAAATCTAAATGTGCAATACGTAAGGCATCATTTCTAAAAGCAACTTGCTCTCTAAGTGCAACATCGGCAGTGCGATGATTTATACTTATAGCAATAAAATGCATTTTAACGCCCTCCATATACTTACAATAACCATAGTATAACATATATTATAATGTGTTTAAGTACCTTGCTTAAATAATTTAGAAACATTCTAATTTAGTTTCAAAAAATTGTCATAGTTTATGATGAACATATAGTGAATCTTTATAGATAAGGTTCAATTAAATTCCATATTTGTTGTTGTCTACTGTTTTTAATTGAAGAATAACTAATGATATTATCTTCATCTTCTAAATCTAATTTTTCTTTTATATTCTTCAAATGCTTTTGCACTTTCCCTTTAGGAATTTTATCTTCTTTGGTGCAAATAACTAACGTTGGAATATCAAAATGCTTTAAATAATTGTACATTAATATGTCATCTTGTGTCGGATCATGGCGTAAGTCAACCAATTGAATAACAAGCCTTAAATTTTCACGAGTTGTGATATATTCTTCAATCATTTTGCCAAACTTTTCTCTTTGAGATTTGCTCACTTTTGCATAGCCATATCCAGGTACATCTACAAATATGAGTTGTTGATCAATATTATAAAAGTTTAATGTTTGAGTCTTCCCGGGCTGCTGAGATGTGCGTGCCATGTTTTTTCTACCAATCATACTATTAATAAACGTAGATTTTCCAACATTAGAACGACCACTTAAAGCTATTTCTGAAAGATTAGTATCTGGATATTGCTCTTCCTTTACGGCACTGATTAATAACTCAATATTGTTGGGATTTATCTTCATATTGTATCCTCGCTTTATCATTTAAAAATCTTTCCTAAATTACTTTATCATTTTCATACTCAAATTGTCATTATGAAATAATATAAAAAGCGAAATGGAATTGTAATTAAATTCTCATTTCGCTTTCATTTCTAATTTAAGCTGAAGTTTTATTTTTATTAATTAATTGTCCTTCTGAGTCATATAATTCTGGTTCTATTTCATTGTTTATTGTATCTGACGTAATAACAACTTTAAAGACATTCTCTGTTGATGGCACATCATACATAATATTGATTAATGCTTCTTCAATAATTGAACGCAAGCCACGTGCACCTGTTTTCCGTTCTATCGCTTTTTCACTAATTGCAGACAATGCATCATCCGTAAACTCAAGATCGACATTATCTAGTTCAAGCATTTTAGTGTATTGTTTTACAAGCGCATTCTTAGGTTGTGTTAAAATATTTTTTAATGCTTTAACATCTAATGTTTCTAAATTTGCTACAACTGGCACACGCCCAATAAACTCAGGAATTAAGCCATATGCTTGTAAATCTTCTGGTCTAATTTGTGCAAGTAATGCTTCTTCATCATATTTATCAGCTTCATTACTAGCAAAGCCAATTACTTTTTCACCAAGGCGACGTTTAATCACTTCTTCAATACCATCAAAAGCACCACCAAGAATAAATAGTATGTTAGTCGTATCAATTTGAATTAGTTCTTGATTTGGATGCTTTCTTCCACCTTGTGGCGGTACACTTGCAGTCGTACCTTCTAAAATTTTTAGCAATGCCTGTTGTACACCTTCACCTGAGACATCACGTGTGATAGATGTGTTTTCAGATTTGCGAGCAATCTTATCAATTTCATCGACATATATAATACCTTTTTCCGCTTTATCTATATCAAAATCAGCTGCTTGAATAAGGCGTAATAAAATATTTTCAACATCGTCGCCCACATAACCAGCTTCTGTTAAGCTTGTTGCATCCGCAATAGCAAATGGTACATTTAATGTTTTCGCTAACGTTTGTGCGAGCAATGTTTTACCACTACCAGTTGGTCCAATTAACGCGATGTTACTTTTTTGAAGCTCAACTTCATCTTCATTTGGACCTAATTGCTGTATACGTTTATAGTGATTATACACAGCAACTGCTAATGATTTTTTTGCTTTTTCTTGTCCGATAACATATTCATTTAAATGTGCCATGATTTCTTTAGGTGTAGGTACTTCAGTAAATTCTTCCGAAGATGTTTGTGCTAACTCTTCTTCAACAATTTCTGAACATAACTCAATACACTCATTGCATATATAAACGCCACTTCCTGCTACTAATTTCTTTACTTGATCTTGATCCTTACCGCAGAAAGAACATTTTAAATTTTCTTCGTCTTCATTAAATTTAAACATTCCTTTTACACCTCTATTCCCTAACGACTATACTAGAATGCATTTTACAATGCAACTTAATACTTCTACAACTCTTCTGCTTAAATGTAGAGTAGCAGATACATAAATGATGCACCTGCTACCTTCAATTATCTATTAAAATAATAATTTGAGAAATAATGAGTACATAAATATCTCAATTTGATTTGTTACACTGACGCCGTTTATTCTTTGTCTTCAGATTTTGCTTCTACTAATTTTGCGTTGTCGCGTAATAAGTCGATCACTTTTTGAATACGAACGTCATTTTTGATGATATCTGTATTTCCTAATGTATTTTTAATATCTTCAACTGAAAGGTTAAATTGTGAACTCATTTTTTCTAATTCTTTATCAATATCTTCTTCAGATACCTCAATGTTTTCAGCATCGGCAATTGCTGTAAGTGTTAAGTTTGTTTTAACACGTTGTTCTGCATCGCCTTTCATCTGTTCTCTCATTTGAGATTCATCTTGACCAGAAATTTGGAAGTACGTTTGTAAATCTAATCCTTGTTGCTGAATTCTTTGTGCAAATTCTTGAACCATACGATCTAATTCAGTATTAATCATTGCTTGAGGAATATCAATTTTAGCATTTTCTGTTGCTTTGTTGATTGCTTCTTCTTTTTCTACGTTTTCAGCGTTAGTCTCTTTTTGTTCAGCTAAACGCTTGCGTAGATTTTCTTTATACTCATCAACTGAATTTGCCTCAGAATCTAATTCGTTCGCAATTTCATCATCCAATTCTGGAACTTCTTTAAATTTGATTTCATTGATTTTAGTTTTGAATGTAGCTTCTTTACCAGCTAATTCTTCAGCATGATATTCTTCTGGGAAAGTAACAACAACGTCTTTTTCTTCTCCAGTTTTTAAGCCTTCTAATTGTTCTTCAAATCCTGGAATAAATGACCCTGAACCGATTTCTAGATCGTATTTTTCAGCTTGTCCACCTTCAAATGCTTCACCATCTACTGAACCAGAGAAGTCAATATTTACAGTATCGCCATTTTCAACTACGCCGTCTTCTTTAACTACCATATCAGCTAAATGACTCAAACTATGGTCAATAGACTCTTGTAATTCTTCATCTGTTAATTCTGTTTCTTGCTTTTCAATTTCTAAACCTTTATAGTCACCTAATTCAACTTCTGGTTCAACTGTAACAGTTGCTTCAAATTCAAAGTCTTTGCCTTTTTCAATTTGAGTTACGTTTACTTCAGGTTGATCAACTGGTTTGATACCTGTTTCTTCAATGGCTTCACCATATGCTTCTGGTAATAAAATATCTACTGCATCTTGATATAATGCTTCCACACCAAAACGTTGTTCAAAGATTGGACGTGGTACTTTTCCTTTACGGAAACCAGGTACATTAATTTGTTTAACTACTTTTTTAAAAGCTTTATCTAACGCTTTGTTTACTTTTTCTGCAGGAACTGTAACTGTCAATAATCCTTCGTTACCTTCCTTTTTTTCCCAAGTTGCTGTCATGTATAAATACCTCCATGCTTACTTTTTTAATTTTTCAACTCCATCATTATATCATACGACAATTATGGAGACAAACATTGATATTCTGGTGTTTAGCCATATTTGTGTAGTTTCACAACAAATTTATATTAACTGATACACCTTCAATTTAAAAGTGATTAGCCTACACATCTTTATCTAATTGCTGAATAAAACACAATATACTCATATTGTCTTCGTTGTTGCTTAAATCAAACATAGATTTAAAATAAGTAACATAGCCATCTATCCACTGTTGCTTATTATACAAATCATATATATCCAGTGGATAAAGTAAAATGGTGTGATTATTCATAATATGTCTTGCTTCATTTAAAAGATTAAATTCATTGTCTTCCAGTTTTTTCATTACTTCAGGAATCACTTGTGTCTTCATAGATGTATGCTCAAAACCTAGTAATAAATTAGGTTGGACTGTAAATGTTTGACTATATTTTCGAATAGAAATTTCTTTTGAATATTGCGCAAATCTTAGATACTCGATCATTACACTAAGCACATGTGGTGGTATTTGATAATAATGAATAATGTTAGCAATTGAATCTTTAAATTCATAATGGCCATTATCAATAAGTTGTAATATCAGTTGAGATTGCTCACGTCGCGATAATGATTCAAAGCGACCAAGCATATCCGTCACACGTTGTTTATCTTCTAATAATTGTGCTTTAGCAAATTCACGCATCGGATGAAGTGCCATCCTTGTTTCATGAAGTTTTACTTCATCAATAATTTGATCAATAACTTCCACTGCTTCAAAGTATTGTCCCAAGCCATTTAAACTTTGAATGTAATATATCATTAATTCATCATACTTTTGTAAGCCCTTCTTTAATAAAATAATCGTTTCTTCTCTGAGCTCTAAAAAAGCATTTAGCTGTAGTAATGTCTCACATTTAATCAAAGACAGCGTTTCATCAAGTTCAAAATGTGCTTCGTATGTTTCAAATAAATCATAAACTAACGTATGATTTTTATTTTTATGAGCATCAATAATTTCGTTTGTTAGCTTTAGTTGTGATCTAGGAAAAGGTATAACATCGGACATCTTATTTACACCTCAATTAATACAAATCTTGTAGAATTAAAGCACTCCAAGTTTCAAAATCGTCATAATTATCTATTTTACCTTGTTCCATCCATTTAATTCTTAACGTGTCTGTCTCCTTAGCCTCTACATCATTGGAATTGACTGTAATTTTAAAGACAACACCAATGTGTACACGACCAACTTCATTATTATCATCATTAATAAAACCAATATATTGCATATTCTGCGATTTGTCTGATGATAGACCAACTTCTTCCTCTAATTCTCTTTGTGCGTTGACACGAAGTACTTCATTGACATTATCGGCGCCTACGACGTCATTCATATGACCACCTACGCCAATTGAACTCTGCCCGTGTAACCTTTGCTCGCCACCACCTGATAAACGTTCATAAACTAATATTTCACCATGTTCATTTTCGAGTAAGCAGTAAGATATTAATTGTTTATAACTTGGATCTTCTTCCATATCACCACGTCGTTTTACTTCATAAGCATCTAACTTATTAAATATCTCTTCACCCTGATTACCATGTTTGGTTAAAAAACCATTAAATGCATTTTTATTATTATCAAATAATATTGATCTAGGAACTACAATAATTTGTTCATCAAATTTAGACATGTTTTTCTCCTTATTAAATATTTCTTATCTCACATTTTAGCAAACTATTAAAATGATTGACAATGTAATGAAAAGTGAATAATGGTGTAGAGTCTTGGACATAAGTCTCGTAATAATAACATAAAGATGATTTAAAATTCTCTCTGTCCTTCTCTTGAAATCAATACTGCATGCTATAAGTTATAAAAAATTACAAAAACGCTAAATTCTATTGAAACATGATAGAATTTAGCGTTTTTGTTTTAATCCGATACCTCTATGTCCCGGATTTTTGAAATATTATTTTAAAGCTTCTTTTGCTTTAGAAACTAATTCGCCAAAAGCTTTTTCATCTGAAATTGCGATTTCAGAAAGCATTTTTCGGTTAATATCGATGTCAGCTTTTTTCAAGCCATTCATCAAACGAGAATAACTCATGTCATGTTGACGTGCTGCAGCATTGATACGTGTAATCCATAATTTACGGAAATCACGTTTACGTTGACGACGGTCACGGAATGCATATTGACCTGATTTCATAACTTGTTGTTTTGCTACTTTATATAATGTATGTTTTGAACCAAAGTAACCTTTAGCTAATTTAATCGTTTTTTTACGACGCGCTCTTGTTACTGTTCCACCTTTAACTCGTGGCATATTAAATTCCTCCTTAGTAAATCACTCTATATGTTCATTATTGGTTGTTACTTTTTGTATGCAAGTAATTGTTTTACGCGTTTTAAGTCGCTTTTAGAAACTAATCTTGCTTTACGTAAGTGACGTTTTTGTTTTGTATTTTTATTTGCAAATAAATGTGAAGTAAACGCTCTAGAACGTTTTAATTGTCCTGAACCAGTTCTTTTAACACGTTTAGCTGCTCCACGGTGAGTTTTCATTTTAGGCATGATCCATTTCCTCCTACTAATCGTTAAATTATTTTTCGTTGACTGGCGCTAACATGATAAACATTTGACGCCCATCCATTTTAGGTTTTTGTTCAACAGTGGCAATATCTTTACACTCGTCAGCAAATTTTTCAAGAACACGTTGACCAATTTCTTTATGTGTAATTGCACGGCCTCTGAAGCGAATTGAAACCTTACATTTGTCACCTTTGGTTAAGAACTTACGTCCATTTTTCAACTTCGTTTGGAAATCATGTTCCTCAATAGTTGGACTTAGACGAATTTCTTTAACATTGATGACTTTTTGTTTTTTCTTCATTTCTTTTTCTTTCTTCTGTTGCTCGAATTTATACTTACCATAATCCATTATTCTTGCAACAGGCGGTTTAGCATTTGGAGCTACTACAACCAAATCTAATTCTACGCGTTCAGCCATTTCTAACGCTTCACGTTTAGATTTCACTCCAATTTGCTCACCATCTTGTCCGATTAAACGTAATTCTTTAGCACGAATTTTCTCATTAATTTGAGTTTGATCTTTTGCTATGATTGACACCTCCCAAAATTTTACGAAATTTTCCAAGCAAAAAAGAGCAGGTATAGCATACCCGCTCTTTAATCTGACATAATAATGCCTGTCATGTTAACCTGCCAACAGCTTGATGCGTCGCTACAGGTGAGAAACGGGTGTTTCTACTTGGTACGTTTCGTATTCAACGTATACAATCATAACAACATTATATGATTAAGTCAATTACTTTTATAAATTAATGGTGTTTTATTTCATTCATGTGAACATCTTGTCTTAAATCAACTTCTTCTAGTGGAATCTTTTTGGTTTTGTATCTTAATTTATGATAAATAAAGAACACTAAGAATACCGGAATACCCATATAAGTAATAACAAAGCGATTTAAATCAAATTCACCAGTTTTAATGAAATCCACATCTTGACCTATGATAACAATAACGCATAGAATACCAGCAAAAATAGGTCCAAATGGGAACCATTTAGCTTTGTATTTTAATTCTTTTTTATTATGGTGTTGTCGTTGGAATGCACGTCTAAATCGATAGTGACTTACAGCAATACCTACCCATGCGATAAAACCAGTCATGCCACTTGCCGCAACGATATATTCATATGCATTGCCACTAACCTTTTGAACTAAAAAGATAATGATCACTAATATTGCTGTGAGTAATAAAGATAAATATGGCACACCATATTTATTAGTTTTCCCGAAAATCGGGAATGCTAATTTATCTTTACTCATTGAATAAAGCATTCTTGTTGATGCATACATTCCAGAGTTACCAGCAGATAATACTGAAGTTAAAATAACTGCATTCATAAATGATGCGGCAAAAGCTAATCCAGCATTTTTAAAAACTAATGTAAATGGAGAAGTTGAGATGCTATTATCTCCGCCCATTAAGGCATTACTATCATAAGGTATTAACATTCCGATAACAAAAATTGCTAAAATATAAAATAACAATATTCTCCAAAACACTTGTTTAATCGCCTTTGGCACGGCACGCTCTGGATTTTCAGATTCTCCAGCAGTAATCCCTATAAGTTCTGTACCTTGGAATGAAAAACCTGCTACTAAGAACACACCTAATATAGATAGCAAGCTTCCGCCGAAATTCCCACCAAGTATAGGTCCTTCGCCTTTAGTAAATGTTTCAAAGCCAACAAATTTACCACCCATTATTCCAATAATAGTTAGTAGACCAATAGCAATGAAAATAATAACCGTAACAACTTTAATTAAAGCGAACCAATATTCACTCTCACCATAGATCCTTACAGATAATGAATTCAATGAGAATATGATGACTAAAAAGATACAGCTCCATAGCCATGCAGGTATCCCTGCCATTGGTGTCCAATATTGAATAACTTGCGCGGCAATAGTTACATCCGCAGCAACCGTAATAACCCAGTTAAACCAATAATTCCAACCTAATGCAAAACCTAATGAAGGATCTACAAAGCGCGTTGCATAAGTACTAAATGAACCTGAGACAGGTAAGTATGTTGCCATCTCTCCTAAAGAAGTCATTAAGAAAAATACCATAATACCAATAATTGCATATGCTATCAATGCGCCAAGCGCACCTGCATCGTGTATGGCACCACCAGAAGTCATAAACAGTCCTGTACCAATACACCCTCCCATAGCAATCATAGAAATATGACGGTCTTTTAATCCTCGTATAATACCGCCATTTTGACTTTCAATCTTAGACATAAAAGCTCCCTTTCTTTTACGTAGAGGCTAGCTAAATACACCCGTTTTTCAATTGTAGATAAGGGACAAAACACATGATGAACGTATCTTTATATCGTCAAATACACAAAAATTTCCGTTGAGAAATTATTATTGTTTTACAAGTGTTTTATCGCGTCCTTTTCTTTTTATCAAACGAATCGATGTTAAAGCATAAAAAATGGTTACATATCTATAAGAGATATACAACCATTTTTTCTATATTGGTAGCACATCACATATTGTGACAGTACAGTATCTATTCGATAACTGTCCCAACAAACATTTATTATGGATAAACATTTGCTTCGGCAACATTACCTTTCACTCACCTATATGCGTCCCATAAAAACTATAGATAAGTTACTTATTAAAGTTGCAACCTCTAACTCAAATTTAAAATTTTATATAATGAATATACATTAATTCCTACTATATTACAAGACTATCTATGTTTTTTTAGTCTGATTTCATCAACTAAATTCCATATAAATTCGTCCCTTTCAAGCGTCTGTTGATCTTGAGAGCCGTATTGACGAACATTAACTTGGTTATTCTCAACCTCTTTATCACCGACAACAATTTGATATGGAATTTTCTGCATTTGTGCTTCACGTATTTTATAACCCATTTTTTCATTACGATCATCAATTTCAACTCGTACACCTTGGGATTTTAATTCATCTTGCAAGTTTCTTGCATAGTCATAATGTAAATCAACATTGACTGGAATAATTTCAACTTGCTTAGGTGCCAACCATGTTGGAAAAGCGCCTTTTGTTTCTTCTGTTAAGAAAGCGACAAAACGTTCCATCGTAGATACAACGCCACGATGTATCACTACTGGTCTATGATACTCACCATCACTACCAATATAAGTTAATTCAAAGCGCTCTGGCAATAAAAAGTCTAGTTGTGCTGTTGATAATGTTTCTTCTTTGCCCATAGCAGTTTTAACCTGAACATCTAGTTTAGGACCATAAAATGCCGCTTCACCTATTGCTTCAACATAAGGCAAACCAAGCTCATCAACTGCTTCTTTTAACATTGACTCTGCTTTATTCCACATATCATCGTCATCCATATACTTCTCTTTATCTTCAGGGTCTCTGTAACTTAAGCGGAATGTATAATCTTCAAATCCAAAGTCTTTATATACATCTTGAATCATATGAACTACACGCTTAAATTCATCCTTAATTTGGTCAGGTCTAACAAAAATATGTGAGTCATTTAAAGTCATACCTCTAACACGCTGTAGGCCTGATACTGCACCGCTTGCTTCATAACGATGCATTGTGCCTAATTCAGCAAGACGGATTGGTAACTCACGATAAGAATGTGGTTTATTTTTATAAATCATCATATGATGAGGACAATTCATTGGACGTAATACCATTTCTTCATTTTCATCTAATTTCATCGGTGGAAACATATCATATCTATAATGAGCCCAATGACCAGAAGTTCTATATAAATCGACATTTGCTAAAACAGGTGTATAAACATGGTCATATCCCATACTAACTTCTTTATCAACGATATAGCGCTCAATTTCACGTCGTATTGTCGCACCGTTTGGCAACCAAAGAGGTAATCCAGCACCAACTAACTGATTATTTGTAAACAACTCTAAATCTTTACCAATCTTACGATGATCACGTTCACGACGTTCTTCAAGTAATTGTAAATGTGCTTTTAAGTCTTTTTTGTCGAAGAAAGCAGTTCCATATATACGTTGAAGCATTTTATTATTGCTATCTCCACGCCAATATGCCCCTGCAGTAGATAATAACTTAAATTCTTTGATTTTTGCTGTTGAAGGTACATGTACCCCACGACATAAATCTGTGAAGTCGCCTTGTGAATACAATGTGACCATCTCATCTTGAGGAATTGCGTCAATTAATTCTAATTTATAAGGGTCATCCTTAAAGAATTCTTTAGCTTCTTCTCTAGAAACAACCTTACGTTCAATTTTATGATTTTCATTAACGATTTGTTTCATCATTTTTTCAATCTTTTCAAAATCGTCTGAGGAAATTTTATTTTCCATATCAAAGTCATAATAGAACCCGCCTTCAATAACCGGACCAACTCCAAATTGTACATTTCCATATAAACGTTTTAATGCATTTGCCATTAAATGTGCTGTTGAATGTCTTAACACTTCTAATGCTTCTTCACTACCAGGAGTAACAATTTCGATTTCTCCATCTTCTTCAAGTGGTCGTGCTAAGTCAATGAGTTGCTGATTAAACTTACCAGCTACAGCTTTTTTACGTAATCCAGGACTAATTGACTGTGCAATTTCTTCAGTAGTAATACCTTTATCGAAAGCCTTCTTATTACCGTCAGGAAATTGAATATTTATTTTGGTCATACTAACATCCTCCTAAAATATGAACTAGTATCGTTGATTCTTTATTATATATAGCAGCAAAATAAAAATCCCATCCCAACAAAGGGACGAGATTATCGCGATGCCACCCTAATTAAGTAATGAAATTTCATATATCTTAAAGTACTTATATGAATATATCATCACTCTACCTCTACATAAGATAACGGTCTTGAGCCGGACACTCATTACAAATGTCTACAAATGAAGGAGTAACACGAAAAGTTATTAACCATTTTTCATCAACCAATGGCTTTCTAAATAATACCCTTAACATGTCGTATCTTCAAAAATTTCAACGATATAGATTTACGTTCATTATACAACACATATTTAAAATATCAATTGTTTCTATAATTTTTTCCTTCTAAATATACATCATCAGCTAAGCTTTTTATACGCTCTATAATTCTTGCAGCTTTTGTTTTTTCTGCCCCTTCACGTGTTATAGACAAATGATGTTCCAATTCTTCAAAGCTTAAATTAGAACTAAAGAAAGTTGGCAATTCTTGAACCATACGATAATGTAATAAAGGTCCAATAATTTCATCTCTAACCCATGGAGTTACTTCTTCAGCACCTATATCATCTAACATTAATATTCCAGCTTCTCTAATTCGAGCTAATCGTTGTTCGTAACTGCCGTCTTTAAAACCATTCTTTAAGCTTCTAATATATTCAGGCAAATATACGATAGTTGAGGCAACTTTTTGTGATTTTAACTGATTAGCCATCGCACCTAAAATAAACGATTTTCCTGTTCCAAATGGTCCATAAATGTATAAGCCTTTGACACTTTCACCATTAATAATACTTTTACATATGTGATTAGCTTTTATCGCTATTTCTAATCGATCTCGATCTTCAGTAAATATATCATTTAACTTTGCATTAAGTGTGTCACGCTGCATATGGTGGGAAGTAACTAGTTGGCTATCAAAACGCGCTTCATCGTATTTAATTTTGCAAGGACATGGTAAATATTTTATTTTTATGCGTTCATCTTCAACATAAAGTTCAGGTATGTGTCCTTTAACAAAGTTGGGACATGAATGATAATCATGACCATCATAATGCTTTTGCTGGTCTTTAAATTCTTGCAATACATTTAAATCACGATCAATCATGGCATTTGTTAATTCACTTTGGTGCATAGTTAAAAATTGCTTAACATCTGGATCGTTAATAACTTGTTGCTTGATTTGTGAAATACGCTGTTCTAAATTTGAATCTGATCCCATAATATTTTTAAAGCTTTTCATTAATCATCACCCCAATCTTTTTTTAATTGCTCTAGGAATTGTTGTCTATCTTTCTCCAAATTGTCATCTTTTTTCTTTATTTTCTCTTGTCTTTTAGCAGTGTCTCTGTTTTCCAGCCACTTCGGTGTTTTCTCTCTAGAAACAATTTGTTTTCCATAATAACGATTCTTTGCATTTTGAGGTTTTCGCTCTACTTGTTTTGGTTCATTCATTTTTAGTGCTCGTTCGTATGCTTCTTTTGCATTTGAAATGCCTAATTTTTTCCAATTAGAAGCAACTTCAAATATATATTTTTTAGGCAACATCATTTCGTTTTTTAACATCACAAATTGTAATAATATATTTATGACGCCTAACGGTAGTTTTTCTCTACTAACCAATTCTTCTATCATCAGCTTTTGTTGATGAGTCGGTTCTGAACCCGACCATGAGGAGAGCATATCAACTGGGCTTATATTATCTAAACTAGATAGCCACTCGTCTTGTTTTGTATTAGTCGAGTTATCACGCGTATGTTGGCTCTCAGAATCATAATATTTATCAGCATTTATCGCTAATTTAGGCAATTGCTGTTCATGCTCAATTAAATAATATGATCTTGCTTGTTTGCGTAACTCTTCAAACGATAAAGTTTGTGCACTTGTAATTGAGTTTAAAATCATGCGTTTCATTGCCTCAACGGTTAAACCGTATAAAGTAGCCAATTGTAAGATTAAAGCTTTAGCTTCATCTGTAACTATTTCACTACTAATAAAATGATGTTGAAGTAACTCTTTAAGTAATTCGAAATCAAAGTGCTCATTAGACAAATCAAGACCTTTATAATATTGAGATGATTTAATGTTTTGACTATCAATTTTAATATCTTTATTAGGCATTTTAAAAACTTCAGTAAATTTGTGCGTAATATTTTGATAATTTGTTAAATCTTTTCTATCTTGCTCAAAATATTGTTTTAACTGTACAAAGCGCTTTTTATCGACTTCACTAAATAAAAAAACTGACAGCATAGGATCATTAAAAAATTGATAAGCTGTAGGTGGTTGTATTAGTTCATAGATAAAATTTGAATTATCAGATTGATGGCGCACAAAAGATTTAAGCAAGCCAATCCCCTCTAAATAATCCATTGTCTTTCTAAAATCTAATAAATTAACCTTTAACTCATTCATAATGGTATAATGCGTTAGCAATTCCTGATTATTTTCAGATACAAACTGATTTAAATAATGGTATAAACCAATGGCATGCGTACCAATCAATGGAGCATATAATCGATTTAATATTTCTAAGTGAGCCTGACTAAGCTCAAAATGACGAATAACTTCAAAACTGTCTCTTGGTCTTAAATCAAATTGGTAAGCTTGCATGGTCATTTAAGAGTCACTCCGTTTATTATCATTTAAGATACCTTGCATGGAAGCTAGAAGCTGATCAACATCTTTAAATTCTTTATATACGGATGCGAATCTGACATAAGAAACTTGATCGACATGCATAAGTAAATTCATTACATGTTCCCCAATATCTCTCGAAGAAATTTCAGTGTGACCCTCATCACGCAATTGCCATTCTACTTTGTTTGTAATATCTTCTAATTGTTGATAACGCACAGGTCTTTTTTCACAAGATCTTACCAAACCATTTAATATTTTTTCTCTTAAAAATTGTTCACGTGTACCATCTTTTTTAACAACGATTAATGGGCTCACTTCTATGTGTTCAAAAGTAGTAAAACGCGTGCCGCATTTCTCGCATTCACGGCGGCGACGAATTGCATTTGCTTCATCTGCATGTCTTGAATCAACAACTTTTGAATGTGTAGAGCTACATTTTGGGCATTTCATTTATATCACCCTCTTGATTAGATTATGCTTCATTATACTATATTTTCTATTTTGACAAAAGCAGTGACATGTTCATTGAATCCATACAGAATTTTAACAAATAGCAATTTAACATAACTTTTTTATACACGCTATTCTTATATATTTATAAAACCTTTTCTATTTTACTTTTTTCAAGAAAAATTATTCAATTATGGCTTTACTTTACAGTTTGCCCCTCCATAATAAATATTACTTATTCTCAATAGTAGAACATTATATTAAAAATTTTTTAATTGATGTTGTTTGTTGAATTGTAACGTTGTTTTTTCTGTATTTACTTTGATTTGAATTGTGGATGACTAAAAGTTATTTCATCGTCATTGCCATAATCAATTTCAAAACCTAGATCTTCGAGCATTTGATAATCTAACTCATTTGGTTGACCACCGGTAATTAAATAGTCACCTACAAATATCGAGTTTGCAATTTGTAATGCGAGTGGTTGTAATGATCGCAAATTTACTTCACGGCCACCTGCTACACGAATTTCTTTTGTAGGGTTTATTAAGCGGAATATAGATAATATTCTTAAACACTTCATAGGCGTTAAATCATCCATACTACCAAATTTTGTTCCTTGTATCGGATGTAAAAAATTCACTGGAATACTATCAGCATCTATTTTTTTCAATGCGAAAGCCATATCAATTATGTCTTCATCGCTTTCACCCATACCACATATTACGCCTGAACATGGTGAAATATGATGTTCTTTCATATATGATAACGTTTGTATACGTTCATCATATGTATGTGTTGAAACAACTTGCCCATGATACGACTCGCTAGTATTAATATTATGATTATAGCGATCAACTCCAGCAGCTTTTAATTTTTCTGCCTGCTCTTCGTTAGCCAATCCAAGACAGGCACAAATTTTTAATTGTGGATGATCCTTTTTTATATCTTTTACCGTTTTTGTAATATGTTCTACTTCTTTGTCACTTGGTCCTCTACCACTCATAACAATACAATACGTACCAATTTTATTATTTGAAGCAACATCTGCGCCCTTACATATTGTTTCATTTGACACCAAGGCGTATCGTTGTTTGTGCTTCATCTCTCTAGATTGACCACAATAGCCACAATCTTCAGAACAAATTCCACTTTTTGCATTCAAAATCATATTTAGTTTGACTTTATGACCGAAATAATGTCGTCTAATTAAATAAGCTTCATGCACTAAATCTAATGTAGCTAACGAAGCATCTCTGTAAATTTTTAAGCACTCAGCCTGAGTTAAATATTTCCCGTTAATAATTTGATTTGCTAAGTTCATTTCCCCACATACCTTTCTGCTTTCAATATAGTTATATCTTAGTCTTTGATACCAACATTGTAAACCATAGATATTATAAAGTTTACAATATAGTTGTTTATTTTGTTAAGACTTAAAATATAAAACGAGGTAAGTTTCCAACTTACCTCGCATTGATGCAGTAATAAATTGTTTATTTAATTAGTTCTCCAAGTTGATTTGCTACCTCAACTACTCTATTAGAATATCCCCATTCGTTATCATACCAGGCTATAACTTTAACCTTATTATCTCCCATGACCATTGTATTTTTAGCATCTATAACTGCTGAATGAGGATTTGTATTATAGTCCTTAGAAACTAGAGGGGCCTCTTCAACATCAATAATTCCTTGTAAGTTTGCATCTCTAAATGCATGATTAACTTCATCTACTGTCACTTTTTGTTTTAAATCAACGACTAAATCAACTAATGATACATTTTGAGTTGGCACACGAAGTGCTATGCCATGTAGTTTGCCATTCAATTCTGGCATAACTTCTTTTAATGCTTTAGCAGCACCTGTTGATGTTGGTATAATACTTTCCCCACAAGAACGCGCTCTTCTCAAATCTTTATGCGGATTATCTATATTATTTTGATCATTTGTAATTGCATGTACCGTTGTCATTAAGCCATTTTCAATGCCAAAACTATCATTTAAAACTTTTGCAACTGGTCCGATACAATTCGTAGTACACGACGCATTACTAAATATGTCATATGTATCTGTATCTAAGTCTTGATCGTTAACACCTTTAACCACCATCTGTACTTTTCCACCTTTTGATGGTCCTGTCAATAACACTTTTTTAGCTCCTGCTTGAATATGTGCCTTAGCTTTATCACCATGGTTAAATTTACCGGTCGCTTCAATGACGATATCTATTTCTAAATCTTTCCAGGGTAAATTTTCTGGGTTTCTATCAGACACTAATTTAATATCATGGCCTTCCACTCGAATTCCACTTTCAATAGGTTCTACTCTTTTATCGTATCTCCCATGTGTTGTGTCATAATTAATTAAATGTGCAATTGTTTCAGGAGGAT
Source organism: Staphylococcus lugdunensis (assembly GCF_001558775.1). Taxonomy (NCBI): domain Bacteria; kingdom Bacillati; phylum Bacillota; class Bacilli; order Caryophanales; family Staphylococcaceae; genus Staphylococcus; species Staphylococcus lugdunensis. Next base: position 119,985 of record NZ_CP014022.1, on the reverse strand, counting down.
AGCTAGCATTGATGGCAACTACATTCAATGCCTCATTCTTTAGTGCTATTCTTAGCACCATTCTTCCAATTCTACCCATTCCATTAATTGCAATATTCGTTGACATTAAAAGCACCCCTTATATTCTTTATGTTATACTTTATGCAATTAGTATAACATAATTTATCTTCATTGGAAGCGTTTACTTTTAGTTTTTAGAAATTTTTTATATAAAAAACCTTTTACAAATGTATGTAAAAGGTTCCTCTATATTTATTCTTGATTTATATATCCTTGATCAGTCAAAATGCGTTCTACGTTTTGTTTTAATTCTAATTTATCCCCCAAATTATCTATTACTATATCAGCCATTCTACTTTTTTTATCAATAGAAATTTGACTATATACGCGTGCTTTGGCTTCTTCCAAACTTAAATTATTTCTTTCCATTAACCGTTCAATCTGAATACTTTCTGAAGTATATACTAACCAAACTTCATCTACCGTATCTTCTAATTCATTTTCAAAAAGTAACGGAATGTCCATCACCACATTATAACCTTGATTAAGGTAGTGTGATTTTTCTTTATCCATTAGTTGATGCACGATAGGATGTACAATTTCATTTAATTCTGTTCTTTTATCAGGGTGATTAAACACGAGTTGACCCATATATTGACGATTCATTTCACCATCATCATTAATGGCTTCGTTCCCAAATGTTTGGCGGATTTGCTCCAATCCAGCAGAACCTTTTTTAACTGCTTCTCGAGCTGCAATATCTGCATCTACGACTTTAAATCCATAGGCTGTAAGTAATTCTGATACTGTTGATTTACCAGTGGCTATCCCACCTGTTAGTCCTATTACTTTTGGCATAAACTCACTCTTTCATTATTTTTGACAAACCGGACAAAAATGACTATTACGTGTAGCAATCACTTGCTGTTCTATTTTATGTCCACATTTTTTACATTGCTGTTGTTTATATACATTTAAGCGTAACTGCATCGTGCCTGTCTTACCATCTGCATGACGATAATCCGAGATACTCGTTCCGCCATACTTAATACCTTCATTTAAAACGGCTTGAACTTCTAAAAAAAGATTTTGTCTTGCTTGCTGATTTAAGCTTTGCACTTCAGTGGCGGGATGTATTGCAGCTCTATATAATGCCTCACAAGCATAGATATTCCCACAACCTGCAATAACTTTATGATCAAGGATTAATTGTTTAATAGGTTTGTGCTTTACTTTAGGTTGGTTTAAATAAGTCAAATAATGATCTAATGCGCTTTCGTCAAAAGGTTCGGGCGCCATATTTTTGAACGATGCGTAATTATTTAGTGCTTGTACATTTCTAATTTCACCAAAACGTCGAATATCTGAATAAACAAGTAATTTACCATTACTTAAATGAAAAATAACATGCCAATGTTTTCTATAGTTTGGAGCATATATCTCATCTAAATGATTTACGATAAAAAAACCACCTGCCATTCCTAAATGACTAATCAATACACGGCGCTCCTGATTCTTTTCAATATAAATATTAATGTATTTACTGCGTCGCTCTACTTTATATATTTTATAACCCTCTGTAAACTGCCTAAAACCATCAAGATTAATCCCTTTAATGATTGTTTCTTTCCCGTCTGACTTGCCGTCAATGACTTTTGAAGAAAATGTTACTGATTTTATAATCGTGTTAATTATAAAAGGTTCAATACCTCTTTTAACATGTTCAACTTCTGGTAATTCTGGCATACTTTATTTCCTCTTTCTATTTAGCATCATACCATGTAGCTCCATAGCTAGAATCTACAAGCAATGGGACAGCAAGTGTTAATGCATTATCCATAATTTCTTCAACAAATTCACTAAAATCTTGTACCTCAGACTTTGGAACTTCAAATATTAATTCATCATGCACTTGAAGTAATAATTTGGCATGATAGTTTGTTTCTCTTACATTTTTGTCAAATTGAACCATTGCCAATTTAATAATATCTGCAGCACTACCTTGAATAGGCGTATTCATGGCTGTTCTTTCAGCAAAACTTCTTAAATTAAAGTTGCGACTCGTAATATCTGGAATATAACGGCGTCGATGTAATAATGTTTCAACATAACCATTGGCTTTTGCATCTTTAACAATATCGGTCATATATTGTTTAACACCTGGAAAACTAGCCAAATAATCATCAATAAAAGCTTTTGCTTTTTTACGTGTAATACCTAAATTTTGGCTAAGACCATAATCACTTATACCATAAACAATACCAAAATTAACCGCTTTTGCTTGTCTACGCATTAAATCATTAACTTGATTTTTTTCAACTCCAAACACTTTCATAGCAGTAGCAGCATGAATGTCGTCTCCATGTATAAAAGCTTCTTTTAAACTTTCATCTTGAGTCATATGTGCTAATACACGAAGTTCAATTTGAGAATAATCCGCAGATAAAATAACATAATCATCTGACGTTGGTTTAAAGGCTTTACGAATTTTACGACCTTCCTCAAGACGAATCGGTATATTTTGTAAATTCGGATCAATTGATGAAAGACGTCCAGTTTGCGCTAATGTCTGATTAAAACGCGTATGGATACGTTGATCGTCACTTATGACTTTTTGCAAGCCTTCTACATATGTTGATTGTAATTTTGACAACTGTCGATACTCAAGAATGTAATCAATAATAGGATGTTTACCTTGTAACTGTTCAAGTACATCAACCGCAGTAGAATAACCCGTCTTTGTTTTTTTAATAATAGGTAATTTTAATGTTTCAAATAAAACAATGCCCAATTGTTTAGGTGAATTAATATTAAATGATTCACCTGCTGCTTCATATATTTCTGAAACAAGATTATCCAATTTTTCTTGAAGCTCGTTTTGCATTTCCTTAAGATCATTTACGTCTGTATAAATACCTGTTTCTTCCATGTCAGCAAGTATTCTCGCTAATGGCAACTCTAAATTATTCAACAAGTCCATTTGATTATGGTCTGACAGAATGTCTGACATTAATGGTTTACAATTATAAATAGCTTGCATAATGGCAGCGATATGCACTTCCAACACATCATCTAGTGGAACTTGTCGTTTTTTCCCTTTACCATATACAGCAATATCACTTTTGACAAAATTTTGATTATAATAACTTACTACGGATTGAACATCTTCTATAGTACGAGATGGATCAATAATATAACTTGCTAACATAACATCAAAATCAATATGCTGCAGATTAATCTCTAAACGATGTGCAGCAACATAAGTCTTTTTAGCATCAAAAACAATTTTATTATTATGATCATTTTCTAACCACTCAATGAGTTCAGTATATTGATGGATATCCTCAGCCGAAATAACGATATATTGATTTTGTGCATATAATCCAAACTTTAAAATTTTATCCTTTAAATAATTACTACCATAAATTTCAAAATGTATGATTGCATTATCTAGCTTTTTAAAATTTATATTATCAAAATGATGGATCACTTCAAAATTGTGTTCAGTTTCACTGTTATTTTCACTAGCACTACTGTCTATATCATTAAGTAATTGTTTAAATTCTAATTTTTGGAAAAGCTCAATTTTATCTTTATTATCATTTAAATCGCCCATAATTGTATCTTTAAGATTCACTTTTATAGGGCTGTCACAATTAATTGTAGCTAAATCTTTACTCATAAACGCATCGGCTTTACTATTCTCAAGGTTTTCCTTAAGTTTTTTTCCAGAAACTTCATCAAGATGATTATACACACCTTCAACAGAATGAAACTGGTTAAGTAACTTAATTGCCGTTTTTTCTCCAACACCAGCTACTCCAGGTATATTATCAGAAGTATCTCCCATAAGACCTTTCATATCAATAATTTGTTTTGGTAACAATCCATTATATTTTTCAGCAATGAATTCTGGTGTGTAATGATCTACATCAGTAACCCCTTTTTTCGTGTAATAAATTGTTACATGGTCCGTTGCTAATTGTGTTAAATCACGATCTCCTGTAATAATAATCGTTTCTAACCCTGACGCTTCAGCTTGTTTGCTCAACGTACCAATAATATCATCAGCCTCATAATTTTCTAATTCATAATACTTAATATGATATGCATCTAATAACTGTCGAATATATGGGAATTGTTCACTTAATTCTGGAGGCGTACTTTGTCTCCCACCTTTATATTCACTATATTTTTCGTGTCTGAAAGTCGTCTTACCTGCATCAAATGCTACTAAAAAATGATTAGGTTGCTCTTCTTTCAATATTTTCTCTAGTAACATAGCAAAGCCATATATTGCATTTGTATGAATACCAGCCTTATTCGACAGCAAAGGCAAAGCGTAAAATGCCCTGAAACTCAAACTATTTCCATCAATTAAAACTAATTTATTCACAATCAAACCTCCAGACCATATTTACCTATATTCTAGCATATAAAGAAGCACTTAACGAGCATGGCGAGTTTAGTGCTTCTTATGCATGAGCTTCAGCTCAGGTATTCCTTTATTGCACTTAACGAGCATGGCGAGTTTAGTGCTTCTTATGCATGAGCTTCAGCTCAGGTATTCCTTTATTGCACTTAACGAGCATGGCGAGTTTTATAGTTCCACTGTCTTTGGGCTAGTGGAACTTATGCATTTGCTCTGCAAAGGCGTTCCATTTTCTTTTAACTACCTTTAGTTCTCCCTTCATTTGAAAATTAAAATACGCAAAAAACTGACGACAAGTTCTAAGTTTTGTCGTCAGTTTAAAATAATATCTATTGAATATATGAATAATTTTATACTTCGTTATTACTATAATTATCTGTAAAAGTTACTTTGAATGTTGATCCTTTATTCGGTTCACTCTTGACACTAATAACACCATGGTGTGCTTCAACAATATGCTTCGTAATTGATAAACCTAAGCCTGTACCACCTGAATCTCGACTTCTTGCTTTATCAACACGGTAAAAGCGTTCGAAAATATGCTTTTGTTCTTCTTTACTAATACCAATACCAAAATCTTGTATTTCTAAATATACTTTTGATTGTTGACGATAAACTCGCACAATAACTCGATTATTCTCCAAAGAATAGTTAATAGCATTTGATAGCAAGTTCGTAATGACTTGTGCAATTTTATTTTTATTCGCTTTGAAAATAATATCTGGGCTAATTTCATCTATAATTTCGATATTTTTGTCTTTCGCCTGATTTTGTAAGTTATCTACAGTATTGTGTGCAAGTTCCGATAAATTGACATACGCTGTCTCTAATTCACGTTGTTGTTCTATATGTGACAAATCTAATAAATCCATAACTAAAGACTCGATTCGATTAGATTCTTTTAAAATAATATTTAAAAACATATCTAAAGATGCCACGTCATCTTTTGCACCTTCTATCAATGTTTCAGCAAAACCTTTAATAGAAGTGATTGGAGTCTTAAGCTCATGTGATACATTAGCAACAAATTCTCGTCTTAAATTTTCCAATTTCTTTAAGTTAGTTATATCATGTAAAACAACTACCATACCTTGCAAATGTTTTTTAGATTTTGACAGAATTGGCACGCAAGAAACATCAAAATATTTATGATGTACATTATTGATATTAACTTCAACTTGATTATACATGCTTTTTTCGGTTTTAAATGCTTCTAGAATCAGTTGTTTTATCTTATCATCAATAAAATCATTATAATCCTTGTTTTCAACCTTTTCTTCTAAACCAAAAACTTCATAATATGAATGATTGGCTACAACAATTTCACCATACTTATCAATCATTAATACAGAACTTGGTATATTTTCTAATGTAGTTTTTAAACGGTTTGATTGGATTTTTTGTTTATTATTTAATTTTTGTAAACGGCGTGCAAGTTCATTTGTTGTAACAAACAATGCCTTTGTTTCTTTGACGTTACTTTCAGGTACTCGAACATGATAATATCCATCAGCGAGTAACGAGGTCGCATATGTAACTTCGTTAATCGGTCTAATATATGTACGTTTAATACTTCTAACTGCTAAATAAATTGCGATAAGTACAACAACACCAATTAACGCTATATATTTCCAAAGCTCTTTCTGTAAATTAACCATCTCATCATCTATTCCACTAATGTATATAGCCTCATTGCTAAATTTATTTTTAAAAGTATAGTGGTAACCCTCATCAGCGCGGTCATAAATAATATTAGATGGATTGGCTGCATTATCAATTGCAGGGTTAATATCATAATGGCTTTTTGTTTCAAATATAATTTTATTTCCCTCTGTTATTTTGACAGAAATGTTTTCATTTTTTGCGATATTTTTAATTTCTTCAGTTTTACCTTGTTCTTCTAATTTTGAATAGTTTTCAGTTTTCTTAGTTAAATCAGCAACTTTTTTGTCCGTGAGCGTCTGATATATTGAATGATGCATAATAGCGCCTAATCCGATAAAACTTATTATTGTTATTGTACATAATAGTAAGAGTAACCGTTGATGAAATTTAAGCATTAAGCTTTAGGACGCTCCAATTTATAACCTAAACCTCTAACCGTCTTAATCAATTTTGGTTGTTTAGGATTTTCTTCTAATTTATCTCTTAAATGACTAATATGTACATCCACAATTCTAGAATCACCAGCAAATTCATAATTCCAAACTGAATTAAGCATGTGTTCTCTAGTAATAACTCTTCCTTGTCGTTCAATAAGGTAGAGTAAAAGTTCAAATTCTTTAGGTGTCAGTTCTAATAATTCATCATCTTTATAAACTTCAAAAAATTCTGGACGAATGCGTATATTTTCAATTAAAATATCTTCTTCGTTTGCTGCATCATTTGCAGATTCATTAACAAACTGAGAACGTCTTAAAATTGCTTTAACCCTTGCAACTACTTCTCTAGGTGAAAACGGTTTTGTCATATAATCATCAGCGCCTAATTCCAAGCCTAAAACACGATCGAATTCATCATCTTTAGCTGTTAACATTAAAATAGGAACTAAGTTTTTGTCTGAACGAATCGTCTTACATACTTCAATTCCATCTTTTTTAGGTAACATAACATCCAGTACAATTAAATCTGGTTGTACTTTTTCTACCTTTTCTAGTGCTTCTTCACCGTCATATGCGACTTCGACGATATATCCTGCCGTTTCTAAGTTGTATTTTAGTAATGTTACGATTGATTGCTCGTCATCTACCACTAAAATTTTTTGTGACATGATGTGCCTCCTATATTGTAATTGCATTTTCACATTCATTATAACTGAAGTTTAAAAAAAAATAACATATCAAACATTAACTTTACATAATTTTTACATTAATTTAAATATAACCTAATATTAAGAGATTATGTACCCATTTAAAAGATAAAATCGAAATCCATTTTATAAATGAATTTCGATTCATATCTACAAACCAAGTCTTATTTTAAATTTTTAATTAATTCATCAGCAAATTCAGAAGTTGAAACTTCTGTTGCACCATCCATTAAGCGAGCAAAATCATATGTTACTATTTTTGAAGCGATAGTTGACTCAATGGCATCTGTAATTTTATCAGCTGCTTCTTGCCAGCCAAGATGTTCTAACATTAAGACAGAACTTAATAATTCAGATGATGGATTAACTTTATTTAATCCTGCATATTTAGGGGCAGTACCATGTGTAGCCTCAAATATAGCATGTCCAGTTTCATAGTTGATATTAGCACCTGGTGCAATACCAATACCACCAACTTGTGCTGCTAAGGCGTCTGAAATATAATCTCCATTTAAATTCATAGTAGCAACAACATCATGCTCTGCAGGACGCGTTAATATTTGTTGTAAGAAAATATCCGCAATAGAATCTTTAATGATAATCTTACCTTGTTGTTCAGCTCTTTCTTGAGCTTTATTGGCAGCCTCTTTACCATCATTTTCTACAATCTCATCATATTGCTGCCAAGTAAATACTTTATCAGCAAATTCATTATGCGCTAAATCATAACCCCATTGTTTAAATGAACCTTCAGTAAATTTCATAATATTACCTTTATGAACTAATGTGACAGATTTACGACCATTATCAATGGCATATTGTATAGCGGCTCTGACCAAACGCTCAGTACCTTCTTTTGATACAGGTTTAATACCAATTCCAGATGTTTCAGGAAATCTAATGTTCGATGCACCCATTTCATTTTGTAAGAAATCAATCACTTTCTTAACTTCTTCAGTACCTTCTTTAAATTCGATTCCAGCGTATATATCTTCTGTGTTTTCTCTAAAAATCACCATATCTACATCTTGTGGTCGTTTTACTGGAGATGGTACACCTTTAAACCAACGAACTGGGCGGAGACATGTAAATAAATCAAGTTGTTGACGTAAAGCTACATTAAGTGAACGAATACCTCCACCAATTGGTGTTGTTAATGGTCCTTTAACAGCTATTAAATATTCTTCTATCGTTTTTAAAGTTTCGCTAGGTAGCCATTCTCCTGTTTCGTCATAAGCCTTTTGCCCAGCTAATACTTCTTTCCACACAATTTGTTTTTCACCGTTATAAGCTTTCTCAACTGCGGCATCAATCACGCGGCTAGCTGCTTTCCATATATCTGGTCCAATACCATCCCCAATAATAAATGGAATAATAGGTTCATTTGGAACTTGTAACCCATCTTGTGTTTTAACAATTTTTTCTGCTGACATAATTTGAACCTCCATTATAAAAATTCACATTAGTAATTAATTAACTGCTATCTTTCTTCAATAGGGATATATTTTCGATCTTTCTCACCAATATATTTAGCTCGCGGTCTCATAATACGATTATCTCTATATTGTTCTAAAATATGAGCTGTCCATCCAGCTGTACGGCTGACAGCAAATATTGGCGTAAATAAATCATGTGGGATATCCATACTATGATAAACAGTAGCACTAAAGAAATCGACATTAGGAATAAGCCCTTTTTCTTCCTTCATTCGTTTTTCAATAGCAATTGAAATATCATATAATTCACTTCTTCCAGTTTCTGAAGTGATTTTTCGGCTCATTTCTCTGAGATATTTCGCACGTGGGTCGCCTTCTTTATATACACGATGGCCAAATCCCATTATTTTTTCCTTATTTGCAAATTTTTCATCTAAATAATCGTCAACCTGGTCTACAGACTTTACTTCAGATAACATGTTCATTACTCGTTCGTTCGCTCCACCATGCAAAGGCCCTTTTAAAGAACCAACGGCTGCTACAATACCAGAGTACATATCTGATAAAGAAGAAACTGCACAGCGAGCTGTAAATGCAGATGCATTTAATTCGTGATCCGCATGTAAAACTAACGCTTTATTAAACGCCTCAACTTCAATATCTGTAGGTAACTCTCCTCGTAGCATATATAAAAAATTCCCCGCATAATTTAATTCTGCTTTCGGTTTAAGCGGTTCTTTACCGTCTCTTACTCGAGCGAATGCTGTCACTAATGATGCTACTTTTGCTTGAATACGTATAGATCTTTCAAGAATTTTTTCTTCACTTTCTCCTTCAGCATTCGGATCAAAATGTGCAATGTATGAAACTGATGTACGTAAAGCTGTCATAGGATGAACATTATCAGTTACATATTCCTCAAAATGTTTATAAACTCGAGGATTTAATGTCATATAATAGTTTAATTTCTTCTTTAAATCTGCCAATTCCTCTTCAGTTGGTAAACGATAATTTTTTAATAAAAAGACGATTTCTTCAAATTCAGCATTTTCTGCTAAATCATCAATATCGTATCCTGCATAAGTTAATTGACTTCCAATAATTGAGCTGATTTTTGTTTCAGCTGCAATAACCCCTTCTAAACCCTTTTTTAATTCTGCCATATGAAATTCCCCTTTTCTTTTATAATGGCTTTCAACTAATATTATAGCTAATCAATTTTCATTTGTGAACGCTTATTCTTTATACATGTAAACGTGTAAAGATAATAGTTAACAAACTATTAATACTCTTATACCCCAAAATCAGCGCTGTTATAACAATTCTATACAAATTTATGTTGTTCATTAGTCTGATTTTATTGAATATTTCAATTTTTTATTATATTTGATAACAATTTGTTAACACGATTTTAAGGAAAATTTTATAAAATTTATGAAAAATAATTGTCGAATGAAGTTTATAAGTGCATAATAATAATATCTAAATGTAAGGGAGTTGTCTTATGGAGGATAAATTACAAAGAGAATTGAGTAACCGTCACGTGCAATTAATCGCCATTGGTGGTGCAATTGGTACTGGATTATTCTTAGGTGCCGGACAAACGATTGCAATGACAGGTCCATCCATCTTATTAACGTACATCCTCATTGGATTTATGTTATTCATGTTTATGAGAGGCTTAGGGGAAATTATTATTCAAAATACTGAATTTAAGTCTTTTGCTGATGTAACTAATAAATATATTGGACCTTTCGCTGGTTTCGTGACTGGTTGGACTTATTGGTTCTGTTGGATTATTACGGGGATGGCTGAAGTAACTGCGGTAGCAAAATACGTAAGTTTTTGGTTTCCGCAAATTCCAAACTGGGTCAGTGCACTTTTCTGTGTACTCATATTAATGACGTTCAATCTTTTGAGTGCAAGATTATTTGGTGAATTAGAATTTTGGTTTGCCATTATTAAAATTGCAACAATTGTCGGGTTAATTGTCGTTGGTCTAGTGATGATACTTATGGCTTACAAAACGCAATTTGGATCTGCTAGTTTTGCTAACTTATATCAAAACGGTATTTTTCCGAAAGGTGCATCTGGATTCTTTATGTCATTCCAAATGGCATTGTTCTCTTTCGTAGGTATCGAAATGATTGGTGTTACAGCCGGTGAAACAAAAGATCCACAAAAAACTATACCTAAAGCAATCAACTCTGTACCATTACGTATTTTAGTCTTTTACGTCGGTGCATTAGCAGTTATTATGTCAATTATACCTTGGGATAAAGTTAGTCCTGACGATAGTCCATTTGTTAGACTATTCGCGTTAATCGGTATACCATTCGCTGCAGGACTCATTAATTTTGTTGTTCTAACAGCTGCTGCGTCATCTTGTAATAGTGGTATTTTCTCAAATAGTCGTATGTTATTTGGACTTGCCGATCAACAACAAGCACCACCTATTTTTAGAAGTACTAATAAACAAGGTGTGCCACATATTGCTATTATTGGTTCATCTGTATTTTTATTAGTTGCAGCACTATTGAACTATATTTTCCCAGATGCAACTTTAGTATTCACGTATGTTACGACTATTTCAACTGTATTATTTCTTGTAGTTTGGGGACTTATTCTCTGGGCATATATCAATTATAGTAGAAGAAATCCAGAGCTACATAAACAGTCGACATATAAATTACCAGGCGGCAAATACATGGGATATATCATTCTATTATTCTTTGTTTTTGTTTTTGCATTGCTATTTGTAAATGTTGAAACAAGAAGAGCGATTTACTTTACGCCCGTTTGGTTTATTATTTTAGGACTTATGTATTATAGATATAAACAAATGGCGAAGAAAACTAAATAATAACCAAATATAAAGATTTGTAAATAAGTTATTTAACATTTAAAAACAACTTAAATGTTAATTTGCAGCTAGGATTCGGTTATTTAAATCTCAATTATTGACAGATTGGGATGTAAATCCCAAAATAAAAGCATAAAGATGATTGGAAATTAAAAATCATCTTTATGCTTTTTTAATATTCAATATTTCATATTATTATTTTGCTTGGTGAAATTTTTTTCGTATTTTTCTTTGTTGGGGACCACCCCACCTTGCTTTGCTTGATAAAATGTTTTTTGCATTTCTCTTTATTGGCACCCCGTCTTCAGCTTGTTAAAGACATTTATATCTCAGCCCGTTATTTCTTATACTATTTATCTCTATCATGCTCTATTTATTGTAAATCAAAACCACCCGTGTGAACGGGTGGTTTGTTCTGCGGCTATAAGCCTTTCATACTGGCCAGTCCTAAAAGGGCACTGATAAGTCAGCCAACTGCACTACTATTCCAGCAACCCTAAAGGGTTACTATTTTTTCTTTCTTTTTTTAATTTCTTCTCCTGTAAACGGATTTAGGTATTCTTCCATTGAGATTTGATCTGCAACGATATCCTCTTGTAATTGGTTTCGTATATAATTTTCAATTACTTTTTTGTTTCTACCTACAGTATCTACATAATATCCTTTGCACCAAAACTTTCTATTTCCATATCTATATTTCAAGTTGGCATGTCTATCAAATATCATTAAACTACTTTTTCCTTTTAAATAGCCAACAAATGATGATACACCTATTTTTGGCGGAATACTAACTAACATGTGAATATGATCTTTACATGCCTCTGCTTCAATTATCTCTACGCCTTTTCTTTCGCACAATTGACGCAAAATCATTCCAATATCTTTTTTTATTTTTCCATATATCACTTGTCTTCTGTATTTAGGAGCAAAGACGATATGATACTTACAATTCCATTTTGTATGTGCTAAACTGTTTGTGTCGGATGACATTAAATAGCATCTCCTCGTGTTGATTATTTTGGTTGGCTGACCAATATTAATTCTAGTACGAAGAGATGCATTTTTTGTGACAATGGTAGAACCTTTTCTGAACCATACGCATAGCGTATGGTTTTCTTTTTACAAAAAAGGAGCGGGACTGAATTCATCGTCCCGCCCCGGCAAGGTTGCTAGGATTGAAAAAAGCTTGGTATAAGCGTATTTTCAACCCAGTCAATTACTGCCAATATATAGTCCATAGTCTAAAATATAATTATATCCCAGACTCTATTACTATTTAATGTTTAAGTTATTAAAGTACGTTTGCATAGCCTTCAAAGATTTTTCCTTGTGCAGCATCAACTGTAATTAATATACCATCTTTAATTTCTTTAGTAGCATGTTCTACGCCAACAATCGTTGGAATGCCTTTTTCTAAACCAACAATAGCACTTGGAGAAGTAATACCGTTTTCTTCAGTGATTAAGCCAGCTGCTTTTTCAATGTATGGTACTAAAGTTTCATCAACTGAAGTAGTAATAATAATTGAATTGCTTAAGTCTTTTCCTTCTAAATCGCTGGCATCATCTGCAACAACAGATTGACCTACAACTGATTCACGGCCAACACCTTGACCTTTTGCAATTTCATCACCAACAAGATGTAACTTCATCATATTAGTTGTACCTTTTTCACCAGTTGGAACACCAGCAGTAATAATGATTAAATCCCCATTTGTTACGCGTCCTGTTTCAACAGCAGTTGCGACAGAGTTATTTAATAAATCATCAGTGGTTTTACGACCTTTTTTAATAACTGGATATGCACCCCAAACAAGTGCTAATTGGCGAGCTGTATGTGCACTTGGTGTAACAGCAATGATATCTGAATGTGGTCGATATTTAGAAATTGTTACTGCAGTCGAACCACTTTCAGTAGCTGCAACGATAGCTTTAACGTTTAAATTAAGAGCTGTATGTGCTACAGAAACCCCAATCGCGTTAACAAATGATGTTTCAACTAGTTTTGTACGATCTGATAATAATTTTTTGTAGTCTTGCGCAGCTTCAGCAGATACAGCAATATTTCTCATTGTTTTCACTGCTTCTTCTGGGTATAAACCAGCAGCTGTTTCACCTGATAACATTACGGCATCCGTTCCATCATAAATGGCATTAGCTACGTCACTTGCTTCAGCACGAGTTGCACGTGGATTACGTTGCATAGAGTCTAACATTTGCGTAGCAGTAATAACAGGTTTTCCTAATTTATTACATTTTCTAATTAAATCTTTTTGAACAATTGGTACAGATTCTGGTGGAATTTCAACACCCATGTCTCCACGTGCTACCATTAATCCGTCAGATACTTCTAATATTTCTTCAATATTGTCAATACCTTCTTGGTTTTCGATTTTAGGGAAGATTGTAATATTATGATTGTTTTCTCTTTCTAAAATTTCACGAATATCTAAAACATCGCTTGGACGTCGAACAAAACTTGCAGCGATATAATCGACATCTTCTTTAATTCCAAATAAAATATCATCTGCATCTTTATCTGTAATACCAGGTAAGTTTACTCTGACACCAGGGAGATTGACACCTTTTTTATTTTTTAATTCACCTGTATTTAAAATTTCACATCTAACTTCGCCGTTAGCTTTATCTATTTCCTTAACTTCAAGTTCAACTAAGCCATCGTCTAATAAAATGTATGAACCTACTTGAACATCATTAATTAAATTTTCATAAGTTACTGAAAATTTTTCTGGTGTTCCTTCTACTTGAGTCATACTCACAATAACTTCTTTGCCTTTTTCTAACATAATTAGGCCATCTTTCATGTCATGAGTACGAATTTCAGGACCCTTAGTATCAAGTAAGATTCCAATTGTTTTCCCAAGTTTTTTCGCTACTTTTCGAATCGTATCAATTCGTGCTTTATGTTCTTCATGACTGCCATGAGAAAAATTCAAACGGGCAACATTCATGCCAGCTTTCATTAATTTTTCTAACATTTCTTCTGATTCAGATGCAGGTCCTATTGTACATACTATTTTAGTCTTTCTCATTCTAATTGCCTCCTAAATTAAATAGATAGCTTTTTAGCTAGTTCATAAATATCATTGTTAAATTTATGATCTGAAATTTTGAAAATCTCATCGAATGGCGTAGCTGTAAGTTGGTTATGCGTAATACCTACGCCAAGACCAGATTTACCTTGAATTAACAAATCAACTGCATGACCGCCTAACCTTGATGCGAGTACTCGGTCAGTGCCTGAGGGACTTCCACCACGTTGAATGTGACCTAATACTGAAACACGTGTGTCAACGTTTATATATTTCATTAATTCATCCGCACATTCTTGGCCACTCATACAACCTTCAGCAACCATTACAATTGAATGTTTCTTACCACGTTTAATACCACTCTCTATTTTTTCGGCAACGTCTTTAATTTCTGTTTTAACTTCTGGCACCATAATCGTTTCGGCACCTACTGATAGACCAGCCCACAAAGCTAGATCTCCACAATCACGTCCCATTACTTCTACAATAAATGTTCGAGCATGGCTAGAAGCTGTATCCCTTATTTTATCGACACATTCAATGATTGTATTTAATGCTGTGTCAAAACCGATTGTAAAATCAGTACCATTAATATCGTTATCAATCGTACCTGGAACACCTATAGTTTGAATTTCAGGACATTCTTCGCTAATACGTTGTGCGCCTCGATAACTACCATCGCCACCAACGACAACCAGACCTTCAATCCCTCTCTTTCGAAGATTATCTATCCCAACTTTACGATGCTCTGCTTCTTTAAATTGAGGACATCTCGCTGAGTATAAAAATGTACCTCCACGTTGTATGGTATCCCCTACAGAGCCAAGTTCTAATTTATGGATATTATCATCTAGTAAACCTTGGTAACCTTGATAAATGCCATAAACCTCGATGTTGTTGTAAATCGCTGTACGAACAACTGCTCTTACTGCAGCGTTCATACCTGGTGAGTCACCACCGCTAGTTAATACTGCAATTTTTTTCATGACGACATACCTTTCTTAACTAGATTTCTCTTTAACTCTAAATTACCACACTTTTTGGGGTCATTCCATCAATATTATTAAGGTTTATTGATGTAAACGTTTTAATTGTTAAGTTTATATTAAAAGAGTGAAATGGTAACCATTTCACTCTTTTACACTTAATTAATCAACAAATGAACCAATATGTCTGAATTTATTGTATCGGTCTTCTGCTAATTGTTTTTTATTTAATTTTGACAATTCAGCAAGTTCGTTTTCAAATGCCGCTTTAATATGTTGTGCTTGAATCTCAATATCTCTATGTGCACCACCTAAAGGTTCTTCAATAACATTATCAATAATCTTTAATTGTAATAAATCATTAGCGGTAATTTTCATCGTTTCAGCTGCCATCTTAGCTAAACTACTATCTTTCCAAAGTAATGCTGCAGCGCCTTCTGGTGATATTACAGAATATGTACTATTTTCCAGCATTAAAATGCGATTGGCTACACCAATTCCTAGTGCACCACCGCTACCACCTTCACCTATAACAATAGCAATGACAGGGACTGATAATGATGCCATTTCGATTAAATTTTTCGCTATAGATTCACTTTGCCCACGTTCTTCTGCTGCCTTTCCTGGATAAGCACCTTTCGTATCAATAAATGTAAAGATAGGACGATTAAATTTCTCAGCCTGTTTCATTAATCGTAACGCTTTGCGATAACCTTCTGGGTGAGCCATTCCAAAATTACGATAAATATTATCTTTCGTATCTTTACCGCGTTGTTGACCAATCACAGTTACTGGCATTTCATTTAAGTACGCAATGCCTCCTACCATAGCAGGATCATCACGAAAGTTTCGATCACCGTGAAATTCTATAAATGCATCAAAGATATGTGGAATATAATCCAATAAAGTAGGTCTCTCTTGTAAACGAGCAATTTGAACTCGATCCCAAGGTTTCAAATTTGTATAAATCTTTTTAGTTTCTCTTTTTAATGAAGCCTCTAATAAATCAATTTCATCTTGTAAATCCACATCATTTTTTTGTTGAGATTCTTTTAATGATTCAATTTTGTTCTTTATATCATATAGTGGTTTTTCAAAGTCAAGCATCCTAATTCACCTCTTGATGCATTTTTAAGATTTGGGCTAATGTTTCTTTCATGTCTTTACGATGAACGACTTTATCAAGTTGTCCATGTTCTAATAAAAACTCAGCCGTTTGAAAATCTTCAGGTAATTTTTCATTAATTGTTTGTTCGATAACACGTCGTCCTGCAAATCCAATTAATGCTTTTGGCTCACTCAAGTTGATATCACCAACCGAAGCAAAACTTGCGGAAACCCCACCTGTTGTAGGATGAGTTAAATATGAAATATAGAGTAAACCTGCGTCAGAATGACGTTTTAATGATACGCTTGTTTTACCCATTTGCATTAAAGAAATAATGCCCTCTTGCATCCTTGCTCCACCACTTGCAGAGAATAAGATAAAAGGTAATCGATGTTCAGTACAATAATCAATAATGCGACATATTTTTTCACCTACTACCGATCCCATACTCCCCATACGAAACCTTGAATCCATTACAGCAATACCAAATGGTAGATTTTCTAATGTTGCAATGCCAGTGACAACTGCTTCCTGTAAATCTGTCTTTTGTTGATCTTTTTCAATTTTTTCTTCGTAACCTGGAAAATCTAAAGGATTTGCTGATGTCATGCCTTTATCAAATTCTTGAAAACTACCTTCATCAGAGACAGCTTCAATACGTTTATAAGCTGTCAAAGCAATGTGATGGTCACAATTGAAACAGACATTTAAATTTTCCGCTAGTTCTTTTGTATACATAATCTTTTTACATTTAGGACACTTGGTCATAATACCCGCTGGCACATCATTTTGCTTGGAATCCTGTACTGTTAAATATTTCTTTTTCTTACTACTTCTGTTAAAAAAATCTTTAAACATGCATAAACCTCCACGTCACTAAACATCTAAAGCACTATATTATATTTAAAGTTATCTGATATATCTTTAATATCTTATGTTTACTTGCTTATTGTATATCTGTTAGTTTCATCGTTTTATCATAAATTGCTTGTGGTTCAACTTCAATTCGAGCTACACCAGTTTCCATTGCAGCTCTTGCAACTTCTCTAGCAACAGATGGTGCTACACGCTTATCAAATGGATCAGGAATACAATAATCAGGTCTTAATTCATCTGGTTGAATAAGATTCGCAATTGCTTCTACTGCAGCTTTTTTCATTTCTTCATTTATATGCGTTGCTTCAACTTCTAATGCGCCACGGAATATTCCAGGAAAAGCAAGTACATTATTGATTTGATTTGGAAAATCCGACCGACCTGTACCAATAACCTTTGCTCCTGCTTCTTTGGCATCTTCCGGTTTAATCTCAGGATTGGGATTAGCCATAGCAAAAATTATGGCATCTTTAGACATTGATTGTACCATTTCCTTAGTTAATAAATCGGCAATTGATACACCTATAAAAACATCTGCCTCTTTAATAACATCTTGTAAGCTTCCTTCTATTTTATCTTTATTTGTAAATTTAGCAACAAATGATTTTGTTTCATTCATTCCATATGGTCGATCTTCATATATTGCACCTTTAGAATCACACATAATCATATGACGTACGCCATATGCATCCAATAATTTACAAATAGCAATGCCAGCTGCGCCAGCACCATTTAATACTATTTTAATATCAGATAGTGGCTTGTCTACAATTCTTAATGCATTTATAAGTCCAGCCAGAGTAACGATAGCAGTACCGTGTTGATCATCATGGAATACAGGTATATTGGTTTCTTTCTTTAAGCGCTCTTCAATTTCAAAACAACGTGGAGCTGATATATCTTCTAAATTAATGCCTCCATAGTTCGGTGAGATTAATTTGACTGTTTGGATTATTTCTTCAGTGTCAGTAGTATCTAAAGCAATTGGTACACCATTAATACCTGCAAAACTTTTAAATAGTACCGCTTTGCCTTCCATAACAGGAATGCTCGCAGCTGCTCCTATATTACCTAGTCCTAATACAGCTGTACCATCTGTAACCACTGCTACAGTATTTCTCTTAATAGTATAATCATAAACCGTTCTAGGATCTTCGTGTATTTCTTTACAAGGTTCAGCAACACCTGGAGAATAAGCTAAGCTTAATTCTTTTTTATTCGTTACTTTAACGTTGGGTGTAACTTGCAATTTACCTTGATTTTCTTTATGCATCTGTAAAGCGTCATCTCTTAAAGACATTACATCAACCCCTATTCATTTTTTGGATACTTATAATGAAGATGTTGAGACAAAACCACGATTAATCAAACACTCGACCTCTTCTTACGTATAGAAACAAATCATAATTCTAACCATCATTTTATGTATATAAAAATAGTAAACTCATGATTGTTTACATTTAATCATCAGTTTACTATATCATAATTTAATGTTTGTTAAAAGTTATATAATTCTTATGTCTTCTGGCTTATAGTTATCTATAAGCTGTTCGATTTTACCTTGTTCACGCTCAATGTAGCCAACATTTTGCATTTGTTTCGTAGTTTCATCAAAATAGTTCACATCAATACTTTTAAAAGATTTCTCAGTTTGTAACTGTTGTTTTAATCGTTGTTTATCATTGATATGGCGCAATACAATTTGCTTCGCATGGCTAATCTTGTGCTGCTGATAGTCTTCTAAGTAAGTAATTTGCTGAATAACTAATTGCTGCTTCTGATTACGTTGTTCAAACTTCCCACTGACAATATACATTTCATTTTCTTGTATCTGATTACCATATTGACGGTATTGCTCTGGAAAAATCACACCATCAATAACTTTAATACCATCATTTACAACAACAAAAGCCATTTGTTGGCCTTTCTTCGTCCTTATCTGTTTGATTTGATCGAACTGCACAAGAATAGGTTGATGATTAGCAGCATTAGCCAATGTATAAATTCCTAAGAACTGTTTGCGATGAAACATTTTTTCAACTGGATGTTTTGAAATATAAAACCCAAGATATTCTTTTTCATACGTGCTTAACTGTAAATCATTCAATTCTTCTCGTTCCTCAATCTCATCTTTAGGGGTCATACCCGCAATGTCAAAAATATCTAAACCAACATGTGTAATATCATCGACTGCTTCATCTATCATTTGAAGTGATGTTGCGCGATTGTGCCCCAGCGAATCAAATGCCCCAACTAAAATTAAAGACTCTAAAAGTTTACGTGTTTTTATACGTTTGGGTATGCGTTTAGAAAAATCTTTAAAACTTTTAAAATTTCCTTGTTCTTTTCTATTATTTACGATTGTTTTCACGCTTTGATAGCCTACACCTTTAATTGCACCTAAAGATAGGTAAATACCTTGTGGTGTTGCTTTATAAAACCAATGACTATGATTAATATGTGGTGGTAAAATTGCAATTCCCTGTATCTTTGCTTCTTCAATAATTGCCGCTGTTTTTTGCTCATTTCCTACAACATTACTTAAAATATTAGCGTAAAAGTAATGTGGATAGTGTACTTTTAAATACGACATGATATAAGCTATTTTAGAATAACTAACTGCATGCGCTCTAGGGAAACCATAATCAGCAAATTTTAAAATTAAATCAAAGATTTGTTTACTTATTTGTTCTTCATAGCCATTTCTTTGGGCGCCTTCAACAAAATGTTGTCGTTCATTTTCTAATACAGCACGATTTTTCTTGCTCATTGCACGTCTTAATATATCCGCTTCTCCATAACTGAAGCCAGCAAATCGACTAGCAATTTGCATAATCTGCTCTTGATAAATGATAACACCATATGTACTTTTTAAAATGGACTCTAAATCTGGATGTAAGTATGCTACCTTTGATGGTTCGTGACGTCGTGTAATATATGTGGGTATTTCTTCCATTGGACCCGGACGATATAAAGAAGTTACTGCAACAATATCTTCAAAGTGTTGCGGTTTCAAGCGCTGTAACACGTGACGGACGCCTTCTGATTCTAGTTGGAAAATACCTGTTGTTTCACCTTGTGATAACAGTGCAAATACTTTAGGATCATCGAAAGGTATTGCTTCAATATCGATTTCAACATTTAAATCATATTTAACTTGTGTCACTATTTGATGGATAATAGATAGATTACGCAATCCTAAAAAGTCAATTTTTAATAATCCTAAACGTTCTGCTTCTGTCATTGTCCATTGAGTCAATAATCCTGTATCACCTATTGTTAAAGGAACGAAATTAAATAAAGGTTGGTCGTTAATAATAATTCCTGCAGCATGTGTAGATGTATGACGCGGTAATCCTTCTAATTTCTTACATAGTTCAAACCATTTTTCATGTCGATAATTGCGATGAACAAAGTCTTTGAATTTATCATTGTCATAGGCTTGATTTAACGTAATACCTAATTGATGAGGAATAAGTTTTGATATTTCAGCAAGTGTAATTTCATCAAATCCCATAATTCGACCTACATCTCTTGCAACAGCCCTTGCCAATAGATGTCCAAAGGTAACAATTCCTGACACATGATATTCGCCATATTTTTGTTGCACATACTCAATGACGCGCTCACGTCTCGTGTCTTCAAAATCAATATCAATATCTGGCATCGTAACACGTTCAGGATTTAAAAATCGCTCAAACAGCAAATTATATTTTATAGGATCAATCGTTGTTATTCCCAATAAATAGCTAACTAATGATCCTGCAGAAGACCCACGGCCCGGTCCTACCATTACATCATGGGTTTTGGCATAATGAATTAAGTCACTAACAATTAGAAAATAGTCTTCAAATCCCATATTTGTAATGATTTTAAATTCATGATTCAGTCTGTCTATATAATTTTTTTGATTTAATTGTAATGTTTTTAAACGCTGCACAAGCTGTTTCCATAGGTATGCTTTAGAACTACTATTATCTGGTGTTTTAAATTGTGGCAACAATGATTGATGATATTGTATTTCTGCATTACACTTTTCAGCTAATGCTTGCGTTTGTGCCCACTCCTCTTGTGAAACTGTCAATTCGTCTAGCTCACTAGCTTCAAGGAAATGTTCATTTAAATTATCCATCTCATTAACTAAATCTAACTTTTCATTCAATTTAATAGCCTGAAGGGCGGCAATGGTATCTGCATCATTATCATTTAAATAACGTGCAGTTCGTAACCAGACTCGTGGCAATCCAAAATCATTTTTGCTATCACTATTTACATATATAAACTCATCATTTAAAAATTTTTCTAATATATGTTCGTGCTTTTGTTCTACTTGTTTAAAAACAATAGCAATGTTGCTTTGGTATTTAGTAATCCATTCAAATGGCACCAATGATTTATCTTTCATTTTGATAGCTGAAGATAACTGGTACATCGCTGTTAATCCTTCATTATTTAACGCATAAAGTACAGCTTCTACAGAAGATAATCCATCAGTAATATAGACAGTCATCCCAAAGATAGGTTTAATATTGGCAGACACACACGCGTCATAAAATTTTGGATAGCCATATAACACATTGGTATCAGTAATAGCTAATGCTGTATAACCTTGCTTTGAAGCTTTAGCCACAACATCTTCAATTTTTAAACTTGAATTCAACAAATCATATGACGTATGAATATTAAGATGTACAACCAATATTAACACTCCTTTCTTTTTAAACAGTTAGCTTTTGACGTAACAATCGTGCAAGTTGTTCAAATTCTTCCCAAGAATATACAGAGGCACCTGATGCATTGGGATGTCCACCACCATCAAATTGAGCGGCTACATCATTAATTGTGATACCTTTTGACCGTATTCGACAACGAATCTGTTCACCCTCATCGACTGCAAATACCCAAATTTTCAATCCTTTAATATCAGCTACTGTATTTACAAACTGTGATGCTTCATTCGGTTTAATATGATATTGCTCAAGTACATCATTTGTAATCTTGATCTGGCAAAATGCATCATCATCTTTAAGTTGGAAATTTTGTAAAACATAACCTTGAAACGGCATTAATTTCGGATCTTTCTCAGATAATTTATTCAACTCTGCATTATGATTAAATGGGAAAGTTAATAAAAAACTAGCTACTTTCATTGTATGAGGCGTTGTATTATTAAATAAGAAACGACCCGTATCACCAACAATACCTAAATACAATACCCGCGCTATTTTAGAAGACATTAAATAATTGTCATTAAAATGTGCAATCATATCATAAATAATCTCACTTGTAGACGAAGCTTTGTCGTTTACATAGTTGATGTCCCCATATTGATCTACTGGTGGATGGTGATCTATTTTAATCAAAGACTTACCTAAATTATATCGTAAATCATCAATTCTTGGTGCATTTGCTGTATCGCAAATAATGACAAGTGCATCTTGATAATCTCTATCTGAGATTGAATCTAAATCCCCTATAAATGACAATGATGGCTCAGCTTCTCCAGTAGCAAAAATGCGCTTATCAGGAAACTTAGCTTGCAAATAATACTTTAAGCCTAGTTGTGAACCATAAGCATCTGGATCTGGCCTTACATGACGGTGTATAATGATTGTCTTCGCACGTTCTATTTCATCCATAATTTGATTCCATATTTTTTCCATAATCCAACTCCCCTAATTAGATAATATCTTCAAACATTTGACACATTATCATACCTTTAGCAACTTTTTGATTATTACAATTCATCGCTACTTCAAGTTTTGCAAAATTCCGTCCAACATCTAATATATCGTATTTAACTTCAATTGAAGATTCGATTGTAACAGTTTTAATATATATAATATTTAAACTTTCAATCATCACATCGACTTTTTTATATTTTCTCATTTTATATTGCACTGTTTCTTCTATAATTGCTACAAAGACCGCTTTGCTTAATGTACCATATTGATTAGTTAGTAATGGTGATACTTCAACAGCAATTGACTCTGGAGTAACTGCAATATG
This sequence comes from Staphylococcus lugdunensis, assembly GCF_001558775.1. Classification (NCBI taxonomy): domain Bacteria; kingdom Bacillati; phylum Bacillota; class Bacilli; order Caryophanales; family Staphylococcaceae; genus Staphylococcus; species Staphylococcus lugdunensis. The sequence goes on along the minus strand of NZ_CP014022.1, from coordinate 96,414 downwards.
TTTAGCAATTTGGTCGTTGATTGTCTCACCAATTTGTGGTTGCCGTCCTAATAATTGCATGGATTTCAAAACATCTTCTCTTGTGATAACACCTAATATTTTCTTGTTAGTTGTAGTTACTGGAAGTATTTCAATTCCTTCCCAAATCATCATATGTGCACAGCTCGCCACAGTCGTTGATAATTCAACATTTATAGGTGGTTTTGTCATCACACTTTGTATGACATCATCATGGTCCATATCGATGGTTTCTTTGCTCGTAATAATGCCTACTAGTTTCCAATTTTGATCCACAACAGGAAAACGACTATGGCCAGTAGTCTTTGCTTTTTCTTTATACTCTTTTAGACCCATGTGCGAAAAAATTACGGTCGTTTCATTAACTGGTTTAACAATATCTTCAACAATCAAAATTTCTTTACGAATAATTTGATTAAACATGGCCCTGTTAATAATATTTGCAACTAAAAATGTATCATAGTTTGACGATAAAATAGGTAATTGATGCTCATTAGCGTAATTTATTATTCTTTTTGACGTCTTAAAGCCACCGGTAATTAAAACAGCACATCCTCTTTTCAACGCTTCAAATTGTGCATCTTCTCTGTTTCCAACAATAAGTAGTGTCTGTTTACTAATATATTTTATCAAATCTCTAATTTCCATTGCACCAATCGCAAATTTTGACACTGTTTTGTGCAGTCCTTGTCTACCACCTATAACTTCGCCGTCAATCATCTTAACGATTTCGCTGAAAGTTAAGTTTTCAATTTCATCACGCTTCTTCTTTTCAACTCGAACTGTGCCTACACGATCTATCGTCGTCACTAAGCCAAGTTGTCCAGCATCCTTAATCGCTCGATAAGCCGTGCCTTCTGATACTTCTAACACTTTAGCAATTTTTCTGACCGAAATTCTTTGACCTACTGATAAGGCTTCGATATAAGCTAAAATTTGTTCATGTTTAGTCATTTTAATACCTCTACTATTTTTGGACATTGTTATATGTATTATAACTTTTTAAAGCTAAAAAATCGATTTAATATCACAAAAAATAAAGCCTTTTAATTAAAATGCTCACCTTATTCTTTAATTACATATTATTCATTACTTATAAAGTTATTTTATTTTGAATAAAGTTTATTTTTCACACAATTATTATTGGAAAACAAGCATAATTCTACTACAATAAGGGTGAGGAGGGATGTATCTATGTATAAAAATATTTTATTGGGTGTAGATATTCAACTTAAAAACGAAAAAGCATTAAAAGAAGTGTCCAAATTAGCTGGTAAAGATACTGTGGTTACTATTTTAAACGCTATTGGAGAACAAGATGCTCAAGCATCTATAAGAGCTGGTGTTCATCTTGATAAGCTATGCGAAGATCGTGACAAAGGTCTTGCAAAAACAAGAAAAATACTTGATGACTACGGTATTAAATATGACCAAATTATTGTGCGTGGCAGTGCAAAAGAAGAATTACTTAAACACGCAAATAGTGGCAAATACGATATCGTTGTTTTAAGTAACCGCAAAGCTGAAGAACAAAAGAAATTTGTTCTCGGTAGTGTCAGTCATAAGGTAGCTAAGCGCGCACACATCCCTGTATTAATCGTTAAATAGTTTCAATTCTGTATGAATATTAAAAAGGACTCAGTTATCACTAAGGTTTCTGAGTCCTTAAACTTTTACACTAATTCTATCTTAAAACTTAACCGCTTCACCTGGTTCAAGTATTTGTACATCACCATATGTTACAGCTTCTTTAAATTCTTGTGGATTTTGTTCAATTAATGGGAATGTATTGTAGTGTATTGGTACAGAAATTTTGGGTTGAATAAATTCATTAATCGCATAGCTTGCATCATCAATCCCCATTGTGTAATTATCACCTATTGGAATGAAGCAAACATCTACAGGATGACGTTGTGCAATCAACTTCATATCGCTGAATAGACCTGTATCTCCTGTATGATAAATTGTCTTACCTTCTATTTCAATAATTACACCCATCGGCATACCCAAGTAGATTGGAATTCCGTCCTCATTTGTTAGGCTTGAACTATGGAAGGCTTGGACATATTTCACAGTTCCAAATTCGAATTCTGCCTTTCCTCCAATATTCATACCGCGAACATTTTCTACACCTTTGTTTGTAGTTAAATAACCCTCTAATTCTGCTGAACCAATCACCGTAGCATGATTACGATTTGCTAATTCAACCGTATCACCAAAATGATCTTCGTGTGCATGAGTTAATATAATATAATCAACCTCTAACGTTTGTTCATCTAAGTCACACTTGTCATTACCTGAAATAAAAGGATCGATAATAACTTTTTTACCGTTGCTCTCAAAATAAACTGTTGATTGTCCGTGAAATGAAAGTTTCATCATATTTCCTCCTTAAAACTTCTGTAATTTAGTTATACCCTACATATTACAATTTTAACAATAAATTATAAGTTAAAGATAGGATTCATTAATGAGTATATTTTGAAAAATAACCTAAATAGCCGTATTATGGATTTAAGATGATTTAGGAGGTAAACACATGACAAACACAGATACAATCATTGAAACGTTAAAGGATCAGCAAGCTGACGCTGCATGGATTACAACACCACTTAATATCTTTTATTTTACTGGTTATCGTAGTGAACCACATGAACGATTATTTGCTCTGCTAATTAAAAAAAATGGAGAACAAATATTATACTGTCCTAAAATGGAAGTTGAAGAAGTAAAAGCATCTCCCTTTGAAGGTAAAATCATTGGCTATCTAGATACTGAAAATCCATTTAATTTAGTGACACAAACATTTAATAAAATGTTGATAGAAAGTGAGCATTTAACTGTTAAACGACAACGTGAATTGGCACAAGGCTTTAACGTAAAATCATTTGATGACATTGATTTTACTATTAAACAGTTAAGAAATATTAAATCAGCTTCTGAAATTGAAAACATCAAAAAAGCGGCCCAACTCGCTGATAAATGTATAGAAATTGGTGTTTCTTTCTTAAGAGTTGGTGTAAAAGAACGCGATGTTGTAAATCATATTGAAAATGAAATTAAAAAATATGGTGTTTCTGAAATGAGTTTTGATACCATGGTATTATTTGGAGACCATGCTGCATCACCTCATGGCACACCAGGAGATCGTGAGTTACAAGACAATGAATATGTCCTCTTTGATTTAGGTGTAATCGTTAACCACTATTGCAGTGATATGACTCGAACTGTGAAATTCGGTACACCTGAAAATCAAGCACAGGAAATATATGATATTGTATTAAAAGCAGAAACAACTGCAATTAAAGCTATTAAGCCAGGTGTAAAGCTTAAAGCAATTGATAAAATAGCACGAGATATTATTTCTGAGGCAGGTTATGGAGAATATTTCCCACATCGTTTGGGACATGGACTTGGATTAGAAGAGCATGAATATCAAGATGTTTCTAGTACAAATGAAAACGTATTAGAAGCTGGAATGGTCATAACAATTGAGCCTGGCATTTATGTACCTAACGTAGCAGGAGTGAGAATTGAAGACGATATTCTAGTTACTGAAAATGGTTATGAAATACTTACGCGTTATGATAAATAAAATATTGCTATACTAAAACGTCCGGATAACTTTAATCCGGACGTTTTTCACCTCAATTATTTTTCTTTAAGCGCATCTTCAACTGAAAGGTATTCTAAATTAAATGCTTCAGCAACACCTTTATTTGTAACATGACCTTTATACGTATTTAAACCTTGAGACAATGGATGGTTAGCTTTAAATGCTTCTTTATACCCCTTATTAGCTAGTAATTGTGCGTATGGTAGTGTTGCATTATTCAATGCAATCGTAGATGTGCGTGGTACTGCTCCAGGCATATTCGCAACTGCATAGTGCACCACGCCATGTTTAATATACGTAGGATCATCATGTGTCGTAATTTTATCTGTCGTTTCGAAGATACCACCTTGGTCTATGGCAATATCAACTACGACCGCGCCATCTTTCATTTGTTTAATCATATCTTCTGTAACAAGATTTGGTGCTTTAGCTCCTGGAATAAGTACTGCACCAATAACTAAGTCACTTTCTTTCACTGCATTTTCAATATTAAGTGGGTTTGACATAATAGTATGAATACGACCATCAAATAAATCATCAAGTTCCTGTAATCGCTTAGGATTTACATCTAAAATTGTTACATCTGCACCTAAACCAAGTGCAATCTTAGCAGCATTTGTACCAGCTTGTCCTCCACCAATGATTGATACACGTGCTTTAGGTACCCCTGGAACACCACCTAGCAAGATGCCCATTCCGCCTTTAACTTTTTGTAAAAATTCTGCACCAATTTGAGCTGACATTCGACCTGCAACTTCACTCATTGGTGTAAGCAATGGTAATGAACGATCTGGTAATTGCACTGTTTCATATGCTATCCCAACCACTTTATTATCGATAAGTGCCTGTGTTAATTTTTCTTCATTAGCCAGATGTAAGTAAGTAAATAAAATAAGACCTTCTTTAAAATATTGATATTCTGATTCCAATGGTTCTTTTACTTTGATAACCATTTCAACATCCCAAACATCAGATGCATCATTTATAATTTTGGCACCTGCTTGTTCATAATCAATATCTTCAAAAAATGAGCCCATACCAGCGTTAGTTTCAACAAGAACTTCATGCCCTTGCTCAACTAAAGCATGCACACCGCTGGGTGATAAGCCCACTCTGTTTTCATTGTTTTTTATTTCTTTTGGAATCCCTATTTTCATTCCTTCCACCTCCATCCATATCGTAACGCTATCACTATGAAAGCGCAATCAAAATATACACAAAATTGTAAAACTATATTAATTTAATATTCTGTAAATTGTGGTAAAATAAAATTAAGAAAAGCGAAAGGGGCAACCGCAATGTTAACTTATAAAAATATTCTAATCGCAGTAGATGGATCACATGAAGCTGAATGGGCTTTTAACAAAGCTGTAGATGTTGCAAAACGTAATGAGGCTAAATTAACGATTGTTAACATCATTGATTCAAGAACGTATTCTTCATATGAAGTGTATGATGCTCAGTTTACTGAGAAATCTAAAAACTTCTCAGAGGATTTACTGAGAGGCTATAAAGAAGTTGCTACAAAAGCAGGTGTTCCAACAGTTGAAACGCGTTTGGAATTCGGTTCACCAAAAGCTATTATTCCAAAAAAACTAGCATCTGAATTACATGCAGATTTAATTATGTGCGGTACATCAGGTCTTAATGCAGTTGAACGATTTATCGTTGGCTCTGTTTCAGAAGCTATTGTACGTCATGCACCATGTGACGTATTAGTGGTTCGTACTGAAGAAATCCCAGAAGATTTCCAACCACAAGTGGCTACAGCAGAACTTCGTAAGCAATATCAAGCGTAATTAAATCACTTTTATTTATATTATATTGACGAGGCAAAGACATAAATGTCTTTGCCCTTTTTTGTTACTATATTAAACGATACTAAGACATAGCTAAGTGCTTTTAAGTTCGAATTCCATAGGCGACATACTCACATGAGAAAACAGAACAAGGAGTCCAAAGCACAGTAAAGCTGGTTAAACCTTTTTTAGCAAAGCAAGTTGGGTAGCTGAAGTTCTCACCTATGTATGAGAAACAACAATTCACAATATTGAGTATAAAAGAAACACAAAGCTAATTTATGTCAAACCTGTAATACACCCTTATAATTAAAGGAGACGTCCCTATTTCAGAAACGTCTCCTTTTTAACTTTAAATTATTATAAATCGCCAAATTTAACTGTGTCTCTTGCAATCATAACTTCTTCATTTGTTGGAATAACTAAGACTTTTACTGGTGAATGTGGGTAATTGATAAAGGCTTCTTTACCACGTAATCCTTCATTCTTCTTAGGATCCCAATATACGCCCATAAATTCTAAGCCCTCAAGAACTTTTGCACGAACAACATCAGAGTTTTCTCCAACACCAGCTGTGAATACAATGACATCAACCCCATGCATTCTTGTAGCGTACGAACCAATGTATTTATGAATTCTCTCTGCAAAGACATCTAAAGCAATTTGTGCACGTTTATTACCTTCTTGAGCATCTCCTTCAAGGTCACGCAAGTCACTTGAAGTACCAGAAATACCTAATAAACCAGATTCTTTATTCAATACATTTAGAACTTCTTCAGCTGATTTATTTGTTTTTTCCATAATAAAAGGAATAAGTGCTGGGTCAATATTTCCTGAACGTGTACCCATAGTCACACCAGCTAAAGGTGTGAAGCCCATAGAAGTATCAATAGATTCTCCACCATCAATAGCTGCAATTGAGGCACCATTACCAATATGACATGTAATAATACGTAATTCTTCAATTGGTTTACCTAATAACTCTGCAGCACGTTGTGAGACATACTTATGACTCGTACCATGGAAACCATATTTACGAATGCCATAATCTTCGTAATATTGATAAGGTAAGCTATATAAATAAGCTTGTTCTGGCATTGTTTGATGGAATGAAGTATCAAATACTGCCACATGTGGAATATTAGGTAATAATTTTTTAAATGCTCTAATTCCCATCAAATTAGCTGGGTTGTGAAGCGGTGCTAATTCAGATAATGATTCAATTTGTTTCTCTACTTCATCAGTTACAAGAGCTGATGTTGGGAACAATTCACCACCATGAACAACACGGTGACCAGTTCCTTCAATATCATTGATATTTTCGATGAAGCCATGTTTTTCAAAACTATCTAACATGATATTAACTGCTTCTTCATGATCTTTAATATCTCTTACTTCTTTTACTTTTTCATCATTTACTTCTACAGTAAAAATTGAATCCTTTAATCCAATACGTTCAATTAAACCTTTTGTTACTAATTTTTCTTCAGGCATTCTAATCAATTGAAATTTCAAAGAAGAACTACCAGCGTTAATCGCCAAAATTAATTTCGACATTTGTCCTTGGCCTCCATTTTTTATAATAGTATCCTATACTATTTAACCATTAATACAGTAGTAATTCAAGAGTAATACAGTTTAATTTTCTGGATGATTTGTTACTAACCAATCATTCAATTCAGCAATAAATGATTGAAATTGATGTGGATTCTTAAAATCAGGTATATTAGCCAATAAAACTTCAACCGATTTAGTCACATGTGGTTTTTTCTTTTGTAAAATTAAAATAGATTTGCGCGCATGTTCACTTTTAAACAGTGTTTTAGGTAAGTTTAAAAATGCTTGCATTTCTGTTTCTGTAGCAATAAAATTCTGCAGCTGTTGTACCCTATCCCCTTCAAATATAGAGCTAGGTACTACTAAAAATGCATAACCACCTTGACGTAAAGCTGTTACACTCTGTTCAATCAATAAATGATGCGAAAAACTATGTCCTTCTTTAAATCCTAAAACCATATCTTTACTCCGTTCGTCAACAGGATAATATCCAATAGGAAAATCTCCAATCACAACGTCGGCTTCTTCTAAAGGTAGTGGCATGATAGCATCTTGAGGATATACATCAAAAGGTATTTCTAAAAAGTTCGCTAAATGGACACTTACTCTTGATAACACGGGATCAACTTCAATAAGATGATGCATGAGCATCGATTCTTTCAATACTTCATTTACTGTTGCGCTTAAATGGCCAGCACCACTTGCCATATCAACAACATGTAATTCTTGCGATTTTGCCATAAACTTTTGAACTAAAAATCCCAAAATCAATCCTATTGAGTCAGGGGTGATTTGATGATTGGCCTGTATTGTTTCTTCCTGTAATAAACTTAAATAGGCAAATTGAAAGGCTTTACGACGATCTTGTAATGTAGCTTGTTCAAGTAAATCTCGACGCTGTTGATACACATATTCCATCGCTAATCCTAGATTTTCGATAAAGCTTTGTCCATTTTCTTTATTCAAGCTCTTAGCCTTTTCATCAAGCGTTTTAAATAACGTTTCCATGATGGTTTCTTGTTCTTGCATGATAACGAGACTTCCTTTCTCATAAAAAATGTCCACATTATTTCTTGAGAAGTCAATATCTTTATGTTCTCATCGATTGAAATAACTGTGGACACATCAATTTAATATTATTAACAGATTATATTTGTTGATATGCTTCTAATGCAGCATCAAAGTTTGGAAAATCAGTGTTTTCACTTACAATTTCTTTATATACAACTTTATTATTTTTATCTAAGACGAATACTGCTCGATTTAATAATCGCATTTCTTCGATAACTACACCAAAATTTTTACCGAATGAAAGTTCTTTATGGTCACTTAACATAATGACATTATCTAAACCATTCGCTGCACACCATCTCTTTTGTGCAAAAGGTAAATCTACAGAAATCGTTAATACAACACCGTCTTCTTTCGCTGCTTCTTCATTAAATTTACGCGTTTGTTGATCGCAAACACCAGTATCTATAGAAGGAACCACACTAATTAATTTCTTTTGTCCTTGATAAGTATCTAATGTTACCTCACTTAAATCATTAGCCAATACTGTGAAATTCGGCGCTTGATCTCCTTGTTGTACTTCTGAACCTAATAAATGAATAGGTTGGTTATTGAATGTGACTTCAGCCATAATCGATGACCTCCTAATAATGTTATATACTTCATATATGTCATCATACGCCATACATAATTACAAAATCAATCATTTAATCTATAAAGAAAGTACTATTTTTTCTTATAACCAATCTCTGACATAATCAAAAATATTTTTTAATATTAACATTGAAGTGACAGTGACAAATAATAATTTTATATATCCTACACCCTTGGCAATCGCAAAGCGCGCACCAACATATGATCCAACAATCATGCTTATAGCCATAATGAAACCAATCATATAATCAACATGCCCCAAAATCATAAACAAGATAAGTGCACCTATATTTGACGCAAAATTCAAAACTTTAGCATTTCCAGCTGCACTTAAAAAATCAAAACCAAATAGCAATAATACAAACAGCATAAATGAACCCGTACCTCCACCCAAAAAACCATCATAAAAACCAATAATAAGCATGAGTGTTACAAAAATTATTGCTTTTACAGGCGTTAATTTAGTAAAAGTACGTACACTTCCCCAATCTTTTTTCACTAGTGTATATACCATTACTAATGTCAATATGATAATAATTAATGGTTTAAGTACTTCTGCCGGCAGAAAGATAGCTAAACTAGCCCCTCCAGCTGCAAATATGAATACAAATGGAAAGAGCTTGAGAACGATGTTCAAATCCACATGTCCGGACCGAATAAATTTAATCGTACTCGTCAAGGATCCAAAACTGCTAGCAAGTTTATTTGTACCTAATGCTAATGCAGGTGGTAAACCAATTGCCAACAAAGCGGGCGTTGATATTAAGCCACCCCCACCTACAACAGCATCAATGAATGCAGCTAAAAAGCCAAATAAAATGATAATTAAAACAATGTAAATATTTATATCCATCACAGCATCCCCTTACACTTAATAACTATCAAAGATACTAAAATAATTCATTTATTAAAGCAGCTGTGTCTTCATCTTTTTTGCTTTTATAATTTTTATCTATTGTTAATGTTTCAATCTGTTCTACCGCTTGTTGTATCAAACTATCAAAATCAAACACACGCTCATATTTTTCAACCTTATCAAAATCTGGTTCTGTTACAGGATTTTTTGGTGTAAAAATAGTACAACAATCTTCAAACGGTTGAATTGATACGTCATATGTACCAATCTTGCGTGCCATTTTAACAATTTCTTCTTTATCAAGTGTCAATAGAGGACGTAATACAGGTGTAGAAGTAACATGATTAATAGCATACATACTTTTCAATGTTTGACTTGCTACTTGTCCTAGATTTTCTCCATTAACAATCGCATGTGCACCTATTTCATGAACAACTTTGTCAGCAATACGCATCATCATACGACGCGTAGATGTCATTGTGTATCTTGGGTGAACAACTTTGTTGATTTGTTTTTGTAAATTTGTAAATGGAACAATATGCAATTTAATTGGACCTACACGTTGAGACATAATGCGTGTAAGTTCAATGACTTTTTCTTTGGCTTTTTCACTTGTAAATGGTGGGCTATGGAAATGTATGGCTTCAATGGTTACACCACGACGCATTACTTCAATTCCTGCAACCGGTGAGTCAATACCTCCTGATAACATTAATAATGTTTTGCCACCTGTACCAACTGGCAACCCACCAGCGCCTTCAAAGATTTCATGATATACATAAATCGCGTCTTTTCTAACTTCAACACGTAGTTCATAGTCTGGTTGTTTTACGTTCACTGTAAGTCCAGGAACATTTTCAATAACAGCGCCACCCACTATACGTTGTAATTCATAAGTATCTAATGGAAAAGTTTTATCTGAGCGTTTAACATCAATTTTAAAAGAAGCATTTGTGTTAAAATTTAATGCTAATTTGATACAAAGTTGATTGATTTCATCAACAGTTTTGCCAGTTTTTAATACTGGACTTACTGATTTAATACCGTAAATTTGAGTTAAGCGCTGGATGACTTCATTACAATCCGTTTCTTCTTCTAAATCTATGTACATGCGATCTCTTTTTCCCATGACATGCGTGCCATTGATTGATTTTAATGCTTTATTCACATTGTCCTTTAAGCAGTTGACAAACTTTTTACGGTTAGCCCCTTTTAAAGTGAGCTCACCATACCTAACTAAAATATGATCATAATTCATTACTTTAATAACTCCTTCACTTCTCCATATATTTCATTAAATGCTTTTTTGAATGTATCTATATCTTCTTGGCTTGTAGTATCACCAAAGGATATTCTAATGCTTCCTTCAATGCGTTTATCTGACAATCCCATAGCTAACAATACTTCATTAAGTTTTTCTCTTTTAGAAGAGCAAGCACTCGTTGTTGAAACCATAACATCCAGTTTAGAAAATGCATTGACAAGTACTTCTCCTTTAACGCCTGGAAATGCGATATTAACAATGTGTGGTGCAGCATTTTCTGGCGAGTTTAAGTATACACCTGGATAATTTTTTAACATATCTACAATTTGCTGTTTAAATGATGCAAATTTTTCATACCGTGATAACAAGTGTTCATTAGCTAATTTTAACGCTTTGACCAAAGATACATCCATAGGCAAGTTAACAGTTCCACTACGTACACCATACTCTTGACCGCCACCTTGAATAATCGGTGTGAGCTTTCTCACATTATCTATGAGAAGTAAACCTTGTCCCTTTAAGCCATTAAATTTATGACCACTCAGACTCATGCTATTGATTCCTTCTATTAACAGAGGTATTTTACCAAATGCCTGTACAGCATCTACATGAAAATGCGCTTTAGGATAGTGCTTTAATAAATCTACAATAGCTTGTATAGGTTGAATTTGTCCCATAATATTATTAACATGCATACACGTTACAAGACCAACATCTTCGGACATTAATTGTTTTAAATGTTCCACATCTATTATTCCTTGCGAAGTAACATTTACATATTTTAATGTAAAACCTTCTTGTTCTAAACTACGCATTACTTCTAACACTGAAGGATGTTCTAAAACGGATGTTATAATGACATTAGCTGTATCTCTTTTTTTATAAGCGATACCTTTTAATGCGATATTGTTTGATTCAGTTGCGCCACTAGTGAATAGAACATCAAATTGCGGACAATTCATGATTTGTGTTACTTGCTTTTTCGCTTGTTGCAATATTTGCGCTGCTTGTAACCCAGCATAATGTGGGCTATTCGGATTATAATATAATGACTGATTCACCTTTACAAAAGAATCTATTACGTCTAGATTGGCTTTCGTTGTTGCCGCATTATCAAGATAAATCAAAACCAACACTCTCTTTCATTTAACTGTATTCTATTAAAACCATTATCTGCTATTTTTATAAAAATTAATACTCAAGCATTATACTATTTTTTTGAAAAATTAAAAGTAAATTTCTTCATTTGTCTCTTTTAAGATTCTACTGCCCAATTGAATTCGTAGAGCAGAGTGCAATTTAATTTTATTACGGAGTCAATATAGTATAAGTAGGCTGGAACATAATCAAATGTCCCAGCCTATTTTATGCATTTCTATTGTATAGTGCAATTATTCTTTTGTCATTTGTTCTTCTATATATTTTGTTATACCTGGTTCAACTTTCTCAAGTGCTTGTTCAGCAAGCTCAATTGATCGTTTATAACGATTGTTTTTAAATAGGCGTTCTGCTTCGTTTAGACTCTTATCTAAACTGTTATCATCTTTGCGATAGCGATTACCGTATTGTATTAATCGTTCAGCATAAACTGCATTTACTAATACATCATTAGCCTCGTCTTCAAACGTATTCATTTGAATTACAATTTTAGCAACTTTATCCTTTAATTGTTTGACATGAATAGGTTTGGTACTAAACTGTTCATTTACAGCTCTAACTTCGTGATCGATCTCATTTTTCATAATGATAAATCGTTCTGGTACACTTGTTAGATTAGATGCAAGCAATCGACGATATACTTCTTCTTTTTTAGACTGTACACGTAAAAGATTATCTTCAGCATCTGCTTCATCTTCTCGTAATTGAATTAAATGATTTTGTAATTTTTCTTGATCCTCGTTTATTTCTGCAACATGATCGTCTAAATACTCTAAGTTGTCTTTAACTTCACTATAACGGACCGCTGACTTAGACATTTCTTGTAATATTTCATCGTAAACTGCAATTAGATTTTGAATTTCATTTTCATGCTGTCTCACGCTATGAACATCGCTCTCATTAATGAAATAATTTTCTTTAACATAATCTATTTCAGTTTTAAGTGTATAATTCATTTCTTTCGCTCTAAATAATGCGTCAGTAATGTCCTCTTTAGACTCTTCAACTTCATTTTTGGCTTTAACTTCATATTCAATTAAATCATACATTTCATCTAATTTATCATTAATGGCGTCTAATTTTTCATTTGCAGCTTCTAATTCTAATCGACTAATCATTGGCTCAACAAAACTTAATTCCGTTTTCAAACTTTGTAGCGTGCCATCAATTTTGACATGGTCTAAATCAAAACCATCAACTTTTAAGTCGCGACAGCCATATTTTAAATCTTGGAATTGTCCTGGTAATTCCTTTTGGGCTTCACGAATTAATTCCGGAATTTCTTCCATATATGTTTTAAGTTGTGTCATTGTTTCATTTAAGCCAGCAATGTGATTATGTGCTTGAACATAATTACCTTCTGCTTTAAGTGTTTCAAATTGATCAAGTTGCGGTTCGAATTGTTCAATTTGTTGTTCTAAAGGTGCAGCTGCTTCACCATATTGATGTCTATTAGCCAACACATCACGTTTCATTTCACGGTAATTTGTTTTACATTGTTGATAAATACTATCACTATCTTTATGTAAAGCTACAATTTCATCAACTTCTTTTAATTGTGACTGATACCCTTCTTCATAATGATCCATTAATTCATTGGCATCATCGATATCATTCTGAGCTGCTGAAAATTTAAATTTATCAAGCTGTTCTTCAGCACTTTGTAGTTTTTCTTCTACTGGTGCTAAATAATTAGTTGTGTTATCCATTGTAGCTTTTTTCAATGCATCATATTTCGTTTTTGTTTCACCTTTCAAGTTTAGCTTTGTTAATTTTTCTAGATTGCTTTCATAAGGTAACTGTTGAATTTCAACTTTACGTTCTTCAGCATTAGAAATTAAAGTTCGCTTGTTTGAGCGCAAAAAGAACATAATTCCTATAGCAATCAATAAAATGATGAAAATTGCTAAAATAATGTATAAGACCATCTCATTCTCCTCCTAATTTATCACATTTTATTATAACGTAATTTGCCCTGTGATTTAAGTGAAAAATAGATGAATTGCCGAATTTATTTTTACCTATTATAATATGAAGAAAAATGAGCGAGGTAATTTAATGACTGGTACAACATCTACAAATTATAATTTACTTTCAAAACAACTTCAGAGTTTAATAGAAGATGAAACTAATTTAATCGCTATATTAAGTAACACATCTGCTTTATTAAATGATAATCTCGACCAAATAAATTGGGTTGGTTTTTATTTAATAGACAATCAAGAACTAATATTAGGACCATTTCAAGGTCATCCAGCGTGTGTTCACATCGCTATTGGAAATGGTGTGTGCGGCACTGCTGTTGCACAAAAACAAACACAGTGCATTGCGGACGTCCATCAATTTCCGGGACATATCGCTTGTGATGCACAAAGTAAATCTGAAATAGTCATACCTTTACATCAAAACAATGAAATTATTGGTGTATTAGATATTGATTCTCCTATTAACAGTCGTTTTACAGAGGAAGATCAGCGACAATTAGAAAACTTAGTATCAATTATCGAACAACAACTTTCTCTGTAGTTATATTTAAGTATTGACACTTTACCATAAAATGTTACAATAATATTTGTGTGAATTTACGAAAGTAGCAGCTATATATTATTAAGCGCTATGTTGTTCCCAAAGCGGACGTGTCGTGTAACTGTAGCTATAAGGCGAAGACACATAAAACAACATATCTTGATGAGCATATAGCACTCTTTTTTGTTTATTCATAACAACAAAAAAGAAAAGGAGGAGTCAATTTATGGCTCGATTCAGAGGTTCAAACTGGAAAAAATCTCGTCGTTTAGGTATCTCATTAAGCGGTACTGGTAAAGAATTAGAAAAACGTCCTTACGCACCAGGACAACATGGTCCAAACCAACGTAAAAAATTATCAGAATATGGTATGCAATTGCGTGAAAAACAAAAATTACGTTATTTATATGGTATGACTGAAAGACAATTCCGTAATACATTTGATATTGCTGCTAAGCAATATGGTGTACATGGTGAAAACTTCATGATTTTATTAGCTAGTCGTTTAGACGCAGTTGTTTATGCATTAGGTTTAGCCCGCACACGTCGTCAAGCTCGTCAATTAGTTGGTCATGGTCATATTGAAGTAGATGGTCGTCGTGTCGATATCCCATCATATTCATTAAAGCCTGGTCAAGTGATTACTGTACGTGAAAAATCACAAAACTTAGATATTATTAAAGAATCTGTTGAAATCAATAATTTCGTTCCTGAATACTTAGATTTTGATGCAGATAACTTAAAAGGTACTTTCGTACGCTTCCCTGAACGTAGCGAATTACCAGCAGAAATCAATGAACAATTAATCGTTGAGTACTACTCAAGATAATAAGTGTTAGACTTTAGGACATCATTCCTAAAAAATTAGCCAGTAAATGCGTATTTTGTAAATGCATTTACTGGCTTTTTTACGTTACGGATGACTGTATGGCTTCATATTCCCTGTATTATCGTATTTTTACTTACAGGTCACAATTTAAAATTATTAACGCTTTCTTTATAGTTGAAAAAGTTCATCTGGTATATCTGTAATAATGCCATCGACACCTAGTTTAATAAGTGACTGTGCAGCTTTGGCTTCATTTACAGTGTACGGCATAACTTTGAGATTAACTTGATGTGCACCATCGATAAATTTTTTAGTTACTATAGAGTAATTGGGATTAATATAGTCCGCATATTGTGAAATATCTTCAAAATTTGGTAAACGATGCCAATATTTCTTCTTACTTATCAATACACCAAGTTTGTATTCTGTCGTTTTTGTTGCTATAGATCGCACACTTTCTTCGTCAAACGATTGTAAAATCACTTGCCTTTTCGGCATATGATAGCGATCCAAAACGTCGAGTAACATATCTTCAATACCAGGATATTGTTGAGGAACTTTCAACTCTATCAATAATATTTTTGAATATTGTCGTGCTAATTGTAATATGTCTTCTAATTTAGAGATTCGGGTTCCCTTAAAGGCTTCTCCCCATTTGATTCCAAAATCAAATTGTTGTAATTGTTCATATGTATAATCTATGACTTTTCCTCGCCCATTAGAAGTGCGATCAATTGTATCATCATGTATGACCACAAGTTGCTTATCTTTAGTGTAATGGACATCAATTTCTAACATATCTATTGGTAATTCTAAAGCCGCTTTTAAGCCTATATATGAATTTTCAGGATAACGTTTTGATAAACCACGATGTGCAACGATGCTAAACGTTGAATTAGGTCTTGAAATAGTCATTAAAAGTCCCCTCCCTTGCTTTCTATTTTAAATTATCTAAACTAAAGTTAACATATCAAACATGGAGGTCAAAGTTATATGGTTAAACATGATTTTAAAGTAAAAACACATTGGACAGGAGGACGAGAAAGTATTGGTACCGTAGAAGGCGATATTTTGAATGAACGTATTTCCATTCCCTCATCTCTTGGTGGTAATGGCACCGGGACAAACCCAGATGAAATGTTAGTTTCAGCTGCCTCATCTTGTTATATCATATCACTCGCAGCCGCTTTAGAACGTGCAAGGTTTGATAACATTACTATTAAAAATGAATCTATAGGAACTGCTCAATTTAATCAAGGTAAATTTTCAATGATAAGAATTGTTCATAAACCAACAATATTTATTGATAAATTGCAAAGCAATCGTTTACAACAACGTATTTCAAAGCTAACTCAAATTGCTGATGAACATTGTATGATTTCAAATTCAATCAGAGGAAATATAGAGATTATTATTGAACCAACAATAGCAGAGAATTAACAATGCGTAGTATATTATATCAAGTGACTAAGTACAGCATTCTATGAACAAAAGTCCTGCAATGCGGAGAAAAAAGACACGAAGAAGATTTTTAAGTTGAAATCCTCTTTGTGTCTTTTGGTATTTATGTCTTAACCTGTTTCAGCATTCAAATTGAAATTAGGTACAACTATCTCTATTTTTAAATATATAATATATGAAATTGCCTTTAAAATTTTCAGAATATTTGGTAAAATTGAAAAATCATCATATTGGAGGAAGTTTTATTATGCACTATTACGAAACTTTATTATTAACACCTGGTCCTACCCCAGTACCGAAAGAAATCAATGAAGCCATTCAATTGCCTATGGTAGGTCATCGCTCGGCCGACTTTGAAAACATTGCTAAGACGGCATTTACATCTCTGAAAAAGATTTTTGGCAGTACAAATGATGTTATGGTATTAACTTCAAGTGGAACAAGCGTATTAGAAGCAAGTATGTTAAATATCGTTAATCCAGATGACCATTTTGTCGTTATTGTCTCAGGAGCTTTTGGTAATCGTTTTAAACAAATTGCAGAAACATATTATCAAAATGTACATGTTTTTAATGTAGCATGGGGAGAAGCTGTTAACATTGATGCATTTAAAAATTACTTATCTAATCTAAATGAAAAGATTACAGCTGTATTTTGTCAGTATTGTGAGACATCAACTGGTGTCTTGCATCCCGTTGGACAAATAGGATATGCAATTAAATCTTTTGATCCTGACATTTATTTTGTCGTTGATGGTGTCAGTTGCATTGGTGCTGTTGACGCAAATATGGAGCGGGACAATATCGACGTGCTAATATCAGGTAGTCAAAAAGCTATTATGCTGCCACCAGGACTTGCTTTTGTCGCATACAATGATCGAGCACTCGAAAGATTTCAAGAAGTAAAGACGCCCAGATTTTATTTAGATTTAACTAAATATCATTCATCATTAATACAACATAGCACACCTTTCACACCAAATGTAGCACTCTTTAGAGCACTTAACCGCTATAGCGCGTTAATCGAAAATGAAGGATTTGAACATGTTATTAAACGACATAATATCATTAAACAAGCTTTAAGAACAGCACTAAAGGCTTTAGATTTAGACTTATTAGTACAATCACAAGACGCCTCACCTACCGTCACTGCTTTTATACCAAAAGATAGTGCTGAGCTCAAATACATTAAAGATTCATTAAAAGCAAACTATCGTATTACAATTGCTGGTGGCCAAGGCAAACTTAAAGGTCAGATTCTGCGCATTGGTCATATGGGAAAGGTTTCACCATTTGATATTCTTTCTGTTATTGCAGCGTTAGAAACGATTTTATCTGACTATCGCAAAATGAATTATATTGGTAAAGGCATGAAAGCATATATGGAGGTAATTCATCATGAAGCATAAGATATTAGTAGCAGACCCTATATCTAAAGAAGGTCTTACGGCATTAATAAATAATCCCAACTTTCAATTAGATATTCAAACTAATTTATCAGAAAATGAATTGTGTGAAATGATTGATAGTTATGAAGCTCTAATTGTTCGTAGCCAAACACAAGTCACTGCTAAAGTATTAGAATCTGCCTCACACCTCAAAGTTGTTGCACGTGCTGGAGTTGGCGTTGACAACATTGACATAAATGCTGCTACATTAAACGGTATAATCGTGATTAATGCACCTGATGGAAATACGATTTCAGCAACTGAACATTCAGTTGCTATGCTCTTAGCAATGGCACGCAATATTCCAAATGCACATGCTTCATTACAACAAGGAGCATGGAATCGTAAAGCATTTCGTGGTGTAGAACTTTATCAAAAAACTCTGGGAGTAATTGGCACTGGGAGAATTGGTCTTGGGGTAATTAAACGTTTGCAAAGCTTTGGTATGACTGTTTTAGCATATGATCCATTTTTAACTAAAGAAAAAGCCAAAGAATTAAATATCGTTATAGCCTCACTAGATGAGATAGCTAAAAAAGCAGATTTTTTAACTGTGCATACACCTTTAACTGAGAAGACAAAAGGTATGATTGGAAAGGACTTCTTTAATAAAGCAAAATCAACATTACAAGTGATTAACGTTGCACGTGGTGGCATTATAGATGAAGCAGCTTTATTTGAAGCAATAGATAAAAAACAAATTGCCAAAGCTGCCATCGATGTCTTTGAAGAAGAACCTCCAACTAATTCACCTTTAATTAGTCACGACGATATTATTGTAACGCCTCATTTAGGTGCCTCAACTATTGAAGCCCAAACCAAAGTAGCCATTTCAGTTTCGGAAGAACTTGTAGACTATTTTGAGCAAGGATTAATTAAGCATGCGATTAACGCGCCAACATTAGATTTTTCTAATATTAGCAACACTGCTCGAGAATTCATTAAAGTTAGTGAAATTGCAGCTGAACTTGCTGTGCAATTATTTGATCACGCACCAGAAGACATTAAAATCACAGTAAGCGGAGAAATTGTTGAACCGCACGCAGATTTAATCTTGCGTTCATCCATTACACAGTTACTAAAACCGCATTTTGGCCATCGTGCAAATTTAATCAATGGTTTAGCATTATTAAAAGAACAAGAAATTAATTATCAAGTTGAAACAAGAACATCAGCTGGCTCAGCTTTTAAGAATTATGTTGAAATACTTTTGCAACATCAATCATATTCTCTAACTATTGGTGCAACCGTTATTGAAGGGTTTGGTCCAAGAATTATAAGAATTAATGATTTCTCAGTCGATTTTCAGCCTAATGCTTATCAATTAATAACTTATCACAACGATGTGCCTGGAATTGTCGGTCGAACAGGAGCGTTGCTTGGTCAAGAACAAATCAATATTGCAAGTATGTCGTTAGGTAGAAATACTGAAGGCGGACAAGCCATGATGATTATTGCTGTCGATCAACCAATCACAGACAAAGTTATTCAACATCTCAAACAAACCCAGCAATTCACAAAGATTCATGGAACAATTCTATCGATTCCTAACACAGAGTCTAAGGCATAAAGTTTTCTCCAAGAACTTAGAATAATATCATAAACTATATATACAGAAGGGACCATCAATCTCAAAATTATGAGGCTGGGACATAAATCTCAGAAAAGTAGCAGTCAGATGAATTGAATTCAACTCATTTGACTGCTTCTTTTTTATTGAATACTTCGTATTGTTGGCTCGCTTTCTTAGGAGACAGCTTCAGCCACCCCAACCTACACTACCAATAGGAACTTCAGTTTTAATATATTCAAATGATATCACCTACCATATTCATGATATTGTGGAAACCAAGCCCTAAGAAAAATTTAGTCATTTTCAATCCATTACATTTATGTCCCAGACTGTTCAAAATAATCCGTAAATAATCTATTATATATAACTTACCAATCTTTATCTATAGTAGAATGCTTCTAATTTCACCAACATGGTTGATAATAAAGTCTGCCCCATGCTGTTCTAATTCAAGACGAGCTGATTTGCCGCTCAATCCAGTTAATGTTCCAATAAACGTTGCTCCAATTTTTTTCGCACACAATAAATCTGCTAGTGAGTCTCCCACAATATAAACATCTGTACCACAAACGATATGATTTTGATTTTTGATATATTCACTGTAATGCTCACGATGATTTCCATTTAATGTTGCTATATAACTAAATGGATTCGGCTTACCTAAAGGTGCAGAAGATGGATATTGTGATTCAGCAGTTAATACCTCTGATGCGGTCACAATATGTGACTGATCAAACCATTGTAATAAACTAAATGATTTAAACGGCACAATTGTTTCTGTTCTAGGTCTGCCTGTTGCAACAGCCAATTGATAGCCTGCTGCATTTAAATCATGTAATAATTGTTGAATTTCCGCTTCAGGCCGTAATAAAATTTCTTGAAAAATAAAGCCTTTTTTAAAGGTGCTTCTTGGTTTTTTCTGTTCAATCTCTTCATATAAACTTTGTCCTAAATACCATTCTTGATAAACCTCTTGCGTAAAATGCCACAGCGTACTTTTTAAATTAAACATATCATCTTGAACGATCTCTAGCTCCTGTTGTGCATATTGCTTTAATGATTCATATATTTGAGTTTTCCCATGTGTTGTCGTTGATAAAAAATGCTTAACATTTAGTGGTGAAAGGCTCGGTTGTTGATTTAAATGTTGCTTAATAAATGCAATATTGTCTACAGTAAAATGCTGACTTGACAGCACAGCCTCTCTATCTCCTTTAGAAAGCTCCTTCAAAATATGTATAAAATGAATGCTAAAAACAATAAATAACATATCCCAATTCGAATTAAGACCCAGTGATTTAAAATGATTTAAAATCTTATCATTCTGAAATATCTCATTTCTAATTTGTTGAATTTGATCATCTGTTAAATCACTATATTGTTTAATAGGTTGAAGGCCTAAATAATCTTCACTATGTAATAATTCATCAACTGTGAGTGCTGAAACATCAAAACAACGTTCTTCACTTAAAAAAACGCCATCAACATCAAATAATATAGATTTCACTCACACCACATCCTCTCTATTACTTTTCTTAATCATACCTAATTGATATGTTTGGTGCAAATGCAAAATGCGGTTAAACAGTACGTCTATGTAGACATTTGCTTAACCGCATTTTAATGCTATTTAAATTCTACAATTGCTTTTCAATTTCATCAGCAACTTGTTGAACATGCGTTCCTACAATTACCTGCGCTGAATGGTTGCCACTCTTAGTAACACCTACTGCCCCAGCATTTTTTATTTTCTGTTCGTCTATCACTACATTATCCTTCAGTTCCATTCTAAGACGTGTCGCACAATTCGTTAATGATACAATATTATCCTTACCGCCAAGCCCTTCTAAAATCTGTTTAGCAGTATTGTAATATTTACTTTGACCCTCACCATTATCTGGAACTGCGTGATGATTGGTATCAGTTTCAGTAGGATCAGCAAGCAAATTATCCCCTCTACCAATTGTATTTAAGTTAAAGACCTGTATAACAACTCTAAAAATAACATAATATAATACAAAGAAACACACGCCTTGTACTAATAACATCAACGGATGATTTGCAACAGGATTAATTAATGATAGAGAATAGTCTATCAATCCTGCACTAAATGCAAACCCTGCAGTCCAATGAAACAATGCTGCAATAAATAGTGATAACCCAGTTAATAATGCATGAATAACAAATAAAACGGGTGCTACAAACATGAAAGCAAATTCGATAGGTTCAGTTACACCAACAAAGAATGCACCAATTGAGCTAGCTAAAAACCAAGCATACACTTGCTTTTGCTGTTTGCTTTGAGCCGTATGATAAATCGCTAAAGCAGCAGCTGGCATACCGAACATCATTACTGGGAAAAAACCTGCTTGATAACGTCCTGTAATGCCTTTTACGGCATCTTTACCACTTTGGAATTTACCAATATCATTGATGCCAATAGTATCGAACCAGAATACACTATTTAATGCATGATGTAATCCAGTTGGTATTAATAACCGATTAAAGAATCCATATAAAAATGCGCCAAATGGTCCAAACCCTGTGATTGTTTTTCCAAAAGTAACTATAGCATTATAAACAACTGGCCAAGCTACAAGAAGCACCAACACCAAAAACGTACAGAAAAATGCAGTTAATATCGGCACTAATCTACGTCCACTGAAGAAAGATAGCGCAACTGGTAATTCTGTTTCACTAAATTTATTATATGTATACGCTGCTATTAAACCGATAACAATACCAATAAAAACATTTGAATTATTCATTTGTGAAAAAGCTAAATCTAGACTATTTTCTTTAACATGTAAAACTGGAGCTATCTTGGCTGGTGACAAAACAACAGTTACTAGCAAATAACCTGTCACTGCTGCAAGCGCAACTGCCCCATCATTCTTTTTCGCCATACCAATCGCTACACCAATTGCGAATAAAATACCTAATTGTTCCAGTATGGTTGAACCAACAGTAGTAAAGAACAAAGCAACTTGTGCCCAGATATGCAACGCATTTAATGCATTACCTATTCCAGTAATAATCGCAGCAGCAGGTAATATTGCTACTGGTAACATTAGCGAGCGACCTAAATTTTGAAAAAACTTACCCATATTATCAATCCTTAATACGTATTTATTTTTATTACTTATTTATTATAATTGCCAAACAAATAAATAACCATATGCATTTTGTATTTTTATAGATTTATTTGAAAATGTTAACAAAATATTTAATATTACGAAACTTCTAATACAAAGTATATATTGCATAATCTTCATAGCTTGCACGCTTCTATTTTAGTTATGAATTTACCTTTAGCAATATTACATAGCAGTTTAATTAATCATCGTTTCATCTTTAATGTGTAAAAAGTAAAAGCGAACTTCTATTAAATTTTAATAAAAATCCGCTTTATTTCACTATATATTTTATCTTCAACCTTAAATTTGTTGGTAATATAACAATTTAATTATTTTTCATAATATAAGACATTTAACTCTTTCTGTAATTCCCCTGTTCTTTTTTCAATTTCTTTGGTAAGATATTCAATCTTTTCATTACGTTTTAATTCTTTTGGAATATCACTAAGATAAATAGGTTTTCCAAATTTAATTGTGGCACGACCAGTCAACAATCCTAAAATATGCTTTGGTCCAACGTAAGCAGCTGGTAAAATCGGCGACTTACTTAACAAAGCAATTGTAGAGGCACCTCTTTTTAATGGTGCGCCTTCTGTAGATGTTCGATGTCCTGTTGGAAAGATACCTACCGTTTTATTTTGCTTTAATAAATTAATAGGACGTTTTAATGTACTAGGACCTGGATTTTCTCTGTCTACTGGAAATGCGTTTAAAGAAGTTAAAAATTTGCCTATCCATTTATTTTTAAATAATTCTTTTTTAGCCATATAATTAATTTCATTTGGCACAAGCGCTAGCGCTAACATAATGACTTCGTTATAGCTTTCATGTGTACATGTCACAATATATTTACTATCCTTCGGTACATTTTCTTTCCCTAATACATATAAAGATTTAGCCCCTTTTACTAACAAGACATTTAATAATTTACTGATGATTTGATACATAATGGCACCTTCTTTGCTTTTATTTCAACAAATTGAATTTTATCATTATATTCTTGCCTTAACAAGCAGCGTCAAAGATACTTCTAAAGTCTGATAGTAATTTACTAGAATTATTGTTGAAAACCATACATAATAATATTATGTATGAAATAGGAGGTAGACAATGTCAATATTCAATCAACATTATAGAAATCCAAAACCTCGTTTTCCTTTGTTTAAAACAATAGTCATTGCTATTGTTGCAGGAATCATAGGTGCATTAATCGTCTTAGGTATTGGAAAAGCGCTAAATCATACTAGCTTGAATCAAAATGGTTCGCAAGTGCAAGAGGCAACAAACTCTAAAGGTGGCAATCGGCTGGATGGTAAAAGTGAAAAATACAATTCTGTCAACCAAATGATTAAAGATGTATCACCTTCAATTGTGGGTGTTATTAATATGCAAAAAGCTTCAAGTATTGATGACTTGCTGCGTGGTAAATCCACAAAATCACAAGAAGCAGGTGTTGGTTCTGGTGTAATATATCAAGTTAATAATGATTCATCTTATATTGTAACGAATAATCATGTTATTGATGGCGCGAATGAAGTTAAGGTACAATTACATAATGGTAAACAAGTTGATGCTAAACTCGTTGGTAAAGACGCGGTTTCAGATATTGCAGTTTTGAAAATCAAACAAACAAATGGAGTTAAAGCCATTAAATTTGCTAATTCTAGCAAAGTGCAGACAGGTGACTCTGTATTTGCAATGGGTAATCCTTTAGGACTTGAATTCGCTAATTCAGTTACTTCAGGTATCATTTCAGCCAACGAACGTACCATCGATGCAAATACATCGTCTGGCGGTACGAAAGTGACTGTCTTACAAACTGATGCTGCGATTAATCCAGGTAATTCTGGAGGTGCACTTGTTGATATAAACGGTAATCTTGTGGGCATAAATTCAATGAAAATTGCCGCTGAACAAGTTGAAGGTATCGGCTTTGCTATTCCTAGTAATGAAGTTAAAGTTACGATTGAACAACTTGTAAAAAACGGCAAAATCGAACGTCCTTCAATTGGTATTGGATTACTAAATTTAAGTGAAATTCCAGACTCGTATCGTGAAGAATTGCATACAAATCGAAAAGAAGGCGTATATGTGGCTAAGGTTGAACATGGAAGTACGATCAAGAAAGGTGATATTATTACAAAGATAGATAATACAACAGTTAAAGAAGATACCGATTTAAGAACGTACTTATATCAACATAAAAAACCTGGTGAAAAGGTAACTTTAACTATTATTAGAGACGGAAATACAAAAGAAATCGACGTAACATTAAAAAGTCAAAAAGCATCTCATACTTCAGAGTCATCAAGAAGTAGCCAATTTGCACAATAACTTCTTAGCATTTGAATTTAATTTATATAAAAAGGGTCTGGGACATACATCTCAGAAAAACAGCAGTAAGATCATTTTCAATTAGAAAATATCTTGCTGCTGTTCTCTATTTTCACAATACTTCGTATTGAATGGCTTCGCTTTCCTAGGGTGCCGTCTCAGCCACCCCAACTTGCTTTGTTTGGCGAAATGCTTTTCGCATTTCTCTTTGTTGGGGCCCCTGTCTTCGACTGGCACTGCTCCTTCAGGAGTCTCGCCATAAATACTACGCATTAACATGTAATTTTACCTTTAAATGCTTTAAAAAATAAGGCACTTTCGTATAATTTAATAAATACCACTAAACTAAATTAACGCGCTGTATATTATCTAATGCATAAGAGAAAAGACAATTTCTATCAAATAATTTTAATAGAAATTGTCTTTTTTACATTGTTTAAGAGCTTAATGTCCCAGACCCTTTATTCATATTCTGTTATCGATAATTCACCATAAAGTATTTCTTTTTACCACGTCTAATAATTGTAAAAGCATTTTCTATCTTATCTTCACTTGATAAATTGTAATTAACATCTTGCTGACGCTCACCATTAATATAAATTGCACCATTATTTACATCTTCACGAGCTTGTCGTTTTGATGAAGAAATCCCTGTTTCAACTAGAGCTTCAACAATATTAGTATTGTCTGCAGATAATTCTACTTGAGGAACGTCTTTAAAACCTTCTTTTAGTTCTTTAGCAGATAAAGATTTCAAGTCACCACTAAATAATGCTTGTGAAATACGTATCGCATCATCTAAAGCATCTTGGCCATGAATCAATTTAGTCACATTTTCAGCCAGTGCTTTTTGGGCTTCACGTAAATGAGGTTGTTCATCTCTTGATGCTTCTAAACGTTCTATTTCTTCTTTATTTAAGAAAGTAAAATACTTTAAGAATTTTATAACATCATCGTCAGATTGATTTATCCAGAATTGATAGAATTCATATGGACTTGTTTTATCAGCATCTAACCAAACAGCTCCAGATTCAGATTTACCAAATTTCTTACCATCTGATTTAGTAACTAAAGGAATAGTAAGCCCATACGCTTCAGTTTGACCATACATACGTCGCATTAATTCAATACCACTTGTGATATTGCCCCACTGATCAGAGCCACCTACTTGAATTTTACAATTTAAATTTTGATTTAAATGTCCAAAGTCTATGGCTTGTAATATCGTGTAAGTAAACTCTGTATAAGAAATACCATTTTCTAATCTAGATTGAATTGAATCTTTAGCGAGCATATAATTTACACCTACATGCTTACCATAGTCTCGTAAGAAACTAATCAATGAAATTTGACCTAACCAATCTTTATTATTAACTAAAACGGCACCTTTTTCAGTTCCAAATTCAAACAATTTATGCATTTGTGCATTGATACCTTGAACATTATCCTCAACTTGTTCTTCAGTTTGTAACACACGCTCTTCAGATTTACCTGATGGATCACCAATCATACCTGTACCGCCGCCAATGAGCACAATTGGTCTATGTCCATGCTGTTGGAAACGTCTCAAAGTTAAAAACGGTAACAAATGTCCAATATGTAAACTATCTGCCGTAGGGTCCGCACCACAATATAAAGATACTTGTTCTTTGTTTAATAACTCCTCAATACCTTCTTCATCAGTTTGTTGATAAATTAACCCTCTCCACTTTAAATCCTCTAATAAAGCATTTGTCATATCTGTATACCTCCTTAAAAAAATAAAAACCCCTACATTATCAAAATGTAAGGGCGCTTTTGCACGTTACCACCATACTTTAGCATCAACATGTGATACCACTCTCTTAATGATACGTTCATTAATTAAACGTTGGATATATTTTAAAAGGTGTATTCACAATTAAAAAGCGTTAGTTCACAGCACCCACTAACTCTCTGAAGACCTTTATAACTGCTACTTGTCCTTACTATCCAATATTTATGGAATTGACATAATTATAAAGAACTCTGTTTTAAAAGTCAACTTAGTAAAATATGATATACTAGACGTACTTTCAGAAAGGACGCATGTGAATGATAAAAAAATTTGTGGCATATATGCAACAGGCTTCATATTTAAAATATGAGACCAAGTATAAATTAATCAAGCATATCTTAATTACGATGTTTGCGCTACTCTGCCTTATTTTATTGATTCTTTTCATTGCAAGTATGTTTTATTTCCATCGCATTACATCACATGCGTCAGCAATGAGTGACAATGAATTAAAGAAGAAAGCCATACACTTTGCTGGAGATGAAGCGATTGATCATAAAAATAGTAATATCTTACAAGCATATGATCAGTCCCAAAATACTTTAATTGTTGGACCTAAACGTGTAAATTCAAACGTGATTGCTGCATTGACATCCTCAGAAGATACATTATTCTATCAGCATAATGGTATTTTACCAAAGGCATTAATTCGTGCAATGATTCAAGATGTTTTCAATGTGAAACAATCATCTGGAGGAAGTACAATTACACAGCAACTGATTAAAAACCAAGTATTAAGTAGTGAGAAGACGTACCGTCGTAAAGCAAACGAACTCGTATTGTCACTGCGCTTAGAAAAGATATTAACTAAAGACGAAATTGTATACACATATCTTAACGTAGTTCCTTTTGGACGAGATTATAATGGCTCTAACATCACAGGTATCGCATCTGCATCGTATAGTTTATTTGGTATCCCACCATCTAAACTTAATATTGCAGAATCTGCATACTTAATAGGCTTACTACAAAGTCCATACACTTATACACCATATGATGAAGATGGCTCAATCAAAAATAATAATCAATTTAATATAGGTATACAAAGACAACACTATGTACTAAAACGTATGCGAGTTGAAAACAAAATATCTGTAAAAGATTACCACAAAGCCTTAAATTTCGATATCAAACATCACCTATTACAACGAGATAAACAAGATGCAAGTTAAATAAAACATTTAAAATTTCCTTTGGCATCATTAAATAAACACCAAATGATATTAAAATTAATTATATATCTGCAGCTAAGCTGTCTACGTTATTTTTATGTTTATACGCTTGATTTTATTTAATGGCTCTTAATATAAGAAACATAGCAAAGAAGGCAATTTCTATTGAAACTTAATAGAAATTGCCTTCTTCAACTTGTCAGAAACCTTTAAGTCTTAAACTATTAGCACGTATCACCTAGAATAATCCAACAGCATGGCCGTCATCTGTTACGTCCATATTTAAAGCTGCAGGTTTTTTCGGTAATCCTGGCATTGTCATAATTGCACCAGTTAAAGCAACTATAAATCCAGCTCCCGTTTTAGCTTCTAACTCTCTAATTGTAATATCAAAACCAGTTGGAGCACCTAATGCTGTGGCATCATCACTAAAGGAATATTGTGTTTTTGCCATACAAATTGGATAATTGTCCCAACCATTATTTTTAAAGTCTTTTAATTGTCGTTTAGCCTTTTTACTAAATGTTACTGAAGCACCGCCATAAATATCTTTGACAATTGTTTCAATTTTTTCTTCAAGTGGTTGATTTAAATCATATAAGAATTTAAATTCTTGTGGTTGATCAATGACTTCTAATACTTGATTAGCTAGGTCTACGCCACCTTTTCCACCTTTTTCCCAAACTTCGGTAAGTGCTATTCTCACATTATTTTCTTTTGCCCATTGCTTGACATACTCTGTTTCAGCATCTGTATCATGAATGAAAGCATTTAAAGCAATGACTGGTTCAACTCCAAATTTTCTAATATTATTAACGTGACGTTCTAAGTTAACAATACCAGCTTTAACAGCTTCAACATTTTCTTCTTTCAAATCATCTTTTGCAACGCCACCATGCATTTTTAATGCACGTACAGTTGCAACTAAGACAACAGCTGATGGTTCAAATCCAGCTTCACGTGCTTTAATATCAATGAATTTTTCTGCACCTAAATCAGAACCAAAACCAGCTTCAGTGATTACAATATCAGCTAAGTCTCGAGCTGTTTCAGTAGCTAAAATAGAGTTACAACCATGAGCGATATTAGCAAAAGGTCCACCATGAACAAGTGCTGGTGTTCCTTCGATTGATTGAACTAAGTTTGGCTTAATTGCATCTTTTAAAATCATCGCTAATGCGCCTTCAACTTTTAAATCTGCTACAGTAATTGGTTTACGATCACGTGTATAACCAATTGTAATGCGACTAATTTTTGATTTTAAATCTTTGATATCACGTGCTAAACATAAAATAGCCATAATTTCTGAGGCAACTGTAATGTTAAACCCATCTTCACGTGGTACACCGTTAGTTGGACCACCTAAGCCAACATTGACATGTCGTAATGCTCGATCATTCATATCAAGAACACGCTTCCATTCAATTCTGCGTACATCAATGCCTAATTCATTGCCTTGATGAATATGATTATCAATAAATGCTGATAATGCGTTGTTTGCTGTTGTAATCGCATGGAAGTCACCATTAAAGTGTAAGTTAATATCTTCCATTGGCAGCACTTGTGCATAGCCACCACCTGTTGCACCGCCTTTAATACCAAAAGTTGGTCCAAGTGCAGGTTCACGCAACGCAACCATTACATTTTTATTTAGCTCATTAAATGCATCAGCTAAACCAACAGTAACTGTTGATTTCCCTTCACCAGCTGGCGTAGGACTCATCGCAGTAACTAATACTACTTTACCTTTTTCGCCTTTAGAATTAACTTTGTTAATATCAATCTTTGCTTTATAATGACCATATTGCTCTAACGCTTCGTCAGGAATCCCTGCTTTCTTAGCAATCTCCCCAATTGGTCTTAATGTTGATTGATTTGCAATTTCTAAATCTGATAAATGTGCCAACTACTTTCAACCCCTTGTTCTAAATAGTATATTGTAAGAGCACCCTGATTGTTTGGGTATCATAATTTCTTACATACTTAATAATAACTAACTCTGCCAATGATGTCGAATTTTTGATAGCGTTTACAATTATTTTGACTAAAAACATATGCATGTAAAATAAATATACGTATATTTTGGCTATTTATTTAGCAAATATCGCATACATATTGAAAACGCAAAATGGTAAAATATATTATCATTTTGCGTTCCAAACTATACATTCAATTGTTGATTATATAAGGAAAAGCATCTTTTATTTTAAAAATAAGTTCCTGCTATTTTTAGTCCTCCATAGTACTTAAATCACCTGCATCTAAATTAAGTTCCCATGCTTTAAGTACACGTCGCATAATTTTACCTGAACGCGTCTTAGGCAATTTATCTCTAAACTCAATTTCTCTAGGAGCAGCATGAGCTGATAGACCTTCTTTTACATATTTTTTAATATCTTCTTTTAAATCATCAGTCGGTTCATATCCTTGGCGTAAAGCAACAAATGCTTTTATAATTTCGCCACGTACTGGATCAGGCTTTCCGATGACACCAGCTTCAGCAACAGCTTCATGCTCAACTAATTTAGATTCGACTTCAAATGGTCCCACACGTTCGCCTGCTGTCATGATGACATCATCTACACGACCTTGAAACCAGAAGTACCCATCTTCATCTTTATATGCTGAATCCCCAGATATATACCAGTCTCCTATAAAATAAGAACGATATTTTTCTGGATTATCCCATATTTCATACATCATAGACGGCCACCCCTTTTTTATTGCTAAATTGCCCATACGATTAGCTGGCAATTCATTTCCCTCATCATCGATAATAGCAGCTTCCACACCAGGAATTGGTTTTCCCATAGAACCCAATTTGACATCCATTGCAGGATAATTAACAATCATATGTCCTCCTGTTTCAGTCATCCACCACGTATCAAGAACACGTTTACCATATGCTGATTTTGCCCATTTGATAACTTCTGGGTTTAATGGTTCTCCCACAGATAGAATAGATCGTAACGTTGACAGATTATATTTTTGAACAATATCATCACCAGCACTCATCAACATGCGTAACGCGGTTGGTGCCGTATACCAAATTGTAACTTTGAATGCTTCAATCATCTTATACCACTGTTCAGGCGTAAAACGTCCACCTGCTATACAATTTGTGACGCCATTTAGCCAAGGTGCAAATATACCGTAAGAAGTTCCAGTAACCCAACCAGGATCAGCTGTACACCAATATACATCGTTTTCTTGTAAATCTAATACATATTTCCCCGTTATATAATGAAGTAGCATTGCTTGTTGTACATGAAGTACGCCCTTAGGCTGTCCTGTTGAACCTGAAGTATAATGTAATATTAAACCATCGTCGCGTTGTAACCATGTGATATTAAATGATGTGCTAGCTGATTGCATTAACTTATTAAAATCTATATAGTTATCAGACACATCATCATCCACGATAATGATTTTTTTGAGATGTGGTAATTTTTCTTGTGGTATACGATGAAGTAATTTATTTGTTGTTATAACAACTTTGGCTTCACTATTCGCTAAACGATCTGTTACTGCCTTTTCCATAAAAGCCTCAAATAATGGACCAACAATTGCACCTACTTTTAATATACCTAAAAAGGCAAAATACAATTCAGGTGTTCTCGGCATAAAGATAAAAACGCGATCCCCTTTTTGCACATTTGCATGCTCTACTAATACATTCGCCGCTTGATTGGATAAGTGCTGTATATCTGAAAATGTATATTGTTCCTGACGCTCATTATCTTTATAGTTTAAAGCGATTTTGTCTCCTTTACCATCGTCTACGTGACGATCTATACATTCATATGCCATATTGATTTTCCCTGTTTTATACCATGAAAAAGCTTTTTCTACTTCATTCCAATCAAAGTTTTGATATACATCCTCATAATTGCTTAAATTATATTCTCCCGGTTCACTCTTATATACTTCTACCTTCATTTGAAATCCCCCTTATATGAAATCGCTTTCTTAGCATGTATTATACATAAATTTTTGTGTTATTCAAAATTTTTAGAGAATTTTTACATTTATATTTTTAATTTACGTCCATAGCCTTTATACTAATTATAATAAGATGTCGGAGGCGGAAATCAATGAAGCATGTCAAAACTTATGTCTTAAAAAATATCAACATACAAGATATTCATTTTGTTATTGAAGGACCTGTATCTTGCAGTTTTTTGAAAACGCTTACTTTCGATGATCAACTTGATGCTTTTCGACCTCCAAAGGAACAATTTAATGCTTTATTAGAAATTTCACGCCTGATGGAAGGTCGAGTATATATCATTAGAGAACGCACACATATCATTGGCTATGTAACCTATCACTATCCGGATGAGTTTGAGCGTTGGTCTCAAGGTCATTTACCTTATCTTATTGAATTGGGTGCCATTGAATTATGTCCAAAATATCGTCATTTACATTTGGGTGGTCTACTCATCGCAACTAGTCTTTCTAGTAATGAGTTTGAAGATTATATTGTTTTAACGACAGAATATTATTGGCATTGGGATTTAAAACAAGCAAAGTTAGATGTTTTTGAATATAAAAAAGTGATGCAAAAAATGATGGCCAAAGGTGGATTAGAAGTTTTTGCTACAGACGAACCTGAAATCACAAGTCACCCTGCCAATTGCTTGATGGCTCGCATTGGCAATCGTATCACACTCGATCAACAACAAGCATTTGATGATTTACGCTTTCAAAATCGCTTTTTCTTTTAAATTCTAATTACTAAAGGAAGTTTGATATGATGCATGATAAAAGAAAAACTGGATATGTCTATTCAGATAAATTATTAAAATATCGTTTTGATAATCATCATCCTTTTAATCAAATGAGACTTAAACTAACGACAGAATTGTTGCAGACGGCTGGCTATTTAAACAATAGTAATATTGTGGAACCACCTATTGCAACAACGAATGAACTAACCCTCGTGCATCAATACGATTACGTACAAGCAATTAAACATGCATCACATGGTATTTTAAGTAATCAAGAAGCTGATAAATATGGATTAAGTGGCGAAGATACGAATCAGTTTAATAATATGCATAGCCATAGTGCTCGAATTGTTGGCGGCGCATTAACATTAGCAGATTTGATTATGAAAGGCATTTATCATAATGGTTGTCATCTTGGTGGTGGTTTGCATCACGCTCTAGAAGGACGTGCCAATGGATTTTGTGTTTATAATGATGTCGCAATTACTGCTAAATATTTAAATCAAAAATACGGCCAGCGGGTATTAATTGTGGATACTGATGCACATCACGGAGATGGTACACAATGGCGATTTTATACTGATGAAGAAATAATGTGTTATTCCATTCATGAAACGGGAAAATTTCTATTTCCTGGCTCAGGACATTATACTGAACGTGGAGAGGATCAAGGATATGGTTACACAGTCAATCTACCTTTAGAGCCTTATACAGAAGATGCCTCATATCTTGAATGCTTGGAGCTATCACTTAATGCTATAATTGAAGCATTTAAACCAGATATAATATTGAGTGTGCATGGGGTAGATATTCATTTTCAAGATCCATTAACTCATATGAATTGTACGCTTGATGCATTGTATCAAATTCCCTATCTAATAAATGCACTTGCAGAAACATATACCGATGGCAAAATTATTATGTTTGGTGGTGGAGGTTATAATATTTGGACTGTAGTTCCAAGAGCATGGAGTCATGTTTACTTAGCATTAACAAGACAAACTAAACCTCATGGTGCTTTACCACAAACTTGGATTAATAAATGGACAAGTTATGCTCCAAAACCGTTACCACAAACTTGGAATGAAAGTCTCGAACACTATATTAATATTCCACGAAGAGAAGAAATAAGTAAGCATAATTTAGAACGTGCTTTACGTATTAAATCATGGTATCAATAGTATTTAAACAAAGAGAAACACTTTCGCATAAATACTCGTAGTTGCATTTAACGAAAGTGTTTGAAGTCTTTGTCACAGTAGAGCTGTTCATGTCGAATAAAACAATATGATTAATGGAAGCGCATACCACCATCAACTATAATTGTTTGACCAGTGATATAATCAGAATCACTGCTAGCTAAAAAGCCAACAACATTAGCTACATCTTCTGGTTTTGAAAGTCGTTTTAAAGTAATTTGATCTGAGAATTGTTTCCAACCCCACTCTTCTGGTTGATTATTTTCTTTAGCTAATTTAACAGCAATACCTTTCATCATTGGTGTTTCAACAATACCTGGAGCAAAAGCATTAACTGTAATGCCTTTTTCAGCTAAATCACGTGCTGCTACTTGTGTAAGACCACGAACTGCGAATTTCGTACTACTGTATAAAGACAAACCTGCGTTACCTTCAACACCAGCTTGTGAAGTAGCATTAATAATTTTACCGCCGTGTCCTAATTTTTCAAATTGTTCTAGTGCTGCTTGAATGCCCCAGAATACACCACCGACATTAACACCAACGACTTGATTAAATTGTTCTGGTGTAACTGTTTCGATTGGCGTCATTGGTCCTAATCCAGCATTATTAACAAGTACATTTAAATCTCCAAAATGATTTACAACCTCACCCAATACTTTAAATACTTCATCACGATTGGATACGTCAGCTTTGTATGCTGCTGCTTCTTGACCTTCTTTATTCAATTTAGCTGCTGCTTCTTGAGCGCCTTCATAATTATAGTCAACGACAGCTACGTTAAATCCATCATTAAATAAACGTTGTGCAATGGAAAAACCAATACCTTGTGCTGCGCCAGTTACGACTGCTACTTTTTTAGTATTACTCATTATCAATCACCTCATAATAATTCTTTTCAATTTTATATTAGCACTTTGTAAAATTTATAGAGTGTCTTTTTTGTGAATTTTTCGATAATTCTAATAATATTACAATTATAGCTGTATAAAACGCAAAAAAAGGTCTGAGATATTAAGTTCTTAAACAATGTAAAAAAGACAATTTCTATTATGTATTAGATAATATACAGCTTGTTATTATTTTAGGATAATAAGATGTAGCCCCACGAGGGTGTTTGAATTCATCGAATTCATTATCTGGGATTGTTTCAACAATTTCATTTACATATCGAGAAATATCATTTGTAGGAATAAGTATTGAAGTTTCCATTGGTAGTGTAAGTTGAGTCATGTTATAATCTTTATACATAAGGCACCTCGTTAATTTAGTTTAGTGAAGTTTATTAAATTATACGAAAGTGCCTTATTTTTTTAAAGTATGTTGATGTAAAATTACATATAAATGCGACGTATTTTGGCGAGACTCTTGAGGAAACAGGACGAGCTGAAGACTACAGGCTGAAGCTGTTTCCTAAGAAAGCGAGCCAACAATGCGAAGTATTGAATAAAAAGAAGCGCTCAGATGAGTTGAATTCAATTCATCTGAGCGCTATTTTTCTGAGATTTATGTCCCAGACCCTTTAGGAATTTATATCCCAAACTCGCATATATTTTATGACTAGATTATATACTATTTTTTATTTTTCCACCAAAATTATTTTGTTGTTCCTCTGTATTCAATTCTATGTGGCAAAATCACATTAGGTTCATCAATAGGCTCGTCATTCATATATTTCGTTAATAGGCGCATACCAACTGCACCAATATCATACAATGGTTGAATTACACTTGATAATTTTGGTCTAACCATCTCAACTAAACGCGTGTTGTTAAAACTTACAATTTGTAAATCTTGAGGGACTTTCACACCTTTGTCTTGAGCACTATGCAAAATTCCAATTGCTTGCTCATCACTAATGACTAAAATAGCATCCGGATGATGGCCTTGTAACTGTTCAAATGCATGTACACCTTCTTTATAACTTTCTTTTCCAGTAAGATGTAAAGCATCGTCAAGTTTAAGTTGATGCTCCCTTAGAGCCTCGCTTAAGCCATCAAGTACATCATCTTGGGCCTTTTTCGAATAATCTCCACCAACAAGCGCAAACTTAGTTGCACCATTTTGAATAAGTTGTTCTGTCACTTCTTTGGCAGCCGATTTAAAGTCAATATTAACTGATGCAATTTGATCGTCTTTTCCATTTGTTCCCGAAACAACAACGGGCACTGATGATTGACTTATTAAATCTTTTATCTCATCTGAAATCGTACCACCTAAGAATATAATACCGTCCACTTGTTTACTTAATAAATTATTGAATATCTCTTTTTCTTTTTCAGGATCATTATCTGAATTAGAAATAATAGAATGATATTTGTACATCGTTGCAATATCTTCTATACCTCGAGCCAATTGTGAATAATAAATATTTGAAATATCTGGAATAATTACACCTACTGTTGTTGTACGTTTACTAGCTAATCCGCGAGCAACTGCATTAGGTCGATAATTTAAGCGCTTTATCACTTCATTGACCTTTTTACGTGTTTCTGGTTTTACGTTTTGATTACCGTTAACCACTCTTGAAACGGTTGCCATGGATACTCTGGCTTCTCTAGCAACATCATAAATTGTAACTGTCATAGCGTCCTCCTGTAAGCGGTTTATTTATTATTATATCGTGTTTTCATTTCATTTTCAAAGTTTAACACAAAAAACTTATGTATTAAATATGTTTTAATTTCGTTCACATATCTGTAAAAAATATTTACTAATTAAAATAAATACCTGCCATAGTGATTCATTAATATGACAGGTACTTGAATTCAGCTAATAACTATTTTAACTTTTTGCTATTATATAATTCAGAAAGTGGTTTAAGTTCACTGTAAAATGCGTCAAACTCATCTAAGTCCATTTGTTGAGCACTATCACTCAATGCAACAGCAGGGTTAGGATGAACTTCGGCCATTACACCGTCAGCACCAACTGCTAATGCTGCCTTTGCAGTTGGTAACATAATGTCCTTTCTACCCGTACTATGTGTTACATCTACCATAACAGGTAAATGTGTACCTTGTTTAAGAATTGGTACTGCAGAAATATCTAATGTATTTCTTGTAGCTTTTTCATATGTGCGAATACCACGCTCACATAAAATTATATTTTTATTTCCTTGAGAGGCAATATACTCAGCAGCATATGTAAATTCTTCAATTGTTGCTGAAAGCCCTCGTTTTAGTAATATAGGTTTATTTGTACGACCAGCTTCTTTTAGTAATTCAAAATTTTGCATATTACGTGCACCAATTTGGAAAACATCTAAATAATCATCCGCAAGTTCAAAGTGAGCAGGATTAACGATTTCACTAACAATATTTAATCCAAATTTTTCTTTGACATTTTTTAATATTTTAAGCCCTTCTAAACCGAGTCCTTGGAAATCATAAGGTGATGTACGAGGTTTAAAAGCACCACCACGTATGAATTTTTCACCTTTTTGTTGAAGATTACGAGCTACAGCATCTACTTGTTCTTGTGATTCAACGGAGCATGGACCAAAAACAAATGATTTCTTACCATCTCCAATAATGCCACCATTTTTAAATGTTACAACTGTATCTTCTGGCTTTAATTTTCTTGATACATATAAATGTTTTTCATTTTCTGATTTTTGTAAATCTGTGGACGCTTTAAAAATTTCTTTAAATAACTGTTTAATTACATTATCATTAAAAGGACCTTGATTTCGATCTAATAAATCGTTTATCATCTCTTTTTCACGTTGTGGATCATAAACTCTCGTACCCTGTTTTAATTTTTCTTCACCAATTTTTTGCGCCAATTCCCCACGTTTGGACAACAAATCTAATATTTGATTATTAATCGATACAATCTCTTCTCTGTATGATTCTAATTTATTACCCATAAATACTCACCTCAAAATTCTGTTTTAACAATTAGTGTCACTTTAAAGCGATAAAATTATTAATATTAAACTCTATTTTAACAATTCTTTTTTTATTCTTCAACCTCATACGATCTATATTTTTAGAATTTTCTGATATTAATAACATAAAGTAAAAAGGTATCTCCATTATAACTTAATTATAGATGAAGATACCTTTAAATATTTAATCATTGAAAGTACGTTTATCAATTTTACTTTTAGCTTTTTCTACACGTTGTGCTTGTTTAGGTGTTGATTTACGTTCATTTTTAGTTGAATTATCCTGCTGAATCGACTTTTCTTCATGCGTAATTACGCCATTATCAAAATGTGCTGACTGATGCGTTTGTTGGTCTTTAATTTGTGCTTCTGGTTGATTTATTGAAGGCTTTGTAACTAAATTTGGAACACGTTCAACTTTCACAAATTTTAATTCTGGTTCAGTTAATAGCGCTTTTGTTTTAGCCGTAACAGAGCTATCTTGTTCCATTTTTTGAGCTTTGCCTTTTGCTGCTTGTGCTAAACGCTGTGCTTGATTATTTACCATCATCTTTTTTGTTTTATTAGAAGGCGCTTTTAATGTATCATTTGTTTCGTGTTTTATTGCTTGTTGCTGTGCTGCTATTTCTGTGGCACTCGCTTCTTTTTTATTCTCTTCTTTTGCTTCTGCTTTAGCTTGTTGAATCTCTTGTGCTTCTGGTGAATCATCTTTTAATGCATCGTTTGTTTCGTGTTTTATTGCTTGTTGCTGTGCTGCTATTTCTGTAGCACTTGCTTCTTTTTTATTCTCTTCTTGTGCTTCTGCTTTAGCTTGCTGAATCTCTTGTGCTTCTGGTGAATCATCTTTTAATGCATCGTTTGTTTCGTGTTTTATTGCTTGTTGCTGTGCTGCTATTTCTGTGGCACTCGCTTCTTTTTTATTCTCTTCTTTTGCTTCTGCTTTAGCTTGTTGAATCTCTTGTGCTTCTGGTGAATCATCTTTTAATGTATCATTTACTTCTTCTTTAATAGCTTGTTGTTGTGCTGCTATTTCATCTGGTGAAATACTATCTTGTTGTTTAAAGTCTTCTATCTTGCTTTTTATAGCGTTAAAATTCGTTTCAGCTTGTTCTTTTATATTAAGATATTTCTGTTCTAATTCTTGTTCTTTCTTTTTAAGTTCATCTATTTTTTCAAAACCTTTATTCTTATATAATAGACCAATCGTTGAACCAATAATTGCGCCAGTAATAAAACTTACTACAAAGTCTTTTCGTTTTGGAACTTCATTAGAATAGGGCGTTAAATTTTGATGTTGGTAACTATCATGAGATAAAATATCACCTGAATGTGTATGTTCAAGTGGTTGTTGATTAAATTTTTGACTCATTGTAACTCCTCCTATAACAAATGCACTTAAACAGGTACAAACCTCATTTAAGTGCATGAAATTACATCTTATTAAAAAGTTTTCTCTACAAAAGTTAAGCAGCTTTATTTAATGGATTTTAGTGTCATCAGCTACAGAACTTGTTTTGTAGTTTGAACTTTCTCTACGATAGTGTCTGTTTTGCCATTTATCTGCAATTTCCATTGCAACATTGGACCATTGCACTACTTGAGAAATTTTATCTTCATTTTGAGAGATATTGTGAGTAATTGAATTTGTCACTTTATCAATTGAGCCATTTAAATTTTGAACAGAATCGCCAATACCTTTAACAGCATCAACAACAGAATTTAAACGTTCAACTTTACCTTGGATATCCTCTGTTAAACGATTTACTTTGTGAAGTAAATCTGTAGATTCACGTGTAATACCTTGAACTTGGCCTTCAACACCATCAAGAGTTTTTGCTACGTGATCTAAATTTTTCTTAACTGACATTAACACAACAACTACACCTATACATAAAATTAAGAATGCAATTGCAGCGATAATTCCAGCAATTGGTAAAATCCAATCCATTAAAAACGCCTCCTAAATACCTATTAAAAATGTCATTAGTATTAAATACCCATGAGAATAATGTATAAACATATTAAAAATTATTTGTTATACCTAATTTGTGTTCGTATGCACGTTGTATTTTTTGTATATCACCAGCGCCCATAAATAAAATCACAGCATTATCAAATTGTTCTAATATGTCAATATTATTTTCGTCTATTAATGCAGATCCGTCAACACGTTTGATTAAATCTTGAATCGTTAAGTCTCCTGTATTTTCTCGAATAGAACCAAAGATTTCACATAAAAAGACATGATCAGCCTTGCTTAAACTATCAGCAAACTCATTTAAAAATGCTTGTGTTCTAGAAAACGTATGCGGTTGAAAGACTGCAATGACTTCTTTATTTGGATATTTCTTTCTTGCTGTTTCTATTGTAGCACTAATCTCTCGCGGATGGTGTGCGTAATCATCAACTAATACTTGTTGATCATATTTAGTTTCATTAAACCGACGTTTGACACCACCAAATGTTTCAAGTGCTTCTTTAATATTTGCAACATCCATATCTTCTAAATAGCTAATTGTTATTACTGCAAGCGCATTTTGAATATTATGATTGCCATATTGTGGTGTTAAGAAGTGATCGTAATATTTGCCATTGATGTATACATCAAATTCAGTACCTTTATCAGTAATTTGAATATCATTGGCATATACGTCATCTTTATCACTTAAACCATAATAATATATTGGAATATCCACGTTAAGTTTACGTAAATGTTCATCGTCCCCCCAAGCTATAATTGCTTTTTTTACATTATTAGCCATCTCTTGAAATGCATCAAAAACATCTTCTACATCTTTAAAATAATCAGGATGATCAAAATCGATATTTGTCATAATAGCATAGTCAGGACGATAGCTTAAAAAATGTCGACGATACTCACATGCCTCAAAAGCAAAGTAGTCGCTTTGAGGTATTCCCAAACCTGTGCCATCTCCAATTAAAAATGATGTCTTTTTATCACCATTCATGACATGTGATAACAATCCAGTTGTTGATGTTTTCCCATGTGCGCCTGTAACAGCCACAGAGGTATATTGATCGATAATGTGACCAAGGAAATCATGATATTTAATAACGTCTAGTTTTAAATCATGCGCTCTAACAACCTCTTCATGAGTGTCTGGAAAAGCGTTCCCCTGTATGACTACCATACCCTCTTTTATATTTTCTGCACTAAAAGGTAATATTTTTATGCCTTTGTTTTTTAATGCTACTTCAGTAAATACATATTTTTCAATATCAGACCCTTGAACTTCATGTCCTAAGTCATGCATGATTTGCGCTAAAGAGCTCATGCCAGCGCCTTTTATACCAACAAAATGATAATGCGTCATATCACTTATACTCCTTTATTCATTTAATTATTTGTTATATCAGCTTCTGTTATCAATACATCTCTAGGTTTAGAACCATTTGCTCCTGTTATATAACCTAGTTGTTCTAATTGATCGATAATTCGTGCTGCACGATTATATCCAATTTGGAAATGTCGTTGAATTAATGACGTTGATATATGACCTTCTTTTATCATAAATTCACATACATCCTCAAATAATTCGTCTTGAGCTTGTGATTGATTTTTCTTTAATAGTTCCTTTTCCTCAAATAAATAATCTGGTTCGCGTTGATGCTTAATAAAATCTACAACACCATCAATTTCATCGTCAGATACAAATGTACCTTGGACTCGAATTGGCTTGTTCATTCCACTGCCGAGATATAGCATATCACCATATCCGAGTAAACGTTCTGCACCACCACTATCTATGATTGTTCGTGAATCAACGCTTGATGAAACCATAAAGGCAATACGCGTAGGTATGTTAGCTTTAATCAAACCAGTAATAACATTAACTGATGGTCTTTGTGTAGCAACTAGCATATGAATACCACATGCTCTCGCTTTTTGAGCAATTCTAGCAATAGACTGCTCTACTTCTTGTGGCGCTATCATCATTAAATCAGCAAGTTCATCTATAACTATGACAATTTTAGGAATACGTTGTTCATAAGATGCTTTTTTATTAAATGCAGTAATATTTCGAACGTGATATTGCGCAAATAATTTA
Source organism: Staphylococcus lugdunensis (assembly GCF_001558775.1). Lineage (NCBI taxonomy): Bacteria > Bacillati > Bacillota > Bacilli > Caryophanales > Staphylococcaceae > Staphylococcus > Staphylococcus lugdunensis. Next base: position 54,295 of record NZ_CP014022.1, on the reverse strand, counting down.
TAGCGTCGTTCCATTTCTTCAACAGCCCATTTCAGGCTTTGTGTAGCGGCCTTAACATCTGTAATTACTGGTGAAACTAAATGAGGTAAATCATTGTACGGTGCTAATTCTACCATTTTAGGGTCAATTAATAGTAACCGCAATTCTTCTGGATGGTTTTTATACAATAAAGACATTAATATGCTATTAATGCATACGGATTTACCTGAACCTGTTGCACCTGCAATTAAAGCATGTGGTGTTTTAGCGATATCCATAAGCAACGGTTCATTATTAATTCGATTACCCATTGCTACAGTTAATTTTGATTCAGAATGCTTAAAATGCTCAGTCTCTAATATTGATTTTAAGTTTACCTTCGTGGGGTTTTGATTTGGAACTTCAATACCAACTAGACTTGTACCAGGAATTGGCGCTTCGATACGTATATCTTTGGCTGCAAGTGCCATTTTGATATCATCTTGCAATGCAGTAATTCTTGATACCTTAACACCCTTTTCAACAGCCAATTCAAAGCGTGTTACACTTGGTCCAACTGTAACATTCTTCACTTCTGCTGGCACATTGAAATAATAGAATGCATCATTAAGCTCTTGCTTTTTGCTATCAATCCATGTTTCATCAATTTCTTGTGGTTGAGCATCATTTAAAATATCTAAATCCGGCAACTTAATGTTCGGGCCTCTTCGTATCATTGTCTGTTCAGGTTTTGCAGTTATATTATTGTTATCATTCTTAGATTGTTTTATTTCACCATCAGGTTGTGTCGCATTTACATTTGCCTGTATATTAGTGGAATCGTCTTCTAAATCTTCATTTTGTGGATATATATCTTGACTTAGTTCATCAGTGTTTCTTTCTATTACGTTATGATTACTTTCATGATTTTTAGCGACATTGTTTTTGTCTAATGTTTGTGATGTCTCTGGAGTTAACTCTGGCACATTAACTTGTTTTTCTCGTCTTTTGGCTTGTTGATCCATCATTCTTTTTCTATCAGATGGTGTCATAACGACGTTAAATGGTTTAGAACCTAGCTTAATATTGTTCTTATTTTGTGCTTTTACAGCATATGTTGTGTCATGATTATGCTCTTTATTCGTTGCTGATTTTTTCTGTTGCAACTTAGTTGCGCTGTGTTGTGCACTTTGTTTTGAGTCGATGTCGTTATGTGACTCATGATTTCGATATGCATGACCTTGTTTAATTGTAGAACTTTCTCTATTATCACTGTTTGAACGCGTATTATTGTCATCAGCAGTTTTAGTCGAAATGTCAGCCTGCTCTATTTCATGATATTCTGCATCTGTAATGTCATTGTCTATCAAATGATCATCTTGATGTTTATCACTGTGTTGTTCTCTGTCTAACATATTTTTATGCTGTTCAGCTTCTAATGTTTCTTGGTCATCCGATTGCTGAATGTTATTTGAGCTTTTACCAGCAGAAACATCAGTAATGTCTGACACATTAACTTGATCATCTGTTAATTCTTGAATTTGTTGAATATCATCTAAAGCTATTTCCTCATAGTGATAATCTCTTTTTTCATCGTTGTTATCATTATGAGTATCTTCGGAAGTATGCTCAGCTTGCCGATTATTATCTTTTAACGATGTATCGTCATTAAGCGAACTTTCACCCGTATAACGTTCAGCTTGTTTGGCATACATAGCATCTATGGCTTTTTGTATGTCATCATCTTGATGTTGTTTCTGCTGACGTTTATCTTGCAATGCCTTTTTAAATCGACGTTTTTGTAACACTTTGCGTTCTCTTTCTTTACGTATTTCTTCAACAATCTGAGAAGCATAAATGTTTTCGATATTTATAGTATTATTTCGTGCGGGTTGGCGTTTTTTTATAATATCATCGCGATGCGTTGTCTCATCATTGTGTTGACTTTGTTGATTCGTATTTTCAGCCTGAGTTGACTGCACTGGTTGCTGTGTATCTCTTTTAACTTCAGTTTGTTGTTTATCGTTATTTCGGCTTTCATCATCACGCTTATCATGCTCAACATCAGGAATGATACCATTTTCAATTGGACGTCTTTTTTTTGTTCCAAAAATAGCTGAGGGAACTTCACTAGCTTTAAAACTATGTGCTTGATATGTAGGTTTCGCTTCATTTGCAGACGATTTGATCCGCTCAGATTGCAATTTAAAGCGTGGTTTAGTGCTTGAATAATGCGAATGCGGTGATGTTTGTTGTGTTGCATATGCTGATGCTTGTTTCTTTAATCTGGATTGACTATCTGCATGTGATTGTTCTTTGTGTCTGTCATCATGTGAAGATGTTGCGCGTTGCCCACTTCCTGTATAATTTCTATGTCTACGGCGGTGTGTATGTGCTTGACCAGTTGTGAAGTCAGATTGATATGTTTGTCGACGGCGATTATTGTTACGCTCATTAACGTTATCGGTTGATGAAATATCATCTTGAACTTCATTATCTGAAATATTCATAGGAAATCGAAATTTTCCTTTTGGTCTTTCGTAGATATCATTATTTTCAGGAAGTAATGAGTCTTCGCTATTTAATTGATGCTTTGAATGTTGACGACGCGTTTTACGAAAAAAGACATCACTATCTGAATGATTATTTTCGCCAAATAATTTATCGAACCAGCTCATATACTCACTACCTTCCTACTTTTATTCAAAAAATGCTTGTCCAATTTGGTAATTATCAGATAATACCAAGATGCCTTTCTCTTGTGGCGCATTCGGCAAGTTAAGTTCTTTCATTGAACATACCATACCGCTTGAATCAACACCTCGTAGTTGCGCATCTTTAATAACCATACCACTAGGCATAACAGCGCCAACTTTAGCAACAACAACTTTTTGACCAGCTTCTACGTTAGGTGCACCACAAACAATTTGCAATACTTCTGTTGCAACGTCAACAGATAAAATACTTAGCTTGTCTGCATTAGGATGCTTTTCTTTTGTTTTCACATAACCCACAACAAATTTTGGAGATAAATCAGCATCTAATTGATATGAATAACCAGCTTCTGAAATGACTTGTTGCAATTTGTTAAGTATTTCCTCTGTTAATTTAATATTACCCACGTCTTGAATATGAAAATAATGAGAAAAATTGAAAATATTAAAACCAACAACAGCGTTATCTTGTGTTAATTGAACAACATTTTCTTTGATTTCATAAGCAACGTCACCTTCAACAGGATTTATTTGTAGAAATGCCACATCTCCAACGCCTTTGGGATTGTAAAATAAATTCATCATTTAAAACTCCTCTATATCGCTTCTAGTATTCTTTATGATTAAACTTTTTTCTATTTGCTTCTAATCTCTGTATAACATTAGGATCTCTTTTTTGTTTGTTATTTTTACCTAAAATAAAAATCGGTTCTAAGTGACCTTTACTATATCCAAATGATAAGGAGGTAATAGGTACTAATCCTTTAGTGAAAAATTCCATCGTTAAATGAGCCATCACATCATAGCCAGTTTTATTTCTTATATCAGCAATGATAAGCACATCTTGATGTGGTACAGCTACAAGCATTTCACCTTCACACTGTTGTTCAAATTCATTAAGTAATTTTGTATTTAATATACGGCTAGCATCATATCCATCGTTTGAATTAATAAAATAAAATATATTACCTTTCACTTCGTCAGTGGAATAAGAACATTCAAGCTTACGCAAATTAAATAAAGACATTTCTTTTACTTGTTGTGTCGTTATATTCATTTGTTTTAGCATACTTTCATCAATTAAACGATAAGATTTGCCTAAGTCAACAGCGTAATAAACGTTTGTTTCAGCTGTATGTTTATCAATTACAAATGCACTTCCATCCTTAGTCTTTTTCTCAAAACTTGTGGAACGAATAACTGGCATGATATTTATATCAGAAATTTGGTCTAATCCTTGGTCCTGCATTTGTGAAATCGCCTCTGTAACATAGTAGACAATTTCATCAATAATTTTATTTTGTTGCTCTTCATACTTAGCAACTATGGCATTTAATTTAATCGTAACGCCTTTATGATTATCATTTCTATAGATACGTAGAGTTTCTTCTTCACGATCAAACTTAAAATCAACGTCTAAATATTTTAATCGTTGCTTTAATTCGTCTCTCATCTTAAAGACGTTCATCTTTACACCTCAATTTCACACCATTTATTATTTTACAATAAATATAGCCTTAATTACAGAAAAATTAAGCGATGTTGACTGCTAAAATAATATTTTAACAATATTGTGCTAAAAATTCATCAATCTGGGCAATTGATTTGCGTTCTTTACCAATATATGAACCTAACATATCACCATCTATAAACACTAAAAAACTTGGAATTCCCATAATATCGTATTTTACACATAAATCTATAAAACGATCTCTATCTACTGAGACAAATTGAAATTGTGGATACTTATGCTCTAAAATTGGCAAATCTGGTTCAATGATTTTACAATCTGGGCACCACCCCGCAGTAAACTCAAATACGACATTACTTTGCTTTAATTTATCAAATTGTTGTTCAGATTCAAGTTGGATCATAATTTAATTCTCCCTTAAATTTCATATTGTAATTCATTAATTTGATGACGATCTAAGTTAATCACAGCCTCCATTAAAAGCTGTCGTGCTGAAAAATAATCTCTAATATCAAACACAGCATCCGTACTATGAATATAGCGCGCACAAACGCCTATGACCGCAGTAGGTATACCCTGATTCGCCTTATGTATTTCTCCCCCATCCGTACCACCAGGTGACATATAATATTGATAATTTATCTCTTTTTCATTCGCTAATTTCAATAGATAATCTCTAAAAATTGGTTTTAAGATCATTGTACCGTCTTTAATTCGAATTAATGTCCCTTCACCTAATTCACCGGACAAACGTCCTTTGCCTTTTACATCATTAGCTGGTGAACAATCAACAACAAATGCAATATCTGGTTGAATCAATTCGGCAGATGCTCTTGCACCACGTAAACCTACTTCTTCTTGCACATTCGCACCAACATATAAATCCACATCTAATTCAACATCTTTTAATAATTCTAATATTTCAATAGCAAGGACACACCCATAGCGATTATCCCATGCTTTTCCACTAAATCGATATTCTGACAGACGTGATAATGTTGTTGCTGGCACTATAGAATCACCAATTTCAATACCGCGTTCACGGACTTCTTCAGCACTAGTTGCACCTATATCTAGTAGTAAATCATGTATTTTAGGTGCAGCTTCATTTCCAGTGCGGAAATGTTTAGGAATATTAGCTACAACCCCTAATATTTGATCACCTTGACGTGTTTTGATAGTTAGTCTTTGCCCTTGCCAAATATCATTGGCAACACCTCCAAGATTTGTAAAGTGCAGCAAACCATTATCTGTTATTTCAGTAATCATAAATCCTATTTCATCCATGTGTGCAGCAATCATTACTTTTTTAGCATTGGCTGTATTAGACTTTTTCACTCCAAAAAATCCGCCTAATTTATTCTCTACAAAATGACTAATATAAGGTGTCATTTCAGCTTTCATATAGGCTTTAACATCATTTTCGAATCCTGGTGCACCATGCAACTCAGTTAGCGTTTTTATGCGTTGCAATGTACGATTTTGTTCAATCTCCACAAGAATCACGCTCCTTGATAGTTATTATATCATGTTAAATATGGTAAACTAAATTTATGAACTATTGATTTTGAGGTGCATTTTAACATGAAAGACATAAATAAAAAAATTTTAATTTCGCTAATTGTCCTTTTCACACTAATGTTAGTTACCCTACCTGTTCTTTTCTTAATATTAACACGTCAAAAACTCAAGTATCCTAATCAAGTGTTAAATGAGGTTAAGTCTTATTTTAGAAATGTTAAAGGTTCCTACATATTAGAAACACCATTAGTTGACGACGCAAGTTACCCTGGGCGAATTATATATCAAGGTGGTATCACCCAAGTTAAACATAATGAATTTACACAATATGAATTCTATGTCGATGCCAAAAATGGTGAAGTGTTAAACATCGTTGAACTTTAATCTACATCAAAAGTGGAAATACGCTAACTTTATAGTTATGTCGTATTTCCACTTTTGTCATCGTTCTATTCTATCAATTATTGTTTGTGGATTTGATTGAAATTTGCAAGCAAAATATTGATGGTCATGATAATATAAAAACCAATAGTTATGATAAATAAAATAAGGAATGAGTCTTTCTTTCGCTCTAATTGATTCCATAGGATAATCATCATATGCGGACACCCACAGTGGATTTAAATGAGCATGAGTTGGAAAAATATCTGACATATGCACTGCGCTTTCACCATTGCTCTTTATTGTTACAATAGATAGGCCATTGCTATGACCTCCAACATGATGCATTTCAATACCTGGGAGCACTTCAATAGTATCTTCAAATAAAATAACATTCTGATCGTAGTCCCCCTGATTCTTCTTCCAATATGTCGCTTTACTTCGCAAGTTAGGACTAAGAAATTCATGCCACTCATCTTGCTGTATAATATGCATCGCATTTTTAAATATGGCATTGCCATCACAATCTGATAATCCAGCTGCATGATCAAAATGCATGTGGGTCATTAATACATAATCAATTTCAGCCGTAGTTAAATGAAACTGCGATAAAGCCTTTTCAATATCGCTTTCATAATCAACACCATAATTTTTAATTTGTTTTTTTGTTAACTTGGCATTGCCTAATCCTGCATCGATAATGATATTTTTTTCTCCAGTCTGAATAAGTATAGGATATGTAACAAGTGGAACTTGGTTATTATTATTAACACTATACTTTTTAGACCATAACGGTTTAGGTACTACACCAAATATAGCTCCACCATCCATTTTAGTTATACCGCCATTTAGCTGATTAATCATAAATTCGCCTAATTTCATATATTTCTCTCCTTTAATATGAAAAGCTGATTTATTTTTGTATACCCTATTTAGGTAACTTTATGTTCATGAAAGAAACTTGCTATACAAGGTCGACTTACTGTGCTTGGTGAAATGCTTTTCGCATTTCTCTTTGTTGGGGCCCCACCCCCAACTTGCTTTGTCTGTTGGCTTTCTTTTTGAAAGCCTATTTGTTGGGGCCCCTGTCTTCACTTGTCTTGTACTCCAAAGTGTCTTGCTAAAATACGTCTCATTGATATGTAATTTTACATCAACATATTTAAAAAAGGCAGTTTCTATATTATTTCAATAGAAATTGCCTTTTTTATTTGTCCAACAACTTTATGTCACGGTCTCATCATCATTTAATTTATAAATCTTGATGGAATTTAGCTTCCATGCGATATATACGAGATCCTTTATCTGCAAATTTCTGTTCATATTCTGTAAGAACATTATCTTCATTATCTTCTTCATGCAAGTTCAAATTTATTTTAGTAAAGTACATGCCAAACGTTGACATGCTTTCTAAACTATATGCAAATAATCCACGATTATCTGTCTTAAAATGAATTTCTCCATCTTTAACTAAAATTTGTCTATATAGTGCTAGAAATGTTTTATATGTTAGTCGCCTCTTTGCATGACGATTTTTAGGCCATGGATCTGAAAAGTTTAAATATATACGAGACACTTCATGAGATTTAAAATAATCGGTTAATTCTATGGCATCGTTACATATCATTTTGACATTTGTTAGTCCTAAATCTTTCACTTTATCTAGTACTTTGTACATCACACTTTTTTCTCGTTCCATAGAAACGAAATTAATTTCAGGATGTTGTGAAGCTATGGTAGTTATAAATTTCCCCATGCCAGAACCAATTTCGATATAGATGGGTTGTTTTTTGTCAAACCATTCTGATATATGTCCCGCATGTCTACCATCCATATCAACTAAATCTGGATGCTCTTTTAAATAATCTTCTGCCCATGGTTTATATCGAACTCTCATGCTTATCCTCCTTATATAAAAAATTGAGACTGTAAGTAGCTACATTTCTGCAACTACTTATCAGCCTATTAAATAAATAAATTACTATTCATAACTTCATTAAGAAACTTCAACCAAGTATTCATATCTTTAAAACGCTTCTGTTCTTCATACCATTGCACCATGCCGATGGATTGTATGACCGTATACCATTTCATGCGTTTATTTAAATCAAGACTTTCTTGTTCACCATAAATTTTGAACCATTGAGACCATTTTCTTTCGGGAACGTAGTTGTAAAGCAACATACCAATATCAATCGCAGGATCTGCAATCATTGCACCTTCCCAATCCACTAGAAAAAGTTCATCCCTATCTGATAATAACCAATTATTATGGTTAACATCTCCATGTACGACTGTAAAAAAGCGAGCATCTAAATTTGGAATATGTTCTTCTAAATAAATAAGCGCTTTTCTCACAATATGATGGCTTAATACTTCCCTGGATAAAGAGGCGTTAATTTTGTTCAACATGATTGCTGGTGTAATTGGTTCCATTTCCATACGTTTCAACATCGTTAGCAAGGGTTTTGAGCTATGTATTTTTTTCATTAGCTGAGCTACTCTCGTCTGTGCCATTTCAATAGGCTCTAACTCTCTGCCGTTTTTCCAATGCTGAGCTGTAACGACTTCTCCTGTCTCAATACGTTTTGTCCAAACAAGTTTTGGGACAATTCCTTCAGCTGATAAAGCTGCGATAAATGGATTTGAATTTCGTTTTAAGAAAAGCTTTTGTCCGTCTTGTTCTGCCATATAAGCTTCGCCTGAAGCACCACCTGCAGAATCAAGTGTCCACCCTAATTGATAAAACTGCTCCAACACGTTCACCTCACTTCCAATTAGAAAATGGCTCTAGAAAGAAGTTTCAAGAGCCATATATTCTAATTTATACCAGTCGTATACTTCTAAAATACGCTGGTCATAATATAATCACTAGTAGTGTGTTTTATTATATTTTTTAAAATATTGTCCCGATATTTTAATTAAATTTACCATTTAGTTTTGTTATCACTCAAAGTAAATTTTATAATTTTTAGCCTCATTTTTCAACTGAAAATGAGAAAATAAAAGTCACATTTTACTAGTCATTTATACGTCCAAAAGTTAACTTTTGCTTAGGTCTTATTATAACACATTCATCTTAAATAAGTAGTTGTAATTTCATCTTTTCACAATTTATTAAATACTTTTTTCTTGAATGTATTTGTCGAAACCTTCTTGCAACTGACGTGTTATAGGTCCTACTTTACCATCATTAACCGCTTCACCATCTAATTTAATAATTGGCATAACTTCTGCTGATGTACTAGAAATAATCACTTCATCTGCATGTTTTAAGAAATCAACATCAAATGTTTCTTCAATAAATTGAATATTATAATCATCTGCAATCCATTTAATCACTCTGCGGGTAATACCATTTAAAATGTAATTATTAACCGGATGTGTATATATTTTGCCATCTTTAATCGCATACACATTACTTGATGCACCTTCTGTAACAGTGTCTCCGCGATGCTGAATCGCCTCTGTAGCATTATATTTAACCGCATATTCTTTTGCCAATACGTTACCTAGTAAGTTTAGACTTTTAATGTCACATCTTAACCAACGTATATCTTCAACTGTGACTGCACTAACGCCATTCTGTAATTCTTCATATGGGCGATCGTAACTTTTAGCAAATGCTGTAATAACCGGCTTAACTTCTGGTGTTGGAAATGAATGATTACGTGGTGACACACCACGTGTTGCTTGAATATAAATGCCACCAGTTTCTATTTGATTTTCTTTTAGTAACTGGCGTGTTATGTCAATAAGTTCTTCTTTAGTTTTGCCTAAATCTAAACCTATTTCATCTGCACTGCGTAAAAATCTATCAAAATGTTCTTCGACTGTAAATAATTTACCTTTATATGCTCTTATATATTCATAAATACCGTCACCAAAAACATAACCACGATCTTCATAAGATACTTTAGCCTCAGATTGATCTACAAATTTTCCATTTAAATATACCTTCATATTTATCCCTCCACACACAATGAATATATCGCTTCTAAGTAAATGCTTGTTGCGTCAAATAGTTGTTTTTTCGTAATATATTCATTCTTTTGATGCATTAAATCTTCAGAATCACTGAACATTGCCCCAAATGCAACACCTTTATCTAAATTGCGCGCGTATGTACCGCCACCAATTGTATAAGGTTCTGATAAATCGCCAGTTTGATTGCGGTAGGCAGTTACAAGCTTTTGAACAAACGGATCATTTTTATCTACAAAATGTGGTTGCTGTACCTTTCCTAAATCTACGTCAAATCCAAGTGATTTAATTTCATCTTCAAAGCGGTGAATTGCTTCTTCAAATTCAAATCCTAATGGATAACGTAGATTAACACCAAAACGCCCTGCATGTTCATTATCATATTCAATAATTCCTACATTGGTTGTTACATCACCCATAATATCAGTGTGGAATTTCATTCCCATTTTTTCACCAAAATGAGATTCAAATAAATAACGATTACTAAAGTCTACAAAATCTTTTGCTGTTTTGTTTAAGTTCAATGAGCCTAAAAAATGTAATAAATGTAAACCAGCATTCACGCCTAATGATGGATCCATACCATGAACTGCTTTACCATTAACAGTTAATTGTAAAACGCCACTATCAACTGTGCTATCACCCGTTAGTTTATGTTCTTGTAGATAATGTTCAAAGTGTTGAATTACATCTGTCATATTTTCTTTAACAAATACCTTTGCTTCTGCAAAATCAGGTACCATATTATAACGTTGGCCTGATTTAAATGATAACAATTCATAATCAGGTTCATCTTGATCATCTGATTTCAATTGCTGTACTAAATCAAACGTTGTGATACCCTTTTCACCATGGATAGCAGGAAATTCAGCATCAGGTGCAAAACCAAGTGTTGGCATTTCTTCTGTTTGGAAATATCTTTCAGTACACTTCCAATCAGACTCTTCATCTGTACCAATAATCATATGAATACGTTTTTTCCAATCAACATTCATATCATTTAAAATCTTAATAGCATAATAAGCTGCAATCGTAGGTCCTTTATCATCGAGTGTTCCTCTTGCTATAATGGCATCATCAGTCACAACAGGTTTAAATGGATCTAAATTCCAGCCATCTCCAGCAGGTACAACATCAACGTGACATAATATCCCCAATACATCATCGCCTTTTCCTGCTTCAATTCTTCCAGCGATATGGTCAACATCATGCGTAGCAAAACCATCTCTTTGAGCAATTTCATACATGTAATCTAATGCTTTTCTAGGTCCTGGGCCAACTGGTGCGTCCTCAGATGCTAGACTATCATCACGAACACTTTCAATTGAAAGCAGGCCGTTTAAGTCATCTATTATTTTACTTTCATATTCTTGAACCTTTTCTTTCCACATTTAGATCAACTTCCTTTTTTAATTTATATTTTCTATTCTACATAATTTATGCTATAAATTACAGTCAGATCTAAGAAGAATTACAAAATGTTCAGACAATTAGAGATTTTGGCAGTTCATTATTTAATTTTTGGCTTATTAAATGAATCATTATTTCACTAATAAAACAGAAAAATACACATCCAGCAATGCCGAATGTGTATTTTTCTATTTTAATGATACACTTTTATTTGTTTCGATTATTTTTTAAATCTTCTTCTGTCACTACACGTAAATTATTTGATGCTGATCCACCTTCATCATCAAATTTCACTTCTTCAAGTTCCTTTTGATTATCTTTTTTAGAAGTTAATTTAGATTTTTGTTCTTGAATAAAGCCTTTTGGATCATTTTTTATTTTATTCATGTATGCTTGTGGATTGTTCTTTACATCTTGAATTTTGTTTGTTGCTCTAGATCCAAGGTCATTTGCGATTTCTTTTGCATTTTCCTTGTAGCTTTCTGGATCTTCTTTATATTTATTGTATTCTACCTTTAATTTGTCACGGTTTTCTTTTCTAGACAATATCACAGCTGCTGCCGCTGTTCCTAAACCTAGTATTACTCTGAAAAAACCTGCTTTTTTAGCCATGTAAAACACCTTCTCTTTCGAATATTATTTTAATTGCTCGATATCGGTTTGCGTTAATACACGATATTGACCCTCGTCCAACTCTTCATCTAAACGTAGGTTAGCAATTTGTATGCGTTTCAATTCTAATACCTCATTTTCAATGCTATGAAACATTCTTTTTATTTGATGATATCTTCCTTCATATATAGTAACCTTTGAGTGGTAGTCATCAATTATGGTTAGTTCAGCTGGTTTTGTCAAACCATCAGACAACATCACACCTTGTTTAAACATATACTGGTTATCTTTAGTCACTGGATACTTAGAAGTTACTAAATATGTCTTAGCTACATGCTTGTTGGGGTTCATCAAATTGTGGCTAAATTGACCATCGTTAGTGATGAGTAATAAGCCCTCAGTATCTTTATCTAACCGGCCTACTGGAAATAGATCTAAATATTTATAGTCTTTTATTAAATCAATGACTGTTGCCTGTTTAGGGTCTTCGGTGGCTGAAATATAGCCTTTAGGTTTATTCAACATCAAATATACCGTTTCAACATAATCTATTTGATGACCATGAATTTGAACAACATCATGATGTGGATCGATTTGAGTTTTAGCAGATTTTTCTACTTTTCCATTAACCGTCACATTCCCCTTTTTTAAGGATTGCTTTACTTCTGTACGCGTACCTTGACCCATATGTGCTAAAAATTTATCTAGTCTCATCATCTTAAAAACCCGATTCTATTACGTACTTTTTGAGCTACATCACCTAAAAATTCATCAGCTAATTTTGTTTTAATTGTTGCAAAGCCGTAAATCATTGCGCCTATTAAAACACAGACTAAGAGAATGATTAGTGCATAGAGTTTACGCTCAACAGGTAAGAATTGTGTCAATAATAAATATGTTAGCTCAACGCCAATCATCATGATAAAGCCATAAATAAATATTTTAGCAAAGTGAATAAACGTTTCGGTAAATTCAAATTTTGCATAAACCTTTAAAATAACAAAGTTTGCAATATTAGCAGCTAGTAATGCTATTGCGGTACTCAATACTGCGCCAACTGTATGGAATGCCATAATTAAAGGAATATTGAGTAATAATTTTAAAATAACTGAGCCTAAAATAACAAACACAGTTAATTTCTGTTTATCGATGCCTTGCAACATTGATGCTGTTACACTTAATAATGAAATTAATATTGCTACAGGTGCATACCAGAATAAAATAAATTGACCATCGGGATTATATTGGTAGAACACTGTATAAAGCGGTGATGCTAATGCCATAATTCCTAAACTTGCTGGAACAGTAATAAACATTAATACACCTAATGACGTTCTTATTTGACGATGCATTTCAATTAAACGTCCTTCAGCATAAGTTTTCGTAATATATGGAATTAAACTCACTGCAAACCCAGCAGCTAATGATGTTGGAATCATTACAATTTTATTGGTTGTGAAATTCAAAATAGAGAAAAAGTATCCTTGTTTTTCAAAAAAACCTACTAAATCAAGCGCATTATTATGCGTAAACATATCAACTAAATTATATAAAGAAAAGTTAAGACTTACTATAACAAATGGAATACTGTATGAAATAATCTCTTTATACATTTGAGTATAAGTCACATTCATTCCTGTTTGGTCAGAAGCCACCATTTTATCAATATGTGGTTTCCTTTTACGCCAGTAATACCACAATGTTAATATACCTGCGATTGCACCAACTGCTGCAGCAATCGTCGCTATACCATTGGCTATTAAAATTGCACCATGAAATACATGAAGTACTAAATAACTTCCAACTAATATAAAGATAATACGAGCAACTTGTTCATTTACTTCAGACACTGCTGTAGGCCCCATAGATTGATATCCCTGGAATACACCTCTCCACGTAGCTAATAAAGGAATAAAGATAACAACAACACTAATCACTCTAATGATCCAAGTAATATCAGCTACAGACCACTCACTAGCGCTTACTTCTTTACCAAGCGTTAATGTAGCTATTTCAGGAGCAAGTGCAAATAGTAATAAAAATCCAATGATTCCGGTTATAAACATAACGACAAAACTAGATTTGTAAAGCTTTTGTCCAATTTTATATGCACCTAAAGCATTGTATTTGGCTACATATTTTGATGCAGCTAATGGTACACCAGCTGTAGCAACAGCAATGGCAATATTATATGGTGTATATGCATAGTTAAATGGAATCAAATTTGTTTCAGCATCGCCACCACCAGCGCCCATGATTGCATAAAAAGGAATTACAAATAACACACCAAGTATCTTTGTAATTAAAATACTGATTGTTATTAGAAAGGTACCACGTACCATTTCTTTATTCTCACTCATAATTATCTTCCTACCTTTAGTTTAAACTCTTCTTAAAAAGCTTAAATAATAATCAAGACTTACATTATTATAAAATATATCATAAATCGCACAACGTTTCCCAACAACTTTGTAAAATTTTGTGCAGATTTTATTTAATTATAGTAACTATAGATGCTCTTGTATTAGTTACACATTTATGCAAATCTTAAAATAATTAATTTTAAAATATGTTATTAACCAATCCTTGATTATATGAATACCGCATTAAAAAATAAATTTTATGGAGTCAGGGACATCATTATGTTTTGGACTATAAACTGAATATTGGCAGTAATTGACTGGATTGAAAATACGCTTATACTAAGCTTTTTTCAATCCTAGTCAACCTTGCCGGGGCGGTACTACGAATTCATGATAAATTCTGTCCCGCTCTCAATTTTTTCAGCTTGTTTAAATGTGAATTGACAACATACACTTAATAATGTCATAAGCAATTGGGACATTGCAAATAATAATGTAGCCATATAGTGTAAGTGTCGTATACAATAGCAGTAGTAACTATTGGAGGATTCAACTATGTATCAAACAATTATAATAGGAGGCGGTCCAAGTGGCTTAATGGCTGCAGTTGCAGCAAGCCAATCAGGACAACGTGTATTATTAATAGAAAAGAAAAAAGGTTTAGGACGCAAGTTGAAGATTTCAGGTGGTGGACGCTGTAATGTCACAAATCGCTTACCTTATGAAGAAATAATTAAAAATATTCCAGGTAACGGAAAATTTTTATACAGTCCATTTTCAACATTTGATAATGAATCTATTATTCAATTCTTTGAATCCCGAGCTGTTAAACTAAAAGAAGAAGATCATGGCCGCATGTTTCCCGTCTCAAACAAAGCCCAAGATGTTGTAAATGCTTTAGTTCAAACGATTCATTCTCAGAATGTCGATATAATTGAAGAAACACCTGTAACTCGTATTGAAAAATCAACAAATGATAGTTTTATCGTACATACCCAATCTAAAAGTTATAATGGCAAAACATTAGTGATTGCAACTGGTGGGACTAGTGTGCCACAAACCGGTTCAACTGGAGATGGCTATCGTTTTGCACAAGCAATGGGACATACGATTACCGAATTATTCCCCACGGAAGTACCTATCACATCAAACGAGTCTTTTATTAAAGAACAACGCTTAAAAGGTCTAAGCCTTAAAGATGTTTGTTTATCAGTACATAAGAAAAACGGCAAAATACGTATTAGTCATAAAATGGACATGATTTTCACCCACTTTGGGATAAGCGGCCCCGCTGCATTAAGATGTAGCCAATTTATTTACAAAGAACAGAAACAGCAAAAAACGCAACAAATAACAATGTCTTTAGATGTATTTCCAGATTTAAATAAAGACAAATTAAGTCAAAAAATTAATAAGCGTATTCAATCACAGCCAAATAAAATTATAAAAAATAGTTTACATGGTTTAATTGAAGAACGTTACTTAATATTTGCGTTAGAACGTGCAAACATTAATGATGACATGACAGGACATCACCTTTCAAATCAGCAATTGCAACAACTTGTTGAAATATTTAAAGGATTTAAATTTAAAGTTAACGGCACATTACCTATAGATAAAGCATTTGTAACTGGCGGCGGTGTTTCCTTAAAAGAAATTTGGCCTAAAACAATGATGTCTAAACTTGAACCAGGTTTATTTTTGTGTGGAGAGGTCTTAGATATTCACGGTTATACTGGTGGTTATAATATTACTAGCGCCCTTGTGACTGGACATGTCGCAGGCCTCAATGCCGGAAGTTATTTATATCATTAACTTTATAGCTAGCATTTTTTAAATCACGTTTAGACTTGGCTTTAAAAAATAAACACCCATTTAGCTACCGTTAATAAATGGGTGTTTATTAAATCTATTAAAATTCATTTACTTAAAAATTAAATACGTTTTATTTCTAATCCTTCATTGCCCCAAGCTTTCATACCGCCTTCTACATTGACTGCATGAATATCTTGTTTTTCTAAATATCGAGCTACTTTTTCACTTCGAACACCTGCAGCACAAATAATATAGTAAGTATCATTTGTATTAAAATAATCAATATTTGATTCAATTTTATCCATAGGAATCGTTTCTGCACCAGGTATGATACCCATAGATGTTTCCTCATCTGTACGAACATCAACAATATTAACTGGATTAGATTCTAATACTTTATTTTTCAAATCTTCAACAGTTATTGAATCCATTATTCAACACTCCTTTATTTATTTTGCTACAATATTTACTAGTTTTTGAGGGACTGCTATTACTTTCTTAATTTCTTTACCATCTATAGCCATTTTAACATTTTCATTTTCTAATGCTAATTCTTGCATTTCTTCTTTGGACAGCTCTTTAGGTATGGTTAGTTTTGCACGCACTTTACCATTTACTTGAACGACAATTTCAACTTCACTATCAACCAACAGTGTTTCATTATAAGTTGGCCATGGCTGATAAGTAATCGTTTCATCATGTCCTAATTTTTGCCATAATTCTTCACCTATGTGTGGCGCAATAGGCGCAAGCATCTTCACAAAGCCTTCCGCATATGGTTGATAAATTTCATCTACTTTATAACATTCATTAATAAAGACCATCAACTGACTGATAGCAGTATTAAAATTCAATGTATCAAAGTCTTCTGTCACTTTTTTAACCGTTTGATTATATACTTTATCTAATGATTTATTATTTGATTCAACAAATTTTTGAGATAGGCTATCATCCTCATTGATAAATAAACGCCAAACTCGGTCTAAGAAACGTCTTGAGCCATCTAAACCATTCTCACTCCAGGCAATAGCAGCATCCAAAGGCCCCATAAACATTTCATAAAGTCGTAAAGTGTCAGCACCATGAGAATTTACAATATCATCTGGGTTAACAACATTACCTTTGGATTTACTCATTTTCTCATTGCCTTCACCTAAAATCATACCTTGGTTAAATAATTTTTGGAATGGCTCTTTTGTTGGAACTACGCCTAAATCATATAAGACTTTATGCCAGAATCGAGCATACAACAAATGAAGTACTGCGTGCTCAACGCCGCCGATGTATAAATCAACTGGTAACCAATGCTTTAATTTTTCTGGATCTGCTAACATTTGCTCATTATGAGGATCAATATAACGTAAGTAATACCAACAGCTGCCAGCCCATTGTGGCATTGTGTTCGTTTCACGACGACCTCTCATTCCCGTTTCTTCATCTACAACGTTAACAAAATCATCTATATTAGCTAATGGTGATTCACCAGTTCCAGACGGTTTAATTTCATCAGTTTCTGGTAATAATAGTGGTAATTCTTCTTCTGGTACCGTCGTCATTGTTCCATCTTCCCAATGAATGATTGGTATTGGTTCACCCCAATAACGCTGTCTACTAAATAACCAGTCACGCAACTTATAGTTAACTTTTTTCTCACCGGCACCTTTTGCTTCTAATAACTCAATTGCTTTAGCAATAGCCTGTTCATTATTTAAACCATCTAAGTCACCAGAGTTAACGTGCTCTCCTGCACCAGTATAAGCCTCTTTTTGAACATCTCCACCAGCAATAACTTCTATAATCGGCAAATTAAATTTAACCGCAAATTCGTGGTCGCGTTCATCATGAGCAGGCACTGCCATAACAGCTCCAGTACCATAACTAGATAATACATAATCAGCAATCCAAATCGGTAATTTTTCACCAGATAAAGGATTAATCGCATATGCGCCAGTAAAAACACCAGATTTATCTTTTGCCAAATCCGTACGCTCAAGGTCAGATTTTTTAGATGCAGCTTCTTGATATTTCTTAACTTCTTCAAAATTTTCAGTTGTTGTAATTTTTTCCACAAGCGCATGCTCTGGACTTAATACTAAGAAAGTCGTACCAAAAATCGTATCTGGACGCGTAGTGAAGACGTCTATTGTGTCATTCTCTCCTTCAACTTTGAAAGAAACACGTGCCCCTTCTGAGCGACCAATCCAATTACGCTGCATATCTTTTATCGATTCAGGCCAATCTAAGTCATCCAAATCTTCTAGTAGTCGATCGGCATATTCTGTGATCTTGAGTACCCATTGTTTCATAGGTCTACGGTATACAGGATGGCCTCCTCGTTCAGAAACACCATCAACAACCTCTTCATTAGATAAAACCGTGCCAAGTGCTGGACACCAGTTTACCGCTACTTCATCAACATAAGCTAACCCCTTATTATAAAGTTGGATAAAAATCCATTGTGTCCATTTATAATATTCAGGATCTGTTGTATTAACTTCTCTATCCCAATCATAACTAAATCCTAATTCTTGAATTTGACGTTTAAAAGTTTGAATATTTTGTTTCGTAAATGCTCGTGGATCGTTTCCAGTATCAAGTGCATATTGTTCTGCAGGTAAGCCAAACGCATCCCAGCCCATTGGATGTAAGACGTTATAGCCTTGCATACGTTTATAGCGTGAAATAATATCCGTAGCAGTATATCCTTCTGGATGTCCTACGTGTAAACCAGCACCTGATGGATAAGGAAACATATCTAAGGCATAAAATTTCTTTTGTCCCAAGTTATCACTTGTCTTAAATGTTTGATTATCTAGCCAGAAACATTGCCATTTTTTTTCGATTTTTTTGTGATTGTAATTCACTTTTTTTCCTCCTACTCAATAAAAAAACACCTCATACTATTATAAATAAAGTATAGGGACGACAATTATGCCGCGGTACCACCCTAGTTCACATATATGTGCACTTAATTAAATAGTAAGAGATGTATATTACATTAAATAACGGTAAGTTCACTTAATACTTAACGCTAGTTTACACCACCACTAGCTCTCTGTTGAAAAATATTTAAGTTACTACTCCAATACACTTTAATATTATTGGATAATGTAACTGATTGCAAGTGCAAGTTATTACATAACTGAACAATTAATATAGAAGCCTAGCTCAGTCAATTAACATGGTTATATTGTTTTATCCTTAGGCATATTTTTATCAAAAACAGCTAAAAAACACAATGCTATGCTTAATAACACAATCATGCCAATAAACATGGTACTCATATTAAAGGCATCGACTAAAATACCACCTATAAGTGGCCCAAATGCTTTACCGACCGTAGAAGCTGAATTAACAAACCCCTGATACTGTCCTTGTTTACCATCAGGCGCTAAAAAATTCGCGATAGTTGGGACAGCAGGCCAAACGAACATTTCGCCAAATGTTAATATAATCATACCAATGAGAAAGACACTAAATTGTTCAGCAAAACTAGTCACTAAAAACGACACCATAAAAATAATAATACCTACAATCATTTGTTTTTTTATATTTCCTTTGAGTATACGAATTACCGGACTTATCAAAGGCTGTGCAACTAAAATCATAATACCATTCACTGTCCACAATATACTATATTGCGACATTGAGATATCGATGTCTTGTGTAAATGAAGCAATCGTACTTTCCCATTGTATATATGCAATCCAACAAATACTAAACATAATACATAAAAGGATTAATGCTTTAAATCTGCGTTTTTGGTCTTTATTTTCCAACTCAAGATTATCTGGCTTGTGCATCTTTACAGAATACTCGAGATTGAATTGTGTGACAGCTACAATCGCGAATAGCACATACATTAATAAATTTGCAATAAAAATATAGTTAAAACTAAGCTCAGCAACAAAGCCTCCTAAAGCAGCACCAAGTGCGACACCAATATTTTGAGCTAAGTAGATAGCATTAAACGTTTGCCGTCCACCATTGGGCCACACTGCTCCGGCCATAGCATAAATTGCTGGTACAATCATGCCACCACCAAAACCAAGCATAACTAACCATACTGCATACCAAGGCCAACCATGGAAAAAATTTAGCATCGTTGTACTAACTAAACACACAGCAGTTCCAGTTAAAATCGTACGATAACCACCTAATTTATCAAACAAACTACCACCTAATAAGTTACCAACAACCATACCAAATGAATTTATCATTAACACAATACCTGCAATAGTAAGGCTTTTATCGAGCTCTTCTTTCATATATATCGTATTTAAAGGCCATAAAAAACTAGAACCGGTAATATTGAGCGCCATGCCTATTACCAGCATCCATACTGATTTAGGTATATTCATACACTGAGTCCTTTCTCTCTCTTTTCTCAATCTACAATAGACACTATAACATTAAAATATGTTAAAATCTTTACTTAGAAACAATTAGAAAGGAAAATGTCTTATGGGTAAATATTTCCCGTATGCTTTTGAGAATAAACGCTATCATACTTGGAATTACCATTTAAAAAATAAATTTGGCCAAAAAATATTTAAAGTGGCATTAGATGGCGGCTTTGACTGCCCTAATCGTGACGGAACTGTTGCACATGGTGGTTGTACATTTTGTTCTGCAGCTGGTAGCGGCGATTTTGCTGGAAATCGAGCTGACCCTATTGAAGTTCAGTTTCAACAAATCAAAGCAAAAATGCATGAGAAATGGCATGAAGGAAAATACATTGCCTACTTTCAAGCGTTCACTAATACACACGCCCCTGTTGAAATACTAAAGGAAAAATATGAACCTGTATTACAAGAAGAAGGTGTTGTAGGATTATCCATTGCCACGCGTCCAGACTGTTTACCAGATGATGTAGTAGAATACCTTGCTGAGCTAAACAAACGCACATACTTATGGGTTGAATTAGGACTCCAAACGATACATCAGTCTACATCTGATTTAATAAATCGTGCACACGATATGCAAACATATTATGATGGGGTCGCTAAATTAAGAAAACATAATATTAATATCTGTACGCATATTATTAATGGTTTACCTGGCGAAGATTACGATATGATGATGGCCACAGCCCGTGAAGTTGCCAAAATGGATGTTCAAGGCATAAAAATACATCTACTTCATTTATTAAAAGGAACACCTATGGTAAAACAGTACGATAAGGGTTTACTAAAATTTATGAGTCAGCAAGAATATACTAACCTAGTATGTGATCAACTTGAAATCTTACCCCCAGAGATGATAATTCATCGTATTACAGGCGATGGACCCATTGATTTGATGGTAGGACCAATGTGGAGTGTTAACAAGTGGGAAGTTTTAAATAATATCGATGATGAGCTCGCTAGACGTAATTCTTATCAAGGGAAATTTCACAAAGAGCGGATTCAAATATGAAATTAGAACGCATTCTTCCCTTTGCTAAATCTTTAATTACGTCTCATATCCAAAGTGATAGTATTGTGATTGATGCTACATGTGGTAATGGATTCGATACATTATTCTTAGCTCAACACGTTCCAAAAGGTCATGTATATGGTTTTGACATACAACAACAAGCAATTGATAACACTGCTAAGAAGATCAAATCATTTAAAAACGTATCATTAATACATGATAGTCATGAATATATCTCAGACCACTTAATATCTGCTCATAAAAATAAAATCACTGCAGCAATCTTTAATTTAGGCTACCTACCAAAAGGTGATAAATCAATTGTCACCCAGCCTGAATCAACTATACGCGCTATTGACGCCATATTTGAACAGTTAACGATTGAAGGCATTATTGTAGTTGTTATTTATCACGGCCATTTTCAAGGCAAACTAGAACGTGATGCATTACTTGATTATTTCAGCAATATAGATCAAACAAAGGCTCAAGTTCTACAATATCAATTTATAAATCAACGTAATGACGCTCCATTCATCTGCGCAATAGAAAAAATCAATTAAAATGCTTAGTCTATAAGTCGCTATTTCCTGACTATAGACTAAGCATTTTTCTAGATATTTAAAATTGAAGTGAAACTTGTTTGCATGGAATTTGATTTTTTGTGTACTGCATCACAAATGAATTTTAATAAGTCATCACGTTTACCATTTTGATTTTCATTGTAATGAATGATAACTGTACGCTCATCATCTTGAGGGCGTTCTTTGTAAATCCATTCTAAATTTACAAGGTTATTGTATGTGCGTGTACGTTTATAAGACTTAATCTTTACAAAACTATCCATTTCTTTTAACGTCATCGACCCTTTTTGCCATAGCGTTAGTAAAATTAAGATTTCTTCTTTTGTCATGCCGTATTCTTTCTCAATAACGTCGAAAATTGAATTGATGTCCATTAGTAGCGCTTCTAATTTTAATAATCCAGATACTTGGTCTATCGTTTGCTCGCTCACTAAAATCTCTCCCTGTCATAAAACTAAATAATACAATTTACCGATGATAAAGAATGTTGTTGCATTGTTAAAACCCTTAATAAACTTTTAATAATTTAATTGTCTTTTTATTTAATCACAACTATAACCATAAACTTGGTGCTAACATCAGCAAATTGCTAATTATTCATGTAGATTTTTATCCAATTAATTATTAATAAATTTATATGTATAAAATATACCAATTTCTATGTAGATATGCAACTAAACCATTTGTATTATGAATTTATTGTTTTAAATAAACACCGACACAATTAATGCCATCACACATAAGTAGTCTTCAATATTATAAAAACAAACTTTATTATGCGCACTTTAGCAGATGCGTAACAACAATTTATACTGTCACATTCCAAATAAAAAACACAAAAAACCTTTAGAAAGTATAAGTTCCATAACTCTCTCAAGCAGATAATTCAGGTTGCATCATAAATAGGTCTTTCAATATCTTTTATTTATTCAATATCCTCTATTTCTTCTTCTTTAACGATAAATCCCATCGTATTTACACTATTATTTAGAAATGTTAATACATATCGCATGACTTGATCACGTTCAGGCTCATTTTGGATTTCATGATATAAACCTTGCCATTTTTTATAATAGAATTCATCAGATTTTAGATTTTCTTTTAATTTAATTATCGCTTTAGGTTCGACAATCGCATCTTCAGAACCATGCATTAGTAATGTAGGTATTGATTTTACGTCCCCAACGTAATCTAATGTTTCTTTCATTTCTTCCACAACAGTATTGTACCAATGATATGTTACTTTTTTTAACATCAAACCATCATTAACCGTTTCTTCTCTTATTTCTTCATTTCTAGTCAACTGTTCAACTTCAATATTAACTTTAAAACGCGTATCTTTTGATACTTTTCCAATATTAGAAATTAAAATGTCTTTCCGTGTTGTCTTGTTCTTTTGTAATTCTAATAATGGTGAAAATAAAATCATACCCTCAATAGGCAATCGATCTACCTTTTCTAATAAATTAAGTATGATTAATCCTCCTAGACCAATCCCCATAACAAATGTAGGTAATTTATAATCATTTGCGAGTTTAATCCATTCTAAAACATGTTCATGATATTCATTAAAGTTTTTAATTTGCCCCTTGTTTGCACGTGAAGTCTGCCCTTGTCCTGGCAAATCACCCATAATCACATGATAACCATTTCTTCTTAACATCGTAATAACATAAGCATAACGCCCTGTATGCTCTAACATATTATGGACAATAACAACTACGCCTTTAGCATTATTTTCTGTTTCCCATTTCCACATGACTTATTAGTCCCTTCTACATAAACTCTACAGCTTAAATTATAGCAAATATCAGCTTAATATGGCTAACACTCTAATTGACTCAAGAAAACATTTCTGCAATAAATTGAACTTGAAGCAAAACGTATGACCGATATTGAAAACGCTTTCTCTTACGAATATTTCATGCTAAACTATTTATAAAATATATTGATTATAATATTGGAGGTTTACTACATGACACTATTTAGGGATTTCTTCATCGCTTTATCAAATAATACATATTTAAATCAAACAGCTAAGAAAATCGGCCCCAAAATGGGTGCAAATAAAGTCGTAGCAGGTAATACCATTCCAGAACTAATAGATACAATTGAAAGGCTTAATGAAAAAAATATCGCTGTTACCGTTGATAATTTGGGAGAGTTTGTAGGTACACGCGAAGAAGCCACAACAGCAAAGAATGAAATTCTCACTATAATGGATGCCATTAATGCATATAATGTAGATGCCCATGTATCTATTAAATTAAGTTTACTAGGAGGAGAATTTGATTTACAATTTGCTTTTGATAATTTACGTGAAATTTTATTGAAAGCTAATGAATATCAAAATATGCACGTCAATATTGATACTGAAAAATATGACAGTTTGCAGCAAATTATTCAAGCGCTTGATAAATTTAAGGGAGAATTTAAAAATGTCGGCACAGTTATACAAGCATATTTGTACGATGCTGATGAACTCATCGAACGTTTTCCAGATTTAAGATTACGATTGGTTAAAGGTGCCTATAAAGAAGATGCTTCCATTGCTTATCAAACAAAAGAAGATATTGATAGCAACTATATTAAATTAATTGAGAAACGTTTGCTAAATGCGCGTAATAAAACATCCATTGCGACACATGACGATCGAATTATCAATCATGTCAAACAATTCGTCAAAGATCACCATATTAAAAATGATGATTTTGAATTTCAAATGTTATATGGATTCCGTTCAGAACTAGCTGAACAAATCGCAAGAGAAGGCTATCATTTCACCATTTATGTTCCATATGGTAATGACTGGTTTAGCTATTTTATGCGTCGTCTAGCAGAGCGTCCTCAAAACTTATCACTAGCAGTTAAAGAATTTGTTGATACTAAATCTCTCAAAAAAGTTAGCGCGATAATTGGTATTTCTGCATTGTTACTTTTGATTACGAAAATTATAAAATAATAACGACACATATAAAGGGAGCAGGACTTCGAATTCACAATGAATTTTATCCTGCTCCCAAATTTATAGACTAAACATTATAGTTGTTGCAATAAGTTGGCCATTTCAATTGCACTGACTGCCGCTTCAGATCCTTTATTGCCAGCTTTAGTACCAGCGCGTTCTACAGCCTGCTCAATGCTTTCAGTTGTTAATATTCCGAAAATAACTGGTGTATCTGATACATCATTCGCTCTTGCAACCCCTTTAGACACTTCATTGCACACATAATCATAGTGAGAAGTTGCACCTCTAATTACACAACCCAATGTTATGATTGCATCATAATGTTTTTTTTGTGCTAATTTTCTAGCTACAAGCGGTATTTCAAACGCACCAGGAACATAGGCAACATCAATATTACTATCATTGACATCATGGCGTATTAATGTATCTTTAGCACCCTCTAATAGTCGATTTGTAATAAAATCATTAAATCGACTTACTACTATCGCAATTTTCAACTCTGAACCAACTAATTTACCTTCAAAATTCATTTTTATAACCTCCTAGATTAAATGACCCATTTTAATTTTTTTCGTTTCCATATAATCATGGTTGTGTGTTGTTTCTGGAACAATAACTTCAATACGCTTTGCAATTTCTATATCATATTCACTTAGCCCTTCAAATTTTTTCGGATTATTACTTAACAAATTAACTTGCTTGACATTAAAATATTTTAGAATTTGACTAGCAACCTTATAATCACGTAAATCTTCATCAAATCCAAGAGCTAAATTCGCAGTTACAGTATCATAGCCTTGCTCTATTAACTCGTAAGCACGAAGTTTATTTATAAGTCCGATACCTCTGCCTTCTTGGGGTAAATAAATCACCATTCCACCATGTTCATTAATATATTTTAAGGACGATTCAAGTTGCGCACCACAGTCACATCGTTGACTATGAAAAATATCACCAGTTAAACATGCTGAATGAATTCTTACATTTTCAGTAGTTCTTGGCTCTCCTTTAGTAATAACAACGATTTCATCCTGTGTAAGTGTTGAATCAAATCCATACATTTCAAAGTTGCCAAAATCTGTTGGCATATTTACCTTTGCTCTTAAGTTCACCTGTATATCATGCTGATGTCTATATTCTATGATTTGTTTTATAGAAATAAGCTTAAGCTGGTGTGTTTCTTTAAACTTTTCTAATTGTTCTCCTTTAGCCATCGAACCATCGTCATTCATAATTTCACAAATAACTCCTGCAGGTGCTGCACCTGTCATTTTAGCTAAATCAACCGTTGCTTCAGTATGACCTTCACGTTCTAAAACGCCATTATCTTTGGCAATAAGTGGAAATAAATGACCAGGTTTATGAAAATCTTCAGCCATTGTATCAGTGGCAATTAAAGACCGTGCCGTAGTCATGCGTTCAATTGCACTAATTCCCGTTGTTGTTGTATAGTGATCAATACTTACAGTAAAGTTTGTACCATAGTCATCTGAATTTTGCATTACCATTGGTTTTAACTCTAAACGTTCGGCAATATCAGTGGAAATTGGCGTACAAATCAAGCCACGACCGTGCTTAGCCATAAAATTAATCGTTTGATCTTGCATCCATTGTGTTACTGCAACAAGATCTCCCTCATTTTCTCTATCTTCATCATCTACAACAATTATAGTTTCTCCTTTTTTTAACGCTTGAAGTGCCTCTTCAATGGTATCAAATTGCATATTTAATCCCCCTTAAAAACCATATGATTTTAACTTATCTAATGTTAAAGTATTGGAATTTTTATTAATGATTGTGGCTACATATTTGAATAAAACATCTGTCTCTAAATGTACAAAGTCTCCTTGTTTCTTATCTGCTAAAATTGTTGAGCGCCGTGTTTCTGGTATGAGATGTATATCAAAAGATGATTCACGTATATCAAATACTGTCAAACTAACGCCATCGACTGCAATTGATCCTTGCTTCACAAGTTGTTTAATGATTGTTTGTGATGCTGAAATTTGAATTACTTTTGAATCGGCTGTCTGATTGATTTTTGTAATTGTACCTAATTCATCAACATGGCCTAGAACAAAATGGCCACCAAATCTACCATTGCTGTGCATCGCGCGTTCTAGGTTCACTTCTTGATGACGCTGAACATTAGCAAGATAGGTTTTATCTTCTGTACCATGTATGACTTGCACTGAAAAATGATTGCTATTAAAGTCTGTCACTGTCAGGCAAGTCCCGTTAACGCTTATAGAATCACCAATATGCATATCATCAATAATCCTTTCAGCTTTAATGATAAGTGTGCGTACTGATTGATCATTACGTATTTCAACAATGGTTCCAATTTCTTCTACGATTCCTGTAAACATGGTTGTTTCACTTCTTCCGTAGTTCTAATTTGATATTTTGATCTAATAAAGTGGAATTAACAATTTCAAATTCAAAGGTATCCTGTAAATCTATAACTTCTTGTGTTTGAAAGAATTGATTTGTTCCAGAACCACCTATCAATTTCGGGGCAAAATAGATGATGAGTTGATTAACTAACTGTTGTTGGAGAAATAATGAGGTAACTTTAGGTCCCGCCTCGACGAGCAGCCGACCTACACCTTTTTTATATAAATCTTGTAAAATATCAGGAATTTTACAATTGCTCATGTAATTAATAAAAACATTGGGTAAAGTTGTTGTTAATGTGGCATCTTCAGTGTATATCCATATATCAGATAATTGATCATGAAACATATCTAGACTAAAGTCAACGTCCCCACTTCGAGATAAAATAACACGAATAGGGTGTTTACCATCTTTAACTCTAGTCGTGTACTGAGGATTATCTGCTAATACGGTTTTATTTCCTGTTAACACGGCATCATGACTGTGTCTTAAACGATACACATCTTGCTTTACTGTTTTATTGGTAATCCATTGACTTTGTCCATAATCTGTTGCCTGTTTACCGTCTATACTTGTAGATACTTTAACGGTAATTTCAGGAATTTTCTCAGCTTTAGCTTTAAAAAAGTCTTCGTATAAACAATAGGCTTCATGATCAAACTGCTGATACACTTGGATACCAGCTTGGGTTAAGATTTCATAACTTTTACTAGGTAAAGTTGTATCTTTTACAGCATATACTACCTTATCCAGACCATGATCGATGATTTTGTTAACGCACGGCGGTGTCGAACCATAATGCGTGCATGGTTGTAAAGACACATAAATTGTTGCACCTTGTGCTTCGTCACCAGCCATGTCAATTGCTTGCACTTCAGCATGTTTCTCACCTTGTTTTAAATGTGCGCCAAGTCCGATAATTCTGCCATTTTTAACAACTACTGCTCCTACTGGTGGATTAACACCAGTCTGTCCTTTAACCATCTTAGCAAGCTGTATTGCCTTGCTTAAATATAAATCCAATTTATCACCTTCATAAAAAAACCTTATACCAAAATAGGCATAAGGAGATTGATATAATGACATTTGAACAAGCCTACACAATAATTTCTGTGCATGCTTAACAAACATTAAACGTAATCGTTTATGTTAACGTCGATTGTATTCTTTCTCCCATCCAGACTATACTGTCGGCTTCAGAATCTCACTGAATCAGCCACTTGTGCATCACAAGCAGGTCGCAGGCTTAATCACTGCCGGTTGGGAATTTCACCCTGCCCCGAAAGAACGTATTATGAAGTTGATAATTCTACTTTAAGTGTTACTAAAACACTATGAGTTTATCTTACTAAATTTTAATAAACTTTACAATGAAAGCAATTTAATTTCTTTAATTACTATTTTTTAGAAATATTGTCGCGACTTAACCGTGATTGATGTTCATATAAATAATCCACTGCATTAACTACTTGTGAAACAATCATCTTAACACCATTTCTTAATTTATTTACACCATTGGTAAGCTGACCTATAGCGACAGCGTTAGTCAACGTCCCATATCTTGGACTAATAATTTGATTTGTTTCTGGCACAATTTGAATACCACCCATAGGATGTGCTTGTACAATACGACGATTCTCTAGGTTAATGACTAATTGATCATCCTCGTCTAACTCTGCTAAATGTGTTTTAGCACCTGTTGCATTAATAATAATGTTAAAGTCATCACACGAAGATGTGTCTTTAAATGTTAGATTAAATAATTGTCCATCATGCGTAATATTCTCTAGACCACGTTTTATAATTAAAGAGCCATTCTGCATTAACTCAATAAGTAATTTAGCTGTTCTAGGCGGCATTGGATTAGAATTAAGTTGAATCACTTTAGTATATTTCTTATCGAACAACTGTTGATCTGAGCTACTCAAACTATTGTATATCCAGTTTAAATTCTCTTTTAGATGTTCTATCAATCCTTGAAATACACCGAGCTCTTGTGAATGATCTAAGTCATATTGCAAATCATCAATATGATTTCCTGAACGTCTATTTATTAACGTATCTAATTCAATATTCCATTCTTCACATTCCTTATAGAAAAGCTTAACTAAAGCATCTAGTGGTACGTTTCCATAATTAACTGCCTTGATACTATTAAAAGTTTGTTTTGTTAAATAACGAAATGTTATTTCTTGCATATTTCCACGCACACTTGGCAATTGCGCCGAGCGACTCGTCATAATGATTGGAAGATGCTTATGATGTGTTGCTACATATCTAACCACATCTAAGCTAGCTAACCCTGTACCTATAATAGCAATACGATCTGTCTCTTTCACTTCATCCAAAGTGTTATATGTTGGATATGGCGATTGGATATATCCTAGAATTCCTTTTAACTGGTATGGATCGTGATAGCTTAATGTCCCAATAGTCAAAAAGATATAATCATACTCCTTCCAATCATTCATATCATCAGAAGTACAAACATAATATTTTAAAGCTGTTTCATCAACATTTGAGTTAGTAAATATTTCTTTAACTTCGTCATGAATCAATGTTAAATTATCAAAAATTTTATCAAAATGTAACAAATAGGATTTCATATAGTGGCCAAAAATAAATCTTGGTAAATATTTAGGGTTCTCATAAGAAAAAATATTTTGCTGCTGATACCAATGCCAAAATTCTAAATCATCTTCTAAATTTAAACTCATCTTCTTGGATGGTAAATTAATTAATAGTTCATCACTATCATTTTGAAAAGGTACCCCGTGACCCATGTTGATTTTATTATCGTAGACATCTACAGTTAAAGTTGAAAAGTTTTCGTGTTTAACAAGTTGTCTTAGCACACTTACACCAGCTGTTCCCATTCCAATTATCGCTACACGCATGATTTCTTCACCCTTTTTAATTATCTGTTTCTTTCTACTAGATACTTCTTTATTGTATCAATAAGTATTTAGAACTAAAATAAAAATAACTTCGCGTTATTTAAGTAAAGTCATTATTTAACTTTTATAAATGAAAAATATATTAAATGAGGTGTTTTAACTATGAAAGTTATAGCAAAAATCATTTTAGTTACTGTTGTGTTATTTGCTTGGATTAATCGTAAAAATAAAGCTGAATAAATCGTTTTATAAAAAATAAAAGCTCCACTAAATATCTTGAGGAGTAAAGAACATAAATAACAAAATAAAAATGACAATTTCTATTAAAATCATGTAGAAATTGTCATTTTATTCAGAGATATATTATATCTCAATTTATTTTCTTAATTCGCTTTATGTTTGTCATCATCTTTATAGACATACCATTTGAAATATTTTCCTTCTGTTTTCATTTCTTGATAAAAGTCAGCGATAATCGTTGCATTGCTTTCAGCCCATTTAATATCTGTCGCATACTGATGTTCGCCAGGGTTCTTAGGATTCCATCTCATGCTGTACAATGTATTTTGATCATCATGTGATAAGAAATGTTTGTGAATGAATTCTGCACCGCCACGTATTGCTTTTTCTGGCGTATCCCAACCATGCTTTTTAGCGTATTGTGCACCTGTTTTAATTGGATCTTCATCTAAAGCACCAACACCATAAAAATTATAATATTTCTTACCATCGATTTCCACGCCATTGGCTAATTGACTCTTAGAAGCACCTGTTTCAAGTAAAGCATGTGATATAAGGTAAACTTCATTAACATGATTATCTTTAGCCGCTTCTAAAAAATCATCCGTATGTTTTAACAATGTTTCTCTATCAAACAACATACGTTTAATTCTATTTTTATCAATACCTTGATATTTCGATAAATCTAAAAATTGATATTTCTGTTTGTTATCTTCAATAAATTTACTGCTATCCATTGCTGTTTTAATTTCAGTAGCAGAAGCATCTCTCCAAGCATTATTGCTTTTATTAGAAACTTGCTGGCTTGTATAATTATCTATTTGTTTCTTAGAAGCTTTATCGAGTGTTACATCTAAATTTTCAACCTTTTCAACTTGTTTAACTTCTTTAAATAAAATTTGATCTGAAATCATTGAAAAGAAGATTATCCCAACAATTACTAATAGTATTAGTAATCCAAACAACCCGATAATAGAGCCTCTTTTGTGCTTTGCCATATTTACACCTCTTAGGTCAATGTTGTAAAACTTATGCAATATGTGTTTATGATAATAAAGTTTAACATTATTATATTGCTTTCACAATTTTATATAAGCTTTGTTACATATTCATAAATGAATAGTAATAAAACTGCAAAATAAAATGGTTAGACAAATCGTCCTGTATAAATTTGCCCTAACCATTTAACTTTCACATTTTTATTCACGATGATTTTTGTATTCCATCATAATGAAACTTGCTGCTTGAGAGCGATTCTTATAATAATATTGATTTAAATCGATAGTACCCTCTACTTCACCATCTCGATACATCATTTCATTTGTAAAATTATTAATCATTACAAAATCTGAGCGATCTTTAATAATATCCAAGTCATCATTTCGTGCAAAAAAGTGTTCAAGATTTAAGTGTGCGTAATCCATATATACCTCCTTAGCGTCAAATTTGTTATATGCTGAAGTTTGTTGATGTTTTAGTCAATAACTTATTTTTAAAATATACCTATGCCCTATATTTAACACCTTATAGCGTAATTAAGCAAATGATATTTTTCAATTTTTAGCATAAGCTATGAATATCCGGATAAATTTCATTATGCGCATAAGAAACGGAGCAGCTAATGTTATTTAACAATGTATATCATCAATTTAATAAATATATTCATTATTTGTTAAATAAATATCATATTCGTTATAATTATGATGAGTATTACCAACTCATGCTCATACGATTATGGCAACTCACAAACCAATATAATGCCTCTTTAAATTCAAATTTTTCAACTTTTATTATCTTCCGACTAAATTATTATTTAATTGATTTATTTAGAAAAGAACAGCCTAAACAATCCGTAGAAATAAGTATATTAAATCCAAGCTCATCAAAGCTACCTATTTATATCCTCAATGACTTCAATCTTATTATGCAAGAGGCATGGAAACACTTAACGCGTCAAGAACAGCAATGGCTCATCTTACAGATAAGTGGATACAAGCAATATGAAATTGCCCAACATATGCACGTCTCATTATCCTCAGTAAAAAATTACAAACGCAATGCCAGACAAAAGCTTCAGCGCTTCTTCACATAAAGGAGTCAGCACACCATGAATGTAACTAAACTGGATCAATTACTCTACTTAAAAACTTGTACTAGCAATAAAATATCTACAGAATGTAAATATTTAGAACACACTGAAATAATACCTAAATCAATGAAGCAAGTACTATATCATTATCTTGAATTTTATGGTAGATATTTGCCTTTACAAATAAAGGTTGCCAAGCGTTTATTACACATCAATAAATTAGTGCCTATTTATGTAAACCAACAGACCATACTATTTCCTATTAGACCTCAACGTTCTCCAATTCAATGTTACATTAATGCTAAACATATTGTCGCCATGCATGCGATTAACAACCATATCATCATCGTTTTTGAACAACAAATCCAATTAATTATCGATGCCCCATATACACTTATTTATAACAAATGGAAAGAAAGTTTATTACTATCACATCTTATACCACTTAACTACGCGATTGATTAAATTTATATTCAAGTAGCTTCTTTGTCGCATATGCTGTTATTTTTTTAATTAACCAAAGACTGATAATGATTAATAAGATCGCACCTATTAAGATTAAAATAACACTCCACGTGGCTACTTTTACTTGTGGATTAATAAAATAATTTACTGCAGTTAAACTCGTAATGAATCCAAATAAAAATAATCCCATAAAAACAACATACAAGACGATAATTAAAAACAGTAATAATACTAAAGAACTGTGTGTTTGATTTTTCTCTTTGAAAACATAATTTTTTAAAAACTGATTTGCATAATAAATGGGACGCTGCAATATTTTTTCGTCATTGTTATCAATCAAATGATTTAAATATCGTTCTAATTGTATTTGCTCATTATTATTTAAAAACCACAGTTGCTTTTTTATTTTAGCTACAAATTGACTTTCATTCATCTACATCCCTCCTATTCATTTAATATATCAATAAAGCTAATACTATAAGATTTAAACAATGTCTGCAAGTTTATCTTTGGACATATAAAACCCCCAACAATAAATTAATTGCTGGGGGTAAATATTTGAGTTACAAAATAGATAAGCCTGAACTTTGGATATCTTTAGCAAATCCCTTAACCGTATCTACTGATAAACCATTAATGTCTCGACCTAAATTATTATTAACCTTCTTAACGACATCTGCTGGGCACGTAATGATATCTGCGCCAACCTCATCTGCTTGGATAACATTATATAATTCGCGACAGCTAGCCCATAATAATTTAACACCTGCTTTACTATGCGTAACTGTGACTGCTTCTTTCATTAATGGTAATGGATCTACACCAGTGTCAGCAATTCTTCCAGCAAATACTGAAACATATGTTGGTACACCCTCTGTAACTGCTTCTGTAATTTCTTTAACCTGTTCAATTGTATAAACTGCTGTAACGTTTAATCTAACATTGTCTGCAGATAATTTTTTAATGAGCGGAATCATTGACTCACCTTTTGTGTTAACAACTGGGATTTTAACAAAAACATTTTCCCCATATTGTTTTAAAATTTCGGCTTCTTTTTCCATTGTCTCTATATCATCAGCAAATACTTCAAATGATATTGAAGCATCTGGTATCTCTTTTACAGCTTCCTCTGCAAATGCTTTATAATCCGTAACGCCGGCTTTAGCCATTAAGCTTGGGTTCGTTGTGAAACCGTCAACTTGTTTATTTTTATATGCTGCTTTCATTTCTTCAATATCTGCGCCATCTGCAAATACTTGTACATTTAATTGTGTCACTATGCATTCCTCCAACTAATTAACTTAAGGTATCTTGCTAAAAATATTGTAGTCTATCTTTGAAATTAAGACACACACATTTTATTACTGCCACTTTAAGTTAAAAATAATATAATTCATTTATATCATGTGGTTGTTATACAAGCTAATGTTTTGTTT
This sequence comes from Staphylococcus lugdunensis, assembly GCF_001558775.1. Lineage (NCBI taxonomy): Bacteria > Bacillati > Bacillota > Bacilli > Caryophanales > Staphylococcaceae > Staphylococcus > Staphylococcus lugdunensis. The sequence continues at coordinate 19,575 of NZ_CP014022.1, read as the reverse complement.
GGTAATTTGTCATTTAATATATCAAAGTTGATAATTATTATTTCATTGTTGCGTAAATATGGTAAAATATTCTGATGAGTCACTTAGGAGGTCAGTCATGTCTAAATCAAAAAAATATTTTTATATTTCAATTATTTTACTAATAATTAGCTTTTATTTTAATACATTTAACCCCTATTTAAGTCAACAAATTACATCTATTAAATATTTAATGATTGCTTGCAGTGTTGTTAACGTAATTATTTTAATTGCAGCCATTATTTTTTCTGATAAAGCGATTAAGCACTTGAATGAAAACAGTGATTGGATACGTATAGCAAGTAAAATATTACCCTTTATTATTCTATTAGTAATCATCTTCCATATTTATGCTTCAATCACTACTTTTGGCATTATCAAATAATGGGTAAAAATTTATCATAATTACTGAATAAATCATAACTTAAACGCTATATTAAGGATGGATGTTCAATGCAATATTTTTATATTTTCATTGGTGGAATGATAGGCGCTGCTTGTCGTTATCTGCTATCAACATTCAATTCAACAACAACATTTCCATATGGTACATTAAGTGCAAATTTAGTTGGTGCTTTCTTAATGGGCTTATTATTCACTTTAACAGTGCCATTTCTAAGCAAGCATCCTAAATTGAAAAAAGCACTCACAACTGGATGTTTAGGTGCTTTTACAACATTTTCTACATTTCAATTTGAATTGATTACAATGCTTGAACAATCTCTTTTCTTAACCGCATTATGTTATGGAATTGTTAGCTACATTTTGGGAATTTTAAGCTGTTATATAGGTCTCAAGTTAGGACGTGAGTTATCGTGATAACACTTATCCTTATAATGATAGGCGGCGGTTTGGGTGCATGTGCAAGAGCTTGGATTACTCAGCAATCAAAACATTATTTAAAGATCGATTTCCCTATCGCAACGTTATTTGTAAATTTGCTTGGATGTTTTTTAATTGGTTATACTGCATCCATTGCTCATGAACATCATTGGTTCTCTTTATTCGTTGTCACAGGATTTTTAGGAGGATTAACAACATTTTCTACTATGAGTTTAGAACTTGTTCAAATGTTGTTAGAAAAAAATAAAGTCATTAAATTTGTACTTTATACTGTGCTTCAGTTTATCGTTGGCTTTCTATTATGTTTATTCGGCTATCAATTATAAGGACACAAACGAGTAAGGAGCGGAACAGAATTCATTATAAATCCATAGTCCTGCCCTGGCAAAGTTGACTAAGATTGAATCAAGCTTGATATAAGCGTATTTTCAATCCAGTCAATTACTGCCAATATATCGTTCATAGCCTAAAACATAATATCCCGAATCCTTTCTTGTTACGTCTTTTAATTTACCCTGCAAAATCTTGAGGGTTTGGTCCTATACGCTTCTCTTGATTTAATTGGTCAATACGTGCCATTTGCGCACCGCTCAACTCAAAATCAAACACTTGGATATTTTCTGTGATTCTTGATGGCGTGATTGATTTGGGAATCACGACTACACCATGTTGAATATTCCAACGAATAATAACCTGTGCCGGAGACTTAGATACTTCAAGTGCGATTTGTTGAATTGTTTGATCATTAAGTATTTGTCCGTTTTGTAAAGGAGACCATGACTCCATAGGGATGCGCTGTGCTTTTAAGTAAGTTCTTAATTCATTTTGGGTAAATTTAGGGTGATATTCAACTTGATTGATCATTGGCTTTATTGAGACCTGTGCAAGTAAGGCCTCAAGATGATTTACGTCAAAATTACTGACACCTATACTATAGACTTTATTATCTTTATATAAATCTTCCATGCCCTTCCACATATCAATCATGACCGCTTCATCTTTGCCGGGCCAATGAACTAAATATAAATCGAGATAGTCTAATCCCAATTTTTTCAAACTTTGTTCGTATGCTTGTGCAACGTTTTCTCTACCAAAATCTTCAAAATATAATTTTGATGTAATAAATAAATCTTCTCGACTTAATCCTGTTGATGTCATTGCTGCTTTTATACCTGCACCAACCTTTTCTTCATTACCATATACTTTTGCCGTATCTATACTTCTATACCCCTGTTCAATCGCATATTGGACTGCTCGTTGACACTCGTTATTATTTCCAATCCGAAATGTTCCTAGACCTACTTTAGGCATCGCTTGTCCATTATAAAATTCTATCGTTTTCAAATGATTCAGCCCCTTTTACATTAATAACGCTAATACCTATTCCCACTCTTGTAAATTTTAAGCATAAAACAGCACCTAACTCGTATAAAAGGAAAGTTAGGTGCTAGTTATTTTTTAGTTAAATGATTCTATTTTTGTCATAATTTCTTGCAAATCATCAACATTGTATTGAATTCGACCATGGAAAACAAATTTGTTGAAAAATTCATTTAGTTGCTCTGGACCGACAAGTACTTTCGCACTTGAAGTTTGCGCATAATTTGAAATAGTTACTTCACCTTCACGTTTAGGATTGAAATAAAGAATAGATGTAGGTGTGTATGTTAATCCTAATTTCGTTTGCAAGTCAGTAGCTAACTTTTCAATTTGTGCAAGTTGTGCTGAATAATCTAAAAATGATAGCGATGATTGATCATCATTTTGATCTAGTACTAAGGTATGCGGTGCTTTGGCATTTAAATCTAATGTTGAAAAGACTTGTTGCATCATTGGCAATTCATTAAATTGATTACCACTTATACCATTATACACATGCCCCTTTAATAACTTGGAATCAATAATATAAAGTCCTGTACGAGTTAATACAAGATGACTGATGCGTTCAATATTATTCAAGTCATTACCAGGTAAAAAGATATTAGCCATAATATGCATATCTTCAGGTCGGATTCGTTTTTCATTGACAAGACGTTCACGGATACCAATTAATCTCATATCCGTCACATATTCACTCGTATTTTTTGAAAATAATTTTAGAGCATCAATTTCTCGCTCTTTGCTATTAACAGTTGCTTCGTAATTTTCCTTTTGTTTAGTAACTGTCTTTTTGTTTTCAATTCTTTCTTTTTCTAATGCTTCGTCATGTGATTCTTGCATTTGCTTTTCTTTTAATTTATATTCGTCTACCGTTTGTCGTTTTATCTTTTTATTATTTCTTAATGCAACGAAAAATAAGATTAAGCAAATAAGTGCTATTACCACAGCGACGATTAAACCGATTTCCATTGGTCCTAATGAATTCATTCAAACAACGCTCCTTTAATTATTCAATAACTATAATTATAATAGAAAATCTGTCTTATTTCGATATTTATCCTTAAATTTAGTAATTAAAAATTAAATTATGCTTGAACGGCGTCTTTTAAAATATTGACTTTATCTAATTTTTCCCAAGGTAATAACACATCTGTTCTACCAAAATGACCATATGCCGCAGTTTGTTTATAAATAGGATGTTTTAAATCTAACATTTTAATGATACCAGCGGGTCTTAAATCAAAATGTTTTCTAACTGCAGCGACAAGCTCACCTTCAGATACTTTACCTGTATTAAACGTATCAATGGCAATAGAAACTGGTTCAGCTACACCAATGGCATAAGCAAGCTGTACCTCACATTGGGCTGCAAGTCCAGCTGCAACAATATTCTTAGCTACATACCGTGCTGCATAAGCGGCAGACCGATCTACTTTTGTTGGATCCTTACCACTGAAGCATCCACCTCCATGACGCGCATATCCGCCATACGTATCAACAATAATTTTTCGTCCTGTTAAACCAGCATCACCTTGTGGTCCACCAATAACAAAACGCCCTGTAGGGTTAATAAAGAACTTAGTGTCCTCATCTAAAAGATTATCAGGTACCGTTGGATAAATAACATGATTTTTAATATCCTGTTGAATTTGTTCTAATGTTATATCTTGCGCGTGTTGTGAAGATACCACAATTGTATCGATGCGGTATGGTTTGTCATTTTCATCATATTCAACAGTTACTTGCACTTTGCCATCCGGACGTAAATAATCTATAATGCCATCCTTTCGAACATCTGATAAACGTTTAGCAAGCTGATGTGATAAGAATATTGGTAAAGGCATATACGTTTCAGTTTCATTAGTAGCATAACCAAACATTAGCCCTTGATCTCCGGCACCAGTTGCTTCTATTTCTTCTTCTGAAATATCATTACGATATTCAAGTGCTTTATCAACACCTTGTGCAATATCCGGTGATTGCTCATCTATAGCAGTTAAAACTGCCATTGTTTGGCAATCATATCCATATTTAGCTCTTGTATAGCCAATATCTCTAATTGTTTCTCTTACAACTTTAGGAATGTCCACATAAGTTGTTGTTGAAATTTCACCAGAAATCAATGCCATACCTGTTGTAACAGTTGTTTCACAAGCAACACGTGCATTAGGGTCGTCTTTTAAAATTTCATCTAAAATGGCGTCGGATACTTGGTCAGCTATTTTGTCGGGGTGTCCTTCAGTAACTGATTCTGAGGTAAATAAGCGTTTATTATATGTCATTGTTTACTCCTTTAAGTTATTTTACGAAAACTCTCTTGTATAAGCCAAATTAAAAGAGCCTTCTACTATTTAGATAGAGAGAAGGCTCTAGACGTCCATTCGCTCTTATCGTTCAGACCATATTTGTCTGCAAACGGTTTGGCACCTTTCTTTATAAAAGAGGTTGCTGGGCTTCATTGGGTCCATGTCCCTCCGCCACTCAGGATAAGAGAATCCGTTAAGAATTATACTACCGAATTCGTTAGCTAATGTCAATTTTAGATTTTTCATACCAACATCGTATTAGCTATGGCATAATCCTTTCATTATGTTATACTATTGAATTGTAAAGGCTTTCACATGTAATATTTATGCACTGGAGGGGTTAAAGTATGTCAATTAATACATACAGCGAAACGTCAAAAATTAAACACTTATTAGAAAAAGAGACAACTTTATTTCAGCTTTCAACGACGCAGCTTTATAACAAAATTCTTGAAAATAATGAAGGAGAACTGACTGAATTAGGTGCAATCAATGCTAGTACAGGTAAATATACAGGACGTTCACCAAAAGATAAATTTATCGTTACTGAACCTTCATATAAAGATAATATTGACTGGGGCGATGTCAATCAACCTATAGATGAAGAAACATTTTTAAACCTATATCACAAAGTTTTAGATTACCTTGATGAACGTAACGAATTGTATGTTTTTAATGGTTATGCAGGCAGTGATAAAGATACACAACTTAAATTAACGGTTATTAATGAATTAGCATGGCATAATTTATTTGCACATAATATGTTCATTCGTCCTGAATCAAAAGATGAAGCTATAAAGATTAAACCGAATTTTACAGTTGTATCTGCACCTCATTTTAAGGCAGACCCAGACATTGATGGCACTAAATCTGAAACATTTGTCATTATTTCATTTAAGCATAAAACAATTCTTATTGGCGGTACAGAATATGCCGGAGAAATGAAAAAAGGTATTTTCTCTGTTATGAATTATTTATTACCAATGCAAGATATTATGAGTATGCATTGCTCAGCTAATGTGGGTGCTAAAGGTGATGTTGCGTTATTCTTTGGTCTATCTGGAACAGGAAAAACAACTTTATCTGCTGCTGCAGATAGAAAACTAATCGGGGATGATGAACACGGTTGGAACAAAAATGGTATTTTTAATATTGAAGGCGGTTGTTATGCAAAAGCAATTAATCTTTCAAAAGAAAAAGAACCGCAAATATATGACGCTATTAAATATGGCACAATTCTTGAAAATACAGTTGTACATGAAGACGGTAGCGTAGATTTTGATGACAATCGATATACAGAGAACACACGTGCTGCCTACCCTATTCACCATATAGATAATATCGTATTACCATCTAAAGCAGCACATCCAAATACGATTATTTTCTTAACAGCGGATGCATTTGGCGTACTCCCTCCAATCTCTAAATTAACTAAATCGCAAGCGATGTATCATTTCTTGAGTGGATTTACATCAAAATTAGCTGGAACAGAACGAGGTATTACCGAACCTGAACCGTCATTCTCAACATGTTTCGGCGCACCATTCTTACCTCTAAATCCGACCGTATATGCTGATTTATTAGGTGCGTTAATTGATGAACATAACGTTGATGTCTATCTCGTAAACACCGGCTGGACAGGCGGTAAATATGGCGTTGGTCGCCGCATTAGCCTCCACTATACTCGTCAAATGGTTAATCAAGCAATCACAGGTCAATTAAAAAATACAGAATATATAAAAGATGACATGTTTGGTCTTTATATTCCGACAGAAATCGAAGACGTGCCAAAGACAATTCTTCAACCGATCAATGCTTGGAATGATCCAGATAAATATAGAACTCAAGCGCAAGACTTAATCAAACGCTTTGAACATAATTTTGAAAAATTTGGTTCAGAAGTAGCCGAGATAGCACAAAGTGGCGGCTTTAATAAATAAAAACCTCAAAAATATAGCTTAGATGCATATTATGATTTAAAATTCGTAGTGCATCTAAGCTTTTTATTTTTGAAGCTCTTCTATTTCCTTCATCCAATTGAATATACGTTGAATTGCCAATCTCATTGCTACTGGTCGAGGTACATGGCCTTCTGCAAGCTGATAAAATGTATCAAATTGCGTCCCTCGTTGTTTCAAAGCATCTTCTAAAACGTATGCCTGATGAATACCGACTTGTTTATCCTGACCTCCATGAATGATAAGTATCGGTGGACTCGTTGCATCAATATCCTTTAACGCATCACGTTTTTTATAGGATTGTGCATCTTTAACAGGATGTCCAATCATTCGTCGCAACATTCCTCTCAAATCCACACGTTCCTCATACATTAAATTTACGTTTGAAACACCACCCCAAATAATATAACTGTCCACTGGTAAATCTTGAAACGTTAATAAACCTTGCAGACCTCCGCGTGAAAAACCAATCATATGAATATAAGCGTCAGGATATGATTGATGTAACTGCTGAACAAGTGTTGTCACATCATGTAAATCACCTTGGCAAAATTCATCTCTACCTTCACTCCCATTATTACCTCGATAATATGGCCCAATAACTAATGTCTCTGGTGATGAAAATTGCATTAATCTTGCTGCACGCACACGTCCTACCTGACCTTTTCCACCACGTAGATACACAACAATCCGCTCAACCGTTTTATGAGGTAACATTTGTAATGCTTTCACTTTTAAACCATCAACAACATAGGTTACCTCTGCAAATTCATGTGTCAATGATTCAATTGGCATGGTTTTATAAAGAATATAATCCAAGCAATTTCACCCTCTCCAAACACTGCTGAATAGCTGCATCTTGTATTAAATAACTTCGCTTGTTTTCAGGAATATCGTTAAGTCTTTGATAAAGAATGGGACCTGCTGTTTCTAAATAATCATTTTTTTTATCTATACGACTTACTTCAATTGTATATACATCTTTGACAAAAGGTGTCTTATCCTTAGTAAATACTTCATATTGCGCAATGTACGTAAGTTTCTGGCATTGGGCGCCTGTTTCTTCAAAAAGTTCGCGTTTAATCGCCTCCATACTTGTTTCTCCTTCTTCCCGTTTACCACCTGGAAATTCTATTCCTCTTACTTTATGCTGAGTAAATAATAGCTGCTGTTTATAAAATGGGATAGCTAAAACATGGTTACCATTCGCAATATCTTTATCATTTTTATATGTGAGGATAACACGTCTATTTTCTTTATCTAAAAATTGCATATAGATTATTTCCCCTTTCAATATGTTAAAATGAAGTTATTGCTAGATGGTTGGAGGCTTTTATAAATGAAAAAATTATTACAAAAATTATTTTTAAGCTTAATTTATGTTTATCAACATTTTATTTCCCCAATGACACCAGCGACATGTCGTTTTTATCCAACATGCTCAGAATACACACGTGAAGCCATTGTGGTATATGGACCACTCAAAGGAACTTATATGGGTATCCGTAGAATTTTAAAATGTCATCCTTTTCATAAAGGCGGATTTGATCCAGTACCGTTAAAAAAAGATAACAAGCACTGTCAACATAAACATTAAAACATGACCAATTGTGATGTATCAACCTCGGGAGGAGAAAATGAAATACGTCGTTGTTTTAGAATACCTGATTGTGACACAAGATCATGATCATAATAGTATCCAGAAGGTGTAATATCCCCTGGATAATCTCCAAATTGTGCTAAGTAAGCTGTAAAATAACGACTTAACCCATATTCATACATTCCACCAATGACGACACTAATATTATCACGTTGTAGCTTGTGTATTAACTTAATCACATGGTCAATACCACCCATTCTAAAAGGCTTAATTACGACCACTTGTATGTTATAACTATGACATAACGTTAATATTTGTTGCACTGATGTAGCCTTTTCATCTATTGCCACTGGCGGAAATAAATTATGCTTATAATTTTTATATAAATCCATTGTTTTAAATGGTTCTTCGATATAAATAGGATGATACTGCTTAACCAGTGCTAATTTAGGTAAATCTTCTTTAGTTAATGATTCATTTGCATCAATTACCAACTGATATTCAAAATCCAATTGCTTATTCATATGCGCTAAATCTTTCAAAATATGATTCGACCATTTTATTTTAATGCGTTTTGGTTGTGTCTCTTTAAGTTGAACGAAATGCGCTTCGGTTAACCCGCTCACAGTTGCACCATAATCCACATTTATAATTGGTAATGTTTGGTACATTTGAAACACAGCCATTACCACTGTAGCCCGAGCAGCTGGAGCAGCGTTCAGCTGATTTAAATAAGGGAGCCAAGCATCAAAGGTCGAAAATTCTTTATTTTTGATACTACTCGACCATGCTTCAATAACCTTTTGAACACTATTAATTGTTTCTGAGTCATACCAATCCGATTCAAATGCATTGCATTCACCAAAAAATGATTTTCCCTGTGAAGTAATCATTTCAATAATTAGTGCTTTACGACTTGTTAAATGAACTTTCGGGGTTGTTATTGGCACACGAAACGATTGATTATACAAATAGTAATTGATATCTACAATTTTCATTCATACTCATCCTTTAAGCTCAAATTTATTACGTTGCAATTTCCCAGTAGATGTATAAGGTAATGTTTGAACGGCAACATATTTTTTAGGAACTTTATAAGCAGCAAGTTGCACTCTTAAAAATCGATCTAACGACGCAATATCAATGTTGTCTTCTGAAATATAATATAATAATGGGACTTGTCCCCATGTTTCATCTGATAAAGGCACACACATCGCGTCTTTTATGCCATCAAATTGTTTAGCTTGCATTTCGATTTCATAAGGATAAATATTTTCACCACCACTAATGATTAAGTCTTTGCGACGATCATAAATCACGACAAATCCATCCTTATCAACCTCCGCAATATCCCCCGTTTTAAAATAGCCATCTACGAATGCGTCTTTTAAACCTTTAGGATATAAATAACCGTCCATCACATTGTTACCTTTAAGCCACAACTCACCATGCCCATCGCGATTAGGATTATGTATCTTTATCGAAACATTGCTACTCGGTTTACCAACCGTATCATGACGACGAGCTAACATATCAGGTGATGCCGTTAAAAATTGAGAGCACGTTTCTGTCATGCCAAACGAATTATAAATTGGTAACTGATAATTTAGCGCTTCATCAATTAAAGCAACTGATAATTTAGCGCCTCCGAGCAATATTTTTTCAAGCTTATATGGCTGTGTTAAGCCGGCATCCATAAGCCATTGCAATGTTTGAGGAACAAGAGAAACATGCGTGATGTGCTCATTCTTAATGATATGCATCATACGCTGTGTATCAAATTTATCCAATAATCTTACCGTGAAACCTTCTATAACTGAACGTAGTAATACACTTAATCCTGATATATGATAAATTGGCAATACAGAAAGCCAAATCGTTTTAGAATCAAAACCTAAACTTGATTTACAGCCTTTTGCACTCGCATAATGATTGTTAAAAGTTTGTGGAACTGCCTTTTGTGGTCCAGTCGTGCCAGAAGTAAACATAATTGATGCGATATCTTGTCGGTTAAATGATTTAGATATCAATCCTTTATTACGTTTATCAATTAAACTCTGAAAAGGAATGATATTAAAATCTTTCAATGCTAAAGAAGCAGTAGTGATTATATATTGAACGTCAATCGACTGCATTTGAGCTGTGATTTCTTTTGGTGTTAATCGGGTATTAATCATAGCAATTTCGATATGTGCTATCCAACATGCATGAATTAAAATGACTGAGTTTATAGAATTGGTTAAATATAAACCTACCCTTGAGATATTAAGCGTAACAAGATGCTCAGCGATAACCTTTGCCCTATCATATAATGTTCGAAATGTGAGTGCCTTAACACCATCTGTAATTGCTATTTTATTTGGATTCATATAACTCTGTTCTGATAACCAATATTCCAACTCAATAGACCTCCATGTTCATATACATTCTTATTATAGCGATTTTGTATGATTTTATCAGTGACAGTGCTTAGGTTATTTGAAGCATTATATTTTTAAATAAACCTTAAAGTTAACAACTAGGATACATTAGTTATTTTTCACAGTATTTTTATAAATTTTACACTTTGCATTTATACTTTTTTGCTACGCTGGTTATGGGACTTTTATTGAAAAAATTAATGATAAAAGGAGATATAATTTCATGATAAAAAAAGAACTCGTAGAAATTTATACTAACGGCTTAGAAGAAACATTTTCAGTAGGATATGTCCTTGAAGAAAATGAAAATTTCATTATATTTAAGTCTATTGATGAAAAAGGTGTACTAGACAGTTACCAATTAAGGAATAAGGAATACATTGTAGAAACTTGTAATCATTCAAAATACTTTGAATTAATCGATAATTATATTTTACAAAGCAAAGAACATGGCATGTTTAATCCATTTAATATTGAAAATACATTCCATTTATCTTCAGATTTGCAAGATTTAATTACTTTAAACTCAATGATAACAATCGTTATGCAAGATAGCATTGAATTAATCATTGGACGTGTAACCGAAGTACAGGAAAATATCATAAAAGTAAAAGTTTTAGATTTTAATTCCTTAGAGTTTACAGATGTTGACCAAATTTATATATCAGACGTTGTAGCGATTGATTTAGTAAGTTTAGAAAATAAATTACTTGAAAACTATTTAAATGCGTAGTTTTTTGTAGCTGAGAGTAAGTTTATGGAAATGCGAATAAAAAAGAACGCTGATATATCAACGTTCTAGAGTAATTTAATTAATCAGAATTAAACTGATTTTTAATTTTGTATGGAGAGTGAGGGATTCGAACCCTCGAGACGCGATAAAGCGCCTACACACTTTCCAGGCGTGCTCCTTCGGCCAGCTCGGACAACTCTCCGTAACATATGACTTAATAAAATAAAAAACAGAAGCGATATTTCACTTCTGTTTATATGACTCCTACGGGACTCGAACCCGTGTTACCGCCGTGAAAGGGCGGTGTCTTAACCGCTTGACCAAGGAGCCATGGCTCCACAGGTAGGACTCGAACCTACGACCGATCGGTTAACAGCCGATAGCTCTACCACTGAGCTACTGTGGATAAATAAGATGGAGCGGGTGATGGGAATCGAACCCACAACATCAGCTTGGAAGGCTGAGGTTTTGCCATTAAACTACACCCGCAAATCATTACGATTATGGGGCGGTTGAAGGGAATCGAACCCTCGAATGTCGGAACCACAATCCGATGCGTTAACCACTTCGCCACAACCGCCAAAAAATAGCGAATGGTTCAGGACAGAGTCGAACTGCCGACACATGGAGCTTCAATCCATTGCTCTACCAACTGAGCTACTGAACCATGATAATAAGTAATGGCGGTCTCGACGGGAATCGAACCCGCGATCTCCTGCGTGACAGGCAGGCGTGTTAACCGCTACACTACGAGACCTACTAAATGCTATGTATTGCGGGAGGCGGATTTGAACCACCGACCTTCGGGTTATGAGCCCGACGAGCTACCGAACTGCTCCATCCCGCGGCAATAAAAAATTAACTTCTCTAATTTGACCACTTAAATATGGTATCATTTTCACTTAGTAGATGTCAATATCAATTTTAGCAAATTTTTACATTTACTTTATTAAGGGTTAAAAATGATTTGACATACTGAGAAAATAGTCTGTTTTTCTCAAGTACTTAATCAGTATATACAGTAGCCTAAAAATAGTCAATATATTAACAGAAGTAATTTGTGTAAAAACAAACCACAGTTAGAAAAGGGAAACTTTTGATACTAAGTGACTTTTCTAACTGTATAATTAAGTTCGTGAGAAAGCGTTTAGTTTATCATTACCAAAACAGTCACTTCTTCCAACATTATGACAATTTATCGTGTCATATACCCTTGCATTTTGTTTTGAAGTGCTGTAAATGTAGTAAAGCCCTCTTCTTCTAAAAAGTGACCACCGTGTTCTACAATTTTTAAATGGCCTCCTAATGTATCCATAAGTTTTTTTGTTTCTTGATATGAAACATATCTGTCATCCTTAGACGTCAAGCCATAAAAGTGATCTACTTTTGACTTTACATTTTCGTAATCAATATGAATACCTTCTAAATTGATATTTTCATCAATGTCTTGCGCATCTTCTTTAAATCCGGAAATACTAAAGAAACCTTCTATTTGTTGATCAAGCTGCTCTATATATTTTAATGCAGCGATTGAACCGAATCCATGTGTGACAAAGTATGTATCTTTTTGTCTAACTTCTAACTGGGCATTCATTTCAGTTAGCCAATTATTAATATTCGTATTGTCAGATGAATGTAAATTAAACAATTGAACATAATAACCTTCTAAAGTTAAGTTATGTTTTAACCATTCATACCAATGATTTTTTGCATTTCCATGAATTGAATGGATGATAATAACATCTGTCATAACATTTCCCCTTCTTTCATATTAATTAGGTTTATTGTAAATCAAAACCACTCAAAGGGCACGATCTACTCTTATAAGTGGTTGAGATTTGTTTATAATTCATGATATATTTCATCAGCAGCTTTTTTCGCTTGTGATATGCAGTCTGGAAGTCCTACTGCTTCAAATGGTGCACCGGTAATACGCAATCTCGGGTATGTTCGTTTAATATGCGATTGAATTTCATGAATATTTTTTATATGTCCAACATGGTACTGTGGCATACTTTTTTCTAAACGATTAACAATTGTAAAATCTGGTTCTCCTTTAAATGTCATCATTTTTGTCAAATCTTTCCGTGCCATTGACACTAACTCATCATCGGTATGGTCAGCTACTACTGTATCACCAGGTTTTCCAATGTAAGCACGTATTAACACTTTGCCTTCTGGCGTAGTGAAAGGCCATTTTTTTGAGGTCCATGTACAAGCCGTAATGTGCGTGTCACTGGTTCTAGCTATTACAAATCCAGTTCCATCATAGGTATTTTCAATATTGGACTCATCAAAGGCCATGACAATTGTAGCTACTGATGTAGCATCCATATGCTTAAAGTAATCAAATGCCGGATCATGACTAAACCAGTTCATGAAGGTCTGATGAGGTGTAGTCACAATAATTGCATCAAAATCAACTTTATTTTCTTCTGTAATAAGTTGATAACTTTTTTGTGATACTAAAATATCTTTAATAGGTGTATGGTATTCAATTTTTACGCCTTTTTGTTTAATAAAATCAGCCAATGCTTCAATAAACGAACTCAAACCATGTCTAAATTGTTTAAATTGTCCTTTGGGCGATCCAGGATATAATTCTCTTTTCTTGATACGTTGCTCTTTTTCATATTTCATACCTTTAATTAAACTGCCATATTGTTCTTCCCGCTCTTTAAATTCAGGAAATGTACTCATTAGACTTAATCGATCTATATCTGTACCATAAATTCCGCCAATTAATGGTTCAATAAGATGTTCAAGTACTTCATCTCCTAAACGCTGTCTAAAAAACTGGCCGACTGAAATATCGTTATTTGGCATGATGATTGGTTTTTTAAATAAATCTAAACCTGCACGTAGTTTGCCCAACGGAGAGATTAATTTTGTCTTAATAAATGGTTTTATATCTGTTGGAATCCCCATAATTGCCCCACCAGGAATTGGGTATAACTTATTCTTGGCAAAAATATAAGACTTCCCCGTTCTGTTAGTAATTAAGTCTTGTCCAAGCCCGATTTCATGTGCGATATCTGTCATTATTGTTTTGCGTCCTAAATATGATTCAGGACCCAGCTCAATCGTATAACCATCTTGACGATAGGTTTGAATTTTCCCCCCAGGACGATTTGCTGCTTCAAAAACAGTGATATCTAAATCGGCGTCTTGCTTATTTAAATAATATGCACTTGATAATCCAGTAATTCCCGCTCCAACTATCGCAATTTTTTTGCTCACTGCATTTCACGCTTCCTTTTAAAATATTGATTTAATTTCATCAACAATGGCACCAATAAATAATGGATCCACGTTCGGCATTACCGGACGATGATATGTTGCACCAATGTCATCACATACAACTTTACATTCGTAATCATTATCGTATAAAACTTCTAAATGTTCACAAACAAAACCAACTGGTGCGTAAATAAAATGTTTATAGTGATGTGCTTCATATAATTCCCGTGTTAAGTCTTGCACATCTGGTCCAAGCCAAGGTGTACCCGTGTTCCCTTCTGATTGCCACCCTTGTGCCACATGTTGAATAGCAGATTGTGTTTGTAATTGATTCATCGTATCAGTTAATTCTTGAGGATAAGGATCATTATTGCGCTCAATCAGTCCTTTAGGTAAACTATGCGCAGATACTACAAGCACAGTATCATCATGTTCGCTTTCTGGAATATTGGCTAAAGTTTCATTAATTTTTTCAGTCCAATACTGTAAAAATTTAGGTTGCTGATAATAATGTTCTACGTGATGTAATTGAATATTAAATTTATCAGCTTCTTCTTTTGCTCTTTGATTATATGATCCTACTGAAAAACTAGAATAATGAGGCGCCAATACGACTGTTACCGCTTCAGTTATCCCATCTTGATGCATTTGTTCAACAGCCTCTTCAATATATGGTGATATATGTTTTAATCCAAGATAGACTTCAAAGTCAACATTTTGATATGCCAGATTTAATGCTTCTTTAATTGCTTCAGCTTGTTTATTGGTTGTTTTTGCTAATGGTGATAAGCCACCTATAAATTCATATCTATCTTTTAAATCCTGAAGTTCAGCATCACTTGGGCGTTTACCATGGCGAATATCAGTGTAATAATCTTCAATTTCACTTTCATCATTAGGTGTACCATAAGCCATTACCAATAGACCTACTTTTTTAGACATTTTAATACCTACCTTTGTTGAATATATTTATCTTTTTGTGTAGTCATGAACAAATTGACTAACGCGTTTTAATGTATCCGGGTTTACTTCTGGAAATACACCATGACCTAAATTGAAAATATGCTTACCATACATCAATCCTTGATCCAAAATATTTTTAAGTCTTTCTTCAATCACAGGCCATGGAGCTAATAATAATGCTGGATCTAAATTACCTTGTAATGTTTTACTTATACCCATGCTCTGAGCTTGTATAATAGATATTCTCCAATCTAAACCTAAAACATCAATCGGCAAGTCATTCCATTCGTCAATCAAATGGCTCGCACCTACTCCGAAAAGTATAATGGGCACATCATGTTTCTCTTTAATTCCAGATATTAATTTCTGCATTGCTGGTTTGATGTAGTATTTATAATCCTGTACATTTAATGACCCAACCCATGAATCGAAAATTTGAATCAATTCAGCGCCTGCTTCAACTTGCGCAACAACGTAATCTATAGAAATAGATACAAGATGATTCATTAGCGCAAACCAAGTTGCTTCATCTCGATACATCATAGCTTTCGTAAATGTGTAATTTTTTGAGGGCCCACCTTCAATCATATAAGAAGCTAGCGTGAACGGTGCCCCAGTAAATCCTATCAGTGGCACATTTAATTTTTCTTGAGTTAACAACTTAATTGTATCAAGAACATATGGAACATCTCTTTTAGGATCAATCTGTGTTAATTTGTCTACATCATTAACCGATTGGATCGGATTATGAATAACCGGCCCTATACCTGACTTAATTTCAACATCTACACCTATAGGCTTTAACGGTGTCATGATATCTTTATATAATATAGCTGCATCTGTTTGATAATTATCTACTGGTAAATGTGTAACATAAGCACATAGTTCTGGTTGATGTGTAATTTCAAACAATGAATATTTTTCCTTTAATTTGCGATATTCTGGTTGAGAACGACCAGCTTGGCGCATAAACCATACAGGTGTGTGTGTTGCTTTTTCACCCTTAATTGTATTAAGTATTGCATTATTTTTATTATGCACCTAAACGTCCCCCTATACTTAAATCATTCTTTTCAATAATACCATATTGTCGTTTGTTACCATATTTTTGAGCTTAAATGTCATAAAAATGACAAAGCACAATTTTTAACATACACTATAAATATTGAACGTAACGTATATACATTCATTCATCTAGCAATCTACACTCAAAACGCTTATAATAAAGGCAATAAGGAGGTTTTGACCATGAAAATATATACAACTTATGGCACATATGGCTTTCTAAATCAAATCAGAATTAACAATGAAGACCGTCAATTATTTGTATTCTCTACTGCTGATAATTCAGTTATTATCGAAGAGTCTTCTAATCCTTCTATTTTAAAACATCCAACAACGTATGAGACAATAACAGCATATAATGAATTAAATAGTAACCATTTTTATTCTGCTATTTTTATCCCTACTGCAGAAAACTATGCTTATCAATTAGAGAAAAAACTCGCTCAATTAACATTAGATTTTTCATCTTTTGGAGGATTTAAAAGTTATCGCTTTTTAAAGCCAGTTGAAGGCACTACTTATAAAATTTACTTTGGTTTTGCCGATAGACAATCGTATGAAGATTTTAAAACATCAGAATTGTTTCAACAACATTTTTCTAAATCAGCATTAAGCCAATTTTTTGGTGCAAGTAGTCAACATTCTAGCTACTTTGAGCGTTATTTATATCCAGTTAAAGATTAATAAAATATTAAAAAAGCATTGCTAAGTATCACGTTTATCCATGTACTTAGTAATGCTTTTTTTCAATCTCTTAATAATGTTTCTTGGTATTTTAATTTTTTAATAGTGCTACGTATTGTTAGCCAACCTACAAGGAAAAAGACAATGATACCGAAGAAAAACTGCGGATAAAGATACACAAAGGTGATTGAAAAGATCAAACCAATCACCAACATTAACCGATAAAGAAACTGTTCATATCCTCGGATTACAAATGTATCGGGTACTGGCCATACTTGTGGCCATAAGCCATATGCTTGTTGCGTATAAAATTGAGACATTTGTAACAACGTAATATACATAAATAAGCAACCGATGACAATGGTAACAAAAGGATTCGCTAACCATATCATTAAGATTAATGCGATAATAATTAATCGTAAAATAATATTAAATGCATCTTTTCCTCTAACAAAACTCCGTGTAAATAGAAATAAATACATATTTTTAGCATTGAAACGTGTAGCTTTTGGTGTAACCAACAATGGATCAAGATATCTACGACGCACGGCAGTCTCTTTTAAATGTTTAACGTCAGTAAACATATTAACAAATTTATAATAATTAGTATGATGACGTTGCTCAATACGAATCATTCTCTCCCAAGGGAATAAAGATACCGCATTTTGCTTTTTCAAAACTATATAGCTAACTACTATTAAAAGAGTAAGAAGTAACCCTAAATAATTATTTAATCCTAACACAAGTTCATAGCCTAAAATATTAATTATGACTAAAAGAGTGTTAATCGTCCAAGATGATTTTTGACCTAAGTACCATTGCCAGCGTATATATAATCCTAAGTAAGAATGTAAAAAGACCATTCCTACAAAAATCAAATAATTTAAAATAGAAAAATGTGGTAATTTAGAAAATAATGGATAAAGTACCACTAGAATGATTAACTGCAACGCTATACGATTATAGAAACTGTAATTTAAACTTAGACGCACATATGTTTTCATGTGCTGTTCAAATGGTAATAAAAATAATTCATCCGCTTGTTTCAATAGTGTACGAATTGGAAAAATAGAAGTGATAGCAACAATAAAGCTTGTAATCAGTGCATAATCTATGTGTTGTGGTATATGGCGTAACCATTGTCCATACCCCATGATAAAAGCACCTAAAAGAATTAATAGAAAAACTGAAAAGTGACCATTGAATATAAATTTATTATAATAGTTTTTTTCCTTGCGAATTGCGATTTTTCTCTGTTTAAATAAAGCGACTTCAGGTTTTATGGTCATTCTAATTGGCCACCTTGAGTAACATGGATATAAATCTCATCTAATGTTTGATGATGAAGACCTGTTTGTTCTCGCAATTCATCTAAATTACCAAACGCAACAATTTTTCCTTTATCTAAAATAATAAATCGATCACAATATCGTTCTGCTGTTGCTAATATATGCGTACTCATTAACACGGTACGATTTTCTTTTTTCTTTTCTACCATCAAATCAAGCATAGACTGAATACCTAAAGGATCCAAACCTAAAAATGGTTCATCAATAATATATAATTCTGGATCAACAATAAAAGCGCATATTATCATAACTTTTTGCTTCATACCTTTAGAAAAATGACTAGGGAAAATGTCTAACTCTTTTTCAAGACGGAATGACTTTAATAATGGTTCTGCACGTCTCATTGCTTCTTCATTCGATATGCCATAAGCCATTGCAGTCATTTCAATATGTTCTTTTAAAGTTAATTCCTCATAAATAATGGGCGATTCAGGAATATAGGATAATTTTTGTCTATATGATTCAATATCATCATTTATATTTGTATTTGAAATTGATAATGCGCCTTGCATTGGTGTTAGTAAGCCAAGCATGTGTTTAATCGTAGTACTTTTACCAGCACCATTTAAGCCAATTAAACCTACAATTTCTCCTTTTTGCAATTCAAAAGTTATATCTGAAATGACAGGCCGTTTTCCATAACCACCTGTTAAATGCTCTACTTTAACTGTCATATCGCACCTCCACGCAACTATTGTACCAAAAATCATCATTCTAGCCTAAAATTACAACTATGTTAAAGACGAAAAATTTTGATAGGAATGATATAATATTAACAAATGTACGACTAAAGGAGTGGATTTTAATGTCAGAAACAATTTTTAGTAAAATTTTATCTGGAGATATTCCGAGCTATAAAGTTTATGAAGATGACTATGTATATGCATTTTTAGATATTTCACAAGTAACTAAGGGACATACGCTACTCATTCCTAAAAAGGCTTCTGCTAATATTTTTGAAACTGATGCTGAAACAATGCAACATATTGGTGTTGCCTTACCTAAAGTAGCAAATG